>NZ_JBJDPS010000006.1:0-300252 GCF_044901685.1 Micromonospora sp. NPDC050397
CTCGTAGGACCAAGGAGCGACGACGTCAGCGAGCGACCAACACGATTTTCAGCCCGGAACGGGCCACCTCGCCAGAGGCGACAAGGACTAACCCCACAGGTTAGGAAGGGCCCCTTCCTATACAAAAAACGATAACAAGGGGCCCTTCCTTACTCGGTGACGGTCCAGTTGCCGGGGGTGCCGCGGTGGAAGGGTTGGGAGCCGTGGAAGACCCTGGGGCGATCGGCGAAGACCAGCGGTAGGAAGTTGCGGTCGCTGGGCCACATCGGTACGGCACCGCCGAGGATGTCGGCCAGCTCGGTCCAGATCAGGGTGCCCTCGGGACAGCGCTCGTACGGCACGCCGGACCAGTCCGGGATCCGGAACAGGAAGCCGAACCAGTTCTCGCCGTTACGGCCGAACCCGGGCCAGGAGATGGTGCCGGCCAGTTCCACCGTCCGGCACTCGAGCCCGGCCTCCTCGCGGATCTCCCGGCGCATGCCGGCGACCACGTCCTCACCGGGCTCCAGCTTGCCGCCGAGCCCGTTGTAGTAGCCGAAGTGCAGGTCGTCCGGTCGGGTGTCGCGACGGATCATCAGCACCCGGCGGCCGTCGGGGGAGAGCACGTAGCCGAGGGTGGCGAGTATGGCCTGCACCCGGTCACCCTACGGCGCGGCCGACGGGCGTCGCCCGGGCCACCGGCGGCGACGACTTCCCCCGGTCGGGCGAGGCCACCTGTGCGTTCGTGCGCACACCGACTAGCGTTTCGGGCCATGACTGGTGTGACGCTGGCCGAAGAGTTGCTGTTGCTCGCGTACGACGACGAGTCGGGTAAGGCGACCGGCTCGCGGATCGGACTCGACCTCGGAATGGCCGCCGGGGTGCTGGTGGAGTTGGCGCTGGCCGGACGGGTCGCGTACGGCGACGGTTCGATCGTGGTCGCCGACCCGACGCCGACCGGCAAACCGATCACCGACGAGGTGTTGGGGCGGATGGCGACGGAGACCCCGCTCTCGCCGGCCTCCTGGGTGCAGCGGCTGCGGCACGGCCTGCGGGACCGGATCCTGGCCGACCTGGTGGCCCGGGGCGTGGTCCGGGATGTCGACGAGACCGCGCTCGGCCACATCCACGTGCACCGTTACCCGGTGGTGGACCCGACGGTGGAGACGGAGATGCGGGGCCGGCTGGCCGTGGCGCTCACCGGCGAGCAGGCACCCGACGAGCGTACGGCGGCCCTGGCCGCCCTGGTCGCGGCGAGCCGGATGGAGCCGAGCCTGGGGTTGACCGGTCCGGCGCTCGCGGACGCGCACCGGCGGCTGGCGGACATCGCCGGTGGTGCCGGGTTCACCGGCGAGGTGAGCCTGGAGGAGTCGACCGTGCGTCCCTCGGTGGCACTGGTGATCGCCGCCCTGAGCCGGGCGATCGACGCGGCCCTGGGCGCCCGGAGCTGACCGGCCCGGAGCTGACCCGCCCAAAATCGAGGCGCCCGGAGCTGACCGGACTCGGCCGCCTGGCCGGCACGGTGGTCAGCGCGGCTGGAGTTGCCCGTCGGGGAGTGCGGTCGGTGCGGGTTGGCCCGGGCGGGCCAGCGGCACCGGACCCGGTCCCGGCCCGCGCCGTACGCCTGGCTGGAGCAGGTGGGCGAGTTCGGTGGCGGTCTGGTGCACCCGGGTCGCCTCGACCTCGGCGGTCACCTCCCAGGGCGACCGGACCGGGAGGTAACGGGCCAGGAAGTCACGCTGCGTGGCGTCCGGCCGGTCCCGGTCGGCGCCGGCCGGGATGCTGTCCTCGAGGCAGAACGTGTCGTGGTCCCGCCAGCTCAACAGGTGGTTCAGCAGCGCCGGGGTGAGTGGGTCGGCCAGGTCGGCACGCAGGTGCCGGATCGGGCCGGGCACGCCCGTGCCCCGCAGGTACGACCAGTGGTGGTGCAGACCCGAGGCGATGGCGAGGTCGGCCGGGTGCCGGAACGGGTGGCTCCGCGTCCCGGCGATCTCCTCCGGCGCGGCGGCGCAGATCTCGGCCAGCACCGACCGGCGCAGCGGGTACGGGGTGTGCTTCATCCGTTGACTGATCACACGGCCGAACCGGCGGGCGATCAGCCGGCGGTTGTTCTTCGCGGCGGCGGTGACCGGGGCGTCGGTGTACGCCGGGTCGCCGAGGTCGATCTGGGCCACCCGGGACGGGAAAAACCTGGTCAGACCGTTCGGGTGGAAGAACGTACGCGGCAGCACCGGCCGTCCGAGCAGGACGTTGCCGTCGAGGTAGAGGAAGTGTTCGGCCAGCCCGGGGATCAGGTGCAGCACCGACTCGACCGCGTGCGGGTTGAAGGTCGGCAGGGTCGCGTCGCCGCCGAACAGGTCCCGGTGGTCGACCACGGTCAGTCCGGGCTGGGGCAGGTCCAGCCAGCGCGGCACCTGCCCGTCGGTGACCAGGTAGACGTGCCGCAGCCAGGGCGCGTACATGTGCAGTGAGCGCAGCGAGTAGCGCAGCACGTCGTGGTCGGCGTGCCGGGGCTCCTCGTCCGCGGCGCCGTGCGGCCCGTGCCGGTCGTGCGCGGCTCGGTAGCGGGAGCGCCAGTGCGGGTCGTCGCGGTCGTGCCAGGTGTAGACCGCGTCGACGGGGAAGGTGACCGCGTCGGCGGAGACCCCGGCGAAGTCGGCCCGGACCGGGTAACGGGCGTGGTAGCCGGTCGGTACGAACGAGTTCAGCGACGCTCCCGGCACCCGTACGTTCGGGCGGTAGCTGGGCACGCTGCGGGCCAGCGCGTTCGGCCGGGGCGCGGTCAGCCGACCGTCACCGCCGTGCCAGAACTCCAGCTCACAGCCGTACGCGGCGCCGTACGCGAGGTTTTCGCCGACCCAGATCGGACGGTAGACCAGCACCACGTCGGCCCGGCCCACCCGACGCGGGCGGCGCCGGCCGGGACGTGGCCGCAGCGCCGGTCGGCCGGGGCGTCCGATCAGGACGTCGGGGAGCCCGGCCACCGCCCGGAGCGCCTCGGCCCGCTGGCTGGCCGGCACGCCGATCCGGCTGCGCAGGCCACGGTGGTGCGGGATGGTGAAGTGCTCCACCGACGCGTCGGCGAGCGCGGCCAGCACCCGGTCCAGGTTGCCCTGGTGGGCGGCGAGCGGCGTGGCGTCCGGGTCGACCACCGCGCTGACCCGGCGACCGTCCAGCCGGACCCACCGCCGGCCGGTGTCCCGGCCGGAGCGGTCGTCGTACCACTGCCGCAGACCCAGGCCGAGCGAGCCGGCCGGCCGGCTCAGCCACCGGCCGATCCGGACCTGCTGTTCGAACGGAACGCGCTGGTGGAAGCGGCGTCGGAGGGCGGTCGGGACGAGTGCGTAACAACGACGTGCGAGCACATCTGCTGTAACGAGCAGCGGCGGCCAAAGTGGTGGGGGCGCCGGTCGGCGTCAGCCCAGGCCGAGTGCCGTCGCGATCTCGGCCCGCAGCCTGGTCAGCTTGTCGCCGGCCCGTCGCCGGGCCGCCGCGACCGTTGCGGCCACCTCCGCCGGCCGGTCCGGGCCGTCGACCGGTTCCACCACCTCCAGGTACGCCTTGAGCTTCGGCTCGGTGCCGGAGGGCCGGATCACCACCCGGGCCGTGTCGGTGCGCAGGACCAGCACGTCGGAGGCGGGCAGTAGATCCTGCGCCGAGGTCACCGGCGCGTCGAGCAGGCGGGTCGGGGTGTCCGCGCGCAGCCCCGCCATCAGCTCCCGGATCCGGCCCAGGTCGTCGACCCGTACCGAGAGCTGGTCGGTCAGGTGGACGCCGAACTCGGCGGCGAGTTCGTCGAGCCGGTCGAGCAGCGTACGTCCCTCGGCCTTGAGGCCGGCGGCGAGTTCGGCGACGACCAGCGCGGCGGTGATGCCGTCCTTGTCGCGTACCCGGTCCGGGGCGACGCAGTAGCCGAGCGCCTCCTCGTAGCCGTACACCAGTGGGGCGTCACCCGACTCGGCCCGGACGATCCACTTGAACCCGGTCAGCGTCTCGTCGTAGGGCAGGCCCCGGGCGGCGCAGATGGCCCGCAGCAGTGACGAGGAGACGATCGTGGTGGCGTAGAGGCCGGTCACCCCGCGCCGGACGAGCTGGTCGGCGAGGAGTACGCCCAACTCGTCGCCGCGCAGCATGCGCCACCGGCCGTCCGGGTCGGCGACCGCGACCGCGCACCGGTCGGCGTCCGGGTCGTTGGCGATCGCCAGGTCGGCGCCGATGCCGCTGGCGAGCGCCACCAGCCGGTCGACCGCGCCCGGCTCCTCCGGGTTCGGGAACGCCACGGTGGGGAAGTCGGGGTCGGGTTCGGCCTGTTCGGCCACGATTCCGGGGACACCGAAGCCGGCCCGGGCGAAGGCGGCGGTGAGCACCGCGCCGCCCACCCCGTGCAGCGGGGTGTACGCCACCTTCAGCCCCCGGGGACCCTCCGGGTCGAGCACCGCCACGGCGCTGGCCACGTACCCGGCGACCAGGTCGTCGCCGAGCACCTCGCCGGCCGGACCGAGCGGTACGTCGTGCAGTCGGCCGACCGCGCGGATGGCGGCCTCGATCTCGGTGTCGGCGGGCGGCACGATCTGCGCCCCGGCACCTCGCGGGCCGCCCAGTTCGGCGCCGAGGTAGACCTTGTAGCCGTTGTCCTGGGGCGGATTGTGGCTGGCCGTCACCATCACCCCGGCCGCCGCGCCGAGGGCCCGGACGGCGTACGCGAGCACCGGGGTGGGCAGCGGGCGGGGGAGCAGGAGAGCCGGTCGACCAGCCCCGGTGGCGATCTGCGCGGTTCGTTCGGCGAACGTACGGGAGCCGTGCCGGGCGTCGTACCCGATCACCAGTGGGCCGGTGGCGTCGCGGGCGGCGAGCCAGCCGACCAGCCCGGCGGCGGCCTGGGTGACCACGGCGAGGTTCATCCCGTTCGGCCCGGCGCGCAGCGCCCCGCGCAGCCCGGCGGTGCCGAAGGTGAGCGGCCCGGCGAACCGGTCGGCCAGCTCGGCCGCGCTGCCCGGCAGCCGGTCGAGCAGGGCCCGCAGCTCGTCCCGGGTGGCCGGGTCAGGGTCGTCGGCCAGCCAGTCCTCGGCACGCAGGCGCAGGTCGTCGGGGTCGTTCGGGTTCGCCGTCACCCGGACTTGATAGCACGGCGGGGGACCCGGTCGGTCGGGTCCCCCGGCCGGTGGTCAGCCAGCCGCGGTGACGGCGAAGCTGCGGACCATCTCCTCGAAGATCGGCTTGCTCTCCTCGAACTTGGCGTCCGGGGTGGTCAGGTAGAACTCGTACGCCTTGCCGTCCTGGACGATCGCCCGCCAGATCCCGTGCCGCTTGGTGTCGCCGTCGCCGCAGGTGTACTCCAGTTCGGCAGCCGGCTTGCCGGCCAGCTCCACCTCCTGGAGGGCGACCTCGGTGTAGGGCTTGGCGCAGGACTTGCTGTCCGGCTTGGCGAGTTGACCGCCCGCGTTCTCCAGGAACTTGATCGGGGCGGCCGTTGTCTTTTCGATCAGGATCCGAATCTTGCGGCCGGAGTCGTCCGGGTCGGTGTAGTCGATGTAGAGCGCGCCCTTGGGGGCGCTCTTCTTCCAGCCCTCCGGCACGTTGACCGAGATGCCCCGGTCCGAGTGTGCCTGAACCGGGAACGCCGGTCCGGCCGGTGCGGTGGGCGAGGGACCGGCCTGCGGCGGCGGTGCGGAGGTCTCCGGGTCGCTGCCGGAGAACGCGACAAAACCGATCACCAGTACGGCGACCACGCCCACGGCGGCGGCGAGCTGGATCTTGCGCGGCCAGCCCTTGATCGTGGTGAGCGCGCTGTCACCGGCCGACCGGGCACTGGCCATCGCCTTGCCCAGGCCACCGCTGTCGCTCCCGCCACTGCCCCGGCCGTACGTGTTGGAGCCGCCGCCGGGGGTGCCGTACACCGTCGCACCGCCGCCGTCGTCCCAGCGCTGCCCGGCCGGCATCGCGCCGGTCGGCGTACGGAGCGGGCTGGTGGTCCCGCCGTTGTGCGCGGTCGCGGCGGCGTCGGCGCCCTCCTTACGGAGTTGGGCCAGCCGGTCGGTGAGCGACTCGCCCGGCGCGAGCATCGCCGAGCCGCCGATCTGGCCGGTCGGCTGCGGGGTGGCCGGCGGGGTCGGCGGCTGCCAGGGCGCCCGCTGCGCCGGCACCACCGAGTACGGGTCGGTCATCAGGTGCCCGGCGGCGTTGCTGGCCAGCGGGCCGGCTAGCAGTTCCCGCAGCATGGTGCGGGAGCGCTCGACGTCGAAACGACGGGCCGGGTCCTTCTCCAGCAGACCCATCAGCACCTCTGTCAGCGGCCCGGACCGCGACGGCGGTGCCGGCGGGTCCTCGACCACCGCGTGCATGGTCTCGATCGGGTCGCCCCGGTCGAACGGCGGCCGTCCCTCCACCGCCGTGTAGAGCGTGACGCCGAGTGAGAAGAGGTCGCTCGGCGGGCCGAAGTCGCTGCCCATGGCGCGCTCAGGGGAGATGAAGTGCGGTGATCCGAGCACCATGCCGGGCGTGGTGAGCTGCACGTCGGTGGGCATCCGGGCAACGCCGAAGTCGGTCAGCACACAACGGCCGTCGGAGGCGATCAGCACGTTCGCCGGCTTGACGTCCCGGTGCAGTACGCCGATCGCGTGGGCCACCTCCAGTGCGCCGAGCAACGCGATGCCGATCTTGGCCACCGCCCTGGGCGCGAGTGGCCCGTCCTCGATCACCATGTCGGCGAGGCTGCGCGCGTCGAGCAGCTCCATCACGATCCAGGGCCGACCGCCCTCGGTCACCACGTCGTAGACCTGCACCACGGCCGGGTGTTGCAGGGCGGCGGCCGCGCGGGCCTCGCGCAGGGTGCGTTCGTACATCGCGTCGCGGTCACTCGGGGCGAGCCCCGGTGGCAGCACGACCTCTTTGACCGCCACGTCGCGGCGGAGCAGGGTGTCGGCGGCACGCCACACCGTGCCCATGCCGCCATGGCCGACCGCCGCGCGGAGCGAGTAACGACCGCCGATGGTGGCGCCGGGAGCTGCGCGTCCGCTGGTGGGACTGACTGGTCCGCCACTCCACGTCGGAATCTGAGTCACAGGAAAGGCCGCCGGGGAAAATCGAGGGGCATGGGACACATCCCCCCTATCTTGCGGGTTGCCACACCGGTAGCGAAAGTCGCCCCGGCGTACCTTCTGAGGAACTCTGCGATCTGCATCAAATCACTCACTCCATGTGCCCAATTCTGGACGGAGTGTATCGAAAGACATGGCGAAGCGTGCGTTGACGGACACGGTGTGCGTAAGAGGGTGAACGGGGTATGTCACGCTGACGCCCGCGCCGTCCTCCGACGCGCTGGCCGGTGCGCCCCTAGGGGCGGGTCAGCACCGAAAATCCGGCAATCCGGGCGTGGTTGGTGCCGTCCGAGTCGGGCAACGTGACTGGCGCATCCGTCACGCGTTGTAGGAGGTGAGGGGGCACATGCTGGCGTTTGACCGTCTCCCTCGGGCCGGACTGCAGCTATCCGAACGCTCCTACCAGGACATACGTGACGCTACGCGGTCCGACCGCTACCAAATTGATGTTGCGCAGCGTCACCGACGGAGGTCTAGGCTGTCCCAGTCCCATCCCATCCATAGTGATCGAGAATTCGACGTGACGAGTGCGTTGACGCTGCCGTCCGGCAGCCCGCTGGCGTCGTCCCCGCCCGAGCCGCCGCCCGGGGCCGCGCCCCTCCCGTACGACCTCGATCAGTTGTTGGCGCTCCGGACACCCGACCTGGTTGCCACCCGTCGCCACATCCACGCCCATCCCGAGCTCTCCGGGCACGAGTTCGCCACCGCCGCGCTGATCGTCGCCGAACTCTCCGCGGCCGGGCTCGAACCACGGCTGCTGCCGAAGGGGAACGGCGTCGTCTGCGACATCGGCGACCGGCCGACCGGTCCGGTGATCGCGCTGCGGGCCGACATCGACGCCCTGCCACTGACCGACGCGAAGGACGTGCCCTACCGCTCGACGGTGGACGGTGTCTGCCACGCCTGCGGCCACGACGTGCACACCACCGTGCTGCTCGGTACCGGCCTGCTGCTCGCCCGGCTCGCCGTACAGGGTGGACTCGACGGTCGGGTGCGACTGATCTTCCAGCCGGCCGAGGAGACCGTGCCGTCGGGCGCTCCCGAGGTGATCGCCGCCGGTGGGCTCACCGACGTGGCGGAGATCTACGCGTTGCACTGCGCGCCGCAGCTCGCCGCCGGCACGGTCGGCGTACGTTCCGGTCCGCTGACCGCCGCGGCCGACACGATCGAGGTGCACCTGACCGGCGCGGGTGGACACACCGCCCGGCCACACCTGACCGCCGACCTCGTGTACGCGCTCGGCCGGGTCGTCGTCGACGTGCCCGGACTGCTGACCCGGCGGATGGACCCGCGCAGCGCCCTCTCACTGGTCTGGGGCGCGGTGCACGCCGGTACGGCACCGAACGCCATCCCGAGCGACGGCTTCGTCCGGGGCACCGTACGGACGCTGAGCCGGGACGCCTGGCGGGAGGCGCCCGCACTCCTGCCCGAGCTGGTCCGCGAGGTGCTGGTCGGCACGGGCGCGAAGGCCGACGTCCGGTACAGCCGGGGCTTCCCGCCGGTGCACAACGAGGAGCGGGCCACCGCCACGATCAGCGCCGCCGCCGCCCGGGTACTCGGCCCGGACCGGGTGCTGCCGGCCGAGATCAGCATGGGCAGCGAGGACTTCTCGTTCTACCTCGACCACGTACCAGGGGCGATGATCCGCCTCGGCACCGGCGACCCCGACTCGAACGTCCGGTTGGACACCCACCACCCCGGATTCGACGTCGACGAGCGCGCGATCGGGTACGGCGTCCGCGTGCTGACGCAGACCGCCCTGGCGGCCCTTGCCGGTGGCCGGACGGCGGTGCCGTACGACAGGGAAGCGGATCGATGACCGTTAGTGGAATGGGTGAGTAGGACCATGGAGCGGGTGGAGCTGACCGTCGGCACCGGGGACACGGTGCCGGCGGCGACGGTGGCGGGTACGGATCCGGTCGCGGTGCTGGAGCAGGCGGCCGAGACGGCGGCGCGGACCGGACACGTCTGGTACGTCTGCTACGGCTCGAACATGAGCCTGAAGCGGCTGAACTACTACCTCGTCGGTGGCCAGCCCCCGTTCGGGGCGCTCACCTACCCGGGCTGCCGGGACCAGCGGCTGCCCGAGCGGAGCCTGCCGGTCGTGCTTCCCGGCCGGGTCTACTTCGCGCTCGAGGCGCTGGCCTGGACCGGCGGCATGGCCTTCTACGACCCGGACGACGAGGGCGAGACACCGGCGCGGGCGTACCTGCTCACGCTCTCGCAGTTCTCGGACATCATGGCCCAGGAGATGTGCTTCGAGCCCGGCGCCGACCTGGACCTGACCGAGGTGCTGTCCCAGGGGCGGGTGGTGCTCGGACCGGGGTATTACCAGACCCTGCTCCACCTCGGGGAGATGGACGGTCACCCGAGTTTCACGTTCACCGCGCCCTGGCGGAGTTCCGAGGTCGAGTTGCGCAGCCCGTCCGCGACCTACCTGCGGCACCTGGCCGCCGGCCTCGCCGAGACGCACGGCTGGCCCACCGAGCGGATCGCGGAATACCTGAGCAGCCGGCCCGGAGCCGCCGGCAACTGGTCCCCGGCCCAACTTGTCGCGGCACTGGAGGAGGTGACCCGTGCGCTTTCCGAGCGGGACGTCACCCGTTACGGCGAACTCACCGGGAAAACGACTCCGGAACCCGTGGGAGCGGGTATTCGATAGGTCGCCGGGACGATAGCCGACGGTTCGCGGTTGTGGGGTCGCGGCCGTACCCACAACTGTGCCACTCGCGCAACTACCACGGTGCGCTGTCAGTAGAGGAGGAACGGTCGTGCGCCAAAGCGTGATGACGGCCGAACTGGATAGTACGGGTGCCAATTCGCCATTCCTGCGACATCAGCGGGAGCACCTCTGCGTCGATTGCGGTTACGCCCACCTCGTCGGACCGGCGTCGTCGGCCGGACCGCACCACCGTAAGCGGCGGATCGGGGCCGGGACGATCGTCACCAGCACCCACGGTCCGATCACCGAGTTGCACATCCTGCCGCACTGCGGGACCGAGCTTCCGACCGACCTGATCGAGGAGACCGATCCGGCGGACTTCGAGGCACTCTCGCAACTCGTGCACCAGAACGTGGACCTCGGCACCGGGGCGATCTACCGCCGGCTGGTGGACGACATCCGCTCCGGTGCGACCGAGGGCGTCGCGGTGGCCGGGTTCCACCTGTCCCGGCTGCTGCTCGACGCCAACCGGGCCACCGTCGAGGCGCAGTTGCCGATCGACCCCTACGTGGGCAGCGCGGAGATCTACCAGACCTACCTGCGCCGACGCGGCGGGGACCTGCGACACGAGGCGCTGCTGCCCTGGCTGGCCGAGGTGGACGAGATCCTGCGGGCGATGGACAGCCGGGGCACGGTCTACCACCACCACACGTACGACGTCCTCTCGATGAGCCCGCGTCCGTGGGACCGTGGGGTGGCGGCGAAACGCCCGGCGTTCCAGTTGATCTGGAGGCGACCGTCGCTCGACGGGGTCATCGACGGCACCGACTCCTCCGATCCCGGCCTGGCGCGGCTGGCCGACATCGAGGGCGTACGGGAGCGGATCCGCGAATTCCTGGAGCGAAAAATCGGTCTGAGCAACGGGAATGGCGACATCGACTATCCCTTGCTGCTACCGGTCATGCCGTTTCGTGGTTCGCGTCGTGGCGATCCGCCGAACTCGCCCCGGCACCTGGTCTACGACCTGCGCAAGGACATCCTGGTCACTGACGAACAGATCCGGTCCTGGGTGCTCGACGGTCCTTGGCGTCTTGGAGACAGCGTACCCACCAAGGTAATATCGGACGGAGATGCGTCTATCTCCGTGAACCTCGGTTGACGTTGTGGTTCCCCGGGATCCGATGCACCCGAAATTCTGACGTACACCGGAGAATAAGGTTCACAGCCGGGAGAAAAGCCGATGAGCCACGGTCTGGTGCAATACGACGAACCGCCGCTCGACCTGGCGGATCTCGTCGGATGGTTCATCTCTCCGGCCAAGACCCAACGGCTCGTCGGCCTGGAGGTCGAGTGCGGTCTGGTCCGGCCGCAGACCGGGACGTCGGTCAGCTACGACGAGCCGGGTGGCACCCGGGACCTGCTGCACGCGCTGCTGGACACGACGGACGCGACGCCCGTCCTGGAGGGTGGGGCCCTGGTCGGGCTCGCCCTGCCGGACGGCGCGACGCTGACCCTGGAGATGGCGGGGGCGATCGAGTACTCCTCGCCCCCGAGCGACGACCTGACCGGCTGTCTCGCGTTGTCCCGGCGTTGCCTGACCGAGGTCGCCCGGACGGCGGAGCCGCTCGGGCTGCGGCTGCTCACCGGCGGGCAACTCCCGTTCGACCGGCCCGAGGACATCTCCTGGACGCCGAAGGTGCGTACGGCGATCATGCGTCGTTACTTCGCCCGCCTCGGCGACCACGGCCGGCTCGGTGACCAGGTGATGGGGTTGACCCTGTCGACCCAGGTGAGCCTGGACGCGCTGGATCCGGTGGAGTACCTGGACAAGTTCCGGGTGCTGGTCGCGGTCTCGCCGTTCCTGGCCGCCCTGCTCGCGAACACACCCGCGCTCGATCCGGGGACGGCCCCGGTCGCGTCCCGCCGCATGCGCTACTGGCGGCGAATCGATCCCGAGCGGTGTCAGGACCTGACCCGTCGGCTGTACCAGGCGGGCAGCCTGGCCGAGTTGACCGACGTGCTGGCCGCGTTGCCGATGATCTACCGCCGGGCCGGCGACGCCTACCTGCCGGGGCCCCAGCGGTCGTTCGGCAAGCTCCTGCACGGTGGTTTCCCGGACGGGGTGTTGCCGACGATCGCCGACTGGAAGACCCATCTCGGGCAGATCTGGCCCTCGGTACGCCCCCGCCAGACCCTGGAGACACGGCTCCCCGACGGTCAGGACTGGGCCGGGTTGGGGGTCCTGCCGGCGCTGTTCGTGGGGTTGGTCGAGGAGGAGGAGATCCGTCGGCGGGTGGGTGACCTGGTGGGGGACCTCCCGGTCGAGACCCTGGACGAGATCACCCTGGACGCCGCCGAGGAGCACCCGGACGGGATTCCGGCCCGGGTGCGCGAAATCGGCGAGCAACTCGTCGGCCTGGCCTGCGAGGGTCTCCTGGCGCGGGTCGCGAAAGGTGTCGAATTGCCGACGATTCTGGACGCGCTGGAGCCCGTACGCGAGGTTCTCGCCACCGGGGTCACCCCGGCCACCGAGTTGGCCGCCCGGTGGGCGAAGGACTGGCAGGAGCGACCTGATCGGTACGTGGCGGCGATGGCGGTGCCGACAGAATGACCACTTCGCCGTAGGTATTGGACCTTACCGATTTGATGGTCCTCGGCTAAAATCGCTCGGTGCCGTGTTTCACCTGTTATGCGCGAGCGTATTCGAGTGGTGTCGAAGCGGTTTGCCGGATCGCCGCGAGGTATTCCGCCGCCGACTGGCGCCGGGTGGGACCGTGTGCTCCGTGGACGGCATTGGACGTGCTTCGGCACTTGCAGGTCACCGCCTCGGAAAGCCACGTGACCCACCTGTACGCCCTGGAGTTCGGGCCGAAAGAGCTGATGAGCCAGGGTAAGCTCGCGGAATTCAACCAACTGACCCTACAGGGACTGCCGATCCGGACCGCCCCATTCCATCTACGGGAGTTCGTCGAGGCGGCGACCCGGCATCTGGGCGAGTGTGCGGCCACGCCCGAGGTGCCGAGCTTCAGCTACCACGGTCGGGTGTGGAACGTGGCCTGCGGCATCGGTGTCCTCGCCGTCGAGTGGCACCTGCACGCCTGGGACCTGGCGGCGACGATCGGCGAGTTCTACCGACCCAGATCCCCGGCGCTCCTGGCGGCGGCCTTCCGGGCCGGTACGGCCTACCTTCCCCCACCGCCCACCGATACCTGGGACGACGTGTTACTGGCCTCCGGGCGGTGGCCCGGTCCCAACCTCGGCGACTCCACCCGCGCCGGCCGGTGACGCCCCACCCTGCCTCGGCGGCAGCTTGGGGTCGGCGCCGGAGATCCGCCACAACTCACGGAAGTGCTGCTCGAACGCGGCCGCGACGCGCGGGTCGCGGATGCTGAAGCCGCGCAGTTCACCCCGGTCGTCGAGGGCGAAGCCGAGGAAGACGACCGACGAGTCGATGACGGCGAAGTTCTCCCCCTCCAACTCCATGCCCCGGGGATAACGGAGGATCTTGACGTGGTAGTTCTCCACCTTCGACGCGAGATCCACCTGCTCGTCGACCCACTGCTGGATGTCCGGGCTGCTGTGCGGCAGCCGGATCACCCGGTGCAGCCCCCGCTTGCCGGGAAACTTCCGCGCCCACTTGATGGTGCCGGTGTAGTAGCGCCGTGATTCCTCCGTCTGCTGCGGCGGCGCGGTCGCGTGGGAGAAGACCGCGTACACCGACTTCTCGCCCCGGTTGACCGCACGCAGCGCCTCTCCGTAGAACGCCGAGGAGGAGTCGTACGTGCGTAACGGCGTGCCGACCGCGATCGAGCTCACCCTCTTGCGGGTGACGTCGAGCCAACGGAGTGCGATCAGGAGGGTCACGAGAATAAGGGGAAACACCCAATTCTGGTTGTCCAGGAAATTGAGCAAATTGTCCAGTACGCTGACGGCCAGTGCGACGACGAGAGCCAGCGTGATGAGCTTCGACTCGATATCGTCCAGCCTGGACGACGGCTCTCCGCCATCGGTTGACAAAGTCCGACCCCTTCCGCTAAGCGGTGCCCGCGCGCCGGTCCGGTAACTCAGCCTTAACAAGTATGCCAGACGGGGGTGTGGAGTCGAGTCGACAAAAGATGATCACGGTCGATGTCGTGTCGGTTTCCTCGTGCGATCTTGTCGAGTGATTGATGCGATGCCAGGCGCTATTTGCGCGAAATCGTGGCAATGAACTACAAGTCGCTTGTGGCCGACCGGGTCGACGGACGTACCCGATCTTCGGGGGGTGCCGCCGGGACGTACGCGCGGGGCGTCCGACCCGGCGGCGAGCCGCGCCCGCTCAGTCGGTCGGGTCGGGCCGGGATTCGGCCGGGGCGGACGGCGTACGGGCCGGCGGCACGGTGGCCGGCGGCGCCGTCGGTGGCGTCAGCGCCGTCGGTGGCGTCAGCGGCGTTGGCGGCGTTGGCGGCGTCCCACCCTGACCCACCACCGGACCCGGTACGGGCGGCCCGGTGCGCCGTCCCCGTCGGCGGCGGGTCAGCCAGAACACCGCCAGCGCCGGTACGCCCAGCACGACCACCCACGGCAGCAGCGCGCCCAGCACGACCAGCACCACTCCCAGCGTGGCGAGCAGCGCCTCCCAGCCGTTGCGAAGCCCGGACAGGAAGCCCGCCGGTTCCTCGTCCTCCTCGACCACGGCTTCCGGCCCGATCAGTCGTACGGTGATGGTGGAGAGCGCGGTCAGGTCCCCCAGCCGGCGCTGACGTGCCTCCAGCGCCACCAGGTCGGCCTCCCGCTTGGCCAGTTCGCTCTCCAGCATCACCAGGTCGGAGAGGGTCTTGGCCTGGGCCAGCAGCCGCCGGCCGCTCTCCACCCGAGCCTGTTGGGTGCTGATCCGTGCGGCCAGGTCGAGGGTCTCCTCGGTGACGTCGTCGGTCTTGATCTCGCGCTGCTCCTGCTTGCCGAGGGCGGCCAGGGCGTCGACCACCGAGGCGAACCGGTCCGCCGGCACCCGCAACTGGAGCGAAGCCTCGGCGTCACCGGTGCTGCTGGTGCGCTGGTCACCGCCGACAAAACCACCGGCCCCGGTGGCGATCGCGACCGCGTCGGCGGCGGCCCGGTCGACCTCCTTGACCCGGACCGTCATCGAGCCGGTGTAGACGATCGATCGCTGGTCCACCCGAAGGTTCGCCGGCGACTCGGCGCCCGGTGCCCCGGGCTGCGTCTGCGCACCCGCCTTCGACTCGGCCTGGCCGGGGTGGTTCTGGTCGGCCGCCGCGTCCGCCGCCAACGGGGCCACCGCCCCATCCGCGCCGGTCGACGCGTTGCCACTCTCGCTGGTGCTGCAACCGGCCACCGCCAGTACGGCGACCAGCCCCGCCGTACCCAAGGTCCCACCCAAACGTCCTCGCGTCGCTGCGCGCATGACTCCTCCGAATCCCGTTTCCCCGTGTCGGGTGTTCCATCAGACGCGGGGCGCTCGTGCCCCGGTTCCGGCAGACTGCGCTGGGGGACATCACGATTCGGTTGTCGAGGAGTCACGATGCGGTGCGCCAGACATGACCTTCCGTCCAAACCGTCCGAACTGGACCTGGTCCGAGCGCCGGGCCTCGGGTGAGCCGGGACCGGATCGGGGACCGGGGTCGTGGCCGCTGATCTCGTCGAGCGCCTCTACAGCGCCCCGCCGGACGGTTTTGTCGCGGCCCGGAGCGAGGCGGTCGTCGCCGCCCGGGCGGCCGGTGACGAAGCCACCGCACGCCAGATCGCCAAACTGCGCAAGCCGACCGTGGCAGCCTGGCTGGTGAACCTGCTCGCGATCCGGCGACCCGACCTGGTGGCCGACCTGGCCGGGCTCGCCGCCGAGCTGCGTGCCGCCCAGCGCGAACTGCGCGGTCCCCAACTGCGGGAACTCTCCGCCCAACGGCGCGGCACGGTCGCCGCCCTGGTCGCCGAGGCACGGGCGTTGGGGGCGGCGGCCGACCCTCGGCTGGCTGCGGGCAAGCTGCCGCTGGCCGAGGTGGAGGCGACCTTCCAGGCCGCGCTCGCCGACGTCGAGGTGGCCGAACAGGTCCGCTCGGGCCGCCTGGTCCGGGCGGCGAGCTACGCCGGTTTCGGCGAGGTGCCCCGGCCGCAACTGCGCCTGGTCGCCGGTGGCCCCGAGTTGTCCCTGCCGGAGCCGCCACCGCGCCGGGCCGGTCCGGCGGCACCCGGTGAAGGCACCGGCGCGGCCGGGGAGCGGGGTGGCGGCACGGGCACGGCTGGTGAAGGCACCGGCGCGGCCGGGAAGGACGGCGGCGCGGCCGGGAGGCGGGGTGGCGCGGCGCGGGCGGAGAAGGAGGCGGCCCGACGGGCATCGGCCGAACAGGCGGCACTGGCCCGTCGGGCGGCGGCCGAGCGGGCTGCCGTACGCCGGACGCTGGCCCGGGAGTTCACCGCCGCCCGTACCGAGCAGCGGCGGGCCGAGGCGGAGCTGGAGCGGGCCACGGCGGCGGTGCGCGACGGTGCCGCCGCGCTGGCCGAGGCGGAGACGGCCGTGGCCGAGGCGGAACGTCGCCGCGCCGGAGCTGAGCAGGAGGTCAGCCGCAGGAAGCTGACCCGCAAGTCGGCCGAGCGGGCGGCAGCCGCCGCGCGGCGCCGTACCGGAGAGGTGCAAGCGGCGGTCGAGGCGCTCGATGCCGAGTAGGGTGCCCATGGCCGGGAGAACGAACAGGCTCGATCGAGCCCTGTCGGCCGGCGACTCCGTACCGTGGAAAGGGCGACCAGTTGACCCCCGAGCAGGCTGCCGCAGCAGCCCGACCGAGCCTGTCCGCACTGGTGAACGCGTTCAACGAGTGCCCGCAGACCCTCCGTCGGGCGCGCCTGCTCGGTCTGTCGGGCTGGGCGTTCCAGGTGGCCGGTCGCGGTGGGGCACTGGGCGACGTGGCGGCGGAGACGGTCGCCGCGACGCTCGGCTTCCTCGCCCCGGATGCGGTGGCCGAGGGCTGGGAGGCCGCGCGCAGGGTGGCGAGGCCGACCGAGGTGGCGGCGAGCAACCTCGTCGAGTGCTGCCGCTGGGGGCTGGAGTACCTGCCCGGCTTTCCCAAGCTGGACCGGCTGCTCGAACTGGCCCAGCGGGTGGTCGACGCGGCGGATGCGACCGGCATGCCGCTCTTCGCCGCGTGGCGGGCGACGCCGTTGCCGGTGCCGGATCCGCCCGCCCGGTTGGCTGTGCTGCTGCACCTGTTGCGCGAACATCGCAGTGGCGCCGCGCTGATCGCCGTACGGGCGGCCGGGTTGACGCCGCTGGAGGCGATCCTGGCCGGGCCGGATGGTGAGGCGGGTGCCCTGGCCAACGGCTGGCAGCCGCCGTACCCGGAGGTGGCACCGCTGGTGCGGCACTTCCTCTGGGCCGAGGCGATGACCGACCGGATCGCCGCGAGCGGGTTCCGGGCTCTGCGTGGCTCCGAACGCGTCGAACTGGTCGACCTGCTCACCAGCCTCCGCACCGGCCTCACGTGAAAGGAAGGGCCCCTTGTTATCGCTTTTTGTATAACAAGGGGCCCTTCCTAACCGCCCTGGCGGGCGGCGGGCGGGTGGCGGGCGGGAGGGTGGCTCAGGTGGTGGCGGTGCCGGTGGGTCGGGAGCGCAGTTCGGCGACGTAGTCGTCCGGGGCACCGGCCTTCTCCGCCGCGTTGGCGATCTCCGACAGGTACCAGGCGGTCGGCAGACCGCCCTCGTACCCGGCGAAGACGTAGACCCAGGCGGTGATCTCACCGTCCAGCGTGACCACCCGCACGTGCAGCTTGCGGTACGTCTCCGCGTTCACGCCCTCGACCTCGTCGAGTTGGGCGGCATCCCAGGCGTGTACGTCGTAGATCGCGACGAAGACGCGGTCGCCCGGAGACTCCACGACGGTGGTGACCGCGCCCTCCCAGCCGATCACCCCCTCGCCCGCGAAGGTGAGGCGCCAGCCTTCCAGCCAGCCGGTGCCGATCATGGGCGAATGCGGACAGTAGGCACGCATCCGGGCGGGATCGAGGTTTGAGCCGTACGCGGCGTAGTGACGCACGGCGATGACGATAGCCCGGCGGAGGGGTGGTGGAGAATACGACCGTGCGTGTCGGACGGGTTGGGGAGAAGAAAGTCACTGTGAGCACCAACGAAGGGCAAGTCCTGTGAGTCGTATCGTGATCATCGGCGGGGGGCCGGCGGGTTACGAGGCCGCGCTGGTCGCGGCCCAGTTGGACGCCGACGTCACCGTCATCGAGGCAGACGGGGCCGGGGGTGCGTGCGTACTTTCCGACTGCGTCCCGTCAAAGACCTTCATCGCCAGTTCCGCTGTGGTCACCGGCTACCGGGACACGGAGGAGTTCGGGGTCCACTCGGACGGGTTGGAGGCGGTCACCGTCGACGCGGAGGCGGTGTACGCGCGGGTCAAGCGCCTCGCCCTGGCCCAGTCGGGGGACATCCACGCCAAATTGATCAAAGCGGGCGTCACCTTCGTCTCGGGTCACGCCCGGCTCGGCGAGGACACCCTCGGTCACACCCACCGGGTGCTGGTCACCCCGACGGAGAGTGACTCCGAGTACTCGCTCGACGCCTCGACGGTGCTGATCGCCACCGGGGCCACGCCACGGGTGCTGCCGAGCGCGGTGCCGGACGGCGAGCGGATCCTGACCTGGCGCCAGGTGTACGACCTGCCGGAACTGCCGGAGGACCTGATCGTGATCGGCTCCGGTGTCACCGGCGCCGAGTTCGCCAGTGCCTACCTGGCCATGGGCGTACGGGTGACCCTCGTCTCCAGCCGGGAGCGGGTGATGCCGCACGAGGACGCCGACGCCGCCGCCGCGATCGAGCAGGTGTTCCGCGCCCGGGGCATGACCATCCTGAACAACTCCCGGGCCAACGGGGTGCGGCGGACCGCCGACGGCGTCGAGGTGGAGCTCTCCGACGGCCGTACGCTGACCGGCTCGCACGCCCTGATGGCGGTCGGATCGATTCCGAACACCGCCGACCTGGGCCTGACCGAGTACGGCATCGCCGTCTCGCCGGGCGGGTACATCACCACCGACCGGGTGTCCCGGACCAACGTGCCCGGCATCTACGCAGCCGGGGACTGCACCGGCGTGCTGCCGCTGGCCAGCGTCGCGGCGATGCAGGGCCGGATCGCGATGTGGCACGCGCTCGGCGAGGCGGTTGCGCCGCTGCGGCTGAGGACCGTCGCCGCGAACGTCTTCACCGACCCGGAGTTGGCCACCGTCGGGGTGTCGCAGGACGAGGTGGACTCCGGGCGTACCCCGGCCCGGCAGGTGATGCTGCCGCTCAACGGCAACGCGCGGGCGAAGATGGACGACCTCTCCGACGGTTTTGTGAAGCTCTTCTGCCGGCCGGCGAGCGGTCAGGTGGTCGGCGGTGTGGTCGTCTCGCCGAAGGCGAGCGAGCTGATCCTGCCGATCACCCTGGCGGTGGAGAACAACCTGACCGTGGACCAGTTGGCCCACACCATCACGATCTACCCGTCGCTGTCCGGCTCGGTCACCGAGGCGGCGCGTCAGCTGATGCTGCACGAACTCCAGTGATGCCGGGAGCTGCCAGCGCCGGCTCCGGCGTTGGCAGCTCCCCGGTGGTCCGTCCGCCGGAGAGGGTCAACGCCCACCCGGCGGCGGCAAAACCGCCGGCGGCGAGCACGGCCACGACGGCGAGCCGCCACACCGAGTCGGTCAGCGCGGCGCCGCCGAGGTGGCCGACAAGTGCGCCGTACGCCGCCCACGCGAGCGCGGCCAGCGCGTCGTACGCGAGGAAGCGCCGGTACGGGTAACGGAGCCGGCCGGCGTTGAAGCAGGCGATCATGCGCCCACCCGGCACGAAGCGGCAGAGCAGGATGACCAGCGGCCCGGGTTGCCGTAGCGCCCGGGTGAACCGTCCGGCGCCCTGACGCGGGCGCGAGCCGCCGTCCGGGGCCGGCTCACCGTCCGCCGGGCCGGAGATCGGGTTCCGGTGGCCGGTGTGTTTCCCGGCGGCCGAACCGCCGGTTGCCGAGGTGACCAGATCACGCAGCAGGTGCCAGCCGTGGCGCAGCCGTTCCGCACCGATGCGGCCGAGCAGGTAACAGGCCGTGTCGCCGCAGAACACGCCGAGCGCGCCGACGCCGATGGTGAGTGGCAGGTTCAGGTCGCCGTAGATGGTCAGCGCCCCGCCCGTGATCATCACGACCTGGGTCGGGATCACCGGCACGAAGGCGTCCAGCACGAGGAGGCCGAACAGCGCCAGGTACGCCGACGCGGGTGACGCGACGTTGGTGAGTAGCTCGGGCACGCGGTTCACCTCGACGCGTTCGGCCGACATGGTCTCGGACGAGCCTGAACTGCCCTTCCATGCCGGCTGGCACAGGCCCGACCAGTGGTGATACCGGCCACGCTACGGCCATCGGCCGCTGATCACGCGATGTTGGCGCCGGTGTCGTGTCGGTCCGCGTACGGATCGTGGTGCACGTCGTCGACGGGACCCGGCGAACGGGGCGACCGGCGTACCGTTGGAACACGCGACCCCGCCACCGCAGGTCCCCCCGTTCCTGACGGTTACGGCTAGCCGACGGGCCGCCGGCGGGTCCCGCGCCGGCGGCCCCATCGTGGGCCACGGTCCGCCGTCGTCCCGGGCACGTCCGGTCGGACCCGCCGCGGTCGTGCGCCGGGTTGAACCCGCCGCGGTCGTGCGCCGGGTTGGACCGGTCGAGTCCGGGCGCCGGGTTGAACCGGCTGTGGTCAGGCCCCGGGTTGGACCGGTCGAGTTCGGGCGCCCCGTCGGCGCCGCCGCGGTCAGGCGCCCGGTTGGACCGGTGTCGCCGGTTGCACGTCGTTGCGGGGTGCCGAGGCCAGCCAGGGCAGGTACCGGCGGAGCCAGCGGTCCACGCCCGGGATCGCCAGAATCCGGGTGATCACACCGGCGACCACGACGAGCTGGGCGACCGCCGGTACGGTGTCCAGCCCGGTGGTGGCCGCGACGGTGGGTACCAGGGAGAGGGCGCCGACGAGTGCGGCGAGGATGGTCCGTGCGGTGGCTCGCCAGGGGTGCCGGGTCTGGGTGGTCGTGGGGGTCATGGGGTGCCTCCCGGAGACTGCCGGAGATCGGTCGGCCGCCCGGCGACCGTGGAGGGCGGGTCGGCTGATCAGGGTGGATATCATGCTCAACCTCCGTGAACCGGGATGGACGCCACTAAGTCGCAAAGATGACAATCGATGCTGGAGGGTGCGGAGCGGTCGGCGGGAATCGCGGATGCGGGGTGAGCGGGCGGCGACGTAACATGTCGGCCATGCAGCGCAGCGCGATAGTGACGACGACGCCGGGGTACCCCGGCGTGCCGCGCTGACGCGATTTTCACCGTCAACCAACGGCCCCGGGGCGAACCGCTCCGGGGCTGCTTCGTACCTGTCCCGGTTCGGTCGCCCCGACCGGTCCGCACCGCCGATCCGGCGGGTCGGGCCCAGGGTCGTACCGGAGTTGGGAGCAGGACATGGTCGACCACCGCAGGTTGGGTCGCGAGCTTGAGTTGTTCCACGCCGACCCGTTGTCCGGCGCGGGCCTGCCGATCTGGCTGCCGGCCGGCGCCGCCGCCCGGCACGCCGTCGAGGAGTACGTCCGCGAGTTGGAACGTCGCGCCGGCTACCAGCACGTCTACTCGCCGCCGTTGGGCAAACGCGAGCTGTTCGAACGATCGGGGCACCTGCCCTACTTCGACGATGACATGTTCCCGCCGATGATGATCTCGGAGGACGACGAGTTCGTGCTCCGGCCGGCGCTCTGTCCGCACCATTGTCTGGTCTTCGGCGCGCGCGGCCGGTCGTACCGGGAGTTGCCGCTGCGGATCGGCGAGTTGGGCGGGATGTACCGCTCGGAGCGTTCCGGGGTGCTCGGTGGCCTCAGCCGGGTACGTGCCATCTGGCTCAACGACGCGCACAACTTCTGCGCGTTGGAGCAGGTCGGCGCCGAGGTGGCGGAGATACTCGGACTGATCCGGACCGCGCACGCCGCGCTCGGCGTACGGCCGGCCGGGTTCCGGTTGTCGCTGCGCGGCCCGGGGGAGAAGTACGTCGGCGACGAGCAGGAGTGGCAGCGGGCCGAGGATCTGCTCCGGGAGGCGCTCGACGCGGCGGGGCAGCCGTACGTCGAGGCGCCCGGGGAGGCGGCGTTCTACGGGCCGAAAATCGACATCCAGATCCAGGATCCCGCCGGCCGGGAGTCGACCCTCTCCACCGTCCAGCTCGACTTCGACAAGGCCGAGCGGTTCGGTCTGTCGTACATGGACTCCGACGGTCGGTCCCGTCGACCGGTGATCGTGCACCGCAGCCTGGTCGGCAGCATGGAGCGGCTGTTCGCGTACCTGATCGAGGTGCACGAGGGTGCGTTCCCGGCCTGGTACGCGCCGGTGCAACTGGAGGTGCTGCCGATCGGACCGGAGCAGCACGAGGTGGCGGCGGCCTTCGCCCGCAGTGCCGTGGAGGCTGGCCTGCGGGCGGAACTCGCGGCGGAGGGCTCGCTGGGCGCCCGGGTACGCGCGGCGGCCCGCCGACGGGTGCCGTACGCGGCGGTGATCGGTGCCCGGGAGGCGGCCGAGGGGCTGGTGTCGTTGCGTCTGCGCGACGGACGGGCGCTCGACCCCGTACCCGCCCCCGAGGCACTCCGCCTCGTCGGCGAGGTGGTCGCCAGCCAGGCCGCCGACCTCCTGCCGCAGGGGTGAGGAAGGGCCCCTTCCTAACGCTATTGGTTAGGAAGGGGCCCTTCCTTCGGGGATCTTGTCAGGGGCTAGATAGGGTGGAGGCGTGACCGAGGAGATCGCGGCGGGCCGGCCGTACCACCATGGGGACCTGCAACGCGCGTTGCTGGCGGCGGCGGTCGACGCGATCGGGGAGTCCGGGCCGGCCGCCCTGAGCCTGCGCGACCTGGCTCGTCGGGCCGGGGTCTCGCACGCCGCACCGACCCACCACTTCGGTGACAAGGCCGGCCTGCTCACCGTGCTCGCCACCCAGGGCTTCGACCTGCTCGCCGACGAGCTGAGCCGGGTACGCGCGCGGACCGGTGACCTGCTGGAGATCGGGGTCGGTTACCTCCTGTTCGCCGTCCACCACCGGGCGCACTTCGAGGTGATGTTCCGTCCCGAGTTGTACCGCCAGGACGACCCGTCGCTGGTCGCCGCCAAAGAGCGGGCCTCCACCGAGTTGCAGGCCGGGGTGGCGACCCTGGCCGAACCGCCCGACGAGGGGCCGGACGGCCGCTCCGTCGGGCTGGCCGCGTGGTCGATCGTGCACGGCTTCGCCACCCTCTGGCTCAGCGGCGCGTTGCCGGGCGACATCGGCGACGACCCGGCGGTGGCCGGTCGGGCCGTGCTCCAGCACCTCTTCCGGACCGGCTGACCGGTGCGCACCGACCGGAAGGCGACACGCCGGTCGGTGCGGACCAGTGTGCGCGGTACGCCGGTCGGTGCGGACCAGAATGCGGTACGCCGGCCGGGCGGCCCGGTCCGGCTGGCCGGGCGGACCAGAGCGGCCGGGCGGGTTGGTGTGGCCCGCGGCGGTGTCACCAGCCGGCCGGCAACGGCATCCCCTCGGTGTAACCGGCCGCGCTCTGCACCCCGATCAGCGCCTTCGCCGAGAACTGCGTCAGGTTTGCCGCGCCGGTGTACGTGCAGGCACTGCGTACGCCCGCGACGATCTCGTCGATCAGGTCCTCGACCCCGGGGCGGGCCGGATCGAGGAACATCCGGGCGGTCGAGATGCCCTCCTCGAACACCGCCTTGCGAGCCCGGTCGAACGGGCTGTCCTCGGCCGTACGGGCGCTCACCGCCCGCGCCGACGCCATCCCGAAGCTCTCCTTGTAACGCCGTCCGTCCGGGTCGGAGTAGAGGTCACCAGGGGACTCGTAGGTGCCGGCGAACCACGAGCCGATCATGACGTTCGAGGCGCCGGCGGCGAGCGCCAGGGCGACGTCGCGCGGGTGCCGTACGCCGCCGTCGGCCCAGACGTGCCGGCCGAGTTCCGCCGCGGCCGTGGCGCAGTCGAGCACGGCGGAGAACTGTGGCCGCCCCACCCCGGTCATCATCCGGGTGGTACACATCGCGCCCGGCCCGACGCCGACCTTGACGATGTCCGCTCCCGCCGCCACCAGGTCGCGTACGCCGTCGGCGGTGACCACGTTGCCGGCGACCAGCGGGACGGTCGGGTCGAGCGCCCGGACCGCGCGCAGGGCCGTGATCATCCGTTCCTGGTGACCGTGCGCGGTGTCCACCACCAGCGTGTCGACCCCGGCGTCGAGCAGCGCCGCCGCCTTGCCGGCCACGTCGCCGTTGATCCCGATCGCGGCGGCCACCCGCAGCCGCCCCTTGTCGTCCAGCGCCGGGCGGTACAGCGTGGCCCGTAGCGCGCCCTGCCGGGTCAGCACCCCGACCAGCCGCCCCTCGACGTCGACCACCGGGGCGAGCCGTCGACGCCCCTGGGACAACCGCTCGAAACCCGTACGCGGGTCGGCCTCGGCCGGCACGGTGTGCAACTCGGTCGACATCACATGACGCAACTGGGCGAACCGGTCCACTCCCTCGGTGTCCGCCTCGGTCACCACGCCCATCGGGCGGTTCTCGGAGTCGACCACCACCAGCCCACCGTGCGCGCGTTTGGGGAGCAGGTGGATCGCGTCGCCGACGGTGTCGGTCGGGCCGAGCGTGATCGCGGTGTCGTGCACCAGGTGCCGCCGCTTCACCCAGCCGACCACCTCGGTCACCACGTCGATCGGGATGTCCTGCGGCAGTACGGTGATCGCGCCCCGCCGGGCCACCGTCTCGGCCATCCGCCGACCCGCCACCGCGGTCATGTTCGCCACCACGATCGGGATCGTGGTGCCGGTGCCGTCGCTGGTGGCCAGGTCGACGTCGAGCCGGGACGCCAGGTCCGACCGGACCGGGGCCATGAAGACGTCGTTGTACGTCAGGTCGTGCGCGGGCGCCGCGCCGGTGAGGAACCGCACCCGGTCGTCATTCCCGCCGACCAGCCCCGATACTCCTGGTCAGCGGGATCTGGCGGACGGGGCGTCAGCCGATGACGCAGATCGCCGCACCGGCGGTGATCACGGCGCCGGGCTCGGCGGTCAGCCCGCTGACCACGCCACTCTTGTGGGCGTAGAGGGGCTGTTCCATCTTCATCGCCTCCAGCACCACCACCAGGTCACCCTCGGCCACGGTGTCACCGTCGGTCACCGCGATCTTGACGATGGTGCCCTGCATCGGCGAGGTGAGCGCGTCACCGGTGGCCGCGTTCGCGTTCTTGGCGCTGGCGCCGCGCCCGGTGCCACGTCGGGCCGCCGGGGCGGGGGCCGGGCTGGTCCCCGTACCGGTGGCGAAGCCGGCGGGGAGGCTGACCTCCAGCCGCTTGCCGCCCACCTCGACCACGACGGTCTCGCGCGGACCGGCCGGCTCGGCGGCCGGCGCCGTGGCGGTGAACGCCGGCACGGTGTTGTCGAACTCGGTCTCGATCCACCGGGTGTGTACGGCGAACGGCTCGGCGGTGAAGGCCGGGTCGCGGACCACCAGCCGGTGGAACGGCAGCGCGGTCGCCATCCCTTCGATGGTCATCTCGTCCAGCGCCCGCCGGGCCCGTTCCAGCGCCTCGGTCCGGGTCTCGCCCGTGATGATCACCTTGGCCAGCAGCGAGTCGAAGTTGCCGCCGATCACGTCACCGCCGGAGATGCCGGCGTCGACCCGTACGCCGGGACCGGTCGGCAGGCGCAGCGCGGTCACCGTGCCGGGCGCGGGCAGGAAGCCTCGGCCCGGGTCCTCGCCGTTGATCCGGAACTCGATCGAGTGCCCGCGCGGCGTCGGGTCCTGGGTCAGCCGCAGCCGCTCGCCGTCCGCGATCCGGAACTGCTCCCGGACCAGGTCGATGCCGGCGGTCTCCTCGGTGACCGGATGCTCCACCTGGAGCCGGGTGTTGACCTCCAGGAACGAGATGGTGCCGTCGACGCCGACCATGTACTCCACCGTGCCCGCGCCGTGGTAGCCGGCCTCCCGGCAGATCGCCTTCGCGCTGGCGTGGATCTCCTCGCGTTGCGCGTCGGTGAGGAATGGCGCGGGTGCCTCCTCGACCAGCTTCTGGTGCCGGCGCTGCAACGAGCAGTCGCGGGTGCCCACCACGACGACGTTGCCGTGCTGGTCGGCGAGGACCTGCGCCTCGACGTGCCGGGGACGGTCGAGGTAGCGCTCGACGAAGCATTCGCCGCGCCCGAAGGCGGCGACCGCCTCACGGGTGGCCGACTCGAACAGCGCCGGGATCTCCTCCATGGTCCGGGCCACCTTCAGCCCGCGCCCGCCGCCGCCGAAGGCGGCCTTGATGGCCACCGGCAGGCCATGGTCGATGGCGAAGGCGATCACCTCGTCCGGCCCCTCGACCGGGTCGGGGGTGCCGGGCACCAGGGGAGCGCCGGCCCGCTGCGCGATGTGCCGCGCGGTGACCTTGTCACCCAGGTCGCGGATCGCCTGCGGGGTCGGCCCGATCCAGGTCAGCCCGGCGTTGATGACGGCCGCCGCGAAGTCGGCGTTCTCGGAGAGAAAGCCGTAGCCCGGGTGGACCGCGTCCGCCCCGGCGCGGCGAGCCACCTCCAGCAGCTTGTCGATCCGCAGGTACGTGTCGGCGGCCGTGTCGCCGTCGAGCGCGTACGCCTCGTCGGCGAGCGTGGTGTGCAAGGCGTCCCGGTCGGAGTCGGCGTAGACCGCGACGCTGCCCAGGCCGGCGTCCCGGCAGGCGCGGACGACCCGGACGGCGATCTCGCCCCGGTTGGCGATGAGTACCTTGCGCACGCTCGTCCTCTCCTGGCGCTCTCCGCGCTCGCTCATGGCGCTCTGCGCGCTCCACGAGGCTCCCGGCCGCCGGGCGTTACCGGCCAAGCCCGATCCTCGTTGTACATGGTCCGTTGTTCGGTCCACCCCTGGTGGTGGGTGCTGCGGGGAGTTTATCGGGCACTTTGATCAAGTTCTCCGGGCCGGCGTGTGTCCTGCGGCACCCGGTACCGCCCCTCCGGGCGCTGCCCCGCGCTGCCGCCCTGCGGCGGTGCCCTTCGGCGGTGCCCGCGGAGCTGTTCTCCGACGCTGCCTGCGGCGGCGCGCCGCCCTGCGCCCTCCGGTGGCGACGGCTCGACCCGCCCCGCTCCGACGATTAGTCAAATTTGGCTATTACGCTTGTGGGTGTGTCGAGCACCCGAATGATGATTCTCGGTCTGGTCCGTTGGATGCAGCCCGTGCACGGTTACGACGTACGGCGCGAGCTGTTGAGCTGGAGCGCGGACGACTGGGCCAACGTACAGCCTGGTTCGATCTACCACGCCCTGCGCAAGCTGACCGAGGAGGGGTTGCTGCGTGAGGTGGCGACCGAGCAGGTCGGTGGCCGCCCGGCCCGGACCACGTACGAGGTGACCACGAAGGGCGAGGACGAGTTCGAGACGCTGCTGAGAGACATGTGGTGGCGGTTGCAGACCCCGCCCGACCCGTTCGCGGCGGCCTTCTCGTTCCTGCCCGCGCTGCCCCGCGAGGAGGCGGCGGCGGCGTTGCGCAACCGGGCCCAGTTGCTGCGGGCGGGGCACGAGTCGATGCGCGCCTCGCTCGGCTCTGAGTGGATACGCAGGTCCAAGCCGTTGCACGTGGGCTGGATGCTCGAGCTCTGGATGGCCCGTTCGGAGGCCGAGAGCGCCTGGTGCGACCGGATCGCGGAGCGGATCGACTCCGGTGTGCCGTACCTGCCGGCCGAGTTGGGCGAGACGCCGGGCTGGGAGGCGATGCGGGCGCAGACCGAGGCGCTCGCGGAGTCCGGGGACATACATGAAGATTCAGAGAACGAGCAATAATCAAGCTTGACTAGAAAAGTTATATCGCGTTAGCCTCGGCCGATCGTTGGGGTGGACGCCTGCGGCGTTGGTCCCCGGGGGAGAGCGGGCGGCGGTCGCGCCCGCCAGACCAACCAGGAGCAGAAGATGATCGAGACCAAAGGGCTGCGGAAGTCGTTCCGCTCCCGGCAGGGTCGACAGAGCAAGACGGTGGAGGCGGTGCGCGGCGTCGACCTGATGGTGCGCGAGGGGGAGATCTTCGGCTTCCTCGGACCGAACGGCGCGGGCAAGACCACCACCCTGCGGATGCTCGCCACCCTGATCGAGCCGGACGGGGGCGAGGCGATGGTGGCCGGCGCCGACCTGCGTACGGATCCGGGCGAGGTGCGTCGCCGGATCGGCTACGTGGCCCAGGGCGGCAGCACCTGGGACGAGTCCACCGCACGCGAGGAACTCGTCCTCCAGGCCCGGATGTACGGCGTCGGCAAGGCCGAGGCGCGGCAGCGCGCGATCCGGGCCCTCGCCGCGTTCGAACTCACCGAGTACGCCGACCGCAAGTGCCGGACCTACTCGGGCGGTCAACGTCGCCGGGTCGACATCGCGCTCGGCATCATCCACGAGCCGAAGATCGTCTTCCTGGACGAGCCGACCACCGGCCTCGACCCGCAGAGCCGCGCCCACATGTGGGACGAGATCCGGCGGCTGCGCGCCGACGGCATGACGGTCTTCATCACCACCCACTACCTCGACGAGGCCGACGCGCTCTGTGACCGCATCGCGATCATGGATCACGGCGAGATCGTCGCCGAGGGCACGCCGACCGAGCTCAAGCGGGAGATCTCCGGCGAGATGGTGCAGGTTGGCCTGGAGTCGGGTGCCACCCCGAAGGCAGCCGAGGCACTCGACACCCAGCCCTTCGTGCTCAAGCTGGAAACCCTCGACGACGGCGGGCTGCGCCTCTACGTCGACGACGGCGCCACCGCCATTCCGCAGATCCTGCGCGCGCTCGACACCTCCGGTGTCCCGCTGCGCACCATCGAACTGCACCGGCCCAGCCTCGACGACGTGTTCCTCACCAAGACCGGCCGCTCGCTGCGCGAGTCCTGAGCCCACCCCCGCTACAGGAGACAGTGATGAAATTCGCCCGCGACACCTGGCTGATCTTCGAGCGGCAGATGCTGCTTCTCCTCCGGCAGCCGATCTGGGTCTTTGTCGGCGTCTTCCAGCCGGTGATGTACCTGCTGCTCTTCGCACCCCTGCTCAAGCCCGCGTTGAACGCGCCGACGCAGGCCGAGGCCTACCGCATCTTCGTACCCGGGTTGCTGGTGCTGCTGGCCATCTTCGGCGGCCTGTTCCAGGGCTTCGGACTCATCGCCGAACTACGTGCCGGCGTGATCGAACGCTCCCGGGTCACCCCGATCAGCCGGCTCGCCCTGCTGCTCGGCCGCTCGCTGCGCGACGTCGTCTCGCTGATCGCCCAGGCGGTCATCATCACGCTGCTCGCGCTGCTGTTCGGACTCACCGTCTTCATCGGTGACCTGCTGCTGGCGTACCTGCTGCTCGCCCTGATCGCGCTGATGACCTCGGCCGTCTCGTACGGCATCGCCCTCGTGGTCAAGAGCGAGGACGCCCTCGCCCCGCTGATGAACACCCTCGCCCAGCCGCTGCTGCTGCTCTCCGGCATCCTGCTGCCGCTCACCTTCGCCCCGGCCTGGCTACAGGCGGTGGCCGACTGGAACCCGTTCGCCTGGGCGGTCGACGGCACCCGCGCGCTCTTCGCCGGGGACCTCGGCAACGACCGGGTGTGGCAGGGCCTCACCATCGTCGCCATCCTGACCGCCGCCTCGGTCGCCTGGGCGGCCCGCGAATTCGCGCGCAGCGTACGGTAACCGGCTTCGCGAAACCGTTTCACCTGGTCGGCGGGGTGCACTCCGAGCGCTTGTAGCGTAACGGGCGTGCCCCGCCTCACGCGTGACCGAATCACCTGGCTGACCTACGCCCAACTCGGTGTGTGGGGATTCTTCCTGTACGGCTTCGGACCGGTCGTACCCCTGCTCCGCGACGAGCAGGGCACCAGCGCCGCCGTCGCCGGCCTGCACAGCACCGCGCTCGCGGTCGGCGCCCTGCTGGGCGGGATCACCTTCCCCTTCCTGGCCGCCCGGCTCGGCCGGGGACGCACCACCTGGCTCGGGCTGACCGGCGTCGTTGTCGCGGTCGTCGGACTCTGCCTCTTCCACACCCTGCCGGCCACCCTCACCGCCGCGACCGTCGCCGCCACCTTCGGCAGCATGCTGATCAGTGGTGTCAACACCACCCTCGCTGACCACCACGCCGGCAACTCCCCGGCAGCGATCAGCGAGGCGAACGCGGCCTGCGCCGGCATGGGAATCCTCGCCCCGATCGTCATCGGGCTCACCGTCGGCGCCGGACTCGGTTGGCGTCCGGCGGTCGCCGTCGAGGTCGGGCTGATCGCACTGGTCGCCGTCGCCGCCCTCGCCTTCCGGGTACGCCTACCGTCCGGTGCCCCCGCCACGGCGGCTGCCGGTGGCCGTACCGGGCGGCTACCCCGCTCGTACTGGATCGCCTGGCTGCTGCTCGGCGTCACCGGCTCGATCGAGGTCTGCCTCTCCCTCTGGGCCGCCGACGTGCTGCGCGACAACGCCGGCATGTCGGCCGGGGCCGCTTCGGCGGCGCTCTCCGCGATCGTCGCCGGCATGTTCCTCGGCCGGCTGCTCGGCGGACGGATCGCGCTCCGGATCGCGCCGGTCCCGTTCCTGCTCGCCGCCCTCGCCGTGTCGCTCGTCGGCTTCCTCGTCTTCTGGGCCGCGCCGATCGGCTGGCTCGCCGTCGGCGGCCTGGTCGTGGTCGGGCTGGGCAACGCGATGCACTACCCACTGGGCATCTCGATGGCACTGGCCACCGCCCCCGGGCAGGCCGACCGGGCGGCGGCCTACTCGTCGTACTCGGTCGCGGTCGGATTCGGGATCGCGCCGGTCGTACTCGGCCGGGTGGCCGACTCGGTCGGACCCCACCTCGCCTTCCTGCTGCTCCCACTCTTCATCGTCACCGCCGCCCTACTCGCCCTAGGTGTAAGGAAGGGCCCCTTGTTATCGCTTTCGGTATAGGAAGGGGCCCTTCCTAACGCCTGAGGCGAGACGGCGGCGGTCAGCGGCGACGGGCCAGGGTCAGGCCGTCGGCGATCGGCAGCATCACCACGTCCACCCGTACGTCGGCCCGTACGTCAGCGTTGAAAGCCACGATCGCCCGGTCCGCCTCGTTCTGTGGTGCGAGCACCCGACCGCCCCGCAGCACGTTGTCCACGACGATCAGCCCGCCCGGCCGCATCCGGGGCACCAACTCGTCCCAGTAGATCGGGTAGCTGGTCTTGTCCGCGTCGATGAAGGCCAGGTCCAGGTGCGGCTCCTGCGGCAGCGCCCGCAGGCCCTCGGCCGCCGGGCCGATCCGCAGCTCGATCCGGTCGTCCACCCCCGCCCGAGCCCAGTACCGCCGGGCCACCGACGTGTACTCCGAGGAGATGTCGAAGCAGGTGAGCCGCCCGTCGGCGGGCAGACCACGGGCGATCGCCAGGGACGACATCCCGGTGAAGGTGCCCACCTCCACCGCCTGCCGCGCGTTCACGAGTTGGGTGAGGAACGTGAGCAGCGCCGCCTGCTCCGGTGCGACCTGCATCTGGGCATCGTTGGGCAGCGCGTCGAGGGTCTCGTCGATCAGCTCACGGGCGATGTCGTCCGGCGGGGACCCGTGCGCGACCAGGTACGAATGCAGTTCCTCGGTCAGCGGCAGCGACTTGGTGGTCATGCCCCGACGCTAGACCAGTGCCGGACGGCTACGGTAGAACAGGGCCCAGCCCGGTCCGGTCAGCCCTCGCGCAGGTCGGTTCTCAGCCCTGCCACAGGTCGGTGATCCGCAGGTCGAGTTCGCCGAGCAGGTTGCGGAGCAGCGGCAGGGAGAGCCCGACGACCGTGCCCGGATCGCCCTCCACCCGTTCGACGAACGGCCCGCCCAGACCGTCGATCGTGAATGCGCCCGCCACCTGCAACGGCTCACCCGTCGCGATGTACGCCATGATTTCATCGTCGCTGATCTCGGCGAAGTGCACGGTGGTGGACGCGACCGCCTCGGCCCGCCGGTCGCCGGTCACGTCGATCAGGCAGTGGCCGCTGTGCAGGACGCCCGCCCGTCCGCGCATCTGCTTCCAGCGCCGGGTGGCATCGGCCGCATCGGCCGGTTTGCCCAGAATCTCGCCGTCGAAGGCGAGCACGGAGTCACACCCGAGCACGAGCGTCCCCGGGCCGCTGGTGGAGCGGATCCGTTCGGTGATCGCCTCCGCCTTGAGCCGGGCCAAATCGAGGCAAAGGGTCTCGGCCCGCTCGGCGTTCACGGTCGACTCGTCGACGCCGCTGACCAGCACCTCGGGCTCGATGCCGGCGGCCCGTAGGCTCTTGCGCCGGGCCGGACTGGCCGAGGCGAGCACAAAACGCAGGGGATTTGTCGTAGGCACGGAGCCGTACGCTACCCGGCACCGCCCCGTCGACGGTTCAGGCGGGTGGTGCGTCGCCGCCACCGACGGCACGACGGTGGGACCGTACGACCAGCAGTGCGACCGCGACGGCCAAGAAAAGGAAGATCCCGAACGCGGCGAGCAGCGTGTTCGTGCTCATTCCCCGCGGAGCGTCTCCAGGCGCCGCATTCGCGGTCGCCGTCGGGCTCGGGCCGCCGGACGCGGGCGCACTCGCCGACGCACTACCCGCAAGCGGGGGTACGTCCGCCGTCAGCGCCGCCATCAGATCGAGTACGCCATAGCCGTACTCCTCGTCGTGCCCCGGCGCACCCTTGTCCACCGCGGTCGCGGTCAACCGGTGTACGACCTCCGGGGCGGAAAGGTCAGGATACCGACTCCGAATCAACGCAGCCGCCCCAGCCACGATCGCAGTGGAGTCCGACGTACCAGTTCCCTTGCTGTACTTCCCGGAAAAGCTGGTGCCATAGATATCCACACCGGGTGCGAGAATCGCTATCTTGTCCCCCTTAACGGAGACCTCCGCTCGGTTTCCGTTGTGATCGCTGGCACCGACCGCAACTACGCCATCGTAGGCGGCCGGGAAGCCGACCCCGTAGCTTTGGGGTATGTTGCCAGCGGCGGCCACGATAACGATGTCAGCTGAGATTGCGGACCGGATTGCAGCGGACTCTCTGGGCGAGGTGCCGCCGCCAATCGAGATGCTTATCACCTGCGCCTTTTGGGTAGTCGCCCATTCGATGCCCTTTGCAATGCTGTCGTCGGTGGAATCGCCGGGATGTGCAGCGTAACGAATTGGAAGAATTTTTGCCTTCGGGGCGATTCCCAAAGCGCCGCTGTTGCTCCCCCGTCCGTGAGCGGCTATCAGGCCTGCCATCTTGGTGCCGTGACTGTCAACATCCTCGCGTCCGTCGCCTTCGCCCCCCGGAAGGGTTTCTATGCCCTGCAAAAGATTATTCTGCAGATCCGGGTGTGAATCTACGCCGGTATCGATGACGGCGACAGTGATGCCGGCGCCTTGGCTCAACTTATGAGCTTCGGATACTTTCAAGTACTGAAGATGCCACTGATCCTCGCGGATGCGATCGGCTTGTGCGGGACTTGCGGGAAGGAGTGCGACGGCCATGACGCAAAGCACGGTTGCGGCCCCATGCAAGGCACGTAAGGTCACCGATTGAGGCCAATCGCCGGCCCGGGATCGATGTTGCCAATATCCCGAGGAGCCCGCACGACAGGGGCGACCCCTTCTTCCGTCTCCCACGGGTTGTCCGGGTCCCACTGCCGACCAGTGCCTCTTTCGTCGCGTGGTTGACCGGGGCGGGAGGATGCGCGTTGACCTCCACCTGCTGGCGCTATACCAATCCCGCCGGTTCCGCTGGAACCGATCATTCCGCCGACCGGGTTGATTCGGCGTGCTGGTGATACCCCTGCTCCTGGCTGGCCCACCCCCGGCATGCCGCCGATCATCCCGCCGGTAGGCATCGTGTGTGGAATGTTTGCCGCACCGCCAATGCCAGGTTTGGTGACCCCACCAGCGACGGGATTGGTTCCCAGCGAACCGGGATGCGGAGCGCCGAACCTGCTCGGCGCTGGTGGTAAAGGAGACGGGTAGCCCGGACCGATGCTTGGAGGGATAGACGGACTCGGTGTGATGACGGGTGGTGTAACCGGGGTGGTTGGAGCGGGGGCTGGAATCGTCGGAGCAACTCCGCCAAGTGTTGGACCATTTCCTCCGAGAACGGGACCGATAGATGGGGTTGACGGTGTCGGCACGGCTTGGTGGACTGGGGCACCTCCAATTGGCATCGACGTACCAGTTGCTGTGGTTGGTACTGGCACGACTGGCGGCACCGTTGGTGGCGGTCCTCCGCCGTACACATCTGGATTTCCGTCGACTTCGAGTGCAGGTCGTCCCTGGTACGTCGGGGGTGGCTTTAGTTGAGCCTGGGCTTGGACCAGTTCGCTGCTGAGGCCGTACATGATCGAGCGGGCTCGGTTGTTGAGCCGATCGAGTTCTTCCTGGGTGACCGGAGGGGTGGGCGCCGGACCCGGTGACGGCGACGGAGTCGGGGTTGCCGAGGGCGTGGACGTTGGAGCGGGAAGTTGCTGCCGGTCGTACTCCTGCTTCGCCGCCAGTTTGCGCTGGTACTCGTCGTACAGGGGCTTGAGTTGCCGTCGCGCGTCGGCGATCGCACCGGTGGCGCCGGCCATGGCGTCACGATTGGCGACGGCCGCCTCGTACGACTGCTCGACGCTGCTGATCAGGTAGTCCAGCCGCTCCACGTACGCCTTCGACGCCGCGCTCTTCTCCGGCGGCCAGGCCTGGATCAGGCCCTCGCGGTACGAGCGCAGCCGGGACAGGTGCGTTCCGGCCAGTTCGTGGGTACGGCGCCAGCCGGCGACCCGTTGCCAGTGGCCGTCGGTTTCCTGGTTCTCCAGCGTCCGCCACATTCCGTCGACTTCGAAGTTGAACCAGTTGGTGCTGCCGGAGTAGCCGCCACCACTGTCGGCGATCAGCATCAGGAGACTCCCGAGTTGTCCGTGACCGGGGGTGTGGTGCTGCCAGGTTCGGGGAGTTGGGCGGCCGAGGTCTTGTCCAGCGCGGATTCGACCTCCTTCACCCGGGCCAGGGCGAAGGCGTCGGCCGTGCCGTAGTTCTCGCTGACCTCCTTGGCCGCCTGGGCGAAGCCACCGGTCGCGTCCCGGTAGTGAAAGACGACGTTGGTGCTGTCGTGCTGGATGTCCCGGTGCAAGGTGAGGAAGTCGACCAGCTCCTGGAACTCCGCCGCTGGCTGGGGCGTGTCGGCGGTGACGTCCTCGCGGAGGTAGTTCAGATGCGGCGCGTAGTTCTGACGTACCTCGGCGTCGAGGTTGGCGGCGAACTCCTCCATTTTGCTGATGTCGGCTTCGATGTCGCCGTAGTCACGCAGCCAGGACGGCGGCAGATCCTCCTCGGGAATCCCCATGCGTCCCCTCCCCAGGTGTCGCGACGCGCTGCCGGTATGAGGCTAGTCGGACCGGGCCCGTCCCAGCAGCCCCGTTCGCTGGTTCAGCCCCGTTCACCGTTCAGCACGGCAGTCTGGTTCAGCGCGGCAGTCCGGCTCAGCGCGGCAGTCTGGCTCAGCGGGGGAGTCCGGACCAGCGCCAGGCGTCGACGCCAGGACGGGTGGGGAGGCCGGTGGCGGAGACCGTACCGGGGCGGGAACGGCGTACCCATGCGGAACCGGTCGTGGGACGGCCCGGCGCGGCCGGTCGTGAGCGGGTCAGGAGGACGCCGACCAGCGCGGCGAGTTCCTCGGCGGTGGGAGTTCCCCGCACCACCCGGAACGCCGGCTCCCGGTCGGGCACCGCACGAGGGTCAGACATGAGACGAGGGTACGACCTCCGACCAGGGAGTACGACGCCGAGGAGACCACCCCGCCCGTAGGTTGCACACAACCATGGAGGTACGTCTCACACGCGCTGGTACGTCTCACATGCGCGTGCCGCTTGTGTGACCTTGCTCCACTCCGGGTACCGTCCACGGGATGTCCGAGGCGCCCCCCCAATTGATAGCTGACCGGTACCGGCTCGTGGAGCCGCTCGGTCAGGGAGGCATGGGGCGCGTCTGGCTCGCCCGTGACGAGGTTCTCCACCGGGACGTGGCCATCAAGGAGTTGGTGCCACCCCCGGGGCTGACCACCGACGAGCGCCGGGAGATGCGTGAGCGGTCGCTGCGCGAGGCGCGCGCGATCGCCCGGTTGAACAACATCAACGTCGTCCGCATCTTCGACGTGCTGCGTACGGACGCCGACCCGTGGATCGTGATGGAGTACGTGCGGTCCCGCTCGTTGCAGGACACGCTCGCCACGGACGGTCCGGTGACGCCGGGCCGGGCGGCCGAGATCGGGCTCGGTGTGCTGGGCGCGTTGAAGGCCGCGCACAAGGCCGGCGTGATGCACCGGGACATCAAGCCGGGCAACGTGCTGCTCGGCGAGGACGGCCGGGTGGTGCTGACCGACTTCGGGTTGGCGACCGTGCCGGGTGACCCGAACGTGACGCGTACCGGGTTGGTGCTCGGGTCGCCCGCGTACATCGCCCCGGAACGGGCGCGCGACGGCACGGCCGGTCCGGAGGCGGACCTCTGGTCGCTGGGCGCGACGCTGTACGCCGCCGTGGAGGGGCAGTCGCCGTACGCCCGCTCCTCGGCGATCGCGACCCTGGCCGCGCTGGCCACCGAGCCACCGCCGCCGGCCAAGCGGGCCGGTCCGTTGAAGGCCGTGCTCAACGGGCTGCTCCGCAAGGACCCGGCGCAGCGGATCACCGCCGACGTGGCGGAGCGGTTGCTGCGGCGGGCGACGGATCGCAAGCCGCGCACGTCCATCTCACTGCTCGACGGCGTACGTCGGCCGAGCCCCTTCGGGCCGCGTGAGGCGCGTACCCGGGTGGTGCCGCTGCCCGCGCAGCGACCGCCGGGCGAGCAGTCCACCGCGTCTGCCGACTCGGCCTCGTCTTCCATGTTCGCCGACTTCATCGGTACGGCCGGTGCCGGCGCGGTGGGTGCCGCCGAGGCAACGCCCGACCGGGCTGCCACCGCCGACACCCCGAGCACCTCCGGCGCCAGCGGCGGGGCCGACACCACTCCGGAGCCCGCCGAGCCGGAGACGGCGACGGCCGCCGCCGAGGAGTCGGACCAGCCGGAGTCGTCCGACCAGCCGGCCGGCAAGCTCACCACGGCGCGGCCGGCAGACCAGCCCGCGGAGCAGGCCGAGGCTCCGGCCGCCGCCGCGGACCGGACGGCGAAGCTCGACGTACCGATCTCGCCGGCTCCGGCCACCTTTGCGGTGGGGGCGGCTTCGGTAGGTTCCGCCGCACCGGCGTCGGCCGATTCGTCACGCACTCCCACCCCTACCCCATCGGCCGGGCAGGTTCTCGCGGAACCTCGCGGCCGTACGTTCGCACGACCGGTCGGCACCGGCAAGCCGGACCTGCGTTCGCTCCTCGGCGACCAGCGGATGTTGCTGCTCGGCGGTCTGGTCGTGTTGCTGCTGATCGCGGTGGCGGTGATCGTGCCGCTGGCCACCCGTGGCGAGGACGAGGAGCCCGGTGGCCAGCCGGGTGGCGGCGGTCAGCCGTCGGCCCAGGCGTCGGCGCCCGGTGCCGGTGCCCCGCCGGCCACCAGTGGGGCGGCTGCCCCGCCGGGCGGTGACGTACCGGTGAGTCCGTCGTCGGCGCCGAGCAGCCCGGTGGCCCCGTCCGAGCCGGCGATGACCCGTGGTCAGGGCGCGTTGCCGGCCGGTTGGCGCTGGCACAAGGACTCGACCGGCTTCACCGTGCCGGTGCCGAACGGTTGGCGGGTGGAGCGTACGTCAACGGCGGTCAGGTTCATCGAACCCAACAACGCCCGGCTACTCATGATCGACCAGACACCCGAACCGAAGGGTGACGCGGTCGCGGACTGGAGGCAGCAGGAGCGGAACCGGGTCGACGCCGGCCGGTACCGCGACTACAAGCGGGTCAAGATCGAGAAGATCGACTACTTCCTCGAAGCCGCCGACTGGGAGTGGACCTACACCTCGGACTCCGGCAACCCGCTGCACGTGGTCAACCGGGGCTTTGTCACCGGACCCAAGCACGGGTACGCGATCTACTGGTCGACCCCGGCCGACGCCTGGCAGGACAACCTGGACGAACTGAAGCTCATCTCGGACGGATTCCTGCCTGCTCCGGGCTGACCGGCATGACCTCCCCGGCGTCTGGGTACTGCTGACCCGACGACGGAAGGAGGTACGACATGAGTTTCCGACAACGTACGACAAAGCCGAGCGTGGCCCTCTGGATGCTGGTCGCGGTGGGTGACCTCGCGCTCATCCTGGCGAGCTTCGGTCTGGTCGCGCTGATCGCGCTCGCGAGCGTCGTGACCATGGCCGTCGGGGTGGTCGGCGCCTGGCGACTGCTGCGGCCGACCGTGCCAGCCAGTGAAGTGGCGCGGGCCCCGATGACTGCCCGGCGGAGGGCCTGAGACTCGGCCCGAGACTTGGAAACAGTGACGGCCGGACCGGTGATCCCAGAGGTGGGATGACCGCTCCGGCCGTCACTGTTGTCGAGTTCGTCGCCGTCCCGGCGAGACTCCGGTACGTCCCCGGTCAGCCGATCCGCTCGATCACGGCACGCCGGATCAGGTTCTTGCCCGGCTCGCGTACCAGCTCGTAGGCCGCGTTGTTCAGCAGCGCGCAGCTACCCGACGGGCTGGTGACCTTTACCGTGGTGCTCTTGTTGTTGTCCAGGTTGGTGACCCGCAACGTGGTGCCGACCGGGAAGTTACCGCTGGAGGCGGCCGGGGCGGCGTTCTCGTTGAAGAATGTCACCGAGGAGCCCTGGCAAACGACCTCGCCCGCACCGGCGGCGGGCGCGCCGCCGCCGGGATTCGCCGGCGCGGCCGGCGGGTTGGCCGGGTTCGCGGGCGCTGCCGGCGGGTTCGCGGGAGCGGCCGGGCGGTCCGCCTGTACGTTCGCGGTGCAGCCGGCGGTGACCCGGCGCTGCTGGATCAGGTCGACGACGGCCTGCCGGTTGGCGATTCGCGCCTCGGCGAGCGCGTCCGGGTTGGCCCGCTGGTCGGCGATGAAGTTCAGGTTGTTGCGCAACGCGGTGTCCAGGCCGTTGCAGTTCTCGCCGGCGTTGCCCAGTCCCGTACCGACCGCCAATGCGGTGGCGAGCAGGGCCGTCGCTGCCGCACCGATGAACAGTTTCCGTCCCCGGCCGGTCGTCGTCCTGCTTCTCCTGTACATGCACCGCTCCCTTGATCCTGCGCTGCCCGGTTGCAGCATCGTTGGGTACGGATGCGGCGGCCGGACGGATCAGATCGTTTCGCTTAAATGTTCATCAAGTCGGCCCCGACGACCCTCCCGAGGAGCGTCGAAGACACCTTGGTGAGTGGTGGATCAGCGCTCCGTGACCGGCTGTTCTACGTCAGGTTGTGTCACCGGTCAGCCCTGCCGTCGCCAGCAGGCCGTGCTCGCGCAGGTGGGCTAGGCTCCCCGGCTGTGTCGATCGACAGCTTCACCGACGTCTGGAACCGGCTGTTCGACGCCCAACCGGACCCGTCGTCGTTACTCGTACTGCTCACCGGGCTGGCCGCGCTGGTGGTGGTGCTGACCCGGGTGCCGTGGCGGGTCGGGCGCAACGCCGTCACGATCGCCCACGAGGGCGGGCACGCGTTGGCCGCGCTGCTGACCGGACGCCGGCTGCACGGGATCAGGCTGCACTCGGACACTTCCGGGCTGACCCTCTCCGCCGGCCGCCCGTCCGGTCCGGGCATGGTCTTCACCCTGCTCGCCGGCTACGTCGCCCCGTCACTGATCGGGCTCGCCGGGGCCTGGCTGCTCGGCGGCAACCGGATCACCCTGCTGCTCTGGGTCGCGGTGGTGCTGCTGCTCGCGATGCTGGTCATGATCCGCAACGCGTTCGGGATCGTCTCGATCGTGGTCACCACCGCCGTGGTCTTCGGCGTCTCCTGGTTCGCCGGCCCGCAGACGCAGGCGGCGTTCGCGTACACCGGGGTGTGGTTCCTGCTGATCGGCGGGATCCGCCCGGTGGGCGAGTTGCAGAAGCAGCGTAGCCGGGGGCGGATGCCGGCCTCGGACGCCGACCAGCTCGCCGGGGTCACCTTCCTGCCGGCGATCTTCTGGGTCGGCCTGTTCGGCCTGGTCAACCTGCTCGCGCTGGCCGTCGGTACGAGCCTGCTCGCCGGCGCCCACCTGGCCGCACTCGACCTGCCCTTCTGAGTGGCGGTTCTGCCCTCCTGAACGGCCCGGCCGAGGTCGAGGCGCCCGGCAGGAGCAGAATGACGTGGTGCGGTATTTGATCATCGGTGCCGGAGCGGTCGGCGGGACCATCGGGGTACGGCTGGCCGAGGCCGGTCACGACGTGACCCTGGTCGCCCGTGGTGCCCACCTCGACGCGATCCGGGCACACGGACTGACGCTGGCGACCCCCGAGGACGAGCGGCAGGTCCGGCTCCCAGCGGTGGCCGGGCCGGGTGAGGTGGAGCTGACCCCGGAGACCGTACTCGTGCTCACGGTCAAGTCCCAGGACACCGAGGCGGCGCTCGGCCAGTGGGCGGACGCGCCCGTGACCGGTGGCGGTACGGCCGCCGAGCGGCTGCCGCTGCTGACCGCGCAGAACGGGGTGGCCAACGAGCCGGCCGCGCTGCGCCGCTTCGACCGGGTCTACGGGGTCTGCCTCTGGCTGCCCGCCACCTTCCTCGAACCCGGTGTGATCGCCGCCGAGGGGCACCCGCACTCGGGCATGCTGCAACTCGGCCGTTACCCGGGCGGGTCCGACGACACCGTCCGGCGGATCGCCGACGAACTGGCCAAGAGCGGTTTTGTCACCCGGGTCCGGGACGACGTGATGCGCTGGAAGTACGGCAAGCTGCTGGCCAACCTCGGCAACGGGCTGGACGCGCTCTTCGGCCGCGACGGCGACCCCGGTCTGGCCGAGCGGCTGCGCGCCGAGGGGGTGGCCGCACTGGCCGGGGCCGGCATCGCGCACACCTCCCGCGAGGAGGAGGCGGCTGACCGGGCGGACAACGTACGGGCGCACCCGGTCGCCGGGCGCACCCGGGCCGGCAGCTCGACCTGGCAGAGCCTGGCCCGGGGCACCGGCTCCACCGAGACCGACCACCTCAACGGGGAGATCGTCTTGCTGGGCCGGCTGCACGGGGTGCCGACCCCGGTGAACGCGGCCGTGCAGCGCGCGGTCCACCGCGCCGTACGCGAGCACATCCCGGCCGGTGCCTTTCCCCCGGACCAGTTGCTCCCCTGACACCCCTGACCGGCCCGGCAAATCTGTCCCGTGCCGACGGCCTCGCTGACCAGCCCGTCCGGGAAAGTGGCGGGTACGCGGCAACCGGGCACCTTGCCCCACGCGTATAGCCTCCGACGCCCAGGGGAGGTAGCTGGTGCCCGACGACGTCGGCGGATTCGACGAGTTCTACCGGGGCAGCCGGCAACGGCTGCTCGGCTACGTGTACCTGCTCACCGGTGACCTCGCCGAGGCACAGGACGCGGTGCAGGAGGCGTACATCCGGGCCTGGCAGCGCTGGTCCACCGTCAGCGGGTACGAGGATCCGGAGTCGTGGGTACGCGTGGTAGCCGCCCGGGTCGCGGTCAGCCGGTGGCGCAGCCTGCGCAGTCGGGCCCGCGCCTACCTGCGTCACGGGGCGGTCGAGAACGTGACGCCGGGGCCGGGCACCGAGACCGTGGACGTGGTGGCCGCCCTACGCCGGCTGCCGGAGGAACAGCGCACCGCGTTGGCCCTCTACTACCTGCTGGGCATGCCGGTCGCCGAGGTGGCCCGGGAGACCGGGGCACCGGTCGGCACCGTCAAGGCCCGCCTGTCCCGGGGACGGGTGGCGCTGGCCGGTCTGCTCGCCGTCGTCGAACTGGAGGAGGCCGCTGATGCCTGAGCGCTGGGTGGAGCGGGTGCCGGAGCCGGAGCCGGAGGCGGATCTGACGGTTGGTCCGGCCGACGGCCGGCCAACCGAGCCGGTGGTCGAGCCAATGGTCGAGCCGGTCGTTGAGCCGGTGGTCGAGCCGGTGGTCGACCTGGACGCGGAGCCGGCCCGGGACGTGCTGCCGGAGTCGTTGGCGGCGCTGATGCCGGAGCCGTCGCCGGAGGAGGAGCGGTTCGACGATCCGTTCCCGTCCGGACCGCAGACCGAAGAGTCCAGGTTGCTGGCCGATCGACTCGCCGCCGACCTGGCCGGCGTGAGCTGGCCGGCACCGGAGCGGATCCGGCAGTTGGGCCGGCGCCGCCGTCGGCGGGTGGCGGTGGGCGGGCCGGCGGCCGTCGTACTGGTCTTTGCCGCGATCTGGGGGCTGTTCGGCGGAGCGCCCGGAATCGGTACGGGACCGGTGAGCGTCGCCGGCCGACCCGAGACGGACGCGGCTGGACCGGTGGTGGCGCCGGCGCCGCCGCAGTCGTCCCGTCGACCGGTCCGGGTGGCGAGCGGCGATGCCTGGATCCCTCCGATCGCGCTGCTCCAGCCGGCCGACCTCGGGCTGAACTTCCAGATCAGTTACGACCAGAGCGGGTCGGTCGGGGCCGAGGTCTGGCCCTTCCACCTCGCCCAGAGCTGCTCGGCGTACGGGCGCCTGGGGGTCACCGCGTACCGGGACTATCTGTTCAGCCGGGGGCACACGGTCGGCGGTGACGCCTCGGACGGGCAACCGCAGTCGCTGCGCCAACAGGTCACCCGGTACGCCGACGACCGAGTTGCCCGGACCGTGGTCGACGACGCCCGTCGGGTGGTGAACGCCTGCCAGACGTACGATGTTCCGCCGGCCGTACGGACCGACGTGGTCGCCTCGGTCGACCCGTCCGCCCCGGCGAACCCCACCGCCCCGGCCAAGCCGTCCGGCTCGGTCGCCCCGTCCGGGGCACCGGCACACAGCGCCTCGCCCGCCGGGTCCGATCCCGAGCGGCGGACCGACGAGCGGCCCAGCGCCGGTCGGGTCGACGAGCGGGCGACCGGCAGCCCGGCCGACCCGGCGGTGGAGGCCGACCCGGGTACGGAGAACGGGGAACGGCACGCCCTGCGGGTGCTCGGCGACGGCTTCGCCGGTTCCCAGTCGCTGCTGGTGCAGCAGAAGGTGACCGAGCCGACCGTCGACCGGGGCGAGGCGGACGACAACACCGCAACGGTCACGCTCTACGCCATGGTGCGGGTCGGCGACCTGGTCGCGGTGCTCGAGTCGGACGACTACGACGACGCCCGGATGCGGCAGCTCGCCGGCCGGTCCGCCGCCTGGCTCTGCCCGTTCGCCGAGCCGCGCTGCTGAGCTGACCGGGCGAGCATGCCGTTCGCCCGGTCAGCGCGCGCCGGCTACAGCGGGATGTTGCCGTGCTTCTTCGGCGGCAGCGTCTCCCGCTTGGTGCGCAGCATCCGCAGCGCGCGGACGATCTGGGTACGGGTCTCGGCCGGCTCGATCACCGAGTCGACGTAACCGCGTTCGGCCGCGACGTACGGGTTTGCCAGGGTCTGCTCGTACTCGGCGATCTTCTCGGCCCGGAACGCGGCCGGGTCCTTGGCGGCACCGAGTTCGGCCCGGTAGAGGATGTTCACCGCGCCCTGTGCCCCCATCACCGCGATCTGTGCGGTGGGCCAGGCGAAGTTCAGGTCGGCGCCGAGGTGCTTGGACCCCATCACGTCGTACGCGCCGCCGTACGCCTTCCGGGTGATCACGGTGACCTTCGGGACGGTCGCCTCGGCGTACGCGTAGATGAGCTTCGCGCCCCGGCGGATGATGCCGTCCCACTCCTGGCCGGTGCCGGGCAGGAACCCGGGTACGTCCACAAAGGTCAGCACCGGGATGTTGAAGGCGTCGCAGGTGCGTACGAAGCGGGCGGCCTTTTCCGACGCGTCGATGTCCAGGGTGCCGGCGAAGTGCATCGGCTGGTTCGCCACCACCCCGACCGGGCGTCCCTCGACCCGACCGAAGCCGACCACGATGTTCTGCGCGAAGAGCGGGTGCACCTCGAGGAACTCGCCGTCGTCGAGCACGTGCTCGATCACCCGGTGGATGTCGTACGGCTGGTTCGCCGAGTCGGGAATCAGGGTGTCCAGTTCCCGGTCCGCCTCGGTGATCTCCAGTTCCGCCTCGGCGGCGAAGGTCGGCGGCTCGTCGAGGTTGTTCGCCGGCAGGTACGACAGCAGCGCCTTGACGTAGTCGATCGCGTCGTCCTCGTCCGCGGCGAGGTAGTGCGCGTTGCCGCTGCGGGTGTTGTGGGTGCGCGCCCCGCCCAGCTCCTCCATGCCCACGTCCTCGCCGGTCACCGTCTTGATCACGTCCGGCCCGGTGATGAACATGTGCGAGGTCTGGTCGACCATCACGGTGAAGTCGGTGACCGCCGGGGAGTAGACCGCCCCGCCCGCGCACGCCCCCATCACCAGCGAGATCTGCGGGATCACCCCGGAGGCGCGTACGTTGCGGAAGAAGATCTCGCCGTAGAGGCCGAGGCTGACCACGCCCTCCTGGATCCGCGCGCCGCCGGAGTCGTTGATCCCGACCAGCGGGCAGCCGATCTTCATCGCGAGGTCCATCAGCTTGACGATCTTCTCGCCGAAGACCTCGCCGAGCGAGCCGCCGAAGACGGTGAAGTCCTGGGCGAAGACGCAGATCTGGCGGCCGTCGACCGTGCCGTAGCCGGTCACCACCCCGTCCCCGTACGGGCGGGTGCGGTCCAGGCCGAAGTTGGTCGACCGGTGCCGGGCCAGCTCGTCCAGCTCGACGAAGGAACCGGGGTCGAGCAACAGCTCGATCCGCTCACGCGCGGTCTTCTTGCCCCGCGCGTGCTGCTTCTCCACCGCCCGGGCGGAGCCGGCGTGCACCGCCTCGTCCGCCCGCCGTCGCAGGTCCGCCAGCTTGCCGGCGGTGCTGTGGAGGTTGATCTCGACCTCGCTGCTCGCGCTCACGTCAGTTGTCTGCCTTTCCTCGCGACTGCGGGGCCCGCCTCGCTCGCTCCTCGCGTTCGCGGTCTCCGTACTCCGACGGGACGGGTGCCCACGGCATCCGCCCCGTACGCGTGCCCAGTCCTGGATCGTAACGATGCGTCCGTCCGTCGTCGCCGGCTGCCGGCGGTGGGCTTGGCCTCATCGCTCCCTGATCACCGCCTCATCGCTCCTTGACCGCCGCCTGATCGCTGCCTCGTCGCTCCCTGATCGCCGCCGGTGGCGGCCGTCGTAGGCTGGGCTGATGCCGGGCTCGCCGTACACCGATCTGGACCGCCCCCCGCTGGACGCCCGAGGGCTGCGGCGGGCGCTGGTCACCCCGGAGGGGCTCTGGACCCGCCTGGACCTGCGGGCCGAGACCGGCTCGACCAACGCCGACGCGGCCGAGGCGGCGTCGGCCGGGGAGCCGGAGGGGCTGGTGGTGGTCGCCGAGCGGCAGACCGCCGGGCGGGGTCGCCGGGGGCGTACCTGGGAGTCGCCGCCCCGGGCCGGGATCGCGGCCAGCGTCCTGCTCCGGCCGGGGGTGCCGGTTCCGGAGCGCGGTTGGCCGGGGGTGCCGGCGGCGGCGTACGGCTGGCTGCCGTTGCTCGCCGGGGTCGCCCTGGCCGAGACCGTGACCCGGATCGCCGAGCTGCCGGAATCCCTCCCGGTCGGCCTCAAGTGGCCCAACGACCTGCTGCTCGGGGATGCCAAGGGCGCCGGGATCCTGGCCGAGGCGCTGCCGGCCGGGGGTGTCGGCGAGCCGCCGGCGATCGTGCTCGGGATCGGGCTGAACGTGACGCTCCGGGCCGACGAGCTGCCGACCAATCCGACCGGGCTGGCCGCCACCTCGTTGCGACTGGTCGGGGCGGCGGTCTTCGACCGGGACCCACTGCTGCGGGCACTGCTGCGCGGCCTGGCTGACTGGTACGGACGCTGGCGTACGGCCGGCGGCGACGTCGAGCTGTCCGGCCTGCGGGCCGCCTACCTGCGCCACAGCGCCACGATCGGCCAGCGGGTACGGGTGCTGCTGCCCGGCGGTGACGAGTTGGTCGGTTCGGTGAGCACCGTCGACCCGGAGGGGCGGCTGGTGGTGTCGGCCGCCGACGGTGAGCACCGGGTGGCCGCTGGTGACGTACTGCACCTACGCGGACAGTAGTCGTCCAAACCCGGCACGGAGCGTCGAACCACCACAACGTCACATCAGGGGAGTGTCGTCAAGTAGTTGACCCTCGCGGTAACGCGGAGCCGCTACGGTCAGCCCGGACAATGACGTATCCCAGGAGGTTTGCGTGGCTTTCCCCGAAGATGTGCTCAGCGCGGACGAGCATGTCGTGCTGCACCTGCACCCGCACTGGAAGGCTCTGATCCGGCCGGTGCTGGTGGTGGCCCTGGCCATCGCCGCGGTGGTGGTCGGTGCCGTACTGCTGCCCGAGGGCGACGGCGGGACGATCGGTCTGTACGTGATCGCCGGCATCGGCCTGGCGCTGGTGCTCTGGCTCAGTCTCTGGCCGTTCCTCGTCTGGCGCACCACCCACTACCTGTTCACCAACGAGCGGGTGGTGTTGCAGCAGGGCGTTTTCCACCTCGACCGGCGGGACATCCCGCTGAAGCGGGTCAACGACCACACCATGAACCAGCACTTCGTCGAGCGGCTGCTCGGCTGCGGCACGCTGACCATCGAGTCGGCGGGCGAGCGGGGCCAGACGGTGCTCAACGACATCCCGAACGTCGGCCAGGTCCAGACCAAGCTCTACGAGCTGGTCGAGGCCGACCACGACAAGCACTCGCTCGGCGAGGACGAGCTGCGCGAGGTGCTCGCGGACGCCCGCGAGGGCAAGCCGCTGCGCGATCCGTCCTAGCTCCTCGCGGACGGCTCCGCTGCTGCGGAACCGGCCGGCTCCGTGCCGGTCGACGGGGTCGCGGCTGGCTCGCGTAGCGCGAACCAGCCGCGGAACCTGGTCCGTAGCACTTCCTGTTCCGGCTGGTCCTGGTCGCCCAGCCGGATCATGGTGGCGCCGAGGGTGACCGTGCCGAGCCCCGGCCGGGCGGTCGACGGCTTGCTCGCGATCACGTCGAGTCGTACGGCGAGCCGGTCACCGGCCCGGACCGGTGCCAGCCAGCGCAGTTCCTCCAGCCCGGGGGAGGCGTCGGCGGCGGCGCGCGACAGCACGTGGTCGACGTACGCGCGCATGAAGAGGCTGACCGTGAAGAACCCGCTCGCGATCAGCCCGCCGTGGTGGCTCGACGCGGCGACCGCCGGGTCGACGTGGTACCACTGCGGGTCGAAGCGCCGGGCGAAGGCGAGCATCTCGTCCCCGTCGACGGTGCTGACTCCCAGGTCGAACGAACGGCCCGGGGTGAGGTCCTCGAAGAAGAGGTCGGCCGGCGCACCCGTACCGGAGCGGGGAGCGGCGGCGGCCACGTCGGTACCGCGATCGGTCGGCGACGGCGTGGTCAACGGGTGACGGTCAGGTCAGTGCGCGGCCGGCCGATGGGCGGCGGCGCGTAGCTCGGCGGCGAACTCGGCGGCGAGATCGTCCTTGGCGACCGAAAAGTCCTCCGTTGCCCCCGGAAGCCCCTCCTGCCTCGGTGCCACCGTCGTACGGTGTGCGGCCTCCTCGAACTCGGTCACCGCCTCGGCCAGCTCCGCGACCGGGTCGAGCTCGACGATCCCGTCCGAGCTGTGGTCGTGGGTGCCGGGTTCGGTCGGCACCGGACGGAACACGAAGGTGCGGTAGGACCAGAACCGGAAGACGGTCGCCAGGGCCACGCCGACGGTCTTCGCCACGTTGAGGGCGAGCAGACCGTGGATGTTCAGGCCGTACTTGGCGAGCGCGAGCACGCCCAGCTCGATCGCGAGGCCGGTGGCGTTGAAGACGAAGAACAGGACGTACTCGCGACGCATCGCCGACTTCGGGCGGTCACGGTAGGTCCAGTACCGGTTCATCACGTACGAGCTGATCGCCGCCACGATGGTGGCGATGACCGTCGCCTTGAGCTGGCCGCCCTTGAAGATCGTCAGGGCCAGTGCGTTGAACACCGCGTAGTTGACTACGGTGTTCACCCCGCCGACGATGCCGAACGTGACGGCCTCGCGGGCGATCTTATGCCAACGGGCGGGAAGCACCTGGACAAGACGCATTTGGTCACCTTAGGGCAGGACAGCGCCGAGCGGCAGCGGCGGTGCCGAGGGTGGGCGGCAGGTCACGCCCTTAGTCACTCTTGGTAATGACGTCGGGTGCATCCTGTGCCGCCGGGCCGACGAAGACAAACCGCCGATACGACCAGAATCGGAACAGGGTCCCCAGGGCGGCGCCGACCAGGTTCGCCGAGATGTTGTCCGCCAGCAGGGACTTGAACACCCCCGGCCAGATGCTTCCCAGGCCGTAGTGGCTGATCCCCAGGCAGGCCAGCGCGATGGCCAGGCCCACGGTGTTGAAGAAGAAGTAGAGCAGGTACTCGCGGGCCATGCCGGTGCGCTCGCGGTGCCGCCAGGTCCAGAACCGGTTACCGATGAAGGCGATGGTCGCCGCCACGATGGTGGAGACGGTCTTCGCGCTGAGTGTCTCCATCTCCCAGGTGTGCCGGGCGACGTTGAACACCGCCAGGTCCACGGCAAAGGCGACCCCACCGACCAGACCGAATTTGCCCAACTCGCGGACGAGGTGGCCGAACCGGTTGATGAGGGTGCGGAGGAGGCCCTGCTGGGTGCCCGGGGGAGAGGGCTGGTCGCCGGTAACGGTCGCTGACACACGTCGAGCCTACCGGGTACGCGGCGCGTCGACGCAACGCTCCCGCGAGTCGCGCCAGGGCGCGCCGGCCCGTCCGACGGTACCTGTCCGGCAATGCGTCCACTGTCACCTTACGGCGACTGCGTGTGGTGTTTCGGGTTGCGCACGCGGACCCCGCGCCATCGCCCCGCCGGGCGCCGAACCCGTTTGTCGCGCCCCGCGAGAAACACCCGGGCACACCCGCCCCGCCGGCATCGCGGCCGTGCGTCCGTACGGGGCCGCACGCAAAGACCTGCGTGAAACTGCGCGTGGGAGCGGGAAATTGCTCGCCTTGCCGCAAAACCACCGTATCTTGTGCAGTTCTTCACAACTCGTCTCGCTGCCCTCGCCGGTCATTCGGTTTAGGCTGGTGGAAATCCCAGGCTTTCCACACCGGTCGTGCATCTCCAGCGCGCCGGCTGTTGCTCCACCCCTCATATCGGTCAGCGTCGACCACAAGGAGAATCGTCATGTCTGCTCCGGCAACCATCCGAGGGCTCGATCAAGCTCCGACCTCCCACTCGAAGTTGCTCGCCTGGGTCAAAGAAGTCGCCGAGCTGACCCAACCCGACCAGGTGGTGTGGGTGGACGGTTCCGAGGAGGAGTGGCAACGGCTCACCGACGAGCTGGTGCGGGCCGGCACGCTGGTCCGGCTGAATCCGGAACGGAAACCCAACTCCTTCTGGGCCCGTACCGACCCTTCCGACGTGGCCCGGGTCGAGGACCGCACCTACATCTGTTCCGTCGACGAAGCCGACGCCGGTCCCACCAACAACTGGATGGCACCGGCCGAGATGAAGCGGACGATGACGGAGCTGTACCGCGGTTCGATGCGCGGTCGCACCATGTACGTCATCCCGTTCTGCATGGGCCCGCTGGAGGCGGAAGACCCCATGTACGGCATCGAAATCACCGACAGCGCGTACGTCGTCGCGTCCATGCGCATCATGACCCGGATGGGCTCGAACGTGCTGGAGGCGATGGGGAACAAGGCGAACTTCGTGCCCGCGCTGCACTCGCTCGGCGCGCCGTTGTCACCCGGACAGCAGGACTCGTCCTGGCCCTGCAACGAGACCAAGTACATTTCCCACTTCCCGGAGACCCGCGAGATCTGGTCGTACGGCTCCGGTTACGGCGGTAACTCGCTGCTCGGCAAGAAGTGCTACTCGCTGCGGATCGCGAGCGTGATGGCCCGGGACGAGGGTTGGCTCGCCGAGCACATGCTGATCATGAAGGTGACCTCGCCCGAGGGGAAGGTGCACTACATCGCCGGCGCCTTCCCGTCCGCCTGCGGCAAAACGAACCTGGCCATGCTCGAACCGACCATCCCGGGTTGGAAGGTCGAGACGATCGGTGACGACATCGCCTGGATGCGCTTCGGTGCGGACGGCCGGCTGTACGCGGTCAACCCGGAGTTCGGCCTGTTCGGAGTGGCGCCGGGAACCGACTGGAAGACCAATCCCAACGCGATGCGCACGCTCGACCGGGGCAACTCCATCTTCACCAACGTCGGGCTCACCGACGACGGTGACGTCTGGTGGGAGGGAATGGGTGACCCGCCGGCCCACCTGATCGACTGGAAGGGCCGGGACTGGACGCCGGACGGCGACGAACTGAGTTCGCACCCGAACTCCCGGTTCTGCACGCCGCTGGCCCAGTGCCCGATCCTGGCGGACGAGTTCAACGACCCCAACGGGGTGCCGATCGACGCGATCCTCTTCGGTGGGCGGCGCAAGGACACCATTCCGCTGATCACCGAGGCGCGTGACTGGGTGCACGGCGTCTACATGGGAGCGACGCTCTCCTCCGAGACCACCGCGGCGGCGTCCGGCCAGGTCGGCGTTGTGCGCCGGGACCCGATGGCGATGCTGCCGTTCATCGGGTACAACGCAGGTGACTACTTCGGACACTGGATCGAGATGGGCAAGGGCGTCGACGGCGACGAGGCCAAGTTGCCGAAGGTGTACTACGTCAACTGGTTCCGCAAGGACAAGGACGGCAACTTCCTCTGGCCCGGATTCGGCGAGAACTCGCGGGTGATCAAGTGGATCGTCGAGCGGCTGGAGGGGAGCGCGGGCGCGGTCGAGACGCCGATCGGCATGGTGCCGGCGCCGGACGCGCTCGACGTCGAGGGACTCGGGCTGACGCCGGAGGACATCCGGGTCGCGCTCAAGGTGGACGTCGACGAGTGGCGCGACGAGCTGCCGATGATCAACGAGTGGTTCGAGAAGTTCGGTGACAAGTTGCCCGGTGTGCTCTGGGCCGAACTGGACGCGCTCCGCGCGCGGCTGGACGCCGAACAGCCGGCCTGACCCGACACGCCGCCCGAGACGGGACAAGCTATTCGTTCCGCCGGCTACCGGGCATCATCAGCGGTATGACGACGGCCGCCGGGAGCACCGTCCCGGCGGCCGTCGTGCCTGGTCGGCGCGGGTGAGGTGAGATGGACGAGTACGACGTGGTCGTCGTCGGCGCCGGACCAGCCGGCTCGGCCGCCGCGCTCGCCGCCCGCCGGGCCGGGGCGAGCGTGCTGCTGCTGGACCGGGCGGATTTTCCCCGGGACAAGGCGTGCGGGGACGGCATCGCGGCGCACACCCTCGACGTACTCGCCGAACTGGGCGTACCGGACGCAGTGGCGGGGTTCGCGCCGGTGCCGGCACTACGGCTGGTCGCGCCGGGCGGGGTCGAGTGCGCCCGCCCGCTGCCCCGGGCCGCGTACACGGTGCCCCGGCGGGTCTTCGACGCACGCCTGGTGGTCGCGGCGGTGGCGGCCGGCGCGCAACTGCGACGGCACACCGTACGCCGGATCGAAGCGCGCGACGACCGGGTGGTGATCGACGGCGTCCTGTCGGCACGGGCCGTGGTCGGCGCCGACGGCGCCGGTTCCACCGTCCGCCGCGCGCTGGGCCACCCGAACAACCCCGACGGACACCTCGCCATCGCCATCCGGGGCTACGCGCCGGCCGCCGCCGGCCCCGTCGAGCAGCAGATCGTCACCTCCGGCGCCGAGTGGCCGGCGTACGCCTGGTCCTTCCCGATCGGTGACGGCCGGGCCAACGTCGGCTACGGCGAGGTTCTCCGGGGCTTCCCGGTCAGCCGGACCCGCCTGCTCGACGGCCTGCACGCGCTGCTGCCCGGGGTGGCCACCGGGACGGCGACCGACCTGCGAGCCCACCACCTGCCGCTCTCCACCCGGCGACCGCCACCCGGCCGGGGTCGGATCGTGCTCGCCGGGGACGCGCTCTCCCTGGTCAACCCGTTCACCGGCGAGGGGATCTTCTACGCCGTGCTCTCCGGCGCCCTCGCCGGTACGGTCACCGCCGGCACGCCGCACCGCGCCGCCGCCCGCTACGCCGACCTGCTGCGCCGCCGGCTCGGCCGGCACCTGCGGCACAGTTCGGCGGTGGCCCGACTGGCCCGGTACCGCAGGGTCGTCGACGCGGCCGTCCGCGCCGCCGGAGAGGACGAGCGGGTGTTCCGGGTGATGGTCGAGCTGGGGCTCGGCGACGGGGTGCTGGACCTGCGTACCGCCCGCCGGATCGGGGGCGGACTCGCGGCCCACGGATAGGCGCCCCCGGCTCGGCCCGGGATTTCGGTCGCTAGTCTGCAAGGGATGACTCTGCGGGACCTGGTCTACTCAGCGTACGAACGGCGGTTGGCGGCGAGGCTCGCCGGTAAGCCGGTGCCACGGCACGTCGGCGTCATGTGTGACGGCAATCGGAGATGGGCCCGCGAGATGGGCTACGTCGACCCGAACGACGGCCACCGGGTCGGCGCAGCCAAGATCAAACACGTTCTGGACTGGTGTGACCAAGCCGACATCGGGCACGTCACCCTCTATCTGCTCGCCACCGACAACCTCCGCCGGCCCGCCAGCGAACTGGACCCGCTGCTCCAGATCATCGAAGACCTGGTGGTCGAACTGGCCGAGGAGGGCAACCCCTGGCGATTGCGGATGGTCGGCGCACTGGACCTGCTACCGGCACAGACCGCCACCGCGCTCAAGGCCGCGGAGGAGCGTACGCAGGAACGCGCCGGCGGCGCCCAGGTCAACATCGCGGTCGGGTACGGCGGCCGGCGCGAGATCGCCGACGCCGTACGTTCCCTGCTCTACGAACACGCGGCGGCCGGCGGCACCATCGAGGAACTCGCCGAGGTGCTCGACGTCGAACACATCGCCGAGCACCTCTACACCCGGGGGCAGCCCGATCCGGACCTGGTCATCCGGACCAGCGGGGAGCAGCGCCTCTCCGGCTTCCTGCTCTGGCAGTCCGCCCACTCCGAGTTCTACTTCTGCGACGCGAACTGGCCCGACTTCCGCCACGTCGACTTCCTCCGCGCACTCCGCTCGTACGCCAGCCGCCAGCGCCGGTACGGCGTCTGACCGTCGCGGGCCGCCGGGGCGGAGCCGGGGCTAGTTGAACCGGTGCACCGCTTCGGTGAGGAAGTCGCCGAGTGCTTCGGGGGAGTCGATGGTGAGGTCGGCGGCGGTGGAGACCTCGGCGCCGGTCTCCGGGTTGGCGACCGCGACGCAGACGCCGAAGAAGTCCGGGTGGCTCTCCTCCCGGGCCCGCAGGGCGGCGAACGCCTTGATGTCGGAGACGTCGTCGCCGAAGTACCAGGCGCAGCCGGCGTCCCGTACGGCTTCGCCGATCACCATGCCCTTGTCGCGGTCGACCGGCGGCTTGATCTCGATCACCATGCGACCGATCTGCACCCGCAGGCCACGGCGTTCGGCCTGCTCCCGGCCCCAGGACTCGACCGCCTGCGCGAGCTGCGGCGCGGTGCGGTAGTGCAGGGCGACGGAGAGTCGCTTGTATTCGACCAGGGTGCCGGCGGGCAGTTCGTCCCGGGCCTGCTGGGCGAGCTCGGCCATGGTCGGCACCCAGGGCAGGGCCGCCTCCTCGGTCACCGTCTCCCCGGAGCCGTGGCTGTGCTCCAGGCCGTAGAGGCCGTAGAGGTCCACGTCGCCGAGCCCGGCGAAGTGGTCGCGGAGGAACTCGACCGGACGGGCGGAGACGATGGCGACCCGTTGCACCAACCCGGCCAGGGCGTCGAGGGCCGCGAGGACCTTCGGCGCCGGCTGGACCGCGGTCGGATCGTCGAGAACCGGGGCAAGGGTGCCGTCGAAGTCGAAGAACAGCACGCACTGCCCGGCCCGGCCAGTGGTGGCCTGCCAGGCCTGTTCCGCTGTCAGGGGACGGGTCGGGCGCTGATTACCCGCGTTGATCGGCCGCACGGGCGTCAGCGTACCCCGGTCGTTACCGTCTTAGATGGCGTCCAGCTGAACCTTCAGTCGTCGCCTCCGAGCACGGCCCGGCGGCTGTGGAGGCGCGGCCCGATCGGCACTACCGACGGGTCGGGGTGGCTGAGCAGGTAACCCTCGACAAAACCGGTGTTGCGGTCGCCGGTGTGGCTGTCGAGCTCGTTCAGCCGGGCGATGAGGAATTCGGTGAGCGCGGTCACGCGCTCGTTGAGCCGCTCGTGCAGGTCGGCGACGAAGGCAAGTACGGTCGCGACGCCGGTGGCGGTGAGGGCGATCATGTTCACCACGACCGGCAGTTCCGCGCCGTTAACGCTGCCGAGCACGACGTTGGCGGTCACGCACAGTGTCACCGACACCGCCGCGACCATGACTGCCATCCATTTCAGGGTCATGGTTAGACCCCTCCTTCTGTCCCGCAGGGCTGGGTTCGGCTTTGTCCCGTCCCCCCGCCGACGACGAGCCCAAGCAGTACAAAAAGGCACGTTAGCGTGCGTATTCAGATGCTGGTGCGGTACGCATGAGAAGCATGGTGATTCTTGCGCCATCTGAGGAACTAGCCTGCCCGTTTACCTCCTTTTCGGGCATCTACCTGCAAGGCAGGCCGGTAGGCGAGATATCTGATTGTCTCCCTGATGTGAAATTTCTCCGCCTCGGAGACATTCGGATCAACCAGCCGGCGGAGCAGCGCCTCGACGTCCGGGTCCATCGGAGGGGCGCTCGGGGCGGGTCGTGCCGGAGTGGTCCGGTCCCAGCCGAGTACGCCGAACGCGGCGGTCGGGCTGAGGCCGAGTCCCTCACAGAACGCGACGACGCGCTCGGCCTCGGGATCACTGGCCCATTCGCCGCGTACCCATCGGTTGATGGTCTGGCGGGAGACGCCGGTGCGGCGGGAGACCTCCGTGCCGGTCCACGCTCGGGTGGCGCGGGCGTCGTCGAGGGCCTTGCGTACGAAGGCGGCGAAGGCGATCTTGCGCCCGTGGGCACTGTCCGGCACGCGGTGACGGTACGACCAGTCGTCCGATTCCGCCGAGCGAGGCTCACTTTCGTGCCGCGCGCGTGACACCTGTGTCGGTATTCCGGTAAACGACCTGCTGCTTGTGTTGAGGGGTATCACGTGGTCAGACTAGTGGTACGCAGGTCTGACGGTAATCAGACGAAAAGATGATACTGTCACGTACGTGGGACGATCTAACGTGTGTCACGTGCTTGAGACCATCTGTCCTCACGTGGGTCACTTCCTCGTGACAGGAGGGATTCGGTGACCGAACTCGCAACCCGTGCCCAGGCGTTCGGTCTGATCGCCGAGGGGGTGGCGGCCGGACTCAGCGCCCCGTGGCGGCTCTACCTGGCGCGTGGGTGCCGCTACCTCTCGCTCAACGTCGGCGACCGGGCCGAGTGGAACTCCTGGCGGACGCACCTGGGCTGTCCCGAGCTGAGCGTGCGGGTCTACGACGCGGGCGGGGAGATCCGCCGGGCCTCCGTGGCCGAGGTCGTGCTCGACGGCTGCCGGATCAGCGTGGAACTGGTCGAAGAGGTGAGCACCGACGATCTCGACCGGTTGCTGATCACCGATCCCACCCCGACCGAGTCGGAGGACTCATGAACGGCGCAGGCGCACGGCTCGGAGTGCCGCGATGAGCCCCTTCTTCGCGGTCTTCCTCGTACTCCTGCTGGGCTCGTCCAGCTACGCGGCCGGCCGGTTGCACGGACAGCTCAGCTACCGGATCGGTTACCGGTTCGGCTACCGACAGGGTTACTTCGACGGCGACCGGGGGGCGTGGAACCGCCGCCGGCGCGAGGCCCAGGCGGCCATCGCCTCGGTGCTCGCCGGTCCGCCGACGGGGCAGCAGACCACCAGTTCCGATCCGGGCGGGTCGGACCAGGGCACGACCTACACCGGTGCTTCTTTCGCGGGGACCGCAACCAACGGCGGACGGCATTCCACCGACGCGTACGCCGGCCGGAACGTGTAGCCGGCAACGCGGTGGGGTGAGCGGTCACCCGCGATCACGGTGCGTCGTCCGCGGCGGACACGCACCGTCGGGATCCCGTCAGACCGGTGACGGTGGTCCCACCGGCCGGGGTGCGCGCAGGGGGCATGCATCCCGGCCGGTCTCCGTGTCGTCGGGGCCGGGGGTCCGGGTGGACCCCCGGTCCCGACGACGGATGCGCTCGGTGATCAAGGCGGGGTCGGCCGCCCCGTGCCTGGTAGCCGGGTGTGACGGGGGCCGACGGCGGGGCGCCGGGCTATGGCGAGATGCATTCGTCATGCCCTAGCCGCGTGGGCATCCGGCAGCTAGCGTCTAGACATGGCGAGGGGTCCTCCCACGCCAACCGGACGGCCCGGACCTTTCGCGTACTGATCCATGGGGCCCGCATCCGACCCCGTGGTTCCGGGCACCGGACGAGGCGGAACGCGGGCGGACCGGATGCGCGCCCGCCGGAGCAGCCTGTGACGACTCGCCGTACCAACTCCAAGGCCGACCAGGACCCGGGCGCGACTCCCACGACCGGCCGTGCCAGAGGCGGGCGGAGGGCCAGCGCGGCCCCGCCGGCCGATCCGGAGCCTGTTCCAGCCGCCCGTGCCTACGTGCTGGACACCTCGGTCCTGCTCTCCGATCCGGCCGCGTTCCACCGGTTCGCGGAGCACGAGGTGGTGCTCCCGCTGGTGGTGATCTCGGAACTCGAAGGCAAGCGGCACCATCCGGAGTTGGGCTGGTTCGCCCGGCAGGCTCTGCGCATGCTCGACGAGCTGAGGATCAAGCACGGTCGGCTGGACCAGCCGGTGCCCACCAACGACGTGGGCGGCACGCTGCGGGTGGAGCTGAACCACGCCGACGACTCCGTGCTCCCGCCCGGATTCCGCAACGAGTCCAACGACACCCGTATCCTCTCGGTCGCCCTCAACCTGGCCGCCGAGGGGCGCGAGGTGACCCTGGTCAGCAAGGACATGCCGCTGCGGGTCAAGGCCGCCTCGGTCGGCCTCGTCGCGGACGAGTACCGGCACGGTCAGGCCAGCGATCCGACCTGGACCGGCATGGCCGAACTGGAGTTGGGCGAGGAGCAGATCAACCAGCTCTACGCGGGCGAGCCGCTGGACCTGGACGAGTCGGCCGGCATGCCCTGCCACACCGGCCTGGTGCTGCACTCGCCGCGAGGCTCGGCGCTCGGTCGGGTCGGTCCGGACAAGACCGTACGACTGGTCCGTGGCGACCGCGAGGCGTTCGGGTTGCGGGGCCGCTCGGCGGAGCAGCGGATCGCCCTCGACCTGCTGCTCGACGAGTCGATCGGGATCGTGTCGCTGGGCGGCAGGGCCGGCACCGGAAAGTCCGCCCTGGCGCTCTGCGCCGGGCTCGAAGCGGTGATGGAGCGCCGCCGGCACAAGAAGGTGATCGTCTTCCGCCCGCTCTACGCGGTGGGTGGACAGGAACTGGGATACCTGCCCGGGTCCGAGTCGGAGAAGATGTCGCCGTGGGCCCAGGCGGTCTTCGACACGCTCGGCGCCGTGGTGCACGAGAACGTGATGGACGAGGTGCTCGCGCGCGGCATGCTCGAGGTGCTCCCGCTCACCCACATCCGTGGTCGTAGCCTGCACGACGCCTTTGTCATCGTGGACGAGGCGCAGTCGCTGGAACGCGGGGTGCTGCTCACCGTGCTGTCCCGGGTGGGGCAGGGGTCGCGGGTGGTGCTGACCCACGACGTCGCGCAGCGCGACAACCTCCGGGTCGGCCGGCACGACGGTGTCACCGCCGTGATCGAGGCGCTCAAGGGCCACCCGCTCTTCGCGCACGTCACGCTGACCCGTTCGGAGCGGTCGCCGATCGCGGAAGTGGTCACCGATCTCCTGGAGGACATCCCGCTGTAGGCGCTCCAACGGGGGCTTTGCGACTAGTTTGTGCCGATATTTTGAGTGGCCCAAATCACAATCGAGGTCGTTGGTTTCCCAGCCGACTCGCTGTGCGCGATGGTGTGCTTCGAGCACTCCTGCCCCACGGAGATCGCCGATAACCGGTCCCGGGGGGAAGCGGTACGGGCGGTCACGAGCCGTACGGACCGGCGATCCGGGCGGATCGAGGTGCTCGCGGTGCGCAGGTGCCGGCCCTCCGGCCGGATCGCGCCGGTCCTTGTCCCCGACGAAGGGATCATTTCGTGAGTCGGCTGTGGAGCCGCTACGGCATCCGGGCGCTCGCGGTTTCGTTGCTGCTGGTCGGTGTTGCCGGCGGCTACTTCCTGGGCGAAGACCGGGAAACCCAGCAGAGCGGGATCGACGCCCAACTCGTCGCCGATGCCGAGCGCGCGGAGTTCCAGTTGTTGCGTGAGCGCAACGCGGCGCACAAGCAGGCGATGGCGGCGCAACTCGCGGCCGAGCGGGAAGCCGCCCGCAAGGCCACCGAGACCGCCAAGGCCGCCGCCGAACGGGCCAAGAAGGCCGACGCGGCGGCGGACCGGAAGAAGCGGGCACAGAAGGCGGCGAACGCGCCCGCCAAGCCGTACGACGGGCCGATCCCGTCCTCGTGCAACGAGTACAGCGGCAACCGGGCGATCGGCTGCGCGCTCATGCTGGAGGCCGGATTCCCGATCGCCGAGATGCCCTGCCTGGAGAAGCTCTGGACCAAGGAGAGCGGCTGGAACCACAAGGCGAGCAACCCCTCGGGCGCGTACGGCATCCCCCAGGCGTTGCCCGGCAGCAAGATGAGCTCTGCCGGCTCGGACTGGCAGAACAGCCCCGCCACCCAGATCGAGTGGGGGCTGGGCTACATCAAGGGCAGGTACGACACGCCCTGTGGGGCGTGGACCTACTTCCAGAACAACGGCCACTACTGAGCGCCGTTCGGTGACCCGGACCGAGGGGGCGGACGAGGGTCCGTCCCCTCGATCTTTTCCCGCCCTCTTCTCCGCTCGACCGCCCGGCGGCGGGGACCGGTGTGACGAGTTGGGTGGCGGTTGTCGGCGATAGCTGATAGCTACTTGAAGGTGACTTTCGAATCCCGCGGCGGTGGTGACCCGCACCGGTTCGGCACCGACGCCTTCTACTCGGCCCTCGGGCGCGCCTTCGTCGCCATGTGCGCGGCGGTGCCGGTGCTCTTCGCCATCGAGGGATTCGACTACTGGCTCGACGCCGGGCTGGACACCACCGCCGGCATCATCCCGCACCGGATCGACGGCCTGGACGGCGTCTTCTTCGCGCCGTTCCTGCACCACGGCTTCAACCACCTCTACAGCAACAGCGTGCCGCTGATCCTGCTCGGTACGTTCGTGCTGGCCGCCGGAGCCCGCCGGTTCCTCTACTCCACCCTGATGATCATGTTTGTCAGCGGCCTCGGGGTCTGGTTCACCGGTTCGTCGAACTCGGTTGTCGTCGGCGCCAGCGGGATCATCTTCGGCTACCTGGGCCTGCTGCTGATGCGGGGAATCGTCGAGCGGAGTTGGTGGAACTTCGCGGTGGTGCTGCTGGTCGGGCTTCTCTACGGCGGGCAGTTGTTCGGCGTGCTACCCACCGACGAGCCGATCTCCTGGCAGGGGCACCTGTTCGGGCTGATCGGCGGGCTGGTCGCGGCGATCCTGTTCCGGCGCCGGCCGGACCGCGACCCGTACTCCTCCACCTCGACGCTCACCCTGCCCTGACCGCCGACCACGTCGCTGCCGGCGGGACGCTCCGGGGAGCCTCGGGAGCCCGTCGGGGGACGAATCCGCAATGGGACGTGTCTTGCCCCGGCCTCATCCGGCCACCTACGGTCGAAATCAGCAGATGTTGATCCGTAGGCGGAAGGCGACGGTGAGCACATGCGCGAGGTCGATGTCGCCATAATCGGAGCCGGTCCGACCGGTCTCTTCGCCGCCTACTACGCCGGCTTCCGGGGTCTCTCGGTCGCCGTCATCGACGCGCTGCCCGAGCCGGGCGGCCAGGTGACCGCAATGTACCCGGAGAAGGTCATCTACGACGTGGCCGGCTTTCCGTCGATCAAGGGTCGGGACCTGGTCGCGAACCTGGTGGTCCAGGCCGCCGCGTTCGACCCCGAATACCTGCTCGGCGTACGGGCCGAGGGACTGTCGTACCGGTCCGGCCTGCCGGTGCTGAGCCTCAGCCAGGGTGAGGACCTGGCCTGTGGTGCGGTGCTGGTCACCGGTGGCCTGGGCAGCTTCACACCACGCCCGCTGCCGGCGTCGGACGGGTTCGTCGGTCGGGGTGTTGTCTTCTTCGTGCCGCACCTGGCGGACCTGGCCGGTCAGGACGTGCTGATCATCGGAGGCGGGGACTCCGCCTTCGACTGGGCACAGGCCCTGGCCCCACTGGCCAAGTCGATCACCCTGGTACACCGTCGGGAGAAGTTCCGGGCCCACGCGGCGACCGTGGACCGGGTCCGAAAGCTGCCCGTACGCATCGTGGTCAACGCCGAGGTAACCAAGATCCATGGCGTTGACGCGGTGACCGGCGCGGACATCGTGGTAAAGGGTGGGATCGCCGAGACCGTGCCGGTCGACACCGTGGTGGCGGCGCTCGGCTTCACCGCCGATCTCGGACCCCTGGCCGAATGGGGGCTGACGCTCGACAAGCGACACATCCTGGTCGACAGCACGATGGCCACCAACCTGCCCCGGGTCTTCGCGGCGGGTGACATCACCGAGTACCAGGGCAAGGTCCGGTTGATCGCCACCGGGTTCGGCGAGGCGGCGACCGCGGTCAACAACGCGGCAGTGATCATCGACCCCGCCGCGCACCTCTTCCCCGGGCACTCGTCCGACGCCGGCTGACCGTCGCACCTCCCGGCGGCAGGCGCTCCGGCGCTCGCCGGCCTCCGCCGGGCCTCGGTCGGCGTCCGTCACCTGCCGTTCGGGCGCCCCGGTGAGACCCGGTCGGCGTGCCGGCCGCTTCGCGACCATCCCCGGCCGGTGCTCGGGCCGGAGCGGGGTCGGTCAGGAGCGCTGGCGGAGGAGGATTGTCAGGGGAGGCCGGCCAGGTCGGCCATCAGCCGCATCTGATGGTCGAAATAGGGCTCGCGGTGCTCGACGACCTGTTCGAGCCGGCCGAAGATCTCGAAGCTGAGCAGGCCGAAGAGCTGATGCCAGCCGGCGAGTCCCCTGGCGAGCTCCTCCTCGGTCAGGGTCCCACCGATCTGGACCGTGTCGACCTGGGTCATGAGCCGGGCCAGGTCGGCCCGGACCGGGGCCGGCGGCACGGTTGTGGTCGGCGGCACGGTTGTGGCCGGTGCCCCGAGACGCCCGTCAGCGGCAGCGTCGACCAGGATGCGGGCCAGAGTCAGTGGCACCCGCTGGGCCTGCATGGTCGTTTCCGGCGGGGCGACGTAGCCCGGCACCGGGCTGCCGTAGATCAGCGCGTACTCGGCCGGGTGCTGTAGCGCCCACTCCCGTACCGCGCGGCAGACGGCGAGCCAGCGCGCACGGGGTTCCGTCTTCGGCTGGGTTGTCCCGGCCTGGTCGGCTGTTCTGCCCTGCTCGGCGGTGCTGCCGTGCTCGGGCGTGTTGGTCCGCTGGGCTGCTTTGGCGTGCTGGGCTGTGTCGGCCTGCTCGGCTGTGTCGGCCTGCTCGGCTGTGTCGGCCTGCTGGGCTGTGTCGGCCTGCTCGGCCGCGTCGCCGAGGGCCCGGTACGCGTCGAGGATCAGCGCGGTGAGCAACTCGTCCCGGCTGGCGAAGTAGCGGTAGAGCGCGGAGGAGACCATGCCCAGGTCACGGGCGACCGCGCGGAGCGAGAGGTTGGCGCCGTCGGTGGCGAGGTGTCGGCGGGCCACCGACTTGATCTCCTCGGTCAGCTCGGCGCGTACCCGGGCCCGGATCGAAGGTGCGGACATGGTGCCACTCTGCCAGAGGTGAGATCGGTTATCCAAAACGAGAGCACTGCTCTTGACGTACGGATCGAGCCGTGCCAGGCTTCGTGACCTGGCCAGAGAACACTGCTCTCGCATCGGTTCCTTGATCCGAAGAGGTGGCAAACATGTCGTTGCACGTGGTTGTCGGCGCGGGTCCGGTCGGTTCGGCCGTTGCCCGGCTGCTGGCCGGGCGGGGCGATCGGGTGCGTCTGGTCACCCGGCGAGGCTCCGGCCCCGAACACCCGGCGATCGAACGGGTGGCCGCCGACGCGACCGACGCCGAGCGGTTGGAGCACCTGACGGCCGGGGCGGTGGCGCTGCACAACTGCGCCAACCCGGCCTACTACCGTTGGCCGGTCGACTGGCCGCCGCTCGCCGCCGCCCTGCTCCACGCGGCCGAACGGTCCGGCCCGGTCCTAGCCACCGTCAGCAACCTGTACGGCTACGGCCCGGTCGACCGGCCGATGACCGAGGACATGCCACTGCGCCCCAACTCGGTCAAGGGCCGGGTGCGCGTCGAGATGTGGCAGGACGCGCTCGCCGCCCACCAGGCTGGCCGGATCCGGGCCACCGAGGTACGTGGCTCGGACTACCTCGGCGCGGGTGCGCAGACCACGCTGAACGTGCTGGTGATTCCGAGGGTGCTGGCCGGGCGACGGGCCACCGTACCGGGAGATCTCGACGCGCCGCACAGTTGGACGTACGTGGGCGACGCTGCCCGTACCCTGGTCGCCGCCGCCGACGACGAGGGCGCCTGGGGACGGGCCTGGCACGTGCCGAGCGCACCGCCGGCATCGATCCGGCAGGTCGCGACCCGGGTCGCGGAGTTGGCCGGGGCGCCCGCCCCACGGCTGAGCCGGATGCCGGCACCGGTGCTCTGGCTCGGTGGCCTGTTCGACCCGACCGTACGCGAGCTGCGTGAGGTGTCGTACCAGTTCGACCGGCCGTTCCGGCTGGACTCGTCGGCCGCCACCGCGCGGTTCGGCATCGAGCCCACCCCGTACGACGATGCCCTGCGCGAGACGATCGCGGCGACCCCGCACGACAAGCGTTAGGAAGGGCCCCTTCCTATACAAAAAACGATAGGAAGGGGCCCTTCCTTACCCGCTGCGGGGGCGGCGGCTGGCCACTAGGACGGCGGTCAGGGTGAGGAGCGCGCCGAGCAGGGTGAAGGGGCCCGGAGAGCTGGCGTTGCCGGGGGCGAACAGGTCGATCAGGACGGCGCCGACCACCTGACCGGCGATGGTCGCCAGACTGAGCAGCAGCACGCCGGTGAATCGGACCAGGGCGGCGGCGACCGCGATGAAGAGGATCCCGATCGGGCCGCCGAGGTAGAGCCAGGGCTCGCCGGGCAGTCCGCCGGTCGGCCAACCGCGTACGGCGGTGCTCACCGCGAACGCGACCAGCAGCGCCGCCGTACCGACCGCGAAGTTGACCAGGGTGGCGGTCAGCACGCTGCCGGCGGCGGCCCGGACCCGACCGTTGACCGCCTGCTGCCAGGCCAGGCCCAGGCCGGCCAGGAGGGGAAGCAGGGCCAGGGCGAGCCCGGCCGGGTCGTCCGGACGGTCGCCCACCGCGAGGAACACCGCGGGTACGGTGAGCGCCGCTCCAGCGAGCCGGGCAGCCGTGACCCGTTGCCGCCCGGCGGGGCCGATCCCGGCCCGGTCGACCACCAGGCTGCTCGCCGACTGCCCGGCGACCACGGCCACGGTGAAGATCGCCACGCCCAGCCGCCCGACGGTCAGTCCCTGGTTGGCCACCATGAACGCGCCGCAGGCGCCGCCGAGGCACTGCCAGGGGCGCAGCGAGCCGTCCCGCAGGGCCGACCGGAACACGCCGAGGTGACGGCGCCCGGCGGGGCTGCCGAAGGCGAGGGCGGCGAGCGTGACCAACCCGATGCCGAAGGAGACCACCGCCGCCGCGATGCCGTCGTGCAGGCGTACGCCGAGTTCGCCGTTGATCCGTGACTGCACGGCGACGGCGCCGCCGGAGACGAGGGCGAGCCCGACGGCCCCGGCGCGGCGCAGCCCGGGAGTGGTTCCGGGGGTCTTCGCGGTGAAACGCGTGTTGAGCAGGCTCATTCCTGCTCGGCCAGGGGACGGCCGTCGTAGTCGACGGCCGAGTAGAGGTTGAGCTTCTCCAACCGGTGGTAGGAGTCGATCACCCGGATGGTGCCGCTCTTGGAGCGCATCACGATCGACTGCGTGTACGCCCCACCGGCCCGGTAACTCACCCCGCGCAGCAGGTCGCCGGAGGTGACGCCGGTGGCGACGAAGAAGCAGTTGTCCCCGGAGACCAGGTCGTCGGTGTGCAGCACCCGGTCCAGGTCGTGCCCGGCGGCCAGCGCCTTCGCCCGCTCGGCCTCGTCCTGCGGCCAGAGCTTCGCCTGCATCGCGCCGCCCATGCACTTGAGTGCGCAGGCGGCGATGATGCCCTCGGGGGTGCCGCCGATCCCCATCAGCACGTCGACCCCGGACTCGCCCCGGGCCGCCGCGATCGCGCCGGCGATGTCACCGTCGGAGATGAACCGGATGCCGGCCCCGGCCCGGCGGATCTCCCGGACCAGGCCCTCGTGGCGCGGTCGGTCCAGGACGCAGACGGTGACGTCGGACACCTCGCTGTCCTTCACCTCGGCGATCCGGCGCAGGTTGTCGGCCACCCCGGCGTTGATGTCGATCGCGTCCGCGTACGCCGGGCCGACCGCGATCTTCTCCATGTAGAACACCGCGCTCGGGTCGAACATCGCCCCGCGCTCGGCCACCGCGAGTACGGCGAGCGCGTTCGGCATGCCCTTGCTCATCAGCGTGGTGCCGTCCACCGGGTCGACCGCCACGTCCACCTCGGGACCGGTCCCGTCGCCGACCGACTCGCCGTTGAAGAGCATCGGGGCGTTGTCCTTCTCGCCCTCACCGATCACCACCACCCCGCGCATCGGGATCGAGTTGATCAGCTTGCGCATGGCGTCGACGGCGGCGCCGTCGCCGCCCTCCTTGTCGCCCCGGCCGACCCAGCGGCCGGCGGCCATCGCCGCCGCCTCGGTCACCCGGACCAGGTCGAGAGCGAGGTTGCGGTCCAGATCCTGCGGAATTCGGGTCCTGGTGACGGTCATGGCGGGGCTCCTCCTCGCGACGGTGCGGGGTGAACCGGCAGAAGGCCGAGCCTGCCGCCGGCCATGTCATTAGATCCTGGCATGGACGCGAACGTGGATCAGGTGCGGGCGTGGGTGGTCCAGATCGCAGCGGCCGGCATGGCTGTCACTATGGGTACGTGGACTCCGCTGCGCCAGTTGACCGCGATTCGAACGACGGCACCCCAGACGACCGTACCCAGAGTGCTCAGGCACCGGGCGGGCTCGGGTCAAGTGACGTCACTCCGGGTGACCAGCCCTCGGCTTCGGTCGCCCGTACCCCGAAGGGTTCGGCCGGGGTTGTGACGATGGACACGCCTGCGACCGAGGAAGTGGTCCAGGCGGCCACCCGGGCGGAGCGGTCGCCGAAGGACATGGCCATCTCGTTGCTGGTCCTGCTGATCCCGATTGCCCTGCTGATCGGCTTCTACCGGGTTTTCCTCGGCGGTGACCAGCCGACCCAGGTCGATCCCGCGCCGACCCTCGCCCAGGCCCGGTCGATCAACGCCTTTCCGGTGAGCGAGCCGGCGGGTCTGACCGACGGGTGGCAGAGCGTGACCGCCACCCTTCAACGCCCCGACGGGGCGGTGACGCTGCGCCTGGGCTACCTGAGCCCGGACGGCGGTGCCGTGCAGGTGGTGCAGAGCAACGTGCCGGTCGAGCGGTTGTTGCCGAACGAGCTGACCGCCAAGGGCCAGCCGCAGGGGGCCTTTGAGGTGGGCGGGCGGAGTTGGATGCGGTACACCGCACGGGCCAGCGAGCGGGCCCTCGTGCTGATGGAGCCTGGGCGGACGGTGATCGTGGTCGGCTCGGCCAAGGAGAGCGAACTTCAGGATCTGGCCGGATCTCTGCGCTAGACGCGAGATCTCTGCGCTAGACGCGAGCTGATTTATGGCAGAAATCCGCGAGTTTTATGTAATACTTAAGGGTTTCTGTGTAGGGGATGCCCAGGCGTTAGGCTACGGCCGTTCGACCAGCGGCGCATTGACGCCGGAGACATCCTGAAGGGGATTTCCACGTGAGAATTCGGCGCTCGAGCGTCACCGTTCTCGTCAGCGCAGCTCTGCTCGTTCCCGGAATCGCCGCGTGCGAACCGGGGGGAGCGAAGACCGCCACGTCGCAGAGCCCCGCCACCTCCACCGACCCCAAGCAGGCCCTGCTCGCCTCCACGGCGGAGATCGCCAAGGGCAACTTCAGTTTTGTCATCAGGAGCGCCAGCACGCAGGGCGAGGGTGTGGTGCACGCGCCCAGCCAGAGTGCCCGGATGAAGATGACCTTCGGCGTCGCCGGCAGCTCGATCGCGACGGACATCATCTACATCGGTACGGACGGGTGGGCCAAGGTCGAGGGAAACGGCCTGAGCGCGCTCCCCGGCCTTGACCTGCTCGCCACCGGCAAGTACCACCACCTCGACAAGACCAGGATCTCCGGCGCCGCCCTGCTCGACTTCGACTTCTCGGACGTCGACCCGGCCGGAGCCGCGACGCTCACCCAGGCCATCGTCGACGTGCGGAGCAGCGGCGACGGGGGCTACGTGGGTCACATCGACCTGGCCAGGGCATCCGACGCGAGCCTGGTCGGCGGATCGATTGTGAGCGATCTCGGCGCGGCGGCCAGCAAGCTTCCGTTCGAGGCCAAGGTCGACCCGCAGGGCCGGCTCACCGAGCTGACCATCAAGGTGCCCGCGGTGGGCAAGACCGCCGCCCAGGAGCTGCGGGTCAGCTACTCCGACTACGGTGCCGCCCCGGCTCCGAAGGCGCCGCCGGCCACCGAGGTGGTCGAGGCGCCGGCCGAGCTGTACGAGATGCTGAAGTAGCTTCCGCCTGGGTTCTGCCCGGTGTGACGGGGTGGACGTCGTCGCCCCGTCACACCGTCGCGAGCCGTTCAGGTCAGGCGCTCGCGAGGGGCCCCGGCTCAGGCGGGTGTGCCGCTCTCCCGGGCCCGCCGGGCGGCGTCGATCCGGTCCCGGGCGCCGTCCAGCCAGTGCTGGCAGATCTCGGCCAGCCGCTCGCCGCGTTCCCAGAGCGCCAGCGACTCCTCCAGCGAGATCCCGCCGGTCTCCAACCGCTCCACCACCGATGCCAGCTCCGCGCGCGCCTGCTCGTAGCTCGGCCGCTCGTCCGACCCGGTGGTGCGCTTCTGCTCTTTGGTCATGATGTCCCATCTTCGCGTGGTACACGGCGATCCCGGCCCGCTCCTGACCCACGACCGCCCTCGTCTGATCGGTACGCGCCGGTCACGGCCAATCGTGGGTGCCCGGCAATCACGGCTGCCCGGCGGTCACGGCTGCCCGTCCACCGTCGCGGTCAGCTCGCCGTCGGCCAGGCGGATCCGGAGCTGGTCGCCGCCGGCCACCTCGTCGGCCGCGCGGACCACCTGCTCGTCGGCGCGTTGCACGATGGCGTACCCGCGCTCCAGGGTGGCGGCCGGGGAGAGGGCCCTGAGCCGGGCCACGGTCTGACGTAGCTCCCCGGTGGCGGCGGTCAGTCGGCTGTCGAGGCATCGACCGGCCCGGTCGCGCAGCGCGCCGGTGTCGGCCGCCCGCTGGTCGAGCATGACCTGGGGACGGGCGAGCACCGGTCGGGAGCGCAGCCCGTCGAGTCGGTGCGTCTCCCGGTCGAGAAGATTGCGTACGGCGCGATCGAGGCGGTGCCGGGCCTGGCCGATCAGCCGCTGCTCCTCGGCCAGGTCGGGCACGATCCGTTTGGCCGCGTCCGTCGGGGTGGAGGCGCGCAGGTCGGCGACGTAGTCCACCAGCGGGGCGTCGCTCTCGTGCCCGATCGCGCTGACCACCGGCGTACGGCAGCCAAAAACGGCCCGGCAGAGCGCCTCGTCGGAGAAGGGGAGCAGATCCTCCACCCCGCCGCCGCCCCGGGCCAGCACGATCACGTCCACGCTCTCGTCCGCGTCGAGTACGCGCAGCGCGTCGATGATCTGCGGCACCGCCGTCGGCCCCTGTACGGCGACGTTGACCGTCCGGAAGTCCACCGCCGGCCAACGGCGCTGGGTGTTGAGCAGGACGTCCCGCTCGGCGGCCGAGGCCCGGCCGGTGATCAGACCGACCCGGTTCGGCAGGAACGGCAGCCGCCGCTTGCGGGACCGGTCGAACAGCCCCTCGGCGGCGAGCAGCTTCCTCAGCTTCTCCAGCCGGGCCAGCAACTCGCCGAGCCCCACCTGCCGGATCTCGTCGGCACGCAGGCTGAGCGTGCCCCGCCCGGCGTAGAACTCCGGTTTTGCGTGCAGCACCACCCGGGCGCCCTCGGCCAGCTCCGGGGCACCGGCGTCGAGCACGTCCCGGCTGGTGGTGACGGTGAGGCTGAGGTCGGCCGACGGGTCACGCAGGGTGAGGAAGACGGTGGCGGCGCCGGGGCGGCGGTTGATCTGGGCGACCTGGCCGTCCACCCATACCCAGCCGAGTTTGGCGATCCAGGCGCTCACCTTCTGGCTGACCACCCGGACCGGCCACGGCTCGTCGGGGGTGCTGCGCGGGGCGCCGGCCTCGGTCATCCGGTCAGCCTACGGCGGGCCACCGACGGTGCCGGCCCGCCCCGCCCCGCCGCACGCCGGCCGGGTGGCGCTGGCGAGGTGCTGCGGCGGCCCGCCGCCCCGGCCCGGATCGGCACGTAGACTGAGCCTGTGATCGAGGCTGAGGCGACTTCCCAGACCCGCAAGCGCGTGCTGCTGGCCAAGCCGCGAGGTTACTGTGCCGGCGTCGACCGGGCGGTGCAGACCGTCGAGGAGGCGCTCAAGCTCTACGGCGCGCCGATCTACGTACGCAAGCAGATCGTGCACAACAAGCACGTCGTACAGACCCTGGAGCGGCAGGGGGCGATCTTCGTCGAGGAGAACGACGAGGTGCCGGAGGGCGCCACGGTGATCTTCTCCGCGCACGGCGTGGCGCCCGAGGTCTACGAGCAGGCCAAGGAGCGCTCACTGCGGGCGATCGACGCGACCTGCCCGCTGGTCACCAAGGTCCACCACGAGGCACGGCGGTTCGCGGCCGACGACTACGACATCCTGCTGATCGGTCACGAGGGGCACGAGGAGGTCGTCGGCACGGCCGGCGAGGCCCCGGCGCACATCCAGCTCGTCGACGGGCCGGACAGTGTCGACCAGGTCACCGTACGGGACCCGGCGAAGGTCGTCTGGCTCTCCCAGACCACGCTCTCGGTGGACGAGACGATGGAGACCGTGGCCCGCCTGAAGCAACGGCTGCCGCTGCTCCAGTCCCCGCCCAGCGACGACATCTGCTACGCCACCTCCAACCGCCAGCACGTGGTCAAGCAGATCGCCGCCGACTGTGACGTGGTGATCGTGGTCGGGTCGCGCAACTCGTCCAACTCGATCCGGCTGGTCGAGGTGGCCGTCGACGCCGGTGCCCGGGCGGGCTACCTGGTCGACTACGCCTCGGAGATCTCCGACGAGTGGTTGGCCGGCGCCGGCACGGTCGGGCTGACCTCGGGGGCGAGCGTGCCGGACGAACTGGTCATGCAGGTCCTGGACCACCTCGCCGAGCGGGGCTTCACCGACGTGGCCGAGGTGACCACCGCCGACGAGCGGCTCACCTTCTCGCTGCCGCAGGAGCTCAAGCGCGACATGAAGGCCGCCGCCGCGGCCCGGTCCGCCGAGGCCGCCGCGCTCGCCGCCAGCGCCGGCAACGGCTGAGGCGGGTCACGGTGTCGGCCGGAGAGCACGGTACGCCGACCCCGCCGCGCCCCGCGTCCGTACGCCCCGGGTGGAACGTCCGCCCGGGAGATCGCGTCGGAGTACGTATGAAGTCGTTCCGGATCGGGTTCTCCGCGGTTGCCGTCTGCGTGGTCCTCGGCGCCTGCGGCGAATCCGCGACCCCGCCTTCGGTCAACCCCTCAGGAGGACCGTCGTTGTCGAGCATCAAGCCCAGTGACCCGAACGCCGAACCACCGTTGCCGCCGGCCAACTCCACCGCCCCGGCCAGTCCGACCGGCCGGCCGACCCCGAGCAAGTCCCCCGGCGGTTCCGCGCCGACCGGCACGATGACCGTGACCGGTGTGGTCACCCCCGGGGTCGAGCCGAACTGCCTGCTGATCGACAACTACCTACTCGTCAACGGCCCGCGCGACCAGCTCCGCAGCGGCGCCCGGGTGACCGTGACCGGGCGGCTCCAACCCGGCCTGATGACCACCTGCCAGCAGGGCACCCCGTTGCTGGTGGAGAGCGTCAGGCCCGCCTGACACCCACCCCGTCGCGCGGTGACCGGAAAACGTGGAGCCCGCCCCCGACCGGGGACGGGCTCCACGTCTGTTCTCGAACGGTTAGTTGACCGAGCCGATCGCCACGTTGCCGCGGCCGACGACCGCGCCCTCGCTGGTCACGATCTGGAGCTCACCGAAGAGCTGCCGGCCGGCCGGCGGTGCGCTCAGCACGGTGACCGCGCCGGTGACGCTGCCGGTGGAGCCGTTCTTCGGCAGGGACACCCAGGTGCCCGACGCCGAGATGTTGCCGAGCGCGGCCGAGTAGAACACGTCCCGGTAGTCGTACGCGGTGGTGCCGGCGGGTACGGCGTACCCGTCGATCTCGACCGTGTAGACGCCCGCGGGCGGGTTCGCCAGCGACACCGCCTCTTCCGAGTCCCCGTCAGCGGCCTGCCCGACCAGCGTGCCGTTGCGGTAGACGAAGAGGTCCAGGTCCGCGCCCGGGTCGCTGGTGTTGCCGATCGCGACGTCGAGCCGGGTGGCACCGGCCGGCACCGCCACCTCGAAGGTCTGCACCTCGTGGTTGGCGATGGTCGGACGCTGCGACACGACGCTACCGAGCGCGCCGCCCTGGCCGGAGACGGTGACCGGGCCGTAGGTGTTGCTCAGCGACCAGGTGACCGGGGTGGGCTGACCGGCGGTGACGCTGGGCAGCTCGACCACGGACGGCTGCACCGCGACGCCCTGGATCCGGGCCTGCAGCGCGAACGGGTTCTCCAGCAGGCCGGAGGTACGGCGGGACTCCACCTCGATCTCCCAGACACCCGGAACCGGGTTCAGGTACGACCGCTCGTCCGGCTTGCAGACCGCGGCGTCGGAGAAGTTGGTGTAGCAGTTCAGGCTCGAGGTGCTCTCCACCGGGACGCCGTACGGGCTGTTCGCGATGAAGCGGGTCTGCGAGCCCGGGGCCACCCCGGTCAGGTTGACCTGCAGCGCCGCCGCGCCCTCGGGCACGGTGACAAAGAAGGACTTGGAGAGGTTGCGGTCGACCGTGCCGCTGGCGGTGAAGTCGAAGTTCGGCTTCGTCGGCACGTTGGAGATGACGACCGTGTTGAGGAAGGCGAAGTCGACGATCGAGGTCGCCGGGTCGTCCACCTGCATGATCGCGCTGTGCGAGCCGACGCCGGCCCGCGACTCGATCGTGAAGGTCACGGTCTTGTTCAGCGGGAGGATCAGGTTCTTCGGCGCGTTACGGAACACGCCGGCCTCGTTGCCGACCCAGCGGACCGTGTGCTTGATGTCCTTGTTGGCCCCGGTGGTCCGGGTGACCTTGACGGTGTACTTCTTCGCCACGTCCGGCCGCTGGCCGCCCTCGGTCACCGCGCACCGGTTGTAGATCCCGACGCCCTTGTCCGGGGTCACCAGGAAGTCGGAGAGCGGGGTGCAGACCGGTGCGGCCGCCTGGTAGCCACGAACGTCGAAGCCACCGGCGAGCAGGTCCCAGGCGCCCGGCACGTTGAACTTGCCGTTGCCCTGACCCTGCGCGCTGACCCCGTCGATCCAGGTGGCGGAGGAGTAGATCGCCTTGCGGAGCTTCGTCGGGGAAGCGTCCTTGCCGGTGGCCTTCGCCGCCGAGAGCAGCAGCGCCGCCGCGCCCGTCGCCTGCGGCGAGGACATCGAGGTGCCGTTGATCATCTGGATGCCCGGCGGGAGCTGGTAACCGGCCTCGGCGACCGGGATGCCCGGCTGCCACACCGGCGTGGTCGACAGGGCCGACCCCGGCGCGGTGATGTTCGGCTTGAAGGCACCGTCCTCACGCGGCCCGCGCGAGGAGAAGTTGAACAACTGGTACGGCGTACGGGTCTCCGAGCCGTAGTTGGCCAGGTAGGTCTCCTGGCTGATGCCGGCCGCGACGCTGACCACGTCGGTCGCGGTGGACGGGTCGCCGAGGGTGTTCACGCCCGGACCGTCGTTGCCGGCCGAGATGAACATCTGGACGCCGTAGTCCTGGATCAGGCGGTCGTAGAGCTGCGCCCGGGCGTTGTTGCCGTCGTTCAGCGTCGGCAGGCCACCGATCGACATGTTGACCACGTCGACGCCGCGGTTGACGACCAGGTCGACCATGCCGTCGGTCAGCGCGGCGGCGGTGCAGCCACCGCCCCAGGAGCAGGCGCGGGCGGAGACCAGCTTGGCGCCGGGGGCGGCGCCGTCGAAGTTCGCGTTGCCCAGCATGTCGTTGGCGGCGGTGATGCCGGCGACGTGCGAGCCGTGCTCGTCCTCGATGATGCCGATGTTGACGAAGTCGGCGACGCCGGGCAGGCCGGCGGGGGTGACGTCGACGTCCTCGCGGTACTCGACCACGAACGGGATCTGGTCGCGGACGGCGGTGGCCGGGTTGTCGGTACCGAAGTGACCGACGTCGTAGCGCTCGCCGTACGGCCGCATGACCGGGTCGTCGTTGAAGTCGCGGTTCTGGTTGGCGTCGACCCGGATGTCGTGGCTCACCGGGTCGTAGAGCACACCGAACGCGTCGGTGGTGTCGCCGTCCCGGTTGACGTCACCGCCGGGCGAGCTCGCCGCGGTGATGTTCTCCGAGAACCGGTTGATCTTGTACGTCCCGGCCGGCGCGGTCCAGCTCGTCCCGCCGTAGTTGAAGGCCGGTCCGGTGACGTCGGTCAGCATCGCCCGCCAGGTCGCGTCACTGTCGAACAGCGGGTCGGTGGCGGTGAACCAGTCGACGATCTTCCGCTCGCCGGTGGTGGTGGTCTGCAGCGCCGGGTTGTCCAGGTCGACGCCGGAGTCCATGATGCCGATGGTCACCCCCCGCCCGTCCCACTCGGGGTGCGCCTGCTTGAAGGCGACCGCGCCGGTCTCGCTGGTCGGCATGTACGGGTTGACCGCGGCGGTGTCCGCGCCCGGCCCGCTCGCCGTCACCGCCGCCTTGGCGCCCGCCTTCACCGGCTCCGGCTTCGGCAACTGGATCGTCTCGTTCAGGTCCAGTGCGGAGACGCCGGGCAGCTTGGCGGCCTTGAGGACGGCGCTGGTGGGAATGCGCGCGCGGACGTAGCCGACACCGTCCACCTGCTTGCCGATGACGCCACCGAGCTTCTTCAGCTCCGCCGCGACATCCTTGGCCTCACCCTTGTCCGTCGCCACGATCACCGTGACGTCCTGCTCGCGGTTGGCCTCGGCCTTGGCGAGCAGTTCGAGATCGTGGGAACCCAACGTGTCAGTGGGGGTCCCCTTGAGAACGTCGGCTTCGGTCGACGGGTTGGCGCTGGCGGTGGTGACACCACCCGTCAGTGTCATGGCGCCCGCCGCCACGACTGACGCGAGGAGGCCGGCGGAGGTACGCCGACTCCAGGTGCGGGGTTTACTCACGTTCTCTTCCTCCAGAGAACAGGGCCCTTAGAAACAGGGCACGTGTGAGCGCATCCTTCGCGTCAGGCCCGATCCTGTCACTACTCCTGAGATCGTTGTGACCAGCCCGTGACATTGATCGAATGGCATTCGTATATTCCTATGCTACGATCCGGCTACTCTCTGTGAATCTCGTGCTGGCCTTTATCGGTCAGCTCCGGAGCCTGTAATTGGCGGGTGGTCAGCTCGACCTGTGCCGGCGCGGACAGCTCCTCGCCCGACACGCCAAGGTCGGCCAGCTTGCGTGCGCTCACCAGCACCCGCGACTCCAACGAGCCGACGGCACGGTTGTAAGCGGTCACGGCCGAGCCGAGCGAACCGCCGAGCTTTGCCACGTGTTCACCCAGAGTGGACAGTCGCCCGTACAGCTCGCGCGCCAGCGTGTGCACCGCCACCGCGTTGGCCGCGAGCGCCTCCTGACGCCAGGCGTACGCCACCGTGCGGAGCAGGGCGACCAGGGTGGCCGGGGTGGCGAGCACGATGTTGCGGGTGAAGGCGTGCTCCAGCAGGGTCGGGTCCCGCTGCATCGCGACGTCGAGGAACGGGTCGGCCGGGACGAAGAGCACCACGAACTCCGGGGTCTGCGCGAACGCCGACCAGTACGCCTTGGCCGACAGCGCGTCCACGTGGGCCCGCAGGTGGCGGGCGTGGTTGTCCAGGTGGGCGTCCCGCCCGCGCTCGTCCCGCGCCTCCATCGCGGTCAGGTACGCCTCGAACGGCGCCTTGGCGTCCACCACCACCGACCGGCCGCCGTGCAGCCGGACCACCAGGTCGGGGCGGACCACCCGGTCCTCGACGGTCGAGGTGACCTGCTCGGCGAAGTCGCAGTGCTCCAGCAGGCCGGCGGCCTCGACGATCCGGCGCAACTGGTGCTCGCCCCAGCGCCCCCGAACCTGGGGTGCGCGCAGTGCCGCCACGAGCTGTTTGGTCTCGGTACGCAACTCACCGGAGACCGCACCCATCGAGCGCACCTGCTCGCGCAGCTCGGCGTACGCGTCGACCCGGTCGCGTTCCAGCTCGACCACCCGCTGCTCGTAGCGGCGCAGGGTCTCGTGCAGCGGCGCTACCGCCCGGGCCACCGCCTCCTGGGACTGCGCGGTCGCCTCGTAGGAGAGCGCCCGCATCGACTGCTCCAGCCGCCCCTCGCCCTCCCGGGTGGCCCGCAGCGTCGCGTCCAGTCGGGCGATCTCGGCGGCGGAGCGGGCGCGGGCGGCCAGCCAGCCGACCGCGCCACCGGCGCCGAGACAGACGACCACCACCAGCACCGTCGCGACTCCCACGTCGCTGAGCATGCCAAACGCGTACGACACCGGTGTGACCTGGATCGCCGGTAAGGCCGGCTGCTTGGCTGGCGGCGCTACCGTCGTACGCATGGTATGGGTCCTGGTCCTGCTGGTTCTCCTGGTCGGCGGCGTCACCTGGTGGCGACGCGAGACCGCCGCCCGGCAGGTGCGTGAGCTGGCCGACGCGCGGGCCGACGCGGTGCGTTGGTACGAGCGGCTCGGCGGACAGGTGCTGAGCCTGCGGGGCGACGAACCCGCCGTACGGCAGGCGCTGAGCGACGCCGGGGAGCGTTACAACGCCGCCGGTGGCCAACTGGAGCAGGCTCGCAGCGCCAAGCAGTACGAGCTGGCCCGGGAGACCGCGCTGGAGGGCCTGGCGTACGTCCGCGCCGCCCGGACGGCGCTCGGCCTCGACCCCGGTCCCGAACTGCCGCCGCTCGCCGCCGCCCGGGGCGCCGGAGCGCTCACCCGGGAGCGCGAGGTCAAGGTCCAGGGGCAGGTGTTCCGGGCCGGTCCGCAGCCGGGCACGGGCACCCCGTACTACTACCCGGGTGGGCGCTACCAGGGTCGGCCGGTTCCGTCCGGCTGGTACTCCACCCCCTGGTGGAAGACCGGACTGGCGGCCGGCGCCGGGGTGGTCGGCGGCATGCTGATCGCCGACGCGCTCTTCTCGCCCGCGTTCGCCGACCCCGGCTACGGCTACGACGCCGGCTACCAGGAGGGCTTCGCCGACGGCACCGACGCCGGTGACCCCGGAGCGGGCGGCGACGCCGGGGCCACCGACGCCGACTACACCGACATCGGCTACAGCGGCGACGCCGACTACAGCGCCGCCGACTATCCCAGCGACTCCGGCTTCGGCGGCACCGACGGCGACTGGTCCGGCGGCACCGACGGCGACTGGTCCGGCGGCGGCGACTGGGGTGGCGGCGACTTCGGCGGCGGCGACTTCTGACCGCCCAACCCCGAACCCGACCTTGTTGATCATGAAACTGTCGCGTGCTTGGAGGCCCGAGCGCGCGACAACTTCATAATCAACTGCCCGGTGGTCGGGTGGTTGGTTCGGGTTAGCCCGCCCGGGGATGGTAGGGCTGGCGGGATGGCCAGTAGGCGTCGTAAAGGGCAGAGTCGGCGGGGTGAGCGTAGACATGCGAATCGTGACGCCGCAGCGGCCCGGAACGGCCACCAGTTGGCTCGGCAGCCTGGCCGTGGCCGCGTTGGCGGTGGTGGCGGTGACCGTGACCGCCCAGTCGATCGACCGGTTCCACTGGTGGGCCGGCTTCGTCCTGGTGCCCGGCGCGCTGATCGCCGCGACCGGCGGGCCGCTGCTGGTCCGTGGCGGCGGACGAGCGTTCGCCGGATACCTGGTGGCCTGTGTCGGCACACTGGTCTTCACGGTCGGCGCGTTGCTCATGCTCGGCGCTATGGGCCGGGGCTGGCCGCTGATGATCATGTTTCCGTCGCTCGCCGTGGCCGGCACCTACGGTTGGCACCCGGCCCACCCGCTGGCCCGCGCGGCGCACCGTACGGTGGCCATGCTCGCGCTGGGCGGTGCGGCGCTCGGTGTCACCTTTCTGCTGTTGCGCTCCGGGCGGATCGACTTCGGTCGGACCGACTGGTGGGGCGGGTTCATGATGCTGGCCGGAGTGATCGTCTTCCTGAACGCGGTCGAGCTGACCCGGCACCGGATTCCGTACCGGTTGCAGGCGATCACCCTGCTGCTCGGCCCGGCCGTGGTGACGTTCCTGCTCGGGCTGCGTTTCCTGCGGGGCGACTGGCCGTACTGACCAGCCAGGGCGACTGGCCGTACTGACCGGCCGGGGCGACCGGCCGTGCTGACCGCCGGGTGGGTGTGCTGACCGGTCGGGCGGGACGGGAATCAGCGTCGGGTGCCGGTCAGCACCTCGCGGGCGATGGCCGCCCGCTCGGCGTTCTCCCGTTCCGTCGCCTCCCGTTCGTCGGCCGCGCGGGCGTCGTACGCGGCGCGGGCGCTGGCGATCTGGTTCTGGTGCTCCTCGGTCCAGGTGACCAGGCTCCGGATCGTCGAGTGCAGGGTCGCCCCCATCGGGGTGAGCGCGTAGTCCACCCGGGGCGGCACGATCGGGCGGACGGTACGGCTGACCAGCCCGTCACGTTCGAGGTGACGCAGGGTACGGGTGAGCATCCGCTGGCTGATCCCGTCCACCCGGTCGCGCAGCTCGGTGAAGCGCAGGCTGCGCCGGTCCAGCAGCGCGATGATCAGCAGCGACCACTTGTCGGCGATCCGGTCGAGGATCTGCCGCACCTCGCAGTCCTCCCGGGTGTCCCACTGGAGGATGTCGTAGTCGCCGTCGGTATCCCCGCAGTAACCGGGGGACTTCGAAGTGCCGTCTTCCATGCCCTCCGATGCTGCCCGACGATTCTGCTGGTTACAAGAGGGAACCGGCACCACTGAGGGGAACCGTGTGGGCCGACAGGCCCGGTGACCGAACGGGACGGCGCCGGTTCCGTCTTCCGGGATCCGTTTCCGGATCCGCCCGTGGGAGAGGAGTCGGCTCGTGTCCGTACCGGAAAATCGGCCTGGGGATCGGATCAACGGCCGCGCGTGGGGCGTGTTGTTCGTGTTGTGCGGGGCGATCTTCCTGGAGGGGATCGACGTGGCGATGCTCAACGTGGCGCTGCCGTCGATCCGGGCCGACCTCGGCCTCTCCACCGGGATGCTGAGCGGCGTGGTCAGCGCGTACGTGCTCGGCTACGGCGGTTTCATGCTGCTCGGCGGGCGTGCCGCCGACCTGCTCGGCCGCCGGCGGATGTTCCTGGTCTGGCTGGTCGTCTTCCTGGTCTTCGCCGGCCTGGGCGGGTTCGCCACCAACGGCTGGACCCTGCTGGTCGCCCGCTTTGTCACCGGGGTGGCCGCCGCGTTCCTGACCCCGGCCGGACTCTCGCTGCTCACCGCCCACTTTCCGCAGGGGCGGCAACGCAACAAAGCACTCGGGGTGTACGCCGGGACGGCGGCGGGCGGCTTCTCACTCGGCCTCGTCGCCGGTGGCCTGCTCACCTCGGTCGGGTGGCGCTGGGTCTTCTTCGCCCCGGTCATCCTCGCGGCGCTGATCCTGCTCGCCGCCGTACGACTGATCGGGGACACCGGACGACCCGACCGACCGGCGGGTGGCTTCGACATCGCCGGTGCCCTGAGCATCACTGGCGCGATGCTGCTGTTGGCGTACGGGGTGATCCGGCTCGAACACGGCGGCGACGGTCTGGCCGTGACCGTCGGCGTGTTCGCCGCCGGACTGGCCGCGTTGGTCGCCTTCACGACGGTCGAACGGAGATCGGCGAGCCCGCTGGTACGGCTCGGCATCCTGCGTTCGGCGCCGCTGGTGCGGGCGAACCTCGCGGCGCTGCTCTTCCTCGGTTCCTTCGCCGGTTTCCAGTTCCTGGTGACCCTCTACCTACAGGAGATCCGTGGCTGGGGCACGTTGCAGACCGGACTGGCGATGCTGGTCGTCGCCATCGACACCATCCTCGCCCCGACCCTGACCACGCGGCTGGTGAACCGGTACGGGAACGCGCGGGTGCTGTTCGGTGGCATGGCGCTGGCGGCGGTGGCGTACGCGCTCTTCCTGCCCGCCGGGCTGGAGTGGGCCTACACCGCGATGCTGCCGACCCTGGTCCTGCTGGGTCTTGCCTTCTCGCTGGCGTACGGTCCGCTGACCCTGGCCGCCACCGACGGCGTCGACGAGCCCGAGCACGGGCTGGCCGGCGGCCTGCTCTACACCGCGATGCAGTTCGGCACCGCGCTCGGCCTGTCGGCGGTGACCGCGGTGAACGTCGCCGCGCTCGCCGGCGTCGGCGCTCCCCAGGACGGGGTGGTCGGTGGCGCGTCGCCGCAGGCCGCGCTCGACGCGCTCCGAACCGCCCTGCTCGTCCCGGTCGTGGGCGCGGTGCTCGGTGTGGTCGTTGCCGCGCTCGGCCTGCGGACCCGTACGCCCGCCGTCCCCGCGTCCGAGCCCGAGCCGGCGCTCAAGGTGTAAGGAAGGGGCCCTTCCTTACACCTCAGAAGGCGGCGGCGATCACCAGGTCGGGGGCGCGGTCGGGGAGCAGGTCGAGCTTGGCGATCCGGCCGGCCGAACGCAGGTCGTCGGCGACCAACGCGAGCTTCTCCAACACCTCGGCGGGGCCGAGCGCCTCGGCGAGCGGCACGTCGGTACGCATCGACAGCTTGCGGTCCGACTTGGCCCGGCGCACCTGGGTCAGCGCCGCTCCGGCGAGTCGGAGCAGTTCCGGGTCGCCGTCCCGCGCCGCCTGACTCAACTCGTACCTCGTCGGCCAGGGCGCCTGGTGCACCGAGCCGTACCGCCACCAGGACCAGACCTCCTCGGTGACGTACGGCAGGAACGGGGCGAAGAGCCGCAGTTGGGCGGAGAGCGCGATGGCCAGCGCCGCACGGGCGGAGTCCGCACCCGGCCCGGACCCGTACGCCCGTTCCTTCACCAACTCGATGTAGTCGTCGCAGAACGTCCAGAAGAACGACTCGGTCGCCTGTAGGGCGGCCGTGTGGTCGTACCCGTCGAAAGTGGTCGTGGCGGTGCCGACCACCGTGCCCAACCCGGCCAGCATGGCCCGGTCCAGCGGCTCGGTGACCTCGGCCCGCAACGCGCCCCCGGCGCCGAGCCCGAGCGCGAACTTGGACGCGTTGAGGATCTTGGTGGCGAGCCGGCGGCCGACCTTGATCTGGGCCGGGTCGAAGGCCAGGTCGGTGCCGGGTCGGCCGTTCGCCGCCCAGTACCGCACCGCGTCGGCACCGCTGGCTTCCAGCAGCGACATCGGGGTGACCACGTTCCCCTTGGACTTGGACATCTTCTTCCGGTCCGGATCCAGGATCCAGCCGGACAGGACCGCGTCCCGCCAGGGCAGCACCCCGTGTTCCAGGTGGGCCCGGACGACCGAGGAGAAGAGCCAGGTACGGATGATCTCCTGCCCCTGCGGACGCAGGTCCATCGGGAAGACCCGGGCGAAGAGGTCCGGGTCGGTCTCCCAGCCGCCGACGATCTGCGGGCTGAGCGAGGAGGTGGCCCAGGTGTCCATCACGTCCGGGTCGGCGGTGAACCCGCCCGGCTGGCCGCGCTGGGCCTCGTCGAAACCGGCCGGGGTGTCGCTCGACGGGTCAACCGGGAGCAGGGACTCGTCCGGCGTGAGAGGGTGTGCGTAGTCCGGCTCGCCAGCGTCGTCGAGCCGGTACCAGACCGGGATCGGCACCCCGAAGAAGCGCTGGCGGCTGACCAGCCAGTCGCCGGTCAGGCCGCCCACCCAGTGCTCGTAGCGGTGCCGCATGTGTGCCGGCACCCAGCGCAGCTCCTCGCCCCGGGCCAGCAACTCGGCCCGCAGCTCGGGCTCCCGGCCGCCGTTGCGCAGGTACCACTGGCGACTAGAGATGATCTCCAGCGGGCTGTCGCCCCGCTCGTAGAACTTCACCGGGTGGGTGATCGGCTTCGGCTCGCCGACCAGGTCACCGGCGGCGGTGAGCATCGCGACCAACTCGCGGCGGGCGGCGTTCACCGTCCTGCCGGCCAGCGGCGCGTACGGCACCGGGTCGACGCCGGCCGGCGGCTCGGGCAGCAGCCGACCGGTCCGGCCGATCACCACCCGGGTCTCCAGTTGCAGGTCCCGCCACCAGGTCACGTCGCTCAGGTCGCCGAAGGTGCAGACCATCACCAGACCGGTGCCCTTGGTCGGCTCGGCCAGCGGGTGCGCGTGCACCGGCACCTCGACCCCGAAGACCGGGGTCCGGACGGTGCCGCCGACCAGGTGGGCGTAACGGTCGTCGTCCGGGTGGCAGACCAACGCCACGCAGGCCGGCAGCAGCTCCGGGCGGGTGGTCTCGATCTCGACGTACGGCCCGGTGCGGTCGGGCACGGCCGGATCGGCTCCGGCGATGCCGGGGGACGCGATCGTGAACCGGAGCCGGTGGTACGCCCCCGGGCGCTCCCGGTCCTCCAACTCCGCCTGGGCGACGGCGGTCCCGAAGCCCACGTCCCAGAGCGTCGGCGCCTCGGCCTGGTACGCCTCGCCCCGGGCCAGGTTGCGCAGGAACGCCCGCTGCGACGTGGCCTGCGCCCGCCGACCGATCGTGGTGTACGTCAGCGACCAGTCCACCGACAGCCCGAGTCGCCGCCACAACGCCTCGAAGACCTGCTCGTCCTCGCCGGTGAGCCGGGTGCACAACTCGACGAAGTTACGGCGGGAGATCGGGATCGGGTTCTTCCGCGCGTCGTCACTGACCGGAGTCGCCGGGGGCCGCCACTGCGGGTCGTACGGCAGCGCCGGCTCGCAGCGCACGCCGTACACGTTCTGCACCCGGCGCTCGGTCGGCAGACCGTTGTCGTCCCAGCCCATCGGGTAGAAGACGGCCCGGCCGCGCATCCGCTGGAACCGGGCGACCGTGTCGGTGTGGGTGTAGGAGAAGACGTGCCCCATGTGCAGCTCGCCGGATACGGTCGGCGGCGGGGTGTCGATCGCGTATACGCTCGCCCGGTCCTTCGACCGGTCGAACGCGTACGTGCCCTCCTCCTGCCAGCGGCGCGACCAGGTCTCCTCGAGTCCGTCCAGGCTGGGACGCTCGGGGACACCGGCGCGCTGGTTCCTCGCCGTATCCGTCATGACCCGATGCTACCGAGCGATCGACACGGTCCGTGACCGGCAATACCGACATGCGGGACGTGACCGGATCGGAGCGGCAGCCTGGACCGGTGAGGTGACCCGGGGGACGGCAGCCGGGCGCCGCCGCCGCCCGCCCGGATCCGCGAGCCGGTCCACCGTCCGCCCGGATCGGCGAGCCAGCCCACCGTCCGCTCAGATCAGCGACTCGCGCCACTGCCGGTGCAGGGCGGCGTACCGGCCACCGTCCTCGACCAGCCGGGCCGGTGGGCCGTCCTCGACGATCCGGCCGCCGTCGACCACCAGCACCCGGTCGGCGATCTCCACCGTGGAGAGCCGGTGCGCGATCACCAGCGCGGTCCGGTCCCGCAGGATCGTGCGCAGGGCCCGCTGCACCAGCCGTTCGCTCGGTACGTCCAGCGACGAGGTCGCCTCGTCCAGGATCAGTACGGTCGGGTCGGCGAGGAAGGCGCGGGCGAACGCGACGAGCTGACGCTGCCCGGCGGAGAGCCGGCCGCCGCGCCGGTGCACGTCGGTGTCGTACCCCTCGGGCAGGGTCGAGATGAACTCGTGTGCGCCGATCGCCCGTGCCGCCGCCTCGATCTCGCGCCGCGCCGCCTCGGGTCGGCCGAGGCCGATGTTGTCGGCGATCGATCCGGTGAAGAGGTAGTTCTCCTGGGTCACCATCACCACCGCCCGGCGCAGGTCGGCGTCGGCGAGCTGCCGCAGGTCGACCCCGTCCAGGCTGACCGTCCCACTGGTCGGGTCGTAGAACCGGGCGACCAGCTTGGCCACCGTGGACTTTCCCGCACCGGTCGCGCCGACCAGGGCCACGATCTGCCCGGCCGGGATCCGCAGGTCGAGTTCGGGCAGGACCGGGGTCCGCTCGCGGTAGCTGAACGTCACCGCGCGGAACTCGACCGCCCCGCCCCGGCCGCCGCCGGGCAGTGGGGTCGGCGTCGACGGCTCCGGCACCCCCGGCCGTTCGTCGAGCACCCCGGAGAGCTTCTCCAGGGCGGCGGTGGCCGACTGGAGCGAGTTGTAGAACTGGCTCAGCTCCTGCATGGGTTCGAAGAAGCGACGTAGGTAGAGCAGGAACGCGGCGAGTACGCCGATCTCGGTCTCGCCGTGCAGCACCCGCCAGCCGCCGTACGTCAGCACCACCGCCACGGTCACGTTGCCGATCACCTTGATCGCCGGTGAGTAGGTGGCGATGAGGCGGAACGCGCGCAGGTTGGCCTGCCGGTACTCGTCGTTCACCGAGGCGAAGATGCGCTGGTTGCGCGGCTCCCGCCGAAACGCCTGCACCGCCCGGATGCCGCCGAGGGACTCGACGAAGTGCACGATCACCAACGCGATGGCCTCCCGGGTACGTCGGTAGGCGAGCCCGGAGGCGCGGGCGAACCAGCGGGAGAGGACCAGCAGGAACGGGAACGCGAGCAGTGTCACGGCGGCCAGCGGCGGATCGAGCCAGAGCAGCACACCGGCGACGGAGACGATGGAGAGCCCGGCCAGCACCAGGTCGTCGATGCCGCCGTCGACCAACTCGGCGATCGAGTCCATGTCACTGGTCAGCCGGGCGATCACCCGTCCCGAGGTGTACCGCTCGTGGAAGCCGACGGAGAGCCGGAGGAAGTGTTCGTACACCCGTTGGCGCAGGTCGATCAGGATGGCCTGACCGATCCGCGAGGAGAGGGCGAGGAAACCACGCTTGCCGGCGTACTCGGCGGCGGCTGCGGCGGCGAACGCGACCGCCACCACGACCAGCAGCCACGGGTCACCGGCGCGCAGCGGCTCGATCGCCCGGTCGATGCCGAGCATGACCAGGTACGGCCCGGCCATGCCGGCCACGTTCTGCACCAGCAGCAGCAACACCGCCACCCCGATCAGCCGGCGGTGTGGCCGGAGCAGCCCGCCGAGCAGGACCCGGCTGCGCGTACGGAGCAGGGCGAGCGCGCGGGCGGTGCCCCGTTCGGCGCTGGTCCGTTCGGCGTCCGGATCGGTGGCCACGCCCCGCCAGCCGCGCAGCGGGTCGTCCGGGCCGAGTTCTCCGGCGGGTACGGATTCGGCGGTCACGAGTGGATCAGACCGGCGTCGTCGGGCCTCCCGGTCGGGTCCGGGTCGTCGTCGGGCCTCCCGGTCGGGTCCGGGTCGTCGGCGGCGGGCTCGGCCACGGCGGAGAGGACCGCGCGGTAGTCCGGGACGGTGGCGAGCAGCTCGGAGTGGGTGCCGACGGCGGTGATCCGGCCGTCGGCGAGCAGCGCCACCCGGTCGGCGAGCGCGACGGTGGAGGGGCGGTGCACCACCAGCAGCGCGGTGGTGTCCCGCAGCACCCGGGCCAGCGCCGCCTCCACCAGGGCCTCGGTGTGCACGTCGAGGGCGGAGAGCGGGTCGTCGAGCACCAGCACGCCCGGTCGGCCGAGCACCGCGCGGGCCAGGGCGAGCCGTTGGCGCTGGCCGCCGGAGAGGGAGAGCCCCTGCTCACCGACCCGGGTCCGCAAACCCCAGGGCAGCTCGTACACGAAGTCGGCCTGAGCCACCGTGAGCGCGGCGCGCAGCTCCTCCTCGGTCGCGTCGGGTCGACCCAGGGTCAGGTTCTCCCGGACCGACATGGAGAAGAGCGTCGGTTCCTCGAACGCGACGCCGACCACCCGACGCAGCCCGTCGAGCTGGACGTCACGGATGTCCCGCCCGTCCAGGGTGAGCCGCCCGGCGGTGACGTCGTAGAGCCGGGGGACCAGCGACAGCAGCGTGGTCTTGCCGGAGCCGGTGGCGCCGACGATCGCCATCGTCTCGCCCGGCCGTACCTCCAGGGTGATGTCGCGCAGGACGGGGGCGGCGGTTCCGGGATAACCGAAGCCGACCCCTTCGAACCGGAGGTGGCCGCGTACGGCACGGCGGCGCAGGGCGACCGCGTGCGGCCGGTCGACGATGCTCGGCTCGGTGTCGAGCACCTCGTGGATCCGGTCGGCGGCGGTCACCGCCTCCTGCCCGTTGGCGATGATCCAGCCGAGCGACTCGATCGGCCAGATCAGCATCAGTTGCAGCGTGACGAAGGCGACCAGCTCACCGATGGTCAGCGCGCCGTACGCGACCGCCGGTGCCCCGGCGACCAGCACCACCGCCAGGGTGAGGTTCGGCACCAGGTCGAACTCGGCCGAGGTGCGTGCGATCAACCGGCCCTTGCCGGTGGCGGTGTCGTGCAACTGCCGGGCGCGTACGGCGAACCGGTCGGCCATCTCGGGCCGCCGGCCGAACGCCTTGATGGTCCGCAGCCCCTGGGCAGACTCCTCGATCAGGGTGGCCAGGTCGCCCTGCTCGTCCTGCATCCGGCGGGACGCGGCCAGGTACGACCGGGTGAACCGCCGGCTGACCGTGAACAGCGGCACCGCGCTCGCCGCGACCAGCAGCCCGAGCGGCCAGTAGAGGTGGATCAGGAGCCCCACCACGGCGAGATAGGTGACGGTGTTGACGACGAGGAAGAGCAGTCCGAAGGAGAGGAACCGGCGGATCACCGACAGGTCGGTGGTGACCCGGGAGAGGAGCTGTCCGGACTGCCAGCGGTCGTGGAAGCCGACCTGGAGTCGTTGCAGGTGGGCGTAGACGTCGTCGCGGATGGTCGACTCGATGCCGAGCGCGGTGGAGGACTGCACCCAGCGGCGTACGAAGATCAGCACCGCTTCGGCGAGGCCGAGCAGGAGGGCCAGGGCGCCGAGCCGGAACAGGCCGCCCGGGTCGCGCTCCGCGATCGGTCCGTCGACCACCTGCCGGATGACCAGGGGTACGGCGAGACTCGCCCCGGTTGCCGCGAACGCGACGATCAGCAGCCAGCCGAGCTGCCCCGCGTACGGCCGCACGTAGCGGCGCAGCCGCCACAGGTTGTGCCCGAACCGGACCGGCGGGGTTGCCTCCGTACCGGTGTCGACCAGTGGATTCGGGTCGTCGGGTTCCGGAGGCACCCCTGCACCGTATCGGTAAACATAGATTCAGTGACAGTCAGCTTCCGGTCAATCGCCGCTCGTGACCGAGTAGCCACTCCTTGACGTCCAGCCCCCACCGGAAGCCGCCGAGCCCACCGTCGGTGCGCAGCACCCGGTGGCAGGGGACAAAGAGCGCGGCGGCGTTGCGGGCGCAGGCAGCCGCCGCGGCGCGGACCGCCCTCGGCCGCCCGGACAACTCGGCAAACCCGGTGTACGTCACCGGCTCGCCCGCCTTGACCTGGCGCAACGTCTGCCACGCGTGGGTCATGAACTCGCCGCCGCTGTACTGCTCGACCGGCACCCCGTCGATCGCGGTCAGCTCGCCGTCGAGGTACGAGCGGACCGCCACGGTCACCGCCCCCAGGTCGGCGCGGGGCCGGACCGGGGCCCGCAGGCTCGAGTGTACGACCGCCAGTAGCGCGTCCACCTCGCCGGTCCAGCCGGCGGCCCGGACCGCCCCGTCCGGGTTGGCCAGCACGGTCAACGGACCGGCCGGGGTGGCGACGGTCGCGCTGCTCAGTTGCCTCACGTCGGTCATGATGCTGCTCTCCAGAGTCGGATGGTGGCGTAGGAACGCCAGGGACGCCAGCGGACGGCGTGGTCGGCGAGGCCGGTCGGGCTCTCCGGCAGTCCGAGCGCGGTCGCGCCGTGACGTACGCCGAGGTCGGTGGGGAGGAACGCGTCCGGGTCGCCGACCGCGCGCAGCAACACGTACGCGGCGGTCCACGGTCCGATCCCCGGCAACCCGGTCAGTGCGGCGGTGAGCTGCTCCCGGTCCGCCCCCGGGTCGAGGTCGAGCCCGCCCTCGGCGACCGCCCGCGCCACCGTACGGATCGTCTCGCGGCGGGCGGCCGGCATGCCGTAGGCGCTGTCCGGTAGCGCCAGCACCCGCTCCGCCGACGGGAACGCCCGCAGGGACCGCCCGGTCTCGCCCCCGGCTCCTCCGGCGACCGCTTCGGGGTCGGTCGGCTCCGGCTCCGTCGCGGCGGCGACCAGCCGGCCCAGCACGGTTCGGGCGCCGGCCACGGACACCTGCTGGCCGACGATCGCCCGGACGGTCATCTCGAACCCGTCGACCGCCCTCGGCACCCGTACGCCGGGCTCCTTGGCGACCGCGTCGGCGAGTGCCGGGTCGGCGCCGAGCGTCGCGTCCACCGCCTCCGGGTCGGCGTCCAGGTCGAGCAGGCGGCGGCAGCGCGCCACCGCCGGCGCCAGGTCGCGTACGTCGGTCAGCCGCAGCCTGGCCGCGACGTGGCCGGGCAGCGGGGTCAGGGTCACCTCCGCCGGCCCGTGCGGCAGCCGCAGTGCCCGGCTGTACGAGCCGTCGCCGACCCGTTCCACCCCGGCCAGGGCGCGCAGGGCGAAGAAGTCGAGCAGGGCGTCGACGTGCAGCGGCGCCCGGTACGCGAGCCGCAGCGAGACCGTGCCCGCCCCGGAACCGACCGGCCGGTGGCGCGCGGTCGCCCGGAGCGTCGACGGGACCGCCGCGTACACCTCGCGGATCGTGTCGTTGAACTGCCGTACGCTGCCGAACCCGGCGGCGAACGCGATCTCCGCGAGCCCGAGTCCGGTGGTCTCGATCAGGATCCGGGCGGTCTGCGCGCGCTGCGCCCGGGCCAGTGCCAGCGGCCCGGCGCCGACCTCGGCGGTGAGCATCCGGTGCAGGTGCCGTTCGGTGTAACCGAGGCGGGCGGCGAGCCCCGGAACCCCGTCCCGGTCCACCACACCGTCCGCGATCAACCGCATCGCCCGCCCGACCACGTCCGCCCGTACGTCCCAGTCCGGCGAGCCCGGCGCCGCGTCGGGGCGGCACCGGCGGCAGGCCCGCAGTCCGCCGCGCTGGGCGGCGGCGGCCGACGGGTAGAAGTCGACGTTCTGGCGCTTCGGCGTGACGGCCGGGCAGGACGGCCGGCAGTAGATCCCGGTGGTCCGTACGCCGGTGTAGAACCAGCCGTCGAACCGCTGGTCACGGCTGTCGACGGCCCGGTAGCACCGCTCGAAGTCCAACTCCACGCCACCGATCGTGCCCCCGCCACAGCCCACCCGCTAGCGGAATTCGGACCTCTGTGTAAGGAAGGGGCCCCTGTTATCGCTTTCTGTATAGGAAGGGCCCCTTGTTAACCGCTCAGCTCCGGCGATCCGGCGGGCGCGGGCGTGTCGCCGGGGGGCGCGAGCAGTTGCGTATGCTGGTCTGTCGTGGCTATCTCGCTAGGTATCGTCGGCCTGCCCAACGTCGGCAAGAGCACGCTCTTCAACGCCCTCACCAAGAACGACGTGCTGGCCGCGAACTACCCGTTCGCGACGATCGAGCCGAACGTCGGCGTGGTCGGCCTGCCGGACGAGCGGCTGGACAAGCTGGCCGAGATCCACGGCTCCCAGAAGATCCTCCCCGCGCCGGTGACCTTCGTCGACATCGCCGGCCTGGTCCGGGGCGCCTCCAAGGGACAGGGCCGGGGCAACGCGTTCCTGGCCAACATCCGTGACGCGGCCGCGATCTGCCAGGTGGTCCGGGCCTTCTCCGACCCGAACGTGGTGCACGTCGACGGCAAGGTCTCACCCGCCGACGACATCGAGACGATCAACACCGAGCTGATCCTCGCCGACCTCCAGACCCTGGAGAAGGCGCTGCCCCGGCTGGAGAAGGAAGCGAAGCTCCGCAAGGACCGGGCGGCGGCGGTCGAGGCGGCCAAGAAGGCGATCGAGCTGCTCAACACGGGTGTGACCCTCTACGCGGGCGGGGCCGGCGCCGGGATCGACACCGCCGAGCTGCGCGAGCTGCACCTGCTGACCACCAAGCCGTTCCTGTACGTCTTCAACGTCGACGAGGCCGAACTCGGCAACGCCGACTTCCTGGACGAGTTGCGCGCGCTGGTCGCTCCCGCCGAGGCGGTGTTCATGGACGCCAAGGTGGAGTCGGAGCTGATCGACCTGCCGCCGGAGGAGGCCCGTGAGCTGCTGGAGTCGATCGGGCAGCCGGAGCCGGGGCTAGACCAGCTGATCCGGGTCGGGTTCCGTACCCTCGGGCTCCAGACGTACCTGACCGCCGGTCCGAAGGAGGCGCGGGCCTGGACCATCCCGGTCGGCGCCACCGCGCCCGAGGCCGCCGGAGTGATCCACACCGACTTCCAACGCGGGTTCATCAAGGCCGAGATCGTCTCGTACGAGGACCTGGTCGTGGCGGGTTCGATGGCGGCGGCAAAGGCGGCCGGGCGGGTCCGGCTGGAGGGCAAGGACTACGTCATGCAGGACGGCGACGTGGTCGAGTTCCGTTTCAACGTCTGAGCGCGACACCCGTTCCCTCTTTCCGATCGCGGATCGAAGACCGCCGAGGACGACCCACCGAGGACGACCCGCGAGGGTACGGATTCCGGCCTCCCCCGTGGCTGCCGGAATCCGTACCCTCGCGGTTGTCGTGGGCCGTACCCCTCGGTCCCACCACCGGCATCCCCGCACTCGCGGGTCCGCCTTCGCTCCAGGTCACCCCGTTCGGTGCTGGGGACAGCTTGACCAAGATCCGTCGGCTTGAGAACAGGCTTGCCCTGTCCGGGACGCGACTGCGCGTGTCCGGGCTGGTCACCGAAGTGTCGGTCGGCTGTCCCGGACAACCGGGCGGGGCGCGGCGGCAGTCGATGTGGCCCGTCGGCCGCCGAGGTGTCGACACGTACTATTCCGGGTGGGTGGTTCTGGGCGAGTTCGACGGTTGACGAGCACCTGGAGGGCAAGTGCCACAGGGCGACGCCGACGGGAAAGACGTCACGTCGGTGGCCACGTCCGGGGAGTTTGTCGCGCTGCTGCGACAGCTCCGGGACGATTCCGGACTGACCTACCGGGAGATCGAACGCCGAGCGGTTGCCGCCGGCCACTGGTTACCACGGAGCACGCTCGCCACGCTTCTGTCCCGCACCACCCTGCCGAGGGAGGAGCTGGTCGTCGCGTTGCTGACCGCCTGCGGGACCCCGTCGTCCGAGCTGGAACGGTGGCGCAGGGTCCGGCAGGAGCTGGCGGACGGGAGCAGGGTGGCGGTCGGTCCGGACCGCCCGACCCCGACCCCGACCCCGACCCCGAACGCCGAGCCGGAGCCGGTCTCGGTTGGCCCGGGGCGCGGGGCGGCCGGCGCGGTCGCTGCCGACGGTGTCACCGCCACTGCGGCCGGCGCGGCCGCAGGGCGCCGCCGGCCGAGGTGGCGGTGGAGCCGGCTGGCCATGATCGCGGTCGGCTTCGTGATGGTCACCGCGCTGGCCGGTGCCGGTCTGGTGACCCTCGAACCACCCGCCGACGCCCGACGCCCGTCGGGCGCCACGCCGTTGCTGCTCTCCGACGACTGCCCGGAGACGCTGGCGATCGGCGCGGTCAGCAAGTGCGTACAGGATCTCCAGGAGCGGATGCGGATCCGCGGCCTCGACCTGCCGGCGGACGGCTGGTTCGGGCCGCACACGAAGATGCGGGTGATGGCCTTCCAGGCCCTGTCCGACCTGCCGCCCACCTCGATCGTGGACGAGGAGACAAAGCGGGCGCTGTACGCCGAGTCAATCCCGCTCCCGACCTGGTCCAAGGACGAGGTCGAACGCGCGTTGCGGGCGAGCTTCCCGGAAGACCCGGACGGGGCCGTACGGGTGGCGAGCTGCCTGTCGGAGCTGGACCCCTACTGGATCTTCGGGTACTCCGACGGGTCACGCCGATGGGGCTTGTTCCAGTTCTCCGACCGGGAGTTGAAGGCGTCGGGGGTGGGACCACCCGAAGGGCTGAGCCTGGGCTGGAGCGTCGCGACCGCCCGGACGATCTGGAGCCGTACCCGGGATTTCAGTCACTGGAACTGCCCGCCGCCGGGCTGACCGGCCGGCGGCGCCCCCGCTCGGGCGCTACGAGATGAAGCTCAGGATGACGTTGTGTACGTGGTGACCCTTCTGGTCGCCACGGAACTCGACCTCGTACGTGTGCGTCCCGACGTGGATGGCGATCGCGCCGGTGGAGAAGAACGCGCCGCCCCAGGACTTGTTGCTCACCACGCTGACACTGGTGATCTTCGAGTACGGGATGCTGGTGATGGCGAACTTCTTGCCCACGAACGACTTGTCCTGGATGATCACGCGCCGGTTGGTCAGGCCGATGAAGCCGGTGCCGGTGCCGATCGCGTCGTAGACCGCGATCACCTGTTCGCCGTCGAGCAGGCCGCTCTGGATCTGCTGGAACTGCTCCCGACGGTCGTACGTGACGTTGTTGGCCATGCGCCCGAGGGTAGGAGTGCGGTGCCACCCCGCCCGACGCCGAACGGGCCGCGAGCCACGACCGATTTGCGGTGGTAGCGATTCGTTCGGCCGGGAGTGGGTAAGCCCGGCCGTGCTCTCGATCCGCCGCCGTCAGGGGCGTCGCAGCGCCCCCGCGCTGCCGGCCGACTCCGTCACGCGTCGCATCGACGAGATCCTGACCGGCTGGGCCGCGGCGGGCAGGGTCAAGGTCCGGGACCGGTTCCGCCAGATCGAGATCAACGTGATGGTCGCCGTACAGGCCGGTGCCGCGGCGGCGCTCTCCTGGGGGATCGCCCACGACATTCTGGACACCCCGCAGCCGGTGTTCGCGCCAGCGGCGGCGGTGGGCACCATCGCCTCGTCGGTGGGGCAGCGGCTGCACCGCACCATCGCGCTGATCCTCGGGGTCGCGGTGGGTATCGGGGTCGGCGACGTACTGATGCTGCTGGCCGGCAACGGCGCGTGGCAGTTGGGGTTGATCGTCGCGCTCGCCGTGATCGGCGCGATCCTGCTGAGCGGCCGGGGTGTGCTGGTGGCACAGGCCGGGGGTACGGCGGTGCTGATCGCGGCCCTCTCCCCGGAGGTGGGTACGTTGGAGTACCCCCGGTTCGTCGACGCGCTCATCGGCGGCGGGGTGGGCATGGTGGTGGTTGTGCTGCTCCTGCCGCTGAACCCGCGCCGGGTGGTGCAGCGGGCGGCGGGTTATCCGATCGAGGAACTGGCCCGGCAGTTGGAGGCCACCGCACGGGCGCTGTCGGCCCGCGACAGCGCGAGCCTGGCCCGGGCCGCCGACGGCTTCAGCGGCATTCAGTCGGACCTCAACAACCTGCACGCGGCGGTGGAGGGGGCGAAGGAGGTCGTGCAGTTGGCGCCCGCCCGCTGGCACCGACGCCCGACCCTGGCACTGTTCGCCCAGGGCGCGCAGTACCTGGACAACCTGGTGTGGAGTAGTCGGGGTCTGGCCCGGCGGGCCGTCGGCCTGGTCGAGGACGAGGAGCCGCTGCCGGACTGCCTGCCGGTCGCGGTCGACCGGTTGGCGGAGGCGGTGCGCCTGCTGCACGACGAGTTCCGCGACGGCTGGGAGCCGGACGAGGCGCGCAGGCGGGTACTGCGAGCGGTGTACGAGGCCAGCCGGGGTTACGACGAGGGGGTCGGGCTCTCCGGGGCGGCGGTGGTGGCGCAGGTCAGATCCGCCGCGACCGACCTGCTGCGGGCTACCGGGGTGGACCACGACGACGCGAACCAGCTCATCCGGCAGGCGGCCGAGCCCTCGGTCACGCCCTGAGCCCGGTGCTGGTCTGGTCAGTCGACGCTGGTGACGGCGCGGTAGACGTCCTCGATCCGGGCGGCCAGGGTGACCACGTTCTCGGTGATCGTGTCCTCGTCCGGTGCGCCGATCTTGATCTGGGTGTGGCCGTCGAGCCGCCGGAGTTCTGGACGGATGTGTACGGCGTCTGCGACGATCTTGACGCGTTCGGTCAGCGCGGCGTGCTGGGTATCGTCGAGAATGAGGGTGCGTTTGAGCTGGCGCCCCTCACGCACCCAGCCGGGCAGGAGCGTGAGCGCGTCCGTCAGGTAGTCACGCTGGGATCGACTGCGCCAGAGCGCACGCTTCACGATACCTCCCAAGCGTCGTTGCCGGCTTGTGGCCAAATCGTCGCTGTCCCGTGTCCTCGTCGGTGCTCCCTAGTCTGTCGCCGGCCGGCTGGTGTGTCCACGTCCACAGTTCCGTGTTCTTTTGCCCTACGGTCTAGCTACGGCACCCGAACCGCCGATTGATCTGGCACCGTTGAGGCCCGTGCATACCGAACGGGCGAGTGGGGATGAGGGTGTCGGTTACCGTGGCGAGTCGACTGATCACGCAAAGCGAAAAATGAGGGTTATTGTCGGGGCGGCCATCATCGCGGGCGGCAGGGTGCTCGGGTGCGCCCGGGCGAAGCCGCCGGAGGTGGCCGGCAGATGGGAGTTTCCCGGCGGGAAAGTCGAATCCGGCGAAAGTGAAATTGACGCACTGATCCGGGAGTGCGCCGAGGAGTTGGCCGTCCGGATCGAGGTAGGCGACCGGGTCGGCGGCGACGTACCGCTCGCGCACGGTCGGGCGGTGCTCCGCGTCTACCAGGCACGACTCGTCGGAACCGACCAGCCGCGGCTGCTGGAGCACGCCGAGTTGCGCTGGTTGGCCGTCGACGAGTTGGCCTCGGTGCCGTGGCTGCCCGCCGACGAACCGATCGTGGTCGCGCTCCGACCGCTGTTGACGCTCGGATAGGTGTCCGACGACGAATGACGATAACGACGACAAAGAGGGTTGTCGTACTGAAGGTGGCGGGCAACGACGCTCGTACCCGAATGGGAGTTGTGCCCGGATACGGCCGAAGGATCGGCGGCGGATGCCGCCGATCCTTCGGTTCGACGTACGGGCGAAATGCGCCCCCGGATCAGTCTTTCTGGTCCGGGTGGGCGTAGTTCAGATGGTCCGCGGGAAGCGGGAAGGAGATGTCGTCACCGAACGGTGACGGCGCCGCGGGCCGGTCGAAGGTGAACTCGCTCAGCGGCATCTTGCCGCGCTCGTCCACCACCGGACTGGTCGGGTGGGGGACCTGGCGGTGCCAGTTCACCCCACGCTGAGCCTGCTGCTCGGCCACCGGGTCGCCGGACGAGCCGCCGTGGGAGTGGTGCTCGCGGACGCCGGACGGATCGGTACGCGCACCGCTCTCGTCGCCGTCGGTCTGACCCCGTCGGAAGATCTTGCTACCTAGCCACACAAGAGGATCGTACCTGCGGTCGACCACGCGTTCCTTCATCGGGATGATCGCGTTGTCAGTGATCTTGATGTGCTCGGGGCAAACCTCGGTGCAGCACTTGGTGATGTTGCAGTAGCCGAGGCCCTGCGACGCCTGTGCGTACTCCTTGCGGTCGGTCTTGGTGTCCAGCGGGTGCATGTCCAACTCCGCCGCCCGGATGAAGTACCGGGGACCGGAGAACGCCACCTTGTTCTCCTCGTGGTCACGTACCACGTGGCAGGTGTTCTGGCACAGGAAGCACTCGATGCACTTGCGGAACTCCTGCGACCGCTCGACGTCGACCTGCTTCATCCGGTAGTCGCCGGGGGCGACGTCGGCCGGAGGAGCGAAGGCCGGGGTCTCCCGAGCTTTCTCGTAGTTGAACGAGACGTCGGTGACCAGGTCCCGGATCACCGGGAACGTACGCAGCGGGGTGATCGTGACCGTCTCGGCCTCTTCGAAGGTCGACATCCGGGTCATGCAGCCCAGCCGGGGCATGCCGTTGATCTCCATCGAGCAGGAGCCGCACTTGCCGGCCTTGCAGTTCCAGCGGCAGGCCAGGTCGGGCGCCTCGGTGGCCTGCAGCCGGTGGATCACGTCGAGGACAACCTCGCCCTCGTTCACCTCGACCTGGTAGTCCTGCAGGTCACCGCCCTGCTCGTCGCCCCGCCAGACCCTGAATTGGCGCTTGCTGCCCATTACTTGCCCGCCTCCTGCGCGTGCACGCCGCCGCTCTGGACGTCCTCGCTGAGGGCGTCGAAGTCGGCCAGCTCGTCTTCGGTCAGGTACTTGGCCAGTTCGGTGCGGTCGAAGAGCTGGATCAGCTCGGCCCGCATCTTCGGCAGGGGCTTGTGCTCCAGCCGTACCTTGTCGCCGTCGAGTGAGCAGACCAGGTTGACCGTGCGCCAGTCCGGCGCCATCTTCGGGAAATCCTCCCGGGTGTGCCCGCCGCGCGACTCCTCGCGCTCCAGCGCCGCCTTGGCGGTGCACTCCGAGACGATCAGCATGTTGCGCAGGTCGAGCGCCAGGTGCCAGCCCGGGTTGTAGCGCCGGCCACCGGTCGCGCCCACCTTCGCCACCCGCTCCCGCAGGTCGGCCAGGCGGACCAGGGCGTCCTCCAGCTCACCCTTGCGCCGGATGATGCCGACCAGGTCGCCCATCACCGCCTGGAGGTCCTGCTGCAACTTGTACGGGTTCTCGCCGTCCGGGCGCTCCAGCGGAGCCAGCGCGCGGTCCACCGAGGCCGCGACGTCGGTCGCCGCCACCTTCGGGCGGGCGCTCAGACCGTCGGCGTACGCCGACGCGTGCCCGCCCGCCCGCCGGCCGAAGACCAGCAGGTCGGAGAGGGAGTTGCCGCCGAGCCGGTTGGAGCCGTGCATCCCGCCGGAGACCTCACCCGCGGCGAAGAGCCCCTGGATGTGCCCGTGTGCCGCCGCGCTGTCCGGGTCGACCTCGACCCCGCCCATCACGTAGTGGCAGGTCGGCCCGACCTCCATCGGCTGCTTGGTGATGTCGACGTCGGCCAGCTCCTTGAACTGGTGGTACATCGACGGCAGTCGGCGCTTGACCTCCTCGGCCGGGAGCCGGCTCGCGATGTCCAGGTAGACGCCGCCGGCCGGGGTGCCGCGACCCGCCTTCACCTCGCTGTTGATCGCGCGGGCGACCTCGTCGCGGGGGAGCAGCTCGGGCGGGCGCCGGTTGTTGTCCGGGTCGGAGTACCAGCGGTCCGCCTCCTCCTCGGTCTCCGCGTACTGCTTGCGGAAGACGTCGGGGACGTAGTCGAACATGAACCGCTTGCCGTCGGAGTTCTTCAGCACCCCACCGTCACCGCGTACCGACTCGGTGACCAGGATGCCCTTCACCGACGGCGGCCAGACCATGCCGGTCGGGTGGAACTGGAGGAACTCCATGTTGATCAGGGTGGCGCCGGCCCGCAGGGCGAGCGCGTGCCCGTCCCCGGTGTACTCCCACGAGTTCGAGGTGACCTTGTACGACTTGCCCACCCCGCCGGTCGCCAGCACCACGGCCGGCGCCTCGAAGAGAACGAACTCGCCGGACTCCCGGTAGTAGCCGAACGCCCCGGCGATCCGGGGGCCGTCCGGGCCGGACGAGTCGAGCAGCAGCTCGGTGATGGTGGTCTCGGCGAAGACCTTGATCCGGGCCTCGTAGTCGCCGTGCTCGCGCTTGTCCTCCTGCTGCAACGAGACGATCTTCTGTTGCAGGGTCCGGATCAGCTCCAGCCCGGTCCGGTCACCGACGTGCGCGAGCCGGGGGTACTCGTGGCCGCCGAAGTTGCGCTGCGAGATCTTGCCGTCCTTGGTGCGGTCGAAGAGCGCCCCGTACGTCTCCAGCTCCCAGATCCGCTGCGGCGACTCCTTCGCGTGCAGCTCGGCCATCCGGAAGTTGTTCAGGAACTTGCCGCCGCGCATGGTGTCCCGGAAGTGGACCTGCCAGTTGTCCCGGCCGTTCACGTTCCCCATCGCCGCCGCCGCGCCGCCCTCGGCCATCACCGTGTGGGCCTTGCCGAAGAGCGACTTCGAGATGATCGCGGTGCGCTTGCCGGCCAGCCGGGCCTCGATCGCCGCCCGCAGGCCGGCGCCGCCGGCCCCGATCACGACGACATCGTAGTGGTGTCGTTCGATTCGCGTAGTCATGTCAGGCCCTCAGTTGATGAACCGCAGGTCGCCGAACCATTCGGCGGACAGCGCCATGATGTAGAAGTCGGTGAACGCCAGTGTGCCCAGCGTGACCCAGGCGAGTTGCATGTGCCGGGTGTTCAGCTTGGACACGAAGGTCCAGAAGCGGTAACGCACCGGGTGCTTGGAGAAGTGCTTCAGCCGGCCACCGGCAATGTGCCGGCAGGAGTGGCAGGAAAGCGTGTACGCCCACAGCGCGATCACGTTGACCCAGAGGATCACGTTGCCCAGACCGAATCCGAAGCCCTCCGGACTGCGGAAGGCGAGCACGGCGTCCCAGGTGTTGATGAGCGAGATGACCGCGGCGGCGTAGAACGCGTACCGGTGCGCGTTCTGGAAAATCAGCGGGAAGCGGGTCTCGCCGCTGTAGGTCTGGTGTCCGTCCGGCACCGCGCAGGCCGGCGGCGAGAGCCAGAAGGCCCGGTAGTAGGCCTTGCGGTAGTAGTAGCAGGTGAGTCGGAAGAGCAGCAGGAACGGCAGGGTCAACGCCGCGTCCGGGATGATCCACCAGCCCGGCAGCACCCGGCCGAAGTGCGCCGCCTCGGGGATGCACCGCTCGGTCACGCAGGGCGAGTAGAACGGGGTCAGATAGTGATAATCGTCGACCCAGTAGAAGTCGTGCATGAACACCCGGACCGTGGCGTAGGTGACCCAGGCACCGAGTCCGATGACCGTGATCAGCGGCGCGAGCCACCAGCGGTCGGTACGCAACGTCCTCGCCGCGATGGCGGCGCGCGCACGCGCACCACTCGGCCTCGTTGCCGTCGTAGTCATTCCTATGTCTCCCTGACAGGGCCCTGTCTGGCTGACGGGCACGGATGGTGTTCCGGCGAGCGCGCGGGGGCGGCGGAATAGAGCCGAAGTCGCGCCACCCGCGCGCTGTACACCAGCACCTATGCCTTCCGGCGCAGTTCGGCGTACACGTTACGCCGCACGCCGAGCGCACGATGCGCAAGGGAGTCTCGCGTGTGTCCTACCGGTAACGAAAGTCCCAGCAGTCATTCCGGGCGTGGTTGTGCAGAACTTCACTCATGATCGTGAGCCTGGAGCGGCCCCAGCCGGCGGGCCGCCGGCTGGCGGGGGATCAGCCCGAGGCCCCACCGGTGAAGTTCCAGGACGCCAGGCGCAGCGCCGGTGCCGACCACCAGGAGGCGTCCCAACTGTCCGGCAGCAGCGAGGCGTGCCGGCCGAGGCCGAGCACCGCACCCGGGGCGAGCGCCTGCGGGTACGACTGGGTGAAGCGGAAGTTGCGTACCGCCGTGGTCACCTCGCCGTTCTCGACCAGCCAGACCCCGTTGCGGGTCAGCCCGGTGACCACCAGCGACTTCGGGTCCAGCACCCGGGTGTACCAGAAGTCGGTGACCAACAGTCCACGCTCGACCCCGGCGACCAGCGCGGCGGTGTCCGAGTCGACCACCGGCCCGGAGACCTCGGTCGGACCGTCGCCGGTCCCGTCGGCGGCCAGCATCCGTAGGTTGTTCGGGATCGCCCCCCAGGAGGCGCCGCCGTGCGTCGCGTGACCGGTCGAGTCGACCCCGGCCTCGGCGGCGGTCCGCCGGTCGTGCGCCACGGTACGGGTCACCCCGCCCTCGACCAGCGCGATCCGGCGCTTCGGCGTGCCCTCGGCGTCGTACGGCAGGCCGAGGGTGTCGAGCGCGTCGTCGACCAGGGTGATCGCCGGGTCGAACTGGGCGGCGCCGAGGTCGGCGAAGGAACGCCGCTCGTTGTACGCCTTGCCGTTGAACCCGAAGAGCGCGAAGTTCTGCAGGATGTCGACCACGGCGGTCGGCTCCAGCACCACCTCGTACCGGCCCGGTGCCAGCTCGACCGGGGCCGCGCCGGCCCGTGCCTTGACCGCCGCCCGCGCGCCGAGGACCGCTCCGTCCAGATCGGAGAGGCGACCGGTGTTGCGCCGGGCCACCCCGTCCGCCCCACCCGCGCGGGCGACGCCGTCCATCGCCGCCTCGGCCGAACGACCGGCGACCGACTGCCCGGCGCTGTTCGCGAACGCTCCGGACCAGCTCACCGTACGGCAGTAGCCGGCCGTCTCCAGGCCGCCGGCCGCCGCCACGAAGTCCCTGACCCGGTCGGCCCGCTCGTCCGGCGAGGCCGACGCGGTCGCCTCGTCGAAGTTGCCCGCCCCGGCCAGCGGCGTCGGCGGGGTCAGTCCCGGCCAGGCCGGGTCGGGTGGGCAGAGCCGGGCGGCGTCGACCGTCCGCCGGACCAGCGCGCGCAGGCCGTCCTCGCTGACCACGGTGCTGGAGCCGGCCGCGGTACGCCCGTCCACGTGCAACCGCAGTCGCAGGCCGGTGGTCTCCTCGGCGACGTTCTGGTGGATCGCCGAGTTGGCGAACCGGGTCAACGACTGGGCGGTGTGGGTGACCGAGGACTCGGCCTGGGCGTCCGCCCCGGCGATCTCCCGGACCAGCTCCACCACCCGACCGGCGAGATCGAGCTCCCGACTCATCGAGACGTTTCCCTTCGCTCGTCGCGTACGGCGATGGTCCTCGCGCGGGTCATCCGCGCACCCCCACCCGTACGTTGGTGAAGCGGGCCGGGGCGGCCGGGTGACCGGTGTGGCCGACCTGGCCCGGCTGGCCCTTGCCGCAGTTCGGGGTGCCCCAGGCGACGGTCTCGCCGGAGAGCATGTCCATCGAGCGCCAGAACTGCGGGCCGATCCCGGTGTAGGTGGGGTTGCGCAGCATCCGCCCCCGGCGACCGTTCTTGATCTCCCAACCGATCTCGCAGCCGAACTGGAAGTTGAGCCGCTTGTCGTCGATCGACCAGGAGCGGTTGATGTCCATCAGCACGCCGTCGTCGGTCGCGTCGATGATCTCGTCCAGGGTGTGCGGTCCGGGCTCCAGACCGACGTTTGTCATCCGTACCATCGGCAGCCGCGACCAGCCGTCGGAGCGCACGCTCCCGGCGTAGTCCAGGCCGGCGACGGCGGCGGAGTCGCGTCCGGCCAGGACACCCACCCAGCGACCCTCACGGACCGCGTCGCGCTTGGCGGCCGGGGTGCCCTCGTCGTCGAAGCCGAAGCTGCCCAGCGCGCCGGGGATGGTCGGGTCGATGGTGATGTTCATCAGCTCCGAGCCGTACCGGAGCCGCCCGAGTTGGTTGAGGTCGAGCCACGAGGTGCCGGCGAAGGCCGCCTCCCAGCCGAGGATCCGGTCCAGTTCGATGGCGTGTCCGACCGACTCGTGGATCTGTAGCGCGAGCTGTTCGCCACCGAGGATCAGGGTGGTCTCGCCGCTCGGGCAGAGCGGCGCGGTCAGCAGCGCGCGGGCCTCCTCGGCGATCCGGGTGGCGTGCGCGCCGAGGTCGAGCGAGTCGACCAGCTCCCACCCGCTGGTGCCGTACTGGCCCCGGTAGCTGGGGTAGGAGCGACGCTGGGTCTCGCCGTCACCGATCACGGTGGCCGAGATCCCCGCCCCGCACTCGCGTACGTGCTGGTCGATCCGGTGGCCCTCGCTGGAGACGAACCACTTGTTGGTGTCCCAGATCTGGTAGATCCCCTCGGCCACGTCCGCGCCGGCCCGGTGCGACAGCTCGGTCGCGCGCACCAGCAGGTCGCCCTTGTCGGAGAGGGCGACCGAGAGCGGGTCGACCGCGCAGGTCGACGCCCACGATCCGCTCTGGCCGCCGGTCGGCACCAGGTCGACGGCGGGGCCGGGGACGCGCGCGCTGGCCGAGGCGATCCGCGCGGCGCGGGTGCCGGCCGCGCGGGCGGCGGCGTCGGAAAGTTCGGGTACGGCGAAGAAGCCCCAGCTCGAACCGACCAGCGCCCGTACGCCGATGCCGGCGTCCTCGTCCTGGGACAGTTCCTCGATCTCGCCGTTGCGGGCGGTCATCGACTCGTAGCGCCGGTGCATCACCCGGGCGTCGGCGTAGCGCGCGCCCGCGTCGAGTGCGGCCTGCACCGCGGCCGTGGCCACGTCGAAGTGGGTCATGACCATGACCCTAAACGAGAACTTGGGTCAGTGGCGGGGCAGCAGTCCGCTCGGGTCGATCTCGGCGGGCAGCGGCTCGGTGAGACGCAGTACGTCGCCGGGCTTGGTCACCGACTCCTCGACGTAGTGGCTGCCCCGCAGCCGGTAGAGGTGCAGGGCGCCGGTGTCCTGTTCGACCAGCAGGTACCAGGGGATGCCGGCGACGGCGTAGTAGTGCATCTTCAACACCCGGTCGGTCGAGGCGTTGCTCGGCGAGATGATCTCGCAGACCAGCCGGACCTCCTCGGCGTCGACGACCGGTTCGTCGAAGTCGATCTCGCCCGTGACGACCAGGTCCGGGATGGGCATCCGGCCAGGTCGCAGCCGTACGTTGACCGCCTCCAGCACGTGCAACCCGGCGGCGTCGGCACCCGGGTCCAGCATGCTCGCCAGCCGGCGGGAAAGGTACTGGTGGCGGGGAGTCGGTGCCGGGGTCACGTAGAGGCTCCCGTCGAAGAGTTCGACCCGTTCCGGTGTCTCGCCGAGCGCGAGGTAGTCCGCCTCGGTCCACGGCCCGCCGTGCCCGAACAGTGCCGAGGTCATCGTCACCTCCGACTTCTCCGGCGGACGCCGCCGCCGCGCAGTGCGTGACCTTTCCGCTGGTCAGTCTCGCACGCGGGAGGTGGCTGTCGCAGCGTGACCCAGGGTGGGGGCCGGGCCCGTGTCAGGACAGTGGACGACGCGCGTGCACGATGCCGAGTCGTTACTGTTTGTCGGCTGACAGGTCTGTTTCCGTCGCATACTTTCGCCTTTACCACCCGTTACGCGCACTCTCCGGCTGTTTGCAGTAGGTTCGCCGGCTGTGACGAGCGGAGATCCGGCACCGACGGCAGTGGAGAGAGGCGGTCGAGCAGGATGCCCGGAGCACCCCGGCAGCGGGGCGACGACGGTCCGTACCTGCGGGTCCGGGATCTCCGGGTCGGCTTCGACACCCCGGACGGGCTGGTCCGCGCCGTGGACGGCGTCTCGTTCACCGTGGACCGGGGCCGTACCCTCGGCATCGTCGGCGAGTCGGGCTCCGGCAAGAGCGTGACCGGGCTGGCCGTACTGGGTCTGCACGATCCGGGGCGGACCACGGTCAGCGGCAGTGTCCTGGTCGGCGGGCGGGAGCTGGTCGGCCGGCCGGAGGAGGAGATCAGGCGGCTGCGTGGCCGGGACGTCGCGATGGTCTTCCAGGACTCCCTCTCCGCGCTGCACCCGTACTACTCCGTGGGCCGGCAGATCGCCGAGGCGTACCGGGTCCACCACCCGGGCGCCGGCCGCCGCGAGGCCCGGCGCCGTACGGTCGAGATGCTCGACCGGGTCGGCATCCCGGAGCCCGACCGGCGGGCGGACCAGCATCCGCACGAGTTCTCCGGCGGGATGCGCCAGCGCGTGATGATCGCAATGTCGCTGGTCAACGACCCGGATCTGTTGATCGCCGACGAGCCGACCACCGCGCTCGACGTCACCGTGCAGGCCCAGATCCTCGACCTTCTGGCCGACCTGCAACGCGAGTTCAACTCGGCGATCGTCCTGGTCACCCACGACCTCGGCGTGGTCGGTCAGGTGGCCGACGAGGTGCTGGTGATGTACGGCGGCCGGGCGGTCGAGCACGGGAGCGCGGAGCAGGTGCTCCGCCGGCCGCAACACCCGTACACCTGGGGTCTGCTGGCCAGCGTGCCGTCCCTGCGCGGCCCGGCCGAGGCCGACCTGGCGTCGATCGGCGGCAACCCGCCGAGCCCGGTCGACCTGCCGCCGGGCTGTGCCTTCCACCCCCGCTGCCGGTACGCCGGCCGTGGCGGCGAGCGTTCCCGGACCGAGGTCCCCGAGCTGCGACCGGTGGTCGAGCGCGGGCACCTGGTCGCCTGTCACCTGCCCGAGGCGGAGCGCAAACGGCTCCGCGCCGAGGAGATCGCCGTCGGGGCGCGGCGATGAGCGAACCGTTGCTGCGGGTCGAGGGACTCACCAAACACTTCCCGGTCCGGGCCGGGTGGCGTTCGTCGGCCCGGGTCCGCGCGGTCGACGGGCTCGACTTCGAGGTACGCGCCGGCCAGACACTCGGCCTGGTCGGCGAGTCCGGCTGTGGCAAGACCACCACCGGGCGGATGCTGGTCCGGCTGCTGGAGCCGACCGGTGGACGGATCACGTTCGAGGGACGGGACATCACCCACGCCCGGCGGGGAGTGCTGCGCCCGCTCCGTCGGGACCTCCAGATCATCTTCCAGGACCCGTACGCGTCGCTGAACCCGCGCCACACGGTCGGTCGGATCGTGGCGATGCCGCTGCTGGTCAACGGGATCGAACCACCCGGCGGGGTACGTCAGCGGGTCGGCGAACTGCTGGAGCTGGTCGGGCTCGGTCCGGAGCACCAGAACCGCTATCCGCACGAGTTCTCGGGCGGTCAGCGGCAGCGGATCGGGATCGCCCGCGCGCTGGCGTCGGGACCGAAACTGATCGTCGCCGACGAGCCGGTCTCCGCCCTGGACGTCTCGATCCAGGCGCAGGTGATCAACCTGTTGCGGAAGCTGCAACGGGAGCTGGACCTCGGGTTTGTCCTCATCGCGCACGACCTCGCCGTGGTCCGGCACTTCTGCCAGCGGGTCGCGGTGATGTACCTCGGGAAGATCGTCGAGGTGGGGGAGCGGGACGACATCTACGCCCGACCTCAGCACCCGTACACCCGGGCGTTGCTCTCCGCCGTGCCGGACGTGGGTCGGCTCGGTCCGACCGGGAGGATCCGGCTCACCGGTGACGTGCCGACGCCGCTCGACCCGCCGTCCGGGTGCCGGTTCCGGACCCGCTGCTGGAAGGCGCGGGCGATCTGTGCCTCGACCGAACCCGAACTCGTCCCGCGCGACGGTGGCCGGCAGTCGACCGCCTGCCACTTCCCGGAGCGGGGGGAGTTGGCGTGAGCGAGCGGCAGGTGGTCGCCGGCACGGCGGCGGCCGAGGATGCGCCGGGGTCGAACCCGGGTGCCGGACCGCTCGGCGGCCGGGCGGCCGTCGGCCGGTCACCGGGGCAACTCGCCTGGTCGCGGCTGCGGCGCGACCGGGTCGGGATGGTCAGCGGCGGGGCGCTGCTCTGCTTTGTCCTGCTGGCGGTCGCGGCGCCGCTGGTCGAGCGGCTGTACGGCAAGGGGCCGCTGGACCGGTTCCCGGAACGGCTGGACCGCAACGGCTTCCCGCTCGGCTACGCCGGGATCGACGGCGAGCACTGGCTCGGCATCCAGCCCAACCTGGGGCGGGACGTCTTCATCCAGCTCGTCTTCGGGCTGCGTACGTCGCTGCTGGTGGCGTTCACCGCGGCCCTGCTCACGATCGGGATCGGCGTCGTCGTCGGGGTGCTCGCCGGCTACCTCGGCGGCCGGGTCGACGCGCTGCTGAGCTGGCTGGTCGACCTGACCATGGCCTTCCCGTTCTTCATCTTCTGCTTCGCGGTGATCCCGGTGGCGGTCAACCAGTTCTACGGCGTACGCGACGCGGAGGCGCCCTGGTTCCGGCCGGTCCTGCTGATCGTCGTCTTCGCCCTGTTCAACTGGACCTACACCGCGCGGCTGGTCCGGGGCCAGGTGCTCTCGCTGCGTGAGCGCGAGTTCGTGGACGCGGCTCGGGCCGCCGGGGCGGGACTCGGACACATCCTGTTCCGGCAACTGCTGCCGAATCTCTGGACGCCGATCCTGATCACCTTCTCGCTCAACGTACCGGCGCTGATCACCGCCGAGGCGGCCCTCTCCTTTCTCGGCATCGGCATCCTGGAACCCACCCCGGACCTGGGCCGGCTGATCAGCGACAGCGTCGACTTCGTCCGGGAGGTGCCGAGCTTCACCGTTGTCGGCGGGACCACCCTCTTCCTGCTCGTGCTCTCCTTCAACCTCTTCGGCGACGCGCTGCGCGACGCGCTCGACCCGAGGTCGAGTCGCCGGGGAGCCCGGCGATGATCCGGTTCCTGGTCAGGAAGCTGCTGCTCGCGACGGCGACGCTCGTCGCGGTGAGCGCGCTGACCTTCGGCCTCTTCTTCGCCGTGCCGAACAACCCGGCCGAGCTGATGTGCGGCAACGGCAAGGTGTGCGGGCCGGAACGGCTGGAGACGATCGAGCGACGGATGGGGCTGGACGCCCCCGTGCCCCAGCAGTACGCCGGCTTCATGAAGGGGATCTTCACCGGTCGTACCCTGGGCGAGGGCGCGGCGGCGCGCGAGTGCCCACGTCCCTGTCTCGGGTTCTCCTTCCGCAACGACGAGCCGGTGTCGCGGATCGTCGGGCGTACGCTGCCGGTGACGCTGAGCCTGGTCGCCGGGGCGGCGGTGGTCTGGCTGCTGGTCGGGATCTCGCTGGGGATGGTCTCCGCGTTGCGTCGGGGCACCCTGCTCGACCGGCTCGCGGTCGGCTTCTCGCTGGTCGGTGCCTCGATGCCGATCCTGCTCTTCGGACCGTTGCTGCTGATCGTCCTGGTCTACGAGACCGGCTGGCTCGGCTACCCGCGCTACGTGCCGGTCACCGAGAACCCGGCCGCCTGGGCGAGCGCGATGATCCTGCCCTGGCTCGCGCTGGGCCTGCTCAACTCGGCGTCGTACGCCCGGCTCTCCCGGGCCCAGCTGCTGGAGACCCTGACCGAGGACTTCATCCGTACCGCCCGGGCGAAGGGGCTGCCCAGGGCCAGGGTGTACGGCCGACACGCGCTCCGGGCGGCGATCACGCCGATCGTCACGATCGCCGGGCTCGACGTCGGCACCTACCTCGGCGGAACCGTGATCACCGAGACCGTCTTCGGGTTCACCGGGCTGGGCAAGGCGTCGCTCAACGCCGCGATCAACCTCGACATGCCGGTGGTGATGGCCACCGTGCTGCTCGCCGCGGTCTTTGTCGTGGCCGCCAACCTGGTGGTCGACCTGCTCTACGCGGTGATCGACCCGAGGGTACGACTGGGCTGACCGGTGCGACCGGGTGCCGACCAAACCAAAGGTGCGGGAGGAGCACTCCCGCCGGACCGATCGGGAGGACCGACTGATGCGACCAGGACGTGGGGTGGCGGTGGCCGGCGTGGCGTTGTTGCTGGCCTCGACGCTGGCGGCGTGCTCGGAGAACACCGGGGACCCCGACGCGGGGCCCGACGACGGTGCCGTCCAACAGCGGACCAGCGCGATCGCCACCGACCCGAAGGAGTCGCAGGGCCCGGCCCCGGCGGTTCCCGGGGCCAGCCGGGGCGGCACCATCCGCACCATCGTCCAGCAGGATTTCGAGCACCTGGATCCGCAGCGCACCTACACCGTCGTCGCGATGGCCGCGCAGCACCTGCTGGTCCGTACGCTGACCCAGTTCCGCGAGGACGGCCAGGGCAAGCTCACCCTGATCGGTGACCTGGCCGAGACGCCCGGCAGGGACGTCAACGGCGACTGCCGGGTCTGGGAGTACAAGGTCAAGCAGGGCGTCCGCTACGAGGACGGCAGCGAGGTCCGTGCGGCCGACATCGCGTACGGCATCGCCCGGTCGTTCGAGGAGTCGATCGACGGCGGTGCCACCTACCTCCAGGAGTGGCTGGCCGACAGTCCCGCCTACAACGCCACCTACAAGGGGCCGTACACCTCGGGCAGCACCGCCGTGCCCGGCCTGAGCATGCCGGACGACCGGACCCTGGTCTTCACCTTCGCCAAGCCGCACTGCGATCTGCCGTTCGCGCTCTCGCTGCCCACCACGGCGCCGGTGCCGCAGGCCAGGGACACCAGGACCGAGTACGACCGCAGGATCTTCTCCTCCGGCCCGTACAAGATCAAGGAGTATCTGCGGGACAGCCGGCTGGTGTTGGAGCGCAACCCGCACTGGAATGCCGAGACCGACCCGCTGCGGCACGACTACCCGGACAGCTTCGTCTGGGAGATCGGGCCGGACGACGTCGCGCAGACCGAGCGGATCATCGCCGACGCCGGTGCCGACGCGTACGCGATCAGCAGCGACGGCGCCCCGCAGGCACTGGTCAACCAGGTGCTGGGCAACCCGGACCTGAAGCAGCGGACAATCTCGGCACCGCAGCCGTTTGTCCACTATCTGAGCATCAACAACGAGCGGATCACCGACGTCGACGTCCGCAAGGCCATCGCGTACGCGATCGACAAGCGGGGCATCGTGCTCACCCAGGGCGGTGACGCCGGTGGCCGGGTCACCAACACCCTGCTCGCCGACAGCACGATCGGCTGGAGGAACTACCCCAACCCGTGGGACGGCGGCCCGAACGGCAACCCGGACAAGGCGCGGGAACTGCTCGGCGGTAGGAAGGTCAAACTCGTCTTCATGGCCCGCAGCAACGCGTACGGGCAGGTCACCGCGCCGGTGGTGAAGGAGAGCCTGGAGCGGGCCGGGTTCGAGGTGGTGGTCAGGACGGTGGAGACGCCGCAGCACAACCCGACCGCCCGGACCCGGGGCAACGAGTACGACATCTACCTCTCCAACTGGGTGGCGGACTGGCCCAGTGCCGCCTCCACCATCCCGGTTCTCTGGGACGGCCGCAGCCTCGGCCCGAAGGGCAACTCGAACGTCTCGTACTTCAACTCCGACGAGGTCAACCGGAGAATCGACGAGGTGAGCGCGCTCCCGGCGGGCGAGGCCGGACCGAGGTGGGCCGAGATCGACCAGCTCATCCACGAGCGGTACGTGCCGGTGGTGCCGCTCTTCCAGGCGTACTTCACCGGGGTGGTGGGCTCCAAGGTCGGCGGCGTCTTCCTCTCCGAGTCCATCGGCACCCACGTCCTCTACAACGCCCACGCTCGCGGGTAAGGAAGGGCCCCTTATTAACGCATAGCGTTAATAAGGGGCCCTTCCTTACCCCAAGTGGCGGCGGAGGAAGTCGAGTTCCAGGCGGAGCAGGCGTTCGGCGGCGCCCCCGGCGGCCAGGTGGGTGGCCCCGGTCAGCGGGATCACCGCGTGCGGGCGGCCGGTGGCGAGCATCGCCGCCGAGAGTCGCAGTGTGTGCGCGGCCACCACGTTGTCGTCGATCATCCCGTGCACCAGCAGGATCGGCCGGGCGTCGTCCGGCGTGACCGGCGGTTCACCGGCCAGCTCCAGCAGGCAGTGGTGCGCGTACACCTCCGGACTGTCGTCGGGCAGGCCGAGGTAGCGCTCCGCGTACGCGGTGTCGTAGAGGGTCCAGTCGGTCACCGGAGCACCCGCGATCGCGCACCGGAACAGTTCGGGGTGGCAGAGCGTGGCCAGCGCGGCCAGCCAACCCCCGAACGACCAGCCCCGGATCGCCACCCGGTCCAGGTCGAGGTCGGGGTGCTTCTCGGCGAGTGCGGTGAGCGCGTCCACCTGGTCGAGCAGGATCACGTCGGCGAGCCGTCGGTGGATCACCTTCTCGAACGAGGGCGCGACTCCCGGCGTACCCCGGTTGTCGACGGTGACCACCGCGAACCCGGAGTCGGCCCACCACTGCCGTTCCAGCCAACGGGAGCGGGTGGCCAGCACCTCCTGGTGTCCCGGCCCACCGTAGACGTCGAGCAGCACCGGCAGCCGGCGGCCGGTGACGTGGCTGCGCGGGTAGAGCACGGCCGTGGGCAGCCGGCGGTCGGTGACCCGCTCCAGCACGGGGCGCGGCGCGTACGGCGGGTTCGCCGCGAGCGAGGCGAGTGCGCCCACCTCACGGTCGCCCTGCCAGACGGTCCACCGGGTGCCGGGGTGGTCGAGCGAGGCGGTTCCCACCACCAGTACGTCGCCCCCGACGACCCCGGTGTGCCAGCCCGGGTCGGCGGTCAGCCGGCGGGACTCCACCCCACCGCCGATCGCGGTACGCACCCGGAACAGGTGCTGCTGGCTGGGCTCCCCGTCGCTCGCCTCGACCAGCAGGTCGGTCGTACCGGGACCGGCCGGGAGCGGACCGACCACCCGGCGGATGTAGAGCGACGGCGGGGTGAGCAGGGTGCCGTCGGCGAAGAGGCAGCGCGCGTCGTAACCGTCGTGGGCGAGTTCGCCGCCGACCAGCACCCGGCCGTCGGGCAGGTGCCGGGGGGTTCCGGCGACCGGTTCGACCCAACGCGGGTCGGCCAGTTCCGCGTGCACCTGGGTCTCCCCGGTCCGCGGGTCGACCGCCAGCACCAGACCGTGCTGCTGCAACCGTCGCAGTACGGTGATCAGCGGACCGGTGTCGGCCCAGCGCACCGACACCAGGTAGGGGTAGGTCTCCCGGTCCCAGTGCACGTCGACCCAGCCCCCGTCGAGGTCGAGCAGGTGCAGGGTGACCTCGGCGTTCGGTCCCCCGGCCCGGGGGTACGCGACACTGCGCGGTGGGCTGGCCGGGTCACCCGGGTCGTGCAGGTGCCAGCGGGACAGCCGGGACTCGTCGACCCGGGCGGCGAGGATGGATCGCCCGTCCGGGGCCCACCAGTAGCCCCGGTAGCGGCTGAACTCCTCGGCCGCGATGAACTCGGCGAGCCCCCAGCTCACCCCGGCCTCCTCACCGGCGAGCAGGGTGTCGCTCCCGTCGGCCTCGATCACCCGCAGTTGTCCGCCGCACCGGCCGCCGTCGCCGTTGCCGTTGCCGCCGTTGCCGCCCGCTCGGGCGGGGGTGCCGGTCCGGCCGTCCGATCCGGGACCCTCGGTGACGTACGCCAGCCGTTCGCCGGTCGGGTCGGGGCGCGGGTCGATCACCGGTCCGGTGACCGCCACCTCGACCACGTCGCCGTGCACCAGGTCGGCCCGGAACAGGCGACCCGCCAGGGCGAAGACCGCCACCCGGGCGGCCGGGTCGGTGGCGTACCCGCCGATGCCGCCGGCCTGGAGCCGCTGCCGTTCGCGTAGCGCCCGTTCGGCGGTTGGCAGCGGCAGGGTGTCCTGCGGGTCCGTCGGGTCGGCCTCCAGCAGCAGGGCCGGATCGGCGACCAGGCGTTCGGTCGACGTGGCGACGTCGAACAGCCAGAGCGCGTCGGCCGGGTCCTCCGGGCCACCGGACCGGAGGAAGACCACCCGGGAACCGTCGGTGGCCACCGACACCGACCGCGGTGCGCCGTGGCTGAACCGGCGGGTACGGGCGGCCAGTTCCGGATAGTCCACATCGCCGATCGTAGAGTGGCGCGATCGATGATGGGGCTGAGCTGCGTATCGTGTCCGTACCTCGGCGGGGGCGGTCCGCCGCCCCGGACGCGTAGAGTGACTGCCGTGACGAACCTGGCCGACCGACGGCTCCTGCTGGTGCACGCACACCCCGACGACGAGGCGATCGGGACCGGCGCGACGATGGCGCACTACGCCGCCGCCGGAGCGGGGGTCACCCTGGTGACCTGCACGCTCGGTGAAGAGGGCGAGATCCACGTACCGGCGCTGGCCGGACTGGCCGCGGACGCGGCCGACCAACTCGGCGGCTACCGGGTCGCCGAACTGGCCGCCGCCTGCGCCGCGCTCGGCGTGTCGGACCACCGCTTCCTCGGCGGGGCGGGCCGCTACCGGGACTCCGGGATGATGGGGCTCGCCACCAACGACCACCCGCGCGCCTTCTGGCAGGCCGACCTGGACGAGGCGGCCGGCCACCTGGTGGAGATCATCCGGGAGGTACGCCCCCAGGTGCTGGTCACCTACGACCCGAACGGCTTCTACGGCCACCCGGACCACATCCAGGCGCACCGGGTCGCGATGCGGGCGGCCGAGCTGGCCACCGCGCAGGGGTTCGGACCCGCCAAGATCTACTGGACGGCGATGCCGAAGAGCGTGCTGGAGGCGGGGATGGCCGCGTTCGGGGATTCCTCGGACAACCCGTTCGCCGGGATCGACCGTTTCGACGACCTGCCCTTCGGCACCCCGGACGACGAGATCGCGGCCCGGATCGACGGCACCGACGAGCACGCCGCCAAGGAGGCGTCGATGCGCGCGCACGCCACCCAGATCCCCGAGAGCTCCTGGCTCTACTCGATCGCCGGCAATTTCGGCGGCGAGTTCATGGGGGTGGAGTACTACACCCTCGCGGTCGGCGAGCGGGGACCGGGCGGTGGCCCGTACGGCTGGGAGGACGACCTCTTTGCCGGCCTGGCGCCCGAGGCGGCCGGCCCGGTCGGGGTCGACACGCTGGCGGAGAGCGGAGTGCGGTGACCCTGTCCAGCCCACCCACGCCCGTGTCCGACCAGGTGTCGCCCGAACCGGAGCCACCGGGTCGGACCGCGCTCGCCCGGATTGTCGACCTGTCGCTGCGGATCGTCGGCGCGGCGCTGGCGGTGTTCGCCGCGCTGGTCACCGCCACGCTGGAGTTGCTGCTCGCCACGGTCCGGGTCGGCGGTCAACTGATCGGTGTCTCGGTGCTGGTCGCGATCGTGGCCAACCTGGTGCTGAGCTGGTTCGCGTACACCACGGTGGGGCGGCGCTGGGCCGTCGCGCTGCCGGCCGTGCCCTGGTTCGCGCTGATGGCGGTGGCCGCGATCAAGACCAGCGAGGGCGACGTCCTGCTCGCCGGGGACAACTGGGTCGGGGTTGTCATGATCTTCGCCGGCTCGATGGCCTTCGCCGGGATGGCGTTCCGGCTGATCGTCACCCGCCCCGTCGGTCCGCTTCCGCCACCGAGCCGTCCGGCCAGCGGATAGGGACTCACAGCTCGGAGTGGTAAGTATCTTCCAGCGGTACGGGAACCGGCTGTTTCTGGAGGCGTGCGATGAAGGACCGTTGGCTGCGCGTCGGCGTGCTCGCGGCGGTGTTTTTCCTGATCAACGTGATCGCCCGACTGGTGATCCGGTTCGGCTTCCCCGACGACGTGGAGGCGTCCGACCGGCTCTCGCTGGGCATGTTCGCGCTGATCGGGTTGATCCTGGCCACGATCGCGTTTGTCGTCGGGCGCCGCCAACCGGTCTCCCGCTGGGGCGCGGACGCCGCGGTCGCGGTGCTCGGCGCGATGGCCCTGACCGTGATCGTCGGCCCGTTCGTCAGCGGCAGCTACCCGTTCGCCAACGGCGCGGGCGAGTTCTTCTCCCAGATCTGGCTCTACGCGGCGTTCGCCGGTGCCGGTGCCGTGCTCGGCTTCCTGCTGGTCACCGCGCTCGGACTCGACTACCGCTCCCAGTCGCTCAAGCGGTACGCCGAGAACAAGCTCGCCAAACCCCGCCGGGTCGTCCGCCGCTGAACCCGGCCAGCGCCGGTGTAGTAGCGGCCCTCAGGGGGCGGGTGGTGCCACCCGGGTCAGGTACGTGTGGTGGGTGGTGAAACCGAGCCGCCGGTAGAGCGCCACCGCCGCCGCGTTGTCCTGCTCGACCTGTAGGAACGCGTCGGTCGCGCCCAGCCCGGCCGCCCACTCGGCGAGCGCCCGGACCAGGTGTTGGGCCAATCCCTGTCGGCGGGCCTCGGGCACCACCTCGACGCTGGTCAGGCCGAACCAACGGCCGGCACCGGTCACCGTGCCCCGGCCGGCGGCGATCAGTTTCCGGTCGGAGTCGCCGCCGGGCGCGTACACGTGGGCGAAGCGGACCTGGGCCACCGAGGTCAGGATGTGGCGGGCGGCGGCCGGGAGGGTCGCGAGCGGATCATCCCCGGCGGCGGTGCCGGCGTGCGCCGCCTTGCGGGCCGCGCAGAGGGCGAGCCACTCGTCCGACGGGGCGGTCGCCAGCTCCACGGCGGCCAGGTCGGTCCGGACCGGCGTACGGGCCAGCAGGGTGGGCAACGGTGCGGTCTGGGCCAGTGTGGGCTTGCGACTGGTCCACCCGCGCTCGTCGAGCGCCACCCCGACGGGGGCGGCGAGCGGCAGCGGAGTGTTGATCATCGCCGGCCGACCGAGGTCGGCGTACCAGCGCTCGACGGCGTCGATCGCGGCCTCCAGCGGGCGGTCCGGGTCACCGACCGGCAGCGCCGAGTTGGCCCGGCCGGTCCAGCCGCCGGCGCAGCGGAGCAGCCAGCCGCCCAACCGGTCCTGCACCGGTGCCGGCCAGGCCTCGTTCGCCGCGAGTTCGAGCTCGACCACGGCCTGCGCGCTCGGGCGCCGCGCGGGCGGTACGCGTTTGGCCCGGTGCACCTCGGTCAGCGGCACCCGCAGTTTCCCCCGCTCGGTGACGAGGGTGAGGTGGGTCTCGGTCAGCTCGACCAGCTCACCGAGGGCATCGCTGAAGAGCGGGCGGTCAGCTCGACCCCCTACAATTCGTCGGACTACCACGCGGTGTCCCAGATCCTGCCGTCGGAGCACGATCGCCCTCCTCCCCGGCGAGATACTAGGCTCTTACCGTCGCGGTTGATCGCGGCGTAGCTTGCGGAGGAGAGATCGGTGACCTACATCATCGCCGAGCCGTGCGTCGATGTGCTCGACAAGGCATGCATCGAGGAGTGCCCAGTCGACTGCATCTACGAGGGCAACCGGATGCTCTACATCCACCCCGACGAGTGCGTGGACTGCGGGGCGTGTGAGCCGGTCTGCCCGGTAGAGGCCATCTTCTACGAGGACGACGTGCCGGAGCAGTGGAAGGACTACACCTCGGCGAACTACGAGTTCTTCGAGGACCTCGGCTCGCCCGGCGGTGCTTCCAAGATCGGTAAGGTGGAGAAGGACGCGACCTTCGTCGCGGCGCAGGAGCGGCGCGGAGAGGGACACTGAGCGGCGTTCCGACCGGTGGGGGCACGGCCCCCGGTGGCAGGAGTGGAGGTGGGCCGGTGGGCACGGCGGCGAGCCGGATCAGCGGCCTACCCGATTTTCCCTGGGATCTGCTGGCACCCGCGAAGGTGGTGGCCGGCGGGCATCCCGACGGGATCGTCGACCTCTCCATCGGGACGCCGGTCGACCCGGTGCCGGAGCTGATCCGGGCGGCGCTCTCGGCCGGATCGGACGCCCCGGGCTACCCGCTGACCGCGGGCGCCCCCGCGCTCCGGTCCGCGATCGCTTCCTGGGTCGGCCGCAACTGCGGGGCCGACCCGGCCGCTGTCGGCGTGCTGCCCACCGTCGGGTCCAAGGAACTGGTCGCCTGGCTGCCCACGCTGCTCGGGCTCGGACCGGACGACGTGGTGGTCATCCCCGAGGTCTGCTACCCGACCTACGAGGTGGGCGCCCGGCTCGCCGGGGCCACCGTGATCCGGGCCGACTCGTTGACCGCGATCGGTCCGAACCCCCGGGTACGCCTGATCTGGGTCAACTCCCCGTCCAACCCGACCGGCCGGGTGTTGCCCGCGACGCACCTGCGCAAGGTGGTCGACTGGGCGCGGGAGCGCGGCGTGGTGGTGGCCAGCGACGAGTGCTACCTGACGCTGGGCTGGGAGTCCGAGCCGGTCTCGGTGCTCTCGCCGGAGGTCAGCGGCGGGTCGTACGACGGCCTGCTGGCCGTGCACTCGCTCTCCAAGCGCTCCAACCTCGCCGGCTACCGGGCCGGCTTTGTCGCCGGTGACCCGGACCTGGTGTCCCGGCTGCTGGCGGTGCGCAAGCACGCCGGCATGATCGTGCCGGAGCCGGTCCAGGCCGCCATGGTGGCCGCGCTCGGCGACGAGACGCACGTGGCCGAGCAGCGGGACCGCTACGCCGCCCGCCGCGAGGTGCTCCGGCCGGCGTTGCTCAAGGCCGGCTTCACGCTCGGCGAGTCGACCGCCGGCCTCTACTTCTGGGCCAGCCGGGACGAGGACTGCTGGGCCACCGTCGACTGGCTGGCCGAGCGGGGCATCCTGGTCGCCCCGGGCTCCTTCTACGGGCCGGCCGGAGCGCGACACGTCCGGTTCGCGGTGACCGCGACAGACGAGCGGATCGCCGCGGCCGCCGAACGCCTCGCCGGCTGAGTAGCCGCCGAGCGTCTTGCCGCCCGAGTAGCCGTCGGCGCGCGTCCGGCGGCCTCGGGTGCCCCTCGGAACCCGTACGGAGTTAGCCGTACGTCGATTTTGTGGCCGGAAATCCGTAATGGATCATCGCTGGTCACGTCCACCGTCGTGGCTTGGAGAGCGCTCTCAGGATTGTCGAAACAATCCTTGACGAGCCCGCAATCCAGCCGTAACGATGTATGCGCATACCTCGCATCCGTACCGGCCGTCGGCGTGCCGGCCGGGTGCGAGAGAGCGCTCTCGACGGCACCACCCGGCAAGGGCGTGATCGGCGCACGCCGTCCTCCATCGGATCAGGAAGGGACTCACGTGCGTAGATCACTCCGATCGTGGCTCGGCGCTGTGCTGAGTGCGGTCCTCGTGGTGGGCGGCATCGTCGCCGTACCACCACCGGCCAGCGCGGCGGCGTTCAGCGTGCTGGTCTTCTCCAAGACCGCCGGATTCCGGCACGGCTCGATCACCCCGGGCATCGCCGCGATCCAGGCCCTCGGCTCGGCCAACGACTTCACCGTCGAGACCACCGAGGACTCGGCCCAGTTCACCGACGCCAACCTGGCCAGGTTCGGTGCGGTCATCTGGCTCTCCACCACCGGCGACGTGCTCAACGCCGCGCAGCAGGCCGCGTTCGAGCGGTACATCGCGGCCGGTGGCGGTTACGTCGGCGTACACGCGGCGGCCGACACCGAGTACGACTGGCCCTGGTACGGCGGGCTGGTCGGCGCCTGGTTCGCCTCGCACCCGGCCGAGCAGACCGCGACGGTGAAGGTGGCCGACCAGGTGCACCCGGCGACGGCCGGGTTGCCGCAGCGCTGGTCCCGGTTCGACGAGTGGTACAACTACCGGACCAACCCGCGCGGCAACGTACACGTGCTGGCCACGCTGGACGAGACGACGTACAGCGGCGGCAGCAACGGCGCCGACCACCCGATCAGTTGGTGCCACAACTACGGTGGCGGCCGGTCCTGGTACACCGGGATGGGGCACACCGACGCGTCGTACGCCGACGCCAACTTCCGCCGGCACCTGCTCGGCGGCATCCAGGGGGCGGCCGGCGCGGTGCCGGTCGACTGCGGCGGCACGGTGAACAGCAACTTCCAGCAGGTCACGCTCGCCCGTGGGGTGGCCGAGACCGGCGAGCCGATGACCCTGACCGTGCTCCCCGACCGGGGTGTCTTCCACACCTCGCGGGAAGGCACGATCCGGCACACCGACGTCAACGGCAACACCAAGATCGCTGGCACCATCCCGGTCTACACCGGTGACGAGGAGGGGTTGCAGGGCATCAAGGCCGACCCCAACTTCGCCACCAACCGCTGGGTGTACGCGTACTACGCCCCGCCGTTGAGCACGCCCGGCGGCGGCGCCCCGGCCACCGGCACCCCGGCGCAGTTCGCCGCCTGGAACGGGGTGAACCGGCTGACCCGGTTCACCGTCAACGCCGACAACACGTTCAACATGGCCAGCGAGACGCTGGTCCTGGAGGTCCCGACCAGCCGGGGCATGTGCTGCCACGTCGGCGGCGACATGGACTTCGACGCGGCCGGCAACCTCTACCTCTCCACCGGGGACGACACCAACCCGTTCGACTCGGCCGGGTTCAGCCCGATCGACGAGCGGGCCGACCGCAACCCCGCCTTCGACGCCCAGCGCACCTCGGCGAACAGCAACGACCTGCGCGGCAAGGTGCTCCGGATCAGGCCGAGCGCGGCCGGCGGCTACACCATCCCGGCCGGCAACATGTTCGCGCCGGGCACCGCCCGGACCCGCCCGGAGATCTACGCGATGGGCTTCCGCAACCCGTTCCGGATGAGCGTCGACAAGGCCACCGGCGTGGTCTACCTCGGCGACTACGGGCCGGACGCGGGCACCGCCGACCCGAACCGGGGACCGGCGGGCAACGTCGAGTTCGCCCGGATCACCCAGCCCGGCTTCTACGGCTGGCCGTACTGTACCGCGCGCAACGACGCGTACAACGACTACACGTTCCCGAGCGGGCCGTCGGGGCCGAAGTTCAACTGTGCCGGCGGGCCGGTGAACAACTCGCCGAACAACACCGGCATCACCCAACTCCCGCCGGCCGTGCCGGCCTGGCTGCCGTACGGCGGCTCCGGCTCCCCGCCGGAGTTCACCGGTGGCGGTCTCTCCCCGATGGGTGGACCGGTCTACCGCTACAACCCGGCCTCGACCTCGGACGTGGCCTTCCCGCAGTACTACGACGGGACGTACTTCGCCGGTGAGTTCGGTCGGCGCTGGATCAAAAACGTGAAGATCGACTCGGCCGGCGAGCCGTTGAAGATCAACCCGTTCCCGTGGACCGGCACCCAGGTGATGGACATGGAGTTCGGCCCGGACGGCGCGCTCTACGTGCTCGACTACGGCACCGGCTGGTTCAACGGCGACGCCAACTCGGCGCTCTACCGGATCGAGTACGCCCGCGAGGGGCGCGCCCCGCAGCCGAGGGTCACCGCCACCCCGACCAGCGGGGTGGCGCCGCTGACCGTGGCGTTCTCCTCGGCCGGCACGATCGACCCGGACGGTGACCCGATCACCTACGCCTGGGACTTCGACAACAACGGCAGCACCGACTCGACCGTGGCGAACCCGAGCTTCACGTACACCACCAACGGCGTACGCAGCCCGACGCTCACGGTGCGGGACAGCACCGGCAAGACAGCCACCGCGAGCGTGGTGGTGACCGTTGGCAACAGCGCCCCGGTGGTCACCGTCAACACCCCACTCAACGGCTCGACGTTCAACTTTGGTGACGCGGTGCCATTCACGGTGACCGTCACCGACGCCCAGGACGGCGCGATCAACTGTGCCCGGGTCAAGGTGAACTACGTGCTCGGCCACGACTCGCACGGACACCAGCTCGGCAGCGTGCAGGGCTGCACCGGGGTCATCCAGACCTCGGCCGACGGCGAGCACGACACCGCGGCGAACATCTTCGGCATCATCGACGCCGAGTACACCGACCTCGGCGGCGGCGGCCAGCCGGCGCTGACCACGCACGCCCAGGCGGTGCTGCAACCACGGGTGCGGCAGGCCGAGCACTTCGGCGACTCCAGCGGCATCCAGATCACCAACCCGGGCAACGCCCAGGGCGGCGGGGCGATCGGGTACGTCGACAACAACGACTGGATCTCGTTCAGCCCGTACAACCTGACCGGCATCCAGTCGTTCAGTGCCCGGGTCGGCGCCCCGGCCGGCGGTGGCGGCACGCTCGAACTGCGGGTCGACTCGCCCACCGGACCACTGGTCGGTTCGGCCACGGTGGTGCCGACCGGGGGGTACACGTCGTGGGCCACGGTCACCGGCGGCGTCACCGCCCCGACCGGCACCCGCACGCTCTACCTGGTCTTCAAGGGCACCGGTCCGTACTTCGACGTGGACCAGTTCACCCTCTCCACCACGCCCGGTGGTCCCGGACCGGATCCCGACCCGGATCCCGAGCCGGGCGGCAACCTGGCGCTGAACCGGCCCGCCCGGTCGTCCAGCGTCCAGGACGCCTTCACCGCCGGGCTCGCCTTCGACGGGGCGGCCGGCACCCGTTGGGGCAGCGCGTTCAGTGATCCGCAGTGGATCGACGTGGACCTCGGTGCGTCGTACGCGATCAACCGGGTGAAGTTGACCTGGGAGGCGGCGTACGGCAGCGCGTACCAGATCCAGACCTCGCCGGACGGGGTCACCTGGACCACCATCCGGAGCGTGACCGGCGGTGACGGCGGGGTCGACGACCTCACCGGCCTGACCGGCACCGGCCGCTACGTCCGGCTCAACGGTACGGCCCGGGGCACCGCCTGGGGCTACTCGCTGTTCGAGTTCGAGGTGTACGCCGGCAGCGGGCCGAACAACCCGCAGCCCGGCGGCAACCTGCTGCTGAACAAGCCGACCCTCACCTCCAGCAGCGAGGCGGCCGGCATGTCCGGCGCCCAGGCGGTGGACGGCAGCCTCACCACCCGCTGGTCGTCGCTCTTCACCGACCCGCAGTGGCTCCGCGTCGACCTCGGTGCGCCCACCGCGATCGGCCGGGTGAAGCTGACCTGGGAGGCGGCGTACAGCAGCGCGTACCAGATCCAGACCTCCAACGACGGCACCACCTGGACCACCGTGCGCTCGGTGACCGGGGCCGACGGCGGGGTCGACGAACTGACCGGTCTCGGCGCCAACGGCCGCTACCTGCGGATCAACGGCACCGCCCGGGGCACCGGCTACGGCCACTCGCTCTGGGAGTTCGAGGCGTACGCGAGCTGACCACCACCACCAACGATGTGGCCGGCACGGATCTCCGTGCCGGCCACATCGCCGTCCGGCGGGTGCAGACGACCGCCGCTGTCCGGGTGGCCGATCTGGCGTACGCGAGCGGTCCGGACATCGAGCTGCTTCGCTGATTTCCGGTGGCGATCGACGGTTCTAGGCTGGCGGCCATGTCGCTGGCGTTGATCGACCAGGTTCGTGCCCTCTCCGCCCGGATCGGGGCGCTCGCGCCCCGGATCGAACAGGACCGGGCGCTCCCGGACGACCTGCTCGCCGACCTCACCGCACTGGGCCTGTTCCGGCTCGCCGCCCCGGCGCGGTCGGGTGGCGTCGAGACGGATCCGCTGACCATGTTCGAGGTGTACGAGGAACTGGCGCGGGCCGACGGCTCGGTCGGCTGGTCCACCATGATCGGTGCGGCGACCGGGATCGTGCTCGGTTACCTGGACGACACCACGGCGGCGGAGTTGCTCGCCGACCCCCGGCTCCTGGTCGCCGGGGTCGCCGCGCCGTCCGGCCGGGCCACCGTCGTGCCCGGCGGTCACCGGGTGCGCGGACGCTGGTCGTTCGCCAGCGCCAGCCGGCACGCCACCCATCTCGTCGGCGGCTGTGTGGTGCTGGACGGGACCGGGTCGGTCGTCACCGGGCCGGGCGGCGCGCCACAGGTACGGCACGTGCTGGTGCCCGTCGTCGACGTCACCATTCACGACAACTGGGACGTGGTCGGACTCGCCGGGACCGGCAGCCACGACTTCGAGGCGGTGGAGGTCTTCGTGCCGGAGGCGTACTCGTTCTCGATCTTCGGGCCGGCACGTCAGGACCGGCCGCTCTACCGGTTCCCGCTGTTCGGCCTGCTCGCGTTCGGCGTCGGCGCGGTGGCGCTCGGCATCGCCCGTGCCGCGCTGGACGAGTTCGCCCGGCTGACGGCGGAGAAGCGGGACCCGCTGACCGGTCAACCGATCGCCGGCAAGACGGCGATCCAGGCCACGCTCGCCGAGGCGGAGGCGGTTCTCGGCGGCGGGCGGGCGTACCTGGTCGGCGAGATCGCCGAGTGCTGGCGGCTGGTGTCGGCGGGGGAGCCCGTGTCGGTCGGGCGCCGCGCCCGGCTGCGGCTGGCCGCCGGGTACGCGGCGAGCAGCGCGGCGCGGGCGGTCGACCTGGCGTACCACGCGAGTGGTGGTGCCTCGGTACGGATGGCCAGCCCGTTGCAGCGGTGCTTCCGGGACGTGCACGTGGCGACCCAGCACGCGCTGGTCGGCCCGGACGTGCGGGAGCTGGCCGGCGCGGTGCTGCTCGACCAGCCGGCGATCACCGTACGGCTGTAGCGCGGCCGGCGGAGCCTCAGTCGGGGAGCTCGGCCAGCTTCCTCAGCAACAGTGCCTCGGCCAGGCAGACCCGGGCGAACTCGCCCAGGTGCAGGCTCTCGTTCGCTCCGTGCGCCCGGGTGTCGGGGTCCTCCACCCCGGTCACCAGGACCGACGCGTCGGGGAACGCGTCCTGCATCATCGCGATGAACGGGATGCCGCCGCCGATGCCGGTGTCCACCGCGTCGGTTCCGTCCCAGGCTGCCCGAAGCGCGGCGTGGGCCGCCCGGTAGACCGGCTCGCCGGTCCGGATGACGCAGGGCGCCACCTCGAGTTCGGGCGAGAGCGACACCCGCGCGCCCCACGGTACGTGCTTCTCCAGGTGGGCCCCGAGCGCCCGGTACGCCCGCCCGGGGTCGTCGCCGGGTGCGAGCCGCAGGCTCAGCTTCGCCCCGGCGGTCGGCACCAGCGCGGCCGGCGCCCCGGCGGCCGGTGGGGCGTCGATGCCGAGCACACTCAGCGCCGGCTTGTGCCAGAGCCGGTCGGTGAGCCGACCGGTGCCGACGAGGGCGACACCGTCGAGCATGCCGGAGTCGAGCCGCAACCGGTCCTCGGCAAGGTCGACGGTGGCGGTCGCCGCGCCGACCAGCCCCTCGACGGCGACATCGCCGGCATCGTCGTGCAGGGTGGCGATCAGGCGACTGAGCACGGTCAGCGCGTCGGGCACCGGGCCGCCGTACATCCCGCTGTGTACGGCGTGCGACAGCGTCCGTACCTCGACGTGGCAGTTCAGCGCGCCGCGCAGGGACGTCGTCAGCGCCGGTACGCCGACGCTCCAGTTGGCCGAGTCGAGCACCACGATCACGTCGGCGGCGAGCTGGTCGTGGCGCTCGGCGAGCAGCCGTCCGAGCGACGGTGAGCCGAACTCCTCCTCGCCGTCGGCCAGGATCACCACGCCCACCGGCAACGCGTCGCCGAAGGCCCGGAGCACGGCGACGTGTGCCATCAGCCCGGCCTTGTCGTCCGCCGCGCCGCGGCCGTAGAGCCGGCCGTCCCGCTCCACCGGTTCGAACGGGTCGCCGTCCCAGAGGCTCGGGTCACCTGCGGGCTGTACGTCGAAGTGGGCGTAGAGCAGCACCGTCGGCGCACCGGGCGGGGCTGGCCGCCGGCCGATGACCGACGGCTGCCCGCCGGCCCGGACGATCTCCGCGTCGAGCCCGCAGCCGGTGAGGAGTTCGGCCACCGCCTCGGCGGAACGTTCGAGGTGGGAGTGGTCGAAGCCGTCGTACGCGATGCCGGGGATGCGGATCAGCCGCTCCAGGTCGGCCCGGACCCCGGGCAGCTCACGCTCGACGGCGTCCCGCAGGGCGGCTTCCGAGAAATCCGTTTCACTCACCGCACAGCACCTATTCCGCTCAATTCGCACTGGTCCGGTGCACATGCTGCCACTGGCCGGACGGTTCGCGTACGCCGGGTCTCAGCCGGGTCCTCGTCGGTCGCCGCCGGGCATCCCCAAATCCGTCGCTTGCCCATAGGGTTGGTGCCATGGTCGATGGTCCGGTGGTGGCGGTACGGGGCGAGGCGTTTCGCGAGGTGCCGCCGGAGCTGGCGCGGTTCGCGGTGACGGTGGACGTACGGGACCGGGATCGTCCGGCCACCCTGAACCGGCTGGCCGAGCGGTCCGAGGCGGTCCGCGCGCTGGTCGACTCCTACGGGCCGGCGATCGAGCGCCGGGAGACCGGCCAGTTGGGGGTCTACCCGCAGACCAGACGCTCCGGCGAGCGGATCGTCGGTTACCGGGGCAGCGTGACCACGACCGTGACGGTCACCGATTTCGGGGTGCTCGGCGAGCTGATGCTCCGCCTGGCCGACCAGGACCAGACCCAGGTCGCGGGACCGTGGTGGGCACTGCGACCGGACAGCCCGGTGCACCGGGAGGTTCGCCGGGCGGCCATCGCCGAGGCCGTCGACCGCGCCCGGGAGTACGCGGACGCGCTCGGCGCGCGGGTGGTCGCCCTGGTCCAGCTCGCCGACCCCGGGGTGGAGCAGCACCGGCCGATGATGATGGTCGGGGCGGCGAGCTTCCGGGCCAAGGGCGCCATCGACAGCGTGCCCGAGTTGGAGCTCGACCCGCAGGTGCAGACCGTGCAGGCCGTCGTCGAGGCGCGCTTCACCATCAGCGAGCCGACGGTGCTCGCCGAGCCGCGCGGCTGAGTGGCGGCTGTGCCCGTACCGGCCGAGCCGTACACCTTCGAGCAGCTCGTCGCCCGAGCCCGCGCGCTGGCCGAAGCCGGTCCCCGGCAACTGCTCGGCATCGCCGGTGCGCCGGGTGCCGGCAAGTCCACCCTGGCCGGGCGCCTGGTCGCGGCCCTCGGGGCGACGGCGGCGCTGGTGCCGATGGACGGTTTCCACCTGGCCGAGGCCGAACTGCACCGGTTGGGCCGGCACGACCGCAAGGGTGCCCTGGACACCTTCGACGGCGCCGGGTTCGTCGCCCTGATGCGTCGCCTCCGTGGTGCCCGGACCGACGGGGACGACGAGGCCGTTACCGCCCCGGCTGAGCCGTCCGTCGGCGACACGGTCTACGCGCCGGAGTTCCGCCGCGAGCTGGAGGAGTCGATCGCCGGTGCGATCGCCGTGCCGGCCCGGGTGCGCCTGGTGGTGACCGAGGGCAACTACCTGCTGGTGCCCGCCCCGCCCTGGGGTCAACTGCGCGGGCTCCTCGACCAGGTGTGGTTCCTCGACCTCGACGCCCGGGAGCGGCTGCGCCGGCTGACCGACCGGCACATCGGCTTCGGACGGCCGCCGGCCGAGGCGTCCGCCCGTGCCCGGGGGACCGATCAGGTCAACGCCGATCTGATCGAGACCACCGCCGACCGCTCCGATGTGGTCGTACGACTCGTCGGCTGACGCCGAACTCGCCGGTTCGTCGTTGACCGGCCGGGTGACCAGTGTTAACCAGGTAATTGTCGTACGCGAGGTAGTCGTGTTCCCGACCTTGGCACTCATCGTCGCCAACCACTGCCCACCCTGGCGATAGCGAAGCGCATCGAGGACTGGTAAACCGGGCGGACGACGTCGATTTGGCGGGTTCGGTACGTTGCTCTCGAACATCGACAGGAGGCCCGTGTCCGCTCGGAAGGTATTGACCTGGTACGCGGCTGGAATGGGCGTACTGGTCGGCTGTTTCTTCGTCGTGCCGGCGCTGCGTACCGCCCTGTTCGCGCTGGTGGGGCTTGCCGGGGCCGGTGCCGTGCTGGTCGGCGTACGGTGGCACCGCCCGCAGCGGGGATACACCTGGTGGCTGCTTTCCGCCGGCATGGCGCTGCTCGCGGTCGGCGACACGCTCTACAGCGTGGAGGCCGCGTTGCCGAGCGACGCGCCGGCGTCGGCCGCGGATGTTTCCTATTTGTTGATGTTCCCGTTGATCGGGGCCGGGCTACTCGGACTCACCCGATCGAATATTGTCGCCCGTGACCGGTCGCAGTTTCTCGATTTCCTGATCTTCTGCACCGCCGCCGGATTCCTGCTGTGGATCTTTGTGCTCGGTCCCTACCTGGACGAACCCGGAGTCACCCCGTTCAGCCGGTCCACCCTGGCCGCGTTCGCGTTCGCCGATCTGCTGGTGCTGGCGACCACCGCCCGGCTGCTGACCGCCACCCCGGTGAACCCGGCCGCGGTGCTGCTGGTGGTGGGTTCCGCCGGGATGCTCGCCGCCGACCTCGGCTACGGGATCGCCCTGCACAACGGCGGCTGGCAGCCGGGCGGGCCGGTCGAGCTGGGCTGGTTCACCTTCTCCGTCTGCTGGGGCGCGGCCGCCCTGCATCCCCGGATGGCACGGTTGACCGAACCGGCCCAACCCCGACAGATCGAGGTCGGGCGGATTCGGCTGGTGCTGCTCGGCTTCGCCGCCGTACTCGCCCCGGCGGTGCTGCTGCTGGAGGCGGTCACCGGCGAGGTGCACGACGGGACCGTGATCGCCGCCGTCTCCGGGGTGATGTTCATCCTGGTGCTGAGCCGGCTCGCGGACGCGGCGGACGCGCACCGGTTGGTGGTCAGCCGGGAACGGAGCCTGCGCAAGGCCGCCGCCGACCTGGTCTCGGCCACCGCCGCCCGCGAGGTCGACCGAGCCGTACGGGCGGCGGTCGCCCAACTGGTGCCGAAGCACGCGCCGCACCGGGTCGTCTTCACCGTGAACCGGGCCGATGGGGTGCCCGCCCTGGCCACCAGCATCTGGGGGCCGGCGGTCGCGGAGCCGTCCGCGTACTACCCGGCACCGAGCGCGGCGACCGCCCGGCGGACCCGGGTGCTCCGGGTCGGCATGCTCCAGCCGGCGCTGGCCGGGCAACTGGGCGAGTTCAAGACCGCCGTGCTCTGCCCCCTGGTGCTGGACGAGCGGGCCACCGGGCTGCCCCGGGTCGGCGCGCTGCTGGTCGCCGCCGACCAGGTGGTGCTGGCCGGGCTGCGGGACTCGCTGGAGGTGCTGGCCGCGCAGGTGGCCCTGGCGCTGGAGCGGATCGGGCTCAGTCAGGAGATCAGCCGGCGGGACACCGAGGCGTACTTCCGCAGCGTGGTGCAGAACGCGACCGACGTCATCCTCGTCGTCGACGACGACCGGTCGGTCCGGTACGCCAGCCCGTCGGTCCGTACCGTGATCGGCATCGAACCGGCCGACTGCGCCGAGCTGGACTCGGTGGTGCACCCGGACGACCGGGGGCTGATCGACGACCTGCTCGACCCGGGCCGTACGGCGGCCGGGGAGTGGGCCGACTGGACCGTACGGCGACCCGACGGCGAGCGCATCCACCTGGAGGTGAGCTGCCGGGACCTGCGCCGGGACCGGACCGTGCGCGGCCTGGTGGTGACCATGCGGGACATGACCGAGCGGCGGCGGCTGGAACGGGAGCTGACCCACCGGTCGATGCACGACGTGCTGACCGGGCTGGCCAACCGGGCGTCGTTCCAGGACCAGGTGTACGCGGCGGTCGGCCACGCCCGGCGCAGTGGGCGTACGGTCGGGGTGCTCTGCGTCGACCTGGACGAGTTCAGCGCCGTCAACGACGCGCACGGCCACGCGGTCGGGGACGGGCTGCTGGTCGCGGTCGGTGAGCGGCTGCGTGAGCTGGTCGGCGCGACCTGCATGGTGGCCCGGCTCGGCGGCGACGAGTTCGCCGTTCTGGTGCCGGACGCGGAGAGCCCGGAGCAGGCCGAGCGGATCGCCGAGCGTCTGGTCCGCGCACTAGCCGAGCCGCTCGCGGTGGGCGACACCCTGGTCAACGGCTCGGTCAGCGTCGGGGTCGCGACCAGCGCCGACGCCACCGACGCCGGTGAGCTGCTCAAGCACGGGGACCTGGCGCTGTACGTGGCGAAGGGCGCCGGCAAGGGCCGGTGGTGCCGCTACCAGTCGGAGCTGCACACCGCGATCGTGCAGCGGCTGGAGCTGCGTACGGCATTGGCCGAGGCGGTCGAACGGCGCAGCTTCGCGGTCGAGTACCAGCCGATCGTGGATCTCTACAGCGGCGCGGCCAACGGGTTCGAGGCGCTGGTGCGTTGGCACCACCCGGGTCGGGGCCTGGTCCCGCCGGACCAGTTCATCGCGTTGGCCGAGGAGACCGGCCTGATCGAGCAGATCGGGGACTGGGTGCTGAGGGAGGCGGTCGCCGCGGCCGGCCGTTGGCGGCAGGACCGGGAGCCGTCGGCGATCCCGTACGTCAGCGTCAACGTCTCCGCCCGGCAACTGCGTACGGGCGGCTTCGTCGAGCGGGTACGCGGCGCGTTGGCGGCCGCCGACGTACCACCGACCCTGCTCATGCTGGAGATCACCGAGAGCCTGCTGCTCCGCGACGAGGACCAGGTCTGGGCGGAACTGGCCGAACTGCGGACCCTCGGCGTACGGGTGGCTATCGACGACTTCGGCACCGGCTTCTCGTCGCTGAGTTACCTCCAGCAGATGCCGGCCGACGTGATCAAGATCGACCGTTCGTTCACCGCCACGGTCGCCTCCTCCCGTCGCCAGCTGCTGCTGCTGGAGGGCATCATCCGGCTGGCCGGGACGCTCAGCCTGGACATCATCGCCGAGGGGGTGGAAACCGAGGTGGTACGGACCCTGTTGATGGACATGGGTTGCTCGGCCGGGCAGGGTTACCTCTTCTCCCGCCCGCTCGCCGAGGAGGACGCCGCCCGGTGGGCCCCGGACCGGCGCGCCCCCGCCCCGATCCAGCGCGGCTGACCGGAGCTTCTCCTCCCGACGACGGGAGTTCCCTAGCACAGTCGGGCTTGACCAGGTCGTTTTCCACAGCCGCTGCTGTTGTCCACAGCGCGGTCGGAGCGGGTGGCCGTCGCGCCACGCCACCCGCAGGCTGCACTCCGTGGACGTACGACTACAAGCGTTGCTGGCACTTGGCGACGGCCTGGTCACCCGGGCCGCGTCCGACCGGGTGGCGCCTGGATGGGCGATCGACAACGCCTGCCGGTCGGGGGCGTTGAAACGGGTGCTGCCCGGGGTCTTCCTGGACCCGGCGAGGGCGGAGGACGATGCGCTGCGGCGCCGGGCGGCGCTGGCCTACCTCCGGAAGCGAGGATCGTTCAGCCACACCACGGCGCTCGCGCTCTGGGGGCGTTGCCGGGTGGCGGCCGGGGAGCCGATGCACATGACGGTGCCCGCCTCGGTGCGGCTACGGGCCTCCCCCGAGTTGGTGTTGCACCGGGTCGACGGATTCTCGGCGGCGCCGCCGTGGACGACCGAGCGGCAGGGGTGCCCGGTCACCCGGCTGGAGCGGAGCATTGTCGACTCGTGGCCGCTGCTGCCCCGGGACGAGCGGAGGGGAGTGGTCATCGACGCGGTCAACGACCGCCTCACGACGGTGGCGCGACTCGGCAACGCCCTGGCGGCGGCGCCGAAACTGGCCGACCGACGGGAACTCCGGGTGTTGCTGGAGCGGTTGGCGGCGGGCTGTCGGAGCCCGCTGGAGATCTGGGGCCACGAGCGGATCTTCCGCGGTCCGGGTATGCCGGCCTTCCAGTGGCAGAAGCGGGTGCGGATCGGTGCGAGGGTCGTCGACCTGGACGTCTACGCCGAACGCGAGCGGGTCGACTTCGAGCTGGACGGGGCAGCCTGGCACGGCGGTCAGCGGCAGCGCGAGCGCGACCTGCGCCGGGACGCACTGCTCGCGACGGTCGGTGTCCTGGTGGTCCGGTTCGCCCACCGTCGTCTGGTCCACCAACCCGAGGAGGTACGCCGCGAAGTGCTCGCCATCCTCGCCGCCCGCCGCAGGTAACCGCTGGTGGGCCGGGCCGAGAGCAGGACAGAGCTTGATCCCCGCGCTTCCTGCTGTTCCCCGCGCCACCCGGACAACAGCTCACGTCGCAACAATCGTGCTGGGGTGGGTGGGTGGGTGGGGTGGGTGGGTGGGGGTTAGGGAGGGGTTAGGTGGCGGGTTGGTCGGGCGGGGTTGCCGAGGGCGACGACGTTGGCGGGGAGGTCGCGGGTGACCACGGCACCCGCGCCGACCACCGTGTTCTCGCCGATGGTGACGCCGGCCAGCACGATCGCGCCGGCACCGAGCCAGACGTTGTCGCCGATGGTGATCGGTTTGGCCGCCTCCCACTTGGCCCGGCGCGGCTCCGGCTCGGTGGGGTGGGTCGGCGTCAGTAGCTGCACGTTCGGACCGATCTGTACGTCCGCACCGATCGTGATCGGGGCTACGTCGAGCAGCACGGCTCCGTAGTTGACGAACGTACCGGCGCCGATGCTGATGTGGTAGCCGAAATCGCAGTAGAACGGTGGGCGGACCCCGACCCCGTCGCCGATCGAACCGAGCAGTTCGGCGAGTAGTCGTCGTCGGTGCTCCGGATCGTCGGTTTCGCTGGTGTTGAAGCGTTCCATGAGTCGTGCCGAGCGTCGGGCGTCGCTGACGATTTCCGGATCATCGGCGAGGTAGAGATCGCCGGCCAGCATGCGTTCCTTCTGTGAGGCCACGCCTCGTCCGTTCCTTCCCTCGGGTCGTCACCCGCCCGCTCCGTACGAGGCCACGGCCTCTTCCGGCGGGTGCCGTGGATGATCCAAATAGGAGCATATCGATCAGACTCATGATCGTCAGTCGAATCGCGTGGAGCGTTGGGAAATGATCACAAGCGATTGAATGGTGTAATTCTTGATAGCGTCAGGGGTATCAGATACATACTCGGTATGCAATGCTAACCGGTGTCCATGCAGGACCTGGCATCCGTGGTGATGTCGACCGGGGAGGTTTCGTTGCAGGTATCGAGGAGATTGACCGCAGTCGCACTGGGGGTCGGGTTGGTGCTCGGCACCGGCTCGGCCGGCTTGGCCAGTCCCGTCCCGGCGACCGTGTCGCCGACCGCGAAGACGACCGCGAAGACGACCGCGAAGACGACCGCGAAGACGACCGCGAAAGCGACCGTAGAACCGACCGCTCGGGCGGCGGCCCGACCCGTCACCGTCACCCTGCTCACCGGTGACCGGATCACGCTCGCCTCGGCCGACGCGCGCACCGGGGCGGTGCGACCGGCGAAGGGGCGGGAGAAGATCCCGTTTGTCGTGCAGCGTGACGCCGACCACCTGTACGTGATCCCGCAGGACGCGCAGCGCCTGATCGGGACCGGGCAACTCGACCGGCGCCTGTTCGACGTCACCGGTCTGGTCCGCGCCGGCTACCACGACGAGGTGCGGAACAACCTTCCGTTGATCGTGACGTACCGCGAGGGTGCGCTGGCGTCCGGCGCCGGCACGCTGCGCGGAGCCGGGGCCCGGGTGGTCCGCGACCTGCCGGCGATCGGCGGGGCCGCGGTCGCGGCCGAGAAGGATCGGGCCTCGGCCTTCTGGGCCGGCGTCACCGCCGGGCAGGGTGCCGCCCGGGTCGCCACCGCCGCCGGGATCGAGAAGATCTGGTTGGACGGCAAGCGGCAGCTCACCCTGGACCACAGCGTGCCGCAGATCGGCGCGCCCGCCGCGCACCAGGCCGGTTACACCGGGAGTGGGGTCACCGTCGCGGTGCTCGACTCCGGTGTCGACGTCAACCACCCGGATCTGGTCGGTCGGGTCGCCGAGGCGCGGAACTTCAGCGAGGAGGCCGACCCCGCCGACCTGGTCGGGCACGGCACCCACGTCGCCTCGATCATCGCCGGGAGCGGTGCCGCCTCGAACGGGCTCTACCGGGGAGTGGCCCCGGACGCCACCCTGGTCTCCGGCAAGGTCTGCGAGATCTACGGCTGCACGGAGTCGGCGATCCTCGCCGGTCTCCAGTGGGCGGCGGTGGAGAAGCGGGCCGACGTGGTGAACATCAGCCTCGGCGGCTACGACGGGCCGGAGATCGATCCGATCGAGGAGGCGGTCAACACCCTGACCGCGCAGACCGGCACGCTCTTTGTTGTCGCGGCCGGCAACAGCGGCGTCAACGCCTCGGTCGGCTCGCCGGGCAGCGCGGACGCCGCGCTGACCGTCGGCGCGGTCGACCGGGACGACAAGCTCGCGGAATTCTCCAGCCGTGGACCCCGGACCGGCGACGGCGTGGTCAAGCCGGACATCACCGCTCCCGGTGTGGAGATCGTCGCGGCGAAGGGTGCCGGCACGCTGCTCGGTACGCCGGTCGGTCAGCACTACGTGGCGATCTCCGGAACCTCGATGGCGACCCCGCACGTGGTCGGCGCGGTGGCGCTGCTCGGTCAGCAGCACCCGGACTGGACCGCGGCGCAGTTCAAGTCGACCCTGATGGCGTCGGCGAAGCCGGACCCGGCGCTGAGCGCGTACCAGCAGGGGGCCGGCCGGGTCGACGTGGCCCGCGCCATCACCCAGCCGGTGACCACCGACCCGGCCAGTGTCTCCTTCGGCCGCACGGTCTGGCCGCACGCGGACGACACGCCGGTCACCCGGACCGTCACCTACCGTAACCCGGGTTCCGCCCCGCTGACCCTCGACCTGAGCCTGCGCATCGTCGGCCCGGAGGGCGCGGTCGCGCCGGCCGGTCTCTTTGTCCTCGGCGCGGACCGGGTGACCGTGCCGGCCGGTGGCGAGGCGGCGGTCACCGTGAGCACCGACACCAGCGTCGCCAGCGCGGACGGTTACTGGTCCGGCCGGCTCACCGCCACCGCCGGCTCGATCGTGGTCACCACCCCGGTCGGGGTGGACAAGGAGGTGGAGAGCTACAACCTCACGTTCTCCTACCTCGACCAGAACGGCGCCCCGACCAGCCAGTACGGCAGCACCCTGATCGGGTTGGACAAGTTCTCCTTCACCGGCGTGTACGGCGAGGACGGCACCGCCACCGTCCGGGTGCCCAAGGGGCGTTACGGACTGGACGCCGCGATCTTCGTACCGCGTGGTGAGGACGAGTCCGACGCGGCGTTCCTGGCCCGGCCGGAGATGGTGGTCGACCGGGACGCCAGCCTCGTGCTCGACGCCCGGCAGGGTCGTCCGGTCCGGGTGACCGTGCCGAACCCGGCCGCCGCACCGGCGCTGATCGACATCTCCGCCAACTGGTCCACCGAGTCCGGCGGGCTCGGCTCGAGCCTGCTCGCCACCTCGTTCGAGGGCCTCACCACCGCCCAGTTGGGCACCGGCACCTCGGCGGCGTTCAACGGCGGGGTCGGCACCCAGTGGGCCGACCCGGGCGCGGACGGACAGTTCCAGAACAGCCGCTACCTCTACGCGACCAGCGAGGTGGTCCCCAACCGGTTCCCGACCGGGTACGCCCGACACTTCCGTGACCGGGACCTCGCCACCGTCAAGAACGACATCCGGGGCAGCGCGCCCGGTCAGAGTGCGTACCGCGTCGTCTACCCGTGGTACGAGCAGCCGGTGGGTGGTTGGGCGGTCGTGCTGCCGGTGGCCGTACCGGGGCAGCGGGTGGAGTACTACAACACCGACGACGGTGTGCGGTGGGACCAGGCGCTGGAGTTCGCGGTCGAGGGGCCGGACGGTTTCCCGACCACCCAGGCGGTGTTGCAGTCGGCGACACCGGTGGAGTACCGGGCCGGCCGCAACTATCAGCGGGTCTGGAACAACGCGCCGTACGGGCCGTCCTTCCCCGAGCCGCGCTGGCCGGACCAGGGCATCGCACGTCAGGGAAACACGATCGTGGTCGACGTACCGATTCACAGCGACGCCACCGGCAACCCGGGTGGTTCGTTGTACGACACGGCCCGGACCGCGCTCTACCGCGACGGCGAGCTGGTCGGTGAGGTCCAGGACCCGGGCTGGGCGAGGTTCGACGTGCCGGCCGGGCGGGCCGACTACCGGTTGGCGGTCTCGTCCAACCGCAGCGTCGCGGAACTGGCCACCTCGGTCGAGGTGAGCTGGACGTTCCGCTCCGGCGAGGTGCCCGGGGAGGAGTTCGCCAAGCTTCCCGCGATGGCGATCCGGTACGCGCCGCAGCTCGACACCGGCAACGCCGCCCCGGACGGTCGGGAGTTCGACATCCCGGTCACCGTGCAACGGCAGCCCGGCGCCCCGGCCGCCCAGGTCCGGAGCCTGACCGTCGAGGTCTCCTACGACGACGGGCGGACCTGGCGCAACGCCTCGGTCAAGGCGGGCAAGTCCGGCTGGGTGGCGAGCGTACGGCACCCGAACGGCGCCGACTACGTCTCACTTCGCGCCAAGGCGACCGACTCGGCCGGCAACACGGTCACCCAGAAGGTGATCCGGGCGTACAAGCTCAGGTGAGCGGGAACGGGTGCCGGCCGCGTGCGGTCGGCACCCGTACCCTTTCAGTCGTTAGCGTGCAGGGCGGCGTTGAGTTCGATCCCGTGCCCGGTCCGCGGCCGGGCCTCCAGCGCGCCGGTGAGCGAGTTGCGCCAGAACAGCAGCCCGGCCACGCCGGAGAGTTCACGGGCCTTGACCACGGTCCCGTCCGGCAGGGTGATCTTGGACCCGGCGGTGATGTAGCAGCCGGCCTCGACCACGCAGTCGTCGCCGAGCGAGATGCCGATCCCGGCGTTCGCGCCGAGCAGGCTGCGCTCGCCGATGCGGACCTTCTCGGTGCCGCCGCCGGAGAGCGTGCCCATGATCGAGGCGCCGGCACCGACGTCCGAGCCGTCGCCGACCACCACCCCGGCCACGATCCGCCCCTCCACCATCGAGGTGCCGAGCGTGCCGGCGTTGAAGTTGCAGAACCCCTCGTGCATGACCGTGGTGCCGGGGGCCAGGTGGGCGCCGAGCCGGACCCGGTCGGCGTCGGCGATCCGGACCCCGGACGGGACCACGTAGTCGGTCATCCGGGGGAACTTGTCCACCCCGTACACGGCCAGGTGGCGGCCGGCGGCGCGCTCGATCACCCGCAGCTCGTCCACCCGGTCCGGCGGGCACGGCCCGGCCGAGGTCCAGGCGACGTTCGCCAACTGCCCGAAGATGCCGTCGAGGTTGAGCTCGTTGGGCCGGACCAGGCGGTGGGAGAGCAGGTGCAACCGCAGGTACGCGTCGGAGGCGTCCTTGATCGGGTCGGCCAGCGAGCCGATTTCCGTGATCACCACCACGGTACGCAGACCGGGCAGTGCCCGCTCACCGACCGCGCCCGGCGGCAGGTCGAGTACGTCCGCCTGCTCCTCGCCCGGCACCAGCGGCAGGGCGCCCAGGCCGAGCTTGCCGGTCGGGTACCAGGTGTCGAGCACCTGCCCCTCGGCGGTGATGGTGGCCAGTCCGATACCCCAGGCGGGCTGCGCGGTCGTCACTGAGTCATCCTTCGTGTCTTGGGTTCCGGTCCGGCCCCGCGCTGGCGGCAGCCGTCGGGCCTGCGCCGATTGTCGCGCGCGAAGGGTCGGCCGGTGGCGAACTCGGGGCCGACGAGTCACGGACAGCACAGCTCGTCAGCTCGGTCCGCGCCCGCATAATCTTGACGGTACCGTGCCGAACATGGAGAACCCGCTGACCCCCGAGGTGTTGGCCGATCCGGTCGCGCTGACCCGCGCACTGGTCGACATCGAGTCCGTCTCGCTCAACGAGAAGGAGATCGCGCACCACGTCGAGGAGGTGCTGCGGACGGTTCCGTACCTGGACGTGCGGCGGCACCAGAACACGGTGATGGCCCGTACCGAGCTGGGGCGGGAGCAGCGGGTGGTGCTGGCCGGGCACCTGGACACCGTGCCGTTGAACGACAACTTCCCGTCGACCCAGGACGGCGACCTGATCTACGGCTGCGGCACCTCGGACATGAAGTCCGGCGTTGCGTACGCCCTGCACCTGGCGACCACCCTGGCCGAGCCCCGGTACGACGTGACGTACCTGTTCTACGAGGCCGAGGAGATCGACAGCCGCTACAACGGGCTGAACCTGGTCGCCCAGGTGCACCCGGAGTGGCTGACCGCCGACTTCGCGGTGCTGCTGGAACCGACGTACGGCGTGGTCGAGGCGGGTTGCCAGGGCACCCTGCGGGCGATCGTGACGACCACCGGTCGGCGGGCGCACTCGGCCCGCTCCTGGCGCGGGGTGAACGCGATCCACGCGGCCGGTGCGGCACTCGACCGGCTGGCCGAGTACCAGGCCCGGACGGTCACCATCGACGGCTGCGTCTACCGGGAGGGGCTGAACGCGGTCGGCATCCACGGTGGGGTGGCCGGCAACGTGGTGCCGGACCGGTGCGAGATCGAGGTCAACTTCCGGTTCGCGCCGGACCGGTCGCCGGAAGAGGCGGAGCGGCACGTACGAGAGGTCTTCGCCGGTCTGGAGGTGACCCTGGTCGACGTGGCCGCCGGGGCACTGCCCGGCCTGACCTCGCCGCCGGCCCGGGAGTTCCTGGCGGCGGTCGGCGAGGAGCCGGTGGCGAAGCTGGGCTGGACCGACGTGGCCCGGTTCGCCGCGCTCGGAATCCCGGCGCTCAACTTCGGGCCCGGTGACCCGAACCTGGCCCACGCGCCCGACGAGCACGTCGAGATCGGGAAGATCCGCGACGGCGCCGCGACGCTGCACCGCTGGCTCGCGCCGGCCTGACCGGACCGGGCCGGCGGGGCCGGCGGGCGGGTCAGCGGGTGCGGGCAGGCGGGGTGAGCGGGTGCGGGACGTGCCGGTCAGCTCGCCTCGCCGGGGCCGCCGGGGCTCTCGGCGGCGACGGCCGAATGGTCGAACGTGTCGTCGTCGGGCAGATCCCGCTGCCGGGCCAGCCGGCGCTCGGCCACCACGGCGCGGATTCGCTGGTGCATTTGGCGCCGCTGTCGGATGATCTCGTTGTTATTGATCACGGTTGCGCCTCCCCCCAAAGGTGTCCGACGGCGCTGCCGGACCCCGTGCATACCTCGTATGTGAATAGTAAGACGCATCGGAGGCGCATTCGGTTGCGCTGATCGCCACACTTTCCCGCTCAAGGACTTGATCGCCGTACTTTTGTCGGCGCCGGGGTGACTCGCGTACGGCGCTGGGCGGTCCCACTACCGTGGAGCGCATGAGCCACAGCAAGGGACGAAGCGGCAGGGCCCGTGGGCCGGAGCGGCACGGTGGCGGGGTCACCCTGCGTCGGGACGCCATTCCGACGAGTACCGCCGACCAGCGCCTGCTCGACTCCCGTACCCGGGGCGACTGGAAGACCAAGGACGCCTGGCGGGCGCTGCGGATCCTCTCCGAGTTCGTCGAGGGCTTCGACACCCTGGCCGACCTGCCACCCGCGGTCAGCGTCTTCGGCTCGGCGCGCAGCCTGCCGGACAGCGACGAGTGCAAGCTGGCCGAGGAGTTGGGCGCCGCCCTCGCCGGGGCCGGTTACGCCGTGATCACCGGCGGCGGACCCGGCGTGATGGAGGCGGCCAACCGGGGCGCCACCGAGGCCGGGGGCCTCTCCGTCGGTCTCGGCATCGAGCTGCCGTTCGAACAGGGCATCAACGACTGGGTCGACATGGCGATCGACTTCCGTTACTTCTTCGCCCGCAAGACCATGTTCGTCAAGTACGCCCAGGCGTTTGTCGTCCTGCCCGGTGGCTTCGGCACCCTCGACGAACTCTTCGAGGCGCTCACCCTGGTGCAGACCGGCAAGGTCACCCGGTTCCCGGTGGTGCTGATGGGTGCGGCGTACTGGAGCGGACTGCTGGCGTGGCTGCGCGACACCCTGGCCGCGACCGGCAAGATCGGGGCGGCCGATCTGGAATTGATACTGGTCACCGATGATGTGGCCGCCGCCGTCGGGCATATCATCGATGCGGACGCGGCACTCGCCGCGGAACAGGAAGCGCTTCAGGAGTCGGCCATCGCCCAGGCGGGGGCGGACCAGCAGGCGGCTTCCACCACTCGTCGGGAGGACTGAGCCGATGGCCGCGATCTGTGTCTTCTGTGCCTCCTCCCGTACGCTCGACCAGCGCTGGCTCGACCTGGCCACGGTGACCGGCGGTGAACTGGCCCGGCGCGGCCACACCCTGGTCTCCGGCGGCGGCTGCGTCGGCATGATGGGCGCGGTGGCGGACGGCGCGCGGGCGGCCGGCGGGCACACGCTCGGCATCATCCCGCAGGCGCTGGTGGACCTGGAGGTCGCCGACCGGCACGCCGACGAGCTGGTGATCACCGACAGCATGGCCAGCCGGAAGACCGCGATGATCGACAAGTCGGACGCCTTCCTCACCCTGCCCGGTGGACTCGGCACCCTGGACGAGCTCTTCGAGGTCTGGACGATGGCCACCCTCTCCCTGCACCACAAGCCGGTGGTCCTGCTCGACCAGGACGGCTTCTACACCGGCCTGGTCGACTGGTTGACCGGGCTCGCCCCCGGCACCTTCGCCCGCAGGCCCGCGCTGGACCTGCTGGTGGTGGTCGACTCGGTGCCGGCCGCGCTGGACGCGATCGAGGCCCGCCTCGCCTGAGTTCTTCGGTTAGGAAGGGCCCCTTGTACAACCAAAAGCGATAACAAGGGGCCCTTCCTTACCGGGGTCGTCGGGGTGGCATGGTGTGATGGGCGGCGTGCAGGCGTACCGGCTGGTCCGTCGGCCGGCCGAGGCCGTGCCGGCGCGGATCGACGATCCCCGGCAACGGGAGGTGGTCGCGCACACGGACGGGCCGCTGCTCGTACTCGGCGGTCCGGGCACCGGCAAGACCAGCACCCTGGTCGAGTCGGTGGTCGCCCGGGTGGTCGAGGGGACCGACCCGGAACAGATCCTGGTGCTGACCTTCGGCCGACGGTCCGCCACCGCACTGCGGCACCGGATCGAGGCCCGGGTGACCGGGATCGGCGCCCGGGTGATGCACGAACCCCTGGTACGCACCTTTCCCGCGTACGCGTACGGGCTGCTCCGGCGGGCGGCGGCCGAACGGGGCGAGCCGTCACCGCGGCTGTTGACCGGACCGGAACAGGACCTGATCATCCGGGAACTGCTCGACGTGGTGGGCGAGGACGGTGCCGGCGAGCCGGACGGTCCCGCCGACCGGGTCGGCTGGCCGGAGCAGTTGCGGCCGGCGCTGCGTACCCGCGCGTTCGCCGAGCAACTGCGCGACCTGATGCAGCGGGCCGCCGAGCGGGGCGTCGGCCCGGCCGAGCTGGCCCGGCTCGGCGAGCGGTTGGGGCGCTCGGACTGGCCGGCCGCCGCCCGCTTCCTGCGCGAGTACGTCGCCGTGCTCGCCCTGCGCGACGCGACCAGCCGGGGCTCGATCGCGTACGACCCGGCCGAGCTGGTGCGGGCCGCCAGCGGAATGCTCAACGACGATCCGGAGCTGCTGGCCGGCGTCCGGCACCGGTTGGCGTACGTCTACGTCGACGAGCTCGCCGACACCGACCCCGCCCAGCTCGAACTGCTCGCCCTGGTGGCCGGGGGCGGCAAGCCACTGGTCGCGTTCGCCGACCCCGACTCGTCCACGTACGCGTTCCGGGGCGCCGACCCGGCCGGGGTGGGCGCGTTCCCGCACCGGTTCCGTACCGCCTCCGGGGCGATCGCCCGGACCGTCCTGCTGACCAGCGGTTACCGGGCCGGGGCCGGACTGCTCGGCGCGACCGCCCGGGTGGCGCGCCGGCTGCGAGGACCGGTCGGGCACCGGCAACTGACCCCGTTGCCGGACGCCGAGCCCGGCGCCCTCTCGGTCCGCACCTTCCGCTCGGCGACCAGCGAGTCGGCGTACCTGGCGCACGCGCTGCGTACCGCCCACCTGATCGACGGGCTGCCGTGGTCCCGGATGGCGGTGCTGGTCCGGTCGGCGCCCCGGCAACTTCCGTCGTTGCAGCGCGCGTTGCAGGCGGCCGGGGTGCCGACCGTCGTGCACGCGGAGGACCTGCCGCTGCACCTGCAACCGGCGGTCGCACCACTGTTGTTGCTGCTCCGCTGCGCCCTGGAGCCGGACCGGCTGGACGAGGAGGCGGCGGTCGCGCTGCTGCACTCGCCACTCGGCGGCGCCGACCCACTCGCCGAGCGGCGGCTGCGGCAGGGACTGCGGGCCCTGGCGCTGGCCGCCGGTGACCGGCGGCCGTCGGGCGAGCTGTTGGTCGAGGCGCTGCGCGACCCGGCCGAGCTGGCCGCGATCGAGCGCCGGTGGGCCGCACCGGCCCAGGCGGTCGCCGGACTGCTCGCCACCACCCGGGCGGCCGCAGCCGCCCCGGGTGCCACCGCCGAGCAGGTGCTCTGGGCGGTCTGGCAGGCGAGCGGGCTGGCCGAGCGCTGGTCCGGCCTGATCAGTCGGGGGCGCGCTGGTCTCGGCGAGGGGGAGAACACGCCCCGGTGGCGATCGGTCGCGGCCGACCGGGACCTCGACGCGATCGTGGTGCTCTTCGACGCGGCGGCGCGATTCGTCGACCGCCTGCCGGGCGCGCGTACCGAGGTCTTCCTGGACCACGTGCTCGGTCAGCACCTGCCGGCGGACACCCTGGCGCCCAGCGCCGATCCCGGCGACGCGGTTCGGCTGCTGACCGCGCACGCGGCCAAGGGACTGGAATGGGACCTGGTCGCGGTGGTCGGTGTGCAGGAGGGGACCTGGCCGGACCTGCGGCTGCGGGGCAGCCTGCTCGGTTCGGAGCGGCTGGTCGAGGTGCTGGCCGGGCGGAGCGACGGCACCGGGCTGGCGGCCAGTCTGGTCGGGCAGACCTCGGCGCTGCTGGACGAGGAGCGCCGGCTCTTCTACGTGGCGACCACCCGGGCCCGGCGTCGGCTGCTGGTCAGCGCGGTCGCCTCGGCGGCGGTCGGCGGGTTGGACCACGAGGAACAGCCGAGCCGATTCCTCTACGAGTTGGCGCCGCCCGCCGACCCCGGACCGGAGCCGGTCGGTTCCGGTGCCCGGCCCGACCCGGACGACGGAGCCGACGGCCCGACCAACGGCAACGGCACGACGAGCGGGAACGGTTCGACCAACGGGAACGGTCCGAACCCGGACCCGGGCGGCGGCAACGGGCCGGAGGAGCGGGCGGAGCCGGACGAGCCGGTCGAGCTGGCGGTGGAGCGGCCACCCCGGGCGCTCACGCTGCCGGCGCTGGTCGCCGAGCTGCGTACCGTGGTGGTCGACCCGGCCGCCTCCGACCAGCGCCGACAGGCGGCGGCGGCCCAGCTCGCCCGGCTCGCCGTCGCGGGCGTGCCGGGCGCTCATCCGGACGACTGGTGGGGGCTGCGCGCGCTCAGCGACGACCGGCCACTGGTCGACGAGGGCGAGCCGGTCAAGGTCACCCCGTCCACCATGGAGAGCGCGCTCCGGTGCAGCCTGCGCTGGCTGCTCGAACGGCACGGCGGCGCGGCACCGGCCAGCGGCGCCCAGGGTGTCGGCAACCTGGTGCACGCCGCCGCGATGCTCGCCGAGGACGCGAGCGTGGACCGGTCCCAACTGATCGAGTACGTCACCGCGCGGTTCGACGTGATCGACCTAGCCGCGCGTTGGATGGTCGGCCCGGAGCGGCAGCGGGCCGAGGCGATGGTCGACAAGCTGCTCCGCTGGCTCGCCAGCAACCCGCGCCGGCTGCTCGCCATCGAGCACGAGTTCGCGGTCCGGCTGGACGACCCGGTCCGACCCATCGAGCTGACCGGCCGGGTGGACCGGCTCGAAGTCGACGCCGAGGGCCGGCTGGTCGTGATCGACCTCAAGACCGGCAAGTCGACGGCGGTGACCGGGAGCGAGTTGGCCGAGCACCCGCAGCTCGGCGCGTACCAGGCGGCGGTGGAGGCGGGCGCGTTCGCCGAGTTCGGCGAGGAGTCCGGCGGGGCGGCGCTGGTGCAGCTCGGCACCGGGACCAAGGACGCGAAGGAACAGGCGCAGGCGCCGGTCGGCGGGAGCGACGAGGCGGACTGGGCGCGGGCGATGGTCCGGCGCACCGCCGATACGATGGCGGCCTCGACCTTCGCCGCCGTGGCCAACAGCAAGTGCCGGGTCTGCCCGGTGCGGACCAGTTGCCCGGTCTCCGGCAAGGGACGGCAGGTGGTCGAACCCCCGGCCAGACGGTCCGGGATGACCCCGCCGACCCAGCGTGGAGAGCAGGCTTGAGCCAGTCGTCACTGTTCGCCGCGCCGGCGCCACCGCCCTCGCGGGCAGCCGACTCCGGACCGCGTTACACCCCGGTCGAGCTGGCCAAGCTGCTCCGGCTGCACGCCCCGACCCGGGAACAGGCGGCGATCATCGCCGCGCCGGTGGAGCCGCTGCTGGTGGTGGCCGGCGCGGGGTCCGGCAAGACCGAGACGATGGCCGCGAGGGTGGTCTGGCTGGTCGCCAACGGGTACGTCCAACCGGAGCAGGTGCTCGGGCTCACCTTCACCCGCAAGGCGGCCGGGGAACTCGCGCACCGGATCCGTACCCGGCTCGACCAGCTCGTCAGGCGGCTCGGCCGGGACCGGCGGGACCCGCACGGGGACCAGTTCGGTGGCGAGCCGACGGTGGCGACGTACCACTCGTACGCGGCCCGGATCGTCACCGAGCACGGGCTGCGGGCCGGCTACGAGCCCTCCACCCGGTTGCTCACCGAGGCGTCCCGCTGGCAGCTCGCCGACCTGCTGGTGCGCACGTACGACGGGGACATGTCCGAGGTCGACCGGATGCCGAGCACGATCACCGACGCGGTGCTGGCGCTCGCCGGTGAGCTGGCCGAACATCTGGTCACCCCGGACGAGCTGGCCGCCTGGACCGGGCGGTTCTTCGGCGAGGTCAACGCGCGGCCGGGCAAGATCTACGCCGACGTACGCAGGGCACTGCGGATCCAGCAGATCCGGCTCAAGCTGATGCCCCTGGTCCGCGCGTACGACCAGCGCAAGGACGACTTCGAGGCGATGGACTTCGGCGACCAGATGGCGCGCGCGGCCCGGGTCGCCCGGGACCACCCGGAGGTCGGCACGATCGAGCGCGAGCGCTACCGGGTGGTGCTGCTCGACGAGTACCAGGACACCAGCCACGCCCAGGTGGTGTTACTGCGCGCACTCTACGGCGGCCACCCGGTCACCGCCGTCGGCGACCCGTGCCAGTCGATCTACGGCTGGCGCGGCGCGAGCGCCGGCACCCTGAACCGCTTCCCGGCCGAGTTCGCCGGCTCCGACGGCCGGGCCGCCCGGACGCTGACGCTCAGCACGAGCTGGCGGAACCGGCCGGAGATCCTCGGCGTCGCGAACGGGCTCGCGGTGCCGCTGCGCGCGGCCGGGGCGCAGGTGAGCGAGCTGGCCGCCGCGTTGCGGGTGGACGATCCCATTCCCGGCCGTACGGCCCGGGGGGCCGCCGCCGGGACGGTGCACTGCGCGTTGCTCGCCACCTACGAGGAGGAGGCCGACTGGATCGCGGACGGGGTGCTCGCCGCCTGGCGGGGCGCGGCGCGGATGCCGGGCGTGCTGCCCGAGCACATCCCGGTCGAGCGTCGGCCGAGCACGGCGGTGCTGGTCCGGGTCCGCAGCCAGATCCCGGCGATCGAGGCGGCGTTGCGGGAGCGGGGCCTGCCGGTCGAGGTGGTCGGACTCGGCGGCCTGCTCGACACCCCGGAGGTACGGGACGTGGTCTGCACCCTGCGGGTGCTGGCCGACCCGACCGACGGCGCCGCCCTGCTCCGGCTGCTCACCGGCGCGCGTTGGCGGATCGGCCCGCGGGACCTGGTGGCGCTGCACCAGCGGGCGCGGGCGATCGCCGTCGCCCGGCGAGAGTTGCCGCGCACCGGGGAGGACGACGAGCCGGAGATCACCACCGACCGGCTGGACGACGCGACCCTGGTCGAGGCGCTGGCCGATCTCGGGCCGGCGCAGGCGTACTCGGCCGAGGGTTACCTGCGGCTGCGCGCGTACGGCCTGGAACTCGGCCTGTTGCGGCATCGCCTGGACCAGTCGCTGCCCGACCTGGTGGCGGACGTGGAGCGGACCATCGGGCTGGAGGTGGAGGTCGCGGTCCGGGCCGGTACGGACGGCCGGGGCGGCGACGCCGGCCTGGCCCGGGGTCACCTGGACGCCCTCGGTGACGTGGCGGCCCGGTTCTCCGGCGACTCGACCAACGCCTCCCTCTCCGGCTTCCTGGCCTTCCTCGCCGCCGCCGAGGAGGAGGAGCGGGGCCTGGCACCGGGTGAGCTGGAGGTCGTGGAGGGCGCGGTGCAGATCGTCACCGCGCACGCCGCGAAGGGGCTGGAGTGGGACGTGGTCGCGGTGGCCGGGCTGACCCGTGGGGTCTGGCCGGGACCGGTGCGCAACTCCGACCACTACCTGCTCGGCCTGGGTGTGCTGCCGTTCCCGCTGCGCGGCGACGCGGACGGGCTGCCGGCGTTGGAGTTGGACGAGGCGGGCGACCAGAAGGCGGTGGCGAAGGCGCTCGTCACCTTCACCGAGCAGTGGCGGGCGCACGACGAGCGGGAGGAACGGCGGCTGGCGTACGTGGCGGTCACCCGGCCCCGACGGCTGCTGCTCTGCTCCGGCTACTGGTGGGGGGAGGGGTCGAAGCTGGCCCGGGGCCCGTCGGTCTTCCTCCGCGAGGTGTACGACCGCTGCCTCGCCGGTGACGGCTACGTGATCGACGCGTGGGCACCCGAGCCGGCCGGGGACGCGACCAACCCGACGACCGAGGTGGTGGTCCGGGCCGAGTGGCCGGCGGACCCGCTCGGCTCCCGGCGGCCGGCGATGGCCGAGGCGGCGGCCCTGGTCCGGCGCCACATGTCCAGCGACGGCGACCCCGCCCCGGCACCGGCTGAGGAAACCCTGGCCGCCGAGGATCCGGAGGTCGAGCGGTGGCGGCGGGAGACGGACCTGCTCCTCGCCGAGCGGGCGGAACTCGCCGCGCGGAGCGGGCCGATCGAGGTCGCCCTCCCGGCCCATCTCTCCGTCTCACAGTTGGTCGCACTCCGTCGCGACCCGTACGCGCTGGCCCGCGCGTTGCGCCGGCCGATGCCGAGCCGCCCCGAACCGTACGCCCGGCGGGGCACCGCCTTCCACGCCTGGCTGGAGCAGCGCTTCGGTGCCGACCGACTGCTCGACATCGACGAGCTGCCCGGGGCGGCCGACTCCGACGCCGCGCCGGACGAGGCGCTCGCCGAGCTGCGGGAGCGGTTCCTCGCCAGCGAGTGGGCCGATCGGGTGCCGGTCGAGGTGGAGGTGCCGTTCGCCACAGTTGTCGCCGGAGTGGTCGTGCGGGGACGGATGGACGCGGTCTTCGCCGGGCCGGGCAGCCGCTTCGACGTGGTCGACTGGAAGACCGGACGGTTGCCGGTGGGGCCGGCGGCGGACGCCGCGGCGGTGCAGTTGGCCGCGTACCGGTTGGCCTGGGCGGAGCTGGCGGGCGTGCCGTTGGAGCAGGTCCGGGCCGCCTTCCACTACGTACGGGAGGGTGTCACGGTCCGTCCGGTCGACCTGCTGGACGCGGACGGCCTGGCGGCGCTGATCACCGCCTTGCCGGTGGCTTGATGACCTTTCCGGGGTGTCCGTGCTATGCTGGGCTGGTTGCAGTTTTGGTTCCCAGAGACTCTGTGTGCGCCTGCGGGATTGTGACCCAGGCGCTCTTTGTTATGTCCGGAGTTCTCCGGGCGGGGCGACCAGGGGGCGACACCGATCCGCGCCTACCGGGCGCGGGCGATTCTCTTCGGCCCGCAAGAAGTGCGGGACCGATCGTTCCGTCAAGGAGACGAAACAAATGGCAATTGGCACCGTCAAGTGGTTCAACGCTGACAAGGGCTTCGGCTTCATCACCCCGGACGGCGGCGGCGCCGACGTCTTCGCCCACTTCTCGGCGATCCAGTCCTCCGGCTACCGGAGCCTGGACGAGAACCAGCGGGTCGAGTTCGAGGTGACCCAGGGCCAGAAGGGCCCGCAGGCCGAGAACATCCGTCCGCTCTGAACCCTGCCCCATCCTGTCGCGTACGCCCTGGCCGGCGGCACGTCGTCACGACGTGCCCCCAGCCTGAGGGGTTAGCGACAACCGTTCGACCCTGCCACGCCCGCCGGGCGTGGTGACGTGACCGGCCCGCGCCACGCTGGCGCGGGCCGGATCCGCGTTCTTACCTCGGTTCGTGCTTGCGACCGCTGGTGGAGCCGCCACGGCTCCCGGCGGCAGTGCCCGACGGGCACCTTCCTCGACACGTGCCGTTTCGAGGAAGGTCACATCCATGAGCCGTGCCGTCGCGTCGTTCGCCGACGCCCAGCTGGCACCCGCGCTGCAAACCGCACTGGCCGCGAACGGCATCACCGAGCCGTTCCCGATCCAGTCCGCCACCCTGCCCGACTCGCTCGCCGGTCGGGACGTACTCGGCCGGGGTCGGACCGGATCCGGCAAGACCCTCGCCTTCGGGCTCCCGCTGCTCTCCCGCACCGCCGGCCGTCGGGCCCGCCCGGGACAGCCGCTGGCGCTGGTCCTGGTGCCCACCCGTGAACTGGCCCAGCAGGTCACCACCGCACTCGCGCCGTACGCCCGCGCGGTCAACCTGCGCTGCGTCACCGTGGTCGGCGGTCTCTCCCTCCAGCGCCAGGCGGACGCCCTGCGGGCCGGGGCCGAGGTGGTCATCGCCACCCCGGGACGGCTCGCCGACCTGACCAACCGGGGCGACTGCCGGCTCGACCAGGTGAGCATCACCGTGCTCGACGAGGCCGACCAGATGGCCGACATGGGCTTCCTGCCGCAGGTCACCAAGCTGCTGGAGCAGGTGGCGCCGAACGGCCAGCGGATGCTCTTCTCGGCCACCCTGGACCGGGGGGTGGACCGGCTGGTCCGCCGCTTCCTGAACAACCCGGTGTCGCACTCGGTGGACCCGGGGACCGCCACGGTCACCGCGATGACCCACCACCTGCTGCACCTGGACGCCGCCGACAAGGCCGCCACCACCACCCAGATCGCCGCCCGTGAGGGCCGGACGATCCTCTTCACCGGCACCAAGCACCGGGCCGACCGGTTGGCCCGGCAACTGCTGGCCAGTGGCGTACGCGCCGCCGCCCTGCACGGTGGCAAGTCGCAGCCGCAGCGGACCCGGGTGCTGGAGCAGTTCCGCAACGGCCAGGTGACCGCCCTGGTCGCCACCGACGTGGCCGCCCGGGGCATCCACGTGGACGGGCTGGACCTGGTGGTGAACGTCGACCCGCCGACCGAGGCGAAGGACTACCTGCACCGTGGTGGGCGTACCGCCCGCGCCGGTGAGTCGGGCGCCGTGGTCACCCTGGTCCTGCCGGACCAGCGCCGGGACATGGCCCGGCTGATGGCGACCGCCGGGATCAGGCCGGAGTCGGCCCAGGTCCGGCCGGGCGACGAGGAACTGGTCCGGGTGACCGGAGCCCGGGTGCCGTCGGGCGTGCCGGTGACGGTCGCCGCGCCGAAGCCGGCCCAGGTGCCGGCCCAGGGCGGTGCCCGTGCCCAGCACCGGGGCTCGGGTCGTCCCCGTCGCCCGCGCCGCCCCGCCGCCCCGCGCGCCTCCTGACCCAGGCCGCCCCGCGCGCCTCCTGACCCAGGCCGCCCCGGCGGTCGACAGCGGCAACCGAACGAAGTCGCAGGGTTGCCGTTCAGGACAGGTGATTGCGTCCGATGGATGACTGCGTTGTGTCCGACGATCGGTGATTCTGGTCCGTGGGGAGTTGACGGGTCGGTGGTACGGGCTCCCTGATGGGGAGGTCGTCATGATCTTGACCGCGGGTCCCGGGGCCGTACGGGAAATCCTCGTCGTGCTCGCGGTCGCCCTCAGTGGCCTGCTCCTCGCCCTGGTCGCCGCCTTCACCCCGTGGTACCACGCCCCGAGCGAGCCGCGTCGTGCCCAGGTGGTCGAACTCCAGGCCCCACCGGTGGCCTCCGACACGGTGGAACCGAACGCCGCCGGCTCCCGCTGAGCGGAGCCGTCGGCGGGCGAGGGACGACACCCGGTCGGACCGGACGTACGGCGGTTCCGCGCCGGGCCCCGTGGTGGTGTTCACTGGGGAGGATGCCTGTCGCGACGCCGCCCGAGCCGCCGTACCGGTCCACACCCGGTCCGGGGTGGACGGCTGGTCCGGTGACCAGACTCGGCGCTCCGCCTGTCGCGGCACCGACCGGACCGGACGGGTCGACGCGCACCCTGCTCGGCGGCGCGCGGCTGGACCGGCGTCGGCTCTGGCTGTTCGGCGGGGTGGCCGCCGGGGTGCTGGTAACCGGCCTGGTGACGGTTGTCGTGCTGACCGTCGGCGCCGGCCCGCACCGGTTCGGCGACAGGTTCGCCGCGCCTCCCGACGTCCGACCGCCACTGGCCCGGATGTGCCCGCCGTCGTCGGCGCCGCCGGCGGCCACCACCGCGCCGGCCCCGCCCGCCCCGTCCCCGTCCGGTCCAGCCAACGCGCCGTCGTCGTCACCCGGTGGGGAGCCGTCACCCGGTGTGGAGCGGCGTACGGTCGACGAGGAGGCGGGCATCTCCTACCGGGCGTACGGGGCTCCGTGGCAGCCGTGGGAGACGGTGTGGAACGCCGGCACGCTGGAGGTGCCGTACGGGGTCGGCCAGCACTTCGTCACCGAGCAGGCGTACGACGGCGTCAGTGACTACCACGCCTCGATCCTCTCCGCCGCCGTACCGGCCGCCGAGAACGACGCGCTCACCTTCGACCTGGAGTGTGTGGGCCGGCAGGTCGCCGCCGACGTGCGCGCCGAGTACTACCCGCAGCCGAGCCGGCTCGAACTGTTCCGGGACGAGCGGACCACGATCGGTGGTCGACCGGCCTGGGTGACCGTGTTCCGGCTGCACTTCAGCCGCCCGGGCCTGCGGGCGACGGACGAGTTGGCCGCCGTCGCCTGCCTCGACGTGGGACGGGCCACGGCGGCCGTCTTCTACGTCTCCATCCCCGGCACCCACCGCCAGTTCGACTGGGTCGTCGAGGACGCGCTCGCCTCGGTCCGTCCGACCTGACATTTGTCACCGCCCGGTGGTGCCGGAACTCAGCCGGATTGATGCGCCTCGACACTGCCCGCTGTCCGACCCGGACGGCACCCTGAGTGGGTGGACAATGCGATCGAGGTACGTGAACTGCGTCGCCGCTACGGCGGCCCGACCGGGTTCGAGGCGGTCCGAGGCGTCTCCTTCTCGGTCCGGCGAGGTGAACTCTTCGCCCTGCTCGGCACGAACGGGGCCGGCAAGACGTCAACGCTCGAGCTGATCGAGGGGTTGGAACGGCCCACCGGCGGTGACGTACGGGTGCTCGGCCGCGACCCGTACCGGGAGCGGGGCGAGGTGCGGCCCCGGATCGGCGTGATGTTGCAGGAGGGCGGCTTCCCGTCCGACCTGACCGTGGCCGAGACGGCCAGGATGTGGGCCGGGCTGCTCACCCGTGCCGAGCCGGTCGGCCGGATCCTCGAACTGGTCGGGCTCGCCGAGCGGTCCAGGGTGCCGGTCAAGCAGCTCTCCGGCGGCGAGCGGCGTCGGCTCGACCTGGCCCTCGCCCTGCTCAACCGACCCGAGGTGCTGTTCCTGGACGAGCCGACCACCGGTCTGGACCCGGAGAGCCGGCGCAACACCTGGCGGCTGGTCCGGAGACTGCTCGCGGACGGGACCACGGTGCTGCTGACCACGCACTACCTGGAGGAGGCCGAGGCGCTGGCCGACCGCTTGGCGATCATGCACCGTGGACAACTGGTCACGGTCGGCACCCGCGACGAGGTGGTCGCCGCGTACCCGGCCCGGATCAGGTTCACCCTGCCGGACGGGGTGGACCCGGCGGAGGTGCCGGCGCTGCCCGGGGCGCGTGCCGTGGGGGCCGGACCCGGCGTGGCCGACCCGGGGCCGGACAGGGCCTCCGATCCCTGGTCCGACGCGGGTGACCGGCGGTCGACCGTACTCACCGACGACCTCCAGGGGGCGCTCGCCGCGCTGCTGGCCTGGGCGAAGTCGCGCGACATCAGGTTCTCGCACCTGGACGCCCGGTCGGCCTCGCTGGAGGAGGCGTTCCTCGCCGTAGCCGAGTCCGGCACGGCCGTCGCCGAAACCACCGGCCCGGACCTGGAGCGGGTGGCATGAGCGGCCGGTCGCTGCGGCGGATCAGCGGGCTGGGGCGCTTCGAACTGCTGCTGTTCTGGCGCAACCGGACCGCGATGTTCACCGCCCTGCTGCTGCCGGTGGGCACGGTCGGCTTCCTGGCCAGCATCGGCACCGCCACGCCGGGCGAGCTCTCCGCCGACGCGTTCGTGCTCACCGGCCTGTTCGGATTTGTGCTGCTCTACGTCGTCTACTACAACCTGGTCTCCACCTACGTCGCGCGCCGGGAGGAACTGGTGCTCAAGCGCCTGCGTACCGGCGAGGTGACCGACGCCGAGATCATCACCGGGACGGCCGTACCGGCGATGTTCGTCGCCCTGGCCCAGTCGGTCGCCGGGGTGGCCGCCGGTGCGGTGCTGCTGGACCTGCCGATGCCGGTCAACCCGGTGGTACTGCTCGGCGCACTGCTCGCCGGGATCGCGCTCTTCGTGCTCCTGGCCGCCGGGTCCACGGTGTTCACGAAGAACGTGGAGATGGCCCAGTTGAGCACCATGCCGCTGCTGCTGGTCTGCTTCCTCGGCTCCGGCGTCATGTTTCCGCTGGACGCCCTGCCGGACCGGCTGGCCGAGGTGCTGAGCTTCCTGCCGCTCACCCCGGTGCTGGAACTCGCCCGGCTGGGCTGGCTCGGCACCGACGGCAGCTCGGCGCCGACCGGGTTCGTGGGCGTGTTCGGCGCGGCACTGGGACCGTTTGCCATCCTCGTCGGATGGACGCTGATCGGTCTGTACGCATTCCGCCGTTGGTTCCGCTGGGAGCCGAGGCGGTGACGCCGACCGGGCCGGGGGTGATCGGCACGGGGGCGGCCATCCCCGGCCCGGCGCCGGGGCCGGAGCGGGCGAGCGGTCCGATGGTGGAGCGGGCGAGCGGGAGCGGTCCGGTGGTGGAGCGGGACCGGCTGGGCACGGACCCGTTCGGCTGGTGGCGGCGGACCAGCCAGCCGCAGCGCTTCGACATCTACACCCGCAGCTCCCTGTACTTCATGATGGCGATGGAACCGTTCCTGCTGGTCCTCGGGATCGGCCCGGAGCTTGGTTCGTCCCGGAAGCTTCTGGTGCTCTTCTGTGCCTCCCTGCTGCACTCGGTGAGCTGCCTGGTGCTGCTGCGTGCCGGCCTGGCCCACGCCCTCGCGGCCCGCGCCCGCCCGACCCTGGTCGCGATCGTCGCCGCCGTGCTGACCGGCGCCTACGCGGTGACCGCGGTGCTCGTCCTGGACGAGGAGGGGACCGTGCGTGGGCTGGAGATCGTCGCCGCGTTCATCTTCTACGGCGCGCTGTCGGTGGCATTTCCGCTCCGGACCACGATCTGGCTGGGCACGCTCGGTATCGTCCTGCTCAACCTGCTGCTCTGGCTCGACGGTGTGCCGCCGTTCGGTTTGGTCGGGTTCACGGTGGCCCTGGTGGCGGTGTTCGTCGGCGCGCTGATGGCGTTCCGGCTCTCGCTGTGGATGATCGACCTGATCTGGCAACTGGAGCGTTCCAGGTCCGTACAGGCCCGGCTCGCGGTCGCCGAGGAGCGGCTGCGGTTCGCCCGGGACCTGCACGACGTACTCGGGCGCAACCTGTCGATCGTCGCGCTCAAGTCCGAACTGGCCGCGCAACTCGCCCGGCGGGGACGGCCCGAGGCGGTGCAGGAGATGCTGGAGGTACGTCGGGTGGCCCAGGAGTCGTTGAGCGAGGTACGCGAGGTGGTCCGTGGGTACCGGAAGTCCGCTCTCGATCTCGACGCCGAACTTGCCGGGGCCCGTTCGGTGCTCGGTTCGGCCGGCATCGAGTGCCGGGTGAACGGGGAGGGCCGAGGGCTGCCGGAGCAGGTCCGCGACGCCCTCGGCTGGGTGGTCCGGGAGGGTGCGACAAACGCCCTGCGGCACAGCGACGCGCGTACCTGTGTGATCAGGCTTGCCGCCGACGGCCCGGCGGCGGTGGTGTTCACGATGGAGAACGACGGCGTGCGGGGAGACCCGGAACCGGGAGCGCCGGTGCTGGGAGCGGGGCTGGCCGGGCTGGCCGAGCGGGTGACGGCGGTGGGTGGGACCGTGCTCGCCGAGCATCGTCCGGGCAACAGGTTTCTGCTCACCGCGCGGATGTCGGTGCCGGCACCGGCGCGAAACGGGGAAGGGGAGGCGTGATCGGGATCCTGCTCGCCGACGACGAGCATCTGATCCGGGGTGCCCTGGTGGCGCTGCTGCGGCTGGAGGAGGACCTGGAGGTGGTCGGCGAGGCCGCGACCGGGGCGGCGGCGCTGTCGATGGCCCGTGCGCTCCGGCCCGACGTGGTCCTGCTCGACCTGCAACTGCCGGACCTGGACGGCATCACCGTGGCCCGGAGCATCGCGGCGGAGATGCCGACCAGCCGTACGGTCATCGTCACCAGCCACGGACGGCCCGGCTATCTCAAGCGGGCGCTGGCCGCCGGGGTGCGTGGTTTCCTGCCCAAGACGGTATCGGCCGCGACCCTCGCCGCCGCCGTGCGCAACGTGCACGCGGGCGGGCGGTACGTCGACCCGGAGTTGGCCGCCGAGGCGATCAGCTCCGGCGACAGCCCGCTCACCGTTCGCGAGGCCGACGTGTTGGAACTCGCGGCGGACGGGGCCCCGGTGGAGGAGATAGCCCAGCGGGCGGCGCTCTCGCCCGGCACGGTCCGCAACTACCTCTCGTCGGCCTCGGCGAAGGTGGGGGCGCTGAACCGGCACGAGGCGGTGCGGATAGCCCAGCGCTACGGCTGGATCTGACCGGCCGGTCCGGGCGTCGTCCGGTCCGCCCGCTCGTTTCGACATGTACAGCGCACCAACTTTGTCATTCTGATCTAGCGGTGCGCCGACGGCATATCCTACCTTCAACGTGGGATTTTCCGGATCAAGGTCGGGGCGGCAGAATGAGCCGGACGGTGGTGGTGGTCGGTGGCGGCTGTAGTGGCGCACTGGTCAGCCGGGAACTGCTACGCCACACCGTGGACTCGGTGGTGCTGGTCGACCCCGCCGAGGCGCCCGGCACCGGCGTCGCGTACGGCCCCGCCGCCCGCCCCTGGCACCTGCTCAACTCCCCGGCCGGCGCGATGAGCGCCGACCCGGACTCGCCGGGCGACTTCGTCGACTTCTGCCGGACCCGGCGACCGGCCGTGACCGCCGCCGACTTCATGCCCCGGAGCTGGTACGGCGACTACCTCCGGCAGGTCCTCGAGAACACGCGGCGGGCGGCGGCGGGGCGACTGCGGATCGTCCGGGACCGGGTCACCCGGGTGACTGCCGCCCCGGCCGGGGCCACCCACCCGGGCGACGGCGCTGCCGGTCGGCCCGGTACCGGAGGTGGGGCCGGCATCGAGGGCGGGACCGGGGTCGGCATCGAAGGCGGCGCTGGCGCGGGCGCCGGAGGTGGGATCGGCGTCGAACTCGGGTCCGGGGCCTGGTTGTCGGCCGACCGGGTGGTGCTCGCGATCGGGGCGCCGGCCTCGGCGGACCCGCTCGCCCAGTGGCCGGCGGCGGCCGACGCTTGCTCCAATTGGGTCCGCGACCCGTGGGCGCCCGGGGCGCTGGAGTCGGTCCCCACCGACCAGCCGGTGCTGCTGCTCGGCACCGGCCTCACCGCGATCGACGTGGCGCTCAGTCTGGCGGCCACCGGCCGGCGTGCCCCGATGGTCGCCGTCTCGCGGCACGGCCTGCTGCCGAACCCGCAGCGGCGTCCCGGTCCGCCGGTGGCAACCCCGGCCGGCCTGCCCGAGTCGGCGACCTCGCTACGTCAACTCGTCGGCCAGGTACGCGCACTGGTCCGGGCGGGCGCCGACTGGCGAGCCGTGGTCGACGGGCTGCGGCCACGGCTGGACGGCTACTGGGCCGCCCTCTCCCCGGTGGACCGGGACCGCTTCCTGCGCCACCTGGCCCGCCACTGGGAGGTGCACCGGCACCGGATGGCGCCGGAGATCGCCGACGAACTCGGCCGGCTGCGGGCCGGTGGCCGGCTGACCGTACGGGCCGCCGTGGTCGGCGGGGTGGCACCGAACCCGGCGGGCGGGCTGGACGTACGGCTCGACCACCGCTTCTCGTCGGCTCCGTCGACCCCGTCCGCTCCGTCGACCCCGTCCGCTCCGGACGCGACGGCCGGTGTTGTCGGCTTCGGTGCCGTGGTCAACTGCACCGGACCGGGACGGCTGCCCGCGTCGGCGGATTCCCTGGTACGGCAACTGCTCGCCGACGGCCTTGCCCGCCCCGGGCCGTACGGGCTCGGACTGGACGTGGACGATGCCGGCGCGCTCCGTGACGCGGACGGTGCGGTGCGCGGTTTGCTCTGGACCCTCGGCCCGCCACGTCGGGGTCGACTCTGGGAGACCACCGCGGTGCCGGAGATCCGTGCCCAGGCCAGGGCGCTCGCCATCCGGCTCGCCACCGAAGACGGGTCTGGACAAGATTCCTACTTAACTAGTAGGACTTACCGGGTAGGGATTCCGGCCGGGTAGGACCCGAAGGGTGGGACTCGGCCACGAGCGCGCCTCGGGCGCGGGAGGCGAGCAGACCGTGACCTTCCACTGGTTCCTTCCCACCTCCGGTGACGGCCACCAGGTCGGCGCCGCCACCGTACGCGCGGGAGCGGCCCGGCACGAGCGGGCGGCGACCGTGGACTATCTCGGTCAGGTGGCCAGGGCGGCCGAGGAGTCCGGCTTCGACGCCGCGCTGACGCCGGTCGGCTCCGGCTGCCCCGACCCCTGGATCGTCTGCAGCGCCGTGGCACAGCACACCGCCCGACTGCGGCTGCTGGTGGCGGTCCGGGCCGGATTCGCCCTACCGACCCTGCTCGCCCAGCAGGCCGAGGCGTTCCAGATGATCTCCGGCGGGCGGTTGGCGGTGAACATCGTCACCGGCGGCGATCCGGCCGAGCAGCGGGCGTACGGCGACTGGCTGGACCACGACGCCCGTTACGCCCGGACCGCCGAGTACCTGGAGGTGCTCCGCCTGGCCTGGTCCGGTGCCCCGTTCGACTACCGGGGCGAGCACTACCGGATCGAGCGTGGCGGCCTGCTCAGCCCGTTGGCCGAGGTGCCGCCGGTCTACTTCGGCGGGGCCTCGCCGGCCGCCGAGGCGGTGGCCGCCCGGTTCGCCGACGTCTACCTGATGTGGGGCGAGCCGCCGACGGCGATCGGTGAGCGGGTCGACCGGATCCGCCGGCTCGCCGCCGCGCACGGCCGGGCCATCCGGACCGGGCTGCGACTGCACGTCATCGCCCGGGAGAGCGCCGAGCAGGCGTGGGCCGAGGCGGACCGCCTGCTCGCCGGCATGGACCCGGACCGGATCGCCGCCGCGCAGGCCCGGTTCGCCCGGATGGACTCGGTCGGCCAGGCCCGGATGGCGGCCCTCAACGCCGGCACGACCAGCGGGTTGACCATCGCGCCGAACCTCTGGGCCGGTGTCGGCCTGGTACGGGAGGGCGCCGGTACGGCCCTGGTCGGCAGCTACGCCGAGGTGGCCGCCCGGCTCGACGAGTACGCCGCGCTCGGTGTCGACGAGTTCGTGCTCTCCGGTTGGCCGCACCTGGAGGAGGCGTACCGGGTGGGTCGTGAGGTGTTGTCGCTCACCCGAAGCGGTGCCGGCGCTGATCGGCGGCCGGCGGTCGGGGCAACGTCACCGCACGCGGGCCTGGGGACGCGCTAGGGTCGGGTCGTGGCGGCACGGAGATCAAAGATTCCAGCGACGAATTACCCGGTCGAGCGGTTCACCCTCGACAACGGCCTGAGGGTGGTGCTGACCCCGGACAGCAGTGCGCCGGTGGTCGGCGTGGCGGTCGTCTACGACGTGGGCATCCGCACGGAGCCCGAGGGTCGGACCGGCTTCGCCCACCTCTTCGAGCACCTGATGTTCCAGGGCTCGGCGAACCTGGAGAAGCTGGCCCACTTCAGGCACGTGCAGGGTTCCGGCGGCACCTTCAACGGCTCCACCCACCTCGACTACACCGACTACTTCGAGACGCTGCCGAGCAACGCCCTCGAACGCGCCCTCTTCCTGGAGGCCGACCGCATGCGCGGTCCACGGCTGACCGAGGAGAACCTGCGCAACCAGGTCGACGTGGTCAAGGAGGAGATCCGGGTCAACGTGCTGAACCGCCCGTACGGCGGTTTTCCCTGGCTGCGGCTGCCGCCGATCATGTTCGACACGTTCCCGAACGCGCACGACGGCTACGGCTCCTTCGACGACCTGGAGAGCGCGACCGTCGACGAGGCGGCCGACTTCTTCGACCGCTACTACGCCTGCGGCAACGCTGTGCTCGCGATCGGCGGCGACCTGGACGTGGCGCAGACCCGCGAACTGGTCGAGCGGCACTTCGGCTCGGTGTCGGCCCGGCCCGCACCGAGCCGGCCGTCCTTCGCCGAGCCCGACCTGACCGCCGAGCGACGACAGTCGTACCCGGACCGGCTCGCCCCGCTGCCCGCGGTCGCCAGCGCCTGGCGGGTGCCGGACCCGATCACCGACCTGACCGGCTACCTGGCGTACGTGGTGCTGGCCGAGGTGCTCACCGACGGTGAGGCGTCCCGGCTGGTCGAGCGGCTGGTGCTGCGCGACCGGTCGGTCACCAGCATCGGCGGCTACCTCGGGTTCATGGGCGAACCCTTCGGCGTACGCGACCCCACCGCCCTGCTGATGGAGGCACACCTGCCGCCCGGCGGTGACGTGGAGAAGGTGCTCCGTACGGTGGACGAGGAGACCGCCCGGCTGGCCACCGACGGGCTGGTCGACGGTGAACTGGCCCGGATCCAGGCCCGGATGGCCACCCACCTGCTGCGCGGCACCGACGCGGTGCTCGGCCGGACCCTCCAGATGGCCGTGCTGGAACAGCAGCGTGGCGCCCCCGAACTGCTCAACGACCTGCCCCGGCTGATCGGCGAGGTGACCGAGGAACAGGTCCGGGCCGCCGCGGCCACCCTGCGTCCGGACCGTCGTGCGGCCGTCGAGGTCATCCCCGGAGGAGCGAAGTGACTCTCACCCTGCCCGCGCTGGGGCCCACCCGGAAGCTCAAGGTGCCGACCGGGGCCGAGCGCAAGCTGGCCAACGGGCTCACCGTGATCGCCGTCCGCCGGCCCTCCGTACCCCTGGTCGAGCTGCGCCTCTGGGTGCCGTTCGGGCAGGCGCCGCTGGCCCGGGGCGTGCTGCTCTCGCAGACGATGCTCTCCGGCACCGGCACGATGTCCAACCTGGACATCGCCGCCGAGTTGCAGAAGGTGGGCGGCGGTCTGACCGCCGGTGCCGACCCGGACCGGTTGATGATCTCCGGTAACGGCCTGGTCACCGGCCTGGACCGGATTCTGGAACTGCTCGCCGAGGTGCTCACCGACGCGGCCTACCCGGCCGACGAGGTGGCCAACGAGCGGGAGCGGATGGTCGACCACATCCAGGTGGCGAAGAGCCAGCCGGCACACCTGGCCCGGGAGGCACTGCTGCGCCGGATGTACGGCAAGCACCCCTACGCGGTGCAGACTCCGGAACCGGAGCAGGTACGCGCGGTCCGGCCGGGCCAGTTGCGTACGCTGCACGGCGAACGGGTCCACCCGAGCGGCGCGGTCCTGGTCATCGTCGGTGACCTGAACCCGGACCGGGCGCTGGACGCGGCCGAGGCGACGCTGGGCGGCTGGAAGGGGGCGGGGCCGGCGCTCGAACTCCCCGCCGCGCCGCCGCTGACGCCCGGCCCGCTGCTGCTGGTCGACCGTCCGGAGTCGGTGCAGTCCTCGCTCCGGATCGCCCTGCCGGCGGTCCCGCGTACCCATCCGGACCACGCTCCGCTGCACCTGGCCAACCTGATCTTCGGCGGCTACTTCTCGTCCCGTTGGGTGGAGAACATCCGCGAGGACAAGGGCTACACGTACGGGCCGCACTCGGTGATCGAACACGGGGTGGCCGGCTCGGCGCTGATCGTCGCCGCCGACGTGGCCACCGAGGTGACCGGCCCGGCGCTGCTGGAGACCAGCTACGAGCTGGGGCGGCTGGCCTCGCTGCCGCCGAAGGAGGAGGAGCTGGAGCAGGCCCGCCAGTACGCCCTCGGCACCCTGCAACTGGGCATGTCGACGCAGGCCGGGCTGGCCGCGCTGGCGAGCGTCTACGCCGGGTTCGGGCTGCGGCTGGACTTTCTCGCGGAGCACTCGGCCCGCCTGGCACGGGCCACCCTGGAGGAGGTGGCCGAGGCGGCGGCGAAGTACCTGGCGCCGGCCCGGGCGGTCACCGTGGTGCTCGGTGACGCCGAGCGGATCGCCGGTCCACTCGGTGCGCTGACCCAGGTCGAGACCGCGGCACAGCCGTCGTGACCGGTCCCGCCGACGCCGACACCCCACCCCTGGCCCGTACCAGCCTGGACCGGGCGGCGCACCGGCGGACCGATCCGCAGTGGCTGGCACGGGCCTGGGAACGGGCCCGGTTGCTGGTGGTGGACATCGGTGGCGGTGGTCGGGCACTCGTCCGCACCACCGCCGACCGGCCCGAACTGCTGCTGCTGGACGCTTCGGAGTTGCCGGCGGACACCACCGGACGGCTCTTCCTCGGGGTGGAGCCGGACGGCACCCCGTACTTCGCGGTCGACGCGCCGTTGCCGGTGGTGCCCCAGACCCGGGCGGTCTCGCTGCGCGATGTCGGGCACCTGCTCAGCGACTCCGACGCCGGGCTCTTCACCACCGCGGTGGCGCTCGGCAACTGGCACACACGGCACGCGTACTCGTCAACCACCGGGTTGCCGACCACGGTGACCGACGCCGGGTGGACCCGGGTGGACGAGGACGGCAACCACGTCTGGCCGCGTACCGACCCGGCGATGATCGTGTTGGTGCACGACGGCAAGCCGGGACCGGACGGGCGGTGCCTGCTCGGCAACAACGCGGCCTGGCGGCCGCACCAGGGGGTACGCCGTTACTCCTGCCTCGCCGGTTACGTGGAGCCGGGCGAGTCGGCCGAGGCCGCGGTGCACCGGGAGGTGGCGGAGGAGGTCGGAGTCGGTCTGGACCACCTGGAGTACGCCGGCAGCCAGGCCTGGCCGTTCCCCGGTTCGCTGATGCTGGGCTTCCTGGCGCGGGCCGATCCGGCCCAACCGGTCCGGATCGATCCCGACGAGATCGCGCACGCCCGTTGGTTCACCCGGCGCGAGATCACCGACGTGCTCGCCGGCCGGCCGGTCGACGCCGACGAGGGGCACCGGGTGGGGCTGCCGCCCGCGTCGAGCATCGCCCTCTACCTGGTCCACCGGTGGCTCGACGAGTCCTGAGCGTCCGCCCTCCTGAGCGGCCTATCGGTGGGCTGGATTTGGACAAACCTTGGCTCGTGACCGTCGTTGCCGCGGCGGTCACGAGCCAAGATCATTTAGCCGTCGTCGCCGGCTGTGGCGTGGTGCACGGCGGGGGAGCCGGTCCGGCGTACGACGGTCGCTCTATGGGGTTGTGTCGGTCGGTGGCCGGTGGTCGACCGCCGCCCGTTCCGGCCACCGGTTCGGCGAGTGCTGCTCCGGGTCCCACAGGGGCAGGACCTTCACCCGTTGCCGCCCCGACCGCACGGCCCCGACGGTGGAGAGTGCGCGGGCCAGCACCAGGGCTGCGTCCCGGTTGTCCGCGCGGACTGTCTGGCGGCGGTGCTCGGGCGCGGTCTGCTCGTTGCGCAGGCAGCCCCCGTCGGCCCAGATCGCGGCCAGGTCGTCGTCGGCTGCGGTACGGATGTCGGTGCGAACGATCAGAAACCGCATGGGCGTCTCCGGGATCAACCGTGACGGATGATGATCGTGTAACTACGGTGTGGAGTCGGTTCGTGGAACTTCCACGTAGTCCCACACGCCATGTTACGCACCGAAGCGCCGCCGGCAAGTGATACGCGCTGATCGGTTTCGCGGGTCAGCCAAACGGGTGAAGGCTGCTCAGTGGTGGTGTCACAGTGGATCAACCTGCGGGAAACGGCACCGTCAGGGAGCGGAAAACGCGAAATCCGTTGTGGTGGAAGGTGACTGAGCGCTTCGGTCCACTCTGTTGTGGAACCACGGACGGTCCCGGTCACCGGCACCGCCGGGCCACCCGTCCGGCGTACCGTGGCGGGGTGGCCGGCGTCCGGCCCGGACCGATCCGACCAGCCGGGTGCGTGCGGTTCGGCTCAGTTCAGGTCGAACTCGCCGTCCTTGGCGCTCGAGATGAAGTCCAGCCACCGGGTGCGGGAAAAGACCAGGACCGGGCCGCCGCGGTCCTTGCTGTCGCGCAGCGCCACCGGCGCCCGGCCGTCGCCGAGCGGGGCGACCTCCACACAGTTCGAGGTCTGACTGCGTGAACTGGTACGCCAGGCGGCGCGGGCCAGGTGTTCGCCGAGCGGCTCGGGCACCGGGGACGTCCGGGCTGTCGTCATGGTCAGCTCCTGCCTGACTGGTGCAACGTGACGGGGGGCCGTCCCTCCAACGGCACCCGGCCCCGCGGGGTCACTGTCCGGTCAGGCGTTCGGTCCGTCGGCGCTGGACCGGCGGCGACGCCGGTGTCCGGGACGGCGCCGCGCGCCCCGGGTCGCCGTGTCCCCGGCCGGCCATCTCGGCCAGCCAGGACAGGGTGTCCTCCGGGCTCAGCGCCGCCGACTGGAGCCAGTCGAAGACCACCGTGTAGCGGTCGAGTTCGTCCCGGTCGTTGAGCACCTGGTTGGTGGAGTGGCCCTCGATCGCCAGCGTCTCCGGGTCCTGCGGATCGGCGAACCGGTAGAGCGAGAAGCCGGTGTGCGGCATGTACCAGTTCGCGATCCGCGCGTTGGTGGTCAGCACCTGGAGCGTCACGTTCGGCAGCGCGGCTAGCTTGCAGAGCTGGTTGAGCTGTGCGCGTACCACCTCCGGTGGACCGGCCCGCCGGCTCAGCGCGGCCTCCTCCAGCACCGCGGCGTAGCGCGGCGAGTCGTCCTCGCGCAGCAGTCGTTGCTGCCTTGCCATCCGGGCCTCGACCTCGATCTCCGGATCGTCCACGTCCGACTTCTCCGGGTCGCCGGAGTGGTTGCCCAACGGCCGGAAGGAGATGATCCGGGTACGCGCGTACTCCCTGGTCTGCAACAGTCCCGGTACGACGAACGGGCTGTACTCGCGGATGTCGGCGCAGCCGGCCTCCAACTCGGCGAAGCCGCGCTGCCGTGGCGTCATCGCCCGGTACGAGCGCAGCCAGCTCCGGACGTCGCCCGCCTCGCGGGTGATCGCCTCCAGTTGGTCGCGGAGTGGACCGGTGACGCCGTAGAGCTCCAACAGGTCCCGTACGTCACGCGGGTCGGGGCGACTGCGGCCGTTCTCCAGGCGGGAGAGTTTCGATGCCGAGGCCCAGCCGAGATGGTCGATGACCTGGTCGCCGGTGAGGCGGGCGGACTCGCGCAACCGGCGCAGTTCCAGGCCGAGCCGGCGTCGGCGCAGGTGCGGGCTCGGTGGTGTCGCCTTGGGCTGGGCCGGATTGGGTTGAGCTGGAGGCAACGGGTCCTCGCTCTCGATCGTGTCGTGCCCGGCGGTTGCCGGACATCGTGTCGAGCCCGGCGGTTGCCGGGCGATCGCCGTTTCAGACTGCCCCCCACGGTCAGTATGCCGCTCGTCGCACTCCGCCGACGAACCGGCCTCGGCGTGTCCCGGAAAGGATCTCTTTCCAAGGAAAGCTTTTGAAAGCTACGCTTCCGGCCATGCCGCAACCGGCCGTCCGGGAGACAGGAGATCCACGGACGCTGCGCGCGACGGCTCACCCGCTCCGGCCGCGCACCCATCAGGTCCTGCTCCACCCGGGGTACCGGGCGCGGCGAGACTGGCTGGCCAGCCGGCACGCGGAGCCTCCACAGTGGCGCTACGCCGGCCTGCTCACCCAGTTCGCCGGCAGGTGTACGGCCGCGCGGCTGGCCGAGACCGGAGCGGCCGTCACCGATCCGCTGGCCCCTCGACTGCCCAGCCCGACCGACCCCGAAGCCCGACCACTCGACGCGCGACCGGTCCGCTTCACCGCCTGGGGGCGTGTCGGCTCGACCACCCGAGCCGGCCACCGCCGACGACGGCTGACGCCGTCCCCCGTGCTCGAAGGGACCCCCTCGTCATGCGTGCCATCCTCCGCCGCCCCGATTTCCGTCTCCTCTTCGGAGGGCTCGTCGCCAGCATGGTCGCCGAGTCGATCCTGCTGCTCGCGCTCGCCATCTGGGTCAAGGACCTGACCGGATCGGACGGGATGGCCGGGGCGACGGTCTTCGCGATCGTGGCGCCGATGGCGCTCGCGCCGCTGGTCGGCTGGATGGTGGACCGGTTCCGACGACGTCCGTTCTTCATCGCCGTCAACCTCTGCACCGCCCTACTGCTCACCCCGCTCTACGCGGTCCGGGACCGGCACGACGTCTGGATCATCTACGCGGTGAGCGCGCTCTACGGGCTCTCGTACATCGCGCTCAGCGCCACGCTGATCGGGCTGATCAAGGAGATCGTCCCGGGTGACCTGCTGGCCGAGGCGAATGCCGCGTTGCAGACGGTCAAGCAGGGTCTGCGGCTGGTCGGCCCGCTCGCTGGCGCGGCGCTCTACGCCGGGTTCGGCGGCTGGGCCCTGGCCACGCTCGGGGCGCTGGGCTTCCTGCTCGCGGCCGGTTCGGTGAGCCGGATGCGGGTACGCGAGGCGCCGCCGAAGCCCGCTCAGCCGCGCTGGCTGGCCGAGATCGGCGCCGGGGTACGGCACATGCTCGGCGACCCGGCCCTGCGGCGGGGCGTGGTCGGCACCTCGCTCACCATGCTCGTACTGGGCTTCAGCGAGTCACTGATCTTCGCGTACGTCGACCAGGGGCTGGGGCACCAGCCCGCCTTCGTTGGTGTGCTGCTCACCGTGCAGGGCATCGGCGGACTGCTCGGCGGCCTCTCGTCGGCGAGCATCGTGGGGCGCCTCGGCGAGGTCGGAGCCCTGGCCACGGGGGTGGCCATCTTCGCGCCGGCGGTGCTCGCCCTGGTGCACCCGAGCCTGCTGCTCGGCTTCGTCGCGATGGTGATGGCCGGGTTCGCGCTGCCGATCGTGATCGTCTCGCTCAACACGCTGACCCAGCGCCGTACCCCGGTGTTGCTTGTGGGGCGGGTGGCGGCGGCATCCGAGGCCGTGGTCAGCGGGCCACAGTCGATCTCCATCGGGCTCGGGGCGGTGCTGGTCGGCGCGGTCGACTACCGGCTGCTCTTCGCCCTGATGGCGACCGCGATGCTGGTCGTGGCCCGCTACCTCTGGTTGGGGCGCCACCTGTCCGCGCCCCAACCAGCCCTGGCCCACGCCCTGCCGCTGGAGCCCGCCCCCGCCCGCCTCGCCCCCTGACCGGCGTCGATCATGAGGTTGTCGCATCCTCGACCGACGCTCCGGCGCGACAACTTCATGATCCACTTGCTGAAGGGCGGACGCGGGCGACCTTTGGGGCCGGGTGTGCGTGGGTGGGTCAGTTGGCGGGGGTGGGGGTGGTCAGTCGGGTCTTGACCTGGGTGATGGAGGGGTTGGTCAGGGCGGTGCCGTCGGGGAAGAGCACGGTCGGCACGGTGGCGTTGCCGCCGTTGACGCTCATCACGTACTCCGCCGCCTTCGGGTCCTGCTCGATGTCGACGACCTGGTAACTGATGCCCTCCCGATCGAACTGCGACTTGAGCCGGTGGCAGTAGCCGCACCAGGACGTCGAGTACATGGTCAGCATGATCAGGTCCTCCAGATGTTCGTCGATCGACAGGCTATCCGCTGTAACGCCGGCGCCGGCTGCGATGATTCCTAGCTGTGGCAGTTGACTCAAGCGCGGAACGGGTGCTGGCGGGGCTCGATCCGGAGCAGCGTGCCGCGGTGACGGCGGTGGCCGGTCCGGTCTGCATTCTCGCCGGCGCCGGCACCGGCAAGACCAGGGCGATCACGCACCGGATCGCCTACCGGGCGCTCTCCGGCGAGATCGCCGCCCGGCACGTGCTCGCGGTCACCTTCACCGCGCGGGCCGCCGCCGAGATGCGGGCCCGGCTGACCGCGCTCGGGGTCGGCGGGGTGCAGGCGCGGACGTTCCACGCGGCGGCGCTGCGGCAGGTCCGCTACTTCGCGCCCCGGCTGCTGGAGGGGCGGCCGATGCCGGAACTGCTGGACAGCAAGGTGCGGCTGGTGACGCTGGCCGCCGCCCGCTCCGGGATGCCGCGGACCGACCGGGCGGCGGCCCGGGACCTGGCCGGCGAGATCGAGTGGGCGAAGTCCTCGCTGGTCGAGCCGGCGGAGTACGTGGTGGCGGCGGCCAAGGCGCTGCGCGAGACACCGTACGACCCGGCCCGGGTGGCCGAGGTCTTCGCCGCGTACGAGCAGATCAAGCGGGCCAACGGGGTGATCGACTTCGAGGACATGCTCCGGGCGGCGGTCTGGGGGATCGAGGAGCACCCGGACGTCGCCGACCAGGTACGCGCCCAGTACCGGCACTTCGTGGTGGACGAGTACCAGGACGTCAACCCGCTCCAGCAGCGGCTGCTCGACGCCTGGCTCGGTGGCCGGGACGACCTGACCGTGGTCGGCGACGCCAGCCAGACCATCTACTCGTTCACCGGCGCGACCTCGGGCTACCTGGTCGACTTCCCCCGACGGCGCCGGGACGCAGTGGTGGTCCGCCTGGTTCGGGACTACCGCTCGACGCCGCAGGTGGTCGGGCTGGCGAACGCGGTCATCCGGCAGGCCCGGGGCACCGAGGCACAGCTACGGCTGGAGCTGGTCGGGCAGCGGCCACCGGGCGCCGAGCCGGATCTGCGGATCTTCCCGGACGAGCCGGCCGAGGCGGCGGCGGTCGCCTCCCGGTGCCGGCAGCTCATCGCCGCCGGTACGCCGGCCCGGGAGATCGCCGTGCTGTTCCGCACCAACGCGCAGTCCGAGGCGTACGAGAAGGCGCTGACCGAGGCGGAGGTGCCGTACCTGGTCCAGGGCGCCGAGCGGTTCTTCGAGCGGACCGAGGTGCGCCAGGCGATGCTCGCGCTGCGCTCCGCCGTACGGTCGACGCCGGCCGGGACGCCGCTGGTCGAGTCGGTGGTCGACGCGCTCTCCGCGGTTGGCTGGACCCGTGACCAACCGCCGCCCGGCGGCGCGGCCCGGGAGCGCTGGGAGGCGCTGGCCGCGCTGGTCCAGCTAGCCGAGGAGTACGCGAACAGCCCGAACCTGCTCCCCATCGGGGAGGGTGCGGTGGTGGAGCGGGCGGTGTCGCTGGCCGACTTCGGTGAGGAGTTGCAGCGGCGGGCCGCCCAGCAGCACGTGCCGACGGTGGACGGGGTCACGCTGGCGTCGCTGCACTCGGCGAAGGGGCTCGAGTGGGACGCCGTCTTCCTGGTGGGGCTCGCCGACGGCACCCTGCCGACCACGTACGCAAAAACGACCGAGCAGGTGGAGGAGGAGCGCCGACTGCTCTACGTCGGGGTGACCCGGGCCAGGGAGTGGCTCTGGCTGTCGTACGCCTCGGCCCGCTCGCCCGGTGGTCGACCCCGGCGGCCCAGCCGGTTCCTGCCGCAGCTCGAACGTTCCGGCGGTGGGGAACGGGCGACCGTGACCGCCACCGAGGGTCGGAAACCCGACCCGCGCCGTAACCGGGTGGTCTCCTGCCGGATCTGCGGCGCGACCCTGCTGGCCGGCGTGGACCGGAAGCTGGGGCGCTGCGCGGACTGCCCGTCCGACCGCGACGACGAACTGTACGAGCGCCTGCGCGACTGGCGCGCGCGAGTCGCCAGTGTCCAGAAAGTCCCCGCCTACGTGGTGTTCACCGACGCCACCCTGACCGCGCTGGCGGAGCGGCGACCGACGGCGCGCGACGGGTTGTTGGCGATCGCCGGGATCGGCCCCCGCAAGTTCGGCCTGTACGGCGAGGCGGTGCTCGCCCTCGTGGACGGCGCGACGGTGGACGAGCTGGCCCCGGAAAAAACTTCGGCAAACGAGCCGTAAAACCGTTTGCCCTCGCCCCAGGAAGAGGAATAGCCTCAAGGCACACCTCGCGAGCTGGGGCTTTAACCCTGCTCAAGAGGGGTGACGACATGTTGGTGACGAGTGTGGGACAGGAGGCGAGACCAGTGGAGATCTACCTGAACGAGCGACCGTCGGTCATGCCGACTGTGCTCACACCCGCGTCGACGGGCAGGACTCTGCTGTCCGTCTGCAACCCGTTGGTTCCACAGGCGCACCAGGCCCAGGTCCAGACCGAGCTGGTCCGGGCTGCCGTGTCCGCCGGAGCCAATGGCACGAGTGGCTTCACGGGCGAAGGCATCCGGCTGGGCAAGAAGCGGATGGATGTCCGCGGTGTTCCACCTCGAGGAAGGCCGGTCTGATCCACAGACCTCACCGGCTCACCTCGAGGCCGCGGAACCCGCTACCGGGATCCGCGGCCTCAGTTTTTGTTTCGCCACGAGTACTGGAAACAGCGATCCACGAGATCGAAGCGCGAGAGAGAGGTGACCGGGCGATGAGTCTGGCGTTGGCCCCCCTTGACTTGAGTGTCGAGTTGGAGGCGAATCTGCCCTGCCGGAAGTTCGACCCCGACCTGTGGTTCGCCGACTCGCCCACCGAGCTGGAACTCGCCAAGTCGCTCTGCGGGGACTGCCCGCTGCGCGTCGAGTGCCTGGCCGGTGCGGTGGATCGGGCGGAGCCCTGGGGCGTCTGGGGCGGCGAGATCTTCGAGCGTGGCGCGGTTGTCCCGCGCAAGCGGCCCCGGGGCCGTCCGCGCAAGGAGGACGTCGCGCGGGACGTGGCGTTGCGGGTCGAGGCCGAGGCGCGGTTGGCGGCCGACGGGCTGTCCGAGTCGCGCGGCGCGGTCCGGTTGGCGGCCTGACATGAACCCGATCGAGCTGTACGCCGGCACCGAGCCGGTACCGAACGTCTATCCGAACACCGTGATCAGAAATCCCCATGGAGTTGTAGAGATGTATCTCATCCACGAAGCGTTGTCCCGGGCCCGAATGCGACTGCCTCAGGCCGGTCGTAACACCACGCGCACTGAGGCAACCCGATCCGCCCGCGTCATCGCACTGGAGGCCCGCCGTCGGGCCGCCCGTGACCTGGGCTCCTTCTGACCGATCCAGCGGTCCCGCCCGATGACTCGGGCGGGACCACTGACTGACAACTCGCTGGTCGATGCCGACCAGCCCGTGCATCGGGGCGGGTCCGGCGTGAGTCTTCACGCCGGACCCGCCCCGTCACGTATCCGTCGGGCACCGCTCGCGGACCGGTGCGGGTCAGGCTGGCGGGGCGAACCCCGGCAGCCAACGCTCCACGATCGCGCGGTACGGCGCCTTTGCCTCGAGCTGGCTGAGAATTCCGATCGAGCCGAGCGTGACCCGGTGGATCAGCAGGTACGACGGCGGCAGGTTGAGCTGCCGGCTTAGCTGGTAGGCCGGCGACCTCGGGTTGGTCAGCCGTCCGGCCTCGACCCGCAGCCAGGCACGGGTGAACCGGAACTCCTCGACGGAGAGCGGCTCCAGCACCGGCATGATGAAGTCGAGCACCGCCTGGGCGTCGATCTCCTCGGTCGGCTTGATGAAGCCCTCACCGCGCAGGCCCGCCACCACCGCCTCGGCCTCGCCGGCCAGGGCCAGCCGGACCAGCCGACCGACCGGCTCGGGGTGGCCGCCGGGCAGTCGGGCCACCGCACCGAAGTCGATCACGCCGAGTCGGCCGTCCGGCAGCAGCCGGAAATTGCCCGGATGCGGGTCGGCGTGCAGCAGCCCGGCCCGACCCGGCGCGGAGAAGTGCAGGGTAGCGAGGTGACGCCCGGCCTGGTTGCGCTGTTCCTCGGTGCCGCTGGCGATGATCTGGGACATCGGGATGCCGTCGACCCAGTCGGTGACCAGCACCCGGGGGCTCGCCGCCACCACCTCGGGCACGAAGATCTCCGGATCGCCCGCGTACGCGGCGGCGAAGGCGCGCTGTGACTCCGCCTCCAGCTCGTAGTCGAGTTCCTCGCTGATCCGGTCGCGCAACTCGGCCAGCAGCGGCTTGATGTCCAGTCCGGGCTGGATGGCCCGGAACATGGTGCCGAGCCGGGAGAGTTGCTTGAGGTCGGCGAGCAGGGCGTCACCGGCGCCCGGGTACTGCACCTTGACCGCCACCGGCCGACCGGTGGCGCGGGCGGCCGCCTTCGTGCCCCGGCGACGGGTGCCGGCCGGGACGACCGGCGGACCGTTCCAGATCGCCTGGTGGACCTGCCCGATACTCGCCGCCGCGGCCGGTTTGTCATTGAATTCGAGGAAGTACGACTGCCAGTCCGGTCCGAGCTGCTCGGCCAGGACCTTGTGCACGCTCGCCACCGGCAGCGGCGGCGCCGCCTCCTGAAGCTTGGTCAGCGCCTGCCGGTACGGCGCCGCGATCTCCTCCGGCAGCGCCGCCTCGAACACCGAGAGCGCCTGGCCGAACTTCATCGCGCCGCCCTTGAGCTGCCCGAGCACGCTGAACAACTGTTCGGCCGTACGTTGCTGGATCTCGGCCGAGATCACCTCCGAGGCGAGCCCGGTGACGCGCTTTCCGACGCCGAGCACGGTCCGACCGGCGAAGCCGAGCGGCAGGGCGGCTAGCTTGGCGGTCCGGGAGACGGCCCGGCGTGGGATGTCGGTCACCAGATCATTGTTACCGACTTTCGGTGGTCGCGGCCGCCGTCGCCGGGTGGCCCCGGCCACGCCGACCCCGGTGTCCGCTATTGCGTCCGTTCGGAGCGCCGGCCGGGCCGCCGCGAGGAACAGCCACAGGCCGGGTGCGGCGGCCAGGTACGGCGCCGAAACCGCCCCGGTGTCCGGATCTCGACCGCCGCGCCGACGGTCTCCGGCGTACCGCCGTCGAGGAAGGTGAGCACCTCGCCGGCCGCGTACCCGACCGCCGCGATCAGCGTCGGTGTGCTGCACGCCTGGCCGGCCGGCTCGGCGGCGAGTTGGGCGGCGAGTTCGGGCCAACCCGGGTCCCGGTCCCGGCGGTGCAGGTCGCGACAGTTCAGACACGGGGTGCCCCGCGCCCCCACCAACGGCCCGACCACGGGTACGCCGTCGTGCAGGCTGAGCAGCAGGTGCGCCTGCCGGCGCTGGGCGTACCCGGCGGCGAGCAGGCTGGCCGGTCGATCGGTGCCGACCTGGATCACCAGGCTGGCCCGGCCCCGGCGGACCGGCCGGGTCTCGGTGCCGGGTGCGGTGCGGTTGATGGCGTCGGTGATCGCCTCGGCGCGGGGACGGTGCAGGTCGGCGGTGACCACACCACCGCCGACCACGTCGACCGGCTCCACCCGTCCGGCCAGGTCGGGATGGACGTGCCCGACGCCGGCCTGGGCCAGGGCGAGCGCGACCGGACCGGCGAGCCGCCCCTGACCGGTCACCACGACCCGGGCGGCGCGGCGTCGCCGCAGCAGTTGGGCCGGGGTGGCGGGGGCGTCCGGGCCGAGCAGGGCGATCGCGGTGGCCTCGCCGGCCAGTCGCCGCCGATCGGGTTCGGGCAGGTCGGCGGGGAGCAGCGACTGGGCCCCGACGACCAGGCCGGCGGCGCGCAGGGTGTCGATCAGCGTACGGGCGTCGTCCCGCTGGACCCGCAGCCGCACCGCCTGGTCCAGCACCATCCGCTCGCTGCGGGTGCCGTCGAGCAGGTCGAGCAGGCGGGCGGCGCCGGGATCGGCCAGCTCCAACAGGACGGCGTGCCGTGGATCGAGGCCGAGTTGCAGGGTGTGCGGGTCGCGCCAGAGCCGGGCCAGTCCCGGGAGCAGGGTGGGGCGGGGGAGTGCGGTCCGTGTCATGGATAACAGGCTGTCATCGTTGCCCAACGGTCGGTCGATCGTTATCCACAGGCGATGCCGGCCGTGCAGTGCACTATCCACAGGATCTGACCGGTTATCCACAACCAATCGGTAACTTGGTTGTACCGGGGACATGACGGCGCGTGTTCGGACCGCCACCACGGGCCCGCTGCCGGCTTGCGCCGGACAAGCGGGAAGGGGCGGCCACCCGGCCGCCCCTTCCCCGCGATGTGATTGCGTACGTGCCGATCAGACCTTGGCCTTGCCCAGGATCCGGTTGACCGTGGTGCCGCAGACTGGACATTTGCCCTTGGCCATGTTCATGCCCGTCTTGGACACCTCGACGTTGCCCTCGAAGTCGCGCTTTTCCTTGCACTTGACGCAGTACCCGTTGTAGGTCTGGGCCTTGTCGGCCACGGTGTCCTCCTCTTCCGTCGGGTCGCTCACCCGACGTCTGCCCGGCGGCGGGCCTGCCGAGGCCCCGGCGCTGGGGTTTCTTCCGCGATCACCACTGTGTGACCGCCGGTCCGCGGACCCTACCCAGGTGCGGGCGGTTCCATGTCGGCAATGCGTCGGCTCTGTGAGTAAGCCGACGACGAGAGTGTGCATGCCGGAATAGGTCGGATAAGTCAGTTTCGCAGGGACACGCCGGATGAACGCCTCCAGAACGGCATTCGGGGGGACCGGTGAACGGCTCCGAGGTTGATCGTTTACCGTGGAGTCGCCCGCCCGTAGTAGAGCGCCCCTAGGGCCGCCCGAGCCTTCGCAGACTCCGTCGGCGGGTCTCGCCAAATAATTTTTTCGGACGGTAGGCCGCTAACCGGGATTTTCCTGGCGCGGGTCGGTGGGTTGGCTCTTGCGGTCCCCTGGTCACTACGCATTAGTTTTCCTTCGTGAATGAAACCCGGGCTGTCGCGGGCCGGTAATGGCTGGGGCGCGCAAGCCGGTCGTCGAGGTACGGCGCAGTGTGCGTCGGCGCCGGACGGTGTCCGCCTACCGGGACGGCGAGCGGGTCGTGGTCCTCATCCCGGACCAGTTCTCCCGGGCCGAGGAGAGCGAGTGGGTCGACCGGATGCTCGCCCGGCTGGCCGCCCGGGAGGAACGCACCGGGCGCTCCGACGACGACCTGCTGATCCGGGCCCAGCGGCTGATCGACCGCTACCTGGCCGAGCACGGACGGGCGGCCGTACCGGCCAGCGTCCGGTGGGTGACCAACCAGAACGGGCGCTGGGGCTCCTGCACACCCGCCGACCGCACCATCCGGATCTCGCACCGGATCCAGGAGATGCCCGAGTGGGTGATCGACTACGTGTTGCTGCACGAGTTGGCGCACCTCGTGGTGCCGAGCCACAACGCCAGGTTCTGGGCACTGGTCGGCCGCTACCCCAAGACCGAGCGGGCCAGGGGCTACCTGGAGGGTGTGGCGGCGGCCGGGGTCAACCTGACCGACTGAGCCGCCGGATCGCCCGTACCGGGCCGGAGGCGTCGGCCGGCGGGCGGGCTAGATTCAGCGGATGGCCCGACGTCTGGTGGTAACGCTGCTGGGACCGACACACTGGGCGCCGCCCGGCACCGACCCCTCCCGCTGGCAGGCGGCCCTGGCCGAGGACGTGGTCGACCTGATCGCCACCCTCAGCGAGGTGGAACCCGCGATCGCGGCCGCCGCCGCCGAGCGTCCCCTGGCCGACGCCGTGGCCTGGCCGGGAATGCCGATCTACGACCTGCCGGTCCGTACCGTGGGAGCGGCCCTCGCCGCCGCGGCGGCCGACGGGTACGACCAGGCGGCGGTGATCGTCGCCGACGCACCCGACCTGCCCGGCCTGATCCTGGGCAAGCTGCTCCGCCCACTGGGCAGTCGACAGGTGGCGGTCGCCCCGGCGGGTCCCACCGGACCCGGGCTGCTCGGGCTCGCCGCCCGACTGCCCGCCCCGGACTGGCTGGCCGACGTCGACCTGGACACGACCGATGCCGCCGCGCTCCGTGCGGTCGCGCCAAATCCGGCCGAGGTGGCGGTCACACCCGGCTGGCGTCGCCTGCGCGGCCCGGCCGAACTGGCCACGCTCGACCCGGCGGTCGAGGGCTGGGACACCACCCGGACGCTCCTCTCCGCTCCCTGACGGCCCGGAGAGGAGCCCCGCGTCTAGCTCGGGTTCTTCTCCCCGGGCTGGTCCGGACCCTCGCCGGTCGGGCCGTCCCCGCCGTCGCGGTCGCCGCCCTTCGGGCCGCCGGGCTGGGTGAAGTCGAAACTGTCCAGCTCGTCGAGGTCGAGCTGGGCGCGGGCGAAGCCCTGCGGGTCGGCGAAGTCCTCGCCGGAGGGGAGCAGGTCCGGGTGCCCCCAGAGGGCGTCCCGGCCGGCGATGCCCCGGTGCTCGGTCAGCGCCGCCCAGAGCGCGGCGGCCTCCCGCAGCCGGCGCGGGCGCAGCTCCAGCCCCACCAGCGCGGCGAAGGTCTGTTCGGCCGGTCCGCCCGCCGCCCGGCGCCGGCGGAACGCCTCGGCGAGCTTGACCACGTTCGGCAGCCGCTCCGCCGCCGCGCTGTCGACGACGTGGCAGACCCAGCCCTCGATCAGGGCCAGGGCGGTTTCCAGCCGGGCCAGCGACGCCTTCTGCGCCGGGGTGTCCTCCGGCGTGAAGATGCCCTCCAGGGCGAGCGCCTGCATCGACTCGGGATTGGTCGGGTCGACCCGGCCCATCGCCTCCTCGATCGCCTCCCGGTTCACCGTGATGCCCGCGGCGTACATCTCGACGGCGGTGAGCACGTGCCCGCGCAGCCACGGCACGTGTCCGAAGAGCCGCTGGTGGGCCGCCTCGCGCAGGGCCACGTAGAGGCGGACCTCGTCCTCGGGCAGTTCGAGGCCGGTGCCGTACTCCCGGATGTTGGCCGGGACGAGCGCGGCGGTGCCGGCGGGACCGAGCGGTAGCCCGATGTCCCCGGCCGAGAGCACCTCGGCGGCGAGCGAGCCCAGGGCCTGGCCGAGCTGGCCGCCGAAGAGGGCCCCGCCGAGGCTGGCGACCATCGACTGCATCGCCCCGAGCTGGGCACGGGCCTCCGGCGGAACCAGGTCACCCATGGCGGTGACCATCCGGCCGGCGACCGGGTCACAGAGCTTGCGCCAGACGTCGAGGGTCCGGTAGATCCACTCGTTTCGGTTCCAGGCCACCGAGGTCTGGATCCCGGAGGGCAGCGCCGAGCTGGGCTCCAGCCACAGGTCGGCGAGGCGCAGCGCCTCCTCCACGGCGTGTCGCTCGAACGGGGTGACCGCCGGGTCTCCGGTCGAGCTGAGCTGGCTGGCCGCCACCTGGCGGGCCAGGTCCCAGTTGACCGGGCCGCTGCCCGGGGCGGCGAGCAGTTGCTGCAGTTGCGCCATGAACTGCTGCATCTGCTGTGGGTCGTTGGGATCGGGCGGCTGACCACCCGGGAGCGCGAAGCCGAACGGAATATCAGGCACCCGTCCACGGTACGCGCGAGCGAGCGCGGAATGCCGGTCCGGGAGTTGCGCTCAGGGAGAACTAGGGGTTCGACCGGCGGACCCCCGGGGGTGGCTCGGTACGCTCTGGCCCATGAGACGTCGCGGGGTCACAGTCCTGCTCGGTGCGCTGCTCACCGCCCTGCTCAGCCTCGGCGTGATCGGGACGCCGATCCCGTACGTGGTGCTCGGCCCCGGCCCCACCGTGAACACGCTGGGTTCCGAGGACGGCAAGGAGGTGATCAAGGTGTCCGGACGGGAGACCTCCACCTCGGCCGGGCAGTTGCGGCTCACCACGGTCGGTGTCCAGCCGGACGTGCGGCTGCTCTCGGCGATCTCCGGCTGGCTCTCCGACTCGGAGGCGGTGGTGCCGCGCGAGCTGATCTACCCGCCGGGGCAGACCCAGCAGCAGGTCGACGAGCGCAACGCCGAGGAGTTCACCGCCTCGCAGACCAGCGCCGAGACCGCCGCGCTCACCGAGCTGGGCTTCCCGGTGCAGGTGACGGTCAAGACGGTCACCGCGGGTGGGCCGTCGGTCGACCGGCTCAAGCCCGACGACGTGATCACGTCGGTCGACGGGCAGCCGGTCCCCACCGCCAACAAGCTCACCGAGCTGGTCCGGGCCCGCCCGGCCGGCACCGCGCTCAACATCGCCTTCGTACGCGCGGGGGTGCCCGGGACGATCAGCGTCACCACGACGGCGGCCAGCGGGCAGCCGCCCCGGATCGGGGTGGAGATCGAGCAGCGGCAGCCGCACCCGTTCGAACTCGACATCGACCTGAACGACATCGGTGGACCGAGCGCCGGGCTGATGTTCACCCTGGGCATCATCGACAAGCTCACCACGGACGACCTGACCGGCGGAAAGATCATCGCGGGCACCGGGACGATCGACGACGAGGGCAACGTGGGGCCGATCGGCGGCATCCCGCAGAAGCTGGTCGGGGCGAAACACGCCGACGCGGTGGCGTTCCTGGTGCCGGCCGACAACTGCGCCGAGGCGGTCCGCAACCCGCAGCCGGACCTGCCGCTCTACCGGGTGGCCACGCTCAAGGACGCACTGAACGCGTTGACCCTGCTACGCACCGGAGGCCAGCCGCCGCGCTGCTGAGTGGCTGGCGACCAGGTCACCGGGAGGTCGACGAACACGCTGTTGACCCGACGTGTTCACCTTGGGCTCATCCCGCTCAGGTGGACCCCGTACTCTGGGTGGCCTGGTCGGAGCCGATCACCGTGGAGCGGAGCCAACAGTGGTCATGCGTAGCAGTCCCCTACCGAGAATGAGTCGCCGTGGCCGGGTCACGGTGGGCGTACTGGTCGGGGTGTTCCTGCTGTTCACCCTCCTGGGCTGGGGGGTCCAGGCCTGGACCGACTGGCTCTGGTTCGACGAGGTGAACTTCACCCAGGTCTTCACCGACGTCCTGGTCACCCGGATCCTGCTCTTCGCCGCGGTCGGGGTGGCGATGGCCCTGCTGGTCGGCGGCAACCTCTGGCTGGCCTACCGGCTCCGTCCGGTGCTGCGCCCGCACTCGGCCGAGCAGGCCACGCTGGAGCGCTACCGGATGGTCCTGGCGCCCCGGATCGGGAGCTGGATCAGCGCGCTCGCGGTGATCGTCGGCCTCTTCGCCGGCCTCAGCGCGCAGAGCCGCTGGAGCCAGTGGTTGCTCTTCCGCAACGGCGGCAGCTTCGGGGTCAAGGACCCCGAGTTCGGCATCGACATCGGCTTCTACGTCTTCCAGTTCCCGTTCTGGCGCTACCTGCTCGGGGTCGGCTTCACCGCCGTGGTCCTCTCGGTGATCGGCGCGCTCGCCGTGCACTACGTCTTCGGCGGGGTGCGGTTGCAGGGCGTGGGGGACCGGATGACCAACGCCGCGCGGGCCCACCTGACCACCCTGGTCGCGGTCTTCGTCCTGCTCAAGGCGGTCGCGTACGTGCTCGACCGGCGGGCGATGCTGCTCGAGTTCAACGAGAGCGTCAACACCTACGGCGCCGGTTACGCCGACATCAACGCGCTGCTGCCGGCGAAGGAGATCCTGGCCTACATCTCGGTGGTGGTGGCGATCGCGATCATCGTGTTCTCGAACGCGGTGATGCGCAACCTGGTCTGGCCGGGCATCTCGCTGGCCCTGCTCGGCATCTCCGCGGTGGCGATCGGCGGGATCTACCCGTGGGCGGTGCAGACCTTCGAGGTCAAGCCGAGCCTCAAGGACAAGGAATCGCAGTACATCCAGCGCAGCATCGAGGCGACCCGGGCCTCCTTCGGGCTGGCCGGCACCCAGACCGCCCCGTACGGCGCGGGCAACCTGAAGCCGCCGGCCACGCTCGCCACCGACACCTCGGTGGTGCCGAACATCCGGCTGCTCGACCCGCAACTGATCTCCGAGACGTACACCCAGTTGCAGCAGGTGCGTGGCTTCTACGACTTCGGTCCCAAGCTCGACATCGACCGCTACACGGTGAACGGCGCCACCCAGGACTACGTGGTTGGCATGCGGGAGATCAACTACGGTGAGCTGACCACCCAGCAGAGCAACTGGATCAACCGCCACACCGTCTTCACCCACGGGTACGGCCTGGTCAGCGCCCCGGCGAACCAGGTGGTCTGCGGTGGGCAGCCGTTCTTCGTCTCCGGCTTCCTCGGCGACCAGGCGCAGCAGACCTGTTCGTCGTCGACCGAGCAGATTCCGGCCGAGCAGCCGCGGATCTACTACGGCGAGCAGATGGACGACAGCGACTACGCGATCGTCGGCCAGACCGACGAGAACCGTCACGTCGAGTTCGACCGGCCCACCGGCGGCGACGCCGAGGGCAGCGGCGGACAGACCTCCTACACCTACACCGGCACCGGCGGGGTGGAGATCGGCTCGTTCACCCGCAAGCTGCTCTACGCGATCAAGGAGCAGGAGAGCAACTTCCTGCTCTCCGCCGCGGTCAACGACAACTCCAAGCTGCTCTACGTGCGTAACCCGCGGGAGCGGGTGGAGAAGGTCGCCCCGTTCCTGACCCTGGACGGCGACCCGTACCCGGCGCTGATCGGTGGACGGATCCAGTGGATCATCGACGGCTACACCACCGCCGCCACCTACCCGTACGCGGAGCAGGTGAACCTCCAGACCGAGACGGCCGACGAGCTGACCGGCCGGGGCACGTTCCAACTCGCCCGGGAGAACGTCAACTACATTCGCAACTCGGTGAAGGCGACGGTCGACGCGTACGACGGCACGGTCAAGCTCTTCGAGTTCGACGAGGGCGACCCGGTGCTCAAGGCGTGGAACAAGGCGTTCGGCGGTGACCTGGTGGTGCCGAAGTCGCAGATCCCGGCCGACCTCGCGGCCCACTTCCGCTACCCCGCCGACCTGTTCAAGGTGCAGCGGAACCTGCTGGCGAAGTTCCACGTCACCGACCCGTCGGAGTTCTTCTCCGGGCAGGACTTCTGGGAGGTCCCGAACGTTCCGGACGCCCCGGACACCGGGCAGCGGCAGCCCCCGTACTACCTTTTCACGCAGCTCCCCGGGCAGGATTCGCCCCGGTTCCAGCTCACCTCGGCGGTGACCCCGGCGAGCCGGCAGAACCTGGCCGCGCTGATCTCCGGCTCGTACGTGAACGGGCAGCCGCAGTTGCAGGTGCTGGAGTTGCCGGACCAGACCGCCGTCTCCGGGCCGGTGCAGGTGCACCAGAAGATGACCAACAACGCGGCGATCCGGCAGGAGCTCAACCTGCTCTCGTCGAACCAGGCCCAGGTGCAGTACGGCAACCTGCTCTCGCTGCCGTTCGGCGACGGCATGCTCTACGTCGAGCCGGTGTACGTGAAGAGCAACCAGCAGAACGCGTACCCGCTGTTGCAACGGGTGCTGCTCTCCTACGGCGACGGCGGCGAGTACGTGGTGCTCGCCAACAACCTCCAGGACGGCATCAAGCAGCTCGTCGAGCAGGGCAAGGCGGCCGGTGCCAACCAGCCGCCGGGTGGCACGCCACCCGCGCCACCGGGTGACAACCCGCCTTCCTCGCCGAGCCCGGGGGCGACGCCGAGCGCGCCACCCGCGCTCACCGGGGAACTGGCCGCCGCCGCCCAGAAGGTCCAGTCGGCGATCGCCGAGGTGGAGGCCGCGCAGGCGTCGGGTGACGTCGAGCGGTGGGGTAGGTCGCTCAAGACGCTGGACGCGGCGCTGACCGAGTTCCAGGCGGCCCAGCGGGCGGCCGGGGTGCCGGGTTCGACGCCGACCGGCTCGACACCGTCGCCTACGGTCACGCCGGGTGCGCCGCCGGCCACGCCAAGCGGCTGATCGTCGGCAGATAGCAGATAAAGCGGCCCGGCGGGCCGGAACGGAGAAATTCCTTCCGGCCCGCCGGGCCGTTCGGCTTTTCCTATCTGTTCAACAAAGCTCCTGGTCAGCGTCGTACTTCGGGGGTTGTGGCGGCTCGTTTTGCGGGTACGTGCGCGAGTGCGCTAGTGTTAACGAGCCGACGCGGGGTGGAGCAGCTCGGTAGCTCGCTGGGCTCATAACCCAGAGGTCGCAGGTTCAAATCCTGTCCCCGCTACCACAGAAACACCAGGTCAGAGCCCGTCCCCGATTTTCAGGGGACGGGCTCTTGATCTCTATTCCGGGCACAGTCCGGGCACACGAAACACCACCAGGCAACACGGGATAGCAGACTGTCGATCTTTGCTGTATCGGTCGTCGGATCGACGTCGAGCCTTCTCTATCTCTGGGGGGACGCTGGTGTTCCGTCCAGGGTCATCCCTGAAGCAAGGTCATCGATCCCACGTCGACGACCGCCCGAGCCTGCCGGCCTATGGTCCGGCTGCCTTGTGGTCGAGCAGGCGGTCGGCGGGCCCGCCCCGGCAGCGTGGCGGACGCCGCGGCCATCCCGCTCGCTGATCTCGGCGCCGGCGGCCCGTGGCAGTCCGTCACGTCGGGTGAGGGGTACGAGCGCGGCGGGGGTTGGGCGTTCGGTGGCGGCAGCGGCCAGGGAGCCGGCTCGACGGATCCGGTTCCACGTCGGTGTGCGGCGGGCGTCGGGGGCGAGACCGTGGCGCAAGGCTTGCCGGTGGACCGCGTGCAGCATGGTGTCGTAGTCGCGCGGGGTACCCGTGCGGCCCTCGACGTACTGGTGGAGAACGGCGACCCCGACCTCGGCCACCGTGTACCCGCTGCCCCAGCCGCTGCCGGTGGCACTCAGCCTCGCAGCACCACCGGCAGCGAGTCGACGCTGACCGTGCGGAAACGTCGCGGCGGGCTGTGCCGGACGACCGCTGTAGCTGGCGCTCGAAGCGACTATTACCCGAATCCCAGCGCCTCGCGGAGCTGCCGGACCGCTGTCTCCGCGTGAGCGAAGGGGTATCGGAGCCGCAGGAAGCGTGGGGCCGTCGGCAGGTTCGGGGGCATTCGGGGCTCGGGCTCCAGACCTAGCCAGCGGGCTCGTACCGGAAGTACGTGCCCGCGCGTCAGCTCCTCAGCCGTCGCGGCATCAAGGTCGACACAGCTGACCTCTAAGGCGGACGACGAGACATCCGGCAGGACGATCGCCACCAGCGGCAAGGGATCCCGGGCGACCCGGTCGGCCGCACCGTCGAAGTACCGTGCCACGGAGATCATCTCTTTCGACCCGGTCGCCGGGTCCAGGATGATGCGGATCGGGTCTGTCCAGCCCTGCACCTCGGTACGGCCGTCGAACGACCATGCGTTGACTCGATCGTTGCTGACAAGTCGGGCGCCTGCGGCGACGGCCGCGAGTGCCGTCGTTGTCTTCCCTGCGCCCTTGTCGCCGATCACCGCGACGGCGTGGCCGCCGAACCCGATCGCCGACGCGTGCAGGGTCAAGGCACCGTCAGCCTCGAAGGTGGTCGCGGCCAGCTGCTTGATGACACGGATCGTGTCGAGGATCCCGCGGTCGAGATCGTCGTTGAGTACGCCGACCCGCTGGCCTACCACCACGAAATGGGATCCGGTGTGCGGGTTCACGACCAGGCGATCCACCCCCCAGGCCGGGAAGTAACGCACCCCTTCGTTGAGGTCGGGTACGAAGGAGTCCGACGACTGGTACAGCTGCACGGGCTGCTGTGGCAGCGCTGCGACCGCCGTGGGTTCCACCTCGCCGTGCACGAGTTCCAGTTGCACCTGATGAGGAGCAGGCGACGCGGCGGCAAGCTGGGGCCAGAAGTAGTCCGCGACGGAGTCATGGAGTCCAGCGGGGCCACGGAGCGCGAACTCCAGCCGGTTGTAGAGGGAGTAGGTCGCTGCCCGAGGACCGGCCGAGCGTATGTGCACGAGGTCTGCCGGGATGCGACTCAGCGTTGTTTCCAAAGGTCCTCCAGGAGAGTCAGGTCGGTGGTGGCGCCGGAGGGGGTGTAGTGGGTGTGCCGCAGTGGGGCCACGAACTCGGGCAGGGGCGCCCCGGCTTGCAGAGCGGTGGTGATCGCCGTGGACAGCGCTTCGGTTAGGCCGGCCAGCGTGGAGCCGTGTTTACCGACGCGCAGATCGACGTGGGTGAGCTGACCGGACGAGGTGGCCGTGGTGAGGCGTCCCCTGATGCCGTCCAGCACGAAGTCGGTCGTGGTGCCGGTGTAACGGCGGGGTGCCCGCCGCTGCGGGTTGTCATCGCTCATTCTGCGTTCTCCCTGGGTGTGGTGGCGGCGGTGGCCGTGACGGCGGTGGGCAGGCGGGTGCTCGCGCTACCGGAACGACGTGCCGGTAGGCGACGTCCGCTGGGCGGGTTGGCGGCGGGGGTGTGGGGCGGGCTGTTCAGGGTTGTCTTCCACGGCAGGAACGCGGCGCTGGTGAGGGTGAGGGCGGCGGTTGCCGTGAGGGCGGTGCGGGGGCCGGTGGCGGCGGCGAGGATGCCGGCGGCTGCGATGAAGAGGGGTTGGGTGAGTTTGCTGGTGATGGACCAGGCGGTCAGGACGCGGGACAGGCAGTGCTCGCTGGTGTGGTTCATTCGGTAGGCGGCGAAGGTGGGATTGAACGTTCCCGCGGCGAACAGCAGGAGTGTGTCGGCGAGGGTGATGATGATCAGGCCCGGTGTGCCGGGCGGGGCGAGGGGGATGAATCCCATCCAGAGTGTGCGGGCGACGCCGGTGGTGAGCAGGATCCTGCGGAGCCCGTATCGGGTGGTGAGGGGACCAGCGGTGAGGGAGCCGAGGATGCCGCCGAGGCAGGGCAGTCCGAGGGCCAGACCGTACTGCCAGGGAGCCAGGTGTAGGTCGCGGAGCATGAACACCGCGATGATGGGCGTGCTGGCCGTGATGGCGCCGCCGAAGATGACGGCGTTGACGAACAGGGCCCGCAGGCCCGCGTGGTGAAGGATGTGCCGCCATCCTTCGATGGCTTCCCGGCCCCGGCTCGGCTCGGGTTGCCGCGCAGGTGGCGGCGGCTCGGCGCTGCGGAGGCGGCGGATCCCGAGCGCGGATACCAGGAAGCTCGCGGCGTCGACAGTGATGGACGCGGTAGCGCCGAGCCAGGACACGAGGACACCGCCGATGGGTGAGCCGAGGCTGTTCGCCGTCCACTGGGAGGTCTCGAATCGGCTGTTGGCGGTGACACATTGATCGGCGGTGACCAGGTGTTTCAGGTGTGCGCCGCTGGCGGCGTTGAACACGATGGTGCCGGCGGTCTGCACGACGGCGACGACGCACAGTTGCTCGTACGTCAGGGCGCCGAGCGCGGCGGCGATGGGGACGCTGGTCAGGGCCGCGCAGCGCAGCAGGTCGGCGCTGATCATCACGGGCCGTTTGCGCCGAAACTCGATCCAGGGACCCAGGGGTAAGACGATGACCGCCGAAGCGAGGCCGGAGATCACCGCGAGCAGGGAGATCTGCAGACTCGATGAGTCCAGCAGCAGGATCGCGACCAGCGGCAGCGCGCCCGCCCCGACGGCGGATCCCAGGTGGCTGACCGAGTAGGCGCCCCACAGGAGGTGGAAGTCACGGCTCAGCGGGGGAGGTGCCTGTGAGCTGCCCGCGGGGCTGCGCTGGGTCCGCGCGCTGGCGGTTGTCCGGTTTATGCCCATCGCATCAGTGCCTGAACGTCGCGGCGTGCCTGGCTGAGTAGCTGTCGCAGGTACGCGAGCCGGGACGTGGTCACGCCGCCTGCTGGCAGCACCGTGTGCAGGCGGATCTCTCGGCAGGTCAGCAGGAGCAGGTTGACGTAGTAGGCGGCGGTGATGTCGGCGGTTCGGACGCGTTCGGCGATCGCGGCAGTCAGGGTCGGGCTGGCTGCGGCGCCGACGATGTGCAGCAGCGCGAGGTCGTAGCCGGGTAGGTAGCTGCCGGTGTGCTCAAAGTCGATGAGAGCGCAGTGCTCGCCGTCGAGGAGCAGGTTCGCGGGCAGGGGGTCGCCGTGTGCGGTGACCCGGCCCGAGCCGAGCTGGTCGACGAGGGTGTGTAGGGCGTACTGGTCGGCGTCGTCGAGGAAGCCAGCGGCGTGTTCGGCGTCGATCCGGCCGTGGTATTCGATCGGTTGCGGCAGTGGCGGTGTTGGCGTCCAGGCGGCGAGGGTGTCGAGGGTGTTCAGGACCAGCTGTGCGGTGGCCGGGCTGACGTCGCGAGTGAGGTGGCGTTGGTCGTCCAGGCGCTGCCCTGGTAGCTGCGTAAGGACGGTCAGGTGGGCGTCGGCGTACAGGACCTGCGGCACGCGTACGGGGGGCTGCTGATCGGTGAACAGTTCGTACATGCGCAGCTCGTGCTGGCGTCGGCCTACCCAGTACGGGTCGTCGGTGGTCAACAGCTTCACGATCACCGGTTGGCCGTCGCGGCGGCCGGTGGCGACGACGGCCTTGTCGGTGCGGTGCACAACCCGGCCGGTGCCCACCCCTGCGGCAGCGGCACGGGCGATCAGCGCCGGGAACACGTCATCCGCCCCGAGACCGGCATGGTCTGGGGTTGCTCTGGGTGGTGCGGTCATGGGACGGCCGGGAGCAGGTCGTCGTTGCGGCCGGTCATCGGCAGGCCGGCGGTGGTGGCGATGCGCTCGATCGCTTGCTCCAGGGTGGTTTCAGGGAGGACGAGTTCGTCGGGCCAGCCGAGGACGTCATGCGGGGTGTACCAGCTGCGCAGGTTTTCCGGCGATACCTCCGCCGCCATGGGACGCGTTTCGTGGCGCCGCAGGGTTTCTGGCAGCGACACGTCGAGGTAGACGAAGAGCGTTCGCCCGCGGTGCGGGTCGCGCAGCTCGGTGAGCATGCTCCGATACCGGGCGGTGTGCATGATCCCTTCGAGGATCACGTGGTAGCCGTGGTCGAGGCAGAAGCGGACGTTCTGCGCGATGAGCGTGGGCGCGAGACCACCTGGCTTGTCACGTTCCCTGAGAAGGATCCGCCTCATATGATCTTGGTCAACGAGGGCGCAGCCGCGGCCGTGCCGATACCGCAACTCACGGGCAATGGTGCTCTTACCGGAGCCGGAGTTCCCCCGAACGCAGATCAGGATCGGCAACTCTGTGTTGCTCATCGGTTTGTCTCCGGCCAGGTGATCGCGGTCAGCGTGTGGCGGCGGGGCACGAGCAGCCGCAACCGTTCAGTGTCGGGCAGGCGCGTGCCGGCCGGGTGCACGGTGATGTCCGCGCCGGCGCCGGCCCGGTACTGCTGATCCCAGGCGACTGTCAGTTCCATCAGATCGCTGGTCAGTCTGGCGGCGTGTGGACCGAAGCCGTGCCCGCCGAGCTGCCACGTCGTCGTGGCGTGGCGGCTCATGGTCAGGTAGGCGAGGCTGTCAGTGGTCAGCAGGGTGGGGCAGAAGAAGCGGTCCTGTGGATCCAGCAGGCCGGCGGTGCGGTCCCGGTCGACTCTGAGTACGCCGTACGGGCGAGGTTGACTGGCCAGCCACAGGTGCAGGCTCTCGAGGCAGGTGCCCATGCTCATGTCCAGGGTCACCGGGGAAGCCAGCTCAACCCGTGGCCCGTCAAGGGCAGCGCGGAGGGACTCGGCGTTGGTGGTGGTGGTGTCGTCGTCCAGGGTGAGAACGGCGTCGTCGCCGCGCAGCGGCACCTGGCGGGCCGGGTTCCGGCCGTGGCCTTGCATCGCGACGAAGCCGCACTGCACGGACGCTGTCGCGGCCAGGTGGTCACCTGCGGACTGCAGGGTGAGGCAGCGGGTGTTGCCGCGCATCCGCAAAGGCACCACCAGCCTGCCGGCTGGGGAGAGCTGGTCGGTCCAGGCGGGTGGGAGGTCACTGGCCTCGACCGTGACGAGCACCGCGTCCCACAACCCGTCGGCGGGATGGCCGTGGACGCCATCGGCGTGGACCACCTTGACCTGCGGGTAGCCGGCCCGTGCCAGCGCCGCTTGCGCGTGGGTGACGACCTGCACGTCGATGTCGACGCTGACGACCGTTCCGGCCGGGCCGACGACCTCGGCGATCAGCGCGGCGTTGTACCCTCCTGAGCCGATTTCAAGAACCCGGGCGCCGGGCCTCAGCCCGGCCGTCTCCAACATGTACGCCTGCAACCACGGCGCGGAGATCGAACTGGTCGCCTTTCCGTCCGAGCCGCGTCGGGTGACGACAACATCATTCGCATACGCGCTCTCGATGCTGGTACCGGCCGGAGCGAACAGGTGCCGCGGCACTGCGGTGAACGCCGCCGCCACCTCCGGTCGGGTAATCCAACCCTGACTGCGCAGCTGGTCGACCAGCTGCCGGCGAGCGTCCTCCGCCGTCAACGTCTCGATCGTCCTGCTTCCAGGTGCCACGAGGACATCTCCTCCCTCGAACGAATATCAGGTGAGCAGCCGGCCGACCGCGACGAGCATCGGCCCCTTGCTGGGATGCGGCAGGTCGAGATCAGGAGACCGGCACTCCGTCTTCGAGGTAGCGGGTCGACCCGTCGGCACGCGCCTGGAGGCATTCGCTGACGCGGCGGGCCAGCAACGGCTGCAACCGCTGGCGCGTCTGCGGCGGGGCAGACCACGCCCAACCCTTCAACTCGGCGGGCGGCACGACGATCCGCTGCGCCTGAACCGCGTCCAGGACACCGCCATCGAAGACGAGCATCACACCGTCGGTGCGGCCATCACGGGCCGGCACCCAGTCCACGACGAGCAGCCGACCCGGCGTCAGGCCCACGCCGAGCTCTTCGCGGCACTCCCGCACCGCCGCCTGCCACGGCGACTCGCCGGCCTCAACACTGCCTCCGGGAATCTCCCAATCCGTTTTGTACGCCGGCTCGACCAGCAAAACCCGATCCCGCGAATCGGTGATCAACAGTCCGGCCGCCATCCGCTTGCGCGGGAGACCAGCGGTGAATTCCTGGGGGTCGGAGGGCATGCGGGCACCGTAGAACTCCCGGCAGCCGACACGCCCACAGCGCCACGCACCGACAATGTCGGCACATCCCGACACCAACTCCAACACCCGCAACCTTGACCGCGTTCGGCGACATCTGATGGTGCTACCTCGCCGCATGATGCACCGGCTGCCGGCCCGGAACCTGTCACAGCGAGCCGTTATGGTGATCGCTCACCGTGAGTTGTTAAACCCGGGGGTGGTGGCCGATGGGCGACAGCGACGAGATCAGTGCTGCGCGCCGCGCGCTCGGCCGTCGCCTCGCGCACCTGCGTAAGGCCGCCGGACTCACGCAGCACGGCCTCGCCCCTCTCGTGAGGTACGCCCGCAGCTCCATCGCCAGCATCGAAACCGGCCGGCAGCACCCCGACCGGACGTTCTGGAACCGCTGCGACACGATCCTGCGAACGGGCGGCACGCTGACCGCCGAGTACGACCGCATCATCGAGCTGGACCTTCACCGTCAACGCGCCCAGGCCACGCCGGTCGACACCGCGGCGGCCAGTCCTGACGTGCTGTGGGAGCCCGAGGAATGCATCACCGCCCGCCGGTCGGCCCTGATAGGCACCGCAGACGATGACGCCCGGCTGACGCACCTGGAACACGAGATCCAGCGGGCGATCACTGACAACGAGCGCTGCGCGCCGAGCACGCTGGTTGCTCGTCTGCGTCCGCTGAGGGCCTGCGTCGACGAGCTGATGGCCGCCACGCAACACCCACCGCAACGGGCTCGGCTCTACACGGCCGCCGCACACCTGTCCGGACTGCTCGCCGCTCTCGCCCTGGACCTGCGGGCCTTCCGCATCGCGCGCGCGTACGCCGCCGAGGTGTCCGACCTGGCCGTCGCCGCTGAGCAGCCCGACGTACTGGCCTGGGCCCACGCCACCCAGAACCTGATCGCCAATCACACCAGCGACCCACAGGAGGCCCTCACTGACGCGGCAGGCGGCCTGAGACAGGTCGAAAATAGTTCACACCGTATCCACGTGGTCATCAACGGGCTGGCGCGGCATTCGCCCGCATCGGCGATCGCAACGACGTCCACCGCGCCGCCGGAGGTGCCGTCGCCTTGATAGCGAGCAGCCGACAGGCGCACAGGTCAGCTCACCTTGTCTGAGCAGGCGACCTGGTAAGAAGTGTGCTCGGGCGGACAACCTAGAACGGAGGCGAGTCGTGGCGATCGACAACTCGGACATCTTGGGAGCCGTGTCTGCCTACCTCACGTTCTACCCCCACGAAGCCGCGTCGCTGGCGGTGCCGACGCGGCTGTTGTCCGAAGGAGCGAACGTCGCCTCTCGGTCTCATCTGCCCATGCACGTGACTGTCGGTGCGCTTTTGGTGCGCGGCGGAGCTGAAGTACTACTTGTCGATCACCTCGCCTACGGGATACTGCTCCAGCCTGGAGGACACCTCGAGCCGACTGATGCCACGCTGATCGGCGCGGCGATGCGGGAGCTCGTGGAGGAGACCGGCGTTGATCCCGCCGGTATTGTCCCGACCTCGCAGGTGCCGGCTTATGTCGAATACGGGCAGGTTCCGGCGCGGCCCGATAGAGGGGAACCTGCACACTTCCATCTCGACTTCGGGTTTCCGTTTGCGACAGCGTCTTCTGATGTGGGTCTGATCCAGGAGTCGGAGGTGCGAGGTGCCGCTTGGTACCCGCTGGCCGAGGCCGAGCGGCTTGTCGGCCGCCGCGTCGCGCGAGCGGTAGACGCGCTGGCGTGAATGCGTGATCGGAGCGGGGCGAAAGTTGCTCCAGCCGAACCGCCGGAGGGCTAACACATGCACCGGTTCAGACCAAGACTTCGTTCACGCTCACGCTTAGGAACGATATCTACGTCTAGTGTCGGTGAGTGCGGATCCGACCGGATGGCGGTGATTGAGTCCGGACGTCATTTGCTGGTGCCGGCGGTGACCCGCAAGTCCCAGCCCGGCAGGTCATCCCCGTCGTTGGGCACAAGGTTCGTGTCGAACCACGCGGCCTCCGGGCGTCCCGCCTGCTCCCATTGGCTTAGCCAGGTCCGCAGCGCGGTCAGGGACGGGGAGTTCGCGGTGTCGGCGAGGATGGTGCCGTCGGTCAGCATGACGGCGGCGGTGGTCACGGTGGTGTGCCCGATGCCGCGCATTCCACTGCCCAGGGCGGCGATGCTGCGTCGTGGTCCGCCAGCGATGAGGGAGTAGGCCGTCCATGACAGCCAGTCCAGGGGTGCGCGCTCATAGGTCTCGGTATGGCCGGGGTTGAGTAGCAGGTTGAGGGCTGTGCGGGCGCCGGTGTGTTGCGGATCGTCGTGGTCGCGCCAGCCGACGGATATCCATGCCGGCTGGGGCTGGTCGATGTGGTGGTCCACCCAGCGTCCCGGAATGGTCAGGGCGTCGTGAACGGCGGTGGCGGTGCTCTGGGCGTAGCCGCCGAAGGTGACCGTCTCGACACGCGGTTGTCCCGCGGACAGGGTGATGGATGCGATCAGGGTGGTGGATGGCTGCGCGGCGATGGGCAGGCAGGCCACGATCCGTCCGTCCGGGGTGAGTTGATCCACCCACGCCCGGGGTAGCCGTGGCGGCGTGCACCAAGCCACGATCCGCTGGTAGGGGGCGTGCGGTGAGTAGCCGGACATGCCGTCGGCGGCGTGGCAGGTGATCGTGGTGACGCCGCGATGGCGGTGGAGCCGGCTCGCGCGGCGAGCAACGCGCCGGAGTAACCCGTGCCAGTGCCAATCTCCAGCACGCGGGCGCCTTCGTTGACGTCGAGGGCGATCACGTCGCGTTGGATGGCTTCTGCGGCGGACCGGTGCAGGGTTTCGCCTCGGTGCTCGTTGTGGGTGTAGTAGCGCTCCGGCACACGGTCGAACATCGGATCGGCGGCGGTCACAGGACCCCTTTCGCGACGCGAGATAGCCTGCCCATGTCACGCATGGGCGATCCGCCTGCGGACATCCGCTTGGCCAAGGAAATGTGCGGCGTGCTTCTTGCGCGATGTCAAGCAGCGGGCGAATGCGAGCACGATGGGGCCCGGTGAGTGTGCACCGGTGATGCCGCGGGCAGGAGGCATGCGCGACCTTTCCAAGTTGTTAACGTGCGGGTGATGTCCGCGGCAACTCACGAAGTTCGCGGAGGATGTCGCGGACCGTTGGTGAGCGCGGTGCGGCGGGGCGAGTTCGTCGTGAAGTCGGCTTAGTAGTACGGAGCTGACGGCGGGTAGACGGCCGAGAGCCACGCGGGCTGTGCTGACCGCGAGGTCGAGGTCACCTGTGGCGTTGTGCGCGAGGCTGAGCCAGGCGCCGTGGCGTAGTGCGGCGGTGGGCCGTGCCATGACCTTGTTGACAGCCGCGGGGTGTCGTTTAGGTGGCATCGGCGGGCGGGCGGGGCCCTATGTCCCTCAAGGGCGAGGGTCTACTGAGGGGTCGAGAGCCCAGGGGACGGAGGATGGCTCGTACGGCCGCATTGACGTTGGGGTAGGCGGGCGTCGATAGCTGCCCGGGTGGAAGCGGCTGTGGGTGACGTGGCACCCAGATGGGATGTAGCCCTGCTCGTCTGGCACCGACGATGTCGTTGGTCCAGTCGTCGCCGACGTAGAGGCAACTGCCCGGGTCCACCCCGAGTTCTCGGCAGCAGCGAGCGAAAGCCTCAGGGTCCGGCTTGAGCACCTGGTCGTCGAGACCGCAGATGACGGCGTCGAAGAGGTCGAGGAGTCCGGCCTTCGCCAACCTGGCTTCGGCATGAACTCCGGCCGCGTTGCTGACCACCGCGAGGGGATACCTGTCCGCCAGGGCTCGCAGGAGTCCGGGTAGGTGCGGGTCGGGGCGGATCATCGTGAGTTGGTGAGCAAGGAGGGCTTTGACCAGCTGATCCAGCTCGGCGTCGGTCGGCGAGATGCCGACGGCGGCCAGGGCGTGCGTCCACATGTACTGGCGGATGGCGTGGACGGAGCCGAGGGGGGCGAGCACCCCGGAGTAGTCACTCCACGCGGCATAGTAGGTGCGACGGTACGCGGCGGCGAGCGCGGCTGGGACGGCGATGTCGTGCTTGCCTGCGGTGAACCGGCACACCACGTCCAGGGCGTACCACATGGCATCGCTGGAAACCAACGTGTCATCGATATCGAACAGCACTGCCTCAACCACGGGCAGGGCCGTGCCGGCTATACCCGAGGAGATCGTGACGGAATCGGTTGTCATATGTCGTATGAGTCCTATAGCCAGAGGAGTGGTGGGTAACCAGAGACAGCCCGGGCATTGCGGCGGGGAGACGGCGAGACGGTGCTCGTCACAAGCCGGACCGGGCACTGCCAACCATTGGGATTGCCGCGACGGCGTCCAGCAGGTGCTGGGGCGTCAGGTGTAGTCGCGCAGGATGCCGCGATCGATGCGCGTCAGGTCGAGTCGGGTGAGTACGCCGTGGTGATCGCCGTGCGGGTTGTTCACCCACACGTAGTCGTCGATGGCGGGTGCCACGCTGGCGGTAGCCCAGAACTGGTCGACACGTACCCCGCCAGCCTTCCCGGTCGGCCGTCGCAGTGAGGGATTCTTCCGCTGATCGGCGATGTGTGCGCAGGCGTCAACGAGGCCGGCGTCCCGCAGGGTCTCGCCGACGATCCGGTTGCCGCGCCAGGGCTCGGCGTCGTGCCGGCGGCGGTGGCACCGCGCGGCGCGGTTGTAGGGCTGGATCGTCTCCCAGTCTGGTTCCTCGTCGCCGAGCGGCAGGTGGTTGATATCTCCACCAACCACGCCGAGCCCGCCGTAGCGGTAGAGCCGGGTGGCGACCGTTTGCGCTTCCTGTGCCGCCTGCTGCGCGGAGTAGGGGATGAGATGGGTGCTGATCACGACCAGCGGCACTGGGAGGCGGTCGGTCAACCCGGGGACATCGAAGCGGGGGGCGCTGTAGCCGTGGTGGAGCTGCGCCGAGTGGGCGGTATCAACCTCCACCAGGGTCAGCTTGTCGCAGCGCCAGGCCACCCCCACCGGCAGGTTTCGCGATGGTGCCCCGACGATCGTCATGCCCAGGTCATCCTCGGCCGTACGAACATGATCGGGGTTGGTGAGCCAGTCGGCTTCCTGCAAGAGCACCAGGTCCGGCTGCTGCGCGCGTATGACGCTGGCGAGTCCCGGCCACCGTCCCTCCTTCATTGACCGGTGTTGCAGGTTCAAGGTCAACAGGGTCAGGTGCATGGTCTCACTCCTCGATATGCCGGGTGAAGGAAAGGGGTAATGCTGCTGCGGCCAGGTCGGTGAGGATCCGGTCGTAGTGGGAGACCTGGTGTGCGGCGGTCACGGTCGCGCGGGTACGGCGCGGCAGGTAGGCGACGCTTTCGCCACCGGGCAGGTCGAGCAGCGTGACCGACTCGTCCAGACCAGGGAACAGCCCCATGCTCAACGGCAGGACGTGGAAGGAGATCGTGTCCCGGCGAGCGAGGTCACGCAGTCGGGTCATCTGGTCGCTCATGGCGGTTACGTCGTCGGCGCCGCGGATCGGCCGACGCAAGGCCGCCTCGTCCAGCACGATGTGAATGATGGGTGGGTTGTCGCGGTCGATGATTGCCTGGCGGGCCAACAGGACTTCCCATTTGCGTCGCAGCAGCTGGGGCGGTGTTCTCGCCGCGAATGTCTCGATGACTGTCCGGGCGTACGTCTCGGTACGTAGTAGCTCCGGTATGAGCAACGGCTCGTAGTGCCGCAACCGCGTCGCCGAGCTTTCCCAGCTCAGATACGTCTGATCTTGAGCCGTGAGCACATCGCGAAACGCTCCCCACGGCTGGCGTCGGACCAGTCGCGCGTTTTCTTCGAGCTGGCTGCGCGCTTCCTCGTCCTGAACGTCGTAGAGGTCCAGCATCGCGCGCAAGTCGGTCTTCGATACTCCGACCTGTCCGCCCTCGATCCGCATGATCTTCGACGTGGCCCAGCCCAACAGGTCACCGACGGCCGCCTGTGTGTGTCCCGTAGCCTCTCGCGCCGCGCGGAGTTGCCGACAGAGGGACAGTCGCGGCGCTGCTGGCCCGGACCGCTCACGCATCTCTCACCGCCCTTGGAGGCGTCGCCACCGGGCGACTCTGGTGGCGAGCTTGAGACGAGGGAGCACCAGGTCGTTGAGGATTCTCGCTACCTCAAATGCGAGACCGGGCAGCCGGCCGACGGTTTGCCAAGTGATATCTACGCGCATGTACCCGCGGGCACAGAGGTCCGTCGCGATAGGAAGCAGGTGGCGAGTGCCCCAGACGAGAACGACGTCGCGCTCGGTGCCGTAGAGATGTACCAGCGCTGTGTCATTTCGCCGGTGATCAATGACGGGATGCAACGTGTTGGCGATCTCCCGCTGAATCGTCGCACGGTTACTCGCGGCGGCCCTGAAGGCGGTGACGGTTTCCCTGCGAAATTTCACGGCGGGTAAATAGTGCCCGTCCGGCCAGTCCAGTCGTCGGTGCGTGACACGAGCGCGGTCACGTACGTCGTCGATTCCCATGAGTCGTAGGATTTCAAGCTCGCTGAGATCGTGGTTTTGCCACGAATCGTCGGGAAGGCCGTCGCTCTCTCGAATCCACCCGCACTCTGCTGCTCGTCTGCCGACCAGAACACGGACAGCATCCAGTTGATCGAGGACTTCTTGCTCGGCAGGAGTCGCGGCGGCGTCAGTCGGGTGCGCCCGAACGCCGTTGCCCTCTCGGTGCACGACCGCGCCCTCCTGATGGAGTTTGGCGATGTCCGCCAGCAGAGCGGCGTAATAGCGGGCTTCCCCGATGGGGGCGGTGCCCACGAGCGTTACACGGCGCAGGTTACTTGGATCGATGAACTGCGCGATGGGTGTCTGGAGGCGTCGCGCTCTGATGCGCAGATACTCGGCCATGGGCGGGTAGGACTCCCTTGAAGTTCTGGTCCGCATCGCTACTGACGGCGGCTGGGGCACCACAGCGTGGCCGCGAGTCCGCTCGTCCTGCCCCCATGGATCGCGGCTTGGCGTGGCACATACCCATCGAGGAACCCGGTCCGGTCTGCGTCCCTCAGCTCAGCGTCTGTAGGCGCGTGGCCGGACCGGGTCCCGTCATGCTGGTGCTACTGGAAGTCGACCTTGAGCAGGTTCAGGAGTTCTCTGTTGGTGTTGTCCATGGCCCCTGCCGGTGGGCAGGTGCACGGCTGTGTCTGCCGGGTGAGAATCGTGGTGTAGATCCAGTTACGGAACGGCACGTGGGTGGGGTCGGTGTAGACAGTCGGCGCGCCACACGGGTCCGTCTGACTGGTCTCCCGGCTGGCGACGCCGACCGATGCCCAGGACGGTCGCGCACCGGTACTGAAGCCGGAAACCTTGAGCAGCGGGCTGCCAGAGTCGCCGAAGCAGGGTCCGCCGCCGACACATATATCGCCGATTCCGGCGAATCCGCCTTCACAGGCCGTGGCGGTCAGTCGGCGGGTGTCAAGCTCTTGTAGGATCGCGGGAGGCGTCACGCCCGGTGCGGGCGGGAACTCGGTGAGACCCCACCCGATCGCCCGGACGACATCTCCCTTGGGTGCCTGCCGGAGGGCGAGCGGCAGGAGTGCTGCCCGTACGGGCTGGTCGAGCTCGACCAGGGCGAAGTCGGAGACCGCCCCGGCGGGCCAGTTCGCGCCCCACACCCACTCGGGGTACAGATAGACCTTCTTGCCCGTAACGACCTGGCCGCCGGTGGTGCGGTCGACGCTGCCGATGCGCAGGGTGACGTTGCTGCCGGGCACGCCGATCGGCGTGGGCGCGGCGAGCTGGTCGCTGACGCAGTGCGCGGCGGTCAGCACCCACTGCGGGTGGATCAGGCCGGCGCCGCACAGCGCGGTGCCCTGACCGGGAAAGAAGATCTGAGCGGAGGCCATGCCGTCGTACGGCTGGGTGGCGGGCCGCCCGCCGACTATCGCGGCGGCTGGGGTGGCTGCGCCGGCGAGGATGCCGGCGAGCGCGACCGTCACGACGATGGTCGACCGTTTGGTGAGGAGTTTCATCGAGCCCTTTCTCGGTTGGTTCGGGGTTGTGTGCACGGCCCGGCACGGTGTGGTGCTGGGTTGTCTTCGGAGCGCTGTGGTGACCCCGCCTGCCGTCTGGTTACGACGGTGGTCTCCTGCACTGGTCGGCCAGCAGCCGAGTGCGTCCCTGCGGTAGGTGTCTGCGAGCCCGGCCGAGGCGGTTGTCAACGAGCGCGTGATCCTCCCGCTGTATGGCGCATTCGTCCCGGACTCGAACGTCAGGTGTGACGATGCCCTGCTCAGCCAGTACCTGCATGCGCTGTTCGGCGTCCGCGCGTATCTCCTCGGCTGGCTTTCGAGGCGGTGGGACAGGTGTCGTCGGTTCAGGAAAGAGGACAGCCGCGATGGCACGGATTACCGGGTCCGCGCGCCACTCTTCGAGGTCGAAATCCTCGTCGTCGTAGGCCACGCAGGAAACCACTGCCCAGCGGGATCGCATTTCTACTACTCCTTTCGCGTGGTCACCGGGCGACCAGAGCCGATTTCGACGTGGGTTCCGGGTCTGGCGCGGCTGCGGCCGGGGCATCGAGCGCTGGTCATGGGATGGGTCTGTGGGGTGGCCGGGCGACGAGGGTGCCGGCCGCACGAAACCGGCCATCCCGTTGAGTTGTCCGTACCAGTTGGCCGTCTCGGGTCAGGTCGCCTGTGCGGGGCGGAAGTCTCGCCACATTGGGTAGAGCGATGCGCCGGTTGGCAGCTCGATAGGCACACCGTGATCCACGTATCCGAAACGGAGGTAGAGCGCACGGCTTCGGAAATTGGTGGCGACCAGGTACGATGGCATTTGCGCTACGTCCAGAATTTTGAGGCGGTCGCGCAGCAAGGTCGATCCGCGCCCTTTGCCTTGCGCCTGTGGCGCGACTCCCAAGTGTGTAAGGACGACGTGTCGGGACTGCGGTTCGCGGTTCTGCAACAGGAGTTCCAAAACGGTTGCGCGGCCCTTAAACCCGGGGTACAGCGAGGCACAGGGATCGTCCTTGAATGCACGTAGCGGCGATGCCGTCGACCAGTGCCAGACAGCCGCGCCACCGTGGTCCACGGTGCACCAAACGCTTCCGCGGCCGGGCAGTACGGCATCTTCGATCAGGTTGGTATAAAAACTCTTCAAGGCCGGCATGCGAAGGTCGCGGTCTGGAATCAGATACGCGTACTCCGAACTATCCGCCGAGGCCTCCACCAACGTTTCGACTATTGCCTCAATGTCCGCCGCCTCGACTCGGCGTATTCCGACAACCCTTGTCGTGAAGATTCTCATGGTCCCTCTCGTCAATGCTCGAAATCTTTCGTCTCAGCGCGCGCTACTAATCGATCAGCGCCAGCGCCAGCGCTAGGACGAGGACCACGGCTGCGGTGATGAATACGACCTGGGCTGCCCTCTCGATCAGGGGAACTTCGGCTCTCCACCAGGCGAAGGGGCCCGCCGTCGGAGGTACGGCCCGCGCTGTTCTCCGAAGGCGGAGGGGACGGGAGTCGGTCTTGCTGGTCCTGGTCATGACGCGGGTCGGTTCCTTGCTGGGGTCGGTTTCGGCCGGGGGGCGCGACTGCGGGGCCTCGTGCATGGGGGCACGGTGTGCGCCAATCGGCTTCGCCATGGGGAGGTGGCCCGAAAGGCGGGTCGTGGTGTCCGGCGATTCGATGGCAGCCGGCGGTGGCGCTGGCAGCCGTCGAACGGAGTAGCTGCGCGTGTTTGGCCCACGATGGGACGGTCCCTGGGCCTCAGGGAACCGGCTTGGACTCGTCGGGGTTGGCCTGAACCGAGACTGGATCATGGCCGTACCTGCCCACTCTGCGAAGGAATGAGCTGGGTTGCCGTTCCACTGCCCACGGTCGGGTCGGCAGGTCTACGAGGCGACGGAATGCGTGATGCAGACACGAGGCCGCGCCTGGCCGATTCCGGAGGGAGGGCGGCCTTTGGGATTAGGTGGATCTGCGGCTGACGCAGAGCCGCCGCGCGGACGATGAGTCGACGGCGTCCGGGGTCCGGCTGCCCGGGAGTCGCCTCGGGCCGCTCCGGGTCGGTGACAAGGACGTGGATCCACTCCAACCTCGTGATTTTGTCGAGGTCAGGACCGATCTGGGCGATGCGGACGGTCACCGGGGTGGTGCCGTCGAAATAGTCGGCGGCGGCGATCCGCACTACGTCGCCGGCTTGAGCCAGGGGAGTGCTGGGGCTGGTCACGGTGCGGACCGTCCTTTCCGTGCGAGCAAGAGGGTGGTGACGGATGGTGGCCGGCTGAGGAAGCGCGAGCCCGGGTGCGGTGGATGCGGGTGGGCACCTGCCGCCGCCCACAACGGGGGAAGTAGGCGGCGGCAGGTGGTATCAGGCCGGCGGTGGCCGCAGGACGCGGCTACTGCCGGTCACTTCGGGGTGGCTACTGGGCTGTTCAGGTCGAACGCCACGATCTGCTCGGGGGTAATGCCCGGTGCCACCTTGCCGACGCCTTGCAGCAGGGCGATCCCACGGGCGACTCGGGATGGGTCGAACGCCCCGACCATGTCCGGCCCGTTGGCCCTCACGTAGGAGATCATCAGGCGGGTTTCGGCGGCTGCGGTCGCTGCCGGGTACGCGGGCTGGTGGCGGTGGAAGATGGCGCCGGCCTCGTCGGGGTGGTCGATGGCGTACATCAGCCCTTTGACGGCGGCCTGCCGGAACCGGCGTACCAGGTCCGGGTTGGTGTCAACGGTCTTGGTGCTCGCGACGATGACGTTCCCGTACAGGTCGGACAGCACATCGCTGTAGGGCAGAACGACGGCCTTGCGGCCAGCACCGAATGCCTCGACACCGGGGGTGCCGATCACCGTCTCGGTGACCGCATCGAATTTGCCCGCGCCGAGCAGGGGCCGGAGCTGATCCGGCGATGTCTGCTGCCATCTGACCTTCTTCGCGTCGATGCCCACAGCCTTGGCGTACGCATCGAACAGGGTGTAGTTCACACCGCCGGGCTGGTAGCCGATCCGCCGACCTTCGAGGTCTTGCGGGCGGGTGATGCCCCTCCCTTCCAGCGTGGTGATGGAGGAGACGGACCGCTGGTAGACCGCGGCGACGGCCCGGAACCCGGACTCCTTGGCGTAAGCCATGAGCGCCCCGGACATGTCTACGGTCGCGAAGGTCGCCTTGCCCGACACGAGTACCGAGAGGTTGTTCTCGGTGCCCTGGCCCGGCCGGATCTCGACCTTCAGACCGGCCTCGGCGAAGTAGCCCTTCTCCTGGGCCACGTACATGTAGGCGTCCTGCCCGATGATGCCGAACCCGGGCAGGTAGGCGACCGTGACCGGCTCGCCCCCCTTGACCCCGCCGCGGATCACACCGGTCGCGTCGTCGCTGCTGCATCCAGTGCTGGCCAGCACCACGATGGTGGCGAACGCCGCCAGCACACGTCGACGAGCTTGTCTCATCACGTTGAATCGGTCCTTTCGGGCTTATTGACCGCGACCAGGGCGCGTAGGGTCCGCACACGACCGGTTGCGGATCGCGCGCCTAGCGAGTCGAGTCAGTCAGTTCTGGTCGGGTACAGGTGGCAATGCGGTCCAGAGGATCGCCGCTGCCCGGGTGCGGGCACGCCTACAACTACAGTTCCGGGCGGTAGCCGATGGTGGAGAAGCTCATGTTGCCGAGCAGGAGCGTGCCCCGGTTGGTCATGACGTCGGGCAGCGCGTCCAGATCCTCGGCCGTGGCGCCGACCGCGAGCAGCTTGTCCCGCAACTCGCGTGCCACCGCGACGGGCAGCATGCAGCCAGCCGTTCCACCTCGCCACGACTCGGCCCTGGTCGCAACGCTGACGTCTTCCAGCCCAGCGGTGGTCATCGCGTCGGCCGTTCGCCCGGCCCATGTGGGGTCGTTGCCAGCAGCCCGGAACACCTCCAGGAGCGCGGCCTGGTACCGGGCGTAGATGCCGGCCGCGTCAGGAACCGGTGAGGTCAGCACCCACCCGGACCAGTCGCCCCAGTCCTCGATCACCAGTGCGCCGCCCGGAATGAGTGCCTGTTCCATCTTCTTGACCACGGCCTCGCGGGTCGGCCAGTGCGCCAGCGCACATCGAGCGTGGATGAGGCCGAAGCCCGGACGCGGAGCTGGCTCCAGCTCGTCGTTTCGCGTCAGGATCGAAATCTGCGCGTGCGGATCGATGTGCTTGGGGTTCACATCGGTGGCGGTAACCCATGCTCCCTGCGCGGCGAGCCAGTGCGCGATGGTTCCCTTGCCCGCCGCCGCTACCCAGGCCGTCGTCCCTTTCGTGAGGCCGGCGGCCCGGAGACGGGTCTGGGTGAAGGGATCCCAGATCTTGGCCAGGTAGTCCAGCACCGAGCCTGCCGTCACCTCGTCGTTGTCCAACGCGTACGGCACCCCGTCGGTCTCGGTCGTGCTCACAGCCGTCCTCCCCTACTCTTCATCTCGGTGATCTCTCGAACAGGCCCTGATGGGCCGTTTCCTACTCATCCGCGTCGTTTGCGGGCGAGGGTCTGTTGCGGTGTGAGGGCTACGCGCCGGAGTCCTCCCGGCTGCACGAAGATCGAGCGACGCTCGACCGCGAGCAGTTCCTTGTTCAGGACGTACCCGTCCAGCCAGGCCCAGCCGTCGTAGGTCGGCCAGTCCAGCGCGCGGATCATCCGGAACAGCAGCGGCTGCACGAACTGAACCGACGCCTCCCGGCGGACCAGGAGCACCTCGCCGGCCCTCGGCACCTCAAGGCTGGGCATCATGTGCTCCACGCGAACCACGGCGCGGCGCTCGCCTCAGCGGCGATCAGGTCTGGTCGCGTTCGGCCTGGCCGACGGCGCGGCAGAAAAGTCGAGTGCTGAAAAACAGCGGAAGCGGTTTCTCGCCGGATACAGGGACCCGGGACATCACACGCAATGCACCGTCCCGTCGCACTCGACGTCACATGCTTGTCTAACACTTCCTGTGCAAGCACGATTTGATCCGCTGCACCACGATACGTAGCGGACGGGGCTGCTATGTCCACTAGGCGCCGCAATTCTGATGGGGCCACCCGGCCTGAGCGCGCCGCTGGGTAGACGTATTAGTGGCAGGCGTCATGGTTGTTGGGTTCCTTTGATCGGCGCGACTGCCCGCGGCCAGTGGGGTCGCGCGTGATCGCGCTTCGGACACCTGCGGATGTTCGCACCGTCGTTCGCTCCCGCATCTCTTGTGCGAACGGGTTGGCAGGCTCCCGTCCGGAGGGCGTCAATTCGAGGCTGAGGCCGGATAACTCCATGTCGTAGTGATCGCTTCGGGGTAGTTAAGTTCACGAGGCGGCATGTCGTGAATAGGTGTCGTCAACCGGCGACATTCGAGTGACAACAGACCGATCACGTTGCGCGAGGGCTCCCACGGCAGCCGAGATGCACCAGCAGGTTTCCGCACTTCTAGCAGGCGATCTGCAACCCCAGCCAAAGTCCCGCCGTACCTGCTACTCCAGCTCCCAGGGTCGCCCCGGCCGGAGCGTGCCTATGGGCCGCCCGGTGCTGGCCGCGACCGTCGGCCCTTTGCTCACTCGCTACGCCCCCTGTACCCCCGCGGCGGCAGGCCACTGTCCAACTGGACCCTCTACTGGATCACTGCCCGCGCCGGCTCGTGAATCCCGAGACCGCTGGCGGAGCTTGAACGAGATCGACTGTCACCGGAATGTCGCAGCCACCGGCTGGGTCTGGCCGACATCGGTGGCGACAGGTTGTGCTGACCGCATCCCGATGGATCGAGATTGGCCAGCCTCCGCCCACTGTCCGTCGCGGAAGGCGAGTCGTCCGTGCTACTCGGATTAGGAAGGAGTTCGACTCGATGCCTACGACCACGAGCGAAAGTCCCAACCCGAAGCCGCTCGATGTCCGCCGGGTCGCCGGCCACATCGGTGCTGAGGTAACCGGGGTGGACCTGGCCGGCCCACTGGATGACGCCACGGTGGTGAAGCTCCGCAAGGCAATGTTGGCCCACAAGGTGCTGTTCTTCCGAGACCAGAGGCTGACTCATGCCCAGCACGTCGACTTGGGTCAGCGGTTTGGGCAGCTCACGCGGCGTTCCCGCACCCAAAGCAACGCTGCGTTGGATAGCTATCCGCAGATCCTGACGATTTCGCCCCAGGTCGACGAGGAGCGGTACGGCCGGGACTACGAGGCTCACTACCGGACGCGGTGGGCAACGACGATCACGGGCTGGCATTCGGACATGACACATGCCGTCAACCCTCCGGCCGCCTCGATTCTGCGCGCGGAGGTGGCCCCGTCGGCGGGTGGGGACACTCAGTGGACGAACCTGGTCGCGGCCTACGAAGGGCTGTCGGTGCCGCTGCGTGCCTTCGTCGACTCCCTGCGGGCCGAGCACAGTTTCTTCGCCGGCTACCGAATGGTCGCTCACGACCCGATCGATCGGGAAATCATCGACATGATCGACGGCGACCCGCTGGTCGCCGTCCACCCGGTGGTTCGGGTCCATCCTGAAACCGGCGAGCGGGCGCTCTTCGTCAATCCGTCGCGCACGGGCAGAATCCTCGGGCTGTCGCCCGCCGAAAGCGGGCACATCCTCGACCTGCTGTTCGCGCAGATCACGAGGCCGGAGTACACGGTCCGCTTCCGCTGGGAGGAGGGGTCGGTGGCGATGTGGGACAACCGGTCGACGGCTCACATCGCGGCAACGGACCTGGAGCCGGGGACGAGGCGAACGCTGCACCGCGTGACGATCGTCGGGGACAAGCCGGTCGGCCCCGACGGCTTCGTCTCCGAGTTGGTCAGCGGGAGGCCGTTCGGTACCGAGCCCGGCGCCTAGACCTCGTCGTAGCGCCGAGGCGGCAGCAGCCCTGCACGCCGGTGGTTCTCGCCCCCACGCTCGGCACCCCAATCGAGCGATCCCCTGGGTGATCCGCCTCAGTACCCACGCGGCCACACAAGCCCGGTCCGCACTCCTCGTCCGTCCAGCAGTGCCGCCCAAGCGATCATGGAGGAAGACGATGGTAAGCCCACCAACCGGCATGGCGCAGGTGCCCCATGCCGTGGTTGAGCGCTATCCCTTCGAGAACGGGTCACTCACCGACATCAACAACGCGTCGGCGCTATTCCCGCAGTACCCCATGTACCGCTCCTGTCTGCGTTGGCTCGACGAGTTCGTGGCGGCTCCGCATCCCGATATCAAACGGCCGGGCGACGTGTGCACGAGGCTCAGATACGCCATGGACCGCAATCTCATCTGGCTCGTGACGATCCGTACCCACCGGTCGGACAGGGACGAGGCCGTGGAGAAGGGCCTGCACCTGCCGGCGCTGTTCCGCGAGATCTTCAATGAGCAGACGGACTTCCGTTCGGGAGCACTGCTGGCCATCTTTCCCGACGTTCAGCCGTCCGCGACGGCCGGCTTCATCGACGGCGGGCACCGGGTGTTGCGGATGGAGTTCGTGAGGCGAGGTCTCATGCTCGGCGAGTTCCATCCGTCCAGCACCGTCGCCAGCGTCCGTAACCCCAACCTCCACGTCATGCGCTCGCCCGCACCGATGTACGCCGTCAGGGCCATGACCCCACACGACCTGATGTTCCTTGATCGGCCGGAGACGCCACCAGCCGAACGGGTCCAGTACCTACGGCACTTCCTGGAGCACCTCGGGGAACAGGTCAACCCCACGCTCCACGCTCGGGTCACCCGCAGCATCGCCGATGCCGAAACCAGCACGACCGGGAGGATCCCATGCTGATCGACCTGGGCGGGCACCTCGGCAGCGCATGGCGGGCGATAGCAACGTCTCAGGCAGATCGTCCGGCGCTGCGGTACAAGGGCCGGACGACCACATACTCCGAGGTTGACGAGGCATCACGAGTGGTGGCCGCAGCACTGACGACGCCGCTCGCCGAGATGACCGGGCCGATGCCGCTGGTCGCCGTGGTGCTGGAGGCGTCGGTCGAGTTCGTCTGCACGGTGCTCGGCGTGGTGCGGTCCGGCGCTGCCTATCTGCCGCTCGACGTCGACATGCCCGACGACTACCTGCTCGATGTGCTGCGGCAGGCTCAGCCGGCCGTGGTGGTAACCACGCCGGACCGCGCCGCGCGGCTCGGCACCTCCGGTGCACTGGTCGTCACCTACGACACCCTGGCTTCCACGGACAGCTCCGAACCCGCCGACGCATCGCCGAGTGCGGATGATCCCGCGTACGTGATCTACACCTCCGGCTCGACTGGACGGCCGAAGGGCGTCGTGGTCAGCCACCGTGCGCTGCTGAACTCGACCGGGGCACGGACGCTGGCCTACGGGATCCCGGAGCGGGTGCCGCTGGTGCACTCCGTCGCGTTCGACCTGGCGTCCGGGGTGCTGTGGTGGACGTTGCTGTCGGGGGGCACGCTGGTGGTCGCTGACTCGCGGCTGCGCGACGTCGGAGCCACGCTGGCCCTGGTGCGAGACGAAGGCGTCACGCATCTGGTCTACGCGGCGTCGCTGTACGCCCCGTTCTTGCAGCGCGCCGCCGCTGCTCCGCCGACCGGGCTGGCTGCGGTGATGATCGGCAGTGAGCGGTGGAGTGAGGTTCTGATCGAGCGGCATGCCGAGTTGCTGCCCTCCGCGTCCTTGTACAACGAGTACGGGCCGACCGAGGCGTGCGTGTGGTCGAGCTACGCGCACGTGTACGACGGGCAGACCGGCCGGCGGGCGCCGTTGACGCTCGGTCGGCCGATCATCAACACCGGTTACCTCGTGCTGGACGACGCCGGCAATCCGGTCCGCTCGGGCGGTCGGGGCGAGTTGTGCATCACCGGCTCGAACCTCGCCCTGGGCTACCTGCATCAGCCCGAGTTGACCGCGCAGCGGTTTGTCCAGATCGACGGGCAGCGGGCCTACCGAACCGGTGACCTGGTCGAGGTGACCGACAGCGGTGAGTGCGTGTTCCTGGGCCGCATCGATCGGCAGGTCAAGGTGGGTGGTAACCGCGTCGAGGCCGGGCACGTCGAAACGGTCTTGATGTCCCATCCCGGGGTTGTCCAGGCGTACGTTCGCGCCGCCACGGTTGGACGCGGAGTCGTCCTCGTGGCGTACCTGGTCGCCGAGCCGGGCGGCGGCGACCGGGCGGGGTGGGACACCGCCGGTCTGGACGCCTACCTGAGTGAGCGGCTGCCTGCCTACATGAAACCCTCGGCGTACGTGGTGGTGGACGAATTGCCGCGCACTCCGTCCGGGAAGGTCGATGAGTCGCGCCTGCCGGAGCCGGCCGCGCCGGCCAGTGACTCGGCGGATGAGGTGGCGAGCCCGTTGGAGGAGGTACTGGCCGTCGAGGTGGCCGACATCCTCGGCCGTTCCGCAGTCGGCGTGCTGACGCCGTTGACGCAGGTAGGAGCGAACTCCCTGGCGTTCGTCCAGGTCGCGGCGGTGATCTCGCGCCGGTACGGCGTCGAGGTGCCGATCAGCGCGCTGTTCGAGGACCCCACCGTTCGGGCGATTGCGGCCCACATCCAGGTCGCGGTCCCCGGGAGTCGGCCACCGCTGGTCGCCGCGCCGCAATGCCACGGTCCGGCGCTCTTGAGCGCCCAGCAACAGCAGATCTGGGTGTTGCACCAGCTCGCACCGCGCAGCTTGGCCTACAACGCGCAGTGCTCCCTGCGGCTGACCGGCCCGTTGGACGTGCCGGCGCTGGAAGCGGCTCTGTCCTACATCGTGGCGCGGCACGAGATCCTGCGCACGACCTTCCACGACGGCCCGGACGGGCCGGTCCAGGTGATCCACGAGCCGTGGCCAGTCCGCGTCGATGTCGTCGACCTGACGCACGTCGGTGAGGCGCTGGGCGCCGCGGCTATGGCTGCCGAGGTGGATCGGCAGACCCGGCGCCGGTTCGATGTCGGCGCGCTGCCGCTGGTGCGCTGGCACCTGTACCGGTTGTCGCCGACGTCGTTCAGCCTGTTACAGGTCGAGCATCACTTCGTGCACGACGGCTGGTCGGCGGTGTTGTGGCTGCGGGAGATCCGGGACGTCTACCGTGCCGTTGTCGAGGGCAGGCAGCCCGACCTTGCGCCGCTGGCCGTGCAGTACCGGGACTACGCCCGCTGGTACCAGGAGTGGGCCACGACGGAGGACTTCGCGGAGCAGGGCCGGTTCTGGCAGCGCACGCTCGATGGCTGCCCGGCTCAGGGTGTGACGTTCCAACCGGATCATCCCCGGCCACAGCGGCGGGCCTTTCGCGGCGGCTGCCTGCGTGCCGAGATACCCGCGGCGACCGTCGCCGGCGTGGATGCCCTCTGCGCGTCGAATCGGGTTAGCCGGTTCGCGGTGTTCTTGACCGCATTCGCGTCCCTCGTGTGGCGGCACACCGGCGAGGACGACGTGGTTGTCGGCTCGGCGCTGTCCAACCGGCGCCTGCCGAACACGGCACCGATGATGGGCATGTTCGTCAACGCGCTGCCGCTGCGGCTGTCCATCGCTGGGGACCGGACCGTGTCGCAGGTGGTCGCGGACACGATGCAGACGATCTTGCAGGCGCAGGACCGCCAGGAGTTCCCGCTGGTCGAGATCGTCCGGCGGCTGGGGCTGCCGCGGGATGCATCCCGCAATCCGCTGTTCTCGCTGATGTTCGCCTTCCACGACAGCCCTCGACCCCGGTTCGAGGTCGGCGACCTGCGCGGTGAACTCGTCATCGAGCACAACGGGTCGGCAAAGAATGATCTCAATGTTGTGTGTGTGCCGCATCCGCCCGTGGCCGGGTCCGACCTGTCGCACGACGGGGTGCAGGTGCTGTGGGAATACGACGAGGATCTGTTCGATCGGGCCACCGGGCAGGCCCTGCTGACGAACTTCAGCCACGTTCTCGACGTGTTGATCGAGGGCTGGAATCAGCGGATTGACGCGCTGGACCTGCTCGGCGCCGATCAGACCGCCACCATTCTGCGCGCCGGGACCGGCCCGCAGGTCGCGGTGGTGCACCCCACGCTGCACGGCGGGGCCGACGCGAGTATCGCCCGACAGCCCGACGCCACGGCGGTGGTGCAGGGCGACCGGCAGGTCACATACCAGGGCCTCGACCAGCTCTCCGCGCACCTGGAGCAACAGCTCGTCCAACATGGGGTGGGCGTGGGGGCGATCGTGGCGATCGCCGTACCGAGATCGCCGGAGTTGGTCGCCGCGTGCCTGGCCGTCCTGCGCCGAGGCGGGGTGTACCTGTGCCTTGACGATCAACAGCCGCCCGCCCGCGTGGACCTGCTCGTCGCCGACGCCCAACCCGTCGCGCTGGTCTGCACGGCGGCCACGGCCGCCGGTCTACGGCGGCTCGACGTGCCTCTCATCGTGGTTGACCGGCCGGACGTCGGACACGTCTCGGCACCCGTCCGGCCGCAGGTCGAGTCCGTCTCGGCGGCGTACCTCGTCTACACCTCCGGCTCGACTGGCACCCCGAAAGCGGTCCTGGCCACCCATGGCAACGCCGCCGCCGCGATCCAGGCCCGCGCGGCGTTAGTCGGCGCTGCGGCACCGCGCACCCTGGTTACCCTGCCACCGATCTTCGACGTGGCCACCTCGGTAATCTTCTGGACCCTCACGCTCGGCGGCACGGTGGTGTTCCCGCCGGCCGAGGACGACACCCGCGACCCCGACGCGCTCCGGCACCTGGTCGAGCAGCACGCGGTCACCCACCTCAACGTGGTGCCCTCGTTCTACCGGCACCTCGTCGGCGGCCCCGTTGGGTGGGGGAGGTCGCTGCGTCTCGTCGCGGTCGGCGGCGAGCCCTGCCCGCGGGATCTGGTAATCGGGCACGCCACCCACCTGCCACATGCAGTCCTGCTCAACGAGTACGGACCCACCGAAACCACCGTCTTCAGCTCCGCGGCACGTCTGTATGACCCGCAGACGCAGTCGACCGTCAGCCGAGTCAGCGTCGGGCGCCCGGTCGCGAACGCGAGCATGTTCGTGCTCGACCCGCAGCGCAGGCTCGCACCCATCGGCGCCGCTGGCGAGCTACACATCGGCGGCGCTGGAGTGGCCGCCGGGTACCACCAGCGCCCCGGCCCGACGCTGGATCGGTTCGTGATCACCGAGGGCGGGCTGCTCGCCGGGACGCGGCTGTACCGTACCGGGGACCGGGCCCGGCTGAACCAGCGCGGCGAGTTCGAGATTCTTGGTCGCCTGGACGAACAGGTCAAGCTCCGCGGGTATCGCATCGAACTCGGGGAGGTACGCCGCTGCCTCACCCGACACCCGCAGGTTGACGACGCGTTCGTCCTCCTCCAGCAGCCCAGCGACGGGCCCGGCCGGCTGCTGGCCTACATCGCCTCCGACCAGCCGGCCGACCACCTGGTGACACAGCTGCGCGGCTGGGTCAACGACCGGCTGCCGAGCTACATGATGCCCGCCTCCTACACCGTGCTGCCCGAGCTTCCGCGGACCTCGACCGGAAAGGTCGATCCGAGCCGGCTCCCCGCACCCCACGAGCACGCCGAGACGGCACCACCCGGGCGGACAGCCACCGAACGGGAAGACCGGCTGATCACCCTCGTGCGGGACGTGCTCGGTACCTCGGCGAGCCCCGGCGACGACTTCTTCGCCCTCGGCGGCGACTCACTTCAGGCCATCCGTCTGGCCAACCGGGCCCGCACGCACGGCATGCACCTCACCGCCGCTCAGGTGCTCCAGGCCCGCACCGTCGAAGCCATGGCAGCGCTAATGGTCAGCACTGCGGGGGGCGCGACGGCGGTACGCCGACCGCCGGGAACGGGGATCGCCCTCACCCCGATCCAAGGCTGGTTTTTCGCCCAGCGGTTCGCCAACCCGCACCATTTCAACCAGGCCAGGCTCTACCAGATCGCTCCGGACACCCCGCAGCCGACGCTGCTGGAGGCTCTGGTCTGGACCATCGCACGCCACGACGCCTTCCGCACCCGGTTCCGCCGCGACGGCCACACCTGGCTGGCGTTCCTCGAAGACAACCCGGTACGGATCGAACAGCGGGTGCTGTCCGGTCCCGCCGAACAAGTCCTCCCGCAAGAACTCAACGAGCTGCAACGGTCCCTCAATATCGAGGACGGTCCGCTGTTCCGGATCGTGGTGTTCAGCAGGCCGGGCATCCCGCAGCGATGGTTGTACCTGGTAGCCCACCACCTGATCATCGACGCGGTGTCCTGGGCCATCCTCGGCGAGGACATCGAATCGGCGTGCCGGCGGCTGGCCCTCGGCGAACCGCTGCCCGACCAGCCCGCACCGGGTCTCCCCGAGCTGTCCCCGCCGGGTGCGCCCAGCGACACGGAACTCGGCTACTGGCGGGGCCTGCTCGACCAGCCCAAGCCCACCTTCGAAACCGGTCGGCTCGCCGAACCCGCACCGGTAGGACATCTGCGGCACACCGCCCGGAGGCTGACCCCGCACGCGACCCGTCACCTCCTTCGCGACGTGCCGCGCCTGTACTCCTCTACCACCGAGCCGATCCTGCTCGCCGCGCTCGCCCGAGCGCTCGCGCCGCTATCAGATCGGCCGGGTCTGTACACCTTCGTCGAAGGGCACGGTCGAGACGGCGATCCCCCAGCCGATGGCGTCGTCGGCTGGCTCACCAACCTGTACCCGATCCTGCTGTCGCCGCCGCAGGGCGACGGTCTGCTCGACTGGGCCGCCGCGTTCGGCCAACAGCTGGCGCACGTGCCCGTGGGCGGGGCCACGTTCGGGCGGGCCCGCTACCTCGAACCCGACAGCTCCTTGGGCACGCTGGTCAGCAAGCTCGACCTGCCGAAAGTCACCGTCAACTACCTCGGGCAGACGGCAACCGTCGACGGGCGTGCCGCGCTGCGTTCCTCCCCGCTCGATACGAGCCAGGCCATCAGTCCGGGCAACGTCCTGCCCACGCCGCTGCACGTCACCTTCGCGGTCGATCGAGGAACGCTTCAGGCACGGTTCAGCTACGACGAGGGCGTGTGGGCCGACGCCATCGAATCCGTCGCCGACCGTTTCGTCGCCTCCCTCGAACACACCGCCCGAGCCGTACCGCTGACCGACCGGTGGCACGAGGCCGCCGCCCAACCGCACTGGCTGGTACACCCGGTCGGCGGCTCCGTCGACTGGTACGCCCCGCTTGCCCGCGCGCTGGCGCCGGAGCAGAGCTGCTACGGCCTGCCGTACGACCGCGACGACAACGCCCCCGACATCCCCATGCTGGCGGCGGCATACCTCGACCGGATCCGCTCGGTGCAACCGGCCGGCCCATACCGGCTGACCGGATGGTCGTTCGGAGCCGTGATCGCCTACGAGATCGCCCGCCGGCTGGAGCAGGATGGCCAGAGCACACGGCTGACGCTGTTGGACCCCGTCGTGCCGTTCGACCGCACTGGTGACGCCGCCGCGCTGGTAGCGCAGGTGAGCAGACTCGCCCCTCACCTCGACCACGCGACGCTGGTGACCGCCGTCGACACGACCAGGAACCTGCCGCCGCTGGCGCGGGCTCAGGTGCTGGCCGAACAGCTCGGCCTGACCGGTCCAGAGCCGGAGCACGCGCTCGCCCAACAGCGGCTGGACATCATCGTGCGCAACCACGCCGCGCTGACCGCCTGGCGGCCGGAGGGATCAGTGCAGAACCTCCTGTTGATCCTGTCCGCCGAGACAGCTGCCCGCCAGATGGAGGACCTCGCCGACTGGCAGGACCTGGCCAGGATGTGCGTCGGCGTCGAAGTCGTGCCCGGTGACCACCAGACGATGCTCACCGGCCCCGGGCTCAAGGAGATCGAGGAGCACCTGCGCGCTCCGTTGCAGGATCCGCACGGCGAGGGGCGGTAGGCGTGTGCGGCATCGCGGGAGTCCTTCGGTTCGCCTCAGGCGGCGGCAGCGTGCCCGGCGTAGACGAGATTCGGGCGGTCACCGCCGCGCTGGCCCACCGCGGCCCGGACGGCGGAAATATCTGGCACCGACGCGCGATCACGCTCGGACACCGGCGGCTGAGCATCCTCGACCTCACCGAGCACGGCACGCAGCCGATGACCCGCGACCACCTGACGCTCGTCTACAACGGAGAGCTGTACAACTTCACCGACCTGCGCAGCCACCTACAACGCCGCCACCGCTTCCAGTCCGGCACCGACACCGAAGTCGTCCTGCGCGCGTGGCAGCAGTGGGGACCCGCCGCCCTCGACCGGTTCGACGGCATGTTCGCCTTCGCCCTCTGGGACGACCGCGCCCGGCAACTGCACCTCGTGCGGGACCGGCTCGGCGTCAAGCCGCTGTACTACCACCGCGGCAACGGGTTCCTCGCCTTCGCCTCCGAAATCGAAGCCCTCCTGCGCTGCCCCCAGGTACCACGCCGACCGGACCTGGACGCCTTCCACTCGCAACTGCTGTGCTCGTCCACGCTCCAGGTCGACCGGCAGCTCACCCTCGTCGACCAGGTACACGCCCTACCGCCCGCCACCCACCTCACCCTCGACCACGACGGATCCGAAGCCACCCACACGTACTGGCAGCTCCCCACCCAGACCACCGGACAACGTCCGGCCGACGCCCCGCCAGCGCCCACTGAACTGAACGCCCTGTTCCAGCGCAGTGTGACCAGCATGCTCGTGGCGGACGTCCCGGTCGCCGCCTTCCTCAGCGGCGGCCTGGACTCCAGCGCCATCACCGCCACAGCCGCCGCCACCGGCCCGCTCACCGCCATCACCCTCACCCTCACCCACACCACCGCAGGGTGCCGGCCGGCCAGCGACACCGCCAACGCCGACCTGCGTTTCAGCAAGCTGCTCGCCGCGCACACCGACCGGATCACCCACCGCATCGCCGCCCGCCCGAGCACGGTCACTCTCGACGACGTCGATGCGGTCTGCGACCTCGCGGCGATCGGCGACGACGTACGGCACGTCAGCATCGCGCACAACTACCGGATGGTCCGAAACCTCGGATTCAAGGTCGTGCTCAACGGACAAGGCGCCGACGAAACCATGGCCGGCTACGTCAGCCTGCCCACCTTCGTTAACCACATCCTCGACCTACGCCAGCCGTCCACCGCCACCATCACCTCACTGCCCGGCTCCCGGGAGACCATCGGACTGACCCCCGAAGTCCTCGCCCACCGCGCACGGATGCACGAGCGTGTTCTCGACTTCCACGCCGGACTACCCGGCACCCCGCTGGAACGCGCTCATCGGCTGCTCGTGCACACCCAGCTCAACCGGGTCGTGCAGTTCGAGGACCACCTCAGCATGCGCTCCGGGGTGGAGAGCCGGGTGCCGTTCCTCGACCACCACCTCGTCGAGTGGTGCTTCACGCTGCCCTTCGAACACCACGTCGACCGCCACACCCGGCAAGGCAAAGCGATCCTGCGCGCCGCGCTCGCCGGGATGCTCCCGGCCGCGCTGCTGGCACGGCCGAAGCAGGTCTTCCCCCACCCTGAACCGGCCACGCTGCATCGGAGTCTCGCCGCGCTCGTTCGCCTCCACGCCGCCGAGCTGCACGCCGACCCGCTCGTCAACCACCTCTTCACCCTGCCGCCCGGCAGCAGACTGTCCGCCCTCCCGACCAAGACGCTCTGGCTGCTACTGACCACCTGGAGATGGCACCACATACTCCAACGCCCCCGCCCCCGCCCCGCCAGCCAGCAGCCGACAACGAGCGAAGCTACCGACCCCGACCTCAACTCCCACGGCACTTCAGCCCGCCGCGTACCCGCACCCAGGGGCGCCGATGAAAGGACCCAACGGTGACGACGCAGACCCTCCCCGACCAGATCACCGTCCAACGGATCGCCGGCCACATCGGCGCCGAGATCCAGGGCGTCGACCTTTCCCAGCCGCTGAACGACGACGTCATCTCGACCATCCGCGCGGCACTGCTCGCCCACAAGGTGATCTTCTTCCGCGACCAGCAACTGACCCACGCAGAACACATCGCCCTCGCCCGCCGGTTCGGCGAGCTCACACGCCGTCCCGGGGCCAAGCACGGCGTCCACCCCAAGGGCTTCCCGCAGATCCTCACCATCGACCCCGACGCCGAAGACGCGCGGTACGGGCGCGACTTCGAGGAGCGGTACCGCCAGAAGTGGACCTCCTACACCGCGGGCTGGCACACCGACCTCACCCCCGCGGTGAACCCGCCGGCCGCCTCGATCCTGCGCGCCGAAACGGTCCCACCCTTCGGGGGAGACACCCAGTGGACCAACCTCGTCGCGGCGTACAACGGCCTCTCCGAGCCGATGCGCAACCTCGTCGACGGACTCCGGGCCGAGCACACCTTCTTCGCCGGCTGCCAGATGCACCCCGCCGACCCCGAGGACATCGCGATCCGCAAGATGAACCGCGACGACCCGCAAGTCTCACTCCACCCCGTGGTCCGGGTCCACCCCGAGACCGGCGAGCGGGCACTGTTCGTCCACCCGGCCTCCGTCAGCCGGATTCCCGACCTCAGCCCCGCCGAGAGCGCCAAGCTCCTCGACCTGCTCTTCGCCCAGATCATCCGCCCCGAGTACACCGTGCGGTTCACCTGGCGACCCGGCAGCGTCGCCATGTGGGACAACCGCGCGACCGCCCACCTCGCCGCCACCGACCTGTCCCACCTCGACGTACGGCGAACGATGTACCGGGTGACCATCCTCGGCGACCGCCCCACCGGTCCCGACGGATTCACCTCCGAGATCATCGCCGGCGAACCACTCGCCGCGTTCGAGGATTGAGCCCAGCAGCGCCGGCCCGCCCGACCCACGAGCAACTGAGGGACCGCCGTCAACGAGCCAGTCGGCTGCCCCAAGCATTCCCCGGCGGGCCGGCGTTGCTGGGCCGAACCGCGGCCCGACCCAAGCCCTGGCGAGATCCGCCCTGATACGGCAGGCGGCTGCGGCAACACCCACAGGAATCAGCGGTCCAACAGGCACCGACTGATAACCTGCCGCAACCGCCAAACGCACATAGCTCGCGGAACAAGGAGATCGCGTGAAAATCCTCGACGAAACTTCCCGGACGCTCAACGAATATCTGCTCGTCCCCAACCTCACCACCGAGGACTGCACACCCGGGAATGTCGACCTCAGCGCACCGCTGGTACGGCACCGCCTCGGCGAACAGTCGCCGATCCGGATCGCAGTCCCCCTGGTCAGTGCCATCATGGGAGCGGTCTCCTCGCCCCGCATGACGATCTCGCTCGCGCAGTGCGGAGGGCTCGGCTTCATCCATCACAACCAACCAATCACCGCCCAGGCGGAGATGGTCAGCAACGTCAAGCAACACAAGGCCGGATTCCGGCACAGCGACATCAACATCAAACCAACCGCGACGCTCGGCGAGGTCGCCGGACTTCTACAGGCAGCAGAGCGCGACATCGCCGCAGTCACCGACGACGGCACGCCTCATGGAACCTTCCTCGGGCTAATCTCCACCCGCGACTTTCACCCCAAGCGCCACGACCTCAACGACTCTGTCGAATCGCGCATGCAGCCCGCCAAGTCCCTCGTCGTGGCCGACCCGTCGATCTCACTCTCCCAAGCCAACGCGATGATCTGGGACAACCGCATCGACGTTCTTCCCGTGGTCGCCGACAGTGGGAGACTTGAGTCAATCGTCCTGCGTCGCGACTACGAACTCCATAAGACTTTCCAAAACGAAACGATCGACAGCGACAAGCGGTTTCGAGTCGGAGCAGGCGTCAATACCCACGACTACAAGGAACGCATCCCGGCCCTCGTTCGGGCCGGAGTCGACGTCCTGTGCATCGATTCATCTGACGGATACTCCGTCTGGCAGCGCAACACGCTCCAATACGTCAAGGGCGAATTCGGAGATCAAGCCCGTATCGGAGCCGGCAACGTCGTCGATGGACGAGCCTTCCGCTACCTCGCCGACGCGGGAGCCGATTTCATCAAAGTCGGGATCGGCGGCGGCTCCATCTGCATCACCCGAGACCAAAAAGGAATCGGCCGCGGCCAGGCGTCGGCGCTGATAGACGTCGTGGCCGAGCGTGACGCCTACGCCAAGGAAACCGGCGTCTACATCCCAATCTGTTGCGATGGCGGGCTGCTGAGCGACTACCACATGGCGATCGCGTTCGCGCTGGGCACAGATTTCATCATGCTTGGCCGCTACTTCGCCCGCTTCACAGAGAGCCCTTCAAAGCTGGTTCGCGTCAACGGCCAGCTCTATAAGGAGTACTGGGGCGAAGGCTCTCAGCGGGCCCGAAACTGGTCCCGCTACGACCAGGGCGGCGAGCAGCAGCTCGTCTTCGAGGAAGGCGTCGACGGCTACGTGCCCTACGCGGGCAGCATGTACGACACCGTCAGAATGACCATCGCCAAGCTCAAAGCAACAATGATCAGCTGCGGCTCGACGACGCTGAGCAGCTTCCACGAGAACGCTGTGCTCGTTCCCGTCTCGCATCAGAGCTACCTACAGAACACGTCCGAAATCCAACTCCGTGACCGTCCGAGCGACGCAGAACGGTAAACGCTACGATCGCGGTTGCCAGGGCCGGCTATTGCAGCCGGTCCGGGCGCAGTACCCTACGGCCCCAAGCGCTCGTCCCCGCACATAATCGCTTAGGCTAGGGAAATACGGCCAGGGTCGCCCAGACCACAAGGAGCGATCCGAAGCCTCTTGGCGATGGAAACGGTGCTGTCCCGGTGAATGGGGCTTAAGTAGACCCAGGAGCACAAGATGGCTGGAACACCTCTTCTCACTATGGTATATCGACCGGACGACTTCGCACCAATGTATCTACGTGACGCGACTGAAGAACTATTGTCTGTGTCCAGCGATGCAGCAGAACGGGCTGGGTTCCGGTTCCGAATCCTGCCCGCCGGCGAACTGTTACCGGCCAGCGCCAGCCGTCCCCAATTATGGCATCAGGGCGAGGACCTTTTGCAAACGCGGCAATTTTTTCAAGTTGACGACTTCAGCTGGGACCCCCAAACAGGACACCATCTCAAGGCCGTGCGCCGCGTCGTGCAGGCAAGCGATTCCATCCTGCTAAATCAATCGTTCAGAGGCGCCGAGCACCTCGCGACAGACAAGCTCGCCATCGTCCAGTACGCTACTCGGATGGGACTGCATACTCCTGCCACTGTAGCAATCCCATTTGGCCGATATGCGCGCATGGTGTTGCCTCTAGTCGAGCAACAAATCGGATCGGGTCCCTATGTCGTCAAACCCAGAGAGATGGGCATGGGCTTTGGTGTTGTCAGGGTGGATGGTATTCAACCACTATCCTCCACGATCGACGTCGTAGGGCAGACAGGGATGGGCTACATCGTTCAACCATTCCTGGCGAACGCTGGTGACCTCCGCGTTTATGTCATCGAAGGAAGGGTTATCGCAACCCAGCACCGTGTCCCGAAGGCAGGAATGTACCTAGCCAATGTCAGCCAGGGTGCTACGAGCGCGCCAGATTTGCGAGACCCTGAGGCTGACAGGTTGAGTCTCCAAATCGCGGAAAGCCTCGGCGCCGCTTGTTTACAGGTGGACTGGCTACTCACCGAGCAGGGCCCCGTGTTGAACGAGTGGAGCACTGGCTTCGGCGGTTTCTCCGCCTTACCCGAACCGCAGCGTACGCGGGTGAGCGATGCGTTGTTCGGCTGGGCTCGAAGGCTTTACTGATCGATAGGCGCATTAGACAGGGGATAGCGAGTCGCGGTCTCCCAGGTGGCTTTCCAGAGGAGTTCGCCGTTCCACCCCCACGATGGACGATTCCATTTGCCCAGGGCTTGGAGGGTGGTCCTCGGGTTGCCCCGATGGTCAGGCACTTTTTGGAAGCGGAAGGACCAGTGCGTCCAAGAGGGGAGAATCGGGAGTATGGCGGGCAGTCCCTACCTGATGCCACCCCCAGCGCTGATACATCTGCCGAGCATGAGCCGTGGGCATTGCCGTGAGTACGGCGTACGCCTCGTTGCGTCCGGCGAGCAGACGGTCGTGCATCTGGTGTCCGATTCCTAAGCCTCGCCATTCCTTCAGAAGAACAAGCTCAATCACCGCGAACTTTTCAGCATGCAAGATGTGCTCAGGCGGGTCGGATGCCTCGCCGGACCACCATCGTCCGGCAGCGAAGGGCAATCCGAACGAAAATCCAAGAACCTTCTCGCCCCTGCGGGCCACAACGAAGGAGAAGCCTGGGTGAGTTGCCTGTCGACGGGTGCGATCCGCGAACGCGTCGGCAGACCACAGGCTCCCGGAGTTGTACGGCGGTTCGGCATAGACCGCAAGATAGATGCTGGTCAACTCCGCGAGGCGTAGAACAACAGTGGAGCTGTCCCACGTTTCAAGCTCGAACGGTCCCACGCGTACTCCCTATCAGTAGCGTTGACGTCTGGGCCGCCTGCACCCGCTCTCGAAGCTCGATTGCCTCGCCGCGCTGGCGCTGGGACTGCGGTACTGCGTGTAGTACCTGGCGAGCGACCGCCAGAACAAATTGTTGGCGCTGATCCACCCCAAGGTAATCAAGCGTCGCACTCGCATGACGAAGCCCATCGCTGAGACTGCCATCCCGAATTAGGCATCTGGCTCGGTGCAGCTCGATCTGACAACGACCAATCCGTCGGGCCTGGGGGTAGAGACGCAGGGCTAGCTCCTGAGCGCGGTAAGCAGCGTCGGTCTTTCCCGCCATCGAGTACACAAAGGACTCGGCATGGCGAAGCCGCTGTTCAGGCCAGCCATAGATCGAGTCCTGCTCGCCGGAGACCGACGACGGCAAGTGTTCGAACGTCAGTCGCAGCGAGTCCAGGGTCTTCTGCGCATCACGAGTACGTCCCAGGAGCGCGAGCGCCTGAGCCTGTCCACCTAACAGCTCGGCCTTCCCGGCACTCGGCGCGGTCTCATCAGCGAGAGCCAAGGCCCGGTTGGCAAGGTCGAGCAGCACCGGCAACGGCCGTTGCTGGTAGCTACCCAGTGTGATCTCGTGGCCAGCAACCCATTGCTGCACCGCTGCGTCCGTCGACTCTTCCGCCCGATAACGAGCGAGGCGCCATAGATGACGAGCCTCGCGGGCGAATCCAAGGTCGGTACATGCCATAGCCGTCAGGCCGGCGAGCTGCGCCGCCACGGCTGCCAGTGGCTTCGCCGTGCCAGGCGAGGTCTGTCGGTGTAGCTCTTCCTGCACGGCAGCGAGGTCGGCGGCGAGGTCGGCAACGAGGTATCGCCGCGGGGTCGTGACATAGGCATATCCGTACTCCCAGGCCGCTTCCTGCCAGCGGTCAACGCCTGCCAGCCCTCGTCCTACGTCCTCGCTTACAGGGCCGAAACCTGTGGCTACGCTGCCGACCGTGCCGGCAAGCGCGATCAGGACCGTTCGCCGCAGCATCTCGTTAGTGTCACCGCCCTGGACGGGGTTGTCGACCGGACGACGGGCGCCCCCTCGGAGTAGCTCGGCTGAGCCGGCTGCGGTGGCGGCTGACCGCGCCCGCATAGCAGCAGCGTCCGACACCGCGCGACGCACTACCTCCCTTGCCTGGTCGCGCTTCAGATCATCGACGTGGTCAAAGGCTTTCATGAGCTCTCCACCTGCGTGAAGATCAACGTCAGCCGCTTCCCAGAACTTGCGCGAAGACCGGCTCCGTCCTGTCTCAAGGTTGGCGATGGTGCTGCGCGAGTACCCGAGGGAGCGGCCCAGCTTTTCTTGGGTTTTTCCTGACGCCTTCCGCCATGTAACGAGGAGTCGGCCAAGGTCCTTATGTGCCTGTGCTACCTGCTCGGCGGTAATCATCGCCACTCCAACCAGGTCAGCCCGTGATCGTCTGTCGTCACCTCGGGCGATGGCAGGCGATCTCCGTCGGCGCGCTCGGAGCCAAGATCATTACCCAGCGCAGGTTGGAGGTCCACGCTCATAGCGATGCCGCCAGGGGTCATGCGGGCGCCGACCTGCAACCAAATGGTCCTCAACATCTGACCGCCGGGACATCTGCCGAAGTTGAGTCGTCCGATGTCGTGTCTACCCTGCGAGTAGGTGACCCTGCCAATGATCTCTTGCCCCGAGTGCAGGCTTGGGCCGAGAGTGGTCGCAGGCATCTTCACCTCTCAACTGTCACTGCTACCCGATCTGTCGTTGACTACGCTGCCTCGGTATCTTGACCGGGAGTGCCTCTCCAGTCCCATCCGGCAAGGAGCCGGAACGAAACACCGTTGAGGCCAGCGCTTTGTGCTGCTCTGTCTCACTGTTATCGAGCGTCGGGGTCCATCGAGCCACCCGTCCCGGAAGCTCCTTCGCGCGATACATCGCGGCGTCCGCCCGGCGGTGCGTCTCATCAAAGGATGCCGGCTGATCGATGTGTGCCACCCCCACCGACGCCATGACCTGCAAGAGGAATGTGCGGATTTCCATCGGCACAGCTATCGCTCGGACAACCTCCTTAGCGACTGCCTCGAAGCGCTGCCACCCCGTAGGCTGACCGATGACTACCCCAGCGAACTCGTCGCCGCCGATTCGAGCGATGATCAGGCCCTCGACTGCCGCGAGTCGCTGTGCGACGGTAGACAGGACGGCATCGCCGATGTCGTGCCCGAAAAGGTCGTTCACCTGCTTGAAGTCATCGACGTCGACCATGAGGTAGGCCCCCACCTTGTCCCACCCCAGGCCAACGAGATGATCAAGAAAACCGGCACGGTTTAGAAGACCGGTGAGGGGATCATGCGCCGCCTCCCACCGCGCGGCCAGAACGTCCTCCTCAAGCTGTGCGATCCTGTTCCGGAGGTGAAGGTTCTCCGCTGCACGAACCTCTTCTTCGAGACGTGCTACCCGCTCCCGCAGGTCGGCGTTCTCCCTCCGAAGCTGGTTGTTTGGAGTCTCATCCTCTGAGGGATGCGGTGGACCTGAGCAACTGATGGGGCTGCCGAGGTCGAGAGCTACCCCTCCCATCGGGCCACCTCCCAGCCCTCGTGGTGTGGGCGGGTGGAGCCGAGCGCCGGGCACCTGTCGAGCCGCAGCCACGTGGAGCCGTACGACCGCACCCATTGTGCAGCGGGATGCTGGCTCGCTCCGGGCGGCAAAGCCGATCTGTAGCTCGACGGCTCCAGGAGCGGGCGACAGTTGACAGGACCAGTCATAGGTTCTCCTCCCGGACAACACGACCGACTGAAGGGGCGACGGCAGCCTGGCACAGAGCCGAACCTGTCCGTCCTTACTGCTCACTGGCGCCTTGCACCGTTCGGTCTGACGCACCGGAGAACGTCACGGCGTGCCCCCTGCGATGACCTCCCTGGTCCGAGTCAACCATCGCATCGACAGAACTGCAACATTCAAAATTTAGCTACACATCCTGATCTTCGTTGGCCCAGACGATGCGTCCGTTGCCCGTCGCTACGCTCCGTTGCGGATCTGCTGATGCGAGTGTTAAATCTCTACTGAACATGCCCGAGAAGGGCGCAACGTGCGCCAGCAAGGAGGGAACCTCCGACCGTGGCTGTTGACGACGACCCCAGCGCAGCCGTAGCTCGGCGGAAGCTGGGCAGGGAACTCCGGGCCCTTCGCCTGGCAGCGCAGACCGAGGACGGTCAGAAGATCACAGCCGAGCATGCTGCCAAGTACATGGAGCGTGCCCGCCCAACCCTTTATCGCATCGAGGAGGGGCTTCCTGGCGTCAGCATCAAGAACCATGACATCACGGCGCTGGCAGAGCTTTACAAGGTCGACGAGGCGACGAAGGCGGACCTACTGGCGCTCGCCGCCGCGACCCGGGTTAAGGGCTGGTTCGCGCGGTTCTCCGATGTACTACCACCAGGCTTCGACATGTACGTCGGTCTTGAGACTGCTGCGGCATCTGTTTGGGCGTACGAGGGCGAGCGCGTACATGGCCTGTTGCAGACCGAGGAATACGCCCGGGAGATCCTCCGCATTCCTGCTGCGGATGCCCCCGTGCCGGACGATGTCGAGATCGAGAGGCGGGTCGCGGTCCGGATGCGACGACAGGAGATCTTGACTCGGGCCGACCCACCGGCGGTGCGGTTAACGTGGGTGCTCGGCGAGGCCGTACTGCACCGGCCTATCGGCGGACCCGCGGTCATGGCGCATCAGTTACGGACGATCAACGAAGTGGCCGAACTTCCCAACGTGACAGTCCGAGTAATTCCCTTCAACGCCGGATTGCACTACGGAATCGACACCGGACCGTTCGCTATTCTGCGATTCCCGGATAACGCGGAGCCACCGACGGCGTACATGGACAACTTCACCGGTCATCTACTGACCCACAAGGCGTCCGACATAAGCCGATTTGACGCCGCACGCGACGCCATCCAAAATTGTGCCCTGGACGAAAAGTCGTCCAGAGAACTGATACACCGTGCAGCAAAGGAGCCATTTGGTGCTTGACAAATACGACGCCCTGACGCCGGAGGTGCTGGCAGGTGCGCATTTCCGCAAGGCGCTCAGATCGGACAGCTCGGGGTCGTGTGTCGAGGTAGCGAAGAACCTCCGTAGCTCGCACAACGTGATCGTTACGCGCGACAGCAAGGACGCGGACGGCCCAGTATTGGCCTTCGGTCCTCAGGCATGGATCGGGTTCCTCCTCGGGGTACGCAGGGGCGAGTTCGACGCCTGATGCGCGACGGAGACCCTGAACCTTGGTCCCTGGGTGCCTTTAACCGAGATGTGCGGCGGTAGGCGAGGGCTCAGCTGACCAACATCCGGGTCTATTTTTCGGGCCCGGCTTCACCATAGGGCCCGACATCTTCGACGGCGTGGCCGGTCATCGGCGTTTCGCGCTGACGGCCTCGCCGCCGAAGATTTACGGGCCGGCTGACCTGCGGACACAGGGTGGTGCTACCAGGTACGCTGTTTGGAGCCACAGTCACCCGCGGTGTCTGTGCAGGTCACACCTTCCCCGGTCCCGGGCGCCGCCCAAACTGGTCGGTGGTCAGGTGGGGATCAGCTCGATCTCGATGGCGAGCACGCCGAGGGCTTCCTTCTCCGGGCCGTAGATGCGGCGGATGTTGGCGAGTTGCTGGTGGCGGGGGCTGTCGGGATTGACCTTGGCTGGGCCTTCGGTGTCGAGCATCTGCTCGAAGGACTCGTACCGAGACACCCGTTTGACCTTGGTGAGGGCTTCGTCGCGGCCGCACACGAACCGGATGTGCTGTCCGGGGGCGAGGTTGCGCAGGTTCGGGTATTGGACGCGGACCTCGATGGTCTTGCGGCCGGCGGCGAGCAGGTCGAAGTAGCGGCGGTAGAGGTTCATCTCCCTGGCCCTCGGCGGGGCTTCGGTGACTGGGTGGGCGGTCATGATCCGATTCAGCTCCTGGGTGGTGTAGCTGCGGTAGAAGTGCTTCGGGTCGGACAAGAATTTCGATACCAGCCACACGAGGGTGTCGACGTAGTCGTCGATGCCGCCGGTCCACGCGGTGCTGTCGAGCATCCACGGCTGGGTACCGGGCGGGAGGGCGACGCGGCCCTCGCGGATGAGGCTCTTGGAGAGTTTCGCGCCGGTGTCGGTGAGCACCATCGGGGTGAAGATCCGTGGCGGGGCGAGCAGGCCGCCGAGTTGCTGGTGGGCCTCGTCGACGAGTTGGCAGCCGTATGCCCAGTCGCCGCCCTTGACCATCACCGACAGGGTGACCGGGTCGCGGGCCAGGACGCGTTCCTTCACGAGGTTGCGATAAAGGGTGGCCAGGTCAAGGTAGCCGCCGCCGTCGGCGGCGACGTTCACCTTGTAGGCGCCGTGGTCGGTGCAGACGGCGGCGAACGTGGCATCCATCCGTCGGTGCATGGCCACCTTGGTCCGTTCGGCGCGTTTCTCCGCCCACCCGCATTGTGGGCACGGGACCCGGATGTGGACCACCCCGTGCGACGGGGCGAGGGGCCACCGTATGGTGTCGAGCCGATCCAGGGTATGTAGGAACTCGGCCCTGAACGCGGGTTGTTCCTGCTGCTCGGTGTACGTTTCGATTTCGTAGTCGACGCCGGTCGCGTCGGCCAGGGAGTCGAAGAATGCGCGGTAGTACCGCTCGATCACCTCACCGATCTGGGTCTTGCCGAGCGCGTGGAAGTATGTCTGCTGGTACGAGTGCAGGGTTTCCGGGTCGAGGCGGATGTCGTGCGGGGCGTTGTCCAGGGCGCCGAAGCGGACGATCGCGTCGATGTTGAAGGTGCGACGGATCGCCTTGGCGAGCAGGAACGCCGCGGTCTGCACCAGACTGGTGCCCAGGTGCGGAGCCCCGTTGATCTGCGTACCCACCACCAGTGCGACCCGTTCGGGGCGGGTGGCCTGCAGGCGGGGGCGGACCATGTCGACGGCGCGGAGCATGGCGTTGGCGGTGACGTTGTTCGGGCTGACGAGGTCGAATCCGGGGGTGGTCACAGCGTGGTCCTCCAGCTCTACGGGGCGGGCACGTTGGCGAGGATGAAGTTGACCCGCGCTGCGGCGTCGTTGGCGGGGACGAAGATCGGCGAGTATCCGGCGTCGTAATACCCCTGGATGATCAATTGGTGGACGCGGACGATCTCGCGTTCCTTGGCCCAGACCAGATCGTCTTCGCTGTTGAAGTCGTCCAAGGGGTCGAGGATGAAGACCCCGTCGTATCGGAACTTCTCTGTGGCCTCCCGCAGCTCGGGGTACGGCTCCAGGCCGAACGCACGGTCCCAGCCGTCCCCGTCGGGGATGCCCCGGTTGTAGAAGTGCAGCCCGTCGATGTGCGCCCCATATTCGGCGATGAACGCCTGCAACACCTCCCGGGAGTAGGCGCGGCGGTCGCTGACCTCCAGGTGCCGGCCGAGGCGTTCCCGGTGCGCGCGGTAGATCTCCCGCGCCGGCTCGCCCTCGGTGATGGGCAGCCCGCGTTCGGCCATCTCGGCGAACACGGCTTCCTTGCCGGCGGACGGCCCGCCGGTGATTACGTACCGCTGTGCCGTCACGATGCGCTCCTCGACATGATTTCCCCTATTTCTTCCTGATCGGATCGGTCCCGAGGTCGGCAGCGAGGCCGGTGGCACTACCAGGGTTGAACCCGGTCAGGGCCTCGCACCATCCGGCTGTGATCTCGCCTGGGACAGCGGCGAGGAACGCCAGCTCGGTACCGGCACCGTCGGCAGCTCCCGCCAGCGCGGCCCGCTGGGTCGGGTCAAGTCGCGGGGTCCACCCGGCGAGGTCGACCAAGCCCTCCGGGGGCAGGCCGGTGTCGGCGTGCAGCAGCACCTCGCCGTACGCCGCCCGGTACCGTCCGGTCAAGGCCAGCAGCTCCGCGTATCTCCGCAGGGCGGTGCACGCGGCGGCGACCAGCGCCGCCGGCTCGCCCCGCATGCTGCGCGCCCGGGCCAGGCCGAGCAGTTCCGCACGCAGCAGGTAGACGCCGCTCCAGAGTCGCGACAGCAGCTCGGCGTGCTCGGCCGCTTCCCACGCGAACGGGTCCGCGGGCACCCGCGGCCGTGCCGAGGGCCGGGCCAGCGGCGGCGCGACCGCACGGGTCAGCGCGTACTCGTCGCTGTCGCGGCGCAGCGCCCACGCCAGCACAATGAGCAGCCGGGGTTCGATCCGCTTGCGAAAGTGATGGACCTCGTGCCCGCACGCGGCCGCCGCGATCTCCCGCCGCTGGGTCAGCGTCGTACCACTCATCCCGGGCGGCAGCCCGAACATCGCTCGGGCCGCGTCGGTCAACGACTCGTCGTCGAAGCGGGCCAGGCACCAGCGCAGCAGACCGTCGAACGCGGCCAACCGCGACGCGCGGTCATCCGGCTGCGTCGCCCGCGCCCGCACACCCGGCAGGTCGAGCAGCACATCGTCCACGAGACCAGGGGCCAGCGGCAGGCCGTACCGCACCAGCTTGCGCAACGCAGCGGTCAGCGCCTCGGCCCTGTCATCGGTCGGGTCGGCGGAGTCGGGGGTGAGCATCAGGGTGATCTCCTCGGTCGAGCTCATCACCCAGTCAACCAGAGATGCCCAGAAAATGCCCACACATTGCGCCCAGAAAATGCCCAGTCGCGCCGGGTGGGATGCACCTGGCGCGCTTGTCCTCGGGGCGTACCCGACTGCAGACACGTCGCTCGCGGTCCAATCCCAAGGTCACCAGGTCGGGGCGCAAGGCTGGGCGGGGCGCAGCGGGAACCGCCCGGAGGGTCGAGCACGTCGCATTCCGAGCAGAGCACTACCGTGGGTAAGGAAGACGTCACCGAAAGGTTGCGGATGCGCATACCCTCACGACTCGTCGCCACCATCGCCGCGATGCTGCTGCCGGCCCTGACAATGGGATGCGGACAGCCTGGCACCAGCGCCCCGCGGCAAGAAGCCGTGTCCTCGCCGTGTGCAACGTATCCGCCCCCTGGGCCGGTCACCCCCGGCCAGTCGTACTGGCCGGACCAGGATGTGCTCGATGAGTACGCGCAGGCGGCACAGCGGATTGGCCAGGAACACCCTGCCGCGTACGCCGGACTGGAGGTCCACCTCGACCGGGTCGTGGTGTGGGTCCATCGCAAGCCGGCGTCACCGCTCGACGACGCCCTACGGCAGGCGATCCCACCGGGACATCTTTGCCTGCGAGACGCCCGGTACAGCGCGGTCGAACTGGACACCTGGCTTCACGAGGTGCGGGCCGATATCAACTACTGGGCGACCCGGCAGATCGTTATCAACACCGTGGGTACCCAACCGGGCCGGGACTGCGTCGAGATCGGCGTCGACCACCCGGACACCGACGGCCCCACCCTGACCGCCCACTACCAGGCAACCATCCCAGTCTGCGTCGAACTGGGCGGCGCCCTGATCCCACTGGTGGCCCCGTCGCCCACGACCTGACTCAGCCCCGCAGCACACCGGGGGAGGTTGCACCGGTGATGGTGGTCTGCGGCGCAACTCGGTCGGGCCAGACGGGAGGCCCCCTCGTTGCGGCCGAACTCGGTTATCAACTCGGCGACGGTTGCGCCATGCTCGGCCCACAGGGCCAGACGCCGATCGTCTTCGGGCTCCGCTTGTGTCGCCAAGTGACAAGTCGAGTGCGATGAGACAGTGCAAGATTCATTGAGAACCTACAGGTGTGTAGGTTCTCGCCAGAAATGTCGGCGGCTGGTTCGTCGACCTGGGCCTGATCGACGGCGTCTCATCGATCTGTCGTTTCCTTCGAGTGGGGCGCGTTGGCAGCGGTCGCCGGGGCTCTGACCAGGCGGGCGACATCTGCGGCGACATTTCGATGAGAAACCGACAGATGTAATGAGGACCTACAGGCGGCTCACCCAAGGTCGACTCCGTGGGCGCGCATGAAGGCGAACGGTTCGGTGGCGTTGGTGCTGGTGGGTGGGGTGCTGGTGTGGGTTTCGAAGTGTAGGTGGGGTCCGGTGGAGTTGCCGCTGGTGCCGACGATGCCGATTTGTTGGCCGGTGGTGACGGGTTGGCCTTTGGTGACGAATGGTTGTCGGAGCATGTGGCAGTAGCGGGTGGAGGTGTTGTCGGGGTGTTGGATTTCGACGTACCAGCCGCATCCGGGGGTGTTGATGGATCCGTCGATGTCGCAGTTTGGGCTGTTGCAGGTGGCGGTGATGACGATGCCGGCGTTGGCGGCGTAGATGGGGGTGCCTTTCGGGGCGGCGACGTCGACGCCGTCGTGGTCTGGTCGGTCGGGCGTACGGAAGCCGCTGGTGAAGGTGCCGTTGACGGGTTTGATCCAGCCTGAGGCGGAGGGGGATCCGGGGGCGGTGCAGGTGAGGGTGCCGTCGGTGATGGCGTTGACGATGGCCGTGGCGAGGGGTTCGTGTTTGGCGTAGGCGTCGGGGAAGGCGCTGACTTGTACGCGTTGGGCGACGACGGCGAGGGGCATGGTTTCCCAGCCGTCGATGGTGCGCATCTTGGAGAAGAATTTGGTGGCGGAGATGGTGGGGGTCATGAGCTCCTGCACCGTTCCCCAGCCGCCTTCGCCGTCTGGTGGGAGGGGTCGTTGTTGGAACAGTCCGACGCTGTCGTGGTCCGAGCCAACGCCTTCGTGCGGCAGGGTGAGTGACCTGGGCACGTTCGAGTTGGCCATGTTCTTGAGGTAGGACTCCTGCAGCGCGGTGGCGATGCCGATGACCGCAGCCCGCGCCGGCAGTTTCATCTGCGCCGACGTGTCGTAGATGGTCTTGGCGTTGATCAGGGCGGTCGGGGTGAGCGCTTTGAGGGCGGTCTGCGCTTCGCTTCCCTCCGTGACGGCGGGGAGGCAGCCGGTTGTGGATGCGACGGGGTCGAGGGCGCCGCTGCCGGTCGCGGAGACGGCGATGGCGAGCGCGAGCGCTACGGGGGCGAGGGGTGCGAGCGCGAGCAGGCGCCTCATCGTGCCTGCTGGGGGTGTGGGGGCATTGCGCGTTACCTCGGGGATCAACCATCAGGGGTGTACGCGATTGCTGGCGGCAAGGCGTGCGGCCGAGGGTAGCCCCTGACGAAGCGGGACTGTCAACTATTGTTAACGGATGTTTCCCGGATGGTCACCTCAGTGAGGTGAACAGCAGTCCGGCGATCAGGGCGCCGAGAACGCCACCGGCGACGATCTGGGCTCGGGTGTGGTCGTGTAGCGCGACGCGGGACCAGGCGACGGCTATGACGACCAGGGTGAGGATCAGGATCGCGATGAGGGGTAGTTGGCTGGCGAGCATGGTGGTCGCTCCGGCGGAGACGGCCGTGTGGACGCTGATTTTCCAGCGTGGGGTGATGGCGGTCAGGACGGCGAGGGTGGTGAACATGGCGACGGTGAGCGCGACGACGGACGTGGGCGCCCCACCGAGGAGCATGATCGCGATGCCGATGGCGACCGAGGTGAGGATGAGGGCCATCACGATGAGGCGGGTGCGGATGACGCCGAGGTGCCGGTCGGCCCATCGTCCGGCGTGCACGCCGCGTTTGATGATCAGGACGGGGATGATCGCGGCGAACAGCGCGCTGAGTGCTCCCCAGCCGAGGCCGGGCCACCGGTCGGCGGTCCAGCCGGTGATGAGGCTGACGGCGATGATCCACGTTTTGGGGTCGAGCCAGTCGGTGAGTAGGCGGGCGGTGCGGGATTCGGTGGCGGTGACCGTGGTCATCGGGCGGCCTCTTGTGTGGCGAGCAGGTCGGCGAGGGTGTCGTTGACGGCGGGGGTGTCCCAGAGGCGGGCGAGGTCGAGCAGCCAGGCGAGTCCGCTGGCTGGGTCGGCGGACAGCGGTGGTGAGGTGTTCTGGATGACGCCCGACTGCCGTGTGTTCTGTTGCCAGGTGGCGCGGAGCACAAGGGCGTAGGTGGCGGTGTCGAGGTCGTCGCCGACGAGTCCGCGCCCGGCGAGTCGGGTGCGGGCGAGGGGAGCGAGGTGTGGGGCGGCGTTGCGGTGCAGCACGTGGATGGCGTCGTAGAGCTCGACGGTGTGTCGGGCCAGCCGGTCGCGGGGAGTGAGGCCGGGCGGGTCGAGGCGGCGGTTGGCCGGGACGAGCGCCTGCCACAGCGGTTGCAGGGCGCGCAGGTGACGGCGGGCGCGGAGGCTGGCGCGGGTGGCGGGGATACCGGCGGTGCTGAGACCTATCGCGATGAACAGGATGGCGAGGTATTTGATGTCGTCGGACAGGTCGACGTAGAACGTGTCGCCCCGGGCCGGTGGGCCGTGGACGAGGCGGGCGCCGAAGTAGGCGAGGCGGTAGAGGCTGTATCCGGTGCCGATGGCGCAGCCGATGGTGAGCACGAGTTGCCCGGCGCGGACGACCCGGTGGCGGCTGGCGGTGTGGCCGTGGTGGAACAGCCGGGTGGACAGGGCCATCGCCAGGCCGAGGTAGGTCGTCCAGATCAGGATGTACCAGGTGGCGAGGGGGTGTCCGCCGGCGCGGTCGGCGAAGTCGGCGGAGTCGTCGCGGGGCATCGCCCAGAACAGGACGGTCATGGACACGGTCGTGACGACCAGTCCGGCCAGGGGCAGGCCGTGCCGGCGGATCCGGGTAGTGGTGCCGAGGACGGCGAGGTCGAACAGCGCGGCCACGGCGACCAGCCCACTAACGTGCTTGATTAGCACCCCCGCGCCGTGGACCCCGGTGAGCTGGTCGATGTCGTGGGCGATGACATCGACGCGGGCGGTCATCGACAGCGCCAGGGCGGTGATCGCCACGAACAGCGCGCGGTGGGCCGGGCCGGCGCGCACCGTGTGCACACGGGCGGCGGAGGCCAGCCACAGGACGGCGACGACGACGAGTTCGGAACTCGAGATCTCAGACATCGTCGAGCGACAGGGCGGACGTGACCCGGTCGATAGCCGAGGGAACGGCACCGGGGGTCCGGGCGGCCCGGTCGATGATGACGGTGGCCATCATCTCCGCTTCGCGTTCCTGCTCGGTGCTGAAGTCGTGCCGGCCGAGCATGGCCCGTACGACGCTCATGTCCAGGTCAGGTAGCAGGATCTCGCCGAGGTCGACGTCGGATGCCTCGTGGTTCCACAGCATGTGTCCGACCTCGTGGGCGGTGATGTGGTCCTGCTCCCACGGGCTGCGTGTCGGGTCGACGAAGATCAGGTCCTGGGTCGTGGTGTGTACCCATACGCCGGAGTGCTGGTCTGCTCGTACGGGTACGGGCAGGTCCCGTACCTCGACGGGGCGCCCGCGGTGGCGGGAGACGACGGCGGCCAGGGAGTGCCGGTCGAACGGCGACGGCACCACGATTCCGTTGTCGTCGAGGAGACGTTCGCACCGGCGCCGTAGGTCGCGTGGGCGGGGTTCGGTGTTGTGCTGTGGGGTGCGTGGTCGGCGCACAGCTTCTCCCCGCGTCGCATGGGTAAGCCCGGCGACAGAAAGCCACCGGGCTGGAATATCCGCATTCGGGAGAGTAGCGAGGAAATGTGAGTACCGACCAGGGGGAAAGCGCAGGTCAGAGGCACATCTCACAATCAGGCCGACGGCTCCACCGGGTCGTCCGTGATCTCCGGCAGCCCTTCCAGGCGCCGGAAGTAGCGCAGCTGAGCCTTGATCGGATCCAGGGCTTCGGCGGACAGCCCAGCGGCCAACCGGGCGAGTTCACGCACCCCGTGATCGCGCAGCTCGGTGACGATCGCCAACTGCGCGTCGACGCGATCGGCGATGACGCCGTCGGCGAAGTACTCCACCGGGACGCCGAACAGGCGGGCGATCCAGATCAGCTTGTCCAGGCTCGGGGTCGCGCGCTTGCTGGTGCGGATCTGCTGCAGATACACCGAGGACACGGCCCGGTGACCGGCGAGTTCCGCGATCTTCGCGGCGGCCTCGCGGTAGCTGTAGGGGCGGCCGAGTGCGGCGGGATAGACCGTCCGGAAGAGGTGGTCCAAGCGCGCCGCGACGAAGTTTGGCCCGTCATTGTCGGTGGTCATCCCAGTGGTTGGCCTCTCGACTGTTGACGTTCCAACCCAGGATGCGTTGTTCGCGATCGTTGGCGCAACTCCTTCGCCTATGAGCCATGTCACTCCGCTGGAGACTATCGCGCCGGGGTGGGGGACCGCTTACAGTTCCCCCGCTGTTCGTGATTGTTGTCTTCCCTGGGTTGACCAGGGAAGACGCCAGCGGCGACACCCCTGCTCGCGAGGAGAACTCCCCATGCATCACCTTGCCTCCGCGTTGTCCGTGTTCGCGGACGTGCCCAATCCGGCCCCCGCCGACCCGACTGGTGGCAGCAACGGAGTCTCGCTGCTGCTGTCCTACGTCAAGTGGGGCGCGTTGATCGCCTGCGCCATCGCGGCTCTCGCCTCCGGCGGTCTGATGGCCGCCGGCAAGCTCTCTAACCGCCCCGACACGGCCGAGAAGGGCAAGAGCGCCTTCATCTGGTCGCTAGCCGGCGTGATCGCTACCGCGATCGCGATTCCCCTGGTCAACACCGTCTTCGGTGCGGCCGGCTAACCACCAGCGCTTATGAGCACCTTCCTGGATGAGACCCCCCGCCGACGGCGCGTAACGGTGATCGTCTCCGTGGCGATCGCCGTGGCCGCAGCGGCCGTGCTGATCACCTGGACGCTTTCCCGCTCCGCCGGTGACCCACCGAGGGGCAGTGCGGCGTCGGCGTCCCCGGCTCCGCCGTCCCCGGTCCAGCAGGTTCCCGCAGGCCCGTTACAACTCGTCAAGGGTAAGCGGACCGTGGAGGGGATATCGGTCGGTTATCCCCACACCATGCAGGGTGCGGCGATAGCGGGCGCGGAGTACCTAACCCAGATCCTGTCTACCCTCGACCCGCAGCGGGGCCGGCAGATCGCCTCGGTGATCGCGGACCCGTCGTTCGACGGCGCCGAGGACGAGATGGCGCAAGGGCGACTCAATATCCGCCGTTCCTTGGGCCTGCCGACCACCGGCCCGGTCCCGTCGGGTGCGTCGATCACCTTTGGGCCCGCCGCCTACCAACTGCGTGACGCCTCACCGGACACCGTGACGGTGGTGATCCTGGCCTATCTGACCACCAACTCCGGTGGTCAGGTCACGCCAACGCTCGGGGCGTACCCGATCGAACTGCATTGGGACGGCACCGACTGGAAAGCCCTCAGGCCCGGGGCGAGCAGGTTTGCCGACTACGCCAGCCTGGTCGCGCAGCCCAACACCGCTGATGCCGCCGCTCGGGGATGGCAGGTGCTTACCCCATGATTGCCGTGGTCGCCGCGTGCGACCCCATCCACGGGGACTCCAGCGGCTGCAACCCCGGGGACATCATCGGCGGTGTCATCGGTGGTGTCGCGGGCAACGCCTGGGAGTCGGTCTGCAAGTCGTTCGCCGACGCCGCGACGTCGCTGCTGAAGACGTTCGCGGACGCGTTCGTGGCCTTTCCGAACATCGACCTGATGAGCATCGACGGGCCGTACGCGATCTCGAAGTGGCTCGCGATGGGGATCGCCGCGCTGCTGCTGCTGATCCAGATCATCCGAACCGCGGTCACCCAGGACGGTTCCGCCCTGGCCCAAGGGTTGGTCGGCACCGGCAAAGCGGTGCTGGCGTTCCTGGCCACGATGCTCGTCGCGAACGCGGCACTGATCGCCTCGGACGAGATCACCAAAGGCATCGTCGACAGATCCCTCGGCGGCAACGACGGACTGAAGGCCAAGCTGACCGTTCTGTTCCAGCTCACCAGCGTCAACGGCACCTCCGCCTCGCTGATGCTGATACTGGCCCTGGTCGGGATCGCGCTCACGCTGGTGCTGTGGTTCGAGATGCTGCTGCGCAACGCCGCGATCGCGGTGCTGCTGGCGACCTCGCCGATCGCGGCGGTCGGGCAGATCTCGGAGACGACGAAGAGTTGGTGGTCGAAGCTCTGCGCGGCGACGATCCAGCTGATCATCCTCAAGCCCGTGATCGCGATGGTGTTCGCGATCGGATTCGGTATCTTCGGTGACCCGACCGACCCCACCCGGGCCAAGGACCTCACCACCCTCCTGACCGGCATGCTGGTCCTCCTCCTCGCGGTCGTGGCGTGGCCGGTCATCGCCCGCTTCTTCACCTTCGCCACCGTGCAGGCCGCCGCCGGCGGAGGCATGGCCGGTCTACTCGGCTTCGCGGCCGGTCGCACCAACAGCGGCGGCGGATCCCCCGTCGGGGTGAACCCGGCCCAGTTCAGCCAGGCCACCGAGGCCCGCACCATGGCCGCCGCCGGCACCGAGACCGGCGCGGCCGGCGCCACCGGAGCGACGGGAGCCGGGGCAACCGGCGCCGCCGCGACCGGGGGGTCCGCTGCGGCCGGCGCCGGAGCGGCTGGGGCTGCCGGGGCGTTGGGAGCGGTCGCCCTACCGATCGCGTTCGCCGCCGCTGGTATCGACATGGCCCAACGCGCCGTGAACTCCCTCGCCGGGCGAATGGAGCAGACCGCCGGGCACGCCGGAATCCACGGCGCGAACCCGCACGCCAGACCCGCCGGCTACCCGCAGTACGGGGGAAGTTGGACCGGCGCCGCCACTGGCGGTGGTTCCAGCGGCGATACGCAGCCGGCGCCGCCGGTACAACCCGACCGCAGTAGCTCCGTGGCCACTCCCGAGGTCCCATGGGCGGGGTCGATGCCGGAATCCCGCACCGAACCGGTGGCGCCGGATCCCGGGCCGCCGCCGGTTCCTCATCAGCCCACGTACACCAGCCCGATTGAGGAGGTCGGCAAGTGAGCACCAACTCCGACCACAGCACCCGCACCTACTTCGGGTGGCAGCACGAGAAGGTCGCGTTCCTGTTCGGGATGACCCTTCAACGCGTCGTGATGGTCGCCGCGGCGGTCCTCGCCGCGATCTGGCCGCTCGCGTCGGCGCGGATGCAGGCCGGCGTGGTCCTCTGGCCCGTCGCCGCGATCCTCACGGCGTTGGCGTTCCTCCGTCTCGGCGGGCGAACCGTCGACGAGTGGGTCCTCGCCTTCACCTCATACCACGTTGGTAGGTCCCGCACCCGCCACCGTTTCCTGTCCGCGGCCTTCGCACCGGATGCCACGGCGGACAAGACCGCGCCGAAGCCGATGGACCTGCCCGGCCTCCTCGCCCCGATCAAAATCATGGAAGGGCGGGGGCCGACCGGTGCACCCTTGGCGGTGGCGTACCACCGCCTGGACCGGACTTACACCGCGGTCGCCCGGGTACGGTACTCCGGCATCAGCCTGGTCGACTCCAGCCGCCGCGACCAACGCGTCGCGAGCTGGGGCGCCCTGTTGGCCGGGTTGTGCACCGAGGGGAACCCGATCACCCGTGTGCAGGCGTTGCAGCGGATCGTGCCGGAGTCCGGTGCCGCGCTGCGTCGCTGGCACGCCGACCACGTCGCCGACGGGGCACCACGGCAGGCGGTCGAGGTCACCTCGGGTCTACTGGCCGGCGCCACCCTCTCGACCAGCGGCCGGGAGGCGTATCTCGCGTTCACCATGGACGAGCGCCGCGCCTCCGGGGCGATCAAAGGCGCCGGTGGCGGAAGCGCCGCCGCCGCCGGAATCCTCACCCGGCACCTTCGCGCCCTGGGCGCGTCGATCGCCGGAGCGGATCTGCAAATCGAGTCGTGGCTCGGCCCGCGTGATCTCGCCGAGGTGATCCGGACCGCCTATGACCCGCACTCGGGTCGGCACCTGGCCGAACGCCGCGCCAACGCCAGCGCCGTGAACGCCGACGGCCTGGCAGCCGGCGTCGACCCGGCGGTCGCTGGCCCGGCGGCGGCGGAAAGCAAACCGCACGCCTACGCCCACGACGGCGCCCATTCCGTGACGTACTGGATTCACGACTGGCCGCGTAACCAGGTGTACGCCACCGTCCTCGCACCACTGCTCGGCGAGGGCGTGCACCGCCGATCGTTCTCCATGCACATCGAACCCCTCGGGCCTCGGGAGGCGTCGCGGAAGGTGATGGGGGAGCGGACCAAACGTTCCGTCGCCGTGGGGATGCGCCAACGGACCAAGCAGATCGTGCCTGAGCACGAACGCCAGGCACTCGTTCGCGCGGAGGCGCAGGACGCCGAACTCGCCGCCGGCCACGGACTGGTCCGCTTCACCGGTTACGTGACGTTGACCGTCACCGACGCCGACCAGCTCGAAGACGCCTGCCTGGCGCTGGAAGCCGACGCCGCCGCGGCCCGGATCGAAATCCGCCGCATGTGGTACGCCCACGATGTCGGCTTCGTCATGGGCGCCCTCCCGCTCGGCTTCGGACTACCGAAGAAGAGGTGGTAACCCGCCATGAACACCACATCCCGCAGTGCTCCCACACCGCACCAGGCGCAGGGAGGTGAGGTGGATGCCGTTGCGGCGTAAGCGAGGCAACGACCTGCCCGTCGTGGACCTGGCCGACGTGCTCGGACAGCTGCCCACCCCGACCACGATCCGGATACCGGAAGCGGCACCGGAGCGGGTCCGGCCAGAGCCGACGCCACCGCGACGCGGCTGGGCCCGCCCGTTCGCCGGCCGCGCCGCCCGCGCACCGCAGGTCCCGGTCTTCCGCAGTTCCACCGGCCAGATGCAGGGCCTCTACCCCTGGCTGTACGGACAGACGATGCCCCCGACCGGCACCTACATCGGCATCGACACCCAATCCGGCGGCAGCTTCTCCTGCCACCCCATCGAATGGCTGCGACTCGGACTGATCACCAACCCCAACTTCCTGATCACCGGTGTCCCCGGGTCGGGTAAGTCGGCCACAATCAAGCTGCTCTGCTACCGGCTGATGGCGTACGGGGTCAAAGCCTTCGTCCTGGGCGACATCAAGAACGAGTACGCCACCCTCGCCCGGCACCTCGGCGTCGAACCGATGGAACTCGGTCCCGGCCTCGGCAACCGCCTCAACCCCCTCGACAGCGGACCCCTGGGACGTAACCTGCCCGCCGACCCCGAACAGCTACGCGAGCGCCTCGACGAGATCCACCGCCGCCGCATCACTTTGTTGTCCTCGCTGCTGGTTATGCGCCTCGGCCGTGCCCTGTCACCGACCGAGGAAGCGGCCCTGTCGTTGGCGATCAAACACGCCTCCGGCGAGGCGACCGGTCACAGCGATCTGACCGATCCGACCATTCCCGCCGTCTGGGCACTGCTCCGCGATCCGCTGCCGGAGATGGCGACGGAACTGCGTATCCGCGGTGACGACACCGCGGAGCTGCGGGAGATGATTCGGCCCACCGCCGACGCACTCGGCAACATGATCCACGGCTCCCTCAGTGGCCTGTTCGACGGACCCACCACGGTCAACCTGGACTTCGACGCGCCGATCCAGACCGTTGACCTGTCTCGGATCGACGGGCGCGGTGACGAAACCGTGGCGATGACCCTCGCCTGTGTGTCGTCGTGGGGGCAGGCGGCGATTGACGAACCGGGCGGCCCGGTACGCATGGTCATCCGCGACGAACTCTGGCGGGCCATGCGCGTCCCCGCGATGATCCGCAAGGTCGACTCCGACCTGCGACTGTCCCGCGCGCAGGGCACCCTGCAGATGCTCAGTACCCACCGGCTGGCCGACTTCGAAGCCGTCGGCGCCGCCGGCAGCGAAGAAGTCATGATTGCCAGCAATTTGATCGCCTCCTGCGACGTGCGGGTCTGTCTGCGCCAGGACACCGCCCCGTTGGCCATGACGAAGGAGCAGATCGGGCTCACCGACACCGAATGCGCCCACATCGCCTCATGGTCCGGCGAACACGTCGGCCGGGCCCTGTGGAAGGTCGGACGGCAGCCCAGCCAGATCGTGCAAACGATCCTCACCGCCCAAGAGCGGCAGCTGTTCTACACCAACGAGCGGATGGCGGTGTAGTCGGATGGGATGGGCGGAGACCCGGTGCCAACAATTGGTCATCGGCACGACACTGGCCGAGCGACCCCCGCCGGCTGAGGCCGGGTACCTGCATGCCGACGACTTCGACCACCCGATCGCCGGCCGGCTCTACACCGACATCCTCCGCGTCCAGGCGACCCGCCCCAGGTGGACAGCGGGCCAGGTCGCGGCCGACTGCGCCCAGCGCTTTGCCCATGGTGGGATCACCGTGAACCTCCTCGAAGAACTCGCGGCCACGGCCCGCAGCGCCGACGAGGCGGAGATAGCGATCGCCTACGTCGAGGTGGTGAGGTCGGGCAGCGAGACGGCGATCGACCGCGAACTGCGCCAACTCGGCCGACCCCGAGGCGATGACGAATCTCAGGTCCGCCGCGACGCGTACGCGCGTCTCGGATTGGCCCTGACCCGACGGGCGGAGATTCTCCGCCTTCGACCCGACCACGCCGAAGGCCCGACGTCGACGCTGTTCGAGCAGTGGTACGAGCAGCGGCCGGCCACACGCGCACCGGCGGAGCCGAGCAGGAGCCGCCTCCGGGCCGAGCAGAACATCTTGGCCGGGCTCCTCCAGTTTCCCGACATCGGCTGGGTCGTCACCGGATTGCTGCCCGAGGAGGTCTTCACCTCCCAGCTTCGCCGCGATATCTACCAGGCGCTCAGTGAGGACTTCCTGCCCAGTCCCACCGTCAGAACGCCGCGGCACATCTACACGGCGCTGCGCGAGGTACACGAGGGCGGCTGCCAGCACGACACCCCCATCGCCAAGGAGCGAGTCCTGATTCAGCGGTACCTCACCCACCCGGTGACCCGCGATGCCGCCGTGAGGGCGGCGCGGGAGATCTACGCCGCGGACCTCGAACGCGCGGCGGGGCGAGCCGTAGACGAAGGGTCGAGATGAGCGGGAACACCACGCGTCTACGCGGCGGTGGTCTGACCAGCGGATCGGACTACGCGATCATCGCGATCATCGGGGTCGCGGGGTTCGCGATGGTCGGCACCTGGCTGTCGGGGCAGGTCGCCGGGCTGCTGTTCAAGTTCACCTGGCCGGGCGTCTCGATCGGCGACGCGTTCGCCATCGCGGTCGCTCTGCCCAAACACCCGGCCGATCCGCGTTTGGCCTGGCCCGCAGCCGCTCAGGCACAGCTGCCCGGTCCGGTTGGCCTCTACACCGCCATGGCACTGGTGCTCGCGGCCATGGTCACCGTCGCGGTGCTGGTGGGTCGGCGGTGGGGCACAGACCGGCAGGCCAGGGGCATGGCCTCCCGTCAGCAGTTGGCCAAGAACCTGTCCGCCGCTGCGGTTCTACGGAAAGCGACCCGACTCCGCCCCGAACTCCCTGGGAAGCCGCAGCTGGTCGACGTCGCGGTGGAACTCGGCACCGCCGGGCGGATGCCGTTGTACGGGAGCCTGGAATCGTCGGTGCTGGTCGTGGCCGCACCCCGGCAGGGCAAAACCTCTCAGGTGATCATTCCGTGGCTGCGCGGGTTTCCCGGCGCGGCAGTGGTGACCTCGGTCCGCCCCGACGTTCTCGAAGCCACGGCGACGCTGCGTGCCGGCACGGCGTGGGTGATGGAGCTGACCGGGGACCTCACCTGGCCGCATCGGGTCACCTGGACCCCGATCGCCGGTTGCGAACGTTACGACATCGCCCGCAAACGCGCCGACGTCATGATCCAGGTCGGGAAGCAGGACGGGGCGGACGCGACCAACGCCGGGTTCTTCGGCCTGACCGCCACGAACCTCGTGGCCGCGTGGCTGCACACCGCCGCGCTCACCGGCAGAACCATGGCCGACGTCCTGGTCTGGTCCACCGATGACACCAACGACGAACCCGTCAAGCTCCTACGGGACGCCTACGGCGCCCGCGAGGGGGTGCTGCGAATGCTCGACGGGTTCTACCGCCAGCCACCCACCACCCGTTCGAACCTCTGGACCACGGTCCAGACCGGTACCAGTTGCCTGTTCGGCGAGGCCGCCCACCAGGTGTTCAGCGGACCAACCTCGGACTCGTTCGATGTCGAGAGGTTCCTGCGCTCGGGTACCGACACCATCTACCTGCTCGTCGACGAGAATCAGGCCGAAGCGCTCGCACCCCTGGTCACCGCGTTCGTGGACGAGATCACGACAACCGCGAAACGCCTCGCCCTGCGCGCACCCACCGGGCGCCTGGATCCACCGCTGGGCATGATCCTCGACGAGGTCACGAACGTCGTCCCGCTGCCCGACCTGCCGCAGCTCATGTCGTACGCGGCCGGTAGTGGAATCTTCGTCGCCGCCGTCCTGCAGAACCTCGCCGCCGCCGAACAACGCTGGGGAGCCGTCGGCCGCAAGATGTTGTGGGCCAACTCCACCATCAAGATCGCCCTCGGTGGCCTGGCCGGCGCGGACCTCGACGACTTCTCCCAACTCGCCGGCACCTACCGCGAAACGCTTCTCGTTCCGCAACGCAACGCCCACGGCGTCAGCGTCCAAGCCAGCGTCGTCGACCGGAAAACGATGGCGCCCGAAGCCATCCGCGTTCTCGACGAAGAACACCGTGAGGCGTTGGTCATCCACGCCACGACCCCGGCGGTGAAGACCCGGATGGTCCGTCACTACGAAAGCCGTCACGCCAAGGACTACGCCCGGGCCACCCGCGACGCCCGCACCCTCATGGACCACACCCCGAAGGCATCCCGATGACCGCAACACCCCAACGCGACACCGACACCCTGGACACAGGCCGGGCCCCTTCAGCGGGCACGGAGACACCGCGCCCGCTGATTCGGGAATGGCACACCATGACCGCCGACGAGCAGGTAGCCGAATGGAAGGCCCTTGTCGAGTGGGTGGTTTGGATCCACGACCTGTACGAGCTGTCCCGGGAAGAACGTCTACCGCTGTGCTGGCCTCAGCACCCCGGCCTCGTCGAAGAGTTCCGTAGCCTCAAAGCCTGGCGAAACGCGATCTACAACAGCCCGGACGCTGCCGCAGCCGCACACACCGCCCGGTCTTGGCATGGCGAACTACGCCAGACCATCGCCGCCATCACTTCCTTTTGGGCCCCTACCTGCCGCGCCGGCCACAAGGACGCCACCGTCCTGAGCGAGGCACACCCGGACCTGGCTGAGCGGTGGCAGAGGGTCGGGCCGCCACTCATGAACTCCAGCCCCACGGCAGAGCCAGGGGCTGCGATCAGTGACGAGATTAGCGATCAGGACATGACCACCGCCTTGAAAGCTGGTCACGCTCAGCCGCACAGCCGCAGCATGCCCTACTACACCCGCCTCGACGGGACGTGGTGGACCCGCAGCACCGACGGCACTACCTGGTTGCGCTGCACCGACCCCGCCCACCACGCCCAACTCGACGACACGAGCGCCCGGATGCGCGCCGCCGACACCGCCCGCGACCAGCTCGACCACCAGTAAGGAACGCCATGTCAGACCTGATCATGCGCGCCGAACAAGGCATTCTCGGCGCACTGCTCGCCGACCGCGACCAGGCCCTCATCACCGAGCACCTCAGCACCGAGGACTTCGGTCACCCCGCCCACCAAGCCATCTACACCGCGATCCTCGACCTACAAACAGCTGGCTACGAGACACAACGGCTCACCGACGCAATCGTCGAACTGGTCGACCGGCCCGATGTCGACACTGCCTGGCTACAAGCACTCGCGGTTAACGCACCAGGAAGCGACCGGATCCGCGCCTACACCCAGATCGTCATCCAAGCCGCGTTCGACCGCGACACCGCCGACTTCGCCGACCCCTACCTCGCGGCAGCCGCACTTACCAGCAACCCGGAAGCCCGAGATAGCCTGACCCGACTCGGACAGGCCCTCACCGTCCAAGCCGACACCTTCACACCCACCAGCACCATCGACCCGGACCGCACCGTCCAGGTGACATCGGTGACGGCCGTACAGCTACACCGGGAAGACGCCGTCATCGCCGATCTGGTGCAACACCCCGAACAAGCCCGCGCCGTGGCCGGATGGCTCACACCAGAGGTATTCACCACCGAGCAACGACGCCTGAGCTACGAGTTCGCCGTCTCGATCGCCTACGACAACGACCCCATCGACGCCGTCATCCTCGCCTGGCACGTCCAGCGCGCCCGCGACATCAACAGCATGTACGACCACGAAACGCGACTCCCGGACCCGCGCACCGAGTCCGAGTACGCCTACCTCACACGCCTGGAAATCACCACCGTCGCCGTCGGGACCGCGGTCATGGTCGGCCATGAGCTGGTCTCCGAACACGTGACCGCCACGCTCGCCCTCAGCGCCACCACTGCGACCGAACACACCAAACAAGTCACACCCGCACAGCGCGGTGAGCATCACATCGGGTTAGAGCCACCCATCACGCCAGCTGCCACTGTCGACGTTCGCCGCATCGAGCTGTGAAGGGAGGGCAAGACATGAACGAGATCACGAACCCGATGACCACCGCTCCCAGCGACGTCGACCCCGACCGCACACCGCGTTCCATCGACCACGCCCAGATGCGCCTATACCAGGAGCAGCGCCTCGTTACCCTGCTTTCAACCCGTGACCGATACCGGATGATCGTCCGTTACGACAGCTCGTGGTGGATAGGCGACCGCGAAGGCTTCACCGAGATCACCAGCACCACCCAGACAGCGAAGCTCGACCGTTGGCATGAGCGGCTCAACAACGGAGCCCTCTGGTCCTGAAGGGCTACTGACCGGCCCGTGAAGGTCCCCCGGCCCAGGCACGAGGCTGGCTCTAGTGCTTCGGCTACTGGTCGTCTGGCCCAACCCAGAACAGACCCCGGTCGGCACCGTCGTCGGCGTATTCGCGCACGATGAGCCAGCCGGGCCCGTCATCGGGAGGGCGGATTCCCAGCGACAGAGCGTGTGCGGTCAGCGCGGGGGTATCGAGGATGTGTGCCCGCTCCTGGAGGTCCGCCACGGCGGCTTCGTCGCCCTGTACGGGGTGCTCGTCAGCTTCGATCATCGGCGATCCCTTCCCCGGTTCCATCGAACAGCCAGACCCGCACGCCCCCGTTGGGGCGTACCTGGTACACGGTCAACCTATAGCCTGCCGGCAGTGTGGCCTTGATGTTCTGGGTGCAGCCGTCCTCGCCGAGGCAGGGCCTCATGTTCGTGTAGAGCACGGCGTGCCGGATGCGATGCCGGCGCATGTGCGCGGTGGCGTTCGACTCGATATGGCTGATGAACCGAAGCGACGGCAGCGGAGCGGCGAGACCCGCACCGGCGCCGGTGTCCCCCGGCCCGACCAACGGCGTCAACGGCCGCCCCTCGGTGTCGTACAACCGCCCCGCAGCGACATCACGCCCGACATGCGGTCGAATCTCGTCAACGGCCGACTTCTGCGGCCGGGCCTGCGCCGCAGCGGGCCCGACCGAGGCGGCGGCCTCGCCGCCACCGGCGGTGGCGACTGTTGTACCAGTGATGAGGCGGACGTAGGCCGCGACGGCCGCCTCGGCGCCACCGGCAAGCTGCGCCCCCTCACGTAACCGCTGCGCCCCAGCAGCGAGGCGGGCCAGGGCCATCCGGGCATGAGGGTTGGTGGACGTGCCGATCATCGCGGTCAGCCGGCGGGTGGTCTCATCGAGCTGGTCGGCAAGGCTCAATGCGCTCTGCCGCTGCTGATGGAGGTCGACGCGGACCGCGTTGAGCCGCGCCACGACCTCGGCGACCAACGACAACGCCTCACCTCCGCCACCCGGCCCGCACGCTATCGAGAACCGCAGATGTCAGGCAAGAGCCGCCAGCAAGGTCCCGAGCAGGACGTGAGACGCCCTCAACAGATGACTGGCGCTTGTTCGGAGGAGACCCCCGCTGGCAGCGTGGCTGCGGGCCACGACATCAACGGGCGGTGGGAAGAGGGCGAGCCGCGTTTACGCCATGATGGGGCGGTGGGGGCAATCGAGGTTTGGCTTCTGGACGGCCCGGCGGATGGCCGGTTCCAACTCGTGGAGACTGACGGGCATGGTGGCCTGCCGGCGACGCTGGTGTTGCCCCAGACGGGCTTTTATATCGGCACCAATGCCGATCCAGCCCCTCGCGTGGACCATGTCTACCGGCGCACCGACGACATTGATGGCAAGCCCGTCTATCGCCACGAGTCGCACCCTCACCCCGCGCAGACGCCACGACCCGAAGACCTGCCATCGTCGGCGACGACGGAATGACCGTGGTCGAGAAGGAGTCCCACCTCGCGGCGGCGTTACACGCGGCCTACGGACTGCCCGAGGCAAAACTGCGGCGAGTGCTCGGCGGGCAGACGACGGTGAACTACGCCGGCACGGCGGGCGGCAGGCCGGTGTTCGCGAAGCAATACCTGCCCGGAGTCGACCTGCACGCCGAGGAAGCGGCCATCGAACTGTCCGAGTTCGCGGCTGGACATGGGGTGCCAACAGCACGCGTGGTCCGGACGATCAGCGGGTCCGCGATACACCCCTGCGGCGAGGCGGGATTCTCGGTGTGGGAGTTCGTGGCGGGTGAGCCGGGCGGTGGGGTCGCGATGGGATCCCGCCGGATGGCTGCTGTCGGCCACGTGGTGGGCGGACTGCACCGTGTCCTGGCCGGCCACCCCATGGCCCAAGCCGTGATCGGGCCGGCTGCGGTCGTGTGCGACGTCGCCCGGTCAGCGCGGCGTTTCGAGAGGATGCTGGCCGAAGTATCGCGAGCGTCTGACCCTGACGAGTTCCTCGACTGGGCGGCGGACGTGCTCAGGTGGCGGTTATCGATCGTGCCCAGGGTCGCGGACATGCTTGCCGGGTTGCCGCCCTTGACGAGCCAGATCGTGCACGGCGACCTTGCATCACCCAACGTCTTGTTCTCGGGCGACGATGTTGCCGCGCTGATCGACTTCCGGCCACCACGGGCACGACCAGTGGCCTGGGAACTGTCCCGAATCGGCTAGTCCTCCTCGGGGAGGAATGGCGTCGCGGCCTGAAGACGATGGCCGCCGCGTACCGAACGGCGCACCCGAACGTCAGGGCGGAGGATCTACTCGCTGTCATCCCAGCATGGATTTGCTACACGGCCAGCTCGGTCTACCCCTACGAGGACCTGGTCCTCGGACAGGCGTTGCTGCCCGAACAACTGCAGACATACGCCAAGGATCGGCACGAGGCACTGCTCGCCGTCATGGAGGACCCCATTGCGGCAACAGACGCCCTGCGCGAGGGAATCGAGACCTCATGAGGCAACGCACCCGTAGCCAAAGACTGCTGACATGGGCAACAGCTTGGTGCCCGCTATCACCCCTGGCCCGGAGGTGATGTGGCCGTGATCCAGCGTCGACGAGCCGCGGCGGTGATCGTACGGGGCGACCGGCTGTTGATGGTGCGGGAGCGCGGCCCGCGGTCCTTCTGGCCGCCACGATGGTCAGGAATACTGGACGCTGCCGGGCGGGGGGATAGCCGCCGGTGAAACAGCCGAGGACGCGGTCCGGCGCGAAGTGGTCGAGGAGGTTGGTCTTCGGCCCCTAGCCGTTCGGTATCTGCTCGACATGCCGTACCCGTCGGGGCTGACATCCTGCTTCGCCGTGCAGGTGGCCGACGGCGAGCCGACCCTGGGCAATGACAAACTCCCCTGCGACTGCCCGGTCATGGTTGGCTTGGACTGGGTGCCTCTGCCACAGCTTCAGACCGAGACTCCGGGGTTGCCCATGCCGACGATGATCGTTGTTTGGGACCCATCGATCCGATAGCCTTCCGTGACAGCCCCGTCGCCGGTCACTTTCGCAGACAAGTGCCTATATGAGGGCTTCCACGCTTTCGACGATCTCGCGAGGAAAGGGCATCCGCTCGAGCTCGGCGCGTATCCGTTCCCGCGGCGGCCCCGATGGTTCGTTCCCTGTATCGCTTCGGCGGTGGCCCGGAGCCGTCCGGGTTGGAGTTCGTTCGGTCGAATGGTCAGGCCCGTGCCCGCGGCCGGTGCTCGGGATGACGCTGAGCCGACGCGGGGGAGTCGATCATTTGAGATATCAGTGTCGAGTTCACCAGCGTCCGACGGCCGGCCGATACGGTGGGCACTACGACATCGTCATAACCGCGCCTACGCGGGGCTTCCAGGATGTATGCACACCGCCCTGGCAGGAGAGATACCGATGGACGCTATCGAGCAGAGCATCGCCAGGCTGGCGGTCCTCATCGACGCTGACAACGCTCAGCCCGGACTCATCGCACCACTGCTGGCCGAGGTCGCGAAGTACGGCACCGCGCACGTCAAACGCGCCTACGGCGACTGGACCGGCGCCGGCCTACGCGGCTGGAAGGAACAACTGCTCGCACAGTCGATTCAGCCGATGCAGCAGTTCGCCTACACCACCGGCAAAAACGCCACCGATGCCGCCCTGATCATCGACGCGATGGACCTGCTCTACACCAACCGGTTCGACGGCTTCTGCATCGTCTCCAGCGACAGCGACTTCACTCGCCTGGCCTCCCGGATCCGCGAATCCGGCCTCACCGTCTACGGCTTCGGGGAACGGAAGACACCCCAGTCCTTCGTCGCCGCCTGCGACAAGTTCGTCTACACCGACAACCTCTCCTACGACGACCCCGTCGCACCGGCCGAGGCCACCGTCGTCAAGCCCCGAACCCCTACCCGCTCCGGGCAGCTCAAGAGCGACACCGCCCTCGTGACGCTGCTGCGCGACACCGTGGAAGCCACCTCCGGCGACGACGGCTGGGCCCACCTCGCCGCAGTCGGGCAGCTTCTGACCAAGCGGCAACCCGACTTCGACTCCCGCACCTACGGATACGCCAAGCTCACCGACCTGGTCACGGCGACCACCTTGTTCGAGGTCGACCGCCGCCTGCCCGGCGGCGGAAAACCCGCCGTCGTCTATATCCGCGACCAGCGCCGGCCCACACCCGAGCGAGCCAGCTGATGTCGGAGCTGCGAGTGCGCCAGATGAGAGGTGTGCCTGTAGCAGGCGCTGATGAATGTTCCCAGGCGGGCGGGCTGTCCAACCAACGTGGATGGGAGACCTCGTTGTGCGGACGCTGATCGCGACCCCTCGTCTGGAACTGCGTCCGTTCTGCATGGCGGACGCCGATGAGCTGCACACCATTTTCAGTGACCCTGAGACCCACACCATCGGCGATGGCCCCTTCACCTCGGCCGAACAAACTCGTGCCTGGATCCGTCGGCGGGTCCAGGTCGCGCAGGAATCCGGACTGCTCTGGTACGCCGTACGCGCGCGCCTTGGGGGTGACCTGCTGGGCAACTGTGGCCTGTTCTTCGGCCGGGTCGGGCAGGTCGAGCCGGAGATCGGCTACGAGATCAGGCATTCGCACCAGGGCCAGGGGTTCGCCGGGGAGGCCGCCCACGCCGTGCTGGACGAGGGGCTGGCAGCCGCTGTCCCTCGCGTCTGGGCAACGATTCGACCGCACAACGTCGCGTCGCTCCGTATCGCAGCCAAGATCGGCATGAGTGAGCGGTATACGAAGGTCGACGCCCGTGGTCCGCTCATCTACCTCGCGCGTCCCTGAGGATCGGACCGTTCGAGGGGCGGGCGGCGGAACCGGTGTTTGCGGAAGCTGAGGTCGGTCCCGCCGCCAGCCGACGACGTACTACCCACATCCAGTCGAGTGAGAACGCTTGTCAGACCAGGTGACGGACCATTTAATCGGTCACCAGAGGTCGAGGTGTTCGAGTATTTGGGCGGCTCGGGGGAGGGGCGGGGTGGGTTGCCCCGTGACGATGTCGGCGGGCAGGGCGACGTCGTCGCGCAGGCGGATGATGTCGCGCCACGCGAGGACCTGGTCCCACTGCTCACGCACCTCCCGGCAGCGGGGGCTGTCCAGCCGGGGTGAAGCGGGCAGATCTTCGAGGTGCAGACCGCCGGACAGCAGGGAGGCCGCGGTCTTGGGGCCGATGCCTCTGATGCCGGGGATGTTGTCTGCGGGGTCTCCGGTCAGGGCCCGGTAGTCGGGCCACTGACGGGGCAGTACGCCGAATCGCCGCTGCACGTCGGCGCCGGTGAGTTCGGCTCGCGTCGGGGTGAGGATCGTGACGGTGTCGTCGAGGAGCTGGTAGAAGTCCCGGTCGCCGGAGAAGCAGATGACGGGGCGTCCCTGCCTGGTGGCGGCGCTGATCGCGGTGGCGAGTACGTCGTCGCCTTCGTGGTTGTCGAGTTCGGCCCATCTCACGCAGGCGGCGCTGAGCGCCTGTTTCACGGCCGGGAGGGATTTGATCGGGGTGTGATCGGCGGTGGCGCGGTTGGCTTTGTAGGTCGGCTCGGCGCGGACACGATCCGCCGTGCCGAACTCTCCGTCGAAGACGACGACCATTTCGCTGTCGGGGGCGTGCAGGTGGTGGGCTTTCCGAGCGAGGGCGAGGAAGCCGAACACGCCGGTGAGGTCGCGGGTACGGTCGCGGCTCATGATCCGGGCCGGGAAACCGAACCAGGCGCGGTAGAGCAGATGGTGTCCGTCGACGGCGAACAGCGCAGTCACAGAGGGCCTCCCAGGCGCGGGTAGTTTGCCTGTGACCGTGGCGGCGGGTGCTCGTCGCCGAACTCTGAGAAGAGTACCGGCCGAACGACGCAGGTCAGAGAACCAACGCGAGGTGTCGGCCAAGTCTGAACAAGGTCCGGTGCTCGACAAGGTGTACCCGGTCTGAAGCCGAGAGAGACGCTCTCCGTCGCACGGTACTTCGACAGTGCGGACGACCGGGCCGCTCGGGCTCCCTTGCCGCTGGCGGCGATCGTCCTGGCGGATGTCTGCTCGTCCGCAGCATCGGTCAGCTGTCTGGACCTTGACGCCTGAGGAGCTGAGACGCGTGCACGTACTTCCGGTACGAGCCCGCTGACTAGGTCTGGAACCTGAACCTCAAACGCCTCCGAACGTGCCAACAGCCCCGCGCTTCCTGCGGCTCCGATACCCCTACCCTCAGGCAGAGACAGCGGTCCGGCAGCTCCGCGAGGAACTGGGCTTCCTCTAAACGGCGATGGCGCTTGCCCGTCTCGGCTCTCGGCCGTTAGGGGCGTGTCAGCTGGTTCAGCGCCGACGGTCCCCACCCGGTCGGGTCGTCGCCGGGTGGCACCATCGCGAGGGCTTGCCAGAGCAGGAGGATGTTCAACCAGCTCGCCTCGGTCGGAGTCAGCGGGTGCACGGACTCGTAGCCGGCGAGGAACGCCGCGCGAACCTCGGCCGACACCGGCCTCCAGTTGTGGTAGCGGGTGCCGAGCAGGACCGCCGCGCGGGCGAGCTCGACGAGCCGGTGGTCATGCTGGGCCTCCTCGAAGTCGAGGATCGCGGCGACCTCACCGTGGGCACACAGAATGTTGGCGGAGCGGAAATCGAAATGAACGAGCTGCCGCGGAAGTTGGCCGGGTGGTGCGTTGGCGACCAACCCGCGCAGCGTGTCACGAGCGGCTACCGGCAGATGGTCGGCGCGGGAGTCGAGCCAGTCGGTAATCCGGACCGTCAACGGCTTGGGCGGTACGGCGAGCGCGGGAATCTGGTCGGCGTTCGGGTATGCCGCCAGCGCGTCCTGCAAGCGGGCCAGTACGGCTCCGGCCGCCTGCACCTGGTGGAGATCAGCGGTGTCGAGGAGGTCGCCCACGATCTCGCGTTGCAGGCCCATCGAGACACGGTCGACCTCGACCTGAAGACGGCCGTCTCGGGCGGGAACCGGCGCCGAAACCGGCAGCTGTCGGCTGTGAAGCCAGCTGGTGAGACGCGCCGTCTGCGCCAAACGCGGGAAACGCTCGGGCATCACCGACCACTTCGCCAGCAGTCGGCCGGACGGCGTGCCGACCCACGCGAGCGCGTTGCCGTCGCTCATCACGATCTGTTCGCAGGAGTCGATGTGAACGCCCCAGTGCTCGTCCAGCGTGTCGGCAACCCAGGAGCCGGCGGCGTGCCCGTCGCTGAAGCCGAACCTTGCGTTGAGCGTGTGGTGGGGGTCCTGCGCCTCCCACAACATCTCCAACACCGGCGCCTGCGACTCGACCATGCGGCGTATCCCATCACAGGACCGGCGGATTGGTGCTGACGTCAGCTGAACTGGTGCCGCCGCTCGGCAGTTGGCGCTTCGGCCTGCGGAGTTTGAGACGGGTAGTGAGCGGCACGCTCACCAGGAAATTTCGATGCCGGGGTGAGGCTGCGGGTGTTCGAGGGGCGGTTCGAAGGTGGGTTGGTGCAGGGTGGCCGGACGCGTTGTTGCTGGGGGCGGTGGCGGCGTGGGGGTGGTGATGGGTGGTGGGGTGAGGTGTCCGCGGTTGATGAGTTCGGTTTGTAGGTGGGTGGCGTAGGTGGGTGCGGTGAGGAGGGTGTCGGCGTCGCCGTGGCGGGGGCCGAGCCAGTCGTCGCCGAGCCGGGCGGCGACTGCGCTGGTGATGTTGTCGCGGTCGGTGTCGGGTAGGGCGAGGTAGACGTCGGCGGTGATCCGAACGGTGATCGGGTCTGCTGGGGTGTGGTGTGGGTGGCGGGCGGCGAGTACGGCGTCGACGGTGTGGAGGTATGCCTGGTGCCCGGAGTGGTGCGCGGGGACGTACGCGCCGAGTGGTTGGGTGGGGTCGTCGAGGGTGATCTGGTGCTGGTCGCGGTAGGCGGCCACGGTCGACGCGTGCCGCATCCATTCGGTGAGTGTGCGGGCGTCGGTCGGGGGTTCGCCTAGTCCGGCGAGCCAGGCGGGCCGGCTGGTGATCGTGTTCATGGTCAGGTTGTGGACGCGTTCGTTGATGAGCTGGCTGATGTTGTTGAGGTAGGTGTCCCATTCCGGGTTGGTGGTCTGCGGGGTGGATTCGAGCCACGGCAGCGGCCCGGCCGTGGGGACTGGCCGGGTGAGGTGTTGGAGCTGGTGGCGTATGCCGTCGAGGTCGCTGCCGGGGCGTGCGGCGGCGAGGAGATGCTCGGCGGGATGCCCGTGGGCCTCTGCGGCTTTCAGGGTCCAGGCGAGAGTGCGCCAGGCGTCGGTGGTGCCGGGTTGTGCTGGTGGTGGGGTGGTGTCGAGGTGGTGGTTGAGGCGCCAGGCGAGGACTTCGGAGAGGGACCGAGCGTCGTAAAGCGGTCGGGAGATGACGGCGGTGGCCACGGCGGTGAGGGGGTCGTGGCCGGCGTGTTCGGCGCGTCGGATCGCGTTACGCAACGCCGGCCAAGCCGACTCTCCCGCGGCGCGGGAGGCATCGCGGTCACCGAGGACAGCGGCGAGGATTCGCTGGTGATCGACGACTCCGGTGGCTGGGTCGGTGTGGAGCAGCCGGGGTGCACGGGTGCCGTCGACCGGGTTCATGGGGTCGGTGGTGCGCAGGATGGGCTGAAGCAGGGCGGCGTAGCGGGTGGTGTCCGCGACGGTCGGCTGGGACAGGGCCGGGGCCGGCCGGCGGCCGTCGATGTGGTCATTGATACGCCAAGCGAGGAGTTGCGCCGGGGAGTCGGCGGCGGCGAGGGTGCCACGGCGGGCGGTCGCGGCGAGAACCTGCTGCAGATCCCACCCCTGCGCTTCGGCGGTGCGCAATGCGCGGACAACCGCCGCCCAGGCCGGGTCTCGGTACAGCCCGCTGCCGTCCGGACCGAGCGTGCCGGTGACGAGAGTCCGCAGGCGCGCGGTGTCGGCAATTTCGCTGGCGTAGCGCAGACGCGGGACGAGCGTGGCGAGGCTGAGCGCGTCCTCCTTCGCGCGGGCTATGGCCTCCGTCGCGGACGGTTGCGCACCCTCTGTCGCGAGGACGGTTTCCAGGATCTCCCGGGCGTCGCGGGCGTGCCGGTCGTAGACGGTTCGGTCCATTCGGGCGTCTTCGTCGAGGGGGAGGATGCGGTGGGTGACGGCGTAGAGGATGGTGTGGTGGCGGGCGCGGGTGGCGGCGACGTAGAGGCTTTCGCGGGTCATGTCGTCGGTGATCAGCGCGTGCGCGGTGTCGACGGTCGACCCTTGGGCGCGGTGGGTGGTGGTGGCGTAGAGCAGTTCGACCTGGGTTGCCACGTAGGCGGCGGGCAGGGTGAGGGTGCCGCCGTGGCCGAGGTGTTGGACCTTGAGGGAGCCGTCGCGGCGGCGGGCGGTGACGGTCCAGGCGTCGCCGTTACGGACCCAGTCCTTGCCTCGGTTGCAGGTCATTTTCCGGTCGTTGCCGCGGGTGACGATCCAGTCCCCACGCCCGGCGAGGTTCCCGTCGTGCAGGACGACACCTTCGGTTTCGACCTGCCCGGCGGCGACACGGTCGGCGCGGGCCCGTGCGGACAGGGCGGTCACCCCCGTGGTGGTGGATGACGACATGAGGGTTTTGAGGCCGTTGGTCATGTCGGTGTGCCAGGCGTTGTATGCCTGCTCGATCATCGCTTCGGCCGAGCCGCCTCGGATCCGGTTGTTGGCCTGGTAGTAGTCGATGGCGGTGGTGTCGCCGTCGCGGAGCCGGCGGGTGGCGTCGGCTTCGGCGGCGCTGGTGAACCGGTGCAGGTGGGTGAGTTCGACCGCGCCGACCTCGGTCGCGAGCAGGCGCAGGGCGCCGCCGGACTCAACCGCCGAGAGTTGCCGGTAGTCGCCGAGCAGCCGGATCACCGCACCGTGGCGGGTGGCGATGCCGCGCAGGGTGTCGAGGTTACGGGTGCCGGCCAAGCCGGCTTCGTCAACCAGGATCACGTCACCGGGTCGGACATGAAAGAAGGCTTTCTGCGCCGGCAGCGTGCCGTCGCGGCGTGGTGCGGGTTGACCGTGGGTGAGGTGTTCGTAGACGAACTTATGCAGGTTCTCGGCCGGAACACCAAGGTCAGCGGAGAGGACGGCCGCCGCCGCGGCGGAGGTGGCGAGGGGGATGAGTCGCTGGCCGTGGGCGGCGAGGACGTGTTGGTAGGCGTGCATGGTGGTGGTCTTGCCGGCACCGGCGGGGCCTAGGCCGACGGTGATGAGGCGGGGGTCGGTGGCGAACGCGACGACCATGGCCCGCTGACCCGGGTCGAGTGTCTTACCGAAGGTGGCCTCGTAACCGTCGAGGATGGTGTGCACGGCCAGTGGTGCGCACTTGGGGATGGTGGGGGTGTGCGCGGCGTTGAGGAGGCGTTGTTCGGCGTCGAGGATTTCCTGGCTGGTGTAGCGCATCGCCGTGTGCTGGACGAACACCGATGTCCCGTCCGGGCGCCGCAACGCGGCCGGTTCGACCAGGTCGGGCTGGGCGGTGACGGGCACGCACAACGACCCGATCGCCTCACCGACAACCCGGTTGAGCAGCATCGCACGGTCGTCGGTGGAGGCGAACCGGATGCCGTCCGGGAACTGCGTGTGCGGTGGTTCGCGGAGCAGCCGGTCGGCTTCGGCCCGCAGGTTCCACACCGTCCAGGTCGACCGGGATCCCTCCGTCCGGCCCACCGTCAGCGATGCCAGGGCGCCGATCTGGGCTGTGGATAGTTCTGTGGAAAACGGTGCGCGGACCGCCTCCGGTTTGGGCGCGGCGACCGTCTTCACGAGGTGGCGTAGTGCCGTTTGGCCATGGGTGGTGGTGAGGCGTTCGGCCCATTCGGTCCGGTGCGCTGCCAGTGATCGGGGTTTGGGTTTGGGTCCTCGGGTGTCGAGGTTGGCTTGCCCGGCGAGCCGGAACGCGGCCTGGTTGTCCGGGTCGTGGCCGTGCGCCCGGCGGAAGTCGACGATGAGCTGTTCGTAGCGGGCCTCGATGTTTGACCGCCGGGAGGAGAACGTCTTCACGAACTCGATGGGCATGCCGGCGACTTCCCGTACGGGGTGGCGTTTGGCGGCGGTGTCGGGGCGGACTTCGAAGTCGACGCCGAGGTGCTGGGTGGCGAGGGTTTCGACGGTGGAGTTGTAGTGCTCCGACGCGGCCACCGCGATCCGGTAGAGGGCGCGGCCGTCGAGGCTGCGCCACTTCCCGTCCACTCCCTTGATCTTGTTGCTGATCGGCACGTGGGTATGCAGGTTCGGATCGCCGTCGCGGGAGTCGTAGTGGTCGAACACCGCGTACATCAACCCGTGGGTACCGATCTGCGCCTGCCCGACGTCACCGATCCGGGTGAACGCGGCATGCTCGTCCAGTAGTGCGAGGGCGGAGTCGCGGGCCTGCTCATGCACGGCCCGCACCGCGTCTCGAACCCACTGCCGCTCGTCCAGGGCCCAGAGCAGGACGAGGGACTTGACCGGGGTGAACACCAGGTCGTAGCCGGCGACACCGCCACGCGCCCGGCGGGCCTCCTCCATGCGGATCTTGCCGACCTCGGCCTGCGTCGGCTCCCGCCCGGCCTCCGCCCTAATCACTGCAAGGCGCTCGTCCACACGGGTGTCGAAGTCTTCGAGGGTCTTGTAGACCGGGAACCGCCGCCCGAGGGTGGCGTGCCGGATCGCCTGCTGCGTCACCTCGGCCAGCTGTACTTCGGTCATCCCAGCGCGGGTGTGCTCAGCCAGGTAGGCGGCGATGAGCCGGTCGGCGTCGGGGTGCATGCCCTGCCCGAACAGGTGCCTCATCTGCTGCTCGGTCACCTGACCGGCCAGCCCGAGTTGGGCCAGGCCGCGTCCGCCCCACCGGCCGGGCGGGTTGCCGTTGGCGGTGTAGTAGTCGGCCGCGCTCTGCCCGGGTTCGCGGTCGTGGTCCCCGCCGACGACGTGTCGGGTGAGGTAGGTGTAGCCGTCGGCGACGGACAACTTGTGCAACGTCATCATCGGAGCGACACCTCCCCATGGCTGTTATTCGGTGTCCGCGAATTCCGCTGTCTGTGGGCACGGTGGTGCCTTTTGGTGTGTGCGGAATGGGGACGGTAGCCGCCGGAGGTGATCCATGACAAGAGCATCTGCAAGAGGTGTGTGGGAGTTCTCTTTTAGGGTGAGGTTTTGGTGTTTTGGCTGGTGGAAGGGTTGTAGTGGTGGGGTTTCGGGGGTTTTTGCTTTCGGTTGTTTTCAGTTGCCTTGATGTGTATTGAATTTGCGACTTGGGCTTGAGTGGATTGCTTTTCCGTGGCTATCGTCTGGGCTATGGTGAAGCGATTGAGTGGTGCTGGTGTGAACAGGTCGGCGGCGCGGCGGGCGTCGGAGGTGGCGGCGGCGAGGTTGGCGCGGCGGGCGGTGCACGAGGCGGCGGTGACGGCGGCGGTGGGGCTCTACTTCGACCGGTCCGGGCGGGCGGCGCAGGTCCGGGAGGAGGCGGGGGAGCGAGCACGCAGGATCATCACCGAGGCGGAGGCCGCGGCGGCGCTGCTCGACCGGGATGCGGAAGCGGCGGTGGCGCGGCTGAAGGAGCTCGGCGAGCCGGTGGTGGAGATTGCGGGGATGACCGGTCTACCGGTGTCCGGGGTCCGCGCGGCTGTGGCACGAGCAGGCGTTACCCCGGCGGCCGGGCTCGTTGCGGAGGAGGACAGCGAGGGCCAGGGGGATGAGGCGCCCGGCGGGGGTGGGGTTGCAGAGGCGAGCGGCGTGGCGTCGGGGGAGCGGCGGGAGTGGGAGTGACGCGCGGACAGGGCCGGACCCAGGTGGGTCCGGCCCTGTCCGTGTTGGTGGATTAGCGGTGGCGGTAGCGGACGACCATTCGGTACTCGGCCAGGTCGGCGGGGCTGCTGGGGTCGTAGAAGTCCTTCTGGCCGACCAGGACGAACCGGTGGCGTCGGGTCGGGTTGGCGTTGCCGCTGCGGCGGTAGTCGGTGGACTGGTTGGTGTGGCGCATGACGATGCCTCCTGGCGGTGTGGACCGGGTGCGGCGGTGCCCTGCGGGTCTGGCCCCGGGGTGCCGCGCTGACAGATCGGTGAGGGACCGGCCATGGCCAGCGGGCAGGCAAGAAAGCCAGGCAAAAGATCTTGGAAGCGCAGCGGCCGGGGAGCGAAGCGGACCGGGCCAAGATGTTTTGACGGCTCTTGCCTGACGCGGCCTGGTCGGTCACCACTGGGGCTGGCAAGCGCGGCACCCGCGGGCCAGCCGGGCGGCCCGTACGCCTCGCCCGCCGGGATGAACGGTGTGGGACGCCAACGACTCCGGACAACGGCTCGGGCATCCAGTGCCCGGGGCACGGGCCGCCGCGTTCAACGGCGGGACTGCGTGCAGGGCTCCCACCACGCCGGCCAGGATGTGCGGTGCGATTCATCCGCCGCTGCGGCGGGATGCGGCAGGGCCGTCTCGGGCAAGCAACCCGTGAGGGCGCGGGATGCGTCAGCGGTCGTGGCGCCGGCCACCAGCCGGGTATTGGTGTAGCCAGTAGAAGAAGTTCTTGCTGCGGTCTTCGATGTCGGCGGCGGAGCCCGGAACGGGTCTGCTGTCGACGCGGTGCCAGACGGCGGCCAGTAGTTGGTACCAGCGGTAGTAGAGCTCTTTCAGGGCGATGGCGTGTTCACGGTCGAGGTGGGTGCACCGGTTCCAGGCGGTGATCCACTGGCGGTGTGTGCCGTGGTGCTTGGGGTCGAACAGGTTGGCGGCGAGCATGTCGAGCTGCGTGCGGACGTCTGCGATGGTGTTGGGGACGCTGATCGGCGGGATCGGTAGGCACCTCGCCGCGTTCGGGTGGGCGGCCTCGACAACGGGTCGCAACGCCCGGTGGGCGGCGACGAGGTGAGTGCGGGCGGCGGTGAAACGCTGTTGGCTCGTCGGGGGCATGGGTCGCTCCAAAGGGTTCGAGCTGGGTTAGGTGCAGTCCAGGCCGCAGGAACGGCAGACCAGGACCTGGCCGTTGGCGATCCACTGGCCATCGGGCCGGTCGTCGCGGCACATCTCCGGCGAGGGGTAGAGCCAGTCGCCTTCGACGACGTGGCGGCCGGGGTAGACGTATTCGCCGCAGTGGTGGGTGACGGGTTGGTCCCGGTAGTGCACAGGTGGGGCGGGCGCGGTCGGGATCGTGAACAGAGTTGGCTCCAAGGGGGGATGGGTGTGAGCCGCTGTACGCGTCGGGGTGGAACGGCGGGCTCGGGCGGGCCAGTCGCGGTGGGAGTCCGCGACCGGCCCGCTCCCGGAGGCGCCTCAGTGGTGGAGAAGTTCCCGGTCGGTGGTGACGTCCGGGTAGGCGTCGGCGGCGTACTGCTCACCGTCAGCGGTGGTGACGATGTCGCCGCGACGGGTTTTGACCTGCGGTCCGGCGTGGGCGTCGGTGAACCGCATGGAGACCGACAGGTTGCGGGCCTGGACCTTCATCGCGGGCAGGTCGCTGTCGTTGATGTAGGGCAGGAGTTGCCCGGCCTCGATGATCACCTGGTCGCCGCGGGTGAGGTTGCGGGCCCGGGTGGCGAGGTCGCCCCAGCACATGACTTCGAAGAACATGGCGCGGGAGTCGACCCACTTGCCGGTGTGGTCGCGGTAGCGGTCGCGGTGCACGACGGGGAACTGGACGAACTCGCGGCCCTCGCGGGTGTGGCCGGTCTGCGGGGACGCGGTGAGCCGGGCTTCGATGACGCAGGCGAACAAGGACATGACAGGGGTGCTCCAAACGTCGACAGGGGTTCGGCGAGGCGAGCGGGGCCGGCCGGTGAGAGGGCGACCAGCCCCGCGCGGAGGGTTGGGGTCAGAAGGCCGGTTCGAGGTCGCGGTCCGACGGCGCCCACGGGTCCTGCTCGGTGGCGGGCTTGGCGGTGCGCTGGGACTGCGCTGCGGCGAATCGCATCGAGAGGGCGACGTTCGCGGCGGTGACCTGGAGTTGGCCGGCGGGCTTCTCGGTGGTCTGGTTGAGGTAGGCCCAGACGGTGAGGTCGTCGCGGGCGTCGACGATCACGGTGTCGCCCTTCTTGGCGCTCTCGGCGACCCGTTCGGCGAGGGCTTCCCAGCAGGTGACGGTGACCCACATGGTCGGCCCGTTGACCCACTCGCCAGCTGTGGTGCGGCGGCGGGTGTTGTGTCCGACGCGCAGCTTGCAGACGGCCTTGCCGGCGGGGCTGTAGCGCAGTTCGGGCTCGTCGGCCAGGTTGCCCTCGAAGGTGAAGCTGAACAGCATGACGGTGCTCCCATCAGGGTGGTGCGGGGTGCGGGTGCCGACCGGGTCGTGTGATCCGGCGCCGGGTGCCGCGCTGACGGGGCCGGTCAGAGCCCGCCCGTGGGCCGGGGCTGCAAGCAACCAGACAAAAAGATCTTGGCGTCGAGCGGAGCGAGACAAGACAGCCAAGATGTTTTTGGATGGGCTTAGCGGCCCCGCGCCCGGGTGGGCTGACCTTCGGGTCCCTCAGCAGCGGCATCAGGCGGCCACGGATCCCACCGACCACCAACGGCCGACAACCGCACCGCACCCTGCCGGGCCCAGCACCACACTGTTCAGCCCTCGACTCGTGGCCCGGTGCCGCGGCAACCGGCAAGCCCCGACCCGCCCGCTGCCCGTGCGCTCGGCCCCACCGGCCCCGGCCGTCACCACCGGTGCACAACGACCGCCAATCGAGGTCGCGGACCGGGTTAGCGCCGGGGGCGGCGGAGACCGGCCCGCCAACCGGACGCGATCGTGCGCCGCGCCTCCCCCTGGCTCAACCCCACCGACACCGCCGCGTCGGTCAACCGGGGCCACACCACGGCCTCGTCGAGCGCTCCACTCGCGGCGAGCTGGCCGAGCCGGAACGCGGCCCGGTTCACCGCGTTGTTACGGCCACCGCCCGTCACCCGCTGCCCGCCCCGGAACGCCGGACGCGGCGCGGCCAGAATCCGACCGACCTCCCCGTCCAACGCGGCCTGCGCGTACCGATCGACGTCGGCGATCGGCTCGGCCGCGACCGCCACCACCGGCGCTGGTGGGACCACCAACCGCGCAAGCGCCGGTGGGCACTGCGGCAGTGTGTCGCCGTCCCAGGGCTGGGTGAACAGGTACCGGTGGCCGGTCGCGTGCAGCGACGGCGGCGCGACCGCTGTTCCGCCCCGGCCGCGCCAGTCCACCCCGGGCAGTAACCCGATCCGACTGCCGTACCCGGTCGGGGCGAACCACAGGTGGTAGCCGAGACCCGTACGCACGAGCGGCCCGGCCGGGCGGACCACGTCGAGCAGATCGAGGACCGCGCGCAGGCCGGCGTTGGTGTCGACGTCGCAGACATCCAGCGTGGTTCCGGTGGACAGGCCGATGTTCGCCCTCGGCCAGCGCCGCCACCACGACCGGATCAACCGGGCGTCGGTCGACGCCTCGTGCAGCCCATGCCGCAGCCGTGGATGCTTTCCCGGCGAGCCGCACCCGTCACGCTCCCGGCAGGAACAACCCCGACCGGGGACGGGGGTGTGTAGCGGCATCACCGGGATACCGGCCTCCGCGTATCGCAAGGCCGCGCCGAGCAGACTCTCTCCCATCTCTTCACCTCCCCTGCTTCCCTCCATGGTGCGTGGCACCCGGGCGTCTCGGCGCTTTGTTCCGGGCGCCGAGGTTTGCCTTCTGCCGTGCTCGGGGGGCCAGTGCGGCTCCGCCGCCAGGCCGTAGGTGCCTAGAGCGGCTGGGTGCGGGGTGGGTTGGTCTCAGGGGTGGTTGTGGGCTGGCGTGGTGGTGAGGTGGCCAGGGTGTGCAGTTCGGCGGCGAGTTCCTCGGCGGCGGTGAGTTCGCGGTGGAGGTCGGCAAGTTCGTGGTGAAGGTCGACTTCACGCTGTCGTAGCCGGTCGATGGTGTAGGTGCGGAGGTGGGCGAGGCGGGTCGGGGCCAGATGTCGGGCGTGGGCGTGCATGAGGTCGTGGCGCTGCGGGAGGGTTGTCCATCGGTGGAGCAGTGCCCGTACGGCCTCGGTGAGGTATTTGGCGCTGTGGTCGGGTACGGCGTCGTCCCAGCGTCGGCGGCTGACGCGGCGGAGTCCGAGGTTCCCGTAGGTCATGTCCGGGATGAGTTTCGGGCTGATCGTGCACGAGCCGCTGACTTCGATGCCGTTGACCAGAGGTCGGTCGATACGGAAGGTGTTTGGCCTGGGCTCGAAGCCGAGCTCGACCCGGATTCGTTCCTCGGGTGTGGTGAGTGTCGGGGCGGGATCGGCGGCGATGGTGATGCTGCCGGTGAGCCGCGGCCCGGTCATCTGGTAGCGGACCCAGCCGGTGTCGAAGTGCAGTGTCTCGATAGCGCTGATGGTGGGGAAAGGTGCTGTCAGGGGCAGGGTGAGATGTGTCTTTCGGTCTGCGGTGGTGCTGGGTTCCTGCCAAGGGGCTTCGTCGGGGTGGCTCTGCGCTGGGGTGGTCACTGTTCGGCCCGTTCGTAGTAGGCGCCTTCGGCGGCGCTGGAGAGTTTTTCGGCGGCGAGTCGGAGGTGGTGCAGTTCGTCGGGGTTAGTTGGTCGAGAGCGTCTTTGGTGGCTTGTGGGTCAGGCTTGATGAGGGCGGTGGGGGACGGGAGCGGCAGGCCACGCGGGGGCGGTCGGCGTCGGGTGGCATCCCGGTCAGTCGGTCGGGGTCATGCCATCTCGGCCATGTGCGCCCGGTAGGCGCGGCCGGCGAGTTCCCGTTGTGGGTCGCTGAGGTCGCCGTCGCCGTGCACCACCTCACCGGCGGTGCGGGCGAGGGTGTCCAACTCGTCGCCGGTGAACTGGGCGGCAACGCCTCCGACGGTCACCACCCGCTGTACGGCATCGCGTCCCGGCGTGGCCGGAGAAGCGGGCGGTTCGTCGGATGCCAGGGTCACGCTGTCGACGGACCACGACTCGTCCTGGGCGGCGTGGAAGTAGAGGCGGGTGATCTCTTCGTCGGCGGTGGGCGGGTCGACGGGGCAACCGTGGTGGCCGGATACCTCCGGCCACCACTCCCGGGCGAACTCGGCTACACCACGCCTCGCGGCACTCTCCGACCGGTGGACCTCGACGGTCGTGCCGTGCCGGTGCGAGATCGACACCACCCACAGCTCACCGGCCGGCATGTTCTTCGGCTCGTTACGCTGCCGCTGCGCCTCGGCGATCGCGTCAGGCACCGTCAGTTCCCGCAGATCGCCCTCGTACCACCAGCGGGCACGGGTCAGCCCTCCGCCGGGCTGGATGACGACCGGGCTGGTCTCGGGGGCGGAGAGGAAGAACCCGCGCCCGTAGTCTTCGGCCAACTCAAGCCGAATCTCGATCGCGTCGCGTGTGTCGGTGTCGAGGTCCGGCATCACCGGCCCGCCGTACGCCTCGGCCTCGGCTCGCGTCACCGCGTCGGGGTGCGCCCCGATCTGGCCGTCGGACGGGCAGTGCCACAGCATCCGCCGCTCGGCATCCCAGACCGCGCATAGCTTCGCCGCCACCTCGGGGGCGTCGTAGCTGATCTCGACTGCCACCCGGTGCGCACCGGGGAACACCTTCGCGAGCATCTCGGCGGCCTGCCCGGCTTCCAGCGTCGCGTACCGGTCGCCGGCGGTGTCGGCGTCATCCTTCGCGGCCTGCCTCAGCGGGTCGACGGTGAGGCCGCTCACCGCGTGCGGGTCGACCAGTCGCGCCGCCGGACGGGGCCGGGTGGTGAAGGTGCGCAGGTCGATGGTCGTGCTGGTCATGATCGTTTCCTTCAGAGTGAGGTTGGGTCTGCCGAAGAACCGAGACGACCGCCGGCCCTTGTCGTGGGCTGGCGGTCGAATCGGAGTCGGCGCAGCGGATTTACGTCGCGCTCGGGCCGCCGTCGTGACCGGGAGCGCCGTAGTCGGCATTGCCGCAGGAGCAGCCCCGATCACCGTCCCCCGGCTTCGAGCCGGATCTGGTGGTGCCACAACGAAACCCCGGCCCCGTGCCGCCTCCACCGGGTCGACCAAGCGATGAGGGTGTCCGGACTGGTTGGGCCGTACACCGAGCGGTCGTCTGCGCGGACCAGGACCCGCTGCCCAGCGAGGAACAGCACGTGCCCGTGCGGCGAGTTCCGGAACCGGATCTCGCCGTTCGCGCGGCCGAACACCCAGGCGGCGAAATAGTCCTCGCCGTACTGCGGGTACCGGCCGTAGTCCGAGGCGATCAGCGCCATCCGGGTGCGCGCCCGCTCCAACGTCATCGACTCCAGGAAGTCGTCCGGCACAGTCGGGTGATGGGCGAGGGTGACGACCTCGACGTCGACGCCGGGAAACGTGGTGGTTGTCTGGTCGTCCAAGGTGACGGTGACCTGCCCGGCCTGGTGGTCGACGCCGGTGACGAGCAGCTGCTCGTGTTCGCCGCCCGGTCGGACGGCATGGCCGGGTCGTGGCTCGGTCAAGGGGGCGAGGCGGACCACGTCGCCGACGGCTATCGCGTGGCCGGGCCTGCCGTTGTGAGTGAGGCGCAGCAGCGCGGCAGGGCGGTCGAGGACCGGGTTTCCGGGAGTGTGAACGTAGTCGCGGATGGTCTTGATAGTCATGTCCGCTCCTCGGCCCCGGAATGCCGGGAAGTTGGGGGTGGGTTTTGTCGAGACCGGGAGACCGGCGTCCGGGCACCGCAAGGCCGCGTCGGGCAGGCTGCCCACCGTCTTCGCGCCTCGCCCGCGTCTCACCGTGTTTCATGGCACCCGCTTCGCACGGGCGCAGCTGTCAGAGCGAGTAGGGCCGTAGCTGGGTGCGGTCGGTGACGTGGGCGCGGACGGTCGGGTCGCCGACGGTGTGGATTTCGACACCGGCTTCGCCCCAGTCGTCGACCACCTTGTAGGGCCAGTCGGGGTCGCCGTGCCAGACCAGGTCACCGGGCTGGTACTCGACGCCGGGCAGCGGCACCATCTGGTCACCGCCCTCGTCGTGCCAACGGCGGACATCCGCGTCGATGTCGCTGTAGTTTCCGCGGTCGTTGATGTACCAGGCGCGGGGAAAAACCTGGTGGGTGACCATGGCGCGGGCCAGTTCGATCTCGGCGACGTCGCGGCTGGGAAAAGTCCCGACGATGCTGCCTTCGAGCGTGACGTGGTACCGGTCCCGGTCGAACGAGATGTAGGCGTCGGACTCGTCGGGGATGTCCCACCAATCGGCGAGGATGTCCGTTGCCGTGTTCTCGCTGAGGTCCCGCAGCCGCTCGGCCAGGCTGGACGCGTCGTCGTGGTCCCGACCGATGTTGATCCGCACGGCGGTCCCGTCGGCGCACACCATCAACTCGACGTCCCCGGTGTCGTTGCGCTCGACGTGGAACCGTGGCGCCGTGTCGTGGAGGGTGAGCTCGCCCATCAGAGGCCGCTGTCCCGGACGGATTCGTCAACGCCAGGGCCGGCAGCCGCAGAAACGACAGCGGGCGGCTCGGGTGTCCTGCCCGGGAAGACGGCGAGCCACTGGTGAGTCTGGAACTCGCGGGGTGGGCTGTCGGTGAGGGCGACGCTCACCCAGTTGCCGAGTTCACGGCGGTGTTCGACCGGCCCGACCGCCGTGACGGGTCCGGCGAAGTACCGCCACAACTCGCGTCGACCGCCGGAGTATTGCCACACCCCCTTGACGAGGTCGCCGGGGTGCAGGTCCTGCGGGTGGCGGTCAACCGGGTCGCCGTCGGGCAGCCGCCACGACGGTGCCCGCCGGTCCGCGAGCAGGGACGCCACGATGTCCGGCACGAGTTCGCCGGCCTCCAGGCGGTCGAACACCGCGAGGTAGGCGGCCGACAGGCGGCGGCTCTCGCTGACCGTCTCCGGGTCGGCGGTGCCGGGCCAGAACGCGGTGACCTCGGCGTCGCTGGCCGACAGGTCCAAGCCGTGAACGAGACGCTGCGCCCAGCGGACATGCCGGGCACGGGTCTGGTCAGCTGGGTCGTAGCCGGCGATCCGCGCCCCGTGCTCCAGACGCTGCCACCGCTCGACGGCGGTGGCGAGGTGCACCGGCCACGGCTGCCCGTGCGGGGTGTCGTACTGCAGGCCGTCGCGGCGGCGGCCGAAGATCTCGTCGAAGGGTGCCTTCTGCGGCCACATCGGGTTGTCGAGACTGACCGTCTTGCGGTTCACCCGCGTCACCCGGTACCACCCGTAGGAGCGCACCTGGACCAGGTCGTCCTTGGCGAGGTTGTCCGGCCCCCACGCCACGAACTCCCCGGACGCGGCGCGGTCGGCAAGCTTGGCCTCCTGATGGGCGATGTCCTCGGCCAGCCGGTCGATCTCCCGCTGCACCCGGGCCTGATACCCCGCACTGGTGTCGGCCTCGGCGGCGGCAACGCGTTCGCGTTCCCAGCGGCGCAGGTCGGCCCGGAGGCGTTCGAGCCGTCGCATGATCGCCCGAGGGTTGTCCTTCGCGTCCTCGTGCACGCGTACCGCGTTGGCCCGTTCGGCGAGGTCGCCCGCGTACCGGTCCTCCTTGATGGCCTTGTTGACATTGGTCCGGGCCCGTTCGCGGCGGTTGTGGTCGGCGGCGTAGGAGTGGTGGCCGGGCATCTCCGGCTGCCCGAACGGGATCGCCTCGTAGACCCGGTCCGCCGCGTGCTGCCGGGCGTCGCGGCGTGACGCTGCGGCGCCGGCCCGTTCGTGGAGTCGGTCGGCGCGTTCGTCGGCGCGGACCGCGCGGTCGGCTTCACGGTCGGCGGTCGGCCGCCACTGGTCGTCGACCTCGATCTCGACGTCGAACCCGTTGTCACGTAGCGCCTGCGCGGCGGCGTCGATACGCCACCGCTGGACGTCGCGGTCACGGCTGCCACGGATGTAGATCCCCACCGACGACGACCAGCGGAACCCGTGCGGCTTGACCAACTCGTAGACACCGTCACCCTTGCGGGAACCGGTCAGGACGGTGCCGTCCGCGTGCGAATGCGAAATGGTGATCATGGTGGTGCTCCTTGAGGGTGCTGAACGCGAAAAAGCCCGGCCCGCGCTGGGCGCGGACCGGGCGAGAAGAAACCGAGGTGGCGGCCTCCGGGTCAGCGGAGGCTCAGCGGGCTACGAGGGGCGGGTTGCCGCGCAGTCGTGTGCGGCGTGGGCGCTGAGTAGGCCGGCGAGGCCGTCACCAGGGGTGATCATGACGGTGGGGGTGTCGCAGGCGTGGCAGGTCAGCCAGTCACCGTCATCGTCAGCGCTGATGTAGGTGTCGGGGTGCGCGAAGGGCAGGCTCTCGGGGCAGCGGGACGCGGCGGTCGTCGGGTGGAGCTTGAGCGGTGACAGGGCCTGTAGTTGGTCGGCTAGGGAGTAGGCCGCGGTGAGGTCTTTGCGGACTTCGGTCAGGAGATGGTGGTTGAGGAGGATCTGACCGTGGGTCCACCGCTTGAGTCGGGCGTTCGCGGTGGTCCGGGCCGCCGCGTGCATCAGCTCTTTGACGTCGAGCCGGCGGTAGGAGTCGGCGAGCGTGCTGATCACGGTCAGGAGGTACCGGCGGCTGCGCTCGGGCAGCTTGGCGGTAGTCGCGGGGCGGTTCCGCTTTGTTTGGTCGGGCACCCGAAGCAGGTCCAGGTGGTGCTGCCAGGTTGGGTCGTCGAGGTTCACGACGGCGCCGCCTCTCGCGGTGATTCCGTGAACGACGGGCAGGTCGTCCTGGTAGTGCGCGAAGAGGTGGTCGCCGTCACCGAGCTGGATGATGATCCGGTCCGGGACGGCCTGGTCATCGCGGACGTCGGGTTTGAACGCGATCGAGCCGCGTAGGTGCGGCCCGGTCACCTGGTAGCAGACGACGCCGGTGGTCCGGACATCGGCCGTCACGGTGACTAGGCCGTAGCCGGCGAGGGCGTGAACGGTCTCGGTCATAGCAAACCCCCTGGGTTGAAATCGGGGTTGGACTGGCTGATGAGGGACGGCACAGCCACCGCCGGTGGCCGTTTACGGCGTCGGGATCGGTGGCCCGCCGGTGGGTGGATGTGTCAGGTGCGGCGGAACACGGCGATGCCGCCGCCGGGGACCCTGACGTCGCGGACGGAATCGCGGAACAGGCCCTCGACGAACGCCTCGGTGTGGAAGAACCGATCCGGGATACCAGCGGCCCGCAGGGCGCCGGTCCAGCCACGTCGGTCGCGTTCGACGGTGGCGAAGTCGTGGCGACCGGAGTGAACTCCCACGTACGCGGTGGCGAACGCGGCGGTGATCTGGTCGGCGGTGAGGTCGGTTTTGGTGGCACCCTCAACGTGCAGCCAGTCCCCGACGACCGCTGGCAGCAGGTCGTGGGTGGTGGCGAGGTCTTCGATGACGCACAGCACCTCGACGTCGAGACGGTCGCGGAGGCGGCCGTAGTCGCCGTACCCGAACGCGTCAACGATCAGGACCGGGCCGGTCGTATCGCACACCTGCCGCAGATGACGCAGTGACTCGGCAGGGTCGGCGGTGATCCGGGTCCAATGGGTGAGGGTCGGGTCGGCCGGGTCGGCGACCAGCACCTGGGTACCCGAATCACTCCGGTACGGCTCGGGCCCGGGGCTGCGGCCGTTGCTGGCGTCACGCAGATGGGCCAGGCATTTGAGGGCGCCGCGCGACAGGTGGGACAGGGCGACAACGGCTTGGGCCTGGTGGCGAAGCTGATAGCTGGTCAGCGTGGCGGCAGGGGTGACGACCCGTGCACCGTAGGTGAGCCACACGATCGGGGTTCCGTCGCAGGAGACAACGTAATAAATCGTGTCACCGGTCACCGGCGTCCCCCGCTCCCGGTAGATGCTGTCGTGCAGCAGGGCGGCGGCCTCAGGCGTCAGGGAGCCTGCCGGGATGGGCGCGTGACTGCGGTAGCGCAGCGACTGCCCTTGAACCCTCCCGGCGTTCGTGTCGATGAGGTCCCGCATCTCCCGCAGGGCCTCGGCCTGCGAAGACCGACTCATCGCCGCCCCCCGACATTGCGGTGATTCACGGGAGGGCGTGGCGACGTGTTGGCCGCGGACCCGCGATTCACGACCGGGTCCTGCCCGTCGGACGTCGGGAACGCGTACCGGAACGTATCGAGGTCGTCCAGGACGAGCGCGAGCCAGGGCCGCCGCTGGCGGGCCGCGGCCCTCAGGAGGTCGATCAAGAGACGGTCGGAGAACCGCTGGGTCAGTTCGAGGTGCTCGACGAAGTCGTCGCCACCGATCTCGTCGGTGTGCCCGAGTTCCTGACGGGTCCCTGAGCCCCAGCCGTCGGCGTAGACGATCCGGTGCCCGGCGTCGGGACGGGTCGGATCGGCGGGCAGGCCGGGGATGCCGTTGCTCATCAGGTAGGTGCCGTCGTCCTTGACCCACAGCAACGCCGGCACGGCGGGCAGGCCCTCTTCCTCGCGGGTCAGCGATCGGACGTGATCCGGCGCGGCGAGGGCGTGCTCGGCCAGGACCAGTGCCTCGTCCAGGGGGAACAGCAGGGTGATCATCGGTGGGTTTCCTTTGTCAGTTGCAGGTCGGGTGGGACGGTGCTGGTCCAGGTGAAGGTCATGGGGTCCAGGACCGGGCGGCCGTTGACGGTCACCGCGAGCCCGAAGTCGTCGCCGTCCTCTGTGCTCACGTCGACGCGTAGGTCGGCGGTGCGGTCGGTCGGCTGGTACACGCGGACCACGTACTTGTCCGCCGTGACGGCGGCGACCTGCAACCCGTGGCGGGTCTCGGTCACCTCGGCGTCGATCTCCCACGCCTCGTCGAGTAGCGGCCGTCCGCTGCCCGAGATCAGGGCAGATAGCAGGCTGACCACGTCGGCGCCGGAAGGGTCCGCCTCGCGATTGAGGAACGCGGTCAGGTCGTCGAGGATCACGGTGTCCGGATGCCGGTCGCCGGTCATCGCGCGCCTCCGGGGGCGGCCAGGACATGGTTGCGGAGGCGGTCCCATGATTCCTCCGGCAGCATGCCGAGTGCCCGTGCCTCGTCAAGGTGGTCCAGTGCCGCCGTATGGTCTCCGGCGTCGAACGCCGTCTGGGCCGCGACGAGCGCCGCTTCGCCCTGCTCGCGGCGCAGGTCGTGCCACTGCTGCGGGTTGCGGACCGGACCGGTCTCAGTGAGCGCTTCGGGGTGGGTGCGGCCGTGGGCGTAGATCCAGTCCCACTCGTCGCGGGTGGCTTTGACGATCTCGGCCACGTACCGGCAGCCATCGCCGGTGACCCGCTGGTAGCCGGGGCCGTGCTGTTCGAAGGCGAGCAGGATTTGCCGCTGGCGAATACGCACCAGCCGGGCGTCTCGATCATCGAGGATGTCGCCAGTGGTGGCCTGAGGGTTGATGGTCATGCTGCGTTTCCGATCAGGGTGCGGGGATGCGGGGGTGGGGTTCCGCCGGAGATGGGCTCGATGAGCCAGGCGATGAGGTCCCAGCGCCGAAGCGACAAGACGGCGGGAGGCCAGCGGGTTGCGCTGGCCTCCCACCGAAGGGGGTTGAGGTGTCAGACGGTGGTCAGGGACTCGGCCTCGGTGAGTTCGGCGATGTCGGAATCCGTGACCAGGCCCTCGATCGGGGCGCCGTCCTCGGGATCTGCTCCCTGCCCGTTGCTCGGTTCGCCGAGCTCACCGTCAGCGGTGTCGTCTCCTGGTAGCTCGATTTCGGTCACCTCGCCGTCGAGGTCCGGTTCGAGTTCCGGGTCGGTGTTCTCGTCGGGATCGTCGTCGCCGTGCAGGGACTGCCGCAGTGTGGTTTCCGCGTCGGAGAGGGTGTAGCCGTCGGCGACGAGTTGATCGAGCCAGAACGCCGCCGACTCCGGGTCGAAGCTCCAGGTCCGTTCGGTGGCGGCGTAGCCGAGGTTGCGCTCGTGGGCGCAGATCCACTGCGCTACCAGGCACCGGCGCAGCCGGTCCTCTCCGGCGGCCAGGACCACGTCCATGCCGTGACCACCCAACGCGGTGTAGAGGTCGTCGGCGTCGGCGAACCGGATCGAACCGGTGTCGGCGACGGCGTTGCGCAGCGCCTCGGGGAACAGGCGCTTCGCGGCGCGGGCGGAGGCGTAGGACTTGCGGTAGAAGTCCTCCCGCACGGTTGCGGCGAGGGTGAGGTTCTCGAGGTACTCGGCGTGGACCCGTTCGGCTTCCTCCCGCTCGGCCAGCTCGTCTTTCGACAGTCGGGTGGCGAATCTGTTCAGGCGGGTGTAGCCGTACCGGTCCGGGTCGGTGCAGTACACCACCGTCCGCGCGGCGTCGCCGAGGCCCTTCTCCACGAAGGCGGCGAACCCCGGCCGTGTCATCACCGCATCCGGATCGAGGCGCTGCCCGTCGGCGTCGACCAACGCCTCGGCGGCCACCTCGACACTGTCGTACGGGAACCCCTTCGGCTTCCCGGTGACCTTCACCCCGGCGAGAACCAGTTCGGCCTTGAGTCGTTCCTTCGCCGTGCCGAACACACGCTTGGACCGCTCGGAGGCGATCGCGTGCCGCAGTCCCCACGCCGACCCTGTCGCTTTGAGGATCCGGGTGAGGGCGGCGGGTTCCTCGGTGAACTCGGCGAGCGCGGCGGCGTCCTCCAGGGTGAGAGCACCGGCGTCTGCGGCCCCACGGGCCGCCTGCGGAAGGGCACGCAGTTGCAGGGTCTGCTTGACCTGCGCCGTGGGGATCGCCCTCACCTTCGCGATCTGCTCGGGGGTCCAGTCCAGCAGGGTGAGCTGGTGAAACGCCTCCGCTTCCTCGGTCGGTGTCAGGCCGATCCGGTGGCCGTTCTCGGCGAGTTGGGCGACGATCTGCAACGCGGCGCCCTCGTCGGCGGCGACCCAGCACGGCACCTGGCTCATTCCCAGGTCGATCGCCGCGTACTTACGACGGTGCCCGATGATCAGCTGGAACACGCCGTCGCGGCCCTCGACCGGGATGACGACCAGGGGGCACAGAATCCCAACGATGGCCATCGACGCTTTCAGGTCGGCCAGGTCACCAATGTCGGTGCGGAGGTTACGCGGGTTGTCGACCAACTCGGTCGGATCGACGTACTCCGACCGAAGCGCGGGCAGATCGGCCGCTGGGAACAGAGCGAGGTCCGGGCCGACGATCTCACCGGTGAGGACCTCGTCAGAATCGGAAGAGGAACGGGTCAGGGTGGCTGTAGACACAGAGAGTCCTTCCAACAACGAGGGAAAATGAGGAAGAAAGCCGCGCACGTCGGCCGGCGCGGTCGCCGGGTGAGCGGTGCTGGCCCGATCCGCCAAGGCCGACCGATCGGCGCAGCCCCGCAAGACCCACCCCCGGCCGCATCCACGCAGCCAGGAACGGTTGGGACGGGGTGGGCCTAGCGGGGCCAGCCGCGGTCGGCCAGGATCGAGGGCCAGCAACCGCACCCCGGCATCCCGCCGTAGACGAGCGGCAGATCCAGGACTTCGCCGCGACCGAACAGGTCAGCCGCCGTCAGGCGGCGGCGAGGTGCAGCGCCTGGATCGCGGTGGACTCCAGTTCGTGCGCGGCGTCGGCGTCGGTCAGGGTCTGCGCCACCGACGTGACGGCGTGCATCACCCCGCCGGCGGACAGGTCCGCGCCGGCGATGAAGTGCGCGAGAATGCTCTGCTGCTGCTCGTCGGTGTACCGCAACTGCTGCCCGACCACCTTCAGCGTCGTGTTCGGGTCGGTGATCGGAGTGCCCGCTGCGGCTTCCAACTCCCGCAACGCCTGCGCGATGTAATCCGCGTCGAGAAACGCGGTCACCGCGTCCGTGGTCCGCGACGTGATCAGTTCCAGGGTCTTGCGAGTCGTCGCCTCCGACGCGGCGACCACCCCATCGTCAGCCGTCATCCGCGACCCGATGTGCGCCCGCCGCAGGGCATCGCGGCGCAGCGTCATGCCGTTGCGGCAGACCTCGAACCGCACCCACGGCGAGATGGAAAACGCCCCGCAACCGGTCTCGGAGTTGCGGATCAGGAACCCGGCCGACACGATCGGCAGGTCCGCTCCGGCCCTACCGTCGAACGGCGACCGGTAGCGGGCCAACAGCCGGGGCGCGGCCACCTGCACCTGCGGTGAGTAGACCCGCAGATACATGCGCCGGTCGGTCAGGTCGCAGCCGGCGAACCGCACGTGGACACCGGCTTGGCGGATCCCGTCGAGGGCGGCGAAGAGGACGTCGAGGTTGTCGATCCGGGCGTACCGGTCCGACAGCACCGCCCTGGCGACCCCACCGCCGGTGTTACCGCGTAGGCAGCGGACCAGGAAGGTGCGGTGGTCGCGTTCCAGCCACCCGTTGACGTTGTCGTCCCACAGGTCCGGGTGCTCGGAGGCCAACCGCCGCAGGTAGGCGACGGGGATGCCGAGCTTGTCGGCCAGGCCGGTGTTCGCCACGTCGTTCGGGGCGTACGTACCGGCAGTCATCGTCACCCCGTCGGGACCGAGCTGGGGCTCGGTACCGTCCAGGACCAGGTTCCCGCCGACCGCGCGCATCCGCCCGGCCCCGGCCTTCACATCCACCACGCGGGTGGACTGGTCGGCGAGCATCCGGCGGAGCTGGTCGAGTTCCAGGTTCCGGTTGGCCGGCACAGTGATCATCGGAGACACAGAAGGCACTCCTTACAACGATGAGGGAAAAGAGAGACCGCCCGACCTCCCGGCGGAACGTGGCCTGGTCGAGAGGCCACGGCGCGCGTCGGATCGGGCGGTGGTGTGCCCGGCCTCCCCGGTGGGGGGCTGGGGCACGAGGACAGCTACCCGCCGGTCGCGCCGACGACGTCACAGCCCCGACGAGCCGGAAACAGGCGGGAGACGATCACGGCCGGCAGGCCGGGGTCTCCCGCCCCGGCGTGGGCGGGGCTTGACGGCGGCCAGCGACGGCGGGAGCGTCAGTCCTCGCACCCAGCACCCCGGGGACGGCCGGAACCCGGCAAGCCCCGCGCGGGAGCAGGGTGATGCGTCGTTCGCGTCAGCCGTAGCACCGTCGGGTAAGGACCGGGCGGCGGTCGTCAGAGCGGGATGACGCTCGGTTCGCCGCCGACGTGGTCGAGCACCTGCTGGAGGGCGTCGGCGCGGGTGAAGTCCCCGTGCCAGCTGGCAGTGTGGCGCTCTTGACGGATGACATGTACAACCCAGCCGCCCGGTTCGGGGTTGATGATGTGAACGCAGTCGGCGTACTGGCCCTCGCCGCCGATGACCACCACCGGTCCCTGCTGCACGCGGGACAACGTCTCGGCAACCAGGTGGGTGAGGTCGCGTCTGGCGTCGGCCTCGGTCACGGCGTCGCAGGTGTACGGGTTGAACCCGGTGTGGTCATCGAGCTGGAGGTCGACGTGCCACGCAGCGGCACGGGTGGCGGCGCGGTAGAGGGTGATCGGTAGGCGGATCACGGATTCCTTCAGGACACCAGGCACGCGACTTCGCCTTCCGGCACGAGGGTGGTGCGGCGTGCGGTCTGGTGCCGCCAGGCGTGGACCTGGGCTTGGAAGCGGGTGAAGCCGAAACCGATCAGCTCCCGCTCGTCGGCGAGGAACACGGCGTATACCGGTTCATAGGCCCGCCATCCGCGGTAGCCGGGCACAATCTGGTAGCGGTCGTCATGACGCCAGCCACGCCGGAACTCCGCCATCAGCCGGGCGGCAAACGCCGGCACCAAACGGGTGTAGTCCCACATCACGTGGAGTCCGTTGTGCTCGGGCCGGTAGCCCAACCCGGTCACGGTGTCCCACCACAACCGCCGCACAGTGGCGGCGTCGAGCGCGGACCACACCTCCTGCGCCCGCTCACCCAACATGGTGAAGACGTCAGCGGAAACCCACTGCTCCCACGAGGCGTCGATGTCCTCGTCCTCCAGCGCCGCGTGGTCGTCTTCGTCGAACAGCGGATACGACTCCTTCAACCGGCACAGCACGTCGACGACCTCGGGCGGAAGGTCGGCGACGAACGCCCCGAGCGCCGTCACGTTGCTGAACACCAGGTCCGTCCACACCCCGGGGTGTGCGCGGTGTAGCGACCGGTAGTTGCTGCGGTGCACGGTGGTCGACTGCCCGGCCCGGCAGTCACCCCGGGCCACCTTCTCCAACGACACGAACATGGCCTGCTCGTCGTCATACCGCTGGTCCGACAGGTCATGGCTGAGGAGGTAACCGGGGTCATCGGCCGCAAGCCGGTGGGCGTACCCGATCCGGAACCCCGCCGACCGCAGCCGGTCGACCACATCACCGCCCGCGCACCGTAACTGCTCGGTCAGCCACCGGTTCGCGTCAGGAACGACAGCCACGTACGCCGCACCGATCCCAGCTGCCGCTTCGAAGGGAGAGAAGTCGCTACGGCTCGCAGAAACGATGATCAATTCGGGGGTGGTGGGCATCGACGCGAGTTTCGGTGTGCTGAGCAGATCGGCGCCGAGCAGGACCAGTTTCGCGCCCGTCCAGTGCGCTTTCGCGCTGGTGACGGTGGTGTGGTCGGTGAGGTGGACGCCCACCCGATCGGCGTAGGCATGCAGGTGCTCGCGGATGTTGGGGTCGCCGGTGACGACCAGCACGGTGCTCATTCCTGCTCCCCGCCGGTTGGGGTCGTGGCGGGTGGCCACGCGCCGACGGTGAAGCCGGGGATGTGCGCATCGAGCGCCGCGGCGATAAGCAAAGTCAGCCGGTCTACGGGGTTGACCATCAGAACACGGCGAACCGCGGCGTGAGCGATCGCCTCCTCGCCCCGCATCCACGCACACCACGCGGCCAAGCTCCCCGGCCCGGTGACGTAGGCGTCGGGCATCCGGCGGGTCATATCGAGCCACAGATCGCGCTGCCACATCCGCCCCGACGTCGCCTTCCACGCCCGTGCGCGTAGCCGCTTGTCGCGCAGCAACACACCCAGCTCGGCGACCTGCGCGGCGGTGAGCCGAACCCCGTCCCCGGCCAAGTCCATGTAAAAGGCCAGCTTCGCCGGCTCCGGGTAGCCCCCGCTGCGGATGGCGGCGATCTCCCCACCGACCGCGGCTTGTTCCACCGGATCGGGTTTGGCGAGCGCGAGCAGGTCGGACCGGCCAGGTAGGGCGACGATGCCGTGGAACGCGGCCCGCGCGGCGGTCGCCGTGGCCGTCGGGTCGAACACCACCCCACCAGAGGCGCCACAGGGGCACCCGAGGCAGTAGTAGTGCCCGGCGGTGACCAGGAACGCCTCCGCCACGGGCACGTGACGTGTCAGGTCAGCGGCGATGGCCGCGACCGCGTCGGACGTGCTCAGCGGACCGTAACCGACGACAATGAGGGACTGGGAATGCTCCCGGGCGGCGACGGCACGGATCGTGTCGGTGACGTGGGTGGCAGGCGTGGTGAGGTCGTGACGGGCGGCGACCCGGATCTCGTGGTCGGCCTGGACGAACAGCACCACCAGGCTGTCCGCCGGGTGATAGCCGAGCAGGTACGGCACCAACCCGAGTAAATCCTCGGGGGTCCGCATCTGGAAGGGGAATCGGTTCTTGGGCATGGTGAGGAACTCCGTCCGGTCACAGGAGGGAAGGAAGAAGCGACGAGAAGCCGCGAGCGACCGCGCAGGGCTCTGCCCAGGTCGGCGGCTGTCGCGGCGAGGATGTCGTGGCGAACCCGGCGAAGTCATTGCCCGCACTGGCGCGTCGACGCCGCACTGAACGCCGACTTGCCAGTGGCGAGGCGGCCCGCGCTAGAGGAAGGCGCTCACCGGTGCCTGGGGTTTCGGCGGTTTCCGTCGGGGAGCGGGGGGCAGCGGTCGCGGGCCCCGGCCGTCAGGAACACATCGGCGTCGTTGATGACCCACGGGGCATCGGAAAACCGGGGCAGCCGGCCGATGGCTTGACGACGAAGCGCGTCGCAGAACTGGTACGCCTCACTGCCGCGCCAACCGGGGTGCTCACGCGACTGGGATTCGTAGCAGGACAGCGCCTTGAGGACCACGACCGGGTCCGGAGTTCCCGGAAGCCAGGTGAACAGGTACGGCTCCTCGATCTCGTCCTCGGCGTACCGGTGGTTCACGCTGGCCCGGTTCTCCGCCAACAACATCGCCCCGACCCGACCCGCGGTCTGCAAGCTCAGGGAGCGGAGGCGCTGCGAGGACTCCACCTGCAACTCAGAGGAAGTCCAGCTCCCCGGATCCGATGCCGCGGTCGGGCTCGGCCAGTACCAGGACAGCGGGTACCCGGTTTCGGCGAAACGAAGGCCGGCGGTGAGCAGAGCATCGATGTGCACGTTGGGAACCTCGAACGCACTCACCGGGCACCGACCAGCGGAAACGGGGAAGTAGTAGATCGCATGGAACACCTCTTCGGGAGTCGCACGATCGCGGCCCCGACGACGGTGAAGCCCGCCGGGGCCGCGCTGACTCCCGCCGCGTACCGGCCCGGGTACCCGCAGGCAGGCAAGGGCCTCGGCCGGCACCGGTCACCCGCGCCAACGCCCCACCAGCGACAGGTATGTCGGTGACCGGTGCGGACGGAAGCGCCCTTGCCGGGCAAGGGCCGGGACGGTAGAACGCGCGGGAAGGACAGCGCGGCACCGCGCCGCCACGACCGCTCCGCGATCTGGACGGACAAAGCATGGCAACGTGTGTGGGCGACGCAGCACGACCCCGCGCTACCAGGAATGAAAGGCCGATGTCTGTTGTGGAGTTGGTGGGGCTGCCGTGGTGATCAATAGCCTTACCGACAGGCAAACTTGCGGGGGCCCAATGCGTCTGGAAGTGGTAGGCACCCCAACTTCCGGTCGCGCCATGACCAAGGCGTAGCGGGCGTCGACCCTCGCGACAGGTCACCTAAGCGATCCACAATCGGTACGGTCGAACCGAACCACGTCGTGCGTCAGGGGCGGTTCTTCGAAACTTCGTTCTGCAACTTGCAAATGGAAGTTCCACGGTTCTTGTGGGTCGGCCGGCGGGAGGTTCGACGTGTTTCGGGGCGTCAAGCTAAATCGTTGAAGGTGACAATGATTCACCTAATTGCCCGCAGGCTACCTCGTGGCGTCTGACTGGTTCGTTGGGCCGTGCCGAAACCACATCAATCAGGTGTAGTCCGGCATCTCTTGCGTGTGGCGCATCGAGAGATCACTATAGAGTGTACGTAACTGGCCGTAGGTGGTTGCTGTCGGAGCGTACGATGGCGCCTGGTAGAAATCCCACCTACCGCCCACAGACTGTACGTAGCAGATCTACAGAATGATCCACATGATAGGTCCACAAAGGTGTCAGCTGAACATGACCGTCTTGGAGGCTTGAACGTGGCAACTTCTGGCTGGCAGAGGAGCACGAAAAGTGGGGCGGGCGACAACAACTGCGTCGAGGTGGCATATGGCGACGAGGGTGTTCTCGTGCGGGATTCGAAGGACCGGTCCGGTCCGGTTCTTATCGTTGGCAGAGCCTCGTGGGAGTCCATGGTGCGTGAACTGAAGAGCGGTGGAATCGACGGCGTGGTGTAGTTCCATCGCCGATGTGGAGGCGTATCGGGCGAGCCCGCCCGCCGCGGCTGAGGGGTGTGCGCGCTTCGGTTGAAGGGCGTTAATCCACGGGCGGGGTACGCATAGAGACGTCCTGGATGGCGGCGAGAGATGTAGGCGGTTTCCACCTACATCTCCGCGCGCACCTCCTCGATGAGTTGGGCGGTCTCGGTCTCGTTCAACGCGAAGTCCTCCAGTTGCAGGAACTGGTCCTTGTAGAAGGAGACGTCGCTCGCGTCGTCGCGCGTTGCGATGCTGTGGGTGCCGTTTTCGAGGAAGAGCAGGTCGTCATCGGCCGGGTCGGGGAATTCCAAGATGACGAACGGCCCCTTGAGTCCCAAGTGGATGCCGTGTTGGAACCGCATCACCCGTAGGTGCACGTGCTCCCTGCTTCCGATGTCGCCGAGGTGTTTCAGCTGGTGTTGCATGATCTTCGAGTCCGCGGGGCTCGTTCCCACCCCGCGCCGGATCACCGCCTCGTCGAGGATGAAGAACAGGGCGGGCGGGTCGACGCGGTCGAGGATCTCCTGCCGCTTCATCCGGACATCGACCTGCCGGTCGATGGTCTGCGGCGAGGTCTGCGGCGTGCTGAACCCCTCGATGACCGCCCGCGCGTACTCCTCGGTCTGGAGCAATCCCGGCAGGATCAGCGTTTCGGCTTGCCGGAGAGTGGACGCAGATCCCTCGAACCCCAGATAGATGAGGAAGTCCTGGTTCAGCACATCTCGGTAGGTATGCCAGTGTTGCTTCCGGCTCTGCTCGGCCATCTCGGTGAAGGTGGCCACCCGCTCGGGGTCGCTCACCCCGTACAGCTCCAGCAGCGCCTTCAGGTCGGTGCGCGAGATGCCCACCTGGCCGGTCTCGATCCGGAGGATCTTCGAGGAGGCCCACCCGAGTTCCCCGGCGGCTTCTTTCTGAGTCAGCCTCCTCGCGTCCCGTGCCCGTCGGAGCTCCACCCGCAACCGTCGACGTTGGACAGTCGGATCGACGTCATGCACCATACGACCGTTTTCCTCCCATATCCGCATGTGGACCGTGTCACGGCGACACTAGACGACTACCCATGGTGACCATGCGTCTGTCGGGTAGTTACCATCGGGTGTCGCTAATTTGGTGGTACCAAATTCCGTGTACGATCACACGCTAGTTGACACGCCCTGCAACATGCCAGCCGCACATTCGTTCAACTCGATTGACCTGGGAGTACACCGCCGCCGCCATGGCCGCAAAAGGCAAAGACGCCCCCGTGCGACGTCCCGTCGACCTTCCCGAACCGGAGTTCCAGCGGTGCACAACACCCCCCAGGCGGGCGGCAACCCGTCGCCCGATCGACCGCGCGTGCCACCCCAGAAACACGGCACCCCACGCGACCGCGAACCCGGCCCCGGCCCCGGCCGCGACGCACTACCAGCGGACAACCAAGTCGAGGTGCGCAAGGCGAAGCAGTCCAACGCCCCTTCGCCCCAACCCAGACGTTCGCTCAATACCCGAGGACAGACGCCGCCGTCCGCCGCCTCCGTCGGTCCCAACGAAGAGCAGACCATCGAGGTCCGGTCCGGCCCGCCGGAACGGGGCCGTCGCAGGCCGGACGGAAGCCCGCCACTGGCCCAACCCAGCCTTCCCGCGCAACGCCCGGCGATACTGTCGACCCTCCTCGACTTCCACGAGCGCCGCGCGAACGTGACCGGCAGCGTCGACGAGGAGATCCGCCTGCTCAGGGCCCACGAGAAAGCCTTTTGGAGGGTGTTTATCGCACCGGCGCTGATCCTGCTGCTCCTAGGCATCGTGATCGTCGCCAAGGCACCCGACCTGGGGCTGAGCCTAGGACGCTTCATGGTCGCGCTCGCGATAGCTTCGGCCATCGGTGCGACCCTGCACCTGCTACGAGGTTGGATCGCGGACCGGCGGTCAACTCGGAAGGGAGACGGCTCTCGTCGGTCTCGCCGCCGCTGACCACCACATCACCTTCATACGTCGCCGCGGCTACCGTTCAAGGCCGCGAGCGAGCGAGCAACCAACGGTTGACTCCACCAACCACCGGCGGCGGCTCCCACGCCCATCCCGATGACGACGACGAGTCCTTTGGTCGACGTACTCCGGCCGTCCAGCAACAGCCACACCGCCGCCGCCGTGACGATCGCCGAGACCAGCGCGGAGAGCGACCCCACCACGATGGCAGCGGTGAGAGCCCGTATCCGGCGCCTAGCAGAGGCGGAAGTGGGCGCCGCAGGCCGGTGCTCCTCCGCGGAACTGCTGTCACGGGGCGCGGCGCCATCACTCATCGCCGCAAGCCCGCGCCGGACCAGTCCGCTCAGGGAACCCGCTCTTGCTGCCGTCACACCATCACACCCCTCCCTGCGACTCCAGCACGCGAAGAACGCAAACACAATGGAACGTGCCCAGCGATGTCACGCTGGGTGCCGTACACCAACCGTTCAGGGAACACCCCGTCCCCCTGACGACCCACCCCACCAGCTAGACCATGGTCAGTCAACCAGCAGCGCCGCTACGGATCGTATTCACTCAAATTCCTTGCGTGAATTCCGCGGTTCATCAGGAACAAAGATCAACGAGGCGCATAATCCGAAATCGCCTCAGGGCCTACCCGTCAGCACATGACACCAGGGAAGGGGTCGAGCGGATCGCCTCTGCGGGCGTCGGGCACCTCAGGGCCGCGCCGCTGGCAGGGACCGAAGAAGACCCTGGCGCCAGCGCATGGCCCACCGGCGGCAGTTTCCGCAGTGCCCACGGTGGGAGCAGTCGGGCAGCGGCGGGCTGTACCTCGCGGCGAGTGACCACGCCATAGAGTCACTGGAGTCAATACGGCTGGCGAAGCGACGTAGTCCGAGCGTCTTGACCCCGTAGGTGTGCAGGCGTCGTACGCCGAGGTCCCGGAGGGTGTCGATGACTTGTTCGGCTTCGGTGGTGCCTTGACGTCGGCACACCGAGCCCACCCCGACCAGGGGTTCCCTGGTCAGGTCCACGCCGTGACGGGAGTACAACGCCACACATCGGGCGTAGTCGCGCGGTAGCCACCCCTGGACCACGGGTATCACGGGCGAACCCGGGTCGACGCTCTTCAGTTCGAGGTAGTTCCCGACGGTCAGGTCGATGTGCCGTTCGACGGTCAGACCGGTCCGGTGGAGCATGTCGGGCTCGCACATGTGATCTTGGGGTGATGCCCAGGCGAGGTGGCCGATCTCGTCGGCGTAGCGGCGTATCCGGGCGGCGTACTGGCGTGGGGTGGGTCCGTCCTGCCAGCCACCGCGGCGCCACAGTTGGCTGTAGGCCCCGGAGTCCAGGGCCCAGGTGGTGCTGGCGCGAGGCAGGGCACGGTAGCGGCGCAGCGTCGTGTCGGACACGAACAGTGCGACGGTGCTGCCCCGCAACCAGGCGGGTCGATGCGTGCCCAGGTAGAAGGTGCGCACCGGTTCTACCCGGTGCCTGGTCCGCACATCGGGGCGTCACCGCCGTCGGCGGTGAGGTCGTGCTACACCCGCTCGGTCGGGCACGTCCTGATCGTCGCGGCTGAAGCCGGACGGCGCGGCCTGATCGCCTGTCGAAATTGGGCCGGCGACTGGGGTGGTGTGCTGGTCGAGCCACGCCTGTGCCTGCTCTTCGGTGGCGAAGTAGGCGCCGTCGCCGTCCTCACCGTCAAGGCCTGCGATGGGTGCGACCCGGCCGCGTTGCGTGTCGTAGACGCACCAGCGCTTCTCGGCGGTGCCGCGCAGTTCGCGCTTCGACGGTCGGGCGGTGATGAGGCGGGGCGGTCGAACCGTCTCGGTAGGCGGTCCGTCGGGCAGCCGGGTCCACGTGAACGCGACCAGGTCGGATCCGGCTTCCTCCAGCACGTCGATGGCGTTGCTGGTGATGCGGCACTCGCTGGCCTTCGGAAAGTCCATCCCGCCGTTGTCGATCGTCGATCCGTCGGCTTTGGTGCCGGTGTAGCGCAGCCGGGTCTTGCCTCCGGTGACGGTGCGGAGTCCGGATACCTGGGGGTGGATCCGGTGGATGCACATCCAGCGGCTGCCGGTTACGGCGGCGCGTTTGAAGTCCGCGAGCGTGTTCATGCTCGCTCTGGATGGGGGTAGGCAGGTGTCGCACAGTTCCAGGCGGTCGACTCGCCGTTCGTTGGCGAGCCAGGCTGTCATTACCTCGCGGCCGGCGGCGTTGCGGATGTGTTGGTGGTTGACGCCCTTGGCGTGCGGGCAGTCCCGCTTGCTGTGGACGGTGTACGTGGGTGGGCGGCTCTGGTGGTTGTGGGTCTTGAACAGGTGCCGGTGTGGCATCGTGTCGGGAGCGCTGTCTGGTTGCCGGTCCGGGCTGGTGGGGCCGCTGGTCTGGACTCCGTACCAGGCGCTGGTGACGAGGCGCAGGCCCAGGTTCTTGGCCGCGGCCTCCGTGCCGTGGATGTTTTTGCGGTCGAACAGCCGGGTCCCGGTGGTGTCGTGGCCGATCCAGCGGCCGTTCTCGACCACCACGGCGCCCCGGGCGTTGTAGGTGTCGTCGGTGAGCACGAACATGGGATTCGGGTGCTGGTTCATGGATGTCCTTAGGTGGGATGGGCGGGAAGAGGGCGGCCCGTGCCGGGCTGCGCGGGCGCGCGCCGAGGGGTTAGGGGTTCGAGCCGGCCCGTCTGCCCGAGCGCGTTCAGGGCGGCACGGGCGAGGTCCTGCGGGGTGTTGCCCGGCCTGTCCGAGACGGCCGTCAGCGCCTCGGTGACGAGTACGAGGTCAGCAGCCGTGTACGGCTCCAGCAGGCCGGGGCCAGCATCGGGGTTCGCCGCCTCGCCGTGCGGGTGGTGACCGAGGTCGACGTCTTCCCATGTGATCGCGGCGGACCGGGGACGGCGGGGGTGCTGTCGGAGCGTTAGATCTGGTGGATCGTGTCGCCGCGGTTGCTGACCTCGACCGCGAGTTCGGTCGGTCCGCGGCCCTCGTTCTCGATGTGCACATACAGCTGAGGTCGGCTCATCGGATTGGTCCGGGTCGTGCGGAAGCGGACCAGGACCGAGATACCGGCGACTTCCAGGACGTACATGTCGCTGGCGTCGTCACTGCCCAGGTCGGCGCTGCGGTCGAACAGGCGCACGACGGCGTCGCCTACCGGGAAGATTTCATGGCTCATGGCTGCTGTCCCTCGTTCGGGGTCGGGTGTGGCTGGGGTCGGTCGAGCAGGTCACCGCGTCGGGGGCAGGAGCCTGGCCTGGCGCTGGCGGGGGTGCGTTTCACGCGGGGGTGCCGGCTTGTTCGGCCGTGGTTTGTGCCCGGCCGCCGGTTAGGTGGGCTGGACGGGGAGGTGCAGGCCGAGCCGCTGACGTTCGAGGGCCACGAGAGCGCGCGCCGGGGCCTGCCAGGTGTCGTCACCTGTCGGGGCGGGTGTCTGACCGTTGACCAGGGCGCGCAGGGCGGGGATCTGTTCGGCGTAGGGCCCGCCGAGCGCTTCCAGGTCGGTGCAGGCGCGCAGGGTCAGCTCGCGGATCCTGCGCGCCCACGGGCCTGGTTGGCCCCAGTTCTCCCGTCGACGCCCGTGGAGGGGGCCTTCGCAGAGGTTGTAGCCCAGCCAGACCACGGGTGGATGCACCCCGACGGCCTCGGCGAGCAGGGCGACCTTGTCGTAGTCCCAGGCCCGGCCGCCCGCGCCCATCTTCCGGCGGTAGCCGGCGGGCCTTGGGTTGGTCAAGGTGCGCCAGTATTCGGGGTGGACCGCGGTGGAGGCCACCAGGTCCTCCTCGCTGGCGTACCCGCCGGCGGTCAGGGCGTGCGGCAGCCGATCGGTGAGCAGGTGCGCCAGCTCCCGCCGGCTGACCGGCACAGCCGGGTCATCCGCACCAGACAGGCGCACCCCGGCGGCCGGTGCACGGCCTGGCTGGTTTACGGGATCGGGCAGGGTGCCGCCGTCCAGGTATCCGAGAAGCAGTCCGCCGAAGTCGCTGAGGATTCCTTCGAATCCCCGTGTTCGGTCGCCGTAGTCGGGAATGGGAGTCCACCGGCCACCGCCCCGATGCCCGATCCGGTGCGCCGCCTCGTGCAGCAGCGTGCGGAGCAGCGCGTGTCGGTTGGACAGCGTGTCGCGGTGGACGGCCGTGTCACCGTTACGGGGGTGGTAGAACCCGGCCGAGCAGGGTGACTCCTCGCTGTCGGAGTACACCCGGACCCGGTCCAGTGCGTAGGACCCGATGGTGCGGCGAACGAGCTGGCAGGCGTCTCGCAACGCCGTCCGCTCCGCCACGGTGAGGGCATGCTGGGGTACCCAGGTGGTCTTGTCGCGGTTGCGCTCGTAGTGGCGTCGCTGCGACGCTCGGGCGATCTCGACGCCGAGCAGGTCCATCAGCGCGTGCTGATGGTTGGCCGGCAGCTCGCGGGCGGTGACCTCGGTGTACCCCTTGTCGCGCAGGTCGAGGGCGGCTTCGGCGTTGGCGCCCGGGGCGGTGTAGAACGTCTGGGCGGGCAGGTGAGAGCGCCCCCACGCCCGCCACGCCGCCCGTGCGCGGGGGTGGGTCACCCCGGCGAAGAACTGTTCCGGCTCACGCAGGCTTCCGCCGCCGAGGACGTGGGTGGCGAAGCGGTCGATGACGGCCGGGTCCTCGGTGGCGGTGAGGATGCCGCGGACAGCGTCGCGTAGCGCACCAGCCTCGATGACAGTGCGGTCCCGGTTCTGCAGGGTCTTGTTGTCCAGCGGCAGATCGTAGGAGGCGCGGAATCCCGGAACGGTGGTGACGAGCACACCGCCGATCCAGACCCGTCCGGGATCCCCGGTCAACACACACGCCCCCGGGAGCCCTGGCGCCCTGTAGCCGGGTTCGATCAGCGCCCGGAACCGTCCGATGGCCTCCTCGGCGATTGCCTGAGGGCATTCGACGGTGATCACGGTTCCTCGAGCACGGTCGGTCTGGGCCAGGTGATACACGAGGACCTCCGCGCCCTGCGCGGAACGCGACGGGATCAGGCCGCCGAGCAGCCGACGCCGCTCGACCGTCGGGACGAAGCTGTAGCCGACCGTCTCGCAGCGGACCGCCCCGATGTCCGTGCTCCGGGCAAGGACCAGGCAGGCGAGCTTCTTCCCCTCCCCGAACTGGCCGATTTGCTGATCATTCTTCGTCGAGTAGCCGAGGATGAGTCCCTCCTCGGGAATACCGGGGCCGTTGTCGGCAATCGTCAGGACCCCGTCGGCCCACCCCACTTGCGCGTCGCGGTCTTCATCCAGTGCGTTCGCGATGAGTTCGCACAGCGCGCGCACTGGGGTCCAGGGCCGTACGTAGTCGGGAGAAATGGGATAGGCGAGTGTGTCGAAAGTCGGAGCTATGCGGTCTTGGGTATCCACTGTGGTCTTTCTTTGCTCGCGTTGCCGGCCGTTGCGTGCGCTGCCGTCGGGATGGGGACGAGCACGACAGGCCCGGCCGGGCACCGCCGGGGTCAAGCCGGACCGGCAGGCCCACGCCGAGGATCTGTGGCCGAGCGAAGCGCCCGGTGCAGCGCAGCAAGCCGGGCGGCCACGGATCCGAACGTGGGGCGTCGGCGGGCGGCTTGACGACGGCACGACCGGCCGGGACCGTGCCGAGTCCCCAACCCAGGCACGCCGTATACGCCGGCCCGGACCGCCCAACCGCGGCTCAGAGCTACTCGCCCATATATTCCCGGAAGTTGACCTTGACTCTGCTAATCCGCTTGCCCAGCACTGTCACGACGTGATTTCCCTCGGGGTCGGAGAAGTGATAGCCGGGCACGCGCGGATCGAAGTTGTACGCGTACCGAACGCCGCCGATGAGCACCACCCCGGACCGAACCGCCTTCGCGGTCACGCGGTCCGACATGCGCTCGAGACCGTGATAAGCGGTGCGCTGAATGTTCACAGCACCGTCACCCGTTGCTGGTCATCGTTGTCGGTGGCGGTCTGGTCCGTCACGGTTCCGACCAGGGTCTGCCCGGTGACGGCGAGTAGCTCGAACCCGAGGTGTTCGCTTTGGTATCCGTCGTCGAAGGTGAGCCGCCACCAGCCGGCTTTGCCGGCGTGGCGGGTGGCGAGAGTGCGGGTGAGGCCGGCGTATGGCCCCCGCTCGCAGAAGAACGTGTGGACGATTCCCCCGTGGTCGACGGTGCCGAGGACGACCGCCCCCGGGTCGGCCTGGTCCACGCGGATGGGCGTGAACGCGGGAACGTCGCGTTCCTCCGCCGTGGCGGGAATGCCGCCCACCTCCTCTTCGAGGCCGGGGCACTGATCGCGCCACGTTCCGGCGATCCGGTGCTTCGCGTGCGCCTGGGTGTTAATGCACACGGCCTGCGGGAACTCGGTGTCGCCGATGTCGTCGTCGTACATGGTTCGCAACTCCTCAAACGTTCGGGTAGCTCCGGTGTCAACAGCGTCATGAGCTACTAGAGCTAGGAGCCGTTCAGCGAGAGCGGCACCGCAGGGTTGCCGTGCGCCGCCAACGCGGAAAGCAAACAGCGCCGGCCTGCCTTCGCGGCCGGCCGCCGGTGATCTCGGCAGGTTCGGTGTTTTCAGCGCCGACCAACAACGGGCGCCGGACCCAACGCGGCAAGGGCGGACTGGATCTGCCGGCCCGGCCGGTGACGCTTGGGGTAACGGTGAGCGGACAGGTCGATACGAGTACGCCGCCGCTGCGCAGGTGAGCCCAGCCGCATCAGGTACCGGTGGTTACCCGGGTGCCGGACGGTCGTGGCCCCGATGACGGCGAGCGCTTCGGTGAGCCACCGGCCCGGCGGCTGGTCCTCGGCCGGAGGTGGTGCGCCGAGCGCTACCAGGCGGGCGACGACACCGCGCGCACCACGCTCATTCCCAACAAGCTTGGCGACCGCCCGTGCGTTGAGCACGGTGGCGTTCGGGAGCATGATCAGCGACCGGGGCGTGGCGAGTCCGGTGTAGATCGCCGAACATGCCTGGTAGATCGTGCCGGCGTGCCCTGGGCTGATGGTCACGGGACCGTCGGGCGTATGCTGGACCCGAGGGATGGGGTCAGCGAACGCGACGACGCCGCGTACTCCGCGTTCGGCCGCCATTCGTAGAGCGGCTGTGGTGAACCACGATTCGCCGTTCGCTGGCACATCGCCCAGGACGAGCCGCGCAAGATCCAATGACTCGGTGTAGGGCTCAAGATCTGGGAACGGGCGGGTCAGGACGTGCTGGTGCACGGGAACGCCGAGGACCAGCACTCCGCATAGGCTGCCGTCGTGGCGGTCGATCATGCCAAACCGCATCCGCGCCGATGGCCAACTGTGGGCGTAATGATGCCGAAGGACGTAGCGTTTCGCCTCGGCTTCGGGCAAGTCGACGGTTTGGTAGCGGCGGGCGTTGAAGCCACCGTGTCGGCGGTGAACCCAGCTGTGGCGGCCCTGGTTCCACCGCTGGCACCACGCTGACAGGTGCGGCAACGTGGTGTCGCTCATCGCGGGCGCCGAGGGGTGAACGTGTGGGCGCGGTAGGTGTCGTAGACCCGGCAGACGGTCTCCGCGATCTCCTTGAGCACGAGGTCCGCCGTCCGCGGGCGCTGGCCGTGGAACATGCGTGGGTGGATCTGCGGGGCGGCGACGGTGACCGCGTTGTCCAGGTGGACCAGCAGAAGGAAGCCACCATCACGGGCCTCGCCGACGGTGGTCGGGTGGACGCTGACGTCGGTAATCGGCTCCCGGTACCGCATCGCGCCGTGCGCGACGCATCGGACGAGCAGGTCGTGAACATCGGTACCGAAGTCACGACTGCCCGGGTCGAGTACCTCCAGAAGGCCGTTCAGTTCGGCGATGTTGTCCGGGTGCGCGAGGTCGCGGGAGACATCCCCGTCGACCAGGCGGTGGAACCTGGTGGTGTCGAAGACGGCGACGGGCGGAGCGGGCCGCTGGTCGCGCAGGCGGGCGCCGTGCCGGTCGGCAGCGGTGGGGTAGGTCATGCCGGGGTGGTAGATGGCGTGGGTCTGCCGGTGGTGGCGGGCGTGGTAGAGGGCGATGTCGGCGGCCCGGAACGGTTTACCCGGAACGGGTGTCGCGTTCGGTGGCGCCAGCCCGATCACGCAGGTCACCGGAATCGGACCGGGTGCCCCGTCGATGGTGATGGGTTCGGCGAGCGCTTGTTGGACCGCGGCGGCGGCGTCCAGGAGCTGCTGGTCGGTGATGGCGTGCGGGAGGAGCAGGACGAACTCGTCGCCGCCGAGACGCCCGGCGAGCCCGCGCTGCGTGGTGGCGACGGTGGCCAGGCGGGCGGCGACTGCGGACAGGAGGTCGTCGCCGGTGTCGTGGCCGAAGGTGTCGTTGACGTCCTTGAACAGGGCCAGGTCGAGAAGCAGGACACCAGGCGGGGTACCGGCGATGGCCAGGTCGCGGTGGGCGTCGTGTAGGCCCCGTCGTCCGGCGATTCCGGTGAGGTAGTCCCTGCCGGCGCTCTCGGCGATGGTCGCGATACGGCGGTGCAGATGCCGCAGTTTCAGGCCAACGGCGACGGCTTGGAGGACTTCGGCGGTGGCGATCGCCGCGATGACGGCGATGGTGGTAGCGGGCATGAGAGGTCTCCCAGAAACAAAAAAAAGCCCGCCATCAGGCGGGCTGAGAAACAGCGATCAAAACGCGGCGAACCGCGACGGATCTTCGTGCTGCCGAATCGGCTATGGCGCTACGACGGGCAGGCCAGTCACACGGCTTGCGAGTTGCGGACGGGACCATCGAGGCCCACCGGCCAGTGGTTCCCGTACTTCGTCTACGAGGTGGTGATGAGCGTCAGGGGCGCGACGCCGAGACCCGTCAGGCCGCTGACGCCTGACGTGACACGGCTGCGGCGGCAATGCTCGTGACCGTTATCCGCGACTCCTGGCGCAGCTTGCGGCGAAGCCATGCTTCCTGCTGGTCGATCGACGAACCCTCCAGGGCTTCGTAGTGCACGCTGCTGTCCGTCATCTCGATCGCCGGCAGTTGGGCGAGGGCCCACATGCGGGCGTAGAGGCCGGCCGCGCTGGTGTTCAGCGGTGCCCGCAGACTGGTTTCGGACAGGGCGATGCAGCACTCGGCGGCAGTACCTGGTCGGGTGTCTTCGCGACGTGCTACCCGGTCGAGCAGTTCCCGGCAATGCGACCGGTACACAGCCTCCGAACGGCTCATCAGGTCATGTGTGGGCGTGAGGAGCAAGAAGCTGTGCCAGATACGGTCGGCGGCGTAGCGGTGTCTGCGTCGTGCCGCTTCGATTTCCTCCTCCGCCCATTCCATCGCCTGGAACAGCGGAGTGAGCAGGTCTTGCAACTCGTTGATATCGGGCAGGGACACGGATTCCTCCTGTGAGGGCTGTGATTCGAGGGGTGTTGGCAAGGCAGGGGAGGTGGTGAGCCGTCCCGGTGCGCAGAGCGCTGTCACCGGGTGGCCCGCAAGCGGTTCTCGTCCGGGGAAGGACGGGCGAGGTAGGGAGACACCGTTGGCCTGCCACCTGCCGGAGGCGAGCGGGGGTACGTGCGGTGGGTCAGCCGGTGGTGATCTGGATGGCCTCGTACACCCCGCCGGGGCCCACGACCCCGGCGTCGAAGGTCGCGTACGCGTGCGGGTTCGCCGCGAAGATGACCTCGAACCCGCGGTCGGCGGCGTCCCGGTGTGATGCGGCCCGGACGAGGAACTCCGGTACCTGCCGCGTGTGCCAACGGCCGTCATCCCACGACGCGGTGCCAGTGACCTGGAACAACGACTGCTCCGACCCGTCGGGGACGACCGGCGGGTCGATAGCCGCGATGACATCGGCGGCGAGGATGACCAGCCGGGCGGTGCCCTCGGCGATCAACCGGTGACAGCCCGCCGACCAGGTAGAGGTGATCGGGCCCGGGACCGCGCAGACGACCCGACCGGTCTGCGCCGCGGCCTGGGCGGTCAGCAACGCCCGGCTGGTGACCATGGCCTCGACAACCACCGTGGCCTTGGTGAGCGAGCCGAGGAGCCGCTCCTGGACCGCCCACCGCGCCCGACTACGCGGGCATCCCGGCGGGAACGCGCTGACCAGGGCACCATGCTTCGCCACATCCGCCAGTAGCCCGTTCAACTCGGCGGGGTAGGGCTGGTCCAGGCCGTTGCCCGCGACCAGCAGCACGGGGCGTCCGGCAGCACGCGCGGCCAGCGCGGCGTGAGCATCGGTACCTGTCGCGGCGCCGGCTGCGACGGTCCAGCCGTAGGTCGCGAGGGCGTAGGCCATGTCAGTCACGGCCTGCTTGCCGTACGGCGTCCCGCCCGGTGTGCCGGTGACCGTGATCGCCTCGCGCAGCAGACCGGCGACATCGGCGTCACCGATCACCCACAGGCACGGCAGTACATCGCAGCCGGTGCCAGCCGGCCAGCCAGGATCACCGGGCACTAACTGCGTGACCCCGGCCTGTCGTGCCTGATCGAGCAGAAGCCCACCGAGCGCGAGGAGATCCGTCGGCGGGTCGATGCCAGCGTCGGAAGTCGTGGCCAACTCCTGCGGGAAGACCCACCCGTCTGTGGGCAGGCCGTGGGCTTCGGCGGTCCCGCGCAGGTCTTCGGGCAGGGCACCGCCCACATACAGCGACAGTGCCGCTCGGACACTCCGGAAAACATGGTCATCGGTGGACATCGCTCGGCTCCCAAACGTTCGGGGGGATCCCGACGACCGCCGCGGGGGCGTGCCGTCGGGATGGGGACGAGCACGACAGGCCCGGCCGGGCACCGCCGGGGTCAAGCCAGACCGGCAGCCACACGCCGAGGATCTGCGGCCGAGCGAAGCGCCCCGGCGCAGCGGAGCAAGCCGGGCGGCCACGGATCCGAACGTGGGGCGTCGGCGGGCGGCTTGACGACGGCACGACCGACCGGGACCGTGCCGAGTCCCCACCCCGGCACCCCCACAATCCGGTCGCGGAGCCTCGTCGTATCGGTGGCCGCAACACAGAGCATTCACCGATGAATGGGAACGAACGGTTCACCATTGGCGACGTGCACGGAAACGGTGACCGGCCCGGAATTCGAGGCGCGGTCGGATGCGCGGGTGACGCTCCCGTATTTTGAGACGGGCGTTACGAGTTGCCGTCACTCATTTTCAGATGTCTTCAGGTGGCTCGCCGCCTGTTGACGCAGGTCAGGGCATGTCTGCACAGTGGTCCTCCCGGCAAGAACACGCGCGCCGGAGAACCTTCAGACATGGGGAGAATTGATATGCCGTGCAAGGTGCGCTGGACGCCGGAGCAGGTACGAGAACTGGGATTGGTCACGAGCCTCGAAACGGCTGGGCAAATCCTCGGCATTGGTCGCAGCAAGGCGTATGAGCTCGCCCGTCACGACCGGTTCCCTGTCAGGGTGATGCGCGTGGGGCGGTGTTATCGGGTGGCAGTGCCCGGTATTCTCGCGCACCTTGGCGCGGACTGAGTCCCTGCCGGTGAACCTGTGGGCGAGTTAATTGCCTGAGCCGGATACGTCGCGCCCGGTCGTGATGTGTCCGGCTCCGCTTGTGCATCCTGGCCCGGCGCGCTCAGGTCGGCGTATCGGGTGGGCGTGGTGGGGCTGCGGGTTGATGGACGGCGAGGCACACTGCGTGCATGAGGCAATACGGTGAGCAGGTGCCCGATCATCTGCTGATCAAGATCGAGCATCGGGACGATCCGGTGTCGGCGGTGTCTGAGGATGACGCGCGGCGCCGTTCGGTCGCCTATCCCAGGCTGATGTGGGGTGCCCCCGTCTTCGGCTCCGCTGAGGAAGTCGACGGCCGGTGGCGGATTCTGAGCCTGATTGGGAACCGGCCGCAGGGCACCCGTGATGGTCTGGGTTCCCACTTCCGGCGGCTGTTGAGCGAGACGCCGGACACCGCCGAGAACGCGGCCGAGCGCAAGGAGTACGAGGCGGCGATCCGGCTGCTGGACTGGGAGGTGGTCAACGACCTTACCGTCAACGGCCGCCGCTATCGCATCATCCGCGCCCAGCCGTTCATCCGGATGGGACCGGACGGGCCGGAGCCGCCCCGGCCCACCGACCCGGACCCCCGCCCACAGGGCAAGGGACGCGCGACGGGCTCGGTGGGGTCGCAGATGGAGGGATTCGTCATCGACCCGGGCGCGAGCACCGGGTTGTCCGACGGCATCCTGCGGATGGAGCTCGTCCCCGCGATCTACAAGTCGGCGGGGGTGCTTCCCGACGAGGTACGGGAGGACTCCCGCCGCGCGTTGGTCACGCACCCGAACGTGGTGCTGCTACCGGTCGGCTTCACCCTCGGTGAGTACGTCGACGGGACGTGGCGGCCCCGGTCGTTCTCGATGGAACCGACGCCGGGAGCCGCCCGGGAACTGGCGAGCTTCACGTTCGAGGACATCGTCCCGCACGAGAACGCCTCGTTCGAAGAAATCAGAGCCGCGTACGACCGTGCGGTCGAGGAGTTCGAGGCGCCGACCACCGACGAGTTCGAGGTGAAGGGTGTCCGCTGCCGGGTGACCCGGGTCGAGTCGTTTATCCGGGTGGGCGCGGACGGTCCGGAAACGCCGCGGCCGTCGGACTGGGACCAGGAGCCGCCGCCGGAGCTGCACTTCCAGCAACTGCGCGCCGAGGGCAGGATGCCCGATCTGGAGTGACCTCACCTCCGGCTCGGTGGTTACCGTCTGCTCCGGTTGCGGATGGAGGCGAAGGCGTTGATGGTGGCCTTGTCGAGGTCGGGCAGGGTGTGTAGGTATTTCTCGCTGGTGGTGATGCTGGCGTGGCCGAGCCGGTCCTTGACCTTCTGCAGGTCGACGCCGGCGGCGACGAGCCAGGACGCGTGGGCATGGCGTAGGTCGTGCGGCCGTACGTGGATACCGATGTTGGCGACGGCGAGCGCCGGTTTCCAGATCTGGTTGCGGAACCACTCGCGGGGGATGTGGCCATCGGCGTCGACGTGGCGCTGCCGGGGCCGGCGGGGGGAGTCCTTGCCGGCGTTACGCCGCTTGGCGCGGTAGATCGCGAACGCGTCGCGGCAGTGCTGGCAGCGGCATTTGCCCGCGGTGTAGGCGGTGGTGGTGCCGTGCCGGTACTGGCGGCCCTTCTCGTTCGGTTCGGTGAGTCCGAGGGTGTCGGGGTTCGGCGGGGTGCGGGTGCCGGCCGCCGGGGGGTGTTGCCAGCGGAAGATGAGGTCCGTGTCGCCGAGTTGATGTTGGGCGATGTGATGCAGGAGCCGGGCCAGGACCTGTTCGGTGACGTCGACCCGGCGGGGGTCACGATCCTTCGGGTACTCCTTGACGAGGAAGTTCTCCCCGTCCGGGTGGAACTTCGCGTCGATCTGTACGACGGCGCGTTGGATGGAGAACACGCCGGTGCGCTTGTCGAGGTCACCGACGCGTAGTTCGGTGAGTTCACCCCACCGCAGGCCGGTTTCGATGGAGACCTCGACGAGCAACTGCATGAACGAGTCGGGCAGCGCGTCGTAGATGACGTCGAACTGCTCCGGGGTGATGATCCTCAGTTGTCTGGTCGGCGCGTGGGGTGTGGTGACGCCCTTGCACGGGTGGAAGAAGATGATCTGGTCGTTGAGGGCGGTGGTGAAGATCGCCGACAGGATGTTCTTGATGTTCTTGAGGGTTTTGGGTTTCATGCCGTCGGCGGTCATCTTGCTGACCCACTCGCGGATGTCGGTGGGCGTGATGTCGACCAGGCGCATGGCGCCGAAGTACGGGATCAGGTGCCTGTTGATCTGGTACGTGTAGCCCTGGAGTGTGGATGCCTCGATGACGTGGAACGGCAGCCACTGCTCGATGACGTAACGCTCGAACGATTGCCGGCCCCGGCGGGGGTCACCCATCCGCCCTTCGGCGTTCTTGACGTCGGCGGACTTGGCGGCGGCCTCGGCGTCGCGTTTGACGGTGTAGATGCCCTGGGTCTGCTTGATGCCGAGCCGGTCGCGGTAGCGGGCGTAGTAGGTCCGCTGGCCGTCACCTTCGTAGGTGTCTACCCAGCCCACGGCCGTTGCCTTAAGAGCTGGCGGTGGTGAGTCCGCGTGGACATGAGGGATGTGTCCTTTCTGGAGTCACCGGACGCCGCGCGGTGCGAGGGGTGTGCGGCACCCGGTGACGAGCAGTGCGAAAGCGGGGGAGCGGGGTGGTCGTCGGTCAGTCGTGGAACTCGCGCAGCAACGCCTGGATGTCCTCGGGGGTCGCGTCGTGCAGCGCGCGGCGTAGCCGCGCGATCGGGTCGTGGTCGCGGCTGTGGCCCATCGCCGAGCCGGAGCTGCCACCGCCGACACGCCTGCGGCTGCTCGGTTCGGGAGCGCGACCGGCAGGCCGTGGGATACGGGGCAGAGCGACCCAGCGGCAGGGATCGGCGCGCAGGATTCCGATCTGCGAGGCCCAGCGGGTCGTGGACGCCAAGACCCGGAAGTGGTCGCGGACGGTACGCGGGCTGTAGTGGCGCTCGTCGGTGAGCCAGCGGACCCAAGCTGCGACCATCTCGGGAGTGATGTCGCCGGGGTGGCGGTCGCCGAAAAACGCGGCGATGCTCGTCCGGCATATCGACCGCAGGCGGTTCACGGTCGAGTCGGTCAACGGGCGACCGGCGATCGACTGTTCGCACAGCCGGGAAAGTGTCTGAGGTTCCGAGGTCCCGGTGTCGCTCGGGTTATGCCTCGGCTTGGTGGAGAACTCGTCGGCGTCGACGCGGTTGGTGAAGGTCTGCTGGTGACGACGGTTGGTTTGGGGATCCCGCCAGGTCACGCGGTAGTGGGTGGCCCCGTTGTTGGGGATGTGCGAGCAGTACATGAGGGGTACTTCCTTCCGTCGGGGAGGTGGGGTGAGGGCGTGTGGGATCGCCCCGTCGGCGCCGCGCGTCACGGGTGGATCAGGGCGTGGGGCATCGGCCCAGAGGCCGTCGGCCGGCCGGGCTGTGTATGGGTGTGGGGTATCGACCCAACGGCGAAGGCCGCTGGACGGTGTTCGGATATGGGGTTATCGCCCGGTGTGCCCGATGGGAGCCACCGGGTCAGGCGGGTGCGGTTGAGGGGTTAGCTGGCGGGCAGCCGGGCGAGGTAGCTGTCGATCGTCTTGAGCAGGTCCTCGCGGCTGGTCTCACCGTCGACCGCTGCGCGCAGCTCTTCCAGCAGGTCGCGGACCTGGCCGCGGGTCTGCCGGATGATCTGGTCGCTGTCGGCGAGGAAGTCGTCGAGCATTCCCGCCGCGTTGCGGAGGAACTCGGATTTCAGGTCCGCGTTGGTCGCGGACCCGGTGTCGCCCAGCACTTCGGCGCTGACCTGCTCGTACTGGGTCGAGTCGGTGAGGGGGAGGGGCCGGCGGCCACGTACCCACGCCAGGAACGCCTCGGAGTCGATGACCACGGCAGGCGCGAGTTGGACCCGGTCACCCTCCGGCGGGGCGAGGAAGAACTCCGGCGGCACACCGAGCGCGAGGGACAGCAGGAGCATCTCCTCGACGGTGACCGCCTGCTGCCGACGCCCCGCTTCCAGATTCTGCAGCACGTTGGCGCTGAGCTTCGTCCCGCCGCCGGTCATCGCGGCGAGCCGGTCGGCCAGCTGGTAGGTGCTGATCCCGCCCAGTCGGGCGCGGCCGTCCTTGAGCCGGCCGATGATCAGTGCCCCCGGGCTGATGGGCGCAGTCACCTGGGCAGGCGCCTCATCCGCATCGCGTGCTGTCATGGAGACAGTATTACTCGTCCCCTTGACAGTACGCAAGCCCCTCGTGCAAAGTCTGCGTCCTGAACGACAGATGTGCCGGTCAGGCTGCCGTCTCAATGACAGCAAGGAGCGGATGATGGACGAGTCAAAAATGTGGACCCACGAACAAACAGCCCGCTACCTGGGCATCGAGGAGCAAACCCTCTACTTCCTCAACCACCAGCGTAAAGGCCCCAAATATTACAAAGTCGGGCGCTACAACCGGTACCGCAAGGCCGACGTCGACCACTGGCTCGAAACCCAGTGCCTACCCCGCTGACCCGCCGCGTCGACCCCTCGCCTGGAGAAGCCCCATGAATCACCACACCCGGTTCCGCCTGCACTACATCGACGACTCAGGATCCGCCGACACCGGCTACACCACCTTCACCTGGCTCGCCCTCGCCCCGGAAAGCTGGGCCGCAGCCCAACAGCAGTGGCTGCGCTTCCGCGCCGACCTCTACGCCCGACACCGCATCCCACCCGGCGCCCGCCTCCACGCCACCGACCTCACCAGCGGCCGAAGCCGACCATCCCTGAACCCGGACTTCCACGTTCGCACCCACGGACTGGCCATCGTCCGCGACGGCCTCGACGTCATCGCCGCGATCCGGGGACTGACCGTCGGCACCGTCTACCGCCATGGCGGACACCCCAGCCAAACCAAACGCGAGTTGTACCGGGCGCTGGTCAACCACCTCGACGGCGAACTCCACCGGACGGGCCACATGGGAATGATCTTCATGGACGGCGACGGCAGCGACCACCGCTACGCGGGCGCACACCGAGAACTCCACCCGGACACCCGCGGGCTCATCGAAGCCCCCGTCTTCCGCTCCGCCGAACACGACCAATGGGTCCAAATGGCCGACTTCGCCGCCTGGAGCGCCTACCAGTCAATCCTGCGCAAGCCCGCCAAGCGACGCTTCTGGAACTGGTATCCGCGCACCCTCGGCCCCCTCGACCCGCACGGCCCGCTCGCGCTCTAGAACCGCCCCGGGCCGCCATCCGTACGACGGCGGGAAAACAGCAGGACCTGCACATCCACGAGCGTGGGGCAGGTCCGCGCCGCCACCGTAACACGCGCCCCGCCGCCCATAAGCGGGTGGAGCGGCGCTGTCGACCACAGGACCACCGCACGGGAGAACAGCCATGACCACCCTGCCGCACTTCGCCACCCTGCCCGGCGACTGGAACACCCTGTTCCTCGGCAACGGCACATCCATCAACATCTGCACCGGCTTCTCCTACAACAGCCTCTACGAAGAAGCCGACCTCTCCACCGCCGCAGCCCAACTCTTCGCCGAATTCGACACCACCAACTTCGAACTCGTCCTGCAACTCCTCGGCGCCGCCCGCCGCGTCAGCGCGACCCTCGGCAGCCCCCGCAACGGCCAACGACTGATCGACGCCGAATACGCCAACATCCGCGAAGCACTGTTCGCAGCCGTCAACGCCACCCACATCCGCCACGACGAGATCCCCGAGACGACTCTGCGGGCGATCGCCGGGGAACTGCTCAACTACCGGCGGGTCTTCACCACCAACTACGACCTGCTCGGCTACTGGAGCCTCATGACCTGCCGCCAGCGGGTCAAGGTCACCGACTTCTTCTCTCGCGGCGGCGACCGTAACCAACCGCTCACCTTCGACCTGACGACCCCTGCGCGTTTCCTCGGCCGCACCCAACTGCTGCACCTGCACGGCGGCCTGCACCTCTGGCAGGACGAACGCACCGGAACCACCGGCAAGTGGGAACACGAAGACGGCGGCAGACTCCTCGACCTGGAGAAGCGCTACCTCGACCACCCCGAACGGCAAGCACTGCTTGTCAGCGAAGGAAGCAGTGCCGACAAACTCCGGGCCATCCGCCGCAGCGACTACCTGTCCTTCGCCCTACGCCAACTCGCCCTCGACCATCACGACCTGGTCATCTTCGGCTCCAGCCTCAGCCCACACGACCAGCACATCGTCGACGCCATCGACAGCGGACCGGCCCGGCGCATCGCGATCTCGATGCGTACCGGCGCGGGCGCCCGCAGGCAACAGCGACGCATCGCCGAACTCACCGACCTGTTCCACGACCGGCACCACATCATGTTCTTCGACGCCGCGACACACCCGCTCGGGCACCGCCACCTGAACGTGCGATGACCTTCCCGTGGGCTGCTGCCGCCCGGCGCGTTCCCAACCAAAGCCCGGCCCGAGGACCGAACGCGCAAGGGAACCGAGACCGGACTCGCGACCGGCGACCCCGACACCGCCAACCGCCGCTGCGAGGGTCGCGAGAGCCGGGCTCCCCTTGCGCGCCGGACCGGGCCGGGCATGGTGCGGGACGCGACGGAAACGGCAGCCACCACGGCGACACACCCAGCCCCGCTACAGCGGCTGGGCTGCTCGGCGCGTACGGGCGCCGGCCTGGGTAGACGCGCTCGGCCGACCAGCACCTCCACAGCGCCACGGCAGCCCGTCGTTGGTCCCGCCGCGCCGTACATCCGATCCACAACTCGGGCCGCACGCCCTGTCTCGATCCGCGCATGTGGCGAGGGGAGCATCTAGGCCGGGTGCTGCCTCGTTGGTTCTGAGGATCGCTGGTGGATGAGGGGCCCGGTGACTGGTTCCGGTGGGGTGGGCGAATGACCGGTGCCGGGGATATCGGGCTGCTCCGTACCGAGGCGACCTCGCAGCGGGCCACGTTCCTGGAACTGTTTTTCGACCTGGTCTTCGTGTTCGCGTTGACCCGGGTGTCGCAGCGGTTGATCACGGATTTCAGTACCGACCGGCGGATCCTGTTCTCCGAGGCGGGCCAGACCCTGTTGCTGTTCCTGGCGCTCTGGCTGGTGTGGTCGTTCACCGCGCTGGTGACGAGCCGGCTGGACCCGGACCGGCCCGAGATCCAGTTCGTCGTCATCGCCAGCATGTTCGGTGCGATGGTGATGGCGGTCGCCGTCCCCCAAGGGTTCAACGAGCGCGCGGTCGTGTTCGCCGGGGCGTACGTGGCGGTCCAACTCGGCCGATCGGTGTTCCTCGCGGTCGTCCATCAGCGCGAGCGGATCCTCTCCCTGCGGGTGATCTTCTGGCTCGGGATGAGCGCGGTGCTCTGGCTGCTCGGCGGCGTGACCGCGCACCACGGCGTACGCGGCGTGCTGTGGACCCTGGCGGTCGCGCTCGACTTCGCCGGAGCGGCGTCCGGCTGGCCGACCCCGAAACTCGGCCGCTCCCGCGTCGCCGAGTGGTCGATCGCAGGGGAGCACCTGGCCGAGCGGTACCAACAATTCCTGCTCGTCACCCTGGGCGAGTCGATCCTGGTGATCGGCCTGACCTTCAGCGGCGAGAACTTCGCCCTCGACCGGACAACCGCGTTCCTGGTCGCGTTCCTGACCACCGTGCTGCTCTGGCGGGTCTACTTCCACCGCGCCGGACAGCTCCTACCCGCGGCGATCACCTCGGCTCGTCAACCGGCCCGACTCGGGATCGCGATGACCTACACCCACCTACTGATGGTCGCCGGGATCGTCCTCGCCTCGGTCGGCTACGAACTGTTCGTCACCACCCCGCTCGGACGCACCACCCCGGTCTGGCTGTACGCCATCCTCGGCGGACCCGTGGTGTTCCTGGCCGGACGTGCACTGTTCGAATACCAGGTAGTCGGCTCGATCTCCTGGCCCCGAATCATCGGCCTGGTCCTCCTCGCCCTGATCGCACCAGCCATGACCCTGGGACACCTACCACCAGTAGCGATCGCCGCCGCAGTCGCCGCGGTCCTGGCCGGGATCGTGGCCGCCGACGCACTCCGAGCGAGGGGACGAGCGACCGACCTGCCCACGCCTCCGATCTGAGCACCGGACCGCAGGGCAATTGTGCGCCCACGACTGTGGGTGCCAAGAGAACTGACGGCGGGTCCATCTCGTCCACCGCAGCGATGGCTGGACGAGCCGAGAGTCGACCGAACGATGAGCTGAGCAGACGCCAGGACGACCACGGGTCCCTCGTGGTGCTCTATCCGGGCGCATCCTCGCCGCACTACCGTCACGAGATGAGTAGTGCTGGTACGACGCACCGTCATAGCATCGACTCGCCCGAGTTGATCGCCGACAGTGGCGCGCGGCGGGTCCTAGCTGTGGCCGAACGTGATACACACCTCGCGGGGGTCTTGACCTACATCGAGAATGAGTTGAGCGACCGTTTGCATACGGACGTGCTGGACCATCCTGCTGTGTCTGCCGATGATCGGGTGGCGCGACGGTACCGACTGCTGACCCGAATGGCAGGCCGCTACCGCTCCGCCGCCGACAGCCGGAGCGGTCGGAGTCGGTCAAACGCCTGCCTCATGCTCGCCGCGATGCACCGCCTGGCCGGCTCGGACCGGCTACGTCAGGTCTGACCTCGACCGCTGTCGCAGCGGCAGTCTCCGAACAGGCGGCCGTGAAAGCCGCCAGGCCGTCCCGATCTGGGCCTGCCACACCCCAGGCCCGGCGTACGCGTCCTGCCCCCCGCTGCCGATACAGGCCGTACGCAGTAGTGGCCAATGCGGCCACGATCACAGATCGCCGTGATCGCCATGGTGTAGCCAACGTGCGCCCGTCATCGGCCCGCCGGTCTCTCCCGAAAGACAGGCGGATTTAACGGGTAATTCGGTTTTGCAAGGCATAGAGAAAGAATAACTTGTTCGTTTGGGCATTCTGGAGCTGTAGGTCCCTAAGTGTTTTAGCTTTCAGAAACGGATAAGCTGCCGCAGCTAACGCTGGAATCAATGCGCTCAGTCCAACAGCTAGACCTCCAGTCGCAATCACAAGTGCCCCGGCCCCTGAAGCCATTGTTGCTGGATCGCTGGTCACGGCATCCAGTAGTCGTCTCGGATAGCGCGCGGCGGCAACCTCCCTGCGTATTTCCTCCATTGCGGGAGCGAGGTCCCTATGCCATCGCCGATCAATCTCCGCCGCGACATCTTTGTGACTCTGCGCATCAGTCAGGTCTTCGGACAGTCGGATCATCTCACTGCGGAAGTAGGGAAGATATTCCGACAACTCTTCACGTAGATCAAGAACTTCGATCAGCGGCAAGTCGTCAAGCCCAGGCAGCCGCGAGATGACCGCACTTGCCAATGCAGCGGGGGCGTCGGGCCTTACTGAGCCGGCAGGTTCTGGTGGAGGCGCGAGCGCGGGATCCAGCATGGCGACCCGAGCGGGATCTTGAAGCCGTTCAATCATCCCAGCGAAGCTCTCAGTGAGAAATTCCTCGTCGGCCAAGAACATCCGTTCGTGCGGCGGCAGGTCCTCTACCCAGCCCTGCACAGTTAAGACTTCTCGGTCTATAGCCGGCTTCAAGTCAGGTGCCATAAGGGCCTTGCGCCTGTTTGCCCAAACTAGCCGGAGCGCGTAGATGACCTTGTCTATATGATCGGAATATCGCTCCCAGAATGGAAGCACAACCTTGCTGAAGACATTTTGAGCCGCCTCATTGTCCGATCCTGCCTGGCGCAGGGATTCTCTCACTGAACGGGCCTCATTGGCTTCGGCTAGGTCTAGTGTAGTTAGACCGAGAAGTTCGAGGTCTTCCGGATTCCGGTCGATCGAAAGATTGAGGTATGTCTGTATCTGGCGCATGGGCATGTTGGTTATGCGCCAACCGTGCATTCCTACGAAATGATCGATAGTCGACCGAGAACTAACAAGGTGCACTCGGTCCGCAAACAAGATGGCTGGCTTTACTAGGCGCGTATCGTATTCCGCTGACACCTGCACTAGCGGGTCATTGAATCTGAAACCTTCGTTTGGAACGAGCCTCAGGGGGTCCGATATCACCTCAACTTCAAAAGTTGACATTCACGCTCCCAGAAGATGGGTACAACGACCGTATTCAGCATAGGAGATGGAATCAACCTGTGGGTCGCGGCGGCTGGCGGTAACGGAGTAGGAAATATCGGACCAGGGTGTACGATGGCCGACACAAGAGGCGATATGCGGCCACCTTACTTTGTCGACAACCGTGTGTCGCAGGTTCGAATCTTGCCGGGGGCATCAGAAAGAACTGTGCCACGCCTAGCCCCGTCCTGGTGGTGCGGGCAACCTACCCGCTGCCGCCCAGCCGACAGGGCTGATGCGCGCCTCCGGACGATCACCAGGCACGGCTTGACGCACAGAGCCGCATCGGAGTCGGCCAGCCTCACGCTGATCGGTGCTGGACACCCTGTGGGACAGGCTGACAGCCCGGTAAGTGACGCTGCGTAACACGCGACCGTCCAACGAAGCGGGGCTCGGGTTCCTATACGCCGAAAACGACCCCATCGCGCGCGTCGTCGCCGGCTGGTCACCGCTCGCCCTCTTCGTCGCGATCGACGTCATGATGCGGGTACCGATCCTCAGCCCCCTGTGCGCCGCCCTACGGATCACCTTTACCACCCTCATTGCCGGCATCGCGGCGTGGACGAGCTACTGGCACATGGTCGGCCGCCCGCGCCGCTCGCGACGAGCTGATGCATGAAGGTTCGGCCGTCAGCCGAGACGCCCTCGCCGCCCGCCTACGCCGCAATGGCACCGCGATCCGCAACACCCGCGTCTCCGAGCTACTCGCCGCATTGAAAGCCGAAACCCGAGCCGTGAACGGTTCCCGGCAGAAGGTACCTGTGTAAACGGTCCACCCCCTCGGGGGCGGACAGCCTTCCAGGCGACCAGAGGTGATCGCGGACCTGACGGACGATCCCGCTGGCCAGGAACTCGGGCAATCTCGTTATCGCTCATTTTGCGCTGGTTTGGTGTAGCTGGGCTGGAAGGGCGTCCAGCCGCCGGCCCGGACGGAGAGCGGTTGTCATGCCTGGCGCCAACCTCTTGTCAACTTCCGGTTTTGAATTGGCGGCCTTGACTGTTTTGTGGATAATGGGATGGCTCGACCGAGGCTATCTAGCTACATTCAGAGGGTTCGCGCTGTCGTTAGGGGCACAGTCTGTGGGACGTTGGCTTCGCAACTCGGCCCGGTTACGGATCGGTTTGACCCTAAGCTTATTCGGGCTCATCGTGCTTGCTGCCGGTCTACCTGGAGGCGCCTGGTTCGATCGGGGCGACGCGCAATCCTTCGATCATTATGTCGGATGGGCAAATATAATCGGAGCATCGGCAGGTTTGATAGGAGTCGCCGTCATGGTGGCCGACAAAGCGTCGGCTACGAGGAACATATCGCCCAGCATGTTGAGTGATATCGCTGATGGTCTGGCCATACAGGTACTACGAATCGAGGGAGAACAGTTGGGTCGACTCCTCGGTACCGATCAACTCGATTCGCGAGCTGCCCCACTGATGCTTGAGGTCGTCGGTAAACGCCCGACCTCCGGTCAGCGACACCCAAAAACCTCGCAGCGAAGATCGGTTTCGTTGGACTCCGTTGCCGAATTGTATCTTAGGGAGACCTGCGGCAAGGTGCTTCTGAGTGGCGAGGCGGGCATGGGAAAGACCGTTCTGTCGCTCAAGCTGCTGGCGGACATCGCACATCGACGCAAGACTGATCCGGCACTTCTATATGGCGGGACGGTACAACCGGTGCCGGTGATCTTCAATCTCCCCACTTGGCCAAGTCAACTCGAATTACAGGATTGGCTCGCCGGCAACCTAGCCGAGCGCTTCAGGCTAAAACAAACAGTCGCAGCGCGACTAGTGTCGGATGGATACGTGTTACCTATTCTTGATTCCCTGGACGAGGTGGACAGCGAGGCGAGGCCATCCGATAAGACAGCTACAATTGTTGCCGCCGTCAACCGCTACTCCGCAACGAGGGTTGGCGCTCGTCTAATTCTTACTTGCCGCAGCGACAGCACGATCTACCATAGAGTCCGGAAACAGATTCGCGGCTTCGATGAACTAAGAGTTCATCCATTGCGGTACATTGATGTACGGGACTACCTCGAATCTCAGTGCGGCGAGGACAACGCGAGCGAGTGGAAGATCGTTCTTGATGCCGCAGCGGATTCGACCTCACCGGTGCGAGGGGTGCTCGGAACGCCATGGCGCCTCGCCATGTCGGCAACCTATCTCAGGGGTGGGGGAAGCGCTGAGGATTTCTTGCCAACGAGAGATGAGCGTCGGTCACGGAAGGCGATGACTATACCTGCCGCATACCTCAATAGAGTTGAAGGCTTGCTGTACGAGACCTTCATCTCGGCCAGAAGCCGACACCACGGCAAGCAGCCAATCAGGGTGACACTCCATCTCATGCAGATAGCGAAGCTGCTAGAGGAAGGCAAGCGGCGTTCCGTGGCTGCACCCACGGAGTTGCTATTGCACGAATGGTGGCGCCTTCTGGATAGGCGAAAAGTATCCCTGTATCAAGCATTGTTGGTCTTTACGCTTATAAACTTGTCGTTTAGTGCGTTTCGTTTCTTCGAATTCTCGGAGAACGACAAGCCTGAATCGCCCGTGATCTACGCTCTCGCTTTTTTTTCTAATTTTATTCTGCTTGCCTTGCTCGCGGGCAGGGCAGCCGGGGTAAGGACCTCGCCGCTACGAGTGAGCCTTAGGTCGTTAAGAACGTCTCGCGGCGGTGTTCTTGTTGCCGCATCGGCGGCGATCGCGGTTCTGGCGGGGGGTACCGCTTACATCAGCACTGGTCCAAGTTATGGAATCTCGATCGGTGCGGCGATAGCTTTGACTGGGACGATCGGCGCGACCTTGGCGCCGTGGGATCATCTAACTGTCGAATCACCTCTAGCAATCCTACGAAAAGATTTCCTGGCGAGCGCCCTCTTCGGCGTTGCCATTGGAGGATTCGTAGGTATCTACACTACTGAGCTACTCGGCAAGCCGGTGGGAGTCGCCCTAGGGCTCGGCTACGTCTTCGCCGCAATCGCGTCGTCCATCATGGCGAAATACCTGATCGCCGTTTACATCTCCGCCGGGGTCGGTGCGCCTTGGAGACTCGCCCGGTTCCTGTCTTGGGGATGCCGGGCCGGCTTGCTGAGGGTTTCCGGCGTAGGATACCAGTTTCGCCACAAGGGGCTTCAGCAATACCTGCTGGACTTACAGCGCTCAACTTTCCCCGATGGGACCGATGCTCGCTGACTACGGCAGTTTCCTGGGTCGCCTATTCCTACCCTCGGCCGTCGCGATTCTCTTGACCGCCCGACGTTTGTCTCATAGGGCAATGGCCGCTTGGGACGGGAACAGTCACGAATGCCGGGCGATCGTCACCGTGAGTGACGTCTGCCTCAGGTAAAGAGGATTCCGATTAAGTCTCCGAGGGCAATTTTGCGCGACTCCAAGTAAAGGCACATTGACTTAAGGTGAAGGCGTCCTCGCCGGTCCAGCCGTCCGCGGCTGCCCTCTAGGGTGCGACTCACGTCGTGTGCCCTGGCTTGCTCCGCGTACACTCTGTCCCGCGAGGAGCCGGATCACCCAGCCCGCGCGTTGCTGTGAAATCGGTGCTGTCTGTGGGATCGGAGTAGCCGCGTGGGCCACGAGGGCGAAGACAAAGTCGAGGCGGCCGACCTCCTCGGTTCCGGAGCTGACGTGTACGAGGGCAACGAGCTGCTTCACATCGCGTCCACGATGGCGGACGCGGACATCGATGTGGTGCGCCGGCGCGTGGAGAAGATGGATAACTTCAGGAAACTTGCCACCGACGCGCTCGACGTTCTGGAACGGCATCACCACGCCACGCTTGGGGCCAACAACCAAAGTCAGGAGTGGTTCCACCGGGCTTGCCAGGACACTCGAGACATTTTCCGGGCTGTGCTCGCGCAGGACCTGGAATGGGAGCAGCAGCGGTACGTGCTTGACCTGCTGATGAAGCTTGTGCAGATGGAAGGCGCGAAGGACACCGAGAGCAAGAACCTGCTCAGCTCGCTGTCCGACAAGCTGTCCAACAAGATGGTGCTGATCGGCGGTGTCGCCATCACCGCTACCGCTGTGGCCGTGGCGATCGTCGCTCCCAAGGCGGTGCGGCAGGTCGGAGAGGCCCTACGCAGAGGCTGACCTCGAACACGATCGTGGTCAGCCAGCGGCCAACCCAATCCGACAAGCTGTCCAACAAGATGGTGCTGATCGGCGGTGTCGCCATCACCGCTACCGCTGTGGCCGTGGCGATCGTCGCTCCCAAGGCGGTGCGGCAGGTCGGAGAGGCCCTACGCAGAGGCTGACCTCGAACACGATCGTGGTCAGCCAGCGGCCAACCCAAGCGGCAAATGTATGGACGGGCGGGGCTTCGCTCTCCTGCGACACCGCATCCTGCTCGGCTGACCCCCGCCCTCCGTCACCACGGAATGTGAGCCAGAGCCAAGTTTCGGACAGTCCCGGCGCTGGCGCCGCCCGGCACGTCCCCAACCCAGCCCAGTCCTAAGGACGGGCGTGCAAGGGACCAAGACCGACCTCGCGACCCGCCCCACCACACCCCTCAGCGCGGATGCGACGGTCGCGAGGGCCGGGCTCCCTTGCACGCCGGGCCGGGCCGGGCAAGGTGCGGGACAGGACGGAAGCGGCAGCCGCGCCGAGGGCACAGGCCCGATCGTGCGAACTTGGTCCGACGGCCGGGTCCTCGCCTAGCTGCGTTCCAACCGCTGCTGTCATCCGGCCCGAACGCGAGGCCCGGAACACCGGCAGTTCCGGGCAGTGGCTGGTCTCCCGGGATATCGACCCCGACGACGGCTGAAAACAGGACTTCCGGGCAGTGAGAGGACACCTGCGGCCCAGGTTGCCGATGCTCCCAGGCACTTATCGTTCGGCGGTGGATATCGAAGACCCCTCCGGATGGGCGGCCGTCGGCGTTGCCGTGCTCGCCGTGCTCATCGCCTTCGGTGCGTGGTGGGCGGCGCACCGGTCCGCCGAGGCCAGCGAACGTAGCGCCACCGCGAGCGAACGTAGCGCCGCCGCCAGCGAGGAGCTGCTCCACCAGGAGTGCACACCCCGGTTCACCGCGAAGATCGAGGAAGTGAGCCAGTGGCGGCTGGACGTCCGCTTAGACGGGCCGCTCGACTTGGACGACCTTAGCGTGGAGAGCTTGGACGACGAGTTGGTGTTCAACACCGGTCAGTTCGGGATTGACAAGGAACCCGTTCCGGCTGGCCATGAGGCGGCCGGCGGGCGGCCGGGTCGCCGGGTCGCATGGACCCACAGCGACTACCCTGACGGCACCAGGGCGGGGATCGCGATCGGGGAGACCGCCATGTGGAGGGTCAGCGCCGCCGATGACCACGTACGCGCCGACGAGGTGACGTTGCGGATGCGAGCGCGGGTCGGCAAGGAGGAGTGGATTGTCCTGGTTCCGGTGGTGGTACCGGGCAGCCTGCGCCCGACCGGCTACATCGGCTGACCGCGAGCGCGTGGAACTGGAGACGCTCCTGCCAGTGGTCGGGTAAGTCACGATAGCCCGCGGCGCCCACCGTGAATCCGACGCATGCTTCCATGCTGCCTGTGGGTTCACTCCTCTACTTGCGACCGGGCGTGACTCTGCGTGCGGGTAGGTGGCGGCGGCCGACGCGTAGTCGTGGCGATTTGAGTGCATCAAGTCGCTCGTAGGCCGCCACCAACACCCGCGCGAACCGCAGTGAATCTGGTGAAGCTTCGCCTCGGGCGAATAAGTAGAGCCTGTTTGACTGTGCGCCGACGTACAGAGTGACGTGCACAGGTAGGTACATGAACGCGGTACCTGGCTGAGTACGTTCAGGCATACGCCGACACTGCTTCATAAACAGTCGGACATCTTCAATCGGCCGGACGCCGTCCACTCCCGAGGGGCGTGTCAACTCGCCAGACCAAAACTTGCGCACATCTACTATCCTGGCGATGCTTGGTTAAGAGGCCGCCGCACTGCTGAAGAGGACATTCATGCCTGTAGGGGTCACGATTTCCGCCGGGGCGAGTGATCTGGACATCCTGGCCGAGGTTGCAGGGTCCACTCCTGGCGTATCGCTCACTGAACGTAGACCTCTCGATGGCGCCGGGGATGGCCTGGCGTTCCCGGTAGACATGGGCGTTGCGCTTCAAGTGCTAGAAGTCGTCGGTGCTATCGCTGGCTCAGTGGAAGCAATTCGACTACTGCTGCAAGGTTGGAGTAGAAGCCGTAGCAAACGCCGAGATGAGCCAGCTGCGAATCCGCCGCAGATCTTGGTGTGCGATCTGAGGCAGGGGAAGATCCTATACTCCGGACAGAGTCTAGATGCCGCTGTTGTCGAACAGATTTTACTGCGCATGGACCAGAATGAATCAGGCGATTGATGGTACATTTCGACCCATCGTTAATGAGAGTTGTCCTTGGGGAGTCCTCGCTCTTCCCTGAAGATGTCTTGTTAGATCCAGTGGATCCTCTTCGGTGGAACTTGGAAGGCACGTACACGCGTGAGATTTTCTCGAAGACCCTAGTTCCGCAGGAGTTTCATCGAGCAATGGTCGTTGCTCACGAGCAGCGACACTATCTGGACTATCATCTGACGAACTATGGAAGTTGGGTCTCGAGGTTCTGGGGTCAGGTCAAGCAGACCATACCTGCCTTGCTGGCGGCACCTGGTCCTTTAGTTGTGCCCATCAGTTATATGGAAGATGAACTAGTGGCGCCCTTCCACGGCGTGACTCCGCCTCTTGCTGGAACCCATCAGTGGGTGGCTGTGCGCCTTTCGGCGAATCACGCGCGCCGCGTTCGAAGGGATCGCGTACTGCTGCCGTCGGCCCCACACGGTTTTAGTGGCGGGGCCCAGCTCGAAGCTCTGGCAACCACGTTCGAAGTGGCGCCCCCGGAAGCCTTGCTGCCGATGGAGGAGGCGCTCACGGTTCTGACGTCTATGCCCAGGGATATGCTTCGATGGCAGAACGAGTATGTTTGGCTGGGAGATGTCCTGGCGGCACTCGAGATCGGCCCCCAGCCTCTTGGCGTTGGGGCAGGTCGAGTTGTTAACAGTCGACTATGGCCCTCTATTTTGGTCGCATCCCTGATGGGTCAGTTTGAACACCTAACAGCCGAAAATCTTGATGACGATCCGCAATTGTGGCATCGTATTATGCCGTCGAGTCGTCTTCTCGATCTACTTCGTTGGCTTCATGGGCGGTACAGAGGGAAGATCCGCACGGTCGAGGATGCCTGGGAAGCCGTTAACGAGGCATGCGTTGATCTGTACGGCTTCGATGTGGCCGCCTCGCTCGTGTCGGACGTTGACTGGATGGCTCGGAGTGTGGAACGACATTTAAATAAGGCGCATGAGGTCATAGTTGATTTAGATATGGTTGTGCATGTGCGGGCTCGAATGGAAATAGCTAGAGATTTCGCCGCGGATCCGATGCTGTTTGTTGATCCATCGGATTCCCGTCAGATCAGTCCGATGGTCGCTGATTATCATCTCGCGTCAGCTGGTGGGTTTTCTTGCGTTCCGTCGGATTTGACCGAGTTCGATAGCGAATTCTACGCATCGAGTGACGGTCGGGCGCGCTTCGTGAAGCCGAAACTCGGAGAGGATTTGCGTGAGTTGCAGCGAGTAGATGAGGAGTTGAGCGCTATCGCTAGGTTCTTAGTTCGCGGCGCCGCTTCTCCGTCGTGGGTGGGGCCCGAACGCGAGGCTGTAGCTCTATGGTTGGCGAGTCATAAAGAGCTTCGGATAATCCCTCCATTCGGTACTGATTTGGGATCTCTCGTCTCGGTAAGCTGACGTCGGCGAGGGCGGCATCGCCAAGGTGATGAGGTCATCCTCGGCGACCGAGACGCGCCTGCCGCCGCTCAGGCTCTGTCTCGCGGATCATGAATCTCATTCGTTAGACCCTGCCTGACGCGAGGCGATCCGCCGAATCAATCCATTGGGTGAAGCGGACCGGGTCGCCGTCGCGTGACCCGCTGGAACGCTGTGGCCTCGGAAGACCGCCTACCAGCGGTTCTGTCGCGGGCCCGCCGACGGCGGCACCTGGCCCGCGCTGAAAGCCCACGTCATCGCGCTGCCCGGGAGGAACGACGACACCGACCGGGACGGCCAGGTCGACGGCACGATCGTGCGTACCGCCAACACTCCGCGAGTGCCGGCAAGAGGGACTTAGCCGGGAGGAGTCGTAGGCAGCACAAGCCATCGGCCGATCCCGAGACCGGGTCCACGAAGATCCCTGTCCCGCCGGACGGCGTGCCCAGGTAATTAAGGCGATGGCTAGCTGGTGCGTGCCCGGCGCCGGGGCGTGCAGTTGGCTACGAGCCCACCACAGCGGTTCTGGGGTACTCACTGATTGTTGCCGGCTTTCGGTATGCTGCGAGTGCGGCACTGCTGGGTGTCGTTGTTTGAGGATCGCGGACGGCAACCTGCGATGCTCAAGAGCCGGCATCACCAGGAGCCCAAACACCCTGCAAGGGACGGGCCTCGCCTGTTTCTTGGGGGAGGCAGTTACACATGAGCCCACGCACTGCCGGCCGCGCGGTCTCAGCAAGACCAGTCAGCTTTAAGGACTGGCCGAGCTGAACCGTGCCCTGCGCACCTGTCTCGGCCCCCGGGTGTGGAGGGGTGCTAGTTGGAACTTCAGTCGATTGCCGGGCTTGGCTCGTGGGTAGTCCTCGCGGGTGTGGTCGGCTCCGCCCTTGGAGTGATCTTCCCGGTACTGGGGAAGATCATCATCGCCGCCCTAGCCCTGCGGGGCGCCGACCCAAAGGACAGGCCGAGCATCATCAAGGCGATAGCAGAGCTGTTCCGCTGGCGGCGCTGAGAAGGTGGTCCGGGATCGCTCCAATCGACGAGATGCCCAACGTCGATCAAGCTCACCTCTGGTGGAGCCGGGGACAACGAAGTTTGGATCAGGGAGCGGTCCTGGTGAACCCCGACACGCGTTATGGCTACGCTCTGAGCACCGCCTGTCACTGTGTCGGGACGGCGTGAGGGACCGGCGCCGAGTGGTAGCTCCGATTGGCGCGCGACGACCGTCGCTGCGGCGTTGAGCGTCTGGGATGACCGGTGCTGTCGACGTATCGGTTACCGCCTGAGCTCCTCCTGGTTGACAATTGCCCGCTCTACCGCGTCGACAACTCGCCGTGTGGCGTGGGCAGCTACGTCTTCGCTGCTGGTGGCGACGGCGAGTGTGCGCCCGGAAGAGTCAAACGGTGTCTGAGGCTGAGCGCCCTGCATCAGTGCCCACTGTTTGCCATGGGTGTAGCCCGAGTAGAGGCGATAGAGGTAGCTGGCCTTGACCTCAGGTGGCGCGGCCTCGTAACGATCGAACAGCTCGACGACTGAAGGTGTACCAGGCGCGAGAATGGTCTTCCCATTTTTGTTTTTCGTGGTGAGTCCCAATTCCGTCGCCTTGTCCATCAAGTCTTCGAGCCGCTTTGCCGCTAGCTTTCCTGGTGTGGCTTCGGTACGGCCAATTGCTTCCTCGATCTTGCGTCGTTCGTCGAGGTCAGCGACTTGGCCGGCGATTCCACGGCGGCGTCGCTCGTCGCGATCCAGCCCCGGTTCCGAGAGCCAGTACGCGAACAGCGCCGATTCGTGAGCGGACCTCAACAGCGAGAAGTGTGCATATACCGGTATCTCGCCGGAAGTAAAGAGGGTTTGCCACGCCCGCAGGTGATCAAGTGCCGTCCGGGTCGCCAACATGGCCAGGTCATGGGCGTAGGCCCGCAGGGGGTCCTTGCGGTCGTTCAGTACCTCGCTCGTCTCTGCGGGGTGATTGAGGACCACAATGTCCATCCGTGTCCACAACTGGTCGACACGCTGTAGGTGCGCGGTGAGCAGCGACTGCGCTTGTGCGCTGATGGGAGCGGTGACCGGCTCGCCCACGCGTTGTAGTTGCGGCATGCGGATCATCATCGCCCATCACCCGGTTCCGGCTACCACCGCTTACTGGACGAAGCGCGGTAGCAGGCGGGCGGACTGGGCCGGGTCGGGCCAGACAGTGTCACGCCGAACGGCCAGAGCCGCCGCGCGGGAACGAATTTGCGGCGGGGCGGACGTCGGCGTCGATGTTGTGGGGACTGGTGTTCCGGGGGGGGGGGGGGGGGGGGGGCGGGGGGGGGCCCGGGCCCGGGAGGGGGGTGGCACGGGAATACTTATAACAAAAAAAAGGTCAGACAGTGGGGGGGGGGCAGAGTGAGTTACAGG
>NZ_JBJDPS010000006.1:300260-449478 GCF_044901685.1 Micromonospora sp. NPDC050397
CCGCCCCCGCCCCCCGCCCCCCCCCCCCCCCCCCCCCCCCCCGCCCCCCCCCCCCCCCCCCCCCCCCCCCCCCCCCCCCAAGCGCCGCACCTACCGGGAGCGGCAAGCACCTTCGCCTCCCCGGGAGACGCGGCATGCGGGAACAGGTGGCCAGCGAGGACCGATCGGCGCGCACCGGCAACTCCGGTTGCGTCAGCGCGGCTGGCCGCGACATACGACGAAATTCCGGGCCGCGCGGCGACAGCAGGATTGCTGAGTAAGGGGTTTGGCCAGGGCGGGGGCGCGCGGCTGCACGTGTACTGGCCAACTCGAGGCGAGTGGATGCGACTGCCTAGATCTAGCATAACGGCTGGTTCTAATTCATTCTAGGACGATTGATGCCGATCTCACCTTCGTCCCACGACCGGTGCTGGCTGCGAGGTGGCCTCTGGGGCAGATCGCCATATTGGCGGAATGACTGCGGACGAGCAGGACCGCAGCATCGATAGTGGGGCAACCTGGAAGGTCTTCAATGTCAGTATGACGACAGTTGTCGGCCGCGACGGGGTGTTGCGGCCAAACTGTCGAAGCGATCACTGGACCGGTTCGTGCAATCTTGATCATCGAGGATCTTGCGGGTGTCATGTGGCCTAGAGAATCCGGCCTATCGGCGGCCGAACTGGTGGTGACCGTGCCACCGACGGACGATGCGGGCGCGAGGACGGCCGATCTGTACGAGTGGCAGGCGGTGATGGCCGCTGCGGATGGGCTCCGGCTGTATCTCGAGGGCTTGAGTACCGACGGCCAGCTCGACGCCGGCGATGACTGCCGGATCCTCTGCGAACGCCATGAGGACTGGGTGTTGATCCGTGGCGAGGATGCGGAGTTGGTTTCGGCGAAGCATCCTGGTCTGTCGTACGGCGCGTACACGACCATGAACTCCCTGGCCGACGATGGGGGTCTGGCCCACCTGTTCAACCGGTGGCTTGCTACGCACGAGAGAACGACGTGCCGGCTCGTCACCACCGCCGGGCTGGATGGCCCCCCGAAACAGCTCATGCCAGTCGTTGAGCAGCTCCGGGACAGCAGGCTCGCCGGACAACTGCTGATCGTCGACGGTGAGGTCGAGGATCTGCTAAACGGACTGGGCAAGGCATTGCTCAAGCACTGCGCTGGTCTCAGCGAGCTGTGGCGGCCGGATCCGACAAGCGACGTTGATTCAGTGCCGACCAGCGAACAGCGTCAGCAAATCGCACGCTTTCTGTCGGTACTCAACATCGAGCACGGTCCCCGTAAGGACTACGTCGGGTACGCGGCGCCGAGCATGTACGCCCGCCCCGTTCTGAACCGGCTGGGCAGCACGACGTCGGCGGACGCCGTTTGGGGGGCGGTACTGTCGTTGTTCCGCGCACGGATGCGTGCGGCGGGCCCGACACCGAACGCTGGCCTGCCGATCGTTCTCGCCAATCCTTTGGGCGCCACCCCACCCAACTCCTCAGACCTTGAACGGAACCTGGCCGCCCGGATCGTCGCGCTGGTCGACATCGACGTCGCGGTCCGCGCTGCCATGGCGTCTCCCGAAGGATTTCAGCCGCTTCCCAGGATGACGCGCAGCAGCCGCTTGGCGACCAAGATGACCGTCGGCGAGTGTTCGGACAACACAGTTGAACGCGCCGAACAGTTGCGCCTGGACTACCAGGACTTCTGGCGTGACCGGACGGCCGTCGACCCGATGGCTCGCACCGAGCAGGCACGCCTGCGGCGCTCGCTACTGCGCATCAGCGACACGGCAACCTCAGCCGTCGCTACCCGGTCCGGACCATGGGGGACCGCGCTGTGGAGCGAGCTGCAGCGCCAACTAGACGCCGCGCCCACCGGAACGATTCCCCCTGACATGGATGTCGAACTAGCGCTCGGCGGCATCTGCGAGCTGTCGAACCGGTGCCAGGTCTGGTTCAGCGAACGCTTCGACATCGACGCCGAGATTGCCAGGATGCGGGACCAGCGAGGGACCAGGCAATGACCGATCCCTTCGACGCCGCCGAACTCGCGATGCTGCGCGACGACCTTGCCTACCATCAGGCTCGCGTACTGCTGCTCGTCAGCACGGTCGCCGCGACCACCGGACACAGCGGCAAGCTCGACGGTCTGACGAAACTTGCGAAGCTCGACTTCCTGCTGCGATACCCCGCGCTCGCGTCGGAAGTGCTGGACGAACTCGATGTCCACGACCGGCGGCTGCATCTGACCGACGCCGACATCAGCGAACCGACATCCGTCGAGGCCCCGATGACTCGCTACAAATATGGCCCCTGGGATGACCGGTATTACGCCATCATCGGCGCGCTCGTGGGGCGGGGTCTGCTCCGCTACGCCAGGGGACGCCAAGGCAGCGTGGCGCTCGCGCCAACCCCCGCCGGCCGCACCCTGGCGCATGACCTGGCCGCCACCACCGCGTGGAACGAAATCGCCGACCGCTGCCGGGCGATTGCCGAGGCAGCCGGCGGCCTGACCGGCAACGCACTGAAGGACCTCATCTACCAAAGGCTCGCCGACCTCATGGACCGTCCGCACCGGCAGGTGATCCGTTGACCACCGCGTTCAGGCTCAACGCCGTCGTCCTCGACACCGTCGAGGGACCCGTCCGTCACACCTTCCCAGCGGACCTGACGATCCTGGCCGGACCGACCGGCGTCGGCAAGACCACCCTCCTCGAATTGATCAAGTACGGCTTCGGCGGCGATGGCGTGCTCGCTCCCGTCGTGACCGATTACGTCAACGATGTCACCCTGGACGTCATAGTCGGCGCCTCGCACTTCTCCATCGTCCGCAGCATCGACGCCACCAAACGCCGTTCCGTCCGCGTCACGGACCTGCGACTGCAAGAACGCCTCCCCGACCACAGCGTCGACCCGGCAAAGACGCCGAACCTCAGCACCCTGCTGATGACCGCGCTCGGCTTCTCAGACGAGATGCGCGCCGCCGCCCGTACAGGGGCCAGCACAAACACAGGCAGCCGTATCACGTTCAACGACATCTTCGGATACCTGTACGTCGCCCAGTCCGACATGAACCGCGACATCGCCAACAGCACTGACAACTACCTTGAGTCAAAGCGCAAGGCCGTGTTCGAGCTGTTGTTCGCGCTGACCAACGCGGGCATCCTCGCCCTGCGCTCCGAGGTCAACCGGCTCAACGGCGAGCTGGCCACCGCCGAACTTGAGAGCGCGACGATCCGCAACTTCCTTCGCGGCACACACACGACCGGGAAGGAGGAGGCGCTGAGCGCCTTCACGGACGCTACCAACGAGCAGATCGCCGCCGAGGCGCGGCTACGGGTTCTGCGGGAGGCGATCGACCCAGTCACCGACCGCGAGACGCAAGTCCTGAGGGACCTGCTCACCGAAACTGAACGACGGCTGGCGGACGTGAAATCGGACATCACCATGCTGATCCGGCAACAGAAGGAGTACACCCTCGAAAGACGCCGAGTACAGTCCGACCTGGCCCGGCTACACCGGATGCGAGACGCAGGCGAACGGCTCGCCAACATCGAATTCGTGCACTGCCCCCGGTGCATGCAGTCACTCACCGGCCGGGTGGTGCCCGACGGCACCTGCCGAGTATGCCTACAACCCGATCCCGTGCCGGGCGCTCAAGACGACGACCAGTACGAGTCCAGGCAGCTCGCCAGCCAGCTGGAGGAGATGGACGACCAACTCGCGGCCATCGCCGACCAATTCGACGTCCTCAACCACGCTCTCGCCGACCGCGAGGCGCTGATCAAGAAGCTCACCATCGATATCGACGCGCGCACGGCGCAACGAGTCACTCCACGGCTGCAAGCCTTCACCGACGCCGCCGACGCCCTCGCACACGCCCGGTCCCGTCAGAGAGAATTGGAAACCACGCTGCGGCAGTGGGACCGCGTTGACGACCTCACTGCCACCGAGGACGCGCTCCGAGCCGAACGCGACCGGGCCAAGGCGCGCATCGCCCGATTCGAGGCCGACATCAAGGATCGCCGCAAGGCCATCTTCGACGAACTCAACACCGAGTTCCAGGAAACCATCCACAACATCGGCGTGCCGAGCATCGAGACAGCCAGCATCCACCCCACCAGCTACCTCCCGCTGCTCAACGGTCAGGTCTACAGCAAGGTCAGCAAGGGCGGTGGCATCATCACCGCAACCCAAATCGCCTACTGGAGCTCGCTGCTCGCCGTTGCCATCCGACGCGGCGACACCTTCTACCCGGCATTCCTGCTCATCGACAGCCCACGAATGGCGCTCAACACCGCCGAAACGCTCGCCGCGGCGCTCTACAGCCGCCTGCGCGGACTCGCCGGCAGCGTGCCCGGCAGGCTTCAGATGATCATCGCCGACAACGAGGTCCCCGCCGAGTACCGCCAAGACATCGCCGAGGTCGACTTCAGCTACGAACACCCGACCGTCACAGCCATCGAGCACCCTGGGCCCGCCGCAGTCCAGACCCTCGACACCCGAAGCCAGCAATGACGACCGCAACCGGTCAACCGAGGGCCGAGGTCTTGTCGCACTAGCTGCAAGAATCGGACGATGGCAGACCAAGCAGCTGTCGATGCGCTGCGCGACACCGTACTCAGGGGCGCTTACGCGATAGCCGAGGCAAGCACCATTGCGAAGCTCGACAGGGACCTGGTCGCGGCTGGCTTGCCGCCGTCTCAAGGGGATGGCAGCAAGGCCACGAGGGCCGAGCGCAGCGCCGCAGCGGTCCCTGACGATCGGCTTCACGAGGTCGCCATCGGCCTGCTGAACCAGGGCACATGGCTCCACATGCTCGATCGTATGGCCGTCCAAGACTTGGTCTGGGCGGAAGAACAGCACCCCAAGATCGAGAAGCGGACCCGCCGTGACATCGCCCGGACCCTGCCGGGATGGATTCTGACCGACCACTACCAGCGCTTCCGCGCGTTGCTGGGCACGCTGTTCGACCTCGGCCGCGGCGGGATTACTTTCGGCGTGGACGACCACAGCCTCGGCGGTCAGATCGACCGGCACTTCCACCGCAATGAGGACTGGACGGTCGAGCAGTTGTTCGACGAGCTCGGAGCGGTCGACGCCTCCGACCGCAGGTTCGCGCTCTTTCTTGAGGGCGTCGTCTCGGGCGAGACGGTGCCCGACGAGGAGGCACAGCGTCAGCTGGTCGATGCGATCAACCCAGTGCTCGCTGGTGTCGGCCTTGAGCTGCGCGAGATGGGCAGCGCCGACGGATACCCCACCTTCGAGCTGGTGGCGATCCGCTCGCGAGCAGGCCGGCCCAAGCAACTTATCTTCGCTTCCCCTCGGAAGCCGGACCTCCGGCTCATCGACGCCATTGATAACGACCTTGAGGTCGTAGATCGGGCGGAAGACGTACTTGTCTACGACCGCCCGATTGGCTCTGACGGCCTCCGCTGGCGTGAGCTGCAGGCATGGTGGAAGGACAACCACCAACTGGATGACGATGCACAGGCTAAGAGGGAGCTGTGGCAGCGGCTCGGCCAGAGCCTGCCTGAGGACTCCCCGCCGCAGACCCTTCTGTTCATGCTGTACCACCAGATCTACCGCGACGCCCTGCAGGATCTTCCCGCACTGCTGCCTGAGGTTTGGCGGCACTGGGACCCGAAGACCGTGAGGACCCGCGGCAAGGACGCGCTCCTGCAATTCCGCATGGACTTCCTCATCCTCGCGCCGGCCGGCGCGAGGATCGTCCTGGAGGTCGACGGCCAGACGCACTACGCGAGCGAGCGCGAGGTAGCGCCGAAGCAACGCCGGTGGTTCCCCGATGGTGACCGCTATGCGCACACCATGGCCCAGACCCGTGACCTCACCCTCGCCGGGTACGAGGTGTACCGGTTCGGAGCGAACGATCTACGGGGAGAGAACAAGGGAGAGGTTCGGGCGATGCTTACCACCTTCTTCGATGACCTTTTCCGCAGACATCGCATCGCAGTGCCGGGCCGCCCGACCTGATGGGCCCGGCCGTACAGAGGCTCGGGACGATTGCCCTCCGGCTGGCTGACATCTATCGAGTCGCCGGCCGCGTCCGTCATCGATGCCGCTCCCGCGAATCGTGAAGCTTCGATCGATTAAGTCGAGATGATGATGGGCCGTGTCGATGATTTTCGATATTGACGGACATGTTCCAAGATCATCTTCCGGGCAAATTCCGGGCAGACGTCCCACCACGAGGCGGCGTCAGGCATCATGAGGGATCATCGAACAACAGGCTTGACCTGCGAAAATAGCCCGAAACAGCTCGGCTCTCGACCACTTGGCTGGGCTCATAACCCAGAGGTCGCAGGTTCAAATCCTGTCCCCGCTACCAAACGAAATGCCCGGGACTTGTCCCGGGCATTTCGCGTTTCCGGACTGCGTCCCTTCCGTGCTGGACAACCCGGGTAAATCCCCCGCGATCGCGCGATGTGCTCACCCGTTCGGGCGGCCACGATCGGGTGATGACCACTGATGCTCTGGCCCCCGAGGCGGAGGCGGTACCGGTAGCGGTTCGCCGTCGCTCGCGTCTCACCCCGATGCTGGGCCCGGCCCTGGTCGCGGCGATCGCGTACGTCGACCCGGGCAACGTGGCGACCAACCTGACCGCCGGTGCGACCTCCGGCTACCTGCTCGTCTGGGTCGTGGTGGCGGCGAGTCTGGTCGCCATCCTGGTCCAGTTCCAGGCGGCGAAACTCGGTCTGGCAACCGGGCAGAGCCTGCCACGTCTGTGCCGGGCGCGGCTGCCGCGCTGGGGCAACCGAATGCTCTGGCTCCAGGCCGAGGTGGTGGTGCTCGCCACCGACCTGGCGGAATTCGTCGGAGCCGCGATCGGCATGCACCTGCTCTTCGGCCTGCCGCCCACACTCTCCGCGGTGGTGACGGCCGTGGCGTCGCTGCTCCTGCTCGAACTGCGTCGCCGGGGCCGGACCCGACGCTTCGAACTGATGAGCGCCGCCGCGCTGCTGCTGATCGGCACCGGCATCGGCTACGACCTGCTGGTGGTCGGCCACCAGTCGACCGCCGGACTGGCCGGTGGTCTGGTGCCCCGGCTGGACGGTGCCGAGTCGCTGGTGCTCGCCATGGGCATCGTCGGCGCGACGGTGATGCCGCACGCGGTCTACCTGCACTCGGCCCTGGTCCAGGACCGGGGTCCGAAGGCGGCCGTCGCCCGCGCCGAGCACCGCCAGGTACGTCGCGCGCTCCGCCTGGACTGCGTCGTCGGTCTCGGCGCGGCCACCCTGGTCAACGTGTCGATGATCGCCCTCGGCGCGGGACTCGGCGCGGCGACCGCCGGTGGCTGGACCGGAGATCTCTTCGAGGCACACGAGCACCTGGCCACGCAGGTCGGCGGGGCCGCCGCACTGGCCTTCGCGATCGCGCTGCTCTCGTCGGGGCTCTCCTCGTCCGGCGTCGGCACCCTCGCCGGGGACGTGGTGATGAGCGGCTTCCTGGCCCGGCGGGTCCCGGTGCACCTGCGTCGACTGGTGACCATGACCCCGGCGGTGCTCGCCCTGGTCCTCGGGGCGCCGCTGACCGCCCTGCTGATCCTCAGCCAGGTGGTGATCTCGCTCGGCGTACCGGTGGCGCTCTTCCTGCTCGTCTTCTTCTGCCGCGACCGAGAGGTGATGGGGCCGCTGGTCAACGCGCCGCTCACCACACGGGTGGCGGCGGTGGCCGGGGCCGTGGTCGCGCTGCTCGGCCTCAGCCTGCCGGTGGTCCTGTTCCTCTGAGCGAGCACCCGCCGGCCATCCGCTGACCGATCGCACGCCGTCGACAGGAGCACTCCGTGCCGAATCCCTCGTCCGACCCGACTCCGCTGGTCCGTACCAGGGTCAAGCTCGTGGCCTGCGCGGCCCTGGCCGGCGCCGGGACCTGGGCCGGCGTCTCCTGGTGGGCAGTTGCCGTGCTGCTCGTCACCTGCGCCGCGATTGTCGCGGCCGTCGCCGTCGCGGACGGGCCGAGCCTGGTCCGCGCCCTGTTCTTCCTGCCATCCCCGCCGCAGCCCGTGCGGCGCCGATCCGAAGGGACACACCTCCATGCCCGACTCGACACGTCCGGACGTGCCCCAGCCCAGCCGAGGTGACCAGGGCGGTCTCGACCCCGGCCCGCGCAACGTCGAGCTGGACCGGCAGAACCCCGACCTGCTCGTGCCGCCGGCCAGCGACAACGGCACCGTACCGAACCTGAAGTTCTCCTTCTCGATGGCGCACACCCGACTGGAGAAGGGCGGTTGGACCCGCGAGGTGACCCAGCGCGAGCTACCGATCGCCACCCAGCTCTCCGGGGTGGACATGAAGCTCGAACCGGGTGCCTACCGCGAGCTGCACTGGCACCAGCAGTCCGAGTGGGCGTACGTGCTGGCCGGCAGTTGCCGGATCAGCGCGGTCGACCAGGAGGGGCGCAACTTCCTCGACGACGTACAGCAGGGCGACCTGTGGTTCTTCCCCAAGGGGGTGCCGCACCACATCCAGGCGCTCGCCGACGGGGTGGAGTTCCTGCTGGTCTTCGACGACGGCGCGTTCTCGGAGAACGGCACCTTCCTGATCAGCGACTTCTTCGCGCACGTGCCGAAGAGCGTGCTGGCCAAGAACTTCGGCTGGACGGTGGACCAGTTGGAGAACCTGCCCGAACGGGAGAAGTACATCTTCTCCGGCCAGGTGCCGCCCGTACTCGACGCCGACCGCGTGGTGAGCCCGACCGGCGACGTGCCGCGTACGTTCAAACACCGGATGCTCGCCCAGGCCCCGCAGCGGTTCAAGGGCGGTTCGGTGCGGATCGTCGACCAGACCAACTTCGCTGCCGCGAACACGATCTGCGCCGCCCTGGTCGAGATCGAGCCGGGCGGGATGCGGGAGCTGCACTGGCACCCGACCGACGACGAGTGGCAGTACTACATCTCCGGGTTCGGCCGGATGGGGGTGTTCGCCAGCACCGGCCTGAACCGTACGTTCAACTACCAGGCCGGCGACGTCGGCTACGTGCCCTTCGCGTACGGCCACTACATCGAGAACCTCGGCGACGAGCCGCTGCGCTTCCTGGAGATGTTCCGCAACCCTCGGTTCGAGGACATCTCGTTGGCGCAGTGGATGGCGAACACCCCGCCCGAAATCACCGCGGCCACGCTGAACCTGCCGCGCGAGATGATCGAGGCACTGCCGAAGACAAAGCAGCCGGTGGTGCGCTGACGGCAGATCGCGGCGGCGCCCGCTCCTCGGGGGTGGTTGCCGCGTCCGAGGACACCCGTTCCGAGGACACCCGTTCCGAGGACACCCTCGGGACGGGTTGAGCGGTCAGGTCCCATCCGTCGGCGGCTCGGGCGGGTTGCCCCGCCAGATCCGGGCCAGCTCCAGCCGGCTGCGGATGCCGAGCTTGGCGTAGACCGCGCGCAGATGACTGTCGACCGTGTGGAAGGAGATGAACAACCGGGCCGCCGCCTGCTGTTTTGTCGCCCCGGCCGCGAGCAGGCTCGCCACCCGTAGCTCGCCACCGGTCAGCGAGTCGAGGCCGGTCCGGGGTCGGGCGGAACGGGGCCGCTGTGGCGTCTGGCCGAGGACCCGCAGGTGCCGTTGGGCCAGCGACTGGTCGCCGTCGGCGCCGATCCGGCCGTAGAGCGCGGCGCTCTCCTGCGCGGCGGCGGCGGACTCGGCCGGCGCCAGCGCGGGCAGTCGGGCGAGGTCGAGCAGTGCGTCGGCCAGTGCCGGGCGGGCCGACGTGCTCCGCAGCCGGGAGACGCCCTCCCGCAACCTGACCGGGTCGCGTTCGACCAGCCCGGCCGCGTGGGCGGCGACGCCCCGCCAGAGCGGGTTGTCGACCAGGTCCGCGACGGTCGCCAGTTGCCCGGCGACGGTACGCGCCAGTGCCGGTTCGCCGAGCCAGAGCAGCGCCCGGACCAGGCGCGGTCCCCGTGCGGGGAGGCGGACCAGTTGCGCCAGCGAGTGGCCGAGCCCGGCCACGGTTCCTTGGAGCAACGAGGCGTGCCGGGCCGGCTCGGGATCGCCCGCCGCCGCGCAACCCAGCCGGACCCACGACATCAGGTCCGGCCAGCCGCTGGCCGGCCGCTCCGCGTCGAGCAGGGCTCTTGCCCGGTCCAGCTCACCCCGGCGGAAGAGCACCTCGACCCGTACCGAGAGCAGTTCGAGCCGTACCTCCTCGGGCGGTTGCCGGTGCGGACGCGCGAGCAGCGCGAGCCGCGTGCGTGTCTCGGCCTCCGGCAGTTCGCCCAGGCTGACCCGGAGCAGGCAGTCGAGCGCGTCGAGCATCGGCTCGACCACGGCGCCGAGCTGCCCCACCTCGACGCTGGCGGCGGTGATGCCACTTCTCGCGTCGTCGAACTCGCCCAGCGCGATCCGGGTCGCGATCCGGTAGACCCGGAGCAGGGCCGCCGGGGCCCGGGACGCGGGCAGGTCCGGGTCCACCCGGTCCAGCGCCCGCCGGGCCGAGGGCAGGTCGCCACGGGCCAACGCGTAGCCGGCGCGGGCCAGGGCCAGCCGGACCGTGCCGCCCGGGGCGGGCATCCGGCGTTCGGCCCGTTCCGCCTCGGCGAGCAGGTCGGCAGGGTCGGTCGGTACCCGCCGGGCGTCCGCCCCGCCGCTCCCCGCCGCCCCGCCGGAATGACCAGGCGGACCGGTGACCGCCGCCGGGTCGGGCGCGCCGAGCGGGCCGGCGGTGACCGCGAGGGTGGTCAGCAGCCAGGACCGGTGGGTCGGTCCGACCCCTTCCTGGGCCAGGGCGCGGCGCAGGTACCCGAGGGCGAGGGCCGGGCGCCCGTCGCTGTGCCAGGCTCCCAGCCGACCGAGCAGGACCGCGCGTTCCGCCGGCCCGTCCCGGTCGACCGCGATCTCCTCGGTCAGTACGGCCAACGCCTGTTCGGTACGCCCGGCGAGCATCAGGTGGTCCACCAGCGTGGGCAACCACAACCGCCGGTGTCCCGGATCGATGGCCGCGCCGAAGTGGCTCCGGATGGCGAGCAGCAGGTCCGCCGCGACCGAGGGGTCGACCGAGGCGTCGGTGGTGAGCCGGGTGACGAGGTCGAAGTCGATCCGTCCCGTGCCGGCCCCCGGTCGGGCACCGGGCGGCGCGGACTCCGCCCGGCCGACGTGGACGGGCCAGCCGAGGTTGAGCGCCCGCAGGACCAACCTGGTCGCCCGGGTGGGGGACGAGTCGGCCAGGATCGCGGCGGCGCGGACCCGGATCGCCGTTCGCAGCGACGGCGGGGTGCCCCGGATCACCGCCCGCCGCAGCGCGCCATCGGGCAGACGCAGCCCGTCGGCGGTGTCCCGGAGCAGGTCGCGGGCGATCAGCGCGTCGATGTCGTGGTCCAGCACCGGCCCGGACCGCCGGACCATCCGTTCGACGAACCACAGCTCGCCCGGTGTCCCGGTCAGCGCCAGGCTGCGCAGGATCGACCGCTGTACGGCCGGGAGCACGGCCAGCGGCCCACCACCGCGCCGTGTGGCGGGGTACGCGCGGATCCCGCCCGTACGGGTCGCCGACCAAGGTCGGCTGGTTCGTGGTCGGCTCGACAGCGACCATGCGGGCACGGTGCACCCCCTCGGCGCCGAACGGTCGGGACAGCTCTGTACCGGGATTGCGGGACGGCTGATTCGGAGTTCCGGGGTCGTGGGACGGCTGGTTCGGGGTTCCGGGGTCGTGGGACGGCTGGTTCGGGATTGTGCAGGCGGTACCGGCACCCCGGCGCGGCACCGGGATTCGGGCGCTCCGAACTGATCCGGACGAACGCGAATCGGATTCGGACCGATATCGCGAGGCTATCCGGGATCATCCGGTCCGTGCCTGGTTACCGGCGAATCCCATTGCACCTTTCGGGTGACGGCACAGGCTGCCGACATTGGACGGATCGGGTGGTCCGGCATGTCGGTCCGGGTGAAGAAATTGGCGTCCATCAGCGAGTCCGGCTGATCGGCCGATCAACAGAAGTGGTGATCGGTCGTACGCTCCGTTGCCATGCTGTTCTCACGCCGGCACAGGAATACCGATCGGACGATCGCGGAATTCTGGCGGTGGTGGTCCGGGGCGCGTTCCCGGGTCGAGGTGGCCATCGCGGACGGCGCCTGGTCGGCCGCGCTCGTCACCGAGGTGAGTCGCCAGGTGAGGGCGATCGACAAGGAGCTGGAGTGGGAATTCACCCAGGGCTCGCGGGCCGGACACGCCCTGGTGCTCTCGGCGGCGGGCGTACCGAGGCTGCGGGCGGTCGCCGAGCGGTGGCGCCGGGCCGCTCCCGAGGCTGACCAGCGCTGGGAGTACCACTCGACCCGCCAGCCCGACCCGAACTCGCTCTCGGCGGCGTTGACCGTCTCCGGGCACGAGGTCAAGCTCCCCGAGCTGCGGTTCGACTGTCGGATCGACGCCGATCGCTACGAGGTGGACGTCGCCGTACACCATCCCGATTTCGGCCGGCTCACCGAACCGGACCGGCTGCGGGTGGCCTTCCTCGCCCTGGACTGGCTGCTCGGCGAGGTCGCGGTCGAGTTGTGGGTGGGCACGGTCGAGGTGAGCGTGACCCTGCCGCCCCGGGCCGAGTCGGGGGAGGCCCTCGTCGCGGTGGTGGCCCAGCTCGCCCGGCGACTGCGGGACACCACCTGGGTGCCGTTGGAGCGGACCCTGGCCGGTGGTCGACCACAGCTCGCCGCCGTCCGGCTTCCGCTCAAGCCGGTGCGCTGGCCGAGGCTCGACACCCACGTGGAGGTCGTGGTGCCGTACCCGGCGGGGCGGGAGACCGGGCTGCCGACCGAGGCCGCCCTCGGCGCGCTGGGGCGGCTGGAGGAACGGATCACGGCGACGGCCGGGGGAGCGACGTTGGTCGCCCACGAGACCTCCGCCGGCCGCCGGGTCTTCCACCTGTACGCCGAGACGGGCGCCGCGGTGGTCGAGCCGGTACGGGAGGCGGTCCGGGGCTGGGAGCACGGTCGAGTACGTGTCCGGACCCGCTACGACCCGTCCTGGCAGGCGATCCGGCCACTGCGCCCGTAGCAAGGTGCGCCCCCTGTCCGAATCGAGCGAGCGGCCCGTACGGGTTGCGCCCAACACCGAGGATGTAGTCATGGCTTCTCTTGGCAAGTGGTGGGCAAGGTTGGGTGCCGTCGTCAGCACGGTGAGCCTGGCGGTGTTCGTACCGGTCGCCGCCTGGGCCTCGTCCGACACCGGGCAGCTAGTGGTGGAGGCGGCCCGGGGTCGGCGCCGGGGTGGTGCCGGCCTCGGAATCTTCGGCCTGGTCTGTTGCAGCGTGGTCGTGGTGGTGATCGTGCTGCTGCTGGTGCTGCTGCTCCGGCGCCGATCCGGCCGGCGGTGACCAGGCCGCGAGGCGGGTCTCCGGTCCCGGTCTGATCCTGCCGGTCTCTCGTCCCGGCCCGCCCCTGCCCGGTGAGCGGCTCAGCCGCCGGCCAGCACGGCGTTGGCCTGGCTGACGAAGGCGGCTGCCGCCTGCTTGGAGGTGGCCTTACCGCTCTGGGCGGTCTCCGCCGTGGTGATCAGAAGTGCCCGGATCTTCGCGTGTCCCCGGGGCGGTGGCGTCGGGGCCGACCCGAACCGGTCGACCATCGAGGTCTCGAACCTCGCCGTGCTCTTCATGCTCTCGTCGGTCAACGACTGCTCGACGTACGAGCGGACCGACAGGTTGGCGCTCAGGCCGCGCTCGGTGCCGAGGATCTGTCCGGCCTCCACATCGTTGACCAGGAAGTTGATCACGTCGGCCACCACGTCGGGGTGCCGGGTGCCCCGGAAGGCGGCCCAGTACATCGACGCCCGCGCCCACTGGGCCTTGGGTGTGCCGGGATAGGTGACCACGGCGAGCTCGTCCTTGGTCAGCTTCTGCAACTCGGGCAGTTGGTTGGACCACATGAAGCTGGTGGCGGCCTTGCCGGTGGCGACGAGCTGGCGGGTGACGTCACCGCTGTTGGCCCCGGCGATCACCGCCGCCGACGGGGTGGCCCGGTCGGCTCGCGCGTTCTTCCACAGGTCGAACCAGCGGGTGAGGTCGGCTTCGGTAAAACCGAGCTGCCGACCTCGGTAGAGCTCCTTGTTCTGTCCCCGCAGCCACAGCCAGAGCGCCTTGTAGTCGGCCGACGGGTCCATCGTGCCGGCGACCTTCCCGTCGGTCTCCTCGGTCACGTCGACCGCCCAGTCGACGAACTCGTCGTACGGCATGCCGACGTACGGCTCGGGCAGGTCCAGCCGCTTCAACAGGCTGCGGTTGTAGATCAGACCGGGGGTGTTCTCGGCAGCCGCGACCGCCATCGTCTGACCGCCGAGCTGACCGTACTGGGCCAGGCTGGGCGGGAGCCCGGTCAGGTCGATCCGGTCGTCACGGACGTACTCGCTCAGGTCGAGCACGATCTCGCGCTCGGCGTACTCGGTCAGGTAGGTGTCGTCGATCTGGAACAGGTCGGGCGGGTTGCCACCGGCCGCCTCACTGGACAGGCGGTCGTAGTAGCCGGTGTTGCCCTGCCAGGTGACCTGGAAGGTGACGTCGGGGTGCCGGGACGAGTAGAGCTGGAGCGCCCGCTCGGTCAGCTCGGCCCGCTTCTCCCCGCCCCACCAGAAGATCGAGAGCCGGACCGCGCCGTCGGTCGGGGCCTGCTCGGGATCGCTGCACGCGGTCATCGCGCCGGTCAGCAGCAGCGACAGTGCCAGTACGGCAGCGCTCAGCGTCCGGCCGGGTCGGCGCCGCGAGGTGCGGGAAGCAGGGGGCACAACATCTCCTGTCGGCGCCGGTCACAGGGCTGGATCGGGAAACATTTACACAGGGATGCCCGGTGGGTGTCAACGGCCGTCCGGTCGAGATCCACTGGCCGGGGAGGGGCACAGAGAAGAACGCATTGACACTCGTAAAAGCCTTCCGTAACGTGCCGAATGGAGAAAGCGCTTTCCTGTCAGTGCTCCGCTCGTCCACCATGGTCGCGTACCGGAAGGACACTCCATCATGGCGCCCACCCGGTCGACCCTGCTCCGGCGGTCGTTGGTCATCCCCGCCGCCGGGCTTGCCGCCCTGCTCACGGCCCTGGTCGGGATCACCGCGACCGCGTCGGCCGCCGCCCTGTTCGCCGACGACTTCGAGGACGGCAACTCCAACGGCTGGTCCAGGTCCGGCGGCAGTTGGACCGTGGTCACCGACGGGAGCCGGGCGCTGCGCCAGGGCAACGTCGGCGCGGAGCTGTCCCGGGTCTTCGCCGGGTCGGTCAACTGGACGAGTTACCGGGCGCAGGTCCGGGTCAAGCCGTCGAGCCACGGCACGCCCGGTGGCTTTGTCGCGGTGGCAGCCCGCTCCACCGGCGCGACCAGCTTCGACCGGCTGGCGCTCTTCGTCGACCGGGCCGAACTGCACGCCGTACGGGGCGGCGCCGTCACCGTGCTCGGCTCGGCGCCGGTGGCCGTACCGGTCGGCACCTGGGCCACGCTCGCCGTCGAGGTGAGCGGCGGGACGGTACGCGGGCTGGTCGACGGCAGAGTGGTGGGACAGGGCACCAGCCAGGCCGGCAACGGGCGGGTCGGGTTGCAGACGTACCGGGCGACCGCCTCCTTCGACGACGTGGACGTACAGAGCGGGGCGCCCGACCCGACGCCCACCGCGACCGCCTCGCCCACCCCGACCGGCCCGCCGCCGTCGGGCGGCTCGTTGGTCGTGGCGACCAACGGCGACGACAGCGCGCCGGGCAGTCTGGAGCGTCCGCTGCGGACCATCCAACGCGCCGTCGACCTGGCCCAACCCGGAGACACGATCGCGGTACGGGGTGGCACCTACGCGCCGACCGGCAACATCCGGATCACCCGGAGCGGCACCGCCACCGCCCCGATCACCCTCACCGGGTACGGCACCGAGCGGGTCCTGATCGACGGCGAGCAGATGCCGCACACCCCGGCCCCGCTGGACGGCAGCATCCCGAACGCCGAACGAGGTGCGATCCACATGGCCGCGTCGTACTGGCGGCTGGTCGGGCTGGAGATCGCCAACGGGCCGTACGGGGTCTACTGCCGTACCTGCCACAACAACGTCTTCGACCGGCTGGTGACCCGGGACAACTACGAGAGCGGACTCCAGATACAGGGCGAGGCGAGCAACAACCTGGTGCTCAACCTGGACAGTCACGGAAACCGGGACCCGCGCAAGAACGGCGAGAGCGCGGACGGACTGGCGATCAAGGAAGGCTCGGGCACCGGCAACGTGGTACGGGGAGCCAGGCTCTGGAACAACGTCGACGACGGCTTCGACGCCTGGGAGTTCCTCTCGCCCATCCTGATCGAGGACTCGGTGGCGTGGGGCAACGGGGTCGACCGGTGGGGCTTCCCCAACTTCGCCGGTGACGGCAACGGGTTCAAGCTCGGTGGCGGTGACGAGGACCTGCCCGCCGGTCACCTCGTACGCAACAGCATCGCCTTCGACAACGCCCAGGGCGGGTTCATCGACAACGCCAACCCCGGCGCGATGCGACTGGACCGGAACACCGCCTGGCGCAACGGCGGGACCGGGTTCGACGTCGCCGACTCGCTCTCCACGCTCACCGGCAACCTCGCGGTGGGCAACGGGCAGGCCGTCTCGCTCGGTGGCTCGACCGGCACCGGCAACTCCTGGGATCTCGGCGGGACCTGGACCGACGCCGCGCTGGTCAGCACCGACCGGACCGCGATCACCGGCCCGCGTACGGCGGCGGGCGGTATCCCGTCCTCGCCCTTCCTGCGCCCGTTGGGCGGAATCGAGGTCGGTGCCCGGATCTGATCCTGGTTTGCCCGCCCCGCCGTCCTGTTTTGGCCAGTGGGGGCGACGCTGGGCCGGAGTCGCGTCACACCGAGACGACGGGGCGGCGGGTGCGACAGGGCGCCGTGATGTACTTGCCGACGTGGAACTCGTGCACTCCGGCAAGGTCCGGGACGTCTACGCGGACGGCGACGATCTGATCCTGGTCGCCTCGGACCGGGTGTCGGTCTACGACACGATCCTGCCGACGCCCATCCCGGACAAGGGCAAGCTGCTCACCGCGCTCTCGCTCTGGTGGTTCGAGCAGGTCGCCGACATCGTGCCGAACCACGTCATCTCCGCCACCGACGTGCCGGCCGAGTTCGCCGGCCGGGCGATCCGGGTGCGCCGCCTGGAGATGGTGCAGGTCGAGTGCATCGCCCGGGGCTACCTGACCGGTCTGGGTCTCAAGGAGTACGAGCGCACCGGCTCGGTCTCCGGCATCGAACTGCCGCGCGGCCTGGTCGAGGCGTCGATCCTGCCCGAGCCGATCTTCACCCCGACCACCAAGGCCCCGCTGGGCGAGCACGACGAGTTCATCACCTTCGCCGACGTGGTCGACAAGGTCGGCCCGGAGATCGCCGAGCGGCTGCGGCAGATCACCATCGACGTCTACTGCCGGGGCGCCGAGCTGGCCGCCGAGCGGGGCATCCTGGTCGCCGACACCAAGCTCGAACTCGGCTGGGCGCCCGACGGCACCCTGGTCCTCGGCGACGAGGTGCTCACCTCCGACTCGTCCCGGTTCTGGCCGGCCGAGTCGTACCAGCCGGGTCGGGGGCAGTTCTCCTTCGACAAGCAGTACCTGCGCGACTGGGCGGTCAGCACCGGGTGGGACAAGCAGGGCCCCGCCCCGGAGCCGCCGCAGGAGGTCATCGACGCGACCCGCGCCCGGTACGTCGACGTCTACGAACGGCTCACCGGCCGTACCTGGTGAGCCGTTGACCTGTCGACCGGCGCAGTTCGTCAGTTGTTGCGCGGTCGATGGTCGCTAGCTGGGCTCGCGAAGCGGGTCGCCCCGTGGCCCTGCATGTCCACACCACCTCTCGGTTGGTAACCGCCAGGCTGGGCCGCGCGCTACTGGACTTCGCCCGCAACCGGTCGGTCGTGCATCTCGAACACAAGATCTTCGGTCTGTTCCTGAAGGAGCCGGAGCAGGTAACCTTCTTCCGACAGGAGCTGGATAGGCTGATCAAGGTGGCGTTGAGCCCTGCCGAGTCGCTGGATATCGTTGCGCGGATCGCAGATGGAGCACGACCGAGAGTAAGGCGAGCCATGATGGCTGCGGACCTGCCAGGATTGGTCTGGCGCAAGTCCAGCCGCAGTGGCTCCAACTCGAACTGCGTCGAGATGGCGATCCTGCCTCAGTCGGTGATTGTCCGCGACTCAAAAGACCCGGGCGGTTCGGTGCTGGAGTTCGGGCCGGGTCCCTGGTCGGCGTTCCTGATCGGCGTCTGTACCGCTGGGGTCAGTCCTCGACCCAGTTGAGCGTACGGTCGACGGCCTTGCGCCAGTTGAGCAGCTCGCGGTCGCGGTGGCCCGGGTCCATCGCCGGCTGCCACCGCGCGTCCTGCCGCCACTGCGCCCGGAGCGTCTCCAGGTCGGGCCAGAACCCGACCGCCAGGCCGGCCGCGTACGCCGCGCCGAGGCAGGTCGTCTCGGTCACCGCCGGCCGGACCACCGGTACGTCCAACACGTCGGCCAGGAACTGCATCAGCAGCTCGTTGGCGGTCATGCCACCGTCGACCCGCAGCCGCCGCAGCGGCACCGCCGAGTCGGCGTTCATCGCGTCCACCACCTCGCGGGTCTGCCAGGCGGACGCCTCCAGCGCCGCGCGGGCCAGGTGCCCCCTGGTGACGTAACCGGTCAGGCCGGTGATCACCCCGCGCGCGTCGCTGCGCCAGTGCGGCGCGAAGAGGCCGGAGAACGCCGGTACGACGTAACAGCCGCCGTTGTCCTCGACACCGCGCGCCAGCTCCTCGATCTCGGAGGCGGCCGAGATCAGGCCGAGGTTGTCCCGCAGCCACTGCACCAGCGCACCGGTGACCGCGATCGCGCCCTCCAACGCGTACGTCGCGGGCTGCCCGCCGATCCGGTAGCCGACCGTGCTGAGCAGCCCGTGCCGGGAGGCGACCGGCTCGGTGCCGGTGTTCAGCAGCAGGAAGCTGCCGGTGCCGTAGGTGCACTTCGCCTCGCCGGGGGCGAAGCAGGTCTGGCCGAACAGTGCCGCCTGCTGGTCGCCGAGGGCGCTCGCCACCGGCACCCCGGCCAGGGCGCCGGTCGCCGTGCCGTACACCTCGGCGCTGGAACGGATCTCCGGCAGCATCGCCCGGGGGACGTCCATCAGCTCCAGCAGCTCCGGGTCCCAGGCCAGGGTACGCAGGTCCATCAGCAGGGTACGGCTGGCGTTGGTCACGTCGGTGACGTGCTCACCGGTCAGTTTCCAGATCAGCCAGCTCTCCATCGTGCCGAAGAGCACCTCGCCCCGGCCCGCCCGCTCGCGCAGCCCGTCGACCTCGGCCAGCAGCCACATCAGCTTCGGCCCGGCGAAGTACGTCGCCAACGGCAGCCCGGTACGCGCCCGGATCCGTTCCTCGCCGTACGTCTCGTCGAGCCGCCGCAGCAGCGGCCCGGTGCGGGTGTCCTGCCAGACGATGGCGTTGGCGACGGGGCGACCGGTCGTCCGGTCCCAGACCAGGGTGGTCTCTCGCTGGTTGGTGATGCCGATCGAGGCCAGCCGGTCGGGTCCGATCGAGGCGCGGTCCAGTGCCTCCCGGATCGCCCACTCCACGTTCGCCCAGATCTCCTCGGCGTCGTGCTCGACCCAACCGGGCTGCGGGAAGTGCTGCCGGTGTTCGCGTTGCGCCACGGCGATCGGGGTGCCGGTGGCGTCGAAGACCATGCACCGGGAGGAGGTGGTGCCCTGGTCGATGGCGGCGACGTACTGCTCGGTCACCGCCGCACCGTACCGGTAAACCCACCGATCCCGCTGCCACCCACCCGCCCCACGCGTAAGGAAGGGCCCCTTGTTAACGCATAGCGTTAACAAGGGGCCCTTCCTTACGCGGGTCGGCTCGGCGGACGTACGTGACCAGGGCGGGAAACCTAGGATGCGAGCGTGCGCGACATCGCCGTCTTCAGCGGAAGTGCCCATCCCGAGCTGGCCGCAGAGATCTGTGCCCACCTCGGTGTCCCCCTGCACCCGGTCCGGGTCTCCCGGTTCGCCAACGACTGTCTGGAGGTGCAGCTCCAGGCCAACTGCCGGGAGCGCGACGTCTTCCTGATCCAGCCACTGGTCCCGCCGGTACAGGAGAACCTGGTCGAGCTGCTGCTCATGCTGGACGCGGCCCGGGGTGCCTCGGCCGGGCGGATCACCGTCGTGCTGCCGCACTACGCCTACGCGCGGTCGGACAAGAAGGACGCGCCCCGGATCAGCATCGGCGCCCGGCTGGTGGCCGACCTGTTGGTGTCGGCCGGTGCCGACCGGGTGCTGGCGCTGACCCTGCACTCGCCGCAGGTGCACGGCTTCTTCAGCGTGCCGGTGGACCACCTGCACGCGCTGCGCGAACTCGCCGACCACTTCAAGCGTTACGACCTCACCGACACCGTGGTGGTCTCGCCCGACCTGGGCAACGCGAAGGAGGCGGCGGCCTTCGCCCGGATGCTCGGCACGCCGGTGGCGGCCGGGGCCAAACAGCGGTTCAGCGACGACCGGGTACAGATCAGCGCGGTCATCGGCGACGTGGTGGACCGGGACGTGATCGTGCTGGACGACGAGATCGCCAAGGGCAGCACGATGATCGAGCTGATGGACCACCTGCGGGACCTGAAGGTCCGCTCGATCCGGTTGGCCTGCACCCACGGCCTCTTCTCCAGCGACGCACTCGATCGGCTGAGCCAGCAGGACGGGGTGCTGGAGATCGTCTGTACCAACACGGTGCCGATCCCGGCTGCGAAGCGGGTGCCGAAACTGCGGGTGCTCTCGGTGGCACCGGCGCTGGCCGAGGCGATGCGCCGGATTCACAACGGCGAGTCGGTCAGCGCACTGTTCGCCTGACGCCGGGCCGGGGAGGGCTCGGGGTCAGCCGGTGGGTGCCGGGCGCTCGCCGGTCAGGCTGGCGCTGATCCGTACGGTGGTGCCGGTCGGTCCGGTCTCGACGGCCATCTCGTCGCTGAGCCGGCGGGCCAGCCAGAGTCCCCAACCACCGGCGGTGTCCGGGGCGGGGCGGCGGCGGTTGGCCAGCCGGTCGGTGTCGATGCCGGTGCCGTGGTCGGAGACCTCGCAGCAGACCGCGCCGGTGGTTGGCCAGAGCTGGAGTCGACCCCGACCGCCACCGTGCCGTACGGCGTTCGTGATCAGCTCGTGCACGGCCAGTACGAAGTCGTCGAGGCGCTCACCGGTCAGTCCCGACGCCTCGGCGTGCGCGGCGACCGAGTGCCGAAGCTCCGACACCTGGCCCCGGTGGAAGGTCGCGGCGAGCAGCGCGGAGGGTTCGACGGGCACCGCGAATCGCGGACCGCGCGGCTGGGTGCTGGTCATGGTGGGCTCGCCATCGATCGTCAGATGCTTTATGGCATTTCCACCTTACGTCAGGTAATGCCGCGACCCCCGCGCGACTCGTCGTGCTCGATCCTCGATTCGGAAGGTCCAGCCGACCGTCCCGGGACACCGCTCGTGGGAGCCGCTCGGGTGCCCGGCTGTGGCATGGTCGGTTCGTGCCGGAGCGGTCGATCGAGCAGCCACCCTGCGGATTCCAGGTGCCGCTCTGGCGGGCCATAGCCGTCTTCCGGTTCGCCTCGCTGACGTACGTCCTCGCGCTGGTCGGGCTCAACCTCGACGAGTACGCCCGTCCGGTGGCGGCGGTACCGGTGCTGATTTCGATGACCGCGTGGACGATCTTCGCCAGCTACGCGTACGCCCGCCCGGCCCGCCGGCACTGGCCACTGCTCGTCGCCGACCTGCTGGTGGTCATGGCGGCGCTGCTGGCCAGCGTCTGGGTGGCCGGGCAGCCGGCACTGGCGTCCGGGGTGCCCACGCTCGCCGTCGCCTGGCAGGGCGGTCCGGTGCTCGCCTGGGCGGTCACCGGCGGCCGACGGCGCGGGGCGGTCGCCGCGCTCGTCCTCGGCGGCACCGACCTGCTGATGCGGGACCAGGTCATCCAGGCCACGGTCAACGGTGTGATCCTGATGTTGCTGGCCGGGATCGCCGTCGGGCACGTGGCCCGGCTCGCCGCGAACGTGGAGGAGCGCCTGCAACGAGCCGCGGAGCTGGAGGCGGCGACCCGCGAACGGGAACGGCTGGCCCGGGGCATCCACGACTCGGTGCTCCAGGTGCTCGCCCTGGTCCAGCGGCGTGGCGCGCATCTGGACGGGGAGGCGGGTGAGCTGGCCCGGCTCGCCGGTGAGCAGGAGGCGGCGCTGCGGGCGCTGATCATGACCCGGCCACCGGCACAGCGCGAAGGCGCCGTCGACGCTTCCGAAACCGATCTGCGTACGGTGCTCGGCGGTTACGCCTCGCCGACGGTCTCGGTCGCGATGCCCGCCACCCCCGTACGACTGGCCGGTCACGTCGCCCGCGAGGTTGCGGCGGCGACCGGGGCGGCCCTGGACAACGCCCTCCGGCACGGCGGCGGCCGGGCCTGGGTGCTGGTGGAGGAGGAGGCCGGCACGATCACCGTCTCGATCCGGGACGACGGTCCGGGTATGCCGGCCGAGCGGCTGGCCGAGGCGGAACGGCAGGGGCGGCTGGGGGTGGCCCAGTCGATCCGGGGGCGGATCGCCGAGCTGGGTGGCAGCGTAGGGATCATCACCGCGCCCGGTCAGGGAACCGAGGTCGAGCTGCGGGTGCCGACCCGGTGAGACGGGCAGCGAACGGGACGGCCGGTGGGACGAGGCGCCCGGTACGACGGCCGGTGGGACGAGGCGGACCGGTACGACGGTCGCTGAGACGAGCGTCCGGCGCCACGGCCGCGGGGACGAGGCAAACGGGCCGGCGGTCCTAGGGTGGGGGGCATGAGGGCTGAACCGCCGATCCGGGTGATGGTGGTGGACGACCATCCGATGTGGCGCGAGGGAGTGGCCCGGGACCTGACCGAGGCCGGCTACAGCGTCGTGGCCACCACCGGCGAGGGCCGGCAGGCGATCCGGATAGCCGCCGCCACCCAGCCGGACGTGGTCGTACTCGACCTGCAACTGCCCGACATCTCCGGGGTCGAGGTGATCGTCGGGCTGGTCGGCCGGATGCCCGGGATTCGGGTGCTGATGCTCTCGGCCAGCGGTGAGCAGCAGAGCGTGCTCGACGCGGTCAAGGCCGGCGCCACCGGGTACCTGGTCAAGTCGGCCGCACCGGAGGAGTTCCTGGCGGCGGTCCGGCGCACCGCCGCCGGTGACACCGTCTTCACCCCGGGACTGGCCGGACTGGTGCTGGGTGAGTACCGCCGCCTGGCGGCGGAGCCCGATCCGCCCGAGCGGGACACCACGCCCCGGCTCACCGAGCGGGAGACCGAGGTGCTCCGGCTGGTGGCCAAGGGGATGTCGTACAAGCAGATCGCCGAGCGGCTCGGCCTGTCGCACCGTACGGTGCAGAACCACGTACAGAACACGCTCGGCAAGCTGCAACTGCACAATCGGGTGGAACTCACCCGGTACGCGATCGAGCGGGGCCTGGACGACTGACCGCCACCGGACCGGCGGCACCAGCGGCGGGCCGGCGACCCAGAGTGGCGTGAGTCAGGGCGCGCGGCCCAGAGTGGCGTGAGTCAGGGCGCGCGGGTCAGGGCGCCCGGTTCAGGGTGGCGCGGGTCAGGGTGGCGCGGGTCAGGGTGGTGGCTCGGTCAGGCCGGGTTGACGGTCACCGGGAGGCTCGGTCTCGTGGATGGCGAGTTCCTCGGCCGTCGGCCCGCCCCCGGCGGAACCCGCGTCGGCGGCGATCGCGTCCGTCTCCACGTCGTCACGGGCACCCTGGTCCGGCTCCACCAGCCGACCGACGGTCGCCCCGGTCGGGCCGCCCAGGTTGCCGTGGTCGTAGATCGACACCGCCGAGGCCGGATCCGAGCTGGGTCCGTCGTCGATCACGTCGGCGTCGAGCTGTGCCTGGGCGGCGGCCTCCGGGCTGTTCGCCTCGGCCGCGATCTGCGGATCAACCGGCCCGGCGAGCGGGTCGTCGATGGCCGGCTCCGGTTGCTCGCGCGCGATCTTGTAATCCACCGACTCGCCGTCGAGCTGCTCCTGGGCGGTGTTGCCGAACCGGTCCACCGCCTGCGGCACGTCGGCCGGTAGGGCCGCCGGCTGCTCACCGTCGGCCTCGCGGCCGGTGAGGACGTCGTCCCCGGCGGTCGAGTCGTCGTCGGCGGTGCCGGGCAGGCCCTCGGCCTCCGGGTCACTCAGCGGTACCGGGTAGTCGTCATCGCGCATACCGACCGAACTACCCGTTGCCGTGCGGGCGTAACCGCTGGCGGCCGGGGAGGGCCTGCTGACCGGTTCGTCCCTCGGAGCGCCGCACCCGGCGGTTCTCCCTTTCCACAATGGACGTGTTCGGGCCGGCCGTGGTGGCGGACAGCTGTGTGGTCAGGCGAGCGGCACGGCGTACCCAGTGATCGGTCGCCGCACCCGGCGGCCCGGAACGCGCCGTTCGTCCCGGTCCGGGTGCGGACCGCGCGTCGCGCTCCACCCGGGGCGGCCGACCGGTTCGGGGTACGTCCGATTCGATCGTCCGGGTACGTCCGTCGGCCCGGTCCCCGGGCGGCCCCTCGGGACGGAGCCGGAGTTGCAGGTTTCGGCTCCGTCGGCCCCGGTTAACGGGAGACTCTGATCGAAAGCCCGTTGGCCCAGCCCCGGGGTGACGGGCCCGCCACCGGGACCCGCCCCGGCCAGCCCCGCCGCTGGTCCAGCCGCCTGGATGGCCGCTGGTCCAGCCGCCCTGATGGAGGTGTCCCGATGCGCGTCGGCCTGGTCCGCGCACACGCTGGCCCGCCCGGTCCGCCGAGTACGGCGACCGGGACGCAGCAGCATGTCGCACGGGTCGCCGCCGAGCTGAGCGGTCGGGGCCACGACGTACGGGTCTACGAGCGGCTGGAGGACCCTGACCTGGCGCCCGCCACCGAGGCCGACGGCTACCGGCTGGAGCGTGTCCCGGTCGGCCCGTCCACCCGGGCGCCCACCGCCGAGCTGGTGCCGCACGTACCGGAGTTCGGGCGCTGGCTGATCGAGCGGTGGTCCGGCGACTGGGCACCGGACGTGGTGCACGGCCACTTCTGGGTCGGCGGGCTGGCGGCGGCCAGCGCGGTACGGGAGACCACGATCCCGGTCGTGCAGACCTTCCACTCGCTCGGTGTCGAGCAACTGCGCCACCTCGGCCGGGCGTACGCCGGACCGGGCGAGCGGATCCCGCTGGAACGCGCGCTGACCCGGGCGGTCGACCTCGCGGTGGCGCAGTCCACCGACGAGGTCACCGAGCTGACCCGGATGGGGCTGGACCGGGCGGCGGTCACCGTTGTCCCGGCCGGCGTGGACATCGGCCGGTTCACCCCGGACGGCGAGGCGCAGCCGCGCGAGCGCCGGTCCCGGATCCTCAGCGTGGGCGGGCTGGCGCCGGGCCACGGACAGGAGGACCTGGTCCGGGCACTGCGCCTGGTCGGCGACGCCGAACTGGTGATCGTCGGCGGACCGCCGGCCGAGCAACTCGACGGGTATCCGGAGGCCCGCCGGCTGCGCGAACTCGCGGTGCAGAACGGGGTGGGCGAGCAGGTGCGCCTGATCGGTGACGTACCGCACGAGCTGATGCCAACCTGGTACCGCTCGGCGGACGTGGTCGCCTGCACCCCGCGCTACGTAGCCGCCGGGCGGGTGCCGCTGGAGGCGATGGCGTCCGGGGTGCCGGTGGTCGGCTACGCGCAGGGCGGGATCGCCGACACGGTGGTGGACGAGGTGACCGGGCGGCTGGTCCCGCTCGGCGACGTACGCGGTCTCGGCGTGACCCTGCGGCGGCTGCTCACCGACGACGCCCGGCGGTTCGCGTACGGGCACGCGGCGGTGGACCGGGTCCGGTGCAGCTACACCTGGGAACGTACCGCCGGAGCGCTGGAGCGGGTCTACGAACGGGTGGTCCGCCTGCGCCGCCCGGACGCCGAGGTGTAGGCCACAGGTGTTAGGAGGGGGCCCTTCCTATACAGAAAACGATAAGAAGGGGCCCTTCCTTTCCGGTGGGATTGGGGTTGGGCGTAGCGGGTCAGGGCGATGACGGTGGTGAGGGTGAGCAGGAAGCCGAGGGCGGCGAGCCACTCCCGGCCCGGCCAGATCTTGTCGTCGAGCAGCAGCAGGCCGACCACGGCGGCGGGCAGGGCGCCGGCCGCGTCCATTGCCGCCACCGCCGCCGTGGTGGACCCGCGCTGCATCGCCAGGCCGAGCAGGAGCTGTCCCACGACCGAGTGGGCCACCAGCAGGTAGAGCAGCGGGTCACGGGCGAACTCGCCGAACGAGTCGGCCGAGGCGAGCGGACGGGCCGCGATCGCCGCCGCGGAGAAGGCCAGCCCGGCCAGGGCGCCCAGCGCCACCGATCCGGGTACGCCCCGTAGCCGTACCGCGACGGCGCCGAGCATGGCGACCAGGGCTAATGCCGCGACCAGGGCGAACAGGACCGCCGGACCGATCGGTCGGGAGTGCGCCGGACGGGCGGCCAGCACCAGCGCGGTGATCCCGACCAGGAGGAGCACCAGCAGGACCACCTCACTGGCCGGCAGCCGCCACCTGAGCAGCAGTACCCCGAGCAGCGCGGTCACCCCGAGACCGGCCGCCACGGCGGCCTGGACCAGGAACAGCGGCAGGTCCCGCCGGGCCAGGAAGGCGAGGCCGAATCCGAGTGCCTGACAACCCAGTCCGGCCAGGTACGCCGGTTGGCAGGCCAGCCGCAGCAACAGCCCGGGATCGAAGGAGTGGCGCAGCGTGGTACGGGTCGCCGCTACCGACTGGAGCAGGTTGGCCACGCCGTACGCGACGATCATCGCCGCAAGGAGACACCAGCCCGCAGAGACCATCCGGCGAGGATAGAGGTTGCCCGGTGGCTCCGCCCGGGGTGGTGGGCCGACTCCCAAACCCAAGCAAAAGCCCTGTTCCGCTCCTGGGTGTAAGGAAGGGCCCCTTGTTAACGCATAGCGTTAACAAGGGGCCCTTCCTTACACCTGAGCCGGTCGGCCGAGCCGTCGGAGCAGGTCCTCGTGCAGCAGTCCGTTGCTGGCCACGGCGCTTCCGCCGGCCGGACCGGGACGGCCGGCGAGGTCGGTGAAGGTGCCGCCGGCCTCGGTGACGATCGGGATCAGGGCGGCCAGGTCCCAGAGCGACAGCTCCGGTTCGACCATGATGTCGACCGCCCCCTCGGCGACCAGCATGTAACCGTAGAAGTCACCGAACGCCCGGCTGCGCCAACCGCCCTGGATCAGGTCGAGCATCGCCGGCAGGCGGCCGTTCTCGGCCCAGCCGTCGAGCGAGGAGTAACAGACGCTGGCGTCGGCGAGCCGGCGTACCCCGGAGACCTTGATCGGGGTGGCGGCGGTGGTGTGCCGACCGGCGTACGCCCCGTGCCCGGTCGCGGCCCACCAACGCCGTCCGAGGGCCGGTGCGGAGACCAGCCCGACCACCGGTTGGTCCCCCTCCATGAGGGCGATCAAGGTGCCCCAGATGGGCACGCCCCGGATGAAGTTCTTGGTGCCGTCGATCGGGTCGACGACCCACTGCCGGGTGCCGGTGCCGGCGGCCGGGGCGACGGTGCCGTACTCCTCGCCCAGGACGCCGTCGCGGGGGCGGGTGCGGGCCAGGGTGGCCCGGATGGCCCGCTCCACCGCCTGGTCCGCGTCCGACACCGGGGTCAGGTCGGGCTTCGACTCGACGTGCAGGTCGTGCGCTCGGAACCGGGCCATCGAGATGGAGTCCGCCGCGTCGGCGAGCACGTGGGCGAGCGAGAGATCATCCGCATACCGGGCCATGGCCGGAAAGGTAGCCGAGATCGGCGGCCCGCGCGATCAAGGACCGCCGCTGGGCGTGGCGTCGGCGCGGCACGCGGCCGGTCCGGCGGGCGCCGGGGTCTGCGGCCCGCCCCGGCGGCATCGGGGTCCGTTCCGGCCCAGGCGGCCGTCGGGGTCCGCCTCGCCCCGAGGGAATCGGGGTCCGTTCCGGCCCAAGCGGCCATCGCGGTCCACCTCGCCCCGACTGGGCACCGGGGTCGGTTCCGGCCCAAGCGGCCATCGGGGTCCGCCGTGCCCAGGTGGGCTGCGAGGTCCGGCCCGGCGGGCCTCGGCTATTCGGTCTCGCCCGCGCGGGAGGCCAGCAACCGGCGGTACGACGCCAGGCGCCGCTCGTCCGCGTGCCCGGCGGCCACCCAGGCGGGTAACGCACAGTCGGCCTCGGCGGTGGTGTGCTCGCAGTTGGGCGGGCAGTCGACGGTCCCCTCGACCAGGTCGGAGAAGCCGTGCAGCAGGCTGTCGGCGGAGACGTGGGCGAGTCCGAAGCTCCGGATGCCCGGGGTGTCGATGATCCAGCCCGTGCCGTGCTCCCCGTCCGGCCCGCCGTGCTCCCCGTCCGGCCCGCCGTCGTTCTTGTCCGGCCCGGTGTCGTTCTTGTCCGGCCCGGTGTCGGGTACGGCGGGGAGGTGCAGCGCCACCGCGCTGGTCGAGGTGTGCCGGCCCCGGCCGATCGCGCTGACCGTGCCGACCGCCCGCGCGGCGTCCGGCACGAGCCGGTTCACCAGCGTCGACTTGCCCACCCCGGAGTGCCCGACCAGCACCGAGATCCGGTCGGCGAGCAGTCGGCGCAGCTCGGCGAGGTCGGAGTCGGGGCGGAGCAGCACGTACCGCAGGTCCAGTTCGGCGTAGTAGTCGAGCACCTCCTCCGGGCCGGCGAGGTCGGACTTGGTCAGGCAGAGCAGCGGGGTGATGTCGGCGTCGTACGCGGCCACCAGGCAGCGGTCGATGAACCCGGTACGCGGCGGCGGGTCGGCCAGCGAGCTGACGATGACAAGCTGGTCGGCGTTGGCGACCACCACCCGTTCCAACCGCCCCTCGGCGGTGGTCTCGTCGTCGTCGGCGGTGCGCCGCAGCACGGACGTGCGTTCGGCGATCCGGACGATCCGGGCCAGTGCCCCGTCTCGCCCGGTCGTGTCGCCGACCAGGTAGACCCGGTCACCGACCACCACCGACTTGCGCCCCAACTCCCGGGCCCGCATGGCGGTCACCAGTGGTGACCCGTCACCGTCGCGCTCCGCCCCGGCGATTCCGGTGTCGGGGTCCGCGCCGGCCAGTACGCAGATGTAGCGGCCCCGGGCGACCGAGACCACGAAGGCGGGCACCGCGTCGTCGTGCCGGGGGCGGGTACGCGTACGCGGACGCGACGAACGACCGGGCCGGACCCGGACGTCGTCCTCGTCGTACTCCCGCCGCTTGCCGGCCAGCTCGACTCCCTCGGTTGTGCCGCGACCACCGCGCGGACCGTCGGGGGCCGACTACCGCACCACGCCGCCGCCGGCCACCATCGCTGACCATAGTGCCGGGAACTCCGGCAGGGTTTTTGAGGTACACCCCACGTCGTCGAGTTCGACCCCGGGAACCGCCAGGCCGATCACGGCGGCGGCGTGCGCCATCCGGTGGTCGGCGTAGGTCCGGAAGGTCCCGCCGTGCAGCGGCCGGGGGTGGATCTCCAGGCCGTCCGGTGACTCGACCACGTGGGCGCCGAGCCCGCCGAGCTCCCGGGCCAGCGCGGCCAGCCGGTCGGTCTCGTGACCACGGATGTGCCCCACCCCGTGCAGCAGGGAGGGACCATCGGCCAGGCTCGCCAGGGCGGCCAGCGCCGGGGTCAGTTCGGCGACGTCGGCGAGATCCGCCTCGATGCCCTTGACCACCCCGGTGCCGCGTACGGTCAGGCCGTCGGTGTCCAGCGTGACCTCGCCGCCCATCCGGCGCAGCAGCGTGCGGAGGGTGTCGACCGGTTGCAGACTGCTGTGCGGCCAGTCGGTCAGGGTCACCGAGCCCCCGGTCACCAGGGCGGCGGCGAAGAACGGGACCGCTCCGGAGAGGTCCGGCTCGATGTCCCAGCCGCGCCCCGAGATGCGGCCCGGTTCGACCACCCAGACGTCCGGCGTGGTGTCGTCGACGCCGGCACCGGCCGCCCGCAGCATCTGCACGGTCATCCGCAGGTGCGGCGCGGAGGGCACCGGGGGGCCGACGTGGCGGACCGTGATCCCGTTGGTGAACCGGGGCGCGGCGAGCAGCAGCCCGGAGACGAACTGGCTGGACGCGGAGGCGTCGATGACCACCTCGCCGCCGGCCACCTCGCCGGTGCCGTACACGGTCAGCGGCAGGTTGCCGTTCGGCCCGGCGTCGATCCGCAGGCCGAACGAGGTGAGCGCGTCGAGCAGCGGCCCGAGCGGGCGGGTGCGGGCGACCGGGTCACCGTCGAAGGTGACCGGCCCGTGCGCCAGCCCGGCGACCGCCGGTGCGAACCGCATGATGGTGCCGGCCAGGCCGACGTCGACGTGGGCCGGGCCGCGCAGCGGGTTCGGTCGGACCAGCCAACGTTCCTCGTCGACGGTTGACACCTGCACCCCGAGCGCGCGCAGCCCGGCGGACATCAACTCGGTGTCGCGTGCCCGCAGCGGTCGGCGCAGGGTGGAGGAGCCGACCGCGATCGCGCTGAGCACCAGGGCCCGCGCGGTCATCGACTTGGACCCGGGCAGGGTGATGGTGGTCGTCACCGGTTCGGACGCGGTCGGGGCGCTCCACGGTTCGACGGGACGGATCGCGGTCAGATGTGCCACCCGTCCATTCTGCCGCGCCCGCCGTGGGCGTTCGACTCGGCGGTCCGGTCGCTCCCGTTTGCCGGGACGGTCGGTCCGCCGCCGGATCGCTGGTTGATCTCGCGGGGCGGCCGGTTGCCGGCGGACGGATTAGCGTGGGGGACATGTGTGGGAGGTACGCGACGACCCGCAGCGCGGCGGACCTGAGCCAGCTCTTCGAGTCGTACGACGAGACGGGTGGTCGGCTCGGCGCCGATTACAACGTGGCGCCGACCGATTCCATCCCGATTGTCCGGATGGTGGCGAATGCCCCGGCCGAGGATCGGGCCGACGTCGACGGCACCGCTCGACGCGCACTCTCGCTCGCCCGCTGGGGTCTGGTGCCGGCCTGGGCGAAGGACGCCCGGGGTGGCGCCCGGATGATCAACGCGCGGGCCGAGACGGTGGCCACCACCAACGCGTACGCCCGGTCGTTCGCCCGGCGGCGCTGCCTGGTCCCGGCCGACGGTTGGTACGAGTGGGTCCGTCGGGACGGCGGCAAGCAGCCCTACTTCATGACCCCGGCCGACGGCGGGGTGCTCGCCTTCGCCGGGCTCTGGTCGATCTGGAAGGGGCCGGACGGCCCGTTGCTGAGTTGCAGTGTGATCACCACCTCGGCAGCGGGTGAACTGGCCGACGTACATGATCGAATGCCGTTGCTGCTGGAACCGGGGCGCTGGGGTGAGTGGCTCGACGGCGGGGAATCGTCACCGCACCTGCTGGCGCCGCCGGCCGCCGAACTGCTCGCCGGAATCGAGATTCGTCCGGTCGGTCGGGGCGTGGGTGACGTACGCAACGACGGTCCCGAACTCGTCGCCCGGGTGAGTGCGCCGCCATTGCGTACGGGGCCGGCCGCGCCCGATGATTTGACGCTTTTCTGAGCGTCGTCGCCACATTGGCGCGTGCTGATTTGCCAGAGTTCGGGGTGAAACGTCGCCCTCGACTTCGCGCAGGTTCTGTGCAAACCCTTGTCTCCGCCAGCGATAGTGCGATAGAACACAGCGCCGGCAGTGGGTACCGATTCGCACCGGGCGGGTGAGGCCCACCGATCATGCCGGTCCCACGGGGGAGGTGGGTGGATGACACGGGCGCGGATGCCACGCCCGCACGAGGTTGCCGCGGCACGACGAGACCCGCGATTGTTGCGGGCGGTGGCGGAGCGGCAACTTGACGATGCCTGGCGCACCAGAGGCGTGTGCCAGAGCGTGGACCCGGAAACATTTTTTCCGGCACCGAGCGAACCGGCCGACGCGGCGGTCGCGCTCTGCCGTACCTGCGACGTCCAGGGCGCGTGTCTGGCCTGGGCGTTGGAGGTGGGCGACTGTCACGGGGTCTGGGGCGGCACCACGCCCCGGGAACGCCGGGCCATGCTGGTCGCCTGGCGGGGGCAGGTGCAGCGTGATCCGGACACGGTGGTGGACGACGGCGGTCCGCCGGTACGAGACCGGTTGCTGACGCTGGTGCCACTGAGTCGCTGAGCTGACGACCGGCGCGGTGACGCCGGTGCCGGCGGGGGCAGAATGACCAGGTGTTCCGTGGTGACCAGCTTGTCGACACCCCCAGGGGGCCCGCACGGGTCGATCTCGACCCCTCCGGTACCGGCCCACCCGTCAGCCTGCTCGTGTTGGGACACGGCGCGGGTGGGGGCGTGGACGCGCCCGACCTGATCGCCCTGCGTGACCAGGCGACCTCCGCCGGCGTCGCGGTCGCTCGGGTGACGCAGCCGTACCGGGTGGCCGGGCGGCGCGCACCGGCCCCGGCCAATCACCTCGACGAGTCCTGGATGGCGGTGGTCGCGGCGCTGCTGCCACGGCTCCCCGGTGTGCCGCTGGTGGTGGGTGGTCGGTCCAGTGGGGCCCGGGTGGCCTGCCGGACCGCGGCGGCGGTCGGGGCCGCCGGAATCGTGGCGCTCGCCTTTCCGCTGCACCCGCCGGGACGACCCGAACGGTCCCGGGCGGCCGAGTTGCTCTCCGGCGTGCCGACCCTGGTGCTCAACGGCGACCGGGACCCGTTCGGCATGCCCCCGGCCGGCACCGACGTCGAGGTGGTGTCCCGCCCCGGCGAACGCCACGACCTGCGGGTGGATCCCGCCGGTACGGCCGCGCTGGCGCTCGGGTGGTTACGCGAGCGGGGTTGGGCCCGGCCGTCCTGACCCGGTTCCGACCGCCGGTCGGCCCGGTTTCTGACCGTCGGTCGACCCGTTTCTGACCATCGGTTGACAAAACTCGCGCCGTTTCCCGGGCCGGGGGAGATCGTTGCAACTCATGATGCCGGGCTGCGGGACCGCAGGGTTCGTGGACACCGGGGTCGGCGTCATCCTCCCAGGCCCTTCCTGGTCCCAGCCGTGAACGCCCCAGCCAAGGGTTGCCGGTTGGGGCCAGGGATGGGGCCGGGATCACCGGAATGCCCCACCGGTCGCCGAGCGTTACAACCTCCGGAAGCTACTCATGCGAGGGGGTTGACCGGGTGCCGACCGAAACACGAATTCCCGGGCGCGGCGAGCTCGACACGGGGCCGCACCGCCTGCTACGAGGCCAGCGGTCGGGGCGGGCGACACGTGAACTCCGCGCGGTGAGCACCGGCACGGCCGGAACCCGATCTGTCGACCACTCTTTCCGCGTATCCTCGGCGGGAAAGTCGACTGGTTCGGTGGCGTCGCTGGCGCCGTCGGAACTGGTCCTGAGCCCGTCCCGGCCGTCCGTACCCGGCCGACCCAGGGATGGGCAACCGAGGCGGGGGGACGTGCGGTTGACACGACCGGAGAAGGCTACGGACGAGCGTCGGGCGCGGTTCGAACGGGACGCGCTGCCCTTCGTCGATCAGCTCTACGCGGCCGGCCTGCGGATGACCCGCAATCCGGCCGATGCGGAGGACCTGGTCCAGGAGACCTTTTTGAAGGCGTTCGCGGCTTTTCACCAGTTCGAAGAGGGAACGAACCTCAAGGCCTGGCTCTACCGCATCCTGACCAACACGTACATCAACTCGTACCGGCGCCGCCAGCGTCAGCCGATCCAGGCGCCGACCGAGGAAATCACCGACTGGCAGCTCGCGGAGGCGGAGTCGCACACCTCCAGCGGCCTGCGGTCGGCCGAGACCGAGGCGCTGGACCGGTTGCCGGACAGCGACGTCAAACACGCGCTCCAGCAGTTGCCGGAGGAATTCCGACTCGCCGTGTACCTCGCCGATGTCGAGGGCTTCTCCTACAAGGAGGTCGCGGACATCATGGGAACGCCCATCGGTACGGTAATGTCCCGGCTGCACCGGGGGCGGCGTAATCTGCGCAAGCTGCTCGAGCGTTACGCCGCGGACCGTGGTTTCCATGCGGCTACGACGTCCAAGGACTCCGCCGCAGCCGGCCGGGAGGTGTAGGACCGTGAGTTGCGGTGAACCGCACGAGACCGATTGCCGTGAGGTGCTCGCCGAGGTGTATCTCTACCTCGACCTGGAATGCGCCGACGAGCGACGGAACCTGATTCGTGAGCACCTTGACGACTGCACCGGATGCCTGCGTGAGTACGGCATCGAGCGGGAGGTGAAGGCGCTGGTCGCCCGTTGTTGCGGCAACGAGACGGCGCCGACCGAGTTGCGTGAGCGGCTTCGTCTCCGCCTCACCGAACTGGTCTTCGAGACCGACCAGTCGCGCGAATACCTGCCCGACTGATCCGGACCCGGCGACAGCCGGAATCCCACGGCCGCGGGCTTCCACGTGCCCGGTTCCGACGGCCGCCGGGCTCGACGTCCCCGTGTCCCGCGCGGGCCCTGGTCCAGGGCCCGCGGCGGGACCGCCGATCATCTCCGCCGGAGGGCGGAGTGGGCGTCGGTCAGGAGTTGGGGCGCTTGCCGTGGTTGGCGGCGCTCTTCTTACGTGCCTTCTTCTTGCGAGACTTCTTCGCCATGCTGGCCTCCCGTCGGACAGGTTCTCCCGGGACCGGGAGTTGACCCGATGATGTTAGTCCGCCCCGCCGTGCTCCCGGCGCGGGCGGGCTCGTGATTGGATACCGTTCGCAGGCAACACCACGCCGACGAGGGAGGGCCCACCATGGCCGAGGAGATTCGCGCCGAGATGGTGGCAAACGTCTGGAAGGTTGTCGCGAGCGCTGGCGACACCGTTTCCGAGGGTGACACGCTGGTGATTCTCGAATCCATGAAGATGGAGATCCCGGTGATCGCGGAGTCGGAGGGCGTGATCCGCCAGCTCGCGGTCAACGAGGGCGACGTGGTGCAGGACGGTGACCTGATCGCGGTCATCGAATGAGCGATCTGCTCGTCCGACCGGCGGTGCCGGCCGAGTTTCCGGCGATCGCCCGGTTGACCGTCGCGGCGTACCAGGACGCCGGTCAGCTCGACGGGGCGCAAACCTACGCCCGGACGTTGGCCGACGTGGCCGGTCGGGCCGGCGCGGGTGAGCTGCTGGTCGCGGTCGACCCGGACACCGGCGAGGTGGTCGGGTCGGTGGTGTTCGTGCTGGCCGGCACCAGGCTCGCCGAGATCTCCGCCGACGGCGAGGCGGAGTTCCGGATGCTCGCGGTGGATCCCTCGGCCCAGGGCCGGGGAGTCGGCGAGACGCTGGTGCGGGCCTGCGTGGACCGGGCGGTCGAGCGGCGGCTGAGCGCGGTCGTCATCTGCGTACGGGACTTCGTGGTCAACGCCCAGCGGCTCTACGCCAGGCTGGGCTTCGTCCGGGTGCCGGAACGGGACTGGAGCCCGGCCCCCGACGTGAGACTGCTGGCCCTGCGGCTCGACCTGGCGACGGTGGCGACCGATCCGGTGACCGTCGTCGGGCCGTAGCCGACGCAAGCCGCGCTGGTACGCGTACGCCGGAGGTCAGGAGCCGGCGGTGCCGATCCGGTCGAGCAGCTCGTGGGCGATCTCCAGGGCCAGGTCCCGCCGTTCGGAGTCGGTGATCTCACGGTCGCGCAGCGCGAACCAACTGCTGTGTACGGCGAACAGCGCGAGCGTCGCCCGTAGTTGGGCGTTGGCGGAGTCCTCCGGCGCGGCCAGCACCGTGGCGAGCCGGATCATCCGCTCGCGCATCATCTGGCCGGCGGGCAGGCTCTTGAGCACCGTCTGGTTCTGGTCGAAGAAGCGCATCACCGAGTGGCCGGTGCTGCCGAAGAACTCTTCCGCGTAGCAGCTCAGCAGTTCGCGTCGTCGGGTCGCCGCGTCGACCGGCAGTTCCTTGCCCAGCTCGATCAGGGCGTCGAGCCGGCCGAGCCGATCCTCGACGAAGCTGTTGACGATGTCGTCCTTGCTCTTGAAGTGGTAGTACAGCGCGGCCTTGGTCACGCCCAGGCGCTCGGAGATCTCCCGTAGCGAGGTCTTCTCGTAGCCCTGCTCGGTGAAGAGTTCGAGCGCGACCGCCTGGATCCGGGCCCTGGTGCTGCCTGTGCTCTCGGACACCGGACCCCCGCCTGTCGAATTCGGCTTGACTGGACCTGCCCATCAGCTTACCGTGCGGCTAGTAAGGAAACTAGCCGGCCGGCAAGTAAGTTGGTTGCAGCTCAGGGGGAGCTTACCGATGACCCAGACCGAGCAGGCGGCGGTACGACCGAACATCCGGGTCGTACTGGCCGGCCTCATGATCGCGATGATGCTCGCGATGCTCGACAACATGATCGTCAGCACCGCGCTGCCCAGGATCGTGGGTGAGTTCGGCGGACTGAACCACTTCACCTGGGTCGTCACGGCCTATGTGCTGGGCACCACCGTGTCGACGCCGATCTGGGGAAAGCTCGGCGACCTGTACGGGCGCAAGACCATCTTCCTCACCTCGATCGTGATCTTCCTGATCGGCTCGGCGCTCTGCGGAATGGCCGGCTCGTCGATGTTCGGCGGGACCAAGGACGGCATGATCCAGTTGATCGTGTTCCGGGCCGTACAGGGGCTCGGTGCCGGCGGCCTGATGGTCGGCGTGATGGCCATCATCGGTGACCTGGTGCCGCCCCGGGAGCGGGGTCGCTACCAGGGGCTGATGGCCGGGATCATGGCCATCGCCATGGTCGCCGGACCACTGGTCGGTGGTTTCATCACCGACAACCTCTCCTGGCGTTGGGCGTTCTACGTCAACCTGCCGCTCGGCGGGCTGGCGCTGCTGGTCCTGATCACCCGGATGCACCTGCCGAAGTACCGTACCGAGCACCGGATCGACTGGCTGGGCGCGGCCCTGCTCTCGGTCGGCATCACCGCGATCGTGCTGATCACCACCTGGGGCGGCAACGAGTACGCCTGGGGCTCGGCCCAGATCCTCGGCCTGACCGCGCTGGCCGTACTCAGCCTGGTCGCCTTCGGTCTGGTGGAGCGGCGGGTGCCGGAGCCGATCCTGCCGCTCGGCCTCTTCGCCAACCGCAACTTCGCGGTCATCTCGGTGATCGGTTTCCTGCTCGGCTTCTCGATGTTCGGCGCGATGAACTTCCTGCCGCTGTTCCAGCAGACCGTGCAGGGTGCCTCGGCGACCAACAGCGGTCTGCTGCTGCTGCCACTGATGTTCGGCATGCTGGTCGTCTCGATCGTCGCCGGCCGGGTGATCACCCAGACCGGCAAGTACCGGATCTTCCCGATCATCGGTGGCGTGGCGATGACCGCCGGCATGGCCCTGCTCATGATGATCGGCGTGCACACCAGCAAGACCGTGCTCTCGCTCTACATGGTCGTACTCGGGGTCGGCATGGGCTTCCTGATGCAGACCTCGATGCTGATCGCGCAGAACAGCGTCGAGCAGAAGGACCTTGGCGCGGCAAGTGGCGCCGCGACCTTCTTCCGGTCGATCGGTGGCTCGTTCGGCATCTCGCTGTTCGGCGCGATCTTCGCCGACCGGTTGCACGACAGCATCTCCGAAAAGCTCGGCACCCAGGCCGCCGACCAGCTCAGCAGCGGCGGTGGCGGCGGTATCGACCCGGCCCGGCTGGACGAGATGCCGGCGAACGTACGCGACGCGGTGCTCGGCGGACTGGCCGACTCGATCTCCGGCGTCTTCGGCTGGGCGGTGTTCTTCGCCGCCGCGGTCGCGGTGCTGGCATGGTTCATCAAGGAGATCCCGCTGCGTGGCGGCGAGGCGGCCGCCGGCAGCCCCGAGGAACAGGCCGAGACCGCGCTGGCCAACGCCCCGGTGCACTGACCCCTTCGGAGCGAACTCGCCGGTCTCCCGCTCGTCGTGAGCGGGGGACCGGCGATTCACTTTCCCGGGTCGACCGCCCGAGGGCGCCCGGGCTGCCTCAGCGGCGCAGGTGGCGCCAGAGCCGGCTCAACCAGCCGCCCGGACGTGGCGTCGGCGCGTCGGCGGCGACGATCGCTCGGGCGGTGGCCAGGGTCTGCGGGGCCATCGCCGGGGTGGCCAGCACGAGCTGCGCCAGCGAGCGGGCGATCGAGACCGGGCGCTGGCGGGCCACGGTGACGCTGTCGGCGAGCCGTTCGGCGGCGATCGCGGCCACGTCGGAGCGGACCGTCGGGTCGACCCAGGACGCGGTCATCAGCGCGCAGAGGGCGGCCTCGGTCACCCAGTCCTCGACGCCCCAGACCAGGTCGACCAGGACCCGGCGCCGGGTCGAGTCGATCCAGGGCTCGTCGGTGCGGTGGTGCAGCAGGCCGAGACAGGCCCAGACCTGCACGCACCGCACCCAGAGCGTGGGGTCGTGCTCGGCCAGGGTCCGGCCCAGTGGCGTCTCCGGCGGCGTCGGCGGGTGCACCAGGAGGCCGAGCAGGTCGTCGACCTCCAGCGTGGCCAGGCCGACGGCGGCGTCGTACGCGGCCGGCGGGTGTGGCCAGGCGGGGTGGGCAAGCTGGCGGATCCGGTCGACCGCGGTCGGCGAGGGAGCCGGCACCGCCGGTACCGCGATGGTGCCCTGGTAGCTCCAGAGCCGTCGGGCCGACGAGCGCCGGGGCTCCCGGATGTCCGGCGCCGCGACCTCGGCCACCTCGACGGCCAGCCCGGGTACGGCCGCCGCGACCGCCCGCATCGCGCTCGGCGGCTCCAGCCCGCTCAGCCGCAGTTGGCCACCGCTGACCGGCCCCTCGTCCGCCAGCACCTGCCGCAGGACGTTGGTGACCGCCTCGCCGGCCGCCGGGATCTGTCCCAGCCACGGCCGCCCCTGGCAGCACTCGGCCAGGTCGCCGTGCTCGTGCGTGTCGTCCGGGTGGTCGCGGCGGAAGTCGGCGAGCGCGACGAGGTGTTCGAGCCGTCCGTCGCGCTGGTAACGCAGCCGGTGGCCGGTGTGCACGGCGCAGTCGAACGACGGGTCCCGGGCCAGGGCCCGGTCGATCCAGCCGAGCGCCTCGTTCAACCGGCCGTGGTCGGCGAGGGTGCCGGCGATGTCCGCGTACACGGAGAGGTCGTCGGGCTCGTGGTCGACGGCCCGGTTCAGCGCGGCGAGCGCCTCGGCGGTGCGGCCGGCGCTGCGGTAGGCGTAACCGAGCCAGACCTCGGCCAGCTTCGACGGCATGATCCGGGCGCCGGCCTCGGCCCAGCTCACCGCCTGCTCGATCTCGCCCACCCGGCGGGCGAGCGCGGACGCGGCGCCGAGCAGCAGTCCCTGTTCCGGGTACGTGGCCACCGCGTGCTTGGCCAGCAGCAGGTACGGCAGCAGCGGTGCCCGTTCGTCACCGTCCACCGGGTCGGCGACGGCGGCGCAGATCTGCATCAGCAGCCGGGCGATCTGTTCCGGGTCGAGCTGACCGGGCAGTTCGGGGGTGCAGACCCAGGGCACGCCGGCCCAGTCGGAGCCGGGCGCGTGTGCGGTGGCGGCGGCGAGCAGTTCCAGCCCCTCGTCGGGCTTGCCAGCGGCCGCCAGCAGGTGGGCGCGGGCCACCACGGCGCCGATGAACGGGTGGTGGTCCAGGGGGAAGAGGTCCAGGGCGCCGTCGGCGCGGGCGGCGAGCCGGGCGAGCACCTCGTGCACCTCGGGCATGGTCGGCGCGTACGCGAGCGCCCCGGCGAGGTGGCCCGCCGCGTGCCTCAGGTCGCCTTCGTCGAGGGCCAGCCGGGCCAGCGCCAGCTCGCCCTCGGCCGACAGCCGTGGGTCGTCCATTCCCTCGGACACCGTGTCGACCTCTCGTCGTGCGTTCGTTCCCCCCTGGGTTGGGGAGCCTAGAGCATGATCGGGATGGGCGGTGATTGTCTGCTCGATCCTGCGCGCTTGATTGCTCGATCGGTCTGGAACGTGCAAGACTGAGCACGAAACGCGCGGCAATCGCGCAGGAGCGGGGAGGTCTTCGTGGCACGTCCGGGAGCCGGTATGGCGGCCGACATCGCCGAGCAGCCGGCGGGTTTCGCCCGTCTGCTCGAGCCGGAACACGCCGACGCGATCGCGCGGATCGCCGCTGTGATCGCCGAACGCCGCCCCCGGCACGTGGTCTTCACCGCGCGCGGCACCTCCGACCACGCCGCGCTCTACGCCGCGTACCTCACCGAGATCCGGCTCGGGCTCCCCGCCGGGCTCGCCTCGCCGAGCGCGGTCACCGTCTTCGGCGCCCGACCCGACCTCTCCGGCGCGCTGGTGATCGGGGTGAGCCAGAGCGGCGGTTCCTCCGACCTGGCCGAGGTGCTCCGGCAGGCCCGCGCCTCCGGCGCGCTCACCCTGGCCGTGACCAACGCCCCCGACTCGCCGCTGACCGGGGTCGCCGAACTCGCGGTGGACGTCGCCGCCGGGCACGAGCGGGCGGTCGCCGCCACCAAGACGTACACCGCCGAGCTGTTCGCCCTGCTCATGCTGATCGAGGGGGTGCGGGCCGGGGACGGCGTGCTGCCCGAGCCGGAACGGGCCGCCCTGACCGCCCTGCCGGAACTGGCGGAACGTACCCTCGCCGACCCGACCGCCGCCCAGCTCGCCAGCCGCTACCGGTTCGCCGCCCGGGTGGTCACCACCGGTCGGGGGTACGCCTACCCGACCGCCCGGGAGGCGGCGCTCAAGCTGATGGAGACCTCGTACCTGCCGGCGCTCGCCTTCTCCGGCGCGGACCTGCTGCACGGACCGCTCGCCATGACCGACCCGGACGTGCCGGTGCTCGCCGTCGTCGGCGCCGGTCCCGGCGGCACGGCGATGCGGGAGGTGCTGGCCCGGGTCGGCGAGCGCGGCGCGGACGTGGTCGCGGTCGGCCCGGCGGACGTGCCCGGCGCCACCGCCCGGCTGGCCGTGCCGCAGGTGGACGAGAGGTACGCGCCACTGCTGGACATCCTGCCGCTGCAACAACTCGCCCTCTCCCTCGCGCTGGCCCGGGGCGAGGACCCGGACGCGCCCCGGGGCCTGCACAAGGTCACCTCGACCCTCTGACCGTGAGCCCGACGCCGATCGCCGGCCGTGACCCCGTGCCGGTGATCGGGACGGGCGGACGTGGCACGCTTGCCTGATGTCCACGCTGCGCGACCTCGCCGAGGAGCACACCCGGCTCCGTCCGCCCGACATCGACCACCTGCACCGGGTCGCCGGAGACTGGCAGTTGCTCTCCGACCTCTCCTTCGCCGACCTGCTGCTCTGGGTCCCGGTCGACGGAGACAACGAGACGTTCCTCTGCGTGGCCCAGGTACGCCCGACGACCGCCCCGACCGCGTACCAGGACGACCAGGTCGGGCGGATCGTCGGCGGGCCGGAGGTGGCCCACCTGACGATCGCGTACACCCAGGGCCGGATCTGGCGCGAGGGTGACCCGGTCTGGTACGGCGACACCCCGGCCCGGCACGAGGCGATCCCGGTCCGGTTGCGCGCCGCCGACGGCGAGTCGGGCGAGGTGATCGCGGTGGTGGGGCGGGACACCAACCTCTCCACCGCGCGTACCCCGAGCCAACTGGAGCTGAACTACCTGACCACCGCCGACGACCTGGCCCAGATGCTCTCCGACGGGACCTTCCCGCCGCCCCGGCACCCGGGCGAGACCACCTCGGCACCCCGGGTCGGTGACGGGCTGGTTCGGCTCGACGCCAGCGGCAAGGTCACCTACGCCAGCCCGAACGCGCAGTCCGCGTACCGTCGGCTCGGGTTCGCCTCGCACCTGGTCGGCGAGGACCTGGCCGCGCTCAACACCCGGCTGGCGACCGACCCGCTGGACGGCACCGAGGCGGGCAACCGGGTGCTGGCGGCGCTGCGCGGCGAGGCGCCGGCCCGCCGGGAGATCGAGGCGCGCGGCGCGACCGTGCTCACCCGGGCACTGCCGCTGATGCCCGCCGGGGTGCCGATCGGCGCGTTGGTCCTGGTCCGTGACATGACCGAGGTACGCCGCCGGGACCGGGCGCTGATCACCAAGGACGCCACCATCCGGGAGATCCACCACCGGGTGAAGAACAACCTCCAGACGGTTGCCGCCCTGCTGCGCCTCCAGGCCCGCCGGGTGGACATCCCGGCCGCGAAGGCGGCGTTGGAGGAGTCGGTACGTCGGGTCGCCTCGATCGCGCTCGTGCACGAGACCCTCTCCATGTCCAGTGACGAGGCGGTGGAGTTCGACGGGATCGTCGACCGGGTGGCCTCCGCCGCGACCGAGGTCTCCGCGACCGAGGTGGCGGTACGGATGCGCCGCGAGGGCACGTTCGGCGTACTGCCGGCGGAGATCGCCACCTCGCTGGTGATGGTGCTCAACGAGTTGCTGCTCAACGCGGTCGAGCACGGCTTCCCGCCACCCGGCGAGGAGGCCGGTGAGCGGGTGGCCGAGGAGAGTTCGGCCGAGGTGGTGGTCTCGGCGCACCGGTTCCGCAAGCAGTTGCACGTCACCGTCGCCGACAACGGCCAGGGCCTGCCAGCGGAGTTCGACGCGGCCGGCAGCGGCAAGCTCGGGTTGCAGATCGTCCGCGCCCTCGCCACCGGTGAACTCGCCGGCACCATCGAGCTGCGCAACCGCGCCGAAGGCGGCACCGAAGCCGTCCTGGTAGTCCCCCTAGGCAAACGTTGAACCGGAATTCGTGGGCGCGCTCCACACCCCCACCCCCACCTTGGCGATCTAGGGCAAATCCACGGTGATCGGAGATCATTTAGCGTGGATGTGCCCTGGATCAACGGGTGAGGAGGGTGAGGGTGAGGCCGGGGAGGGGCCAGGTTTGTTCGATCCGGAACGGGCGTAGGGCGGCGGCTTTGGCGGGGGTGGTGCCGGAGAGGGGAGCGGCGCGGTGGTTGCCACGGGTCAGTAGCCAGAGGCGGTTCACGCCGGAGAGGCACTCGGCCGGGCGTGGGCACTCGGTGGCCGCCAGCGAGGCGTCGGCCACCGGCCCCCGGACCAGCAGCACGTCCCGTGGTTGCCGGTCGCTCAGGTAGTAGGCGACGGCGACGTCGAGGAACCCGCGCATGTCCCGGGGCGAGTAGACGATGCCGTCGCCCGGGCGTTGGTGGGCGTCGATGATCCGGGTGGCGGCCGGATAGTCGATCGGCGCCGATCGGGGCGTCTCGTGGGTACGGCGGAGACTCGCCTGTGCCGGTGCGCCGAGCAGTCCGGCCACCGCCACGATCGGCAGTGCCCAACGCAGCCGGAGCGCCGCGAGCGGGCCGGCGGCGAGCAGGCAGCCGAACGGCACCGTGAAGAGCAGGTAGCGCGGCACCCAGAGCGGGGTGAAGAGGCCGCCGACGTACAGCAGGGCGGTCGGGAGCAGCACGCAGGCGCCGAGGGCCGGGCCTCGGCGTCCCAGGGTCACCAGCCCGACGGCGGCCAGCCCGACCAGCAGTCCGCCGACCGCCCCGTTCTGGAGCAGGTCGCCGGGGAGGTCGGGCAGGTCGGCCAGGGTGGGCGGACGTACCCAGCCGAGTTGCCGTGCCTGCTGGTCCCGGCCGAGCCGGGCCAGCGGGGCCAGCACCAGCACCGCCGGTACCAGGGCCGGCAGCCAGCGCGCGTACCGGCGGTCGCGGTGCCGCCACCAGGCCAGTCCGACCACGACCGCGTGCCCGAGGACCAGGCTCGTCGCGAGCAGGTGGGACAGGCCCAGGCCGACCAGTGCGGCGGCGTAGCCGGCCCAGCGCCACCAGCCCGGCCGGGCCAGGGCGTCGACCAGCGCCACGGTGGCCAGCACCGCGAAGAGGGTGGCCAGCGCGTACGGCCGGGCCTCCTGGCCGTACCGGGAGGTGCTCGGCAGCACCGCGAAGAGCAGCCCGGCGACCAGGCCCAGCCGTCCCCCGTACAGCCGCCCCCCGAGTACGGCGACCAGCGCCGCCGCGCCGGCCAGGCTCAGTGCGGCGGGCAGCCGCAGTGCCGGTACGGAGTCGCCGAACAGTTCGATCCAGCCGTGCATGAGCAGGTAGTAGGCGACCGACACGCCGTCGATGTGGGCGGCCAGCCGGAGCAGGTCACCGGTCGGGCGGGAGGCGGCACTCCAGGTGGCGAGTTCGTCGCGCCACAGTGGCGCCCGGTCGATCTGGACCAGGGTGATCGCGAGGGTCAGCAGGGCGGGCCAGAGCCACCGGGTCCGGTCCAGCCAGTGCGGCAGGTCGGACTCGCGGGCGCCGGTCGGCGCCGGGTGCGGCACCGTCCCGTATTGACCATCCACTATTCCCGCCTCGTGGGCTCACGTGGATAAAGATGCCATTTGCGTAATTGGCCCGAATATTGGGCATATTAACGTGAAGCAGGCCACATCGGGGTCCGGGATCCGGGATGAGGGCTCCGAGCCGGTGGTCCGGGCCGGCGTGGTATGGCAGCATGACGGTTATGACCGCCGTCGAAGGCCGCGTCGTGACGCTGGGGCTGACCTGCCGCCGTCACGTCGACTACGGCCGCGTACGCAGCGCGATCTGTCCGGCTTACTGACGCCACCTGGACCATCTCTGTCTCGGGTGCGCTCCGCGCCGGCCCTGCTGACACCGTTGTCTCTGCCCCGCTGACCGGGGTGCCGTCGCTGACGCGTACGTCCGAGCAACTCGCCTCAGCAGACAACGGAGGACGCCGCGATGGCGGTCAGCAGCACCTCGGCCCTACCCGAAATCGCCGCCCCGGTGGCCGTCGCCGCGACCCGGCCGGCGCGCGCACCCCGCCGTCCCCGCGGTGAGGGGCAGTGGGCGCTCGGCCACCGCGAGCCGCTCAACCCGAACGAGCGGTCGAAGAAGGACGACAACCCGCTCAACGTACGGGCCCGGATCGAGAACATCTACGCGCACCGGGGCTTCGCCTCGATCGACCCCGCCGACCTGCGGGGCCGGTTCCGCTGGTGGGGGCTCTACACCCAGCGCAAGGCCGGGATCGACGGCGGCCGGACCGCCGTGCTCGAACCGCACGAGCTCGAGGACGAGCACTTCATGCTCCGGGTGCGGATCGACGGCGGGCAGCTCAGCCTGGAGCAACTGCGGACCATCGCCGAGATCTCGACCACCTACGCGCGGGACAGCGCCGACATCACCGACCGGCAGAACATCCAACTGCACTGGATCCGGGTCGAGGACGTACCGGAGATCTGGCGCCGGCTCGAAGCGGTCGGGTTGCAGACCACCGAGGCGTGCGGCGACTGCCCCCGGATCGTGCTCGGCAGCCCGGTCGCCGGGGTCGCCGAGGCCGAGCGGATCGACCCGACCCCGGCGATCGACGAGATCGTCGCCCGCTACGTCGGTGACCCGGCCTACTCCAACCTGCCGCGCAAGTTCAAGTCGTCGATCTCCTGGTTGGTGGACACCCCGTACGAGGTCAACGACATCGCGTTCCTCGGCGTCGACCACCCCGAGCACGGACCCGGCTTCGACCTCTGGGTCGGTGGCGGGCTGAGCACCAACCCGATGCTGGCCCAGCGGCTCGGCGTCTGGGTGCCGCTCGGCGAGGTGCCGGACGTCTGGGAGGGCGTGGTCTCGATCTTCCGGGACTACGGCTACCGCCGGCTGCGCCACCGCGCCCGGCTGAAGTTCCTGGTCGCCGACTGGGGCGTGGAGAAGTTCCGCGAGGTGCTGGAAAAGGAATACCTCGGCCGTACGCTGCTCGACGGCCCGGCGCCGGAGCTGCCGGAGAAGCCGATCGACCACATCGGCGTACAGCCGCAGCGCGACGGGCGGTTCTACGTCGGTGCCGCCCCGGTGGTCGGGCGGGTCTCCGGCACCCAGCTCACCGCCCTGGCCGACGTCGCCGCCGCGCACGGCAGCGACCGGGTACGGCTCACCCCGTACCAGAAGTTGCTCGTCCTCGACGTCCCGGGGGAGCGGACCGAATCGCTGGTCACCGCCCTGCGTGGGATCGGTTTGGAGGCCCGCCCCTCGGTCTGGCGGCGCAGCACGATGGCCTGCACCGGGATCGAGTTCTGCAAGCTCGCCATCGTCGAGACCAAGGCCCGGGGCGAGGAACTGGTGGCTCGGCTGGAGGAGCGGCTGCGCGACTTCGACGCCGACCTGTCCATCCACATCAACGGATGTCCCAACGCCTGCGCCCGGACCCAGACCGCCGACATCGGGCTGAAGGGGCAGATCGTGGTCGGGCCGGACGGCCGCCAGGTCGAGGGCTTCCAGGTGCACCTCGGCGGCGGCCTCGGCATGGCCCAGGGGCAGACCGCCGGGTTCGGCCGCAAGCTGCGCGGCCTGAAGACCACGGCCGAGGAACTTCCCGCGTACGTCGAACGAGTGGCCCGCCGTTACCTGGCCGGGCGCCAGGAGGGCGAGGCGTTCGCCCAGTGGGTGCTCCGGGCCGACGAGGAGGAGCTGAGATGAGCGAGACCCGCGCGGCACCGCTGTACTGCCCCTACTGCGGCGAGGAGGACCTGCGGCCCAACGAGGAGTCGCACGGCGCCTGGGAGTGCCACTCCTGTGCCCGGGTCTTCACGGTCAGGTTCAGCGGACTACTGGGACAGGCGGTGGCGCGATGACCATGCTCTCGGCAACCAAACTCGGCCTGGTCGCCCTCGGTGCCGTACCGGCGCCGGCCGAACCGGCGGGTCAGGGCGATCCGGCTCGTCGGCCGGCGGCCGAGCTGAAGGCGCTGGCCGAGGAGGCCGGACGGGAACTGGAGGGCGCGCCGGCGGACGCGATCGCCCGCTGGGCGGTGCAGACCTTCGGCGACCGGTTCTGCGTCACCAGCTCGATGGCGGACGCGGTCCTCGCCCACCTGGTCTCCCGGGTGGCGCCCGGCGTCGACGTGGTGTTCCTCGACACCGGGCTGCACTTCCCGGAGACGCTGCGGGTCCGGGACACGGTCGCCCGTACGCTCCCGGTCACCGTACGGTCGATCCGGCCGAGGATGACCGTCGGCCAGCAGGACGGCGAGTACGGCCCCCGGCTGTTCAACCGGGCGCCGGACGAGTGCTGCGCGCTGCGCAAGGTCGAGCCGCTGGAACGGGCCCTCGGCGACTACGACGCCTGGGCCGCCGGGCTGCGCCGGGACGAGTCACCGACCCGGGCGAACACGCCGGTGGTGACCTTCGACGCGCGGCGCGGCAAGGTCAAGGTGAACCCGATCGCGGCGTGGAGCCAGGCGGACGTGGACGCGTACGTCTCCCGCTGGAACGTGCCGGTCAACGAGCTGTTCCGGTCCGGCTACACCTCGGTCGGCTGCTGGCCCTGCACCCGGCGGACCAAGGCCGGCGAGGACCCGCGGGCCGGCCGCTGGGCGATGTTCGACAAGACCGAGTGCGGCCTGCACGTATGAACGCCGGACCGGGTCCGGTGGTGCTGGTCGCCCACGGCAGCCGGGACCCGCGCGCGGCGGCGGAGACCAGGGCGCTGGTCCGGGCGGTCGAGCTGGCCCGCCCGGGTCTGCCGGTGCGGGCGAGCTACCTCGACCACGCCGGACCCCGGCCGGGCCAGGTTCTGCACGATCTGGCGGCGGCCGGGCACCCGTACGCCACGGTGGTGCCGCTGTTGCTCACCGCCGCGTACCACGGCCGGGTCGACATCCCCGGCGCCATCGCCACCGCCCGCGCCGAGGGCCTTCAGATGCCCGTACGCGTCACCGACGTGCTCGGCCCGGCAACGGTGTCGGACCCACCGGACGAACTGCTGCTGACCGCGCTCTGCCGCCGCCTGACCGAATCGGGCGCGTTCGCCGGGTCGGACGTGTTCGCCGGGTCGGACGGGTTGGCCGGGCCCTGCGCGTTCGCCGGGTCCGGGGCGGTTGGCGGGTTCGATCGGCACGCTGCGGTGCGGGTGGACGCGGTGGTGCTGGCGGCGGCCGGGACCCGGGACGCGGACGCGCGCCGTGGCGTCGAGGGGGTCGCCGGGGCGTTGCGGGAGTTGCTCGGAGTGCCCTGCGTGGCGGCGTACGCCTCGGCCGCGCCGCCCACCGCCGGTGCGGTGGTGGAACGGCTCCGGGCGGCCGGTGCCCGGCGGATCGCCGTCGCGGCCTACTTCCTCGCCCCGGGGCGGCTCTACGGGGCCTCGGTCGCCTCGGCCCGCGCCGCCGGAGCGGCGACCGTCGCGGAGCCGTTGACCGACGCACCCGAACTGGCGCGTCTTGTGTTGCGTCGCGCGGACGCTCCGATCCCGGCTCGGGTATAGATCGAATTGGCGCTGTCGCACTCCGGAGTTGCCGTGGATCATAGAGTCAGCGCGAAATTCGGACCCCGATATCGCGGCTACTCCATGGTCAACAAAACGGGCTCGGACTTGATCGGAGATAACAGAACGCGCCGGGGGAGTAACTCCCCCGGCGCGTTCAGCGTTTGTGGTTGGTCAGGCGGTGTGAGCGCGCAGGACCCGCAGTCCGCCGCGACGCTTGACAGCGCGCCGCTCTTCTTCGCTCATTCCGCCCCAGACGCCCGCGTCCTGACCGGATTCGAGTGCCCACTGCAGGCAATCGTCGGTCACGGAGCAGCGCCGGCAGACGGCCTTGGCCTGCTCGACCTGCAGGAGAGCCGGGCCAGACGTCCCGATCGGGAAGAACAGCTCCGGGTCTTCGTCGCGGCAGGCAGCATGGTGACGCCAGTCCATGGCGGCAACACTCCTCAATCTGGATGGGTGGCAGTGGATTGCGTGGATCTTTTCCTATATGCATCCGTGGCGCCGACTTCGACGGTGTACACCCATCGGTTCGACAAGCACGTGCGCAGGCTGTTGTGCGCTTGGAGCGTTGTGTGAACAACTCACTTAGTGAGCGGTTCGATGCAACGTCCCGGTAACTCAAGTTCGCTTGTGAATACTTTCACGAACTCCCACGATGTCAAGGGGACCGCTCAGAAAAACTCTGGACGGGTGAGCAAGCCCACAACCCTTTTGTCCGAATTCCGGCGCTTGCCGAGACCCGGCGTACCACAGCCAAGGATCAATATAGTACGGTCCACGCGACATTGCTGGCATTTCCGGCACCTGTTCCTCGTCCGGCTGGTTCTTCAGGGGGCCATGGAGGAGGCTGTACCCCAGCGCTAGCAGATTACTCTTAGTGCGGCGCTTACGGAGGCGAATCGGATTTTTTCTCGCTCGCCGAGATAGTCTCCGTCGAGCTGAAACGCCTGCGGACGGCCCGCTACCAGCGTAAACTCCTCAAGATCGTGCATCCGAAGAATTTGGCGGCCGTGCGGCTGTGTGTTGCGCGACAGCAGCTGCGTCACTGTACGTGTGGTGCTCGGCACGCGCAGCCGGCGAATGGCCATCACGTCCAGCCCGAGATCGAAGGACGCCTCGGGATTCGGGTTGACCTCCCGGTCGCCGATGTAGGTCCACGGGGCGGTGTTCTGGATGGCGACCGTCGCCAGTTCGCTCGCCACGATCCCGTCCGGCAGCTCGAGTGCGATGTCCGGGTGCCGGCGCTCCGAGCCGAAGACGTACTGGGTGAGCATCGCGCGTAGGTAGAGCGAGGGGGTGGAGACCCGCCCCCGCCGTCGGGCCTGCTCCACCCGGTGGATGACGGCGGCATCCAGCCCGAAGCCGGCGCAGAAGGTGAAATAGCGGTCGTCCGCCCGACCGAGTCCGACCGAACGGAACCGCCCCAGCCGCACCCCGTCGAGGATCACGCTGGTCGCCTCCGGCCACTCCCGGGGCAGTCCGAGCGCGCGGGCGAAGACGTTGGTCGAGCCACCCGGCACCACGGCCAGCGCCGGCAGTCGCTCGGCCGACGGCCCGGTCGGTTCGACGGTCGACGGCCGGTTCGGGTCGAAGGTCGACGGCTGCGCCGTCATCAGACCGTTGACAACCTCGTTGACCGTGCCGTCGCCACCGAGCGTGACCACCAGGTCCATGCCCTCCCGGACGGCCTGCCTGGCGAGGGTCACCGCGTGGTCGCGCCGCCGGGTGTACTCCACGGTGAGGTCGACCTCGCTGCGCAGCGCCCGGACGAGCACGTCCCGGCTGCGCTGGCTGGTGGCGGTGGCCTTCGGGTTGACCACCAAAAGGGCCCGCATGGGCGGCACTGTACCGCGAGAAAGCGCGGGTATCGTTTCGCGCGTGACCACCGACTCACCCGTGACCAGCGATTCTGCCCTGGTGCCCGGAACCCTGCGCGGGGCCGTGTGGCTGCTGCGTGGCGAGGCGATCGCGCTGGCGCTGCTGGCCGCCTACCTGATCTACGCCGATCTGACCGCCACCGCGAGTGACCTCGTGAACGCGTTGTTCGTGACCGCCTTCACGGTCGGTGGGGCGGTCGCGCTCTGGTTGCTCGGCGGCGCCCTGGGGCGGCGCAGGGCCGGTGCCCGAGCGCCCGCGATCGTGCTCCAGCTCATGCTGCTGCCGGTCGGCTACTACATGATCCAGGGTGGCCTGGCCTGGCTCGGGATTCCCCTGATGGCGCTCGGCGTGTTGGTCATCGGACTGATGGTCTGCGCTCCCACCACCCGCGCTCTCGGCGTCGGCTGAGCTGCTGCCCCGCTCCGGTCCGGCCCGCTCGGGTCCGCCCCGCTCCGGTCCAGCGGCTCAGAACTCGGCGGCGCGGCGGGTGAGCAGGGTGATCGTGGCCCGCTGACCGTCGGCGGTGGCGTTGGCCGAGGTGGTGAGTGCGGTGAGCACCTTCCAGGCGAACGACGACTCCGCCGGCAGCCGCGCGCCCGAGGTCGTCGGCACGGTCACCTCGACGGTGAGTGCGTCGTCGGTGACCGAGAACCGGCACTCGAGCTCGGCGTCCCGACTGGCGATCGCGAGCAGCATGGCGCACGCCTCGTCGACCGCGATCCGAAGATCCTCGATCTCGTCCAGCGCGAAGTGGAGCCGGGCGGCGAGACCGGCGGTCGCGGTACGCAGCACGCCCAGATACCCACCGTCGGCGGGCACCGTGAGCATCACGATGTCGTCGTCGACCGTCGGCCGGGTGGTAGGTCCAGTCACCGGTGCCATCTCCCTCGGCTTCCTGCGCTCCGACGGCGCCGGTCCCCCCAACGGGACCCACCCCGGCGCCGGTGAGCACTCTCACCGTACCGGGCGGGGTGACGCCTCGCCCCAACCCCCGCCCGGCTCGCACCGGCCCGCCTCGCCCGGCCACCCACCCCCGCTCCGACCCCGCCCACGCCCTGCCCCCGTCCGGCTCCCACCCTGTCCGTACCCCGTCGCTGGACGGGCCGGGTGCCAGACGGGCCGGGCGCCAGACGGGCCGGGCGGCGGAGGGGCGGGGGTGGGGGTGGGCAAATCGGGTTGCGACGGGGTGGAGGTGTGACCAGGGTGGGTGAGTGGATCTGGGTGGGCGGGGTGACGTTCCGGAGCGGGCGGCGAGGGTGTTTCCGACGATCGACGTGGAGTTGGTGCGGCGGCTGGTCCGGACGCAGTTTCCGCGCTGGGCCGACCTCCCGGTCCGGCCGGTGGAGTTCGGCGGGTGGGACAACCGGACCTTCCACCTCGGCGACCGGATGACCGTACGGCTGCCGAGCGGCGAGGGGTACGCGCCACAGGTCGCCAAGGAACACCGCTGGCTGCCGGAGCTGGCGCCGTACCTGCCACTGCCCGTCCCGGCACCGCTGGCGATGGGCGTGCCGGGTGAGGGGTACCCGCTGAACTGGTCCGTCTACGGGTGGATCGAGGGCGAGCAGGCCGAGCGGCACCGAATCCGTGACCTCACCGGGTTCGCGACCACACTCGCCGGCTTCCTCTCCGCCCTGCAACGGATCGACGCCACCGACGGCCCGGCCGCCGGGCAGCACAGCGCCTTCCGGGGCGGGCCGCTGGAGACGTACGACGCCGAGACCCGGCGGGCGATCGAGGTGCTGGGGGATCGGATCCCGGGCGAGACAGCGCTGGAGGTGTGGGAGACGGCGCTCCGTACGGGTTGGCGACGTACGCCGGTCTGGTTCCACGGTGACGTCGCCTCCGGGAATCTGCTGGTCCGCGACGGCCGGCTGGTGGCCGTGATCGACTTTGGCTGTTCCGGCGTCGGCGACCCGGCCTGCGACCTGTCGGTCGCCTGGACGCTGCTCTCCGGGACCAGCCGGCAGGCGTTCCGGAAGGCCCTCGACGTCGACGACGAGACCTGGGCCAGGGGACGTGCCTGGACACTGTGGAAGGCCCTGATCGTGTTCGCCGGTCTCACCGGGGCTCCACCCGGGCGGCAGGCGATCGAGAAGCGGGTGCTGGACGACATCCTGGCCGAGTACCAGCGAACAGCCGGCTGACGCGGCTACCCCTCGAAATTTTCCTCCCGCATCCTCCCGATCGCGGAACGCGCGACCCGACTCGACCGTCCAAGCGGATCATGGTCGCCCGGCCCGCTGACCGAGCGGGCCACGGCCATGAGGAAACCGCCGTCCGGACCCCGCCGACGCCGCAGGGCAGCGGGTGCCGCGACGGGCGGAAGATCCGTTCGTAGGGTTCGCCAGGACCCGGGGAGGGGAGGCGGGCATGCACCACGAAACCCGGCTGCTGGAGCCGGCGGAGGAGCGTGCGTACCGGCTGCTGCTACGGCTCGCCGCCGCCCGCCCGGCCGACCTCGCGGGTCTTGCCGCGCTGCCGGTGACCGAGGCCACCGAGCTGCTGGAGACGTTGCGCGGCAAGGGACTGGTGGTGGCCCGGCCCGGCGAGGATCCCGTCTTCGAGCCGCTGCCGCCGGACGTCGCGCTGGGCAACACGCTGCTACGTCGGCAGGAGTCGCTGGAGGCCGCGCGGCAGTCGGTGGCGGCGCTGACCGAGGAGTACCGGGCCAGTGCCCGGCGGCACCACGCCGACCATCTGGTCGAGGTGGTGGTGGGCGCGGCGGCGCTACGGGAACGGTTGCGGGACCTACAGAACTCGGCCCGTGAGGAGATCCTCTGGTTCTGTCGGGCCAATCCGCTGGCCATGTCCGGGCCGGAGAACGCGGAGGAGTCGGGCGCGCTGACCCGGGGCGTGCGGTACCGGGCGATCTACGAGCGGGGGCTGCTGGAGATGCCCGGCGAGCTGGACAGCGTCGCGGAGAGCGTACGCGGCGGCGAGGAGGCCCGTACGTTGCCGGCGCTGCCGGTCCGGCTCGCCATCGCCGACCGGTCCACCGCGATCTGCCCGCTGGTCCCCGACGACCACCAGGGCATCGGGGAGCCGACGGCGGCGCTGATCCGACGCAGTGAACTGCTCGACGCGCTGCTCGCGCTCTTCGAGAGCCACTGGGAGCGGGCCACCCCGATCCTCACCGTCGCCCCGAGCCTCAGCCTCGCCCCGAGCACCGACGACGCGCTGGCCGAGAGCGAGAGGTTCCTGCTCTCGCTCTTCGTGGCCGGCTTCCCGGACAAGTCGATCGCGTCCCAGCTCGGCGTCAGCCGGCGTACGGTGCAGCGTCGGCTGGAGCGGCTGATGGTCCTCGCCGGGGTGGACACCCGTACCGGGCTGGCTTTCCAGGCCGCGCGTCGCGGGTGGCTCTGAGCGTTACGGGTGGGCCGCCGGGCGGGACAACGGGACCGGCCGTCCCGCCCGGCGGCGGCACTCACCGCAGGCCGTACGCCCGGATCACGGTCTGGGTGACCGTGTTGCCGGACCGGTCGGTGGCCTGGACCCGCAGCGAGACCGTGCCCCTGCCGGCCGGGATGCTGGCCCGGAAGCTCGGGCCGTCCCCGGAGACCTTGACCTTCCGCCAGCTCGCGCCCTCGTCGAAGGAGACCTCGGCGCGCAGCTCGACACCCCGGGGTGCGGCCAGGCCGTCCTGCTGACGCACGCTCAACCCGAGCGTGTGCGACCGGTCGCCGGCCCGACCGTCCGGGTCCACCGGAGCCGCGTAGTCGACCTGCAACAGCGGCAGCGGCGTGGCCCGGTCGCCCGACCGCGCCCCGGAGCGGAAGTCCCAGACCGTTTCCGTACGGGTGCCGAAGCTCCACTCCGGATCGGTCCGTTCGGTGCTCAGCGCCAACCGGTAGCGCGCCTCGGCGCCGGTGGTGGTCACGTCCTGGCGGGCGTTGGGCAACTCGGCCAGGAGCTTGCCGTCCCGCCACAGCTTCGCGTCGACCCGGGTGGCCTCGCCGATCGTGTAGTGGTTGTCGGAGTCGACGAACTCGGGCACCCGCAGCGCGAGCGTGTTCCCGGTCCGGCTGGAGACCAGTTCCGGCACGCCCCTGGGCGACGCCGGGCGGACCACCGCCGCGAGCCAGTTCTCGTCGCGCCTACCGGCACGGTAGCTGGTCGGCGGTTCGACCATGCCGTTCGCGAGCGCGCCGAAGTCGTTCCACGGCCAGTCGTGCGTCACCCGATGCTGCCACAGTGAGTCTCCGCTGGTCACCCACTCCTCGCGCACCTTCGGGGTCTCGACGAAGCGGTACGCGTCGTTCCAGGAATACGTCTGCCAGGGGCGCCATCCGAACCGCTGCTCCTTCTGCCACGGGATTCCGCCGTTGTCGGCGTAGTTGGAGGTGATCCGTACCGAGTTCTCCGGGGTGACCCGGTAGACGATCCGGTCCGGGATCCGACCGGTCTCGACGTGCTGTACGTCGTACAGGTAGGGGCTGGAGGTGGTGAGGGTCAGGTCGATGGTGGCCCGGCCCCGGGTGGCGCGGGCGATCAGCTTCGCTCCAGCGTCGGCCGCCACGGCGAGCATCGGGATCGCCTCCCGATCGCCGATCGGTCGCCACACCGTCCACGCGGACCAGTCCTCCGGTCGTACCATCAGGGCCACCGCGGCTCCGGCCGCCGCCGCGGCGGCGGTCACCTCGCGCTCGCTCGGCGCGTCCTCCTCGCCCGGTTCGTTGGACGAGCGGATCAGCACGGCGGCTCCCTTGACTTTTGCCGCCTTCAGTTCGGCGGGCGTGCCCCGTCCGGCGTAGACCAGCGGGAAGCGCCGCAGACCGTCGTACGCCGGGGAGAATCCGGTCAGGTTGATGTCGAGCGGGCCGGTCACCCCGTCGACCTTCGCCTGGACCATCGGCGCGACGAGCTGCCAGCGGGACGAGAACTCGTACGCGCCGGTCGACACCTTCTTCGTCGGCACGACGTTGACCTGCTTGACCGTGCTGAAGTGCATGGTGCCGACGTCCATCTGCCGGCCGGTGCCGGTCACCCGGTGCACGTAGTAGCTCAGCACCGCCTGCTGTTCGCTGGGCTTCGGCGTCTCGATCCGGATCGGTGTGCCCTTGCGGGCGTCGAGCACCAGCTCGATGTCCCGGTCCACCCGCAGCTCCGGGTTCGTGATCACGGTGGCCTGCTCGTCCAGCGGGCCGCCGTCGGAGATCAGACCGTCCAGCAGGTACGTGCCCTCCTCGACCGTGGTGGTCCAGGAGGTGCCCTCGAACATGAAGCCGAGCCGGTCCGAGCGGCGGTTGTCCCCCTGGAGCAGGACAAACGGCACCGCCACCGGCTGGCCGTCCCGGCCCACCGCGTGCACCGTCACCTTGCGCTGCGGGCCTTCGGAGGTGACCGCCACCGCGGTGGTGACGAGCAGACCGTCCGGGCCGGTCGCGGTGATCCAGCCGCCGTACTGGCCGGAGCCGAGCGTGGCCAGGTCGACGGTGACCGGTACGTCCACCGACCCACCCGCGGGCACGGTCACGGTGCCGCCGCCGACCTTGATCGCGCGGGTCTCCCGGGCGCCCGTGCCGAGGTTCGACACGTCCACGGCGAGCGCCAGCGTCACCGGCGCCGCCCCGTCGTTGGTGTACGTCACCGTCCGGCTCACCGTGGGCGAGCCGGCGCCGGTGCCGGAGTTCAGCCCGAAGTCGGCCACCCCGGTCGCGAAGACCCGCTGGCCCACCGCGCGGGCCAGGTCCACCCGACCGGCACCCTCGCCGAACACCGACAGCTCCTTGTTCGTACGGGCGGTGCTGACCAGGGCGTTCTTCAGTCGTGCCGGCGACCAGTCGGGGTGCTGCTGGGCCAGGAGCGCAGCGGCGCCGGCCACGTGTGGGGTGGCCATCGAGGTGCCGGACGCCGCCGTGTAGAGGTCGTCGACCGGCGTACCCATGGTGGTGCCGGCCGCACGGGCGGCGACGATGTCCACGCCCGGAGCGGTGATCTCCGGCTTGAGTCCCTCGTCACCCGGGCGGGGGCCACGGCTGGAGAAGTCGGCCAGCGACTCGTCCCGGTCGACCGCGCCGACGGTCAGCGCGGACGCGGCGGCGCCGGGCGTACCGACGGTGTAGTCCGCGCCCTCGTTGCCGGCGGCGACCACGAAGAGGGTGCCCTGCTCGGCGGTGATCCGGTCGACCGCCTGGCTCATCGGGTCGGTGCCGTCGGTCGGGCCACCGCCGAGGCTCATGTTGACCACCGCCGCGCCCTGGGCGGCGGCCCACTCCATGCCCGAGATGATCCACGACTCGTAGCCGCTGCCGTCGTCCCCGAGCACCTTGCCGACCAGCAGGTCCGCCCCGGGGGCAACGCCCTTGCGGGAACCGCCGGAGCCGGCACCGGTGCCGGCCACGGTCGCCGCCACGTGGGTGCCGTGGCCGAAGTGGTCGGTCACGTCCGGGCTGTCGGTGAAGTTCTGCGCCAGCGTCACCTTGCCCGCGACGTCGGGGTGGGTCCGGTCGATACCGGTGTCGAGCACGGCGACCTTGACCCCGGCGCCGTCGTAGCCGGCCCGCCAGGCGGCGGGCGCGCCGATCTGGGCGGTGCTCCGGTCGAGTACCGGGCGGATCCGGCCGTCCAACCAGATCTGGCTGATCCCACCGGCGAGCGCCGGCGCGCCGGCACCGCCCGATCGCGCGGTGGTGGCGGTGTCGGCGGGTGCGGCGGCACGCCAGAAACCGGCGAGGGAGGACTTGCCGGCGGTCAGCGCCGCCCCGCCGATGCTCGGCAACGACCGGGTGCCGGTCGTACCGGCGATGGCGACCCGGGCGCCCGCCGAGGGGTCCCGGTAGCGCACGATGAGCGGCAGGTTGGTCGAGGAGGCGTCCCCGTACCCGTCGGCGATCAGCTCCTGGACGTCGAAGAGGTCCGCGTCGACCGTGCCGGCCGAGACGTACGGCACCACGTCGCTCGGCAGCACCCGTAACCCGCCGTCGACCTCGACGGTGTGGAAGGTGATCCGTTCCCGGCCGGCGGCCGGGCGTACCGAGGCGGTGAAGCGGCCGGACCCGGCCGGGGCGACCTCGACCACGTCACCGGTGATCAGGGTGATCCTGGAGGTGGCGTCGGCGGGTGCGGCGAGCGGTGCGCCCGACGGCGTGCCCGTCGACGGCGCGGCCGATGCCGGTGGCGTGCCGGCGGCGGTGATCGCGAGTACCGCCGCCAATCCGGCGGCCGTACGACGCAGGGGAGTGGACATGGTACGGACTCCTCAGGTTCAGCGGGACGCCATCGAATGGCGACAGCTCGGAGTCTGTGACGCATTTATTTCGGTGATCCCTTGTCGGGGGTGCCGCAGAGGCGACATGGCACCAATTGGACATCGGCCCACAGCCCCGGGTGAACCCGTCGTCGACAGTCGGTGACCGGGGCTGACGGCGGCCGACGACACCCGACACGAGAAGCTCAGGGCCTGCTCCGGGGCGGACACCGGCACGGACGTACGCGGGGCCGGCCCGGTGTTTTGCACCGGAGCCGGCCCCGCCGGTTGTCGCGTGGGGAGGTGTCAGGAGGCGTGTCGGGCGAGGGCGGTCAGCCCGTCGCCGCTGAGCCGGTACGGCACCCACTCGTCCATCGGCGTGGCGCCGATCGAGTGGTAGAACTCGCGGGCCGGGTTCCAGTTGAGCACCCACCAGTCCAGCCGCTGGTAACCACGCTCGACACAGACGGCGGCCAGGGCGGCCAGCAGCAGCCGACCGGCCCCGGTGCCCCGGGCGGTCGGGCGTACGTACAGGTCCTCCAGGTAGATCCCGTGCACGCCGCGCCAGGTGGAGAAGTTGAGGAACCAGAGCGCGAAACCGATCGTCTCGCCGTCCGGGCCGACCGCGACGTGTCCGAACAGCGCCGGGCGCTCGGCGAAGAGCGCCTCGCGCAACTGTTCCTCGGTGAGGTGGCACTCGTCGGCCGCTCGCTCGTACTCGGCCAGCTCGTACACCATCGCGACGACGGCCGGCACGTCCGAGGGACGCGCCGGCCGAATCGTGGGTCGGGGACTCTCGTCCCCCCGGTCGGCGTGTGGCCGACCGGTGGAGAGAGTGGAACTCACGCCTGCTTGGTCTCCCAGAAGATCTTCGAGATCTCGTCGATCTTCTGTAGCAGCTCGTCCGCCTTGGCCGGGTCGGTGGACGCCTTGGCGCCGCCACCGCCGCCGGCCAGCTTGGTGGCCTCGTTGAAGAGCGAGTGCAGGTTCGGGTACTTCTCGAAGTGCGGGGGCTTGAAGTAGTCGGTCCACAGCACCCACAGGTGGTGCTTGACCAGTTCGGCCCGCTGTTCCTTGATGATCAGGGCGCGGGTCCGGAACTCCGGGTCCGTGTTCGCCTGGTACTTCTCGCAGATCGCCTTGACCGACTCGGCCTCGATCCGGGCCTGGGCCGGGTCGTAGACCCCGCAAGGCAGGTCGCAGTGGGCGTGCACGACGAAACGTGGTGTGAGGATGCGTGGAAGTCGCATCAAGGCCCTCCGTGGGATGTTTGCGATGATCCGAGACGACATTACTCCTGACTTACGTCCCCAGGGGCGTGGAGGTGAAACCCGGTGCGGATGGGAGAGGCAGCGGATCCGCCCGCCCGGCGCGTCAACCAGCCGGTCGTACCGGATCGCCCGCTGTACGCCGTACTCGTTCGTGGCCCGTCCATGGTGCCGACGCTGCGTCACGGCGACGCGTTGCTGGTCCGGCGCGGTGGCCGCGCGATCCGCCCCGGTGACCTGGTGGTCGGGGCCTTCCGCACCCGTCCTGAACTGCTCGTGGTCAAGCGGGCGGTACGCGAGCGGGACGGCGGTTGGTGGCTGGTCGGTGACAACGAGTTGATCGCCGACGACTCCAGAGCGTACGGGGTGGCCGACGTGTTCGGCCGGGTGGTGCTCCGTTACTGGCCGCGTCCGCGAAGGTTCGGTTACCACCCGGTATGACCCTCCTCACAGGTACGGTAAACAGACGACAGTATGCTCATTGGCCGTGCCTGGGTGATCCCCCCGCACCGCGCCACCGGTCATTCGCCGACCTCGCGTCGAGCCGGTTGGTCCCAACCGCTCGACAAATTCTGGAGTCTCCTCATGTCATCGTCTTCTGTGGATCACTCTGATCCGGTCTTCGACCTGCACCGCGGCGGCAAGTTGGCGGTCGCCTCGACGGTGCCGTTGACCAGCCGGGAGGACCTCTCCCTGGCTTACACCCCCGGGGTCGCCCGGGTCTGCGAGGCGATCGCGGCCGACCCCGGGCTGGTCGACGAGTACACCTGGGTCTCGCACACCGTCGCGGTGGTGACCGACGGTTCGGCCGTACTCGGCCTGGGCAACATCGGCCCCCGCGCGGCGATGCCGGTGATGGAGGGCAAGGCGGTCCTGTTCAAGCAGTTCGGCGGCGTCGACGCGGTGCCGGTCTGCCTGGACACGCAGGACACCGACGAGATCGTCTCGGTGGTGACGGCGCTCGCGCCGTCGTTCGGCGGGATCAACCTGGAGGACATCAGCGCCCCCCGCTGCTTCGAGATCGAGCGGCGGCTGGACGAGGCGTTGTCGATCCCGGTCTTCCACGACGACCAGCACGGCACCGCGATCGTGGTGCTCGCCGCCCTGCGCAACGCCGCCACGCTGCTCAATCGCAAGCTCGGTGACCTGCGCGTGGTGGTCAGCGGCGCGGGCGCGGCCGGGGTCGCGGTGACCCGGATGCTCGCCGCCGGCGGGGTCAACCCCGGCGACATCGTGGTCTGCGACTCGCGCGGCATCCTGCACGCCGACCGGGACGGACTCACCTCGGTCAAGGCCGAGTTGGCCGAGTTCACCAACGCCGCCGGCCGACAGGGCGACATCACCGCCGCGCTGCGCGACGCCGACGTACTGATCGGGGTCTCCGGTGGGCAGATCCCCGAGGAGGCGGTCGCCGGCATGGCCTCGGGCGGCATCGTCTTCGCGCTGGCCAACCCCACGCCCGAGGTGCACCCGGAGGTCGCGGGTCGGCACGTCGCGGTGGTCGCCACCGGACGCAGCGACTTCCCCAACCAGATCAACAACGTGCTCGCGTTCCCGGGCGTCTTCCGGGGCGCGCTCGACGCCCGGGCCACCCGGATCACCGACAACATGAAGGTGGCCGCCGCCGACGCGATCGCCGCCGTGGTCGCCGAGAACCTGACCGCCGACGCGATCGTCCCGTCGCCGCTCGACCCCCGGGTCGCCCCGGCGGTCGCCGAGGCGGTCCTCGACGCCGCCCGCCGCGACGGCGTCGCCCGCGCCTGAGGTGTAAGGAAGGGCCCCTTCCTATCGTTTTTTGTATAGGAAGGGGCCCTTCCTAACGCCCGGCGGCGGGCGTTGCGGTGGCGGCGGCGGGTGCGGTGGTGGCGGGGTGTGGTGGTGGCGGGAGTTGCGGTGGTGGCGAGCGTTTCGGTCGTGGCTCCGCGCTGTTAGCGTGCGGATCATGCGTGCCGCCTTCGCCTCGGCCATCGACGCCGACAACCCGCTCGCCGCACTCACCGTCGGGGAGCAGCCGGAACCGACCCACCCGGACGACGACTGGGTGACGGTCGACGTACGGGCCAGTTCCCTCAACCGGCATGACCTGTGGTCGCTGAGCGGGGTCGGGCTGACCACGGAACAGTTGCCGATGATCCTGGGCTGTGACGCCGTCGGGGTCGACCCGGACGGCAACGAGGTGGTCGTCTACCCGGTGGTCACGGACCCGTCCGATCCGCGTGGCATGTCGATCCTGTCCGAGCGGCTCCCGGGCACCCTCGCCGAGCGGGTGGCGGTGCCGAGGGCGAACCTGGTGCCCGTACCGGCAGGGCTGGCCCTGACCGACGCGGCCTGCCTGCCGACGGCCTGGCTGACCGCGTACCGGATGCTGACCAGCCGGGGCAGAATCCACGAGGGCGAAGCGGTCCTGGTGCAGGGCGCCGGGGGCGGCGTGGCGACCGCGGCCGTCGTGCTCGCGGTCGCACTGGGCAAGCGGGTGTACGCGACCAGCCGCGACGCCGGCAAGCGTGACCGGATCACGGCGCTCGGTGCGACCGCGGTGGCGCCCGGGGCCCGGTTGCCGGAACGGGTCGACGTGGTGATCGAGACGGTGGGCGCGGCCACGTTCGACCATTCGATGAAGTCGGCCCGCCCCGGTGGGCGCATCGTCGTATCCGGCGCCACGGCCGGGCACGAGCCGAAGGTGAATCTGCGCCGGGTGTTCGCCCTCCAGTTGGAGATCCTGGGCACCTCGATGGGCACCCCGGCCGAGCTGGCCGAGCTGCTCGCGCTCTGCGTCGACCGGGGGGTGCGCCCCGTGGTCGACTCGGTGTACGGGTTCAGCCAGGTCGCCGAGGCGTTCGACCGTCTGCACACCGGGGACGTGTTCGGCAAGGTGGTGCTCGACCACACCCGCTGAGACGGGCCGAGGGCCGGGCGTACGACTCTTGTCTCCCGCCGTCCCGGCCCTCCGCCTCACTGTTTTCTGCGCCGGGTCTGTCTCCGTCATTCCTGCTCGCGGGCTCCGTGCCGTCCCTACTCTTCGGTAGGGACGGGTTGGCTGGCGGTCGGCGACCGGTAGCGGGCTGAACACGCGCGATCACGCGATTTGAAAATCCGGACCTTTCCCCCCTGCTGCGGCCGGGCAAACGAGCGGCATAAGCCACCTGAAAAGCGCAGATAAGACCGGGGTAAGAGTCTCTTCAAGAAAACTAAAGGTTCGGTTTTCGATCTCTTTGTGATATTCCCTCGGCATGTTGGGTGCGCGGTACAGTCAGCCCGTTCTTCTCTGCTGATTGCGGACTATGTGTAGGTCGAAGGGGTCAGATCTTGAGGTTCTCGGCGGCGCACAAGGATATTGAACAAGCACCACGATCCACCCGAGGCGGGCATAAGTTATTTAGCCGTCGCCCACGCTCATTATTGGTAATTCTGGTGACGTTCGCCGTCGCCGTGGCCGGCATCGGGGTGGCCGTGGCGGGCAGCCGGGACGGCTCGATGGCGATCTACAAGGACGGCACCGTGCTCGACGGCGCGGAGGTCGACGGCTACGTCCACGTACGGGCGAACAACGTCACGATCAAAAATTCGACGATCAGGTACGGCGGGGCGTCGCACGCCCTGCGCATCTTCAGCGGTTTTTCCGGCACCGTGATCGAAGATACCAAGATTCATTGTGGTTCGACCCGCACCAATGGAGTGGTTTTCGGCAACTACACCGCCCGGCGAGTGCAGATTTTCGGCTGCCGGAACGGTTTCATGTATTCCGACTCGGCACCGGCGACGATTGTCGACTCGACCTGGAACGGTAAGGAGGTGACCGCCGGAGCGGAGATTGGCCCGGCGCCCGAACGGCCGCCGGCCGAGTCCTCCGCGACCCCCTCCGCCCGACCCAGCGCCACCCGTACGGCCGCTCCGAGCGCCAGCGCGCCACCGGCGGAGGCGATCGGAGGGATTCCCGAATCGTTCCCGGGACCGGGCAACACCGGTGTGCCGTCGGGTGTGGCGCTCAAGTCCTCCGGCTCGATCACCGCGTCAAAGGACGGCCAGGTGTTCAGCGGGCTCGACATCAAGGGATGCGTGCTCGTGACCGCAAAGAACGTGATCCTGCGGAAGTCCCGGATCAGCTGCGGCGGGCTCTACTCGATCAGGACGAACGGGGCGGTGAACCTGGTCGTCGAGGACGTGGAGATCAACGGACAGGGCAAGAACTCGGCCGCCGTCTGCTGTGGCGACTACACCCTGCGCCGGGTGGAGATCACCAACACGATCGACGGGCCGCGCCTGGGCAGCAACACGGTGATCGAGAACTCCTGGATCCACCACCTCACCCGGGCCAGCGGGTCGCACAACGACGCGCTCCAGACCACCGGCGCCTCGAACATCGTCGTACGCGGCAACTCGCTGGAGACGTACAACCCGGTCACCCGGGACCCGTTCAACGCCTGCATCATGATCGGCTCCACGACGGGTCCCGTGGTCTCGAACCTGACCTTCGAGAACAACTACTGCAACGGCGGCAACTACTCCATCGGTATCCGGGAGGACCTCAACGGTTCCAACATCAGGTTCCGTCAGAACGTCTTCGGTCGCGACTTCCGGTTCGGCGTCGTGGCCCGACCCAGCCAGAGCGGCATCAGTTGGGAGAAGTCAACCAACGTCTGGGTGGACAACCGGAAGCCGGTGGTGCCGTAACCCCCCGCTCGACTTCACCCGCCACCCTCCGCCTCGGGTCCGCGCCACCGCGCGGGCCCGAGGTGTCTGCGTACGATCCCCGGCCGTGGTCGCCGCAGGCTCGCGTCCCGCGACGACGGGTGTCGCGGCGACGCGTGTCGGGACGGACGCGTGTCGGTAGGTCGGGTGTCCGGACGAACGCGTGTCGGGACCGGGATGTCGGCGATGACGGCCGTTCGGGCGACGTGTGTCGATGCGAGGACGTGTGTCGATGCGAGGGCGGGTGTCGATCTGAGGGCGGGTGTCGGGGCGGGCGGCACCGGGGCCGCGAGCGAGCGTACGCACGCCGACCGCGTACGTCCTCTCCGGCACTGGCGAGGCACCGCCCGTTGGTCGGGCGCGCCCCGAGGCGGTGACCGCCCGCCCGCAACCGGTGCCCGGGTTCGACGTCGACGGATCGACGGACCATCCACGGTCGTTTCCGTGCACCCCTCTGACCGTAAGCGCGCGCTCCGCCGTACGCGGACAACCGTCCGGTTGCGGTACGGCGGCCAGCCGGCCGATGTTGACCAGCCACCTCGGTGGTGCACCCCGTGTCGTTACGTCCCGTCACCGGCGCGCGGAGGGGCTGATGGGGGCGGTTCGCTATGGTCATCGGCATGCCTGACACGTACCAGGATCCCAGCGGCAACACCGAGGCCTTCCGTGCCTTCGCGCATCCCGCCTCGGAACCGCCCGCTCCTCCCGTCAAGTCCTCCTCGAACCTGCCCCTGATCGTCGGCGTCGCAGTCGCGGCCGTCGTCGTGGTTGCCTTGATCGCCTGGATCACCCTCTCCTGACCCCGGTCCGTCTTGTTGATCATGAAGTTGTCGCGCCGCCACGTCTCTGACGAGTGCGATAGCTTCATGATCAACGAGACGGGGGTCAACCAGACGGGGGTCAACCAGACCGGGGTCTAGCGGACGGGGCGGGGGCAAGCGGTTAGGCGAGCAGGGTGGCGGTCTGCTGGGCTATCTCCAGTTCCTCGTTGGTGGCGATGACGCAGACCGCGACCGAAGCGCCATCGGGGGAGATGAGCCGGTCACCGCTGCCGGCGTTTCGTTCCGAGTCCACGGTGACGCCCAGGGGCTCCAGCCCGGCGAGCGCGGTCGAGCGTACGGGTGCCGCGTGCTCACCCACCCCGGCGGTGAAGGTGATCGCGTCCAGCCGACCGAGTAGTGCCAGGTAGCCGCCGACGTAGAACCTGATCCGCTCGCAGTAGGCCCGGAAGGCCAAGTCGGCGGCCTCGTCACCATCGACCCGTCGGCGCAGCACCTCGCGCATGTCGTTGGCGCCGCTCAGTCCGAGCAGGCCGCTGCGATGGTTGAGCAGATCGTCGATCTCGTCCAGCGACATCCCGGCGGTGCGGTTCAGGTGGAACACGACCGTCGGGTCCACGTCACCGCTGCGCGTACCCATCACCAAGCCCTCCAGCGGCGACATGCCCATCGAGGTGGCGACACTCCGGCCCCCGGCGACGGCACAGGCGCTGGCCCCGTTGCCCAGGTGCAGGGTGATCGTGTTCGTCTCCTCGTACGCCCGGCCGAGCAGCGCCGCCGTACGCCTGGACACGTACGCGTGCGAGGTGCCGTGGAACCCGTACCGGCGGATGCCGTGTTGACGCGCGGTCTCGGCGTCGATGGCGTAGTGCGACGCGGACTCGGGCAGGGTGCGGTGGAACGCCGTGTCGAAGACGGCCACCTGTGGCACGTCCGGCAGTAGCTGGCGGGTGACCGCGATGCCGGTCAGGTTGGCGGGATTGTGCAACGGTGCGAGCGGCACCAGTTCGGTGATCCCGGCGAAGACCTCGTCGTCGATCAGCGTGGGTTCGACATAGCGCCGGCCACCGTGCACCACCCGGTGTCCCACCCCGGTGAGTCCGGACCGGTCGATCCCGTCCAGGACCTGCCGGATGGCGCTCTCGTGGTCGGTCGGCCCGCCGCCCGGCTCGCCGATCCGCTCCACCACCCCCTCGGCGAGAACCACCGCCGGCCCACCGCCGGAAGCCTGGCCGCCGCGCTCGGAAGCCGGGTCGGCGTACGGGTCGAGCTGGTCGTACAGGCGGTACTTCACCGAGGAGGAGCCGGAGTTGATCACCAGGATTCGACTCATCGGGCCACCCCGTCTTCCGGCTCCGGTGCCGCCGCGGCCTGGATCGCGGTGATCGCCACCGTGTTGACGATGTCCTTGACGGTGGCGCCCCGGGAGAGGTCGTTGACCGGTCGCCGCAGTCCCTGCATCACCGGGCCGACGGCGACCGCCCCGGCCGAGCGCTGCACCGCCTTGTACGTGTTGTTCCCCGTGTTCAGGTCCGGGAAGACAAGTACGGTGGCCCGGCCGGCGACCGTACTGCCGGGCAGTTTGGTGGCCGCCACCGACGGGTCGACCGCGGCGTCGTACTGGATCGGTCCCTCGACCAGCAGATCCGGCCGGCGGGCCCGGACCAGTTCGGTGGCCGCCGCCACCTTCTCCACGTCGGCGCCGGCACCGGACGCTCCGGTCGAGTACGACAGCATCGCCAACCTCGGTTCGACCCCGAACCGGGCGGCGGTCTCGGCCGAGGAGAGCGCGATGTCGGCGAGCTGGGTGGCGTCCGGGTCGGGGTTGACCGCGCAGTCGCCGTAGACCAGCACCCGGTCGGCGAGCAGCATGAAGAAGACGCTGGACGCCACCGAGAGCCCGGGCACGGTCCGAATGATCTCGAACGCGGGACGGATGGTGGCGGCGGTGGTGTGGGTGGCGCCGGAGACCATGCCGTCGGCGTGGCCCAGGTGCACCATCATGGTGCCGAAGTAGTTTGCCCCGACCACCACGTCCTGAGCCAGCTCCAGGGTCGCCCCCCGGTGCGCCCGCAGCCTCGCGTACTCGGCGGCGAAGGCGTCCCGCCACGGGCTGGTGTTCGGGTCGACCAGGTCTGCGCGGTCGATCTCCACCCCGAGCTCGCGCGCCCGGCGCCGGATCTCGGCGGGGTCACCGAGCAGGGTCAGGTCGGCCACCCGGCGGCGGAGCAGGATCTCGGTCGCGCGCAGGATCCGTTCGTCGGTCCCCTCGGGCAGCACCAGCCGGCGCCGGTTGGTACGGGCCCGGTCGATCAGCTCGTACTCGAACATCAGTGGGGTGACCCGGGCGGACCGGGTGACCCGCAGCCGGCGGGCCAGTTCCGGAGTGTCGACGGCGGCCTCGAAGGCGCCGAGCGCGGCCTCGACCTTGCGCGGGTTCGCCGCACTCGGACGCCCCTCGATCCGGCTGATCGCGGCCACGGTGTGGTAACTGTCGCCGGGCACCGAGAGCACCGCCAGCCCGGTGCGCAGCCGCTCCACCAGCCGCATCACCCGGGGGTCGGGTTGTTCGCCGAGGGTGAGCACCAGCCCGGCGACCGACACCTGGCCGGCGACGTGTGCCGCCGCGGCGGCCACCAACAGGTCGGCCCGGTCGCCCGGGGTGATCACCAGCGCCCCGTCGGTCAGGTGGTCGAGCAGGGTCGGCACGTGCGCCGCGCCGACCACAAAATCGAGCACGTCCCGGTCGAGCGCGGTCCGGTCCCCGGCGAGCAGGGCCGCGCCGAGCGCCGCCGCCACCTCGGCCACCGTCGGCGCCGACACGGCCGGCACCTCGGGGATGGCGTACGCCGGCACCGGCAGTTCCGGCAGCGTCATCGCCCCCGGCACCCGGTTGGCGATCACCGCCAGTACGGTCGCGCCGAGGTCCTCCAGATCGTGGTACGCCCCCCGGGCGGACGCCGCGATCGCCTCCGGCTCCTGGCCGAACCCGTCCACCACCGGGACCACCACGCTGCCGAACTCGGTCGCCAGCCGGGCGTTGAAGGCGAGTTCCCGAGAAAGCCCGCCGGTACGGCTCTCGGCCGCGTCGTCGAAGTCGCTGCCGACCACCACCACCGCCGGGCAGCCCCGCTCGACCGCCCGGTATCGTCCCACGATCCGGGTGATCAGTTCCTCCCGCTGGCCGTCGGCGACCAGGGCCGACGCCTGCGCGTAGCTGGTGCCGAAGAGGTCCCCGGCGGGGGTGTCGATCCGGTACCGCTCGCGCAGCAGGGCCAGGATCGGGTCCTCTTCGGTGCCGCTGACCAGCGGTCGGAACACGCCGATCCGCTCGACCTGCCGGGAGAGGAGCTCGGCCAGGCCGAGCGCGATCGTCGACTTGCCGCCGCCGTGTCCCAGGCCGGCGATATAGACACTGCGTGCCACGTGCCCAACCTACAAGATCGGGCACGCCGCCGGCCCGGTCCGGACGCGTCTACCGGAACACAGCCGGCCGTCGCCCGACTAGTCCTCGTCCTCGTCGTCGAGGCGGGCGAGCCAGGTGGCGAACCGCTCGATCGGCGTCTCGAACTCGGGATTGAGGTCGACGAAGTCGCGCAGACGCTCGCCGAGCCACTCCAGGGTGACGCTCTCGTCGCCCCGTCGCTCGACGAGCTCCTCGATACCCCGGTCGGTGAAGTACATCGTGGTCCTTTCAGAGCGCCGGGGCGGATCGAGGTGGGAAACCTCGATCCGCCCCGGTTTGGACTGACGGGTGCGGCGATGCTCAGGGGCGGGGGAGAGCCGCCTCGATCAGCGCGGTCTGCTCGGCCTCGTGCATCTTCGCCGAGCCCACCGCCGGCGCCGCCGCCGCCGGGCGGGAGATCCGCCGCAGCCGTACGCCGTCGAGGTGCTCCAGCAGGTTGAGCGCCACGAACGACCAGGCACCCTGGTTGGCCGGCTCCTCCTGGACCCAGGCGAAGTCCTCGGCGTTCGGGTAGTCGGCCAGGGCGGCCTTGATCTCCTCCACCGGGAGCGGGTAGAGCTGCTCCATCCGGACGATCGCGGTGTCGGTGATCTTGCGCTCGTCGCGGGCCTGGAGCAGGTCGTAGTAGATCTTGCCGGTGCAGAGCAGCACCCGCTTGACCGACTCCGGCTTGGCGATGGTCCGGTCGCCGAGCACCGGCTGGAAGCCGCCGTTGGTGAACTCCTCGACGCTGGAGACGCAGAGCTTGTGCCGCAGCAGCGACTTCGGCGTGAAGACCACCAGTGGCTTGCGCTTGTCCGACAGGGCCTGCCGGCGCAGCAGGTGGAAGTGGTTGGCCGGGGTGGTCGGAATGGCCACCCGCATGTTGTCCTCGGCGCACATCTGCAGGAAGCGCTCCGGCCGCCCGGAGGTGTGGTCCGGACCCTGGCCCTCGTGGCCGTGCGGCAGCAGCAGCGTCACCGCCGACTGCTGTCCCCACTTGACCTCGCTGGACGAGATGAACTCGTCCACCACCGACTGGGCGCCGTTGGCGAAGTCACCGAACTGTGCCTCCCAGAGCACCAGCGCCTCGGTGTTCTCCACCGAGTAGCCGTACTCGAAGCCCATCGCGGCGTACTCGCTGAGCAGCGAGTCGTGCACGAAGAACCGGGACCGGTCGTCGGTCATCGCGGAGAGCGGCAGGTGCTCCTTGCCGGTACGCGAGTCCACGATCACCGCGTGCCGCTGGACGAACGTGCCCCGACGGGAGTCCTGTCCGGCCAGCCGGACGGTCACCCCGTCGTGCAGCAGCGAGCCGAAGGCGATGATCTCGCCGAAGCCCCAGTCGATGTTGCCCTCGACCGCCATCTTGGCCCGCCGCTCGAGCAACTGCTGGATCCGCTTGTGCGGGGTGAAGCCCTCCGGCAGCGTGGTGTGCGCGACGCCGATCGAGCGGATGACGTCCGCGCCGACCGCCGTCGTGACCTGCGGCTCCGGTTCGGGCTGCCGACGCGGCCGGGCCGACTGCCGGCCCGCCGTGGCGGCGTCCCGGGTGGCCTTGAAGACCCGTTCGAGCTGGGCCTGGAAGTCGCGCAGCAACTCCTCGGCGTCCTCGACCGTGATGTCGCCGCGCCCGATCAGCTCCTCGGTGTAGAGCTTCCGGACGGACCGCTTCGAGTCGATGATCTGGTACATCTGCGGGTTGGACATCGACGGGTCGTCGCCCTCGTTGTGGCCGCGCCGCCGGTAGCAGACCAGGTCGATCACGACGTCCTTGTTGAACGCCTGGCGGTACTCGAAGGCGAGCCGGCCGACGCGTACCACGGCCTCCGGGTCGTCCCCGTTGACGTGGAAGATCGGCGCCTGGATCATCCGGGCGACGTCGGTGCTGTAGAGGCTGGAGCGGGAGTATTCCGGGGCGGTGGTGAAACCGACCTGGTTGTTCACCACCACGTGCACGGTGCCACCGGTGCGGTAGCCGCGCAACTGCGACAGGTTCAGCGTCTCGGCCACCACGCCCTGACCGGCGAAGGCGGCGTCGCCGTGCACCGCCACCGGCAGTACGGTGTAGCCCTCCAGGCGCAGGTCGATCCGGTCCTGCTTGGCCCGGACGATGCCCTCCAGCACCGGGTCGACCGCCTCCAGGTGCGACGGGTTGGCGGTCACCGAGACCTTGATCGCGTGCTCGCCGTCCGGGGTGCTGAACTTGCCGGCCTGGCCGAGGTGGTACTTGACGTCACCCGAGCCCTGGGTCGACCTCGGGTCGAGGTGCCCCTCGAACTCGGAGAAGATCTTCTCGTACGGCTTGCCGACGATGTTGGCGAGCACGTTGAGCCGACCCCGGTGGGCCATGCCGATGACAACCTCGTCCAGCCCGCCCTCGGCCGCCGCCTCCAGCACCTCGCCGAGGAGCGGGATCAGCGACTCGCCGCCCTCGAGCGAGAAGCGCTTCTGGCCGACGTACTTGGTCTGGAGGAAGGTCTCGAACGCCTCGGCGGCGTTGAGCCGGTTCAGTACGTGCTTCTGCTCGTCCGCCGCCGGCTTCTCGTACTTGCGCTCGATCCGGTCCTGGATCCAGCGCCGCTCCTCCGGGTCCTGGATGTGCATGTACTCCACGCCGACCCGGCGGCAGTAGGAGTCACGCAGCACCCCGAGGACCTCGCGGAGCTTCATCTTCTGCTTGCCGTTGAAGCCGCCGACCGGGAAGTAGCGGTCCAGGTCCCACAGGGTCAGCCCGTGCTGGAGCACGTCCAGGTCCGGGTGCTTGCGGATCTTGAACTCGAGCGGGTCGGTGTCGGCCATCAGGTGACCCCGGACCCGGTACGCGTGGATGACCTCGATGACCCGGGCGGTCTTGTCGATCTGCCCCTCGGAGGTCACCGCCACGTCCCGCATCCAGCGGACCGGCTCGTAGGGAATCCGCAGCGAGGTGAAGATCTGGTCGAAGAAGCCGTGCTCGCCGAGGATCAGCTCGTGCATCACCTTCAGGAACTCGCCGGACTGGGCGCCCTGGATGATCCGGTGGTCGTACGTGCTGGTCAGCGTGATGATCTTGCTGACCGCGAGCTCGGCCAGGGTCTCCTCGGACATGCCCTGGTACGGCGCCGGGTACTCCATCGCGCCGACGCCGATGATGGTGCCCTGGCCGACCATCAGGCGGGGCTGGGAGTGCACCGTCCCGATCCCGCCCGGGTTGGTCAGCGAGATCGTCGTGCCGCCGTAGTCCTCCATGGTCAGCTCGTTGCGCCGGGCCCGCCGGACGATGTCCTCGTAGGCCTGCCAGAACTGCCGGAAGTCCATCTGCTCGCACGCCTTGATCGACGGCACCACCAGGTTGCGGGAACCGTCCGGCTTGGCCAGGTCGATCGCGATGCCCAGGTTGACGTGCTCCGGCCGGACCATCACCGGCTTGCCGTCCACCTCGGTGTACGAGTGGTTCATCTCCGGGTGCTCGACCAGCGCCCGGACCAGTGCCCACCCGATCAGGTGGGTGAAGCTGACCTTGCCGCCCCGGCCCCGGGCCAGGTGGTTGTTGATCACGATGCGGTTGTCCACCAGCAGCTTCGCCGGGACCGCGCGCACACTGGTCGCGGTCGGCACCGACAGCGAGGCGTCCATGTTCTGCACGATCTTGGCGGCGACACCGCGCAGCGCGGTGGTGGTGCTCCCGGCGGCCGGCGGCTGGGCCGGGGCGCTCTTCGCCTTCGGCGCGGCGGCCGGAGTCGCCACGGCCTTCGCGGCGACCTCGTTCTTGGCGTCGGCCGGCTTGGCGGCGACCGGGGCGGCGGTGGTCGCGCTCGCTGGCTGGGGCTTCGCGGCCGGTGGGGCGGCGGCCGGGTCGCGCTTCACCTCCGACGTCGGCGCTGCCGCTGCTACTGTTTTCGGGCCCGACCCGTTCCCGTCGGCCCCGGCCGGGGCCGCGTCGGTCGCCGGTCGGTAGTCGGCAAAGAAGTCGTGCCAGGCTGAATCGACGCTGGTGGGGTCGGCGAGGTAGCGCTGGTACATCTCCTCGACGACCCACTCGTTCGGGCCGAAGCCCGCCAGTGGGTTGTCCTGCGAAGTCTGCTGGGTCGACACGGCCAGTGATCGCCTCTTTCACGCGGGGTTTTGCGGTTCACGCGGGTTCTGCGCCGCCTGGGGCTGGAGTCAGAAGTCAGGCTCCAGGCTACGCCGTACGCTATCGGCGGGCATGGTCGCATCCGGCCCGTGTCGCGATTCACAGCGTGAAAGTCTTGTTCACCTGGCATTCAGGTCGTCGATGTCGCCCGGTCGGCGGAGGCTGGGCTGGTCCTCGGGCGCGGCAGGCCCGGCCGGCGACCTCCGGCGCGCTGCGTACAGGGCCGTTCACCCGATCGACACCCGGTTATCCAACGCGCGACACGCCGTAGGTATGCGGTGACCTTACACATACCCCATGGCTGTTCTGCTCACCGCTCCCGCACCCACCGGGACCAGCGGCTACACCCTGCTGATCGCCGACGACGCGGCACAGATCGCCGCTGCCCAGCGGCTGCGCCATGACGTCTTCGCCGAGGAACTCGGCGCCAACCTGCACTCCACCGTGAGTGGGCTCGACATCGACGAGTTCGACGAGCACTGCGACCACCTGCTGATCCGGGACGACAGCACCGGGTCGGTGGTCGGCACGTACCGGATGCTGCCGCCGGACCGCGCCGCGCGGGCCGGCCGGCGGTACGCGGACAGCGAGTTTGACCTGTCCGCGTTCGCGCCGCTGCGCGACGAGCTGGTCGAGATCGGGCGGTCCTGCGTGCACCCGGACCACCGCAGCGGTGCGGTGATCAACCTGATGTGGGCCGGCATCGCCCGGTACCTGCACCTGCGCGATCTGCGTTGGCTCGGCGGCTGCACCTCGCTCGCGTTGGACGACGGGGGCCTCAACGCCGCCGGGGTCTGGAACAAGGTCTCCGCCCGGAACATGGCACCGCCGCCGCTACGGGTGCGCCCGCACCGGCCCTGGCTGGCCGAGCCCGCCGGGGTGGCGGCGGTGGCGGCCAACGCCGACCCGGCGGGTGCGCCGCCGGCCGTGGTGCCGGCCCTGCTCCGCGGCTACCTGCGTCTCGGCGCCTGGGTCTGCGGCGAACCCGCGTACGACCCCGACTTCAACGTCGCCGACCTGTACGTACTGCTCTCGATGGACCGGATGCACCCCCGCTACCGCCGGCACTTCCTCGGACTCGGAGAAGACGGATGAACACGCTCTGGCAGCCCCGTTCGGACTGCGGGCCGCACTGCCTGCCCCGCCCCGGCGAGACCCCGGCGGTCTCCCGGCTGCGCCGGGCCGGTCGGCTCGCCGCCCTGATCGGCGCGTTGCTGTTCGGGGTGCTGCTCCTTCCCCTGCTGCCGCTGCTGCCCGCGGTCGGCCGGCAGGTCGGCGGACGCTGGTGGGCCCGGATGGTGCTGGGTTCGCTGGGCATCACCCTGCGGGTCCGGGGGCGGATGCCCCGGCGCCGCGCGCTGCTGACCGCCAACCACATCTCCTGGCTGGACATCATGGCCACGCTCTCGGTCGCGCCGGCCCGGATGCTGGCCAAGCAGGAGGTGCGGCAGTGGCCGCTGATCGGGTGGCTGGCGTCGGCCGGCGGGACCATCTTCGTCAACCGGACCCGGCCACGGGCGCTGCCGCAGATCGTGGCGAAGGTGGCCGAGGCGCTGCGGGCCGACACCGTGGTGGCGGTCTTCCCGGAGGGTACGACCTGGTGCGGCAAGCCGCGCGAGGCCAGCGACTGCACGGCGGCCGGCCGGTTCCGGCCGGCGATGTTCCAGGCCGCGATCGACGCCGGAGCGCCGGTGGTGCCGCTGACCATCACCTACCGCACCGGACCGGGACGCGAGGGTACGACCGCCGCCGCCTTCCTCGGCGACGACAGCCTCTGGGTGTCGCTGCGGCGGGTACTCGCCGTACGCGGGCTCTCCATCACGGTGACCGCCGCGCCGGCACTGCATCCGGAGGGGTCGGTCTCCCGGCGTCGGCTGGCCCAGGCCGCCCAGTCGGCGGTCCGCTTCGCCGGCCCGCTCGGCCAGCCGGCGGCCACGGCCCCGGCGTCGGTGCCCGTCCCGGTCGGACTCGTCGCCACGTCCCCACTCTCCCCGTCACCCGCCCTCGACCTGGCCGCCTGACCACACCCGTACCCGTCTCGCCTATCGCGATGTATCGCGTTACGATGCCGGCGGGCGGCGGCGCGCTGGCGGAGTCCGGCCGCCCCGCGCGGCCGGCGACGACGGGGACGGGTGTGGCATGGCGGGTTGGGCGATCAGCGAGTCGCGACGGCTGACCCTCGACGGGGACCCGGACGAGGCGGCGCCGGTCGTCGGAGTGTCCGATCCGGTCGGCGACGAGCGGTGGGGGGCGGCGTGACCTCGGTGTTCAGCCACGGTCGGCTCCGGCTCTACCTGCTCAAGCTCCTCGACGACGGCCCGAAGCACGGCTACGAGCTGATTCGGTCGCTGGAGAACCGGTTCCTCGGCCGCTACGCGCCGAGCGCCGGCACCATCTACCCCCGGTTGCAGCGGCTGGAGGCGGAGGGACTGGTCACCCACACCGCCACCGGCGGACGCAAGGTCTACGAGATCACCGAGGCCGGTCGGGGCGAGCTGCGCCAGCGCGGCGGCGAACTGGCGGAGATCGAGTCGGACATCCGGGCGTCGGTGGCCGATCTCGCCAGCCTGGCCGGGGAGATCCAGACCGAGGTACGCGGCCCGGTCCGGGACCTGAAGCGGGAGTTGCGGGCCGCCACCCGGGAGACCCGCCTCCACAACGGTACGGTTCCGGGCGCCTCGGCGAGCCGGCAACCGCCGCCCGGTGCGGACCTCGACGCCGAACTCGACCGCCGGCTCACCGACTTCGCCGTCGAGGTACGCGCGCTGGTGCGCGGTCGGAACCTCACCGACGGGCAGTTCAGGACGCTGATCCGTACCCTCGACGGCGCCCTCGACGGGCTGCGCCGGCTGCTGCGCTGAGCGGTCCCCGGTGGCGTCCCGCCCGGCGGCTGTCGGCCGGTCCCCGGCGGGTTCCCAGGGAGTTTTCAGGGGACGCCCAGCCCGCCCGCAGCCCGGCGGCGGATGATGTGGTCATGGCAGCGCAAACCGAGGCACGGCTTCTGGTCGTGGAAGACGACCCCAACATCCTGGAGTTGCTCTCCGCGAGCCTGCGCTTCGCCGGCTTCGACGTGGCCACCGCGACCAGCGGCAGTGCCGCCGTGACGGCGGCCAAGGACCGTCGCCCCGACCTGGTCGTGCTCGACGTCATGCTGCCCGACCTGGACGGGTTCGAGGTGATCCGGCTGATGCGGGAGGGCGGTACGCGTACCCCGGTGGTCTTCCTGACCGCCCGGGACGCCACCGACGACAAGATCCGTGGGCTGACCCTCGGTGGCGACGACTATGTCACCAAGCCGTTCAGTCTGGAGGAGCTGACCGCCCGGATCCGGGCCGTGCTGCGGCGTACCGCGTCCGGGGAGCAGGCGCCCTCCCGGCTCAGCTTCGCCGACCTGGAGCTGGACGAGGAGACGCACGAGGTGCACCGGGCCGGACAGCGGGTCCAGCTCTCGCCGACCGAGTTCAAGCTGCTGCGCTACCTGATGCTCAACGCGAACCGGGTGCTCTCCAAGGCCCAGATCCTCGACCACGTCTGGAACTACGACTTCCGGGGCGACGACAACATCGTCGAGTCGTACATCTCCTACCTGCGGCGCAAGGTCGACACGAGCCAGCCACGCCTGATCCACACCCTGCGGGGCGTCGGATACGTGCTGCGCAAGCCGGCGGCGTGACGACTCCGGTCTCGGTTCTCAAGAGCCGGCTGCGCAGTACCCCGCTGCGCTTCAAGCTGGTCACCGCAGTCCTCGCCCTGGTCGCCGCCGCGCTGCTGGTGATCAGTGTGATGACCACGTTCTTCCTGCGTAACTACCTGGTCAGCCAGGTCGACAGCGAGCTGCACACCTCGGCCAGCAGCCTCCAGACCTTCGCGGCCACGGCGAACCGTGGCACGGTCAGCCTGCCGTACGCCGACTACATCCTGGTGCTGACCACGGACGACCCGAACCGGGTCGACCTCGGTTACGACACCGGCCGGTTCAAGCCGTCCGACCTGCCGCCGTGGCCGTCGGACGAGGCGGGCTTCGCCAAGCTCCAGGGCGACCCGATCACCGTACGGGCGCACGACGGCAAGGTGCGCTGGCGGATGCTCTACACCCAGTTGCCGACCGGCCAGATGGCCGCCATCGGGCAGCACCTGACCGACGTCGACCAGGCGGTCAAGCAGCTCATCTGGATCGACCTGCTGGTCGGCGGGGCGGTGCTGATCCTGCTCGCCTCGCTCGGCGCGGCGATCGTCCGTACCAGCCTGCGACCGCTGGACAAGATCGAGCAGACCGCGGCGGCGATCGCCGACGGCGACCTGACCCGGCGGGTGCCCGACCCCGAGCCCGGTGCGGTGGAGGCCAAGACCGAGCTGGGTCGCCTCTCCCGGGCGCTGAACGCGATGCTCACCCAGATCGAGGCGGCGTTCACCGCCCGGGCGGCGTCCGAGGCGGCGGCCCGCAACGCCGAGTTGGGTGCCAGGGACGCGGCGTTCGCCGCCCAGGCGTCCGAGGCCCGGGCCCGCCGCTCGGAGGAGCGGATGCGGCAGTTCGTCGCGGACGCGTCGCACGAGCTGCGTACGCCGTTGACCACCATCCGTGGCTTCGCCGAGCTCTACCGGCAGGGGGCCGCGGGCTCGCCCGAGGAGACGGCCCGGCTGGTCCGGCGGATCGAGGACGAGGCCGCCCGGATGGGGCTGCTGGTCGAGGACCTGCTGCTGCTGGCCCGGCTGGACCGGGAGCGGCCGTTGGTGCTGGGGCCGGTCGAACTGCCGGTGCTGGCCACCGAGGCGGTCCAGGCGGCGCAGGCGATCGCACCGGAACGGGCGATCACCCTGGAGATCGTGCCCGGCGCCGGGGAGTTGGTCGTGCTCGCCGACGACGCACGGCTGCGACAGGTGCTCGGCAACCTGATGACCAACGCCCTCACCCACACTCCGCCGGACGCCTCGGTGACCCTGAGGCTGAGCTCCGAGGCGGGCAACCTGGCCGTGGTCGAGGTCGTCGACACCGGCCCCGGGCTCGCCCCGGAGCAGGCGGAACGGGTCTTCGAACGGTTCTACCGGGCGGATGCCGCCCGTACCCGTCGGGCCGGCGGGGCGACCGGCACCGGTCTCGGACTGGCCATCGTGGCCGCCCTGGTGGCCGCGCACAACGGCAGCGTGGAGGTGCTCGAGACGCCGGGCGGCGGCGCGACCTTCCGGGTCAGGCTGCCCCTCGCCCCGGAGGCCACCGACCCGGCCGAGGGTGAGTAGCGCGGTCGTGGTCCGGCGCGGGTGCGGCGATTCACAGCGAACATCCAGTGCGATTCCAGGTGGGTCGCAGAGCGACGGGGCAAGGTAGGGGCCATGAACGAGTACGAGACCGACCCGCAGCGGCCTTCGGCCAACGCCGACGCCGACGCCACGCCGTCGTATCCCACCGCGGAGTTGTCGCCCGTCGAGCGCGGGCCGGCCGACTCCACCACCGGTCCGGTCACCCCGACCGAGGATGGCGCCGAACCGGCCGCCGCCCGGTCGGACGTCGTACCGGACGCCACGCGGGCGGAACCGGCCGCCCCGCCGGCCGCCGCGACCGAGCAGCAGAACAGCCCGTACGCCGCCCCGACGACGGGCGCCCCGGCCGGCACGACGGAGGCGCGCCCCGGTCACCCGTACCCGGCTCCGGCTCCGGCTCCGGCCGGACCGTACGCCGGCTACCCGGGCCAGACCGACCCGTACGGTCGCCCGTACGGCGCCGCCCAGCCGGCCTCTCCCGGGCACCCGGCGCCGACCCCCTACCCGCCGAGCCCCTGGCACCCGGCGGCGCAGAACCAGCCGGGTTGGACCGGCAACCAGAGCTACGCCGGGCAGCACATGTCCGGCTCCCACCTGCCGCCGCAGCCGCCGCACCTGGGCGGAAACCCGCCGCCGATCTGGGCCCAGGGCCCGGGTACGCCCGGCGCCCCGCAGCGGCCGAGCCGGGCCGGCAAGTTCGCCGCCATCGGTGCCGCCGCGCTGGTCCTGATGGCCGGCTCCGGCATCGCCGGTGGCGCGGTCGCGCTGGCGCTCGACGGCGGCTCGTCGAACGTCACCCGGACCTACACCGCGGCCCCGATCATCAACAGCGAGGACCTGCCGAAGATCGCGGCCTCGGTGGAGAACAGCGTCGTCTCGATCACCACCGGCACCGGCGAGGGCTCGGGCGTGGTGCTGACCGCCGACGGCTACGTGCTGACCAACAACCACGTGGTCGCGGGCGCCTCCGGTGACGCCGTGCGGGTGGTCTTCGCGGACGGCAAGACCGCCCAGGCGAAGATCATCGGCACCGACCCCAAGACCGACCTCGCGGTGGTCAAGGCCCAGGGGGTCAGCGACCTCGCCCCGGCGAAGTTCGGCGACAGCGACGCGATGCAGGTCGGCGACACGGTGCTCGCCCTGGGCAGCCCGCTGGGCCTGCAGGGCTCGGTGACCGCCGGCATCATCAGCGCCCGGGACCGGACCATCCAGGCCGGCGGCGAGGACCAGCAGCAGCCGCAGAACCCGTTCCAGCAGCAGCGACCGCAGGCGGTCAGCTCGATCTCCGGCCTGTTGCAGACCGACGCGCCGATCAACCCGGGCAACTCCGGTGGCGCCCTGATCAACACCAAGGGCGAGGTGATCGGCATCAACACCGCCATCGCCACCGCCGGGAGCAACGGCAACATCGGCGTCGGCTTCGCCATCCCGAGCAACAAGGCCAAGGACGTGGCCGGCAAGCTCCAGCAGGGCCAGAAGATCAGCCACCCGTACCTCGGGGTGAGCGTCACCGAGTCCGACGACGGCGGCGCGGTGGTCAGCGCGGTGACCGAGGGCAGCCCGGCCGCCCAGGTCGGCCTGGAGCAGGGCGACGTGATCACCCGGTTCGGCGACAAGACGATCAACGACTCGAACGATCTGGTCGGCGCCGTACAGACCGGCAAGGTGGGCGACAAGGTCCAGTTGACCTTCAAGCGGAACGGTGTGGAGAAGACGGCAACCGTGACGCTCGCCGAGACGTCATAGCACCGGGACCCGCGACAGCGGCGGGACCCGCGCAGACCTGAGGGCGGCACTTCCGTGACCCGGAAGTGCGCCTCCTCCCCAAGCGGCGGGCGATGTGACCAAGGGGGTTGGTCACGTCGCCCGCCGCGCCTTTTCCCCCGTTCCTGCCGGCGGGCCCCGGAACACGTGCTTGTCGGGCCGGCTCACACCCCTCACCTGGGGCGGATGAGGTCGGGTCACCCCGGCCGGCGGCAGGCTCGGGGGACAGGGACGGATCCGGGGAGGGACGGCGATGGCCACGGCAACCGTGACCCGGGAGGACTCGGCCATCCAGCGCGACGTGCTGGCCGAGTTGGAATGGGAGGCACAGGTGCAGCCCAACGAGGTCGGGGTGATCGTCACCGACGGCGTGGTGACGTTGACCGGTTCGACGGACAGCTACTCCCGGAAATGGGCGGCCGAGCGTACGGCGCACCGCATCCGGGGTGTCCGAGGAGTGGCCAACACCATCGAGGTACGGGTCGGGGCGGACGGCCGCAGCGACACCGACATCGCGAAGGCGGCCAGCCGGGCCCTGCAGTGGGACTCCTTCGTGTCGGTGGACCGGATCGACGTGACCGTCGCCAACGGCTGGGTGGTGCTGCGCGGTGAGGTCGAGCACGGCTTCGAGAGGCAGGCCGCCGAGCGGGGCCTCGGACGGCTGACCGGGGTGCGCGGGCTGACCAACCTCATCTCCGTACGCCCCGGCGAGCGGGTTCCGCCCGAACAGCGCGAACGCGACATCCGGCGCGCTCTGGCACGGGTGATCGAAGACAACGCGGACCACATCGTCGTACACGTCGACGGCGACACCGTCATCCTCGCGGGCACCGTCCGGTCTTGGATGGAACGCGAGGAAGCGCGCCGGGTGGCCTGGTCGGCACCGGGGGTCAGGGAGGTCGACGACCGGCTCGGCATGGCCATCTGACCCGCCGGCCGTCGGTCATCCCCGAGAACCGTCGGTTATCCCCGGGAACCGCTGGTTATCCCCGGCCGAGTCGGGAAACCCGGACCATCCGGCAGGTCAGCCGGAGCAGTGGGGAGGGCTCGACGTCGTGAACCACATGCCAATCGACCGCCTCGACCAGACGGCGCCATTGCGGATCGCGATGGTCGTGCCGCCCTGGTACGAACTTCCGCCCGCCGGTTACGGCGGGGTGGAGCAGGTCTGCGCGGCACTGGTGGACGCCCTGGGCGCCCGTGGCCACGAGGTGACCCTCTTCGGCGCCGGAACCGGATCCGGCACCAGTGCCCGGTTTGTCGGTACGATGTCCCGGTTGCAGCACGATCGTCTCGGCCAGTCACTGCCGGAACTCGCCCACCTTGCCCGAGCCGATCAGATGATCAATCCGGATGTCTTCGACGTGGTGCACGACCACACCACCATCGGTCCGTTCCTCGCGCCCAGACGCTCGGTGCCGACGGTGGCCACCGTGCACAACCGGCCGACCGGCGAACTCGGCGACATCCTCGACGACGTCGACCGGTCGGTCGGGTTGGTGGCGATCTCGCACGCCCAGCGCCGGCTGCGCCCGTACCTGCCGTGGGCGGCGACGGTGCACAACGGGATGGCGCTGGACGACGTGCCGTACAAGACGGAGGCCGGCGCCGGGCCGGTCCTCTGGCTGGCCCGCTTCAGCCCGGACAAGGGACCGGACCTGGCCGTACGCGCCTGCCGGGCGGCCGGGTTGCCGCTGGTGCTGGCGGGCAAGTGCGACGAGCCGGAGGAACAGCGCTACCTGGCCGAGGTGATCGAGCCGATGCAGGGGCCGGACGTCACCGTGTTGCGTAATCCGGACCGGGAGACCTGCTTCGAGCTGCTGCTCTCGGCCCGTTGCCTGATCATGCCGATCCGCTGGGAGGAACCGTTCGGCATGGTCATCGTCGAGGCGATGGCGACCGGAACGCCGGTGGTCGCGCTCGACCGGGGTGCCGTACCTGAGCTGGTCCGTCCCGGCGTGACCGGTCTGGTCTGCGCCGACCCGGACGACCTGCCGGAGGCGCTGCAGCGGGTGGCCGCCCTGGACCCGGCGGCATCGGTGGCGCACGTGCGGAACTCGTTCTCGGCGGAGTTGATGGCCGAGGGCTACGAGCGGGTCTACCGTCACTGGGCCGCCACCGTCCGCCCGTCCGAAAACGCCCTGATCCCCACCGGCGCCTGGTGACCCGAGCAAGGAAGGGCCCCCTGTTATCGCTCTTGGTAGAGGAAGGGCCCCTTCCTAACCGCTCTCACCGCGCCGTCCGGCGCAGTGCGGGGGGCGTCCGGCGCACCGGGGCCGGCCGAGCAGGCTGCGGGGTGGCGGGCTGCCGCGCCGCGCAGGACCATGTGGGGCAGGAGGTGGTTCCCCGTGGTCGCCATCACCCTCGACCGGCTGACGAAGGTCTTCGACGGCGGGATCGTGGCCGTCGACGACGTACGGGTCGAGATCGGCTCCGGTGAGTTCGTGGCGCTGCTCGGGCCGACCGGCTGCGGCAAGTCGACCATCCTGCGCCTGATTGCCGGGCTCGAGGAGCCGACGGGAGGCCGGGTCCTGTTCGACGGCGAGACCGTGGACGAGCGGAGCGTACGGGACCGGCGGGTGGCGATGGTCTTCCAGGACTATGCCCTGTACCCGTACCTGACGGTGGCGCAGAACATCGGGTTCCCGCTGCGGCTCGGCGCGGAGCCGACCGGCGCGCTCGCGGCGCGGGTGGCCGAGGCGGCCGAGCAACTCGGCATCACCGACCTGTTGGACCGCCGGCCCGGCAACCTCTCCGGGGGCCAGCGGCAACGGGTGGCGATGGCCCGGGCGATCGTCCGTCGGCCGCACGCCTTCCTGCTCGACGAGCCACTGTCCAACCTGGACGCCGGGGTCCGGGCCGAGCTGCGTACGGAGATCGCCGCTCTGTCCCGGAGACTCGGCGTGACCACGGTGTACGTGACCCACGACCAGGTCGAGGCGATGACGATGGCGGACCGCGTGGCGGTGCTGCGCCGGGGCCGGGTGCAGCAGATCGGCCCGCCGGCACAGGTGTACGGGGACCCGGTCAGCCTCTTTGTCGCGGCGTTTCTCGGTACGCCCCGGCCCAGTCTGCTCCAGGGCGCGATCTACGTGGACGTGGCCCGGGTGCTGATCGACGTCGGATCGCAGCTGCTGGAACTGTCCCGTGACGACCCGAGGGTCCGGTCCCTGATCGGCCGCCACACCGAGCGGGTGACGCTCGCGGTACGCCCGGACGCACTCGTCCCGGTGGTCCCGGACACGGACTCCGGTGCGGTGCTGCGCGGCAGCGTACGATCGGTGGAGCAGTTGGGGCACGAGGCGCTGGTACGGGTGGACGTCGGTGCCGTGCCCACCTCGGTGGTCGAGTCCCGGCTGGACCACCCGGACACCGGTCGGCACCTGTCCGACCTGCTCGCCGACGACCCGCCGACCGGACACCCGTTCCGGCACACGCTCGCTCGCATGATCCCGCACCAACGGACCGACGAGCCGTCGCCCACGGCGCGGACCGAGTACGGCTTCTACCCGGTGTACGACCTCGATCCGGCCGACGAGCAGCCGCCGGGCGGCGACCTCGTGGTACGGGTACCGGCGCTGACCCCGCCCCGACCCGGTGCGTCGATGGTGCTCGCGGTCGACCTGGACCGCCTGCTCCTCTTCGACCGGGCCGGGAACCGGATCCGCCTGGACTGACCGCCTGGCGTCGCCTCGGCACGTGCGGGGTCGCCCGAGGCTGTGCGGGGTCGCCCGAGGCCGTGCCTGGTCGGCCGCCCCGCCGGCCCAGCTCGACCCGCCCGTTCAGTACGCCGAGGCGCGTACGGCGAAGACCGAACGGCTGCCGGCGTACTCGGTCAGCGACCAGAGCTGGTTCTTCGCCGGCCAGTAGGAGAGGTCCTCCGGCCCGATCGGCAGCGTGTCGGTGTGCATCACCACCGAGCCGCCCGGGCTGAAGGTGGCCAGGTCACCCCGGTTGCCGTCACCGTCACTGGTGGAGAGGTAGAACCTGCCGTTGATCGCGGTCGCGCCCTGCATGCTGGTCACCGAGACGTCGTACGCCTCGGAGCCGTGCGCGTAACCGTCGCCGGCCGTGGTCAGCATCCTGTTGGTGTAGTCGATCGGGAAACGCACCAGCCGGGTGCCGGTGCCGGGATAGGCGTACTCGCCGACGACCACGCTGTCCGGGGTGCTGGTCCGGTCCAGCGAGACGAACGAGAAGGTCAGGTCCAGGTAGCCGCCGGTGGTCGAGCGGGCGTACGTCAGCACCTGCGGCAGCACGTACTTGTAGCCGTACGCCTGGTAGCTGCCGTCGGTCTGGAGCCCGATCGCGGTGTCGTCGCTGGTGCTCGCCTGCCAGAGGTGTCGCATGTCGAAGACCCGAAAGCCGGAGTTGGTCGAGGCGAGGTAGAGGTGGTAGCCGTACCAGAACATGCCGCCGGCGTGCACGTTGACCGGGCGGAAGGACGCCTTGCCGTCGCCGCGACTGTAGGGCTCCACCAGCAGCACGTGCCGGTAGGTCGGCGCGCTCGGCGTCGAGTAGTCCACGAAGGACACCCGGACACCCCGGTCGATGCCGTCGGAGGCGTTGTCGTACCAGCTCACCAGGATCGCGGTCGCGCCCTCGTAGGTGCCGACCTCGTACGCGTCCGCGCTGGTGGTGATGGCCTGGGGAATCCAGTAGGTCACGTTGTTGTCGCCGCTGTTCCAGCAGAACGAGGCCACCCGGTTTGCGGCGTTTGGCGAGCAGGAGGTGGCCACCCGGTTGCCGTCGCCGACCACGGTGGGCACGCTGACGTTCGGCAGAGCGGCGTCCAGGTCGTCGACGAGCGACGAGTACGAACTGGCCCGGAGCCGGAAGTTGGCCGCGTTCAGGGTGGTCGCGGCGGCGGCGACCGGTGCGGCGGTGACGCTCCCGCCCGCCGTGCCGACCGGTGCGGCGTTCACGGCGGTGGCCGGCGTCTTGGCGGCGGTCGCCGATGGGTTCGCGGCGGCCGGTGCGGCGTTCGCGGCGGTGGCCGGTGCGGCGGCGGCGAGCAGGGTCACGGTCAGGGCCGCGACGAGCAATCTCCGTGTGACCAAGGGGTCCTCCTCGGACGGATCGGCATACCCGTTCGGTACCGGACTCTGTCCGGTGTGGATGACCGGTGTCAACGAGTTTCGCCGTTTTCGTCCGGTGTTTACCCGGCGGTGACCTTCCTTCGGTGAGCGTCGATCGCTTTCATCGGCGGATGGTGGTCGCGTAGGTCTGGACAGCAACAGTTAACAGTCCTAATAATTGGCCAACTGTCGATGGCCCACGGGCCGTGACCGGCCAGGAGGACGGGATGAGACGCTCCAGATCGTTGTTGTTCGGTGTGGTGGCCGCGCTGGCCGCCGGGGTGGGCGCGGTCTCGGTCTCGATGCCGGCGTTCGCGGCTGGTCCGACGGCGACGTTCGTGAAGACTTCTGACTGGGGTTCGGGTTGGGAGGGGAAGTACACGATCACGAATGGTGGTACGACGGCGATCTCGTCGTGGTCGGTGGCGTTCGATCTGCCGGCGGGGAGTCGGGTGGGTACGTTCTGGGATGCGTTGATGACGTCGTCGGGTCAGCGGTTCACGTTTACGAACCGTTCGTGGAACGGGAGTTTGGCGCCGGGTGCGTCGGCGTCGTTCGGGTTCAACGCGACGGGTGCGGGTTCTCCGTCGAACTGCACGTTGAACGGTGCGGCGTGTGGTGGTGGTACGACTCCGCCGACCACCCCGCCCGCGACCACCGCACCGCCCACCACCCTGCCCCCGACGACCCCGCCCCCAACCACGCCGCCCCCGACAACCCCGCCGCCCACGACCGGGCCCCCGCCGAACACCGGGCTGCCGAAACACGCGCTCATCGGCTACCTGCACAGCAGTTTCGCCAACGGTTCGGGATACCTACGGATGGCCGACGTGCCGGCCGAGTGGGACATCATCAACCTCGCCTTCGGCGAGCCGACCTCGGTCACCTCCGGTGACATCCGGTTCCAGCTCTGCCCGGTGGCGGAGTGTCCCGGGGTCGAGACCGAGGCCCAGTTCACCGCGGCGATCCGGGCCAAGCAGCAGCAGGGCAAGAAGGTGCTCATCTCGATCGGCGGCCAGAACGGGCAGGTGCAGCTCACCACCACCGCCGCCCGGGACGCCTTCGTCCGCTCGGTCAGCGCCATCATCGACCGTTACGGGCTCAACGGGCTGGACATCGACTTCGAGGGTCACTCGCTGTCGCTGAACACCGGGGACACCGACTTCAGGAACCCGACCACCCCGGTGATCGTGAACCTGATCTCGGCCATCCGTACGCTCAAGGCCCGTTACGGCTCCGGCTTCGTCCTCACGATGGCGCCGGAGACCTTCTTCGTGCAGCTCGGTTACCAGTTCTACGGCTCCGGCCCGTGGGGCGGCCAGGATCCGCGAGCCGGGTCGTACCTGCCGGTCATCCACGCGCTGCGCAACGACATCACCGTGCTGCACGTACAGGACTACAACTCGGGTCCGATCATGGGGCTGGACAACCAGTACCACACCATGGGTGGTGCCGACTTCCACATCGCGATGACCGACATGCTGCTGGCCGGGTTCCCGGTCGCCGGCAACACCGCGAACGTCTTTCCCGCCCTGCGCGAGGACCAGATCGCCTTCGGTACGCCAGCCGGCAGCAGCGCCGGCAACGGGTACGTCGCACCGGCCGGTGTGCAACAGGCGGTGAACTGCCTGGTCCGGGGCACCAACTGCGGCGGCTACAGCCCGCGCAGCGGGACCAACCCCAACTTCCGTGGGCTGATGACCTGGTCGATCAACTGGGACCGCTTCTACAACTGGGAGTTCAAGAACAGCCACGAGCCGTTCCTGAACGCCCTGCCCTGATCCCCACCTGAGTGCAAGGAAGGGCCCCTTATTAACGCATATGCGTTAATAAGGGGCCCTTCCTTACGCCAGTTGGGCCAGTACGGCGTCGAACCGTTCGGCGTACTCGGGAGTGATGCCGCCCTCGTGCACCCGGGTCGCGACCGCGCGGCGGAGCAGGCCGACCGGTTCGACCAGGTCGACCGCACCGTCGAGCGCCGACGTCCGCAGGTTGCGTAGCTGGTTGCGCAGATCGAGCCCGACGTCGTCGCGGATCGCCCCGGCGGCCAGGCCGGCGCCGATCAGGCGGTCGAGCTGTGCCACCGCCTCGTCGAGCGTGAGTACGCCGACCAGGCCGGGTTCCGTCCCGGTCGACCGGGACGGGGCGCTCGGTTCTCCGACCGGTGTCGGTGTCGGTGTGGGGTGTCCGGTCACGGCACTGGTCGGCGTGGGCGCGGCGGGCAGGCCGACCTGCCGGGACGGGGGCGCCTGGTTGAGCGCGATCCCGACGACCACGGCCAGACCGAGTACGGCGACCGTCCCGAACGCCAGCCCGATGGTCGCCATCCGGGGTCTGCCGGTCGGCTCGGCCGGTGGCACGGCGGGCTCACCGGCCCGGCCGGGGTCCGGCCCGACCGGTGTGAACGGGTCGGGGCGTGGGGGCAGTACGCGTACCCCGGGGCCCGCCCGCTCGCGTGCTCCGGCCGCCGGGGCCGGGGCCGCCGGGGCCGGGGCCGCCGGGGCCGGCGCGGCCGGGACGAGCGGCGGCAGGGTGATCACCGACGGTCGGGAGGAGGCCGACGGTGACCGGGACGCCACCGCCACTGCCACCGGGGTCGGGGCCGGGGTCGGGGCCGGGGGAGGCTCGGCGGCGAGCAGTTGACCCCTGAGCAGTTCGGCGATCTCCCGGGTGCTCGGCCGGTCGGCCGGGTCCCGGGCCAGACAGCGCGAACACGCGTCGGCCACCGTGCGCGGCAGGCCGGGCACGGTGGCCAGCGACGGTACGGGTTGGTCGGCCCGCAGCGCCTCGGTTAGGTCGTCCCAGGTCTCGGCGGGGTAGGGCACCCGTCCGGTGAGCGTCTCGTAGAGCAGCACACCCAGCGAGTACGTGTCGGTCGCCGGCTGGGCGGGCGTGCCGTCCAGACGTTCCGGCGCGACGTACGCCGGGGTGCCGAACGTCTCCCCGTCCTCGTCCTCGTCCGGCGCCCCGATCCGGGTGGCGATGCCGAAGTCGAGCACCTTGGCGCCGACCGCGGTCATCATGATGTTGGACGGGGTGATGTCCCGGTGCACGATGCCGAGTTCGTGGGCCTCGGCCAGCGCCTCGGCCACCTGCGCGCAGATTTCCACCGCCTCGGCCCAGGGCAGTGGGCCGTCCAGCAGTCGGCGCTCCAACTCCTCGCCGGTCAGCAACTCCATCACCACGAAGGCGGTGACCGTCCCGTCCGGCGCGATCTCCTCCCCGTAGTCGTGCACCGAGGTCACGTGCGGGTGGACGAGTTGGGCGGCGGCGCGTGCCTCCTCGCGAACCATGTCCCGGAACTTGGCGTCGGCGGCCAGTGACGCGGCCAGCACCTTGATCGCGATCATCCGGTCGAGCACCTCGTCGCGGGCCCGCCAGATGACGGACATGCCGCCGGCGCCGATCTGGTCGATGAGTCGGTACCTGCGGGCGAGCAGGACGCCCGCGTACAGCGCAGCCATCGTTCGCAGCACCTGCCTGGGGAGGGGGTCGTATCAGGTTGCGTGAATGTAACCATTCTGTCAACGATCAACCGCCCGACCCGGCACCTGCCGTCAACCCTGGTCGGAGCCGGCTTTGCCGCCCCTCCCGATGCCCGGACCGGCGCGGCTCGCCGGCCCGGGAGAGCCCTCCTGATGTCCGGACCGGCGCGGCTCGCCGGCCCGGGAGAGCCGGTCAGCCGGCGGTGCCGGTCTGCCAGACGACCTTGCCGTTCGAGGAGATGACCACGTTGCCGTCGGCCCGCAGGACGAGGGTCGCGCCGTTGTTGCGGGCCGTCTTCGTGGACCAGACGGTCCCGCCGTAGCGCGAGTAGAGCACCAGGTTGCCGTCGGACTGGAAGACCAGGAGATGACCGCCGCGGTCGGCGACACCCGCCCGCCAGACCGTACGTCCCTGGTCGCGCAGGACGACGTCGCCGTCGTCGGTCAGGGTGAGTTGCAGGCGGTTGGAGGTCCAGGACTCCTCGCGTCGCAGCGCCGCCGTGGACCTGATGGTCCGTTCCTGCCAACTCGCCGACGGTGACGGCGACGAGGGTACGCTCGCCCGAGGGCTGGCCGGGGCGCCGTTGGTGGGTGTGGTGCTCGGTGTCGTTCCCGGGTTGCCGCCGGCCGGCTGGCTCGCGGTCGGCCCGGTCGACGGGGTGCGCCGGGGAGGCGTGGACGGCCGGTCGCCGATCCGCCGGTCACGCTCGTAGTAGGCGGTGTAGTCCGACACCATCTCGGCGAAGGCGCGCAGGCTCGGCGCGTCGGGGAGCCCGCCGGCCTCGCGTACCGCCTCCGGGCCCCACTGGAACGCGGCCAGCGCGGTCGGGTACGCCTCCCCGCTGAGCTGGCCCAACTCCTCCACCAGGGCACACATCGCCCGACCCAGGGCGGGTACGGCCAGTTCGGGGTCGGTCGCGACGGCATCCTCCGAGGGGCGGTACGCCTGCCACAACTCGGGCCGGAACTGTGCGACGCCCTCCGCGCCGTCCTCGCCGAGCACGTTGGCGTCGAAGCCGGAGGCGGCCATCAACTGCGCCGCGACCCGGGGCGCCGGCACCGCCGGGCAGACGTTGCCGGCGGTGAGCACCAGCGGGACGAACTCGTCCGGTACGGGCTTCGGCGCGGTCCCCGGACTGGGTGCCACGCCGACCGGCGCCGCCGCGCCGCCCCGGCTGCCGTTGCCGCCGTCCGGGTCCCGGGCGTCCACCACGGGCACGATGCCGAGCCCGGTCCGGAACACGACGCCGACCAGGACGAGGAGCGCGAGCGTCCCGCAGAGGGTGCCGATGGCGACCCAACGCAGTGGACCGGGCGTACGGAAAACGGTGCGGCGCAGCCGGGTGAGGGCATCGAGGCCGGGCGGTTGGGGCACTTCCTGGTCTCCTCGGCCGCCGTGATCGCAGGTCTCGCGGGAAGGTTCGCGGGCGGGCTCATGCTACCCAGCGCCGGTGACGGGAGCCAGCCAGCGGTTGCCGATATACGACTGCCTCAAGATGTAGCACTCATGCTATGGTCTGGCCGACTGGTTAGACGGGGAGGTGAAGGTCTATGACGGGGTTACGGGAGCTGGACGTACCGGCTCCGATGTCCGACCGGACCGACGGTTCGACCGTGCTGGACGTACGCGACCTACGAATGAGGTACGGCACCAACGACGTACTCGACGGCGTCACGTTCACCGCGCGGCGGGGTGAGGTGGTGGCGCTGCTCGGGCCGAACGGCGCGGGCAAGACCACCACCATCGAGATCCTGGAGGGCTTCCGAATGCGCTCGGCCGGCGAGGTCTCGGTGCTCGGGGTGGACCCCGGGCGGGGCGACGAGCGGTGGCGCTCGCGGCTCGGTGTGGTTCTCCAGTCCTGGCGTGACCACGGCAAATGGCGGGTACGAGAGCTCCTCTCCCACCTCGGCTCCTACTACGTCCCCTACTCCGCCGACGGGCTCCGTCGTCCGTGGCAGGTGGACGAACTGATCGACGCGGTCGGGTTGACCGAGCACGCGGGCAGGCGCATCGCCCAGCTCTCCGGTGGGCAGCGCCGCCGCCTCGACGTGGCGGTCGGCATCGTCGGTCGCCCCGAGCTGCTCTTCCTCGACGAGCCGACGGTCGGCTTCGACCCGGCCGCCCGGCGCGAGTTCCACGACCTGGTGCACCGCCTCTCCGACACCGACGACACCACGATCCTGCTCACCACCCACGACCTGGACGAGGCGGAGAAACTGGCCGACCGGATCCTCATCCTGGCCGGTGGGCGGATCATCGCCGACGGTTCGGCGGACGAGCTGTCCCGGCGGATGTCGACGGAGGCGGAGGTGCGCTGGAGCCGGGACGGCCAACGGTTCGTCCACAGCGGCACCGACGCCACCCGGTTCGTCCAGGAGCTGTTCCGGCAGCACGGTGATTCCGTCGCCGACCTGGAGGTACGTCGGGCCAGCCTGGAGGACACGTACATGGCGATGGTGCGGGAGTTCGAGTCGGGTCGGACCGGCTCCGCCGCGCGTACGTTCGCGGAGGTGGTCCGATGACGCCGTTGCTGGTCGCGGCCCGGTCCGGGCTGGCGCGCGGCGGGATCGAGCTGCGCCAGACGTTCACCACCGCCCAGGATCTCTGGACCTACTTCTTCCCGACCGCGATCCTGCTGGTGGTCATGTTCTTCACCCGGGACGTCTCCGTGCCGGGCACGAACTTCTCGCTCGGGGCGCGGACCCTGCCGAGCGCGATCGGCATGGGCGTCGCCTTCGGCGGCCTGGTCAACGTGGCCCAGCAGCTCATCGTCGAGCGTGAGGACGGCACCCTGCTGCGGGCCAAGGCGGTGCCGAACGGGATGTTCGGCTATCTGATCGGCAAGATCGTGCTGATCTCCGGCATCACCGTGGTGAGCATCGTGATCCAGCTCGTACCCGGGGCGTTCGTGGTCGACGGACTCGCGCTGGACAGCGTCACCGCCTGGCTGACCCTGGCCTGGGTGGTGCTGCTGGGACTGGTCGCGACCATGCCGATCGGCGCGATCCTCGGATCGCTGTTCGACAACCCCCGCAACATGGGCCTGATCATGTTGCCCATCATGGGACTGGTCGCCAGCTCCGGTATCTTCTACCCGATCACCGGCTATCCGGCGTGGCTGCAAGGGATCGCGCAGGTGTTCCCGATCTACTGGCTGGGGTTGGGCATGCGCTCGGCGCTGCTGCCGGACGAGCTGTCGGCGGTGGAGATCGGTGAGTCCTGGCGGCACCTGGAGACGCTCGGCGTACTCGGGGTCTGGGCCGTCGTGGGATTGGTCGCGGCGCCGGTCGTGCTGCGCCGGATGGCCCGCCGCGAGTCGGGGTCGAGGGTGGCCGCGCGTCTGGAGAAGGCCATGCGGCGGGTGACGTGAGAGGGCGAACGCCATGAACGAGGTGATCTACGACCGGATCGCGGTGCTCCGGGTGGAGCGCGGCATCTCCCGTCGGCAGCTCGCCGAGGCGCTCGGGGTCCACTACCAGACGATCGGCTATCTCGAGCGCGGCGAGTTCCGGCCCAGCCTGCACCTGGCGCTGCGGATCGCGGCCTTCTTCGAGGTGCCGGTGGAGGTGGTCTTCTCCACCGAACCCTTCCCCCGGATCGGTGCCGGCCCGGCCGCGCCCGGGCAGCAGCGGTCGGCCTGAGCGCCGCTGGACCGACCGCGCCGAGGGCATGATCGGTCACCGCCCGCCCGGCACCCGGTGCTCCACGATCGGCACGTGGCGCCCGCGACACGCACTTACTGTCCGTAACGCGAGTGGTCGTACTACGAACAGTTTGTAGCCCCCACGACGGCGGTGACCGCCCGTGCCACGATGAAGGGCATGGTCAAGGGTCCGGTCGCGTTCGTGCTCGGTGGCGGGGGCGTACTCGGCGCGGTCGAGGTGGGCATGCTCCGGGCGCTGTTCCGCGCCGGCATCCGCCCCGATCTCGTCATCGGTACGTCCATCGGCGCGGTCAACGGCGCCCTGGTGGCGGCCGACCCCTCGGAGGCGGTGACCAACCGGCTGGTCCGGCTCTGGGCGTCACCGGAGGCGAGCGAGGTGTACGGCGACTCGGTCGCCCGCCAACTGCGCCGCTTCGCCGCCCGTACGCACCTGCACTCGCCGCGCCCGCTGCGCCGGCTGCTCGAGTCGGAACTCGGCGAACAGACCACCTTCGCCGAACTGAAGGTCCCGTTCCGGTGCTGCGCGGCGAGCATCGAGCGGGCCGCCGAGCACTGGTTCACCAGCGGCCCGCTGGTCGACGCCGTACTCGCCTCGGCCTCGGTGCCCGGGCTGCTCCCGCCGTCGGAGATCGACGGTGAGCACTTCGTCGACGGCGGGATCGTCAACTCGATCCCGATCGGCGAGGCGGTGGACTGCGGCGCGAAGCAGATCTTCGTCCTCCAGGTCGGCCGGATCGAACGGCCGCTCAGCCCGCCTCGACGGCCGTGGGAGATCGCCCAGGTGGCGTTCGAGATCGCCCGCCGGCACCGGTTCGCCCGGGAGATGGCGGCGCTCCCCGACGACGTGGACGTACACGTGCTGCCGACCGGGGGGTCGCAACCCCGCGACGACACGCCCTGGGCCTACCGCGACATGGCGGCGGTGGGCCGACGGATCAGCCGGGCGTACACCGCCTCCCGCCGCTACCTGCACTCGCACGTCGAGGGCGTCGAATGAGGTTGCCGCCGCGTTGGCTGCGGCGGGTGCTGCTCGGGCCGCTGGTGGTGCTCCTGGCCGTGGTCGTGGTGAGCGCGCTACCGGTCTGGCTGATCCTCGCGGCGGCGGCGTCGCCGCTGGTCCCGGGCTACCTGCGCCCGCTGCGGGTGCTCTGGATGGGGATCATCTACCTGGCCTGGGACGCCACCGCGCTGCTCGCGCTCTTCGGGCTCTGGGTCGGCTCCGGGTTCGGGTGGAAGAAGCGCTCGCCCCGGTTCCAGCGGGCGCACTACGTGTTGACCGGGTGGTTTCTCGCCTTCCTCTTCTGGCAGGCGCAGTGGACCCTGCGGTTGGCCATCGAGGTGGTGGGCGCGCACCCGGACAGCGCGCTGCCGGGACGGCCGCAGTTGGTGCTCTGCCGGCACGCCGGGCCCGGTGACTCGTTCATCCTGATCCACGCCTTGGTCAACTGGTTCGACCGGGAGCCGAGGATCGTGCTGAAGGAGACCCTCCAGTGGGACCCGGCGGTCGACGTGCTGCTCAACCGGTTGCCGAACCGGTTCATCGCGCCGGGTCGGGCACAGGACCCGGCGATCGGCGGCGACAGCCGGCAACCGGGGCAGACGCTGACCGAGCAGATCGGCCACCTGGCGGTCGGCCTGGACAGCAACGACGCGTTCGTGATCTTTCCCGAGGGCGGCAACTTCACCCCGCGCCGCCGGATCCGGGCCATCGAACGGCTGCGGGCCCGTGGGTTGGAGAAGATGGCCGTACGGGCGGAGGCGATGCGGCACGTGCTGGCGCCGCAGCCGGGAGGTGTGCTGGCCGCGCTCGACGCCGCACCGGACGCCGGGGTCATCTTCGTGGCGCACACCGGGCTCGACCGGATGACGACGGTGGCTGACGTCTGGCGCGAACTGCCGATGGATAAGAAGATTGTGATGCGGTTCTGGTCGGTCCCGCCGGAAGAAATACCAGCCGGGCGACAGGAACGCATCGACTGGCTCTACGACTGGTGGAAACGCATCGACGAATGGGTCGATATCCACCGCACCACCGCGTAAGGTGCGCGGCGTGGACCAGCTCTGCGTGGTAACGACCGTGGTGGATGCCCGGTCGGTGGCGGACCTGCTCGCGGCCGCTGCGGTCGCCGGCCGGCTGGCGGCCTGTGCCCAGGTCGGCGGCCCGATGGACAGCACCTACTGGTGGCAGTCCCGGATGGAGACCACCCGCGAGTGGTCGGTGCAGTTCAAGACCGCGCCGGACCGGGTGGAGGCGCTCGTCGACCACCTGCGCGGTGCCCACCCGTACGAGGTGCCGGAGATCCTGGTCCACTGGGTGGAGGGGGGAAACCCGGACTACACGGCCTGGGTGCACGACCAGACCCGGACCTGAGCCCGGGGGCGGCACCCCGCGCGACCACTCACCCGCCCATGAGTACGCGGACTCTGGGCCGGAGCCGGCGGCGGCGACGACCATGCCAGGGTGACCATTCCGCCGAACCTCCGTCCCTGCCCCGTGTGCGGGGGCGGCGCCAGACTGAACACCGTCTGCCCCGGCTGTGGACGGGCACCGGACCCGGTCGCCGCCGAGATCGTCCGGCTGGACGGCGAGATCAACGCGCTCGCCGGCCAGGCCGAGCAGGCCCGACAGACGTACGCGATGCTCGTCGGCAGCCTGGACGACCTGCGGCGCCGACGAGCCGAGCTGGCCGCCCGCTGGCGTCCGGCGGCGCTCGTCGCGCGCCCGGTGATCGCCCCGGTCGCTCCCGTCGCCACCACGGCCCCGGAGCCACCGGTACGCCCGGAGGCGTCCACCAGGGCGGTGCAGAATCTGCTCTTTGTCCTCGGTGGACTGTTGCTCTGCGCCGCCGCGGTCGTCTTCATGGTGGTCACCTGGTCGGTGGTCGGGGTGGCCGGCCGGGCGGCGATCCTGGCCGGGATAACCGCGGCCGTGCTGGCGCTGCCGATGCTCGCCACCCGGCGCGGTCTCACCGCGACCGCCGAGACGTTCTCGGTGGTCGGACTCCTGCTGGTGGCGCTCGACGGTTACGCCGCCTGGTCGGTGGACCTCTTCGGCGTCACCGCCTGGTCGGGCACCGGCTACGCCGCGCTGGTCTGCGGGGTCAGCGCGCTGGCGGCGATCGGCTACCAACGGCTGACCCGGCTCTGGGCGCCCTGGTTCACCATGTTCGCCCTGGCCCAGCCGGTGCTGCCACTGCTGGCCGCCCAGTTCGACCCGGGCGCGGCCGGCTGGGCGCTGGTGTACGCCGCACTGGCCACGTTCGACCTGCTGGTGATCCACAGTGTCGGCGTCCGTCCCGTTGTCGGGGACCGGGGCACCGACCCCGGCACGACCGGACCGGGGGAACGCGACCGGGATACCGGATCGGGGGAGCGCGACCGGAATGCCGCTCCGGGGGGCGCCGGATCGTCCGGCGCCGTTGAACCGGAGGCGCCCGGATTACGTGTGGGCGGTGGGGGAGCTGACGGGGCGGCGCCCGGAGGGGTGGCGCTGGCTCGTCGGGTCGTCGGCTGGGTGGCGTACGCCGCCGCGCTGGCCGGCGCCGCGCTCAGCGGTCTGATCGCGCTGTTGTTGGGCGACGGGGCGGGAGCGCCGGTGCTGGCCGGTGGCCCACTACTGGTCGCGGCGGCGGTGCTGGTGGCCGGTGCGGTGCTCGCGCGCAACACCGGTTTCCAGGCCGCCGCCGGGCTGGTGGTGGTGCTCGCGCTCGCCGCCGCGACCCTGCGCCCGGTCGCCGACCTGTACGGGGAGTGGCTGCTGGTCGCGACCGGTCTGGTCGTCGCCGTGCTCTCCGGTGTGGTGGCGCTGGTGCGGCCCCGGCTGCCGGAGGGGGTCCGGCGCGGGCCGTGGGTCGGCGGCCTGGTGCTCGTCGTCGGGCTGGGCAGCCTGACGGGTGCGATGACCGCGATGATCGCACTTGAGGCGGCGACCCGTTCGCAGCCGCTCTGGCGGGCGAGCGGCACCGGCCCGGTCAGCAACCTGGACTGGCAGGTGCCGGTCACGGTCCTGCTGGTCGCGCTCGCGCTGGCGGTGCTGCTGCCCCGGTCGGCCCGGGAGCCGGTCGGAGCGGTCGGGGTCGGGCTGGCCCTGCTCGCACTGCCGGCCGCGCTGCCGCTGCCCTGGTGGGGCCTGGCCACGCTGGAACTGGTGGTGGCGGTGGCGCTGCTGCTCGCCGCCGTACGGGTGCCGGCGACCTCGGTGGGGATCGTGCTGGTCCGGGTCGCCGTGGCGGTGGTGCTGGTCGGGCACGCGTTCCTGCTCAGCCTCGCCCGTCCGGCCGGCGCGGCGACCGTACTCGGGGTGATCGTGCTGGTCGGCCTGGCGGTTGCCGGACTCGCCGTCGACGGGCCGACCGATCCGGACCGCGTCGGGGCCGAACGGGTGCGGGCGGTACGGCGCCGGATCGGCGGGGTGGCGCTCACCACCGGCCTGCTCGCCGTACCGGGGACGACGGTGCTCGGGCTCTTCGCCGCCGGGGTTGTCCCGTGGTGGCAGGTGCGGGCGCTGCCGGCCAGCGCCGTACTGCTGCTCGCGGCGCTGGGACTGGTACGTCGGCACCGCCGCGACCACCTCCCGTACGCCGACACCGCGCTCGCCGGGACCGTGCTGGTGGCCGGGCTCGCCCCGCTGTTCGGCCGGACGGGGGAGCCGCTCGGTGTCTACTCGGCCGTGGCGCTGCTGCTCGCCGTCACCGCGCTGTGGGTGGGCGGCCGGCTCGACGGTCGGCGCTCGGTGGTCGCCCCGCCGGCCGGACGGCCGGGCGCCCCGGAGCGCCGGTACGCCACACCGGGCCAGCTCTCGCCCACCCTGTTCTGCGTACCGGTGCTGACCTTCCCGGTCCTGCTGGTGGTCGCGCCGGCGGTCGGCGCGGTGCTGCTCGGGCCGTACGGCTGGCTCACCCGGATCTGGTCCGGTGGGCCGGACGGGGTGGGGATCACTCCCGGCGGCTGGCCGGTCGACGGTCGTGCCGCCGCCACGCTGGTGCTCTTCACCCTCGCGCTCGCGCTGGCCGGCGGGGGCTGGCACCGCTCGGTGCGCGGCGCGCTGCTGGTGGCGTTCCCGTCGCTGGTGGTGGCGGTGCCGGTGGTGCTCGCCGCGGCGGGTGCCCGGTGGCCGGTGGTGCCGGCGGTCGCCCTGCTCGGCGGTCTGGCCGCGCTGCTGGTCGGCACGGTGGGGGCGGGCGGTTCGGCGGCCACCGGCCCGATCCGGTCCGGGCTGGTCTCCGTACCGGTCGGGTTGCCGCTGGCCGGGGCGGGGCTGGCCGGCGGGCTGCCGACAAAGGCCGGCACGCTGGTCGCGCTGGGCCTGGTCGTGCTGGCCGGTGCCGCGATCGGCGCGGCGGGTCGGCGGCCGGTGGCGCGGGTCGTCGGTTGGCTGGTCTGCGTCGGCACCGGGCTGGCCTTCGCGCTCACCGCCGGCCGGGCCGCCGAACTGCCGCTGCGGCTGGCCGCCTTCGCGGTGCTCGGGGTGGCCGCGACTGCCCTGGCCGGTGGAGCGCTGCTGCGCGTCCGACGGCCGACGGAGTCGGTCGCGATCGAGGCGGCCGGGCACGCCGGTGCGCTGGTCGCCCTGCTGGCGACCGTCGGCGCGGCCAGGTACGCCGCCGCGGTCGCCACCATCTGGGGGGTGGTGGTGGGCATCCGCGCGCTACGGCCGAACGAGTCGGTCCGGGCCCGGACCCGGCTCGCCTCGGTGGCGGCCGGTTGTGAGCTGCTCGCGGTCTGGCTGCTGCTCACCTCCGCGCAGGTCGCGGTGCTGGAGGCGTACACCCTGCCGGCGGCGGCCTGTGCGCTGGTCGTCGGTGCCCTGGCTTTGCGCCTGCGGCCCGAGCTGAGCAGTTGGGTCACGTACGGGCCGGGGCTCGCGGCGGCGCTGCTGCCGAGTCTGGCCTCGGTGTTGGTGGCCGGGGACGAGCCGTGGCGGCGGTTGCTGCTCGGGGTCGGAGCGCTGGTCGTGGTGCTGGCCGGCGCGCACTGGCGGCAGCAGGCGCCGGTGTTGCTCGGTGGCGGCACCCTGGCCGTCGTGGCGCTCTACGAGGTGGTCGGCGCCTGGGACCGGCTCCCTCGGTGGATCTTCCTGGCCGCCGGTGGTGTGGCCCTGATCAGTCTGGCCGTGACGTACGAGCGGCGGCGGCGGGACCTGGCCCGGTGGCGCGCGGCGGTGGGCCGGATGGGCTGATCGCGGCTGCCGGCACCGGTCTGCCGATCGGTGCCGGTAGGGCTGGCCCTACCACGCATTAGGGGGCTTCCAGGGTTACTCAGCGCAAGCTCGGTCGCGAGACTTGGGTGAGCGCGCGTCGCCCGGCGCGTCGTCAAATCCGAGCATTTTGGGAGAAGAGATGACGGTCGGTGCGGTGGCGGAGCCCGCTCTTCGCCGGGGTAGTGATTACGCACAGTTATCACGACGGATCTCACGGGCGGGTCTGCTGAACCGCCGCCCCGGCTGGTACGCGGCCAAGATAGCGATCACCGTCGGCCTCTTCGCCGGTGGCTGGGTCGCCCTCTTCCTGGTCGGCGACTCGTGGTGGCAGCTACTCGTGGCGGTCGGACTCGCCGTCGGTTCCACCCAGGTCGCCTTCCTCGGCCACGACGCGGGCCACCGGCAGATGTTCCGCAACCGCCGGGCCAGCGAGGTCGCCGGGCTGCTGGCGGCGAACCTGGCGGTGGGGCTGAGCTACGGCTGGTGGATCGACAAGCACAACCGGCACCACGCCAACCCCAACCACGAGGACCACGATCCCGACGTCGGCGCGGGTGCCCTGGTCTGGACCGAGGAGCAGGCGCGCGAGCGACGTGGATTCGGTCGTTGGCTGGCCCGGCGGCAGGCGTACCTGTTCTTCCCGATGTTGACGCTGGAGGGGTTGAACCTGCACTACGCCAGCTTCCAGGGGCTGTTCCGCTCGCCGATGCGTTACCGCACGGTCGAGGCGGTGCTGCTGGTCGCGCACCTGGCCGCGTACCTCGGTGTGCTGTTCACCGTGCTCTCCCCGGTGAAGGCGCTGGTCTTCATCGCCGTGCACCAGGGGCTGTGGGGGGTCTACATGGGCTGCTCGTTCGCCCCGAACCACAAGGGCATGCCGGTGCTGACCGCCGAGGACGACCTCGACTTCCTGCGCAAGCAGGTGCTCACCTCGCGCAACGTACGCGGCGGTGTGGTGGTGGACTTCGCGCTCGGCGGGCTGAACTACCAGATCGAGCACCACCTCTTCCCGAGCATGCCCCGGTCGAACCTGCGCCGGGCGCAGCCGATCGTCCGGCAGTACTGCGCGGAGCAGGGCATCCCGTACGAGGAGACCGGGCTGATCGACTCGTACGGCCAGGCGCTGCGGCACCTGCACGCCGTGGGAGCCGAACTGCGTACCGGCGGTCGACCGGCGCGGGCCGGGCGCTGACCCGTACCCGTCGGGTGCCGGCCGGGGAGGCCGGGCGCCGACCGGGACAATCCGCCCCGGCGGGCCGCCACGGTTGCCCTCCCTGGCCGGGAGGTGCGGCGGTAAGGTCTGCCTCATGGCAGAGGTGCTGGACGCCGAGGCGGTGCGTGGCGAGTTGGAGCGGCTGGACGGCTGGTCCGGGCACCCGGCGGTGATCACCCGGACCGTCGAGCTGGGCAGCTTCCCGGACGCGATCGGGGTGGTGGACCGGGTCGCCGTGGTGGCGGAGGAACTCGACCACCACCCGGACATCGACATCCGCTGGCGTACGGTGACCTTCCGGTGTGCCACCCACTCCGTTGGCGGAGTGACCCGGCGCGACATCCAACTTGCGGAACGTATCGATCAGATCCTCGGGGGAGCGGCGTGAGATTCGAGATCAGTAAGGTCCTCGACGCGATCGAGGGCCGGGTCTGCACGGATCCGTCGCTGGCCCGAGCCGTGCTCGACCTGGCCGAGGTGGTCCGCTACACCGACTTCGACGGCGGTCGGCCGGCGAGCATGCTCCGCCTCGGCATCGTGATCGACGCGCTCAGCCGGCAACTGGAGGAGGACAGCGTCCCGGTCTACCCGGTGGTGCACCGGGCCCTGCTCTCCGACGCCGACCTGACCTCGAACGAGCGGATGGTGGTCCGCCGGTGGGCCGACGACGGGCTGGTCGAGGTGCTGCCGAACCCGGCCGAGCGGATGCTGGAACTGGCCGACCTGCTCGGCCTGCCGGTGCTGAGTCGGATGCGGTTCGACGGGATGCTCGGGCGCTTCCCCTGGCTGGGTTCGCAGCCGGGCCGGCTGCTCGCCCCGGTGAACAGCCCGAACGGTCCGACCCTGGTGGCACAGGCCGGTGGCAAGGCGGTCTGGACCTCGCCCGGTCCGTCCCCGACCGGTGCGAAACTGCTGGCCCGGCTCTGGCGCTGCCCGGAGCCCGGCTGCGTGCTCTTCGGCGGTGGCGGCGGCGGTGGCGGGTCCTTTGCCGACCTGGCCCGCTCCGACCGTGAGCCGGGTGGCCAGCCCCCACCCACGCTGCGTGGCGGGCCGCCGAGCTGCCCCCGGCACGATCGCCGGCTCACCGACGCCGGTCCCCGGCCGGACAGCGAGGTGCTCTCGGTCCGGGTCGGCGGCCAGGTGCGTCGCCGGTTCGTGGTCTCCGCCGACCGGCCGGTCACGGTCGGCCGGGCGCCCGAGGAATCCGGCGGCATCGTGCTCGGCCAGTGGCTGAGCGACGAGGCGCGGCGTTGGATCAGCCGCAACCACGTCCGGTTCGAGCTGCGTGGCGGTGACCTGGTCGCCTTCGACGTGAGCACCAACGGTTCGGGTATCCGGCCGGGTGGCTCGATGGAGGAGGAGGACCGGATCACGCTCAAGCAGCAGGCCAGCCGGGTGGTGCGCGGCGGCGACATCGTCGAGCCCTACCCGGGCGTCCAGATCGGACGGTCGACGAACTGGACCTCCGGTGGCGTGATCAACCCCACCTCGGTGATGGCCGAGGCGCCGACCATGGCGATGCGGGTGATCGAGCGCCCCTGACCGGCGAGCCCGGGTACGCGTACGAAGAGAGTGGTCGTCCGCTGCGGATGGACGACCACTCTCTCCGTCTTCGGGTGACGCCGCCTCGCGGTTCGGCTCGGCCCTCGCGCCTCGGCGCCTCAGCTCAGGATGGCGCGGAGCTGCCGTACCGCGAAATCGATCTCGTCGGGTTCCACCACCAGGGGCGGGGCCAGCCGGATCGTCGACCCGTGGGTGTCCTTGGCGAGCACGCCCCGCTCGGCCAACCGCTCGCACGCCTGCCGGCCGCTCATCAGGGACGGGTCGATGTCGATGCCGGCCCAGAGGCCGCGTCCGCGTACGGCGACCAGACCCTCGCCGACCAGCCCGCGCAGCCCGGCGTGCAGCCGTTCGCCCAGCTCGGTCGAGCGGCGCTGGAACTCGCCGGTGGCGAGCAGACGTACCACCTCGGTGGCGACCGCGCAGGCGAGCGGGTTGCCGCCGAAGGTCGAGCCGTGCTCGCCGGGACGGAGCACGCCGAGCACCGACTTGTCCGCGGCGACCGCGGAGACCGGCACGATGCCGCCGCCGAGTGCCTTGCCGAGCAGGTACATGTCCGGCTTGACGCCCTCGTGGTCGAGGGCGAACGTGGTCCCGGTGCGCCCCAGCCCGGACTGGATCTCGTCGGCGAGGAAGAGCACGTTCTGCTCGGTGCAGAGTTTCCGTACGCCGGGCAGGTAACCGGTCGGCGGCACCACCACGCCCTGCTCGCCCTGGATCGGTTCGAGCAGTACGGCGACGGTCGTCTCGTCGATCGCCTCGGCCAGCGCGGTCAGGTCCCCGTACGGCACGATCCTGAACCCGGGGGTGTACGGACCGAAGTCGTCGCGGGCGTCCGCGTCGGTGGAGAAGCTGATGATGGTGGTGGTCCGGCCGTGGAAGTTGCCGTCGGCGACCACGATCGTCGCCTGCCCCGCCGGCACCCCCTTGACCCGGTAGCCCCACTTGCGGGCGACCTTGATCGCGGTCTCCACCGCCTCGGCGCCGGTGTTCATCGGCAGCACGAGTTCGGTGCCGCAGAGGTCGGCCAGCTCGTGGCAGAAATCGGCGAACTGGTCGTGGATGAAGGCGCGGCTGGTCAGGGTGAGCCGGTCGAGCTGCTGGTGCGCGGTGGCGACCAGCTTCGGGTGCCGGTGGCCGAAGTTGAGCGCGGAGTAACCGGCCAGGCAGTCCAGGTAGCGCTTGCCGTCGACGTCGGTCACCCAGGCGCCCTCGGCGGTGGAGATCACCACCGGCAGCGGATGGTAGTTGTGCGCGGTCCAGCGTTCCGCGTCGCGTACCGCGCCGGGGGTGAGCAGCATGTCGTCCACGATCACTTGCTGGCCTCTCGTTCCCGCAGCACCAGGGTGCAGCACTTCGGTCCGCCACCCGCTTTGCGTAGCTCGGACAAATCAACGCCAATTGTCGCGTATCCGCGCGCGCGGAGCTTGCTCGCCAGGCCGGTGGCCTGGGCCGGAAGCACCACGTTCCGGCCGTCGCTGACCGCGTTCAGGCCGAGCACCTCGGCATCCGCGGCCTCGGCGAGGACCGCGTCCGGGAAGAGCCGCCGCAGGACCGCCTGGCTGCCGGGGGAGAACGCCTCCGGCAGGTACGCCACGGTCCGGTCGTCGAGCACGCAGAGCGCGGTGTCCAGGTGGTAGAAGCGCGGGTCGACCAGTTGCAGCGTCACCACCGGACGGCCGAAGACCTCCTGCAACTGGGCGTGCGCCGGGTGCGTCGTACGGAATCCGGTGCCGGCCAGCAGCATGCCGTCGACCAGCAGGATGTCACCCTCGCCCTCGTTGACGTACTTCGCCTCGTGGACCGGGTACCCGGCCCGCTCGAACCACGACCGGTAGGCCGGTGCCTCGTCGGCCCGCTGCGGGTCGCGGAACTGGACGGCGAGCACCTCACCGTCCACCACGGTCGCGCCGTTTGCGGCGAAGACCATGTCGGGCAGGCCGGGCACCGGTTCGATCTCGTCGACCGTGTGGCCGAGGTCGAGGTAGGTGCGACGCAGTGTCTCCCACTGCCGGATCGCGAGCGCGGTGTCGACCGGGCCGCTCGGATCCATCCACGGGTTGATCGCGTACTCGACCGCGAAGTATGTCGGCCGGCACATCAGGTAGTGCCGGCGGCTGGAATCCAGCGTCATGCCCTGCTCCCAGTGGTCGGGCGCGCCCGGCCGATGGTCGGCTCACAACCGCTGGCGCGTCACCCAACGCTATGCGGCAGGGCCTGACCGAAACCACTGGCGGAACTTGCGTCGTACGATCGATCGTTGCGTCTGGGACCGGTGCGGCCGACGATTCGTTGCGTCTGTGATCGTCATCGCCGTACCCGAAGATCGTGATTGTCGCTGAGGGGGCGGCGCGGAGGCCGCCCCCTTCATCGACTCAGCTCTGGCGGTGAACCACCCCCGGTGAGCTACGCCCGAGCGATGAACCACCGCTCTGGCGTTTTAACTGCCCCTCAGAAACGATCGACAAACTGTGAGTCGAGCCACTCGCGGAAGCGCAGCACCCAGTCCCCGTCGGTGGTCGGCCAGGTGAACTGACCGGTCATCGCGAGAATGCCGAGGACCACCGCGCCGAGCCCGAGCACCAGACCGAGCAGCGCGTCGGACTTGCCGGCCACGTGCCGGCGGCTGGTGGCGGAGATGCCGGCCACGCCGAGCAGCGCGCCGACACCACCGAGCGCGATGCCGTAGCCGGCGAGTGCGCCGGCCAGCACGAACAGCACCGAACCGACGCCGAGGATCAGACTCAGGGTGGCGAACAGACTGGCCCGGGGACGGGGCCCGGCCGGCGCGACCACAACCGCCTCACGCTCGGCCCGCCCGGTGTCGTCGTCGCGGTCGAGCCGGGTGTCGTCCCGGTCGACGTCGGCGCGTGGGCGGTCGACGACCGGCGCGGTCGCCGTGGCGGGCCCGCCGGTCGCCGGTGCGCCCGTCGTGGGCCCGGCCGGCGGAGCCGACGAACTACGGTACGTCGCCCGGTCGACGCCCGGCCTCGGCGTGGGCTTGGGCGCGTCCCCGGCCGGCATGACCGGCGTACGGGCGCCACGCGGCGCGGTCCCGCCCGTCCGGGGTGCCGCCACGGCGTCGCCCCCGTCGATCCGCCCGTCGATGCGCCCGTCGATCCGTCCGTCACCGTTCTCGTCCCGGACCGGCACCGTCGTCCCGGGCTCCGGTTCGGACGGAGCTGGCCGCCGCGAGAGCGAAGGAATCCTGACCACAACACACCTCCTGGTCGTAGCGCGGCTACCGAGGCCCGTTCGCTGGCGCCCACGCGGTTACGCCCATCGGAGTACCCCGATCCCGCACCGCCCAACCCCCGCGCGACCGGACCTGTTGATCATGAGGTTGTCGCTGGCCGCCACGCTCGCGACCTGCGACAACCTCATGATCAACGAGGTGGACCGGCACCTTCGGAGGGTGGAGGTGGGCAGGATTGGGGCGGTGGTGGGGGAGCCGGGCGGGCGGGGATGTTCGGGGGTGGGGCTCGGTGGCGCAGATCGGGGACAGCGGGCGGGCGCTACGTAGCCCGGGGGATCGTGGCCAGGTCACGTTCGTCGAGCTCTTCTTCGATCTGATCTACGTGCTGGCGATCACCCAGCTCACCCATCTGCTGCTCGACCACCTGGATTGGCTAGGCGTACTACAGACCCTGCTCCTGCTGCTCGCCATCTGGTGGGCCTGGGTGGACACCGCCTGGGTCACCAACTGGTTCGACCCGAACCAGCTCGGCGTACGGCTGATGCTGGTCGTGGTGATGCTGCTCAGCCTGATCGTCTCCGCCTCGTTGCCCGAGGCGTACGGGGAGCGCGGGCTCTGGGTCGCCGGAGCGTACGCGGCGATCCAGGTGGGGCGGAACGTCTTTGCCGTGGTCGCGCTCGGCCGGCACGGCGGTGCCCTGCGGGGCGAGTCGGCCGTACCGGAGAGTCAACGGCTCATGCTGCGGACCAACTTCCAGCGGCTGTTGGTGTGGAAGTCGGCCTCCAGCGCGCTCTGGGTCGCGGGTGGCCTCGCCGAGGGGGCGACCAGACCCATCATCTGGAGCGCCGCCGTGGTGGTCGAATACCTGACCCCCATCACCGGCTTCTACGTGCCCGGGATGGGGCGATCCACCCCGGCGGACTGGCCGGTCAACGGCCGACACCTGGCCGAACGCGGTCAACTGTTCATCCTGATCGCGCTCGGCGAGTCCATCCTGATCACCGGTACGGTCTTCGGCGACCGGCCGGCCGAGGCGTCGCACCTGCTCGCCTTCGTCGTCTCCTTCCTGGGCAGCGTCGCGCTCTGGTGGCTCTACTTCGACCGCAGTGCCGAGGCCGCCAGTTCGGCCATCGACCAGTCCGAGAACCCCGGGCAGATCGGCCGTTCGGCCTACACCTACTTCCAGTTGCCGATCGTCGCCGGGATCATCATCTCCGCCGTCGGGGACGACCTGGTCATCGCGGATCCGGTCGGCCACTCCGGTGCCGTCACCATCGCCACCGTGCTCGGCGGACCGGCCCTCTTCCTGGCCGGTCACGTGCTGTTCAAGCATGCCGTCTTCGGCGGCGTCTCGGTGCCCCGGCTGGTCGCGATCGCGGCGCTGGCGGCCCTGGCCCCGGTGGGTCTGGTCGTTCCGCCGCTGGCCCTCGCCACGCTCTCCACCCTGGTGGTGATCGGGGTCGGCCTTCGGGACTCGCTGGTCGCGCACCCCAGTCCGGCGACGAGTTAGGACCGGGCGACGTGATGGTGGCGGTCAACGCCGTCTGCGCCGACACCGACCAGTCGGGGTCAGCCGACCGAAGCGGATCGGTCGGCACGGCCGATCGGTAATTGATTCGGTGAGTGTTGTCACGTTCGGCTCTCCGATTGTCGTCGCCGGCGCGGCGGCATTATCGAATCCAATCGAATTGTGAGCCGACCCACTTCCGGATAGAGCAGGCGTCGGTCGGGATATGACCGAAATGCGATACCGAATCGCCTCGTCCGTATCCGTTCCGCGGCGAGTGGTCGATCAAGATCCACCGTTCGGCGGAGCCCGGAAAGCGGTCCTGGAGCGTCCTTATGCTGGGCAGCGGTACGGGGGCCGCCGCCGCGTGCCCTCCGCTCGTCTCGGCGGGCACAACTGGCGAAGACCCGGGCACGGCCGGGAGGAAAGGCAACAACGATGACCGATTCTGGCACCCGGATCTGGGATGGTATGACCATTCCGGCGGCCGGCACCTATCTTCTCGATCAGGCGCACAAGCGAATCGGTTTTGTGGCCCGGCACATGATGGTGAGCCCGGTACGCGGTGAGTTCGCCGAGGCGACCGCACAGGTCTACGTGGCCGAGGATCCGCTCGCCTCCTCGGTGACCGCGACCATTCGAGCGGCCACCATCGCCACCGGAAGTGTCGACCGGGACACCCACCTGAGTAGCGCGGACTTTCTTGACGTGGAGCGGTATCCGACGCTCGAATACCGGAGCACCGGTATCAAGTGGCAGGGCAGCGAGGACCCGATCTTCGCCTGGGCCCGGCTGCGCAACCATCGGCTGGGCCTGCGGGGCAGGAGCCAGAACGTACCGCAGCAGGCGGCTCCGACGCCCGGACGGTTCGTGCTCGGCGGGGAGCTGACGGTCAAGGCGATCACCCGCCCGGTCGACCTCCAGGTCGAGTTCGGTGGCGCCCGCCGCGACCCGTACGGGCAGGACATCTTCGGGTTCAGCGCGACGACGGAGATCGACCGTGAGGATTACGGGCTGCTCTGGAACGTGGCGCTGGAGAGCGGTGGGGTCCTGGTCGGCAGGACCGTACGGATCGAAATCGCCGGCGAGGCCATCCGCCAGTCCTGACCGACCCCGACCCCGACCCGGCGAGCGGGAGAGCCCGCCCGCCCTCAGCCCTTCGGCTGGGTGAAGCGGATGCTGTTGCCGAACGGGTCGCGCAGGGCGCAGTCGATGCCGTACGGCCGCTCGGTGGGCTCCTCGGTGAACTCGACGCCCCGGCCCAGCAGCGTCTCGTACGTCTTGCGACAGTCGTCGGTGCTGAAGATGAGCGAGCCGCCCATCGCGCCCTTGGTGACCAGTTCGCGTACCTGCCGGGCGGTCTCCTCGGACATCGCCGGAGCGCCCGGTCGTTCCAGCAGGATCTGACGCCCGGCGTCGCCGGGGATGTTGACGGTGAGCCAGCGCATGAAGCCGAGGTCGACGTCGGAGTTGACCTCCAGGCCGAGCTTGCCGACGTAGAAATCGAGGGCCTCGTCCTGGTCGAGGACGTAGATCTGCGAGTGCGTGATGGCGTTGAACATGTGGATCACGCTACCGGGCAGGTCAGCCGGAAACTTATCCGAAACCGCTCGAACCAGGGGCGGCACGCGGGCTCCCGCAGGGTCAGGCGGTCGGCCGGGTCCAGGCCATCGTGAAACACGTCGGTACGTTCACCGCCGCCGTCTCCCGGCGGTACTGCCTGGGCGAACGGCCGACGATCTCGCGGAACGTACGGCTGAAGGTGCCGGTGCTCCCGAAGCCCACCTCGAAGCAGATCTCCGTCACGGGGTGGCCGGTCTCGCGCAGCAGGAACATCGCTCGCTCGACCCGGCGGCGTTGCAGGTAGCGGTGTGGCGTCTCGCCGAAGGTGGCCCGGAAGGTGCGGTTGAAGTGCGCCTCGGAGACGTACGCGATCCGGGCCAGCGCCGGCACGTCCAGCGGCTGCGCGTAGCCGCGGTCCATCGCGTCGCGCGCCCGGAGCAGCCGGCGGTTGGTCTCCTCCACGGCCCGGCTCACCGTGCCATCACACCACAGCCCGCCAGCGCGGCCCGCGCCCGACCGGCTCTGCGACCCGGCACGCCCGGCCGGCGAGCCGGAGCCGTCCGGCCCGATGACGTGGGTCACATCACCCGAACCGGCCCTGCTTCTTTGAACGGTTGATCCGGGCGCCACGTGTACCCAGCAACCCTCGCCCGGGAGGGTACGTGTTTGTCGTACCACCGTGTGAGCATGGCGGACAGTGAGAGGGCGTGTGATGAGGTGGCGTGAGGTGCTCGAATACTGCCTGGCCAAACCCGGCGCGTGGCAGGACGAGCCGTGGGAGTCCGACGTCGTGGTGAAGGTCGGCTGCAAGATCTTCGCGTTTCTCGGCTCCGAGTCGCGGGCCACGGTCGGGGTCAAGTGCGGCGCCTCCCGAGAGATGGCCGACGAGTGGCTGCTGCGTCACCCGGAGGACGCCTGGGTGATGGCGTACATCGGGCGTTATGGCTGGAACAGCCTGCGGATCGACGGCACGATCCCCGCCGACGAACTCACCGAGGCGATCGACGCCTCCTACGAGGCGGTGCTCAGCAAGCTTCCCGCGAAGGAGCGCCCGAGCCGCTGACCAGCGGTTTTGTGAAAAGATCATGAAAAATCGGTACGGCGGCGATGGAGCCCGGCCCCGCCCGGCCCCCGCCACGGCTAACTGATCCGATCCTAAGAACTACTTCACAACCCGCCGATTCACTCCCTGGCAGGTAACGCGTAAGGCGTGTCAAGGAGAGGTCAGCGCGATGTTCGATTACCAGGGTCAGACGGGGTACGAGTCGATCAGCGAGGTCGACCGCAAGGAGTTCCACGAGAACGGCTTCCTGCTGCTGCGTCAGGTGCTGACCGAGGAGCACCGGGCGGCGTTGGAACGGGCCGTCGACCGGAGCTACGAGCGGGCCGCCTCGGCGGGCGACACCGGCCGGAACGGGACCCTGCACCTGTTGGGATTCCTGGAGCGGGACGAGCTCTTCGGCGAACTGCTCACCCACCCGACCACGTTCCCGTACGTCTGGGGGCTGCTCGGCTGGAACATCTACACCCACCACAACCACCTCGACGTCACCCCGCCCGAGCCGGCCGAAGAGGCGGACCGGCCGTACTGGGGCTGGCACCAGGACGGCTACCGGCAGAACTCCGACCCGGAGACGCTCGACCCGGACCTGGCCCGGCCGATGTTCTCGCTCAAGGTCGCGTACGTCCTGTCCGACCTCGCCGAGACCGGTCGGGGGGCGACCAAGGTCATTCCGGGCAGCCACCTGCGCAACTCGCTGCCCCGTCCGAGCGACCTCTCGGTGCACCACCCCGACCCGGCGGGCGCGGTCGAGATCACCGCCAACCCGGGTGACGCGTTTGTCTTCGACCGCCGGCTGTGGCACTCGCGGTCCGTCAACCGCTCCACCATCACCCGGAAGATGCTCTTCGTCGGTTACACGTACCGCTGGATCCGTCCGCTGGACGACCCGCGCCTGGACCGCGAGGGTCCGTGGTGGACGGCCCGTACGCCGGTCCAGCGGCAACTGCTGGGCCAGAGCCCGCACACGGCGAACAACTGGGGCGTCAACTGGGACGGGTACGTGGACGACGAGATTCCGCTGCGCCGGGAGCTCAAGCGCCGTCGCCAGCTCGACCGCACCGTTCCCTGGCTGCGCTGATGCCCCAGGGGTGCCGGGAGGGACGCTACCGGGGCCGGGCGTCCGCCCAGGCACGGGCGCTCCGCTCGCGCTCGCCCGGCGAGAGCTGGGCCCGGATCCAGACCAGGTCGTCGCCGGTGACCGCGAGCTCTCCCTCGCCGAGATCGGCGCAGGCGGAGAGGTGTGGGTGCCGCACGACCAGGTCGCCGAGGTAGGCCAGGCAGAGGTCGTCGGCGGGGTAACCCCGCTCGTCCAGCACGTCGTACGCGCCGTCGTCCAGGCTCACCCGGGCGATCGGCCGGGCACCGTCGAGCACCGACGCGGTGGTCAGGGCCCAGTTGTCCGGACCCAGCGGGAAGGGAAAATCCGGCTCCAACTCGCCGACGAGCCGCCACGGACCCGGGGGATGCTCGGTGACCGGCAACCAGGCGAACGCCTGCCGACTCCGACTGCTCGCCGACGCGAGGTCCGCCCAGGGCCAGCGCCCGTCCCGGTCCGGCCAGACGAGCTGCGCCACCGGGACCGTGAAGTCGCCGTAGAACCGGTGTGCGGTGCCGAACAGGGCTCGGTGCCAGGACGGGTGCACCGGTCGTAGCTGGGTGGGGAAGTCCCCCAACACCCCCTCGAACGGCTCGCCCGGCTCGGGCCAGCCACGATCACGCCCGAGTGCCACGCACGCGTTCAACCAGTGCTGCATGTGCTCGCCCTCGAGCCCGAACATGACCAGCTCCGGACGGCGCAACGTGTGCCACAGCCCGACCGTGTACGCGAAGCCGACGCCTCCCTCGACCCGCAGCGCCGACCAGCCGTGCTCCCGGATCGTGTCGACGATGCCGCCGTCCCGGCCGGCGGGGTCGTCGACGCAGAGCACGCAAGGGCAGGAGGGCTCGGTCACCCGGCGACTCTACCGACGGCGTCGGTCCTGCATGCCGGTCAGGGTCGGCGGTTGGCGCTGGTCAAGATGCGTGGTCTGGCGCTGGTCCGGGTCACGGGCGGCCCGACGTACGGGCCAGAGTGCCGGCGGCGGGACGGTGGGGCCAGCGACGGCCCGTCCCGGTGCGCATACTGACCGGATGTCGAGCAGACCAGAGTTCATCCACGCGTTGCGGGGTTACGACGTCAGGGAGGTCGACGCGTTGGTCGAGCGGGCGGAGCGGGCCGCCGCCTCGGACGATCCGGTGTTGCGCGCGTCGGTCCGGCACGAGATCCACCGGGCGGCCTTCACCGTCGCGCTGCGGGGTTACGACCGGTCGCAGGTCAACGGCTATCTCCAGACGCTCGCCATCCAGCTCGGCTGACCCGCGTCACAGTGGTCCACAACGGACGGTCGGGGTCGGCCGCCGGTCCGGCAACGGCCCGTACTGTGCTCGCACACGTCGAGCGTACGCAATTGTCGGAGTTGGCAAGCGGTGTCGGTTACCGCGAGCGGCTCCCCGGGTGGCGGTGTTCCGGCGTCTGATGAGCGGAGCCACGGGTGCGTACGCCGTCACGGACGGTCAACCGCCCAGGGGTCGGCGTCCGGTCGTCGACGATCTCCGGACACTCCGTCGGAGTGCCGCCGAGCAGCAATGATCCGAGGGTGGTACGCAATGATGCTTATGTTGTCGCGCGCTGCCAAACTGGAGGTCATCGGTGTCCCCTCGTTCCCCCCGGGTGAACGTCCAGATGCGCCATCGGTCGCAGGAGCGGATCATCGGCGCGGCGTTGGAGGTCTTCGCGGCCCACGGGTACGAGGGAGCCACCATCTCCCAGATAACCGAGCGGGCGCAGGTGTCCCGGGGTCTGATCTCCTACTACTTCGCCTCCAAGCGTGACCTGCTGGAGGCGGTGCTGGGGCGCTGGCTCGACAGCATGCTCTCGATGCTCGACGACCAGGGCGAGGACGTACCCGCCGACCAGCTCCTGGCGACCGTGATCGACCGGGCGGTGTACGGCGCCCGCGAGTTCCTCGGCATGCAGCGGTTGATGCTCTGCCTGATGCTCCAGCCCGGCACCCGTGAGGTGTTCGCGAAGGTCGAGCGGTCCCGGGAGACGGCGGTGCTGGCCTTCGAGGACCGGCTGCGGTCGATCTTCGCTGCCCGGGGCGCGGCCGACCCGGCGGTGGAGGAGGTGCTGCTGCGCAGCGTGCTGGAGGGCGTGGTCTACAAGCTCGCGGTCTACGAGGACACCTATCCGCTGACCGAGATCCGGCCGAGGCTCTACCAGCTCTACAACCTCGGCGAGCCCGGACCGCTGCCGTTGCCGCCGGACACCTTCCGGGTGCTGAACCGGATGCGCACACCCGCCTGACCGTGGCCGTCCGCTCGCTGTCGGTGGACTTGCGTACGAACGGTTGACTAGCTGATGATCGGCCTCGTAGGGTCGTGTCGACAGTGGACTGGACGGACGTACAGTCAAAGTTGCCCCGACTCCAGTGCCCCCTCGTGCCTCCGCCATGGCCGTGGGGGCACTGGCCGTGGGGGCGGAGCCGCGACGGCATAGGCTTGGACACCATGCCCGAGGGTCACACCATCCACCGGCTCGCGGCCCGGCACCGGGCGCTCTTCGCGGGCGACAAGGTGCTGGTCGACAGCCCGCAGGGCCGGTTCGCCGAAGGCGCGGCGCTGCTGAGCGGCACGGTGCTGGACAACACCGAGGCGTACGGCAAGCATCTGCTCCATCATTACGCCAGCGGCGTCAGCCTGCACATCCACCTCGGGCTCTACGGCAAGTTCGCCGACGGGGACGGCGAGCCCCCGGTCCCGGCGGGGCAGATCCGGTTGCGGATCAGCAGCGACCGGCACTGGCTGGAGCTGCGCGGGCCGAACGCGTGCGAACTGCTCACCCCGCCCGAGGTCGAGGCGCTACGGCACCGGCTCGGCGCCGATCCGCTGCGCGCCGACGCCGACCCGGACCCGGCGTACGCGCGGATCGGGCGCAGTCCGACCCCGCTGGCCGCCCTCCTGCTGGACCAGACGATCGTGGCCGGCACCGGTCTGATCTTCGTGACCGAGGCGCTCTTCCGGGCCGGGATCCACCCGCTCGCGGCCGGGCGGGGATTGGCCGCCACGGGCTGGGCCGCGCTCTGGGACGATCTCGGCGAGCTGATGCGGGCGGCGGTGCTGACCGGCCGAATCGACACCGTACGAGCCGAGCACCTGCCGGAGGCGATGGGCCGGCCGCCCCGGGTGGACCGGCACGGCGGTGAGGTCTACGTCTACCGCCGCGCGGGCCAGCCCTGCCACGTCTGCGGTACGCCGATCCACCAGGGCGAGCTGGTCGGCCGCAACCTCTACTGGTGCCCGATCTGCCAACCCGGCTGAGGCGCCCTCTCTGGCCGTTCGGCTGTCCGAACACGTCCGGTTTTGTATGTTCGGAGAGTGACAGGAGAGTCAGGACGCCAGCACCTCCCCGACCGGACCGGCGGGTCCTAGGAGGCAGCCGCCGTGACGTCGAGCCCGTTGCCCCGGATCCTGCGCAGGCCCGACGACCCGCCGTACCCGACGTTCCTGGAACTCTTCTTCGACCTGGTCTACATCTTCCTGATCTCCCGCATCGCGGGCCAACTCGCCGCCAACCCGAGCCCGGGCAACGCGGCGCGGATGGCGGTGATGCTGCTCGCCGCCTGGTGGGTGTGGGTGCTGACCGCATGGCTCACCGACCTGTTCAACCCCCAGAAGCCGATCATCCAGTTGGCGGTGCTGCTCTGCATGTTCGGCACCCTGGTCATGGCCGTCACCGCACCGCACGCGTTCGGTTCCCACGGCTGGGTCTTTGTCCTGGCCTACTTCGGCATCCACGTCGTCCGTGACTCGGTGCTGATCCCGGGCACCCGGGTGAACCGGGACATCCAGGCCAGGAGCATCCGGGTCTTCTTCTGGTTCGGGGTTACCCTGCCGCTCTGGGTGGCCGGCGCGTTTGTCGAGGGGTCGGTGCGACTGGTGCTCTGGGCCGTCGCGGTGCTGGTGGACCTCGGCTCGGCCCGGCTCGGCTGGCCGACACCGAGACTCGGGCGGACCGAACTCGCCAGCCAGATCTTCACCGGCAGCCACCTCTCCGAGCGGCACCGTCAGATCTTCATCATCGCGCTCGGCGAGCTGATCCTCACCATCGGTATCCAACTCGGTCTCAGTCGCTTCGAGACCGGGCCGGTGGTCGCCTGCGCGGTGGCGTTCACCGGCGCGGTCGTGCTCTTCCACCTGTACTTCCAGCGGGTTCGTCAACTGCTGGCGCCGGCCAACGTCTCGCTGGTGGAACGGATCCGGCCGGGCATCCTCACCTCCTACTGCCACCTGGTGATGGTCGCGGGGGTGGTGGTGATGTCGGCCAGCAACACCATCGTGATCCGCGAGCCGTTCGGCACGGCGTCCACGAACCTGATCGTCCTGATCCTGGGTGGCCCCGCTCTCTTCCTGCTCGGCGGCTCACTCTTCGACCTGCTGGCGACCGGTCGGCTGCTCCGGTCCCGGGCGATCGCGATCGTCGTGCTCGGTGCCGTCGGCCCCGCCATGGTGCCGCTGTCGCCCCTGCTCGTCATGGCGGTGGCCAACTCCGTGCTACTGCTCACCCTGGTCGCCGAGATGACGCTCGGCGGCACCCGCAACGTGGGCAGGGCGATCGTGATCCTCTAGTCGGGCCCCGTCCGGCCACCCATCCTGGGCGGGGCCGGGTCGCGCCGGTGTACTCGGGTGCTGAGCAGGTTCAGTGCCGCGATCACGAAGAGAATGACCATGACCAGGAGCGCGATGGTGACCGGTCGCAGCAGGCCGATCGCGGGTGCCACCGCCGCCAGTAGCACGAGTCCGGCGACCCGGGAGCGGGACACCCGGCTGAAGACGACGTAGTCGAAGAAACCGCGGCCGATCAGGAAGAGGGCGGGTCCGCCGAGGATCGCCGTGGCCCAGGCCGACGGGGTGGGTTCGAGCGGGTGTTCGACCACGAGTTGGCTGGCCGAGGCCGTGCCGATGATGCCGGCCACCATGATCAGATGGGCGACCGCGGTGTACTGGCTGAGCCGGGCCGGGTTGTTCGACCGGTCGATGGCGACGGTCATCACCTCGCCGGCGCGGTAGATGTAGATCCGCCACATCAACACCGCGATCACAAACATGATCACCAGTGCCCAGGTGTGACTCAGCGGGTAGGACGTCTTCTCGGTGAAGGCCCGGCCGACCACGAAGAGCGCCACCCCGAGCGCGATGATGACGAACTGGCGGTAGCGCTCGGAGATCCGCCTCCCGGACGGTCGTGACTCCCGTGAGCGCGAACTGCCGAGTCCGCGTACGGGCCAGCCGAGCGCGGTGCCCAGGTATTCGAGTCCGACCGCCACCGCCCAGAGCACCACCCGGGCCGTACCGCCCACCATCGCGCCGGCGATCCAGCCGATCGAGGCGGCGAGTTCCCAGACCAGGACCCGGCGACTCTGGGTCGGCGTCGGGCCGCGCCGGTGGACCACGGTGTTGTAGGCGCCCGAGCCCAGGTGGATCAGCACGTAGGTGACCGCGAACAGCAGGCCGTGGTCGGCGTATGCCTCGGGCACCGCGGCGGCCAGCACCAGGCTGCCCGCCATGGCCGCGACGATTTGTGGCTGGACCGACACGTGGTTCGGGTTGAAGGTGCTGCCGGCCCAGGCGGTCAGCGCCCAGATCATCGTGAACGCCAGCAGCAGGGTCAGGGTCTGGACGGCACCCGTCCAGGTCATCTCGCCGACCAGCTTCTCGGCCAGCGAGATCAGCGCGACGATGAAGACCAGGTCGAAGAAGAGTTCCAGGAAGGCGGGCCGCTCCCGCTCCTCCTCGGCGGCGGCCGCTGCCTCGGCGTCGGCCGGGCCCCCCGTCGCCATCGACCACCCCGCCCGTCCGGTCCGCCGTCTCCGCCGTTACCAGACACTAAGCGGAAAAAAGCTGTGGTGTCGGGCAATCCGGTCTGGGGTCGCCCGACATGCCCGAGCGGTACGGCTCAGCCGCGCAGGCGCCGAATGTCCCCGTACGCCCGGTAGAAACCGCCCCGGCCCGACTCCCGGATCTCGGTGACCAGGTAGCGGGCGTTCGGCTCGCGGATGCCCTTGGGAAACTGGACCAGCCAGTCCGATCGGTAACCGGGCGAGACCACGTGGATGCGCAGCCGCCCGCCCTCGTTGACGCACTCGACCAGCACGCCGTCACCCTGGTCCTGCTGGACCACCTCGACCGTGGTGGACACCGGCACCGCCGGCATCCGGGGCGGCGCCTTCACGTCCACCACCTCGGGCACGGTGCCCCGCTCGGCCGCCCGGATCGCCGGCTCGCTGGCGTCGACGCAGGCCAGCGCCCCGGTTGTGGTGACCAGGTAGAGCCGCTCGTCGTGGTACTGCATCGAGTAGGCCGACCCGCAGCCGGTGCCGAGCTTCCAGAGCCGGTTGCCGGCGGCGTCGAAGCAGTAGATCGACGAGTGGCTGTCACCGGCGAAGACGTACTCGCCGTCGGCCGCCGTGGCGCAGGAGTAGACCGGGGCGTCACAACGATAGGTCCGTTCGAGCCGGCCGTCCTTGCTCAACCGGGTGACCTGGTTGGTGGCCGTACCGGCGTACAGGGTGCCCGGCTCCTGCCAGCCGAAGAGCACCGCGCCGGTCGGCTGGTGCCACACCTCGCGGCCGGTCCGCCAGTCGTAGCTGGTCACCCCACGGGAGTGCCCGTGGTGTACGGCGTCCGCGTCGCACCGGACCATCCAGCCGCCCGAGCCGTTCCCCTGCCGCCGCCAGAGAAACTCGTCCTCGTGGTCGATCGAGGCGATCCCGCCGCCGGAGTCCGAGACGCCGAGGACGCCGTCGTGGATGTCCAGCCAGTAGATGTCGATGTCGTCCGCGATCCGGTACGCGAGCCGGGGCACCTTGCCGGAGATGTCGTAGACGTTGCCGTCGTCGCAGCCGGCGTACCGCCAGTCGTCGTCGGCGACGATGCACTTCACCCCGTCGGGGAGCCGGTACTGCTGCATCACCTGGGCGTCGTGGTTGAGCGCCGTGATCACCCCGTGCTCGTTGCCGACCAGGCAACCGTGCCGGTCGACAAAGATGCCGAAGGCCGGGGCACCGGAGTCGTAGCGCCACAACACCGGGGCCCGCCGGGCGGTCGAGCGCACGCTGACGATCTGGCGCCGGGAGACGCCGCGCTTCTGACGTACGCCCGGCACGGCCGGGGCGTAACCCTTGCGCACCTTCTCACCGATCTTCCGGGACGCCTCCAGCTTGGCCCGTTCGGCGCTGGCGAAGCTGCTCCGCTTCACCTGACCGGTGTCGCCGATCCGGCCGTACCGAACGGTCAGCTCGGTCCCGTCGACGGTCACCTCGTAGAACTTGTGCGATGTGCCGTCGGTCTCGGACAGCTCGAGGTACGTCTTCTCCTGGGACATCGGCGGGCCTCCGGGGGTGGCGTGGCTGGCGTCGGCGGGGACACCGGACGCATCGACGGGCCACACCGTAGCCACCGCCACCGACAAACTGCTGTGTAAGGAAGGGCCCCTTATTAACGCATAGCGTTAATAAGGGGCCCTTCCTTACAGCGCATGGAGTTCGTCGACGGCTTTGCGGGCGGCGACCAGGACCGGGTCCCAGACGGGGGAGTACGGGGGTGCGTACCCGAGGTCGAGCATCGACATCTCGTCCACGGTCATGTTCTTCCAGAGCGCCACGGCCAGGGTGTCGATCCGCTTCGCCGACTGCGACCGGCCGACGATCTGGGCGCCGAGCAGCCGCCCGGTGCCCTTCTCCGCGATCAGTTTGATGGTCATCCGAGCGGCGTCGGGGAAGTAACCGGCGGTGTTGGTGGACTCCACGGTCACCGTGATGAACTCGAACCCGGCCACCCGGGCCTCCGGTTCCAGCAACCCGGTCCGGGCCACCTCCAGGTCGCAGACCCGGGTCACGGCGGTGCCGATCACGCCGAGGAAGGTGGCGTAACCGCCGCCGATGTTGATCCCGGCCACCCGGCCCTGCTTGTTGGCGTGGGTGCCGAGCGGCACGTAGACCGGCTGGTTGGTGGTCTTGTGCACGGTCTCGACGCAGTCCCCGGCGGCCCAGACCCCGGGGATGCCGATCACCCGCATCCGCAGGTCGGTCCGGATGGCGCCGGTCGGCCCGATCGGCAGACCGGCCTCCTTGGCGAGTTGTACGTTCGGACGTACGCCGGTGCCGAGCACCACCACGTCCGCCGGGATCGTGCCCCCGTTGGTGCGTACGCCGGTGACCCGCCCCCCGGCGGTGGTCAGGCCGATGATCTCCACCCGGGTACGCACGTCGATGCCCATCCCGACCAGCGCGTCCCGGACCAGTCGGCCCATGTCCGGGTCGACCGTCGACATCGGCTGCTCGCCGCGTTCGGCGAGGGTGACCTCGAGCCCGCGTTCGATCATGGCCTCGGCCATCTCGACCCCGATGTAGCCTCCGCCGACCACCACCGCCCGGGTCGGCTTCGGATCCCGATCCAGCCAGTGGCGCAGCGCCTTGCCGTCGTCGAGGGTCTGCACCCCGAAGACCCCGCCCGCGTCGGTACGCGCCCACGGCGGCACGGTCGGCACCGCGCCGGCCGCGTACACCAGGTCGTCGTAGGTCTCCCGGACCTCGCGCCCGCTCTCCAGGTCCCGGGCGACCACCTCGCGCCGGTCCAGGTCGATCCCGGTCACCTCGTGACGCAGCCGTACGTCGATCTGGTGCTCCTTGCGGTGCGTCTCCGGGTCGCGGGTGATCAACTCGGGGTAGTCGACCAGCCCGCTGATCCAGTACGGGATACCGCAGGCCGAGTACGACGTGAAGTGCCCGCGCTCGAACGCGATGATCTCCAGGTCGTCATGGTCTCGCCGTCGGCGGGCCTGGGACGCCGCGGACATGCCGGCGGCGTCCCCGCCGATCACGATCAGTCGACCAGTCATGGCTTATTGTGGCTGTTCCGCGCGGTTGGTCCGCCGTTGTTCCGCGAGGTCGTCCCGCCGGTCGCCCCGGGTCTGCCGGGCCAGGTCGGCCAGGACGTCGGCGAGTTCGCCCCGGCGCGCGTACGCCGCCCGTTGCCGGGTGGCGCCGGTGCCGTCCCGGCGCAGCCGGTCCAGCAGCGCGGTCACCTCGGGCAGGTCGCCGTGCCGGTCCAACTCGGGTCGGATCCGGTCGACCAGCCTGTCCAACAGCTCCCAGGCCGGCATGGTGCCACCGCGTACCGGGTCGACGGCGAGCCCGTCCAGCCCGTCGTGCGCGGCCCGCCAGTGCGCCGCGGTGAGCAGGTGGTGGTCGATCATGACCGGCTCCCGGCCCTGCGCGATGTCGTTGAGCGCGGTGCCGACCAGCGATCGGACCAGTGCCGCGACCAGGATGGTGTCGTCCAGGCTCGGGCAGACGTCGCCGATCCGGATCTCCACCGTCGGGTAGTGCGAGGAGAGCCGGGCGTACCAGTAGACCATGCCCTCGTCGAGCAGCATGCCGGTCGAGACGAGCTGGTCGACCAGCCACTGGTAATGGGCGTGCGACTCCAGGAACGGGGTCGGCGCGACCGAGGGCCAGCGCTCCCAGAGCATCGAACGCCAGCTCGCGTACCCGGTGTCCCGGCCGTTGTGGAACGGCGAGTTGGTGGTCACCGCGTGCAGGACCGGCAGCCAGGGCCGCAGGTGGTTGAGCACCCGTACGCCGGTCTCCGGGTCGGGGATGCCGACGTGCACGTGCATGCCGTTGTAGCCGGGACCGTCCACCAGCGGGCCGAACTGCTCCACCATCCGGTGGAACCGGGGGTTCTCGAACACCGGGGGGATCGGTCCGTCGACCAGCCCGGCGCCGACCGCGAGCAGCCGTACGTCGGCCGCCTCGGCGGCGTCGGACAGCCCGGACCGGAGCAGCCCCAGCGAGTGCCGCAGCGCGCCCAGTTCCAGGCCGGGCGGGCTGCCGATCTCGATCTGACTGGTCTGGAACTCGTGCTGCACCTGGCCCCGGAGGTCGTCCGGCACCTGCTCCAGCACCCGGTCGACCGCGGGTACGCCCTGTCCGGTCTCCGGGTCGACCAGCAGGAACTCCTCCTCCACCCCGACCGTGAGCAGTCCCGGCCGTTCGGCCGGAACCTGGGCCGGTGCCGGGCGGGTCGTCGTACCCTCCGCCGTGCCCTGGGAAGTCGTGTCCGGGGAGATCGCCGTGTCCTGCGCAACCGTCGTGCCCTGGGCCATCGCCACACTGCCGGCCATCGCCACCACCCGCCGTCCATCGTTGCCGTCGCGCCGGGATCAGCGCCTGGCGACTCCGTTACCCAGCGCGGTCATCCCGGAAAACGCGGCCCCGGCGTGGCGACACGCACACGAGGTCGGACGACGGCCTACCCCCGGTACGAGCGGGGAGGGCGGCGCAACGACAAAAGGCGTGAAGCGGAATTCATCGGCTATATGGCGGCTGGCCCGAGTGGTGACTCGACGGAGGCGTACATGGAAAATGATGTGGCTACCTGTTTGAGCATGTACGAGCCGCATGTGTTACCGCTGCCGGCGACCGTGGCGGCGCGGCGCCGGGGCCTCGGCAGCGGGCGGCGGCTCAGCGGAAGACGCCAATCTCCTTGTGTTTCAGCCCGGGGAAGATGGGCTTGTGGTCGGCGACCCCGAGTCGGGCCTTGAGCAACTCGGCCAACACGTCCCGGTAGTCGTTGGCGCCGGCCAGGTCCCCCTGGTCGAGGGCGGCGGAGCCGAGCCCCGGCCAGCGGCCGTGCACCCGGCCGCCGTTCAGGCCGCCGCCGAGCATCAGCATCAGACCACCGTGCCCGTGATCGGTGCCGGAGCTGCCGTTCGCCTCGACCCGGCGGCCGAACTCGCTCATCGTGACGACCGAGACGTCGTCCAACGCCGGACCCAGGTCGGTGGCGAACGCACCGAGCGCCCCGGCCAGCTCGTTCAACCGGTTGCGCATGTCGCCGCCGTCCGGCCCACCGATGTTGGTGTGCATGTCCCAGCCGCCGATGTCGACCGCGGCCACCCGCAGTCCCACCTTCGCCCTGATCAGCCGGGCCACGTCGCGCAACTGGTCGGCGAAGCCGCCACCCGGCCACTGCGCGGTGGACCGGTAGTCCTGGCCGGCGATCTTCCGGGCGGCCGAGATCGAGGCCAGGGTCTCGGTGGCCTGGGTGGCGAGCGGGTGGTCGTCCAGGCCGGTGTAGAGGGCCTTGAGCGCGGTCAGCGTGCTCGCCCGTACGCCGCTGAATCCCTGTAGGTCGAACTCGCGGATGCCCTGGAGCACCAGCTTGTTCTCGCCGCCGACCAGGGAGCGGGGCAGCGCCGCGCCCTCGGCGATGGCCCGGAACGTGGTCCCCGGGCCGAGCGCGGTCAGCACCCGGTCCAGCCAGCCGGTGTGCACACCGGTCGAGGCGGCGCCGCGTTCCAGGCAGTCCTGCGCCTGGAAGTGGCTGCGGCTGGCGTCCGGTGAGGCGACCGCGTGCACGGCGGCCATCTTTCCCGACTTCCAGAACGGCTCCAGCGGGGCGAGTGCGGGGTGCAGGCCGAACCGGTCGTCCCCGGCGATCAGCGCGCCGGCCGGGACGGCGATGTTGCGGCGGGCGTCGAGGTAGTTCCGGTCGCCGCGCGGCACCACCACGGAGAGCCCGTCCATGCCGCCGCGCAGGAAGACCACCACCAGCGTGCGGTTGGTGGTGGCGGGCGCGCCGAACGCGACCCGGGTGGTGGCGAGTTGGCCGGCGAGGCTGGCCACCCCGACCGCGCCCGCCCCGGCCATCACCCGGCGGCGGGTGAACCCGTGCCGCCAGCGGTCCCGTTGCTCGGTCAGCTCGGTGGTGACCGACTCGGCGTGCACCCGGATCGCCGCCTCGGCCAGGTTCGGGCCGTGCCGGCGCAACTCCTCGGCCGTACGGGGCCGTGGGGGCGTGTTGTCGCCGCGCGGAGGACTGTCCTGCGTCATGCGTCTCTCCTCAGCGCAGCGCGTGGTAGATCGAGTCGAGGAAGAGCGGGGCCAGGTGCTGGATCTTGCCGCCCAGGGTGGCGTTCTTCACCGCCGTACCCTCCTTGGAGCCGAGGAAGGTCAGCAGCGCCTGCCGGTCCTTCGCGGCCAGCGGCTGTTGCAGCAACCGGGCGGCGAGCGCGTCCAGGTACTGCCCGGTGGTCGGCGGGCGCTTGCCGACCAGTCCCTCGGGCTTCGGGTACGACAGCCCGCGCTGCGAACCCTGCACCAGCGCCCGGTGGCTGTTCCAGATCGCCAGGGTGGCGTGCGCCGAGCGCCACGCGGGCGCCACGTCGGGATAGCCGTTCGGCGGCACCCAGCCGAGCGGCGGCTGACCGAAGCGCTGGGTCAGCCGGTAGAGCCCCTCCATCCCGGCGGCCGTGTCCGAGCCGGGCGCGACCCCGAGCGAGCGGGCGGTGGCGACGAAGTTCTCCAGCGGCCGGCGGGCCTTGAGCCCGGTGGCGATCCAGAACTCCTGCGACCGGAACAGCACCCGCAGCACCGGCACGATCGCGGTGCCGTTCGCCAGGTACGCCTCGGCGAGCCGTTGCACCAGACCGTGCGGCGGGGTGTCGGCGACGAACCGGACCGCGAGCTTGCGGGCGATGTTCTTCGCGGTCGCCTCGTGGCTGGCGAGATATTGCAGGTAACGGTCGCCGACCTGGAGTCCCTTGGGCCGGGACGGGTTCTTGTCGGTGAAGCCGAGCACCTTGACCGGGTCGATCCAGTGCCGGTCGGCCTCGTAGCGGAACTCGCCCGCGTTGGTCACGGTCCGGCCCGTCATGATGTACGCGCTGTGGCGTACGTCCTTCTCGGTGTAGCCGCCGTCGATCCCGACCGTGTGCAGTTCCAGCAGCTCGCGGCCGTAGTTCTCGTTGACCGACCGGCGGTGCGACTCGTTGTTGTTGAGGTAACGCAACATGGCCGGGTTGCGGGCGCTGGCCGCGAGCATGTCGGAGAACCTGCCGAGCGCGTGCTTGCGGATCACCTGGCTGTCGAACGAGGTGCGTACGTCCCAGCCGCCGTCGAACGGGTTGGTCACGTTCAGGTGGTTGGACCAGAAGTCGACCATCACCTCGAAGAGCTGGCGACTGCTCCAGAACTGCCGGGCCAGGGTCGCGTAGCCGAGTTCGTACTGGGCGGCCCAGTCGAACTCCTTGACCGTACGGCGGATCTGCGCGGTCGACATGCCGACCGTGGGAAAGGCGGCGAGCGCCTGGTCGCCGATCGGGTCGGTGACCTTGCCGGGGTCGAGTTGCTGCTCGATCCAGGCGTCGATGCCGGCGGCCCGGACCGCGTCCGCCTCGGCCCGGGTGGGGCCGAAGGTGGCCCGGCGCAGCAGGTGCAGCACCGGGTCCCGGCTGAGCGGGTTGGCGAAGAGGGGCTTCGCCCGGAGCGCCGCCTCGGCGGCGCGGGCCGGGGTCTCGGCGAGACCGGCGGCGCCGAAGTTGATCGACTCGCCGAGGGACTGGCTGTAGCTGGCGTCCCGGTCGGCGAAGGCGCCCGCGTCCCGGGGGGAGCGGGTCGAGGTGGCCTGGTCGCTCACGGCGGCGGCGATGCCACCACCGCCACCGAGTACGGCGGCGGCCGAGCCGACCGCGCCGGTGGCGACCGCGGCGGCACCGAGACCGATCACCACCTGCCGGCGGTTGCGCCGCAGGTGGAACAGCGCCGGCTCGCCGGCCCGGGCGGCGCGGGCCATCCGGCCGAGCACCGGGGCCAGCCGGCCCGGGGTGCCCGGGTGACGTGGCTGGCCGGTGTCGGCCCGGGAATGCTCGACCATTCTCGGCGCACCTCTTCGTTGATCCGGACGGCTGGGCGCCGACCCGGCCGTCGCCCCTGGCGCACCCTAGACAGGCTCCGAGTCGCCGCTCAACCGCCGGGGGCGATTGTTAAGCCGCAGCAAAGGAAGCACCGATGCTGGTGGCGCGACTGGTTACACTGGCCGGGTGCCGGAGTCGCTGTTGATGGTCGTGGGCTGGTGGGCGTACGCCCTCGCCCAGCTCGTCACGGCGGCCACCCAGCCGGCCGAGCTGCTCGCCGGGGCCGCGGTCGCCGCCGCCACGCTGCTCGCGGTCGCGGTCGCCGTACACCTGGTCACCGCGCGACCCGGTGCCGCCAACGCGGCCCGGCGCGGTCGGACCATCCGGGACCGCGCCCGTCGGGCCCGGATCCCACGCCAGCTCGACCCGGACGCGGCCGGACGGCCCCGTCCCCGAGCACCGTCGGTGCTCCTCTCGGCCGCGTAGCGGCTCGTTCCTCCCCGCCGCCACGCGGCCGGTTCCGTGCTCGATCGTCCACATCGGACGTTGTCTCCGGCTCGCCCGCCGTGCCGATCCGCGCCCACCGCGCGGGTTCGCGCGTCGGTGCCGCGCCTTCCCGGAATCGGACCGAGGGGTTCACCATGCTCTCCTTCGCACCACTGGACGGTGCCGTCGGCGTCGTGCTCCTCACCATCGCCGTACGGTTGCTGATCACGCCACTGACCTGGGCTCAGGTGCGTGGCGAGCGGCGCCGGGCGGTGCTCGCCCCGCAGATCCGCGAACTGCGACGGCGGTACGGCGACGACCCGGCCAGGCTGCAACAGGAACTGGTCGCGCTGCACCGGGAGGCGGGTGCCAGCCCGCTCGCGGGCTGCCTGCCGGGGCTGTTGCAGGTGCCGTTCTTCGTGGTCATGTACCACCTGTTCACCGCCGCCGGGCCGGTCGGCGACAGGTTCGGGCTGCTCGACGAGCGGCTGGCCGGGGTGCCGCTCGGGCACCACGTGGCGGACGGGCTCGGCGGTGCGGCCGGACCGCTGTTCGGCGTACTCCTGGCCCTGCTGGTGGTGTTGGCCTGGTGGACCTCGCGGCGGATGCGGCGGGACGCGCGCGCCGCCGCCTCGCCCGCCGCCGACGAGCTTCCCGGCGCGGCGGTGCTGGCCCGACTGCTGCCGCTGCTGCCGTACGGGACCGTGCTCGCTGCCCTGGTGCTGCCGCTCGCGGCGGTGCTCTACCTGGTCACCACCACCGCCTGGACGGCGCTGGAACGGGCGGTGCTCCGTCGCCCGGTCCCACTGCCGGCGACCACGGGTACGCCAGGTGTCGCCGGTACCGCACGGCGGGCGGATGGGCGATAGACATCGACGAACGTTGACATGAGTGGGCCGGGGACGTACAACCGGAGAGAGAGCGCTCTCTCACCCGTCCCGTAGAGAGGCCAACACCATGACCGTCACCCTCCCGGCTCCGGCCGGACCCGTCCCGAGACGCCGCGCGTTCCTGCTGCTGGCCGTGCTCGCCGCGATCGTCACCGTGGTGAGCACGGTCTCGATGGCCGCGCGCGCCGCCGTACCGCCGACCCCACCGGGTTGGAGTCTGGTGTGGAGCGACGACTTCACCGGCGCCGCGAACACCCTGCCGTCCTCCGGCAACTGGATCATCGACACCGGCACCAGCTATCCGGGCGGCCCACCCAACTGGGGCACCGGTGAGATCCAGACCTACACCAACAGTACCGCCAACGTCAGCCACGACGGCGCCGGCAACCTGCGGATCACCCCGATCCGGGGCGCGAACGGACAGTGGACCTCGTCCCGGATCGAGACGGTACGGACGAACTTCAAGCCCCCGGCCGGCGGCGTGCTCGCCATCGAGGGGCGGATCCAGATGCCGAACGTGACCGGTGCCGCCGCAGCCGGCTACTGGCCGGCGTTCTGGGCGCTCGGCGCGCCGTACCGGGGCAACTACCAGAACTGGCCGGCGATCGGCGAGTTCGACGTGATGGAGAACGTCAACGGGATCAACTCGGTCTGGGGCGTGCTGCACTGCGGGGTCGCGCCGGGTGGGCCGTGCAACGAGTTCAACGGCATCGGCACCAGCCGGGCCTGTCCCGGTTCCACCTGCCAGTCGGCGTTCCACACGTACCGCTTCGAGTGGGACAGCGGGGCCAGCCCACAGCAGCTCCGCTGGTACGTCGACGGCCAGCTCTACCACACCGTCACCCAGAACCAGGTCGGCCAGCCGCACTGGAACAACATGACCAGCCACGCCGGCTACTTCATCCTGCTGAACGTGGCGATGGGTGGCTCGTTCCCGAACGGGGTGGCCGGTTCGACCACGCCGACGGCGGCGACCGTCTCGGGCCGTCCGATGCTGGTCGACTACGTCGCCGTCTGGAGTCGCGGTGGCGGCACCCAGCCCACGAACCCGCCGACCACGCCGCCGTCCGGTGGTGGCGGCAGCGCGTACTCGACCATTCAGGCCGAGGCGTACAACGGACAGAACGGGGTGCAGGTCGAGGCGTGCAGCGAGGGTGGGCAGAACATCAGCCACCTGCGCGGCGGTGACTGGGCCCGGTACGACAACGTGGACTTCGGCGGCAGCCCCGCCCGGGACTTCGTGGCCCGGGTCGCCTCCGGTGCCGGCGGTGGGGTGAGCGGCTTGGTCGAGGTGCGCCTGGACAGCCCGACCAACCCGCCGATCGGCAGCTTCGCGCTCGGCAACACCGGCGGTTGGCAAAACTGGCAGTCGGTGCCCGGCAACGTCACGCCGACCACCGGCGTCCACACCGTCTACCTGACCTTCAGCAGCGGCCAGCCGGCCGACTTCGTCAACGTCAACTGGTTCACCTTCCGCCGCTGACCCACCGCTGAGGTGCAAGGAAGGGCCCCTTGTTAACGCTATGCGTTAACAAGGGGCCCTTCCTTGCGTGAGGGGCTGGACAGGAACAGTTAAGAGTCTTAATAATTGGCCAACTGTCGATGGCTGCCGATGCCTGACCGGCCGTGGAGGCCCGCATGAAGCGCTCCAGAGTCCTGCTCCTGTCCATGGTCGCGACGCTGGTCGCGACGCTCGGTGCCGTATGGGTGGCGATGCCGGCGTTCGCGGCTGGTCCGACGGCGACGTTCGTGAAGACTTCTGACTGGGGTTCGGGTTGGGAGGGGAAGTACACGATCACGAATGGTGGTACGACGGCGATCTCGTCGTGGTCGGTGGCGTTCGATCTGCCGGCGGGGAGTCGGGTGGGTACGTTCTGGGATGCGTTGATGACGTCGTCGGGTCAGCGGTTCACGTTCACGAACCGTTCGTGGAACGGGAGTTTGGCGCCGGGTGCGTCGGCGTCGTTCGGGTTCAACGCGACGGGTGCGGGTTCTCCGTCGAACTGCACGTTGAACGGTGCGGCGTGTGGTGGTGGTACGACTCCGCCGACCACCCCGCCCGCGACCACCGCACCACCCATCACCCCGCCGCCGACCACCAACCCGCCCACCAGCCCGCCGCCGAACTCCCCGTTGCCGAGGCACTTCCTCACCGGCTACTGGCACAACTTCAACAACGCGGCGGTCGAGCTGCGGCTGCGGGACGTGCCGGCCGAGTACGACCTGATCGCGGTCGCCTTCGCCGAGGCGACCAGCACCCCCGGCGCGGTCACCTTCGGCATCGACCCGGGACTGGCCACCGCGCTCGGCGGCTACACCAACGCCAACTTCGCGGCGGACGTACAGACGCTGCACTCGCGGGGCAAGAAGGTCATCCTGTCGGTCGGTGGTGAGACCGGGCGGGTGGCGGTCAACGACTCGGCCTCGGCGACCAACTTCAGCAACACCGTGTTCAACCTGATCCAGCAGTACGGCTTCGACGGGGTCGACATCGACCTGGAGAACGGGCTCAACCCCACCTACATGGGACAGGCGTTGCGCAGCCTGCGCAACCGGGTCGGGGCGAACCTGATCATCACGATGGCGCCGCAGACCATCGACATGCAGTCCCCGTCGGTGAGCTACTTCAAGCTCGCCCTGGACATCCGGGACATCCTCACCGTCGTACACACCCAGTTCTACAACTCCGGCTCGATGCTCGGCTGCGACCAGGCGTTCGCGTACAGCCAGGGCACGGTCAACTTCATGACCGCGCTGGCCTGCCTGCAACTGGAAGCCGGACTCCGGCCGGACCAGGTGGCGCTCGGCCTGCCCGCCGGACCCGGTGCCGCCGGTGGCGGCGTCGTCGCGCCCGCCCTGGTCAACCAGGCGCTCAACTGCCTCGCCCGGGGCACAAACTGCGGCAGCTTCCAGCCTCCGCGCACCTACCCGGGCATCCGGGGCGCGATGACCTGGTCGATCAACTGGGACGTCTCCAACGGCAACAACTTCGCCCGCACGGTCAAGCCGCATTTCGCGACGCTGCCGTGATCCCCGTACCGCCGGCTTCCCGGAGGAACCGATGAGACTCAGACCGCTGCGCGCCGCGGCGCTGGCCGGGGGCCTGGCCGCGATGATGGTCGCGGCCACCCTGGTGGCCGCGCCGGCCGCGTCCGCCGCCACCGCCGCCTTCGTCCGCACCTCGTCCTGGTCCACCGGGTACGAGGCCCGGTTCACCGTCACCAACAACACCTCCTCGGCGATCAGCTCCTGGACGGTCCAGTTCACCCTGCCGGCCGGCAGTTCGGTGAGCAGCTTCTGGGACACCCGGTTGACCAGTTCCGGCCAGCAGGTCACCGCGCTCAACGCGAACTGGAACGGCGCCCTCGGGCCGGGAGCGACCGCCTCGTTCGGCTTCATCGTCGCCGGCACGGGCGACCCGACCAACTGCACCGTCAACGGTTCCGCGTGCTCCGGCGGTGGCGGACCGACCACCCCGCCACCGAATCCGGGAACCCCCGGCACCCCGGGCAACCTGCGGGTCACCGGCACCACCAACTCGTCGGTGGCGTTGGCCTGGAACACCTCCACCGGTACGGTGACCGGCTACCGGGTCTACGAGGGCACCGCCCTGCGGGCCACCGTCACCGGCACCTCCGCCACCATCTCCGGGCTGGCCACCTGCTCGGCGCACAGCTACGCGGTGGCGGCGTACAACTCGGCCGGTGAGTCGGCCCGCTCGGCGGCGGTCTCCGTCACCACCAGCGGCTGCACCGGCGGGAACAGCCCGATGGCGGCGGCGCCGTACCTCTACCCGGGGTGGGGCGACCCGCCCGCGCCGGCCACGGTGATGAGCGCGACCGGGGTCAGATGGTTCACCATCGCGTTCATCCTCTCCGGCGGCGGCTGCACGCCGGCCTGGGACGGCAGCGGCTCGCTGACCAGCGGCACGCACGCGAGCACGATCAACGCGATCCGGGCCGCCGGTGGCGACATCATCCCGTCGATCGGCGGCTGGAGCGGCAACAAGCTCGGCCCGAACTGCGGCTCGGCGGCGGCTCTCGCCGGGGCGTACCAGCAGGTCATCAACGCGTACAACCTGAAGGCGATCGACGTCGACATCGAGAACAGCGACGAGTTCGAGAACGAGGTGGTGCAGGACCGGATCCTCGGCGCCCTGAAGATCGTCAAGCAGAACAACCCGGGGATCAAGACCATCCTCACCTTCGGCACCTCGACCTCGGGTCCGAGTTGGTGGGGCACCCGGTTGATCAACCAGGCCGCCGCGCTCCAGGCGAACATCGACGTGTTCACCATCATGCCGTTCAACTTCGGCGGCGGCGCGAACATGTACCAGAGCACGGTGAACGCCGCCGAGGGGCTGAAGAACCAGCTCAAGACGGCGTTCGGCTGGTCCGACGCGACCGCGTACGCGCACCTGGGCATCTCCGGCATGAACGGTCTCTCCGACCAGCAGGAGCAGACCTCCCCGGCCACCTGGACCCAGATCCGCGACTGGGCCAAGGCGCGCAGCCTGGCCCGCTTCACCTACTGGGCGGTCAACCGGGACCGGCCGTGTCCGGGCGGGGGCGTGGTGGCGCACTGCAGCGGCATCTCGCAGAGCACCTGGCAGTTCACCAGCATCACCGCCCAGTACTGAGCACCGAGCGGTACCGGGCACCCGCCTGTACGAGACACCCGCCCGGTACCGGACACCGCCCGGTACCGGACCGACACCCCCGGGGCACCGGCCCGAAGGACCCGCATCCAGGGCGCGCGGGACGAGTGGCTGATCAGCGTCGATCAGCCACTTGTCCCGGGCCGGGCCCGGGGCCGGGTACGCCGCCGGAGCCGCTTGACCACCCAGGTCGAGATCACGAGCAGGAGTCCGGCCAGCAGGGCCAGGTCGAACCAGGTGCTGTAACGGTCGATCCGCTGCCAGTGCGAGCCGAGCGCGAACCCGAGTCCGACGAAGACGGCGTTCCACAGTCCGCTGCCGACCGTGGTCAGCACCAGGAACCGCGTGATCGGCATGTGGTTCGCCCCGGCCGGCACCGAGACCAGACTGCGTACCACCGGGACCATCCGGCCGAAGAGCACCGCCCAGGTGCCGTACCGAGCGAACCAGCGGTCGGCCCGCTCCAGGTCGTCGGCGTCGACCAGCGGGATCCGGTCGAGCCAGCGCTTGAGTCGATCCTCGCCGAGGGCCGCGCCGACCCAGTAGAGCGCGAGCGCGCCGAGCACCGAACCGGCGGTCGCCGCCAGCCACATCACCAGCACGTTGCCCCGGCCCTCGGCGGAGAGGGAACCGGCGAGCAGGAGCACCACCTCGCTGGGGATCGGCGGAACCAGGTTCTCCAGGGCGACCAGCAGCCCGACGCCGAGCGGACCGATCGCGTCGATCACCGAGGCGACCCAGCCGGTCAGCCCGCCGGCCTCGGTCGGATCGTCACCGGCGGCCACCGTCATGATCGACATCGTCGTCTCCCTCCCGTCGGCACGGGCGAATCCCGTCCGGCGTGCACTCCGGCGTGTAACAAGTCGCCTCCGGCGGGTGGCAGGTCCGATTCCTACCCACCTCGATCCACTCCTACACCCCCGCCGCCGAACCAGGGCGCCGTTTGGTGGGAGAGAGCGGCCGCCGACCAGGATTCCGTTTGGTGGGAGAGAGCACCGGAAAAGGCACTCCGGCATGGGCGACCGGTGGTACTCCGAGGCGGTCGTGTACTGCCTCGACATCGACACGTACGCGGACAGCGACGGCGACGGCGTGGGTGACCTGCGCGGACTGATCGGCCGGCTGGACTACCTGGCCCGGCTCGGCGTCACCTGCCTCTGGCTACACCCGATCCACCCGTCACCGAACCGGGACGACGGGTACGACGCCACCGACTTCTACAACGTGGACCCGCGCTTCGGCACCCTGGGCGACTTCGCCGAACTGCTGCACCAGGCGCAGAACCGGGGCATTCGCGTGATCATCGACCTGGTGGTGAACCACACCTCCGACCAGCACCCCTGGTTCGTCTCGGCCCGCTCCTCGCCGGACTCGCCGTACCGGGACTGGTACGTCTGGTCCGACCAGGCGCCGCCCGACCGCCGCCAGGGCATGGTCTTCCCGGGGGAGCAGGACGAGACCTGGAGTTACGACCGGACCGCCAAAGCCTGGTTCTACCACCGGTTCTACCGGTTCCAGCCGGACCTGAACCTGGCCAACCCGGCGGTCCGGGAGGAGATCAAAAAGATCGTCTCGTTCTGGCTCCAGCTCGGGGTCTCCGGCTTCCGGATCGACGCGGTGCCGTTCATCATCGAGCTGACCGAGCCGGGCAACCCGGACTCGCCCAAGGACTTCGAGTTCCTGACCGAGCTGCGCCAGCACGCCCAGTGGCGGCGGGCCGACGCGGTCCTGCTGGCCGAGGCGAACGTGGAACCGGCCAAACTCGTGCACTACTTCGGCGACCGGGGCGGCTCGGCGAACCGGCTGCACATGCTCTTCGACTTCATGCTCAACGGGCGTCTGGTGCTGGCCCTGGCCCGGCAGGACCCGGAGCCGATCATCGACGCGCTGCGGGACACCCCGGAGCTGCCGTACGGCGGGCAGTGGGCCACCTTCCTGCGCAACCACGACGAGATCGACCTTTCCCGGCTCACCGCCGAGCAGCGCGAGCAGGTCTTCGAGCGGTTCGGTCCGGACGAGGGGATGCGCCTGTACGGCCGGGGCATCCGCCGCCGGCTGGCCCCGATGCTCGGCGGTGACCGGCGGCGGATCGAGCTGGCGTACGCGTTGCAGTTCTCGCTGCGCGGCACACCCGTGCTGCGCTACGGCGAGGAGATCGGGATGGGGGAGGACCTGTCGCTGGACGGGCGGGACGCGATCCGTACCCCGATGCAGTGGTCGTTCCAGGAGAACGCCGGATTCTCCAGGGCATCCGGAGCGGATTTGATCCGTCCGGTCATCAGCGGCGGCGAGTACGGCTACGAACGGGTCAACGTGACCGCGCAGCGGCACGACCCGGGCTCGCTGCTCTCCTGGTTCGAGCGGATGATCCGTACCCTGCGCGAGGCCCCGGAGGTCGGCTCGGGCCGGTGTACGGACGTCGACCGGGTGTTGCCGCCGGGGGTGCTGGCGCACCGGGCCGACGGACCCACCGGGTCCATGCTCTTCCTGCACAACCTCGGTACCCGGGACGTGACGGTCGACCTCGGCGAGCTGTACGCGGAGGCGGAACTCCCCGGCGACGTCCTCGCCGACCAGGAGTACGCCCCGGTCGGCAAGCTCGACGCGCTGGCCCTCGCCGGGTACGGCTATCGCTGGATTCGGTTGCGGCGCGGGCCCGTACACCTGGGTTAAGCTCCTCCGACCGAGCCTAAGTTACCTGGAGGTAGACATGTCGGAGCAGTCCCGCGTCGCCATCGTCACCGGTGCCGCCCGAGGTATCGGCGCCGCCACCGCACTCCGGCTCGCCGCCGACGGGCTGGCGGTGGCCGTGGTCGACCTGGAGGAGTCGGCGGCCGGGGCGACGGTCGAGGCGATCGTGTCGGCCGGCGGCCGGGCGATCGCGGTCGGCGCGGACGTGGCCGACCGGGCACAGGTGGAAGCCTCGGTCGAGCGGGTCGTCGCCGAGCTCGGCGCGCCCGGTGTACTGGTGAACAACGCCGGGGTGCTCCGGGACAACCTGCTGTTCAAGATGTCCGACGCGGACTGGGACACGGTGCTCGGGGTGCACCTGCGCGGCGCGTTCCTGTTCACCCAGGCGGCCCAGAGGCACATGGTCGAGCAGCGGTGGGGACGGATCGTCAACCTCTCCAGCACCTCGGCGCTGGGCAACCGGGGACAGGCGAACTACGCGGCGGCCAAGGCCGGGCTCCAGGGGTTCACCAAGACGCTGGCGATCGAGCTGGGTCCGTTCGGCGTCACCGCGAACGCGGTCGCACCGGGCTTCATCGTCACCGACATGACCGCCGCGACCGCTGCCCGAATCGGGATCGACTTCGAGGAGTTCCAGCGGCGCGGCGCCGCCGAGATCCCGGTACGCCGGGTCGGCCGACCGGAGGATGTCGCCCACACCATCTCGTACCTGGCCAGCGAGGGGGCGTCGTTTGTCTCCGGTCAGGTGATCTACGTGGCCGGCGGCCCGCGCGACTGACAGAGCGCCGCACCGCCGGATCAGGACCCAGCCGCTCTCGCGGGTGCGTGTGGGACCGGGGTTCAGTCGCTCTCGCGGGTGTGTGCGGGACCGGGGTTCAGTCGGTTTCGCGGGTGCGGCGTAGCCAGAGCAGGCCGAGCACCGGCAGCACCAGCGGGATGTAGCCGTACCCCTGGCCGAAGCCCGACCAGACGGTGTCGTCCGGGAAGAGGGCCCGGTCGAGCAGGCTGGTGGCGCCCACGGCCAGCACCCCGACGAGTTCCACGGTGCAGCAGACCAGGGCGGTCCGACGGCCGTTCGGACCGCCCCTGGCCAGCCCGAACGTGGCCACGATGTAGACCACCGCGGCGAACGCGGAGAGCAGGTACGCCACCGGCGCCTCGTCGAACTTGGTGACGATCTGGAGCGTGGCGCGGGAGGTGGCCGCGATCGCGAAGAGGATGTAGACCGCGATCAGGGCCCGGCCCGGTCCCCGGTTGGTCACCCGGGTCGGCGGCCCCTCCAGCGGCGAGCCGCTCGACGGCGAGGTCGACGGGACCGCTGACGGTGTGGTCGACGGCGTGGTCGACGGCGTGGTTGGCGGCGTCAACGGTGTGGTCGACGGGGTCGACGGGTCAGGCACCGGTTACCTCCCAGGTCTGTTGCAGCCGTACCACCACCACCGGGATGACCAGGCAAACCACGGTGACGATCACCGATCCCCAGCGGGTCGGCTCCATCCGGGCCAGCACCCCGGCCAGCGGCGGCAGGCAGACCAGGGTGACCAGGTAGCCGAAGAAGGTGCCGGGCTCGCCGGGGTGTTCGCCACCGGCCCAGGCGGCGAGGGCCAGGCCGGCGAGGACCAGCAGGCTCGCCTCCACGATCGCCAGGCCGACCAGGTGGGTCAGGTCCGGCGGCCGGTTGCGCACCGTCGTGATCAGGCTCCAACCTGCGAGTACGAGTGAGAGCACGATCGTCACCGTCACCAGGGAGCCGTTCACGTCAACAGCCTAGTAAGCCCTCCCCGGCGCCCTTGACCTGCCCACCGGTCGGCGTCGTGGTTACCGGGTTCCGATCCTGGGCGTGGCCCCGTCACCGCTGGTCACGCCATCAACACGCGTCTATCATCGGGTGCGGTCAGGTCTGGCCGTACGCGGTGACGCCGGCTCGGGCTTCCTGGAACCGACTGGGCCGCCCGGCTCGGCCGGACGCGCGGTGGCGCCGGGGCCGAGCTTCCCGCACCGGCGGGCCGCACGACTCGGCCGGAGTCGGCCGGGCTGGGCTCGGCTCGGCTCGGCTCGGCTTGGCTTGGCTTGGCTTGGCTTGGCTCGGCTCGGCTTGGCTTGGCTCAACTTGGCTCGGCTCGGCGACGCGGACCGTGGGGAGTGCGACGGTGGGCGCGACAGGTGTGTGGGCGTTGCTGATGGCCGGTGGCTCTGTCGTGCTCGCCCTGCTCGGGCTCGCGGTGATGGCCGATCGGAACCGTACCCCGCGTCCGGATCTCGCCCGGCTCCGGACGGAGGCCGCCGAGCTCACCGTGCACGCCACCGAGGTACGGCTGGACGCCGTCCGGGCGGCGGAGCGGGCGGTGTTGGCCCGTGCCGAGGTGACGATCGCCGAGCAGGTCCGGGACGCGGCGTGGACCGCGCAGGAGGTCGCCGAGCAGGCGTACGACCTGGCTTGGCAGGCGGCGCAGGCCGGGCGGCAGGCGGCCCGGGTGACCGACGACGCGCCCGCCGACGAGGACCGGGAACGGGCGGTGGCCCGGGCGGCGCTCTCCGCCTACCGCCGTGGCGACATCTCGGTGCAGGAGTTACGCGAGGTGTTCCGCCGCTCCGGGGACTGGGACCCCGTCCAGGAGGAGCGGGAACGTGCTGCCGAGCGGTGCCGGATCGAGCAGGGTGCGGCCCGCCGGGCGCACGACCGGGCCGCCGCCGGGGTCCGCCGGGCCGAGCAGGCGGCCCGGGTAGCCGAGGTGGCCGCCGAGGCGCTGGTCGACGAGGCGGCCGAATCCGCCGCCGAGGCGGACGAGGCCCAACTCGCCGTCGACCGCCGGACCGCCGGCCGTCGCTTCCTCCGCCGCAAGCGTTAGGAAGGGCCCCCAGTACAACGGAATCCGATAACAAGGGGCCCTTCCTTACCCAAGGGGGTGGGGTGGGCGGGGTGGGGGAGGCGTTAGGTTTACCAGGATGGTGGCGGGCGGTTTCGGGACGCCGCCAGGCTGGTGGGCGAGGGAAGGAGCCGGCGTTGCTACGGTTCGGGCTGTTCGGTACGGGGCACTGGGCCGCCGAGACGCACGCGGCGGCACTCACCGCGCACCCGAAGGCACAACTCGCCGGCATCTGGGGACGTGACCCGGACAAGACCCGGGCGCTCGGACAGCGGTACGGCGTACCGGCCTTCGACGACGTGGACAAGCTGATCGAGGCGTCTGACGCGGTCGCGGTGGCGCTGCCGCCGGACATCCAGGCCGACATCGCGGTCCAGGCCGCGATCGCGGGTAAGCACCTGCTGCTGGACAAGCCGCTGTCGCTGAGCCTGCCCGACGCCGAGCGGGTGGTGAACGCGACGACCCGGGCCGAGGTGGCCTCGCTGGTCTTCTTCACCAACCGGTTCCACGCCAACGTGGCCGGATTCCTCGCCGCCACCGCCGCAGCCGGCGGCTGGTACGCGGCCCGCGCCACCATGTTCGCGTCGATCTTCGAGCCGGGCAACCCGTACGGCGCCTCGCCCTGGCGACGGGAGCGGGGCGGCCTCTGGGACATCGGCCCGCACGCCCTGTCGATCATCGTGCCGGTGCTCGGCGGGGTGACCCAGGTGGCCGCGCTCGACGGCCCACGGGACACCGTCCACCTGCTGCTGTCCCACGTCGGCGGCGGGACCAGCACGCTCTCGCTGACCCTGAACGCCGCGCCCGCGGCCCGCGCGTTCGACTTCGTGTTCTACGGCGAGAACGGCGTCGAGCGAGTGCCGAGCGGCGACGGAACGGCCGTGCAGGCGCTCTCCCTGGCGGTGGACCAGCTTGTCGAGGCGGTCGACACGGGGGCCAGGGACCACCAGTGTGACGTCCGGTTCGGGCGCGACGTGGTCGCCGTGCTCGACGCGGCCGAGGCGGCCCGCCGGCAGGGGCGGACCGTTCGACTGCCCGGCTGAACCGCCCGGCCCGGCGGCTCACCCGCCCGGCCCGGCGGCGTAAACCGGTTGCCGACAGAATCGGCGCTGGTTAGCGTGGCCGCCATGTTCACCACGACGCACGCCCTGATCAACGTGGCCGAGGCGTCGGCCACGTGGGGCCTGTTGCTGGCATCCCGCCCGCGTGTCCGGCGTCCCGCCCTGGCCTGCCAGGACGTGCCCGCCGCCGGCTGAACCGTTCCGTCGCGCGCCGCGTCCGCCGCGCACACCAGGGCCACCCGAGTCCAGATCCCGCTCGGACAGGCCCCGATCCGTGTTGCCTGTCCGGATCGCCGCCCGGTGCTTCCCACCGGTGCGGCAGACAAGGACACCGGCTGTGGCACGACAACATCCCGTCAGGAAAACATCCGACCGGCCGCTCGGAAACACACCCGAGCGGCCCGTCGACAACGCACCCCAGCAACCCGCCAGGAACGCGTCCGATCGATCGGTCCGGAACGCGTCGATCCAACCCGCGAGGAGGACCGAGCGCGACCGGTCTCGGCGCGTACTGTCGCAGAATTTTCTGCACGCGCCGGACGCGATCGAGCGGATCGTGCGGACCGCCCGGCTCGGGCCGGGTGACCTGGTCGTCGAGGCCGGCGCCGGGCGGGGCGCGTTGACCCGGGCGCTGGCCGCGCGGTCCGGACGCGTGCTGGCGTACGAGATCGACCCGGAACTCGGCGTCGCGTTGGCGGACGCCTGCGCGCCGCTGGCGAACGTCACCTGTCTGGCCGAGGACTTTCTCGCCGCGCGCGCCCCGGCGGAGCCGTTCGCCCTGGTGGCGAACATCCCCTGGGCGCTGACCGCCCGGGTGGTCGACTGGTGTCTGGACGCCCGGTCACTGACCTCGGCCACCCTGCTCACCCAGCTCGAGTACGCGCGCAAGCGCACCGGCGACTACGGCCGCTGGAGCCGGCTCACCGTGCTGACCTGGCCGTCGGTTCGGTGGCAACTCGCCGGGCGGGTGCCCAGGTCGGCGTTCCGTCCGGTGCCCCGGGTCGACGCCGGCATCCTGCGCCTGGAGCGCCGGACCGCTCCACTGGTCGCGCCGGCCCTGCTGCCGGCGTACCGCGAGATGGTGGAGCTCGGGTTCGGCGGCGAGGGCGGTTCGCTGTACGCGTCGCTGCGTCGGCGGTATCCACGGGCGCGTCTCGACGCCGCCTGCCGGGCGGCTCGGCTGGCCGTCGACACCCCGGTCGGGTACGTCTGGCCGGAGCAGTGGCTGAGCCTGTTCCGCCTGCTCCGGCACACCCGGTCGAACTGAACCGGCCAGCCCGGTCGGGCACAACCGGCCAGCCCGGTACGCGGCCCGTCAAGACCTCGTATGGATCTTGACGGGCCGCGTCAGGGCCCTATCAAACGGCTGTGACCAGGGCGTACGCCTGCGCTTGGCTCTCCCCGGGACCGTTGTCCGCGACGGGTCCCGGGGGAAACGAGAGGAGCGGCGATGAACCTGGGGCGTGGTGGCCGGACGGGTCGCCCAGGGGTCCCGCCGGCACCGTCCGGCATCTCCATCGGCGGTGGGGCGGCGCTGGTCGTCGCCGCGACCTGTCTGGCCGCCGCGCTGCTCCCCGCGTCCGTGCCGACCGCCCGGTTCATGGTGGTCACGGTGGTGGTCGGTGGTTTCGGGGCGGTCGTGCCCGATCTGCGGGCGGATCTCGCGGTGGGCCTGCTCGGCTGGCTCTGCTTCAGCGGATTCCTGCTCGACCGGTACGGCGAGCTGCACTGGCACGGCGCCCGCAGCACCGGTTATCTGCTGGTGCTTGCCGCCGTCACGCTGCTCGGCCCGACCCTGGGCCGGCTCCGCCGGACCGGATCGCCGAGCGGCTGAACGGCAACATTGTGGCTGAACAGCAGATAAGCCTTGTCTGAGCCAAATTTCCGGATCGGACGGTATCTCCCGGTATCGATCAGGATATCGCTTGTCCGCTATGCCCCACTTTGTTGTACGGATGGAGATTTGATGAGAACAACCAGAATCCTGGCCGCGGGCGCGGCAGGGTTGGCGCTGGTCCTCGGCACGGCAACCGCCGCGATGGCCGAGGACACCATCGTCACCCTGACGGTGACGGCCGAGGACGGCCTCGCCGTCGACGTGACCCATTCTGTTCTCTGACCGTCTCCGCCGGCTGGCGGTGCTGGCCCCGGTCGTCGCCCTGGCGGCCCTGGTGTCCGCAGCAACGGCCGGCGCCGAAACCGGGCGACGGACGAGGACGACGCGGGTGCGTACCGAGGTGTCCACGCTGGACCTCGAACCCGAGTCGAAGAAGCTGGTCCGGGTCACCATCACGGTGCCCGAGACCGCCTCGGCCGGCGAGCGGTACGCCGCCGTCTGGGCCCAGGTCACCCCGCCACCCTCGGCGGACAGCAACGTCGGGCAGATCCGACGGGTCGGGGTACGGGTCTATCTCGACATCGGTCCGGGCGGTGAGCCCGTGACCGACTTCCGGGTCGACGGGCTGGCGATGGGGCCACCCTCCGGGAACTGGCCGGTCCAACCCCTGCCCGACGGCCGCTGGGACGCCGAGTTGGTGCTGGTCAGCGGCACGGTGGAAGGTACCGTTCGGGCGCGGCTGACGCTGCCCGGACCGGTCGGCGCGCTGGTGGCCGAGCCGGACGGGCGTTCCGTTCCGCTGCTGGCCGTCGCTGCCGGAGTGCTGCTCGCCGCCGTACTGACCGGTTTCGTCTGGTACCTGGTCCGCCGACGGTTTGTCACCCGGTCCGCCGGGTAGCCCCGGGCATGCAGGTGCACCGGCTCGGGGGACCGGGCGACTTCGATCCGCTGCTGAGGATGGTCGGCCAGGCCAAGGTGGTGATGCTCGGCGAGGCGAGCCACGGCGGGTACGACTACTACCGGCTGCGCGAACAGTTCACCCGTCGACTCATCGCCGAGTGCGGCTTCGATTTTGTCGCCGTCGAGGGAGACTGGCCGGACTGCGACCGGGTGCACCAGTCGGTGATCGCCGCGCCCGACAGCGACGACGACCCGCAGGCGGCGTTGGAGCGGTTCGAGCGCTGGCCGACCTGGATGTGGGCGAACGCCGAGGTGGCCAGGTTCTGCCGCTGGCTGCGCGCCTGGAACCTGGATCGCCCGGAAGGGTCGCGGGTCGGCTTCCACGGGCTCGACGTGTACAGCCTGTGGGAGTCGATGCAGGCGATCTTCGAGTATCTGGGCGAGGACGACCAGGAGGCGCTGGCCGCCGCCCAGGAGGCGTACCGGTGTTTCGAACCGTACGGCCAGCAGGTCGAGGAGTACGGGCTGGCCAGCCGGTTCGTCTCGGCAAGCTGCGAGGACGAGGTGGTCCGGCTGCTCGCCGCCACTCGGGCGCGGGCGGGCAGGGACGGCGCGGACCGGTTCGCGGCGTGGCAGAACGCCGAGGTCGTGGCCGGGGCGGAACGGTACTACCGGGCCATGGTGGCGGGCGGACCGCAGTCGTGGAACGTACGTGACACGCACATGGCCGACACCCTGGACCGGCTCCTGGTGCGGTACGGGCCGGACACCCGGGCGGTGGTCTGGGCGCACAACAGCCACATCGGCGATGCCCGGGCCACCGACATGGTCGACGCCGGCATGGTCAACCTCGGTCAGCTCACCCGGGAACGGCACGGGGCCGGAACGGTGGCCCTGATCGGCTTCGGCGGTTACCAGGGCACGGTGGTGGCCGCGCCGCGCTGGGGTGCCCCGTCCGAGATCATGACCGTGCCGCCGGCCCGCCCCGGTTCGCTGGAGGACCGGCTGCACGGCATGTTGCCCGAACGGGCACTGCTGGTGCTCGCCCGGGGCGACCGGCCCGAGTGGCTGAACGAGACCGCCGAGCACCGGGCGATCGGGGTGGTCTACGACCCGTCGTTCGAGGAGTGGGGCAACTACGTACCGACCCGGCTCGCCGAGCGGTACGACGGGTTCGTCTGGTGCGACCAGACGACCGCGATCCACGAGTTGCCGGCGAACGCCGAGCCGGGCGAGCTGGAGACGTACCCGTCCGGGACCTGAGCCGGTGCGGCCCGGCGGCGGCTCACCAGTCGTGCATGGAGCCGTCGGTGAGCCGGTTCACCGGCAGATACCGGGCCTGGTACGGGTAGCGCGCCGCCGCCTCCTCGTCGAACTGGACCCCGATGCCCGGCTCGTCGCCGAGGTGCAGCATCCCGTCGGCGAGGTGGTAGCCGCTCCGGAACACCTCGCCGGCCGGGTCGAGGTGGCCCATGTACTCCTGGATGCCGAAGTTCGGGATGGTCAGGTCGAGGTGCAGAGCGGCGGCGATGCCGATCGGCGAGATGTCGCCGGCCCCGTGCGAGCCGGACCTGACGCCGTACGTGTCGGCGAAGTCGAAGACCCGCCTGGTGTGCGTGATCCCACCGGTGTGCGGCACCGAGGTACGGATGTAGTCGACCAGTCGCTCGGCGATCAGATCCTTGCAGTCCCAGATGGTGTTGAAGACCTCGCCGACCGCCAGCGGGGTGACGGTGTGCTGGCGGATCAGCCGGAACGCGGACTGGTCCTCGGCCGGGGTGCTGTCCTCGATCCAGAACATCCGGTACGGCTCCAGCGACCTGCCGAGCCGGGCCGCCTCGATCGGGGTCAGCCGGTGGTGCACGTCGTGCAGCAGGTGGAACCCGTAGCCGAGTTGGTCCCGGGTGGCGGCCACCAGCCTGGGTACGAAGTCGAGGTAGGCGGCGGTGTCCCAGACGTCCTCGACCGGTCGGTCGTCGGCTGCCGGTTCGTAGGTGAGACCGCCACCGACCCGGATGCCGTACGTCGAGTCGAGTCCCGGCACCGAGGACTGCACCCGGACCGCGCGGTAGCCGGCGGCCAGGAAACGGGCCACGTCGGCGACCGCCTCGTCGATACCGGCGCCGCTGGCGTGACCGTAGACCGTGACGCCGTCCCGGGCGGCACCGCCGAGAAGCTGGTAGACCGGCAGCCCGGCGGCCTTGCCCTTGATGTCCCAGAGGGCGACGTCGACGGCCCCGATCGCGGTCATGGTCACCGGTCCGCGCCGCCAGTAGGCCCCTCGGTAGAGGTACTGCCAGGTGTCGGAGATGCGTGCGGCGTCCCGGCCGATCAGCAGCGGGACCAGGTGGTCCCGCAGGTAGGAGGCGACCGAAAGCTCGCGCCCGTTGAGGGTGGCGTCACCGTAGCCGACCAGGCCGTCGTCCGTGGTGATCTTCAATGTGACGTAGTTACGGCCGGGACAGGTGACAAAGACGTCGGCGGCGGTGATCTTCATTCGCGGGATGCCTTCCGGGGGACGGGGCGGGATGCCTTCCGGGGGGTGCCTTCCGAGGGGACACGGGGTGGGCGGGCGCGGTGGGGGCGCGCGAGGCACGCGGTAGAGGGGCGAGGGCACGCGGTGGCGGGCGGGGGGCGGCTCTCAGGGCAGCCTAGGGCCTGCGGCCAGGCTTCGGTTTGGTCGATGTCCGATCCGGGGTAGCAGAACGGATGGGTGGATGTGCCGTGGCGCCCGCCACGGTGGGCGTACGCCGCCGCCCGGACGAGAGGACGACGGATGCGTACATCGGCGATAGCGACGGTTGCCACCCTCGCGGGGTTGGGTCTGGCCGTGGCCGGATGCGGCGAGGGCGGGGCCGTGGGTCTGGCCACCCCGAGCCCGAGCGCCGGTACGGGCAGCGCCGCACCGACCGGCAGCGCGGGCACCTCGCCGCCGACCGGCGGCCCGGTGGCGTCCTGTGTGACCGGGGACTGGCGGACCACCGCCGCCTCCGGACAGGCCGGCGGCGCCCTGGCCAGTGCCAGCATCAGCGGCGGGGACGGAGTGCTGGTGAAGGTCGGTCCGACCGGCGCGACCACGGTCGACTTCGCCGGCATGAAACCGGTGACCTTCAACGCCCAACTCGGTGACGCCAAGGTCGCCGGCACGTTCAGCTACGCCGGCAAGGCCACCGGTACGGTCAGCACCGGCGCGGGCGCCGGGACCTCGGGCGACTGGGCACCGGTCCCGCCGTTGCAGTGGGGCGACACCAGGGTGACCGTCGAGCTGACCCAGCCGACCCCGGCCAAGCTCTTCGACAACGTCCGGATCTCCGAGTACGTCGGCGACGGCGCGAACCGCAGCGCCGACGTGGTGGACATCCAGCCGTTGCTCGGTGAGGGCCGCTACCAGTGCGGTGGCAACACACTGACCCTGACGCCGAAGGACGCCGGTGGGCTGACCTGGGTGCTCGACCGCGCCTGACCGACGCGACCGTCGATGCGGTCAGTGGTCCCGGTGCCCGGGGTCGGCGTCGTCCGGCCCGACCCCGGGCGGGCAGGGCGACTGCTCCGGGTCGCACCCCTCGGCCTCGGTGTCGCAGGCGTCGAAGCCCGACCGGATCAGGTCCGAGATCTCGCCGAGCAGGTCGAGCTGCTCCGGGCTCAGTCGGTCGATCACCAAGTGGCGGACGTGCGCGACGTGCCTCGGGGCCGCCGCCCGGATGGCCGCCAGACCGGCATCGGTGATCTGGATGAACGCGCCCCGGGTGTCGGTCTCACAGGGCTCCCGTTCGACCAGGCCCCGCCGGGCCATCCGCCCCAGGTGGTGGGTCAGCCGGGTCTTCTCCCACTGGAGATGGGTCCGGAGCTGGAAGATCCGAAGTCGCCCCTGGGGCGCCTCACTGAGGTGCACCAGCACGCCGTAGTCGCTGGCCGAGAGGCCGGTCTCGGCCAGCAGTTGGCGGCTCAGCCTGCTCTCCAACTCCATCTGCATCGCGATGAAGGAACGCCAGACGCGCTGTTCCCGCTCGCTGAGCCACTTCTCCCCGGTCCCCGTCACGCCGACCATGATACCGGCGAGGATGACGCGTCATCCTCGCCAAAGGGACCCCGTGGAGTGGGGCGATCGGTCTGATCGTCACGGATGTTCCGATTGGCGGGCGGGACGGCGTAACGGATCGGGCCCCCGCCGGCACGGTGGCCGGGCGGAGGCCCGAGGAGGTCGGTCGTGCCGCCGTCAGAGCATGGACATGTGTACGTGGTCGGTGTGGTCGCTCTCACCGCTGTACGACTGCCAGCCCGTGGCTGGGAACCAGATCTGCTTGTACCAGATCACGTAGAGGATGCCGAGCCGGTCGGCGTTACGCACCAGGAACGCGGTCAGGTTGTTGCCGTACAGGCGCTGGGCGTTCGTGGCGGCGGGGGCGAATCCGCTCTTCAGCAGTGACCAGTCGCAGGCGCGGCCCTTCGGGTGCTCGAACGGACCACCGTTGCGGTGGCAGCCGACAAAGAGATTGAACCCCGCCTTCTTCACCTCGTTGTACGCGTGCAGCGTGCGCGGGGTGATGCAGCCGCTGGTGGTCGGGTCGTCCTTGCTGCACGACTCGGCCGGCCAACCGCCGCTGGCCGTACGTGGTGCGGCCTTGGCCACCGGTGAGCTGGCGTTGACGAACCCGTTGGTCAGTCGCTTGCCACCGACCAGGGCGAGTGCCTTCTCGGCGTCGGACTTCTGCCGGGCGATGACCGTCTGCTGCTTCTCCTGCTCCTTGACCTCGGCGTCGGCCAGGGCCTTGGCGCGGTCGGCCAGCTCGCGGGCGGCGTTGAGCTCGTGCATCTTGTGGTCGTTGACCGCGTTCATCTCCTCCAACGCGGCGGCCCGGTCCAGGAACGAGTCCGGCGACGCGCTGTTGAGCAGCGCCGACACCGGGCCGAGCTTGCCGGTCCGGTAGGCGCGGGCGGCGATCTCGGCGACCTGAGGGGTCAGCGCCTCGATCTGCTCCTCGGCCTTCTTCAGCTCGGCGGCGAGGATGCCCTGGCGCTTCTTGGAAGCCTCCAGCGCGGCCTTGGCGTCGAGGAAACGCCGACCGGTCTGGTCCAACACCTCGCTGAGCAGCGGGGTGTCGGACTCCGTCGGCGCGGCCGGGGTCGGTGCGGCCTGGGCCGGAACGGAGAACGGGGCCACCATGACCGCGCTGGCGAACAGAGCCAGGGCAGGGGTGAACCATCGGCGGAGGGGTGCCGTCATGCAGGATCCTTCCGTTGGTCGCCGACCGGGTTAGCTGACGGGTTCGGGATGGAAGTGATCCCTACCGCTTTCGCGGATTCACCCCGGGTACTCGGTTCCCCGGTTCGCCGAAACGATTAGGCGACGGTCCCGCCGGCACCGGTTGGCGCCGATTGGCGTTGACCGCGAAGAATCTTACCTTGCGAGATGTGCCGATGTGCATGCCCCAAGCGGTACGAAAAGCGTTATGGGACAACGACTTTCGGTCATCGTCTTTGCTTTTCATTAAGTGATCGGTACCGGGCGTAATGACGATGTTCGACATTGTCGACTCAGCGGTTGCCGCCACGCCTGCGGGCCGGTTGGGCGTTCCGACCGGAGGAGCCGCCCGCCGCCTTCCGGGCCGCCGCCGCACGACGGGCCGCCGCCGAGGTCGCCGGCCGGCGCCGGTTCGCCGGGCCGGTGTTGATCCGCGCCCGTCTCTTCGGCCGCAGTACCAGCACCACCATCAGGACCACCGCCGCCAGCAGCAGCACCGGCAGCAGCCAGGTGAGCGCTCCACTGTCGCCGGTGCCGTCACCGGCGTCGGTCGTACCGGCCGGGGTTGGTGCGGCGGCCTGGCCGGTGTCGCCCGGGGCGGCCGACCGGGGCGGCTCCGGGTTCTCGGCCGCGGCCACCAACGCCGGGTCGGCGGCATTGGTCGGCGCGGTCCAGCCCTGCGGCGCGGCGGTGGGTGTGCCGGAGTACCTGAACTTCACCGTACCGCGTACGGGTTCCCGGTCGGAGGCGACCGAGAGGTAGCTGGCGGTGTACTCGCCCTTCTCCGGCCAGTGCGTGACCTGCACGAACGCGGAGTAGCCGGTGTGGTAGAGCTTCGGCTCCCACTTGCCGTTGACCAGGTTGAGTTCGGTCACCGGGCGGTCGAGTCGCTTCTCCGGGCCGGGTTGCCAGCCGCCGTCGACCCGGACACCGCTCGGTGCGGTCACGGTGAAGTACGCGTTCGCCGCCGGTGCCTCGGTGAAGTAGAGCTCCAACGCCTGCTTCGGCTGCGACAACGTGGCACCGGCCACCGGGTCGGAGACCGCCAGTTGCCCGTGGGCGGAGGCGGGTGCACCGGCCACGACGAGCGCGACTGTCGCTCCGAGGAGGACGGCGAGCAGGCGGCATGCCGCGCGTACGTTGACCAGCCGGGGCGATCGCATCGGCCCATCATGGTGGCTTCCGCTGTGCCCGGCAAGACGCTACAGTCGCTTCCCAACGTCGCGGACCGGCCTGACTGGGGAGATGTCGATGAAGCCCGTTACCGGCCGCCGTCGCGCTCTGGCCGTGCTGAGCAGCGCGATCCTGCTCGCCGTGGCGGGCACCGGTTGCGGTTCGACGGAGCAGCCGACCGACCCGTCCGCGCCGGTCGAGGTGGCCATCACCATCACCGGCGGTCGGGCCGAGCCGCAGCCCGGTCGGATCGACGCGAAGAAGAACCAGCAGGTCAGGATCACCGTCACCAGCGACGTCGCGGACCGGGTCCACGTGCACGGGTACGAGGTCGGCGCCGACCTGATCGCCGGACAGCCGGCCACGGTGGAGTTCGAGGCCGAACTGGACGGTCTGTTCGAGGTCGAGACGCACCAGTCGGGGCTCCTGCTGTTCCAACTCCTGGTGCGATGAGCGACCCTGCCCCTGGTTCCGCGTACGTCTTCCCGGAACTGCTCGCCCACGGGGTGGGCGGTCGCCAGGACCTGCCCATCCCGTTCGGGTTCGCGGTGACCGGTGCCGCGTTGGCCCTGGTCATCTCGTTTGTCGTGCTCGGGGCGTTCTGGCGGGACGCCCGGTTGGGTGACCCGGAGGCGGGTCGACCGTTGCCCGCGCGGGTGGCCGCCCTGATCGGCTCGACGGGCTGGCGGTGGGCCCTGCGTGCGCTGGGACTGGTGCTCGCCGGCTACTTCGGCATCGGGCTCTTCCTCGGCCCCGACGTCGACCGCAATCCCACCGCCGGTGCCTTCTACGTCCTGTTCTGGGTCGGTCTGGTGCCCGCCTCGCTGCTCTTCGGACCGGTCTGGCGGACGCTGAACCCGTTGCGTACGTGCTGTTTGCTGGTGGCGGCGGCGTTCCGTCGCGACCCGCACCGAGGGCTGCTGCCGCTGCCGCCGCGACTGGGCTACTGGCCGGCCGCGCTCGGCCTGCTCGCCTTCGTCTGGCTCGAACTGGTCGCCCCCGACCGTGCCACCGTGCCGGTCATCCGCGCCTGGCTGGTCGCGTACGCGGTTGTCATGCTGGTCGGGGCGCTGCTGTTCGGGGTCGACCTGTTCGACCGGGGTGACGCCTTCGAGGTCTACAGCGACCTGGTCGGGCGGCTCGCGGTGGTCGGCCGGAGAGACGACGGTACGCTCGTCTGGCGCAACCCGCTGGAGGGGATGAGCGGGCTGGCCCCCGCTCCCGGGCTCACCGCGGTGGTGGTCGTCCTGCTCGGCTCCACCCTCTTCGACAGCCTTTCCAACGCGCCCGCCTGGTTCCGGTTCGTGCAGAACAGCGAACTACCGCCGGTGCTCACCAACACCGCCGGGATGCTCGCGCTGATCGGCGTCGTGCTGGGCGCGTACGGCCTCACCTGCCTGCTCGCGGCGCGGTCGGCAGCGGGCGTGCGGCCGGGCGAGGTCGCGGCCGAGATCGCCCACTGCATCGTGCCGATCGCGGTCGGTTACGTCGTCGCGCACTACTACTCGCTGCTGGTCCTGGAGGGACAGCGGACCCTGGCGCTGCTCTCCGATCCCCTGGTCACCGGCACGTCGAACTGGTTGGGCACCGCGAACTGGTCGATCAGCGCCGCACTGGTCACCCCGACCGGTGTGGCCATGTTGCAGGTGACGCTGATCGTGCTCGGGCACCTGATCGGCACCGTGCTCAGTCACGACCGGGCACTGGTGCTCTTCCCCGGCCGGGCGGCGGTCTCCGCCCAGGTCCCGCTGCTGGTGCTGATGGTCGGCTACACGGTCGCCGGCCTGTTCCTCCTCTTCGCCGGCTAGCCCCTTCCTCTTCGTTGGCCAGCCTCTTCGCCGGCTAACCTCTTCGCCGGCCAGCATCCCCGCCGGCTGGCGTTCCTTCGCCTCGGCGCCGGTGCTCCGGCCGCCTCCCGGACCCGCTCGCGCCCTGTCGGGCACGGGTTTCACTTTTAACTTGCACACATAGCGATGTACGCATACTTTGACCGGAGAGTGGTGACAACGAGGGGAGCGACCATGGGTGCGGGTCACGACCACGGCGGGCACGCGGCGCGCGCGGGGGAACGGCACCGCCGACCGCTCTGGGCGGCCTTCGCGGTGCTGGCCGTGTTCATGGTGGTCGAGGCGGTCGCCGCCTGGCTGACCGGATCGCTGGCCCTGCTCTCCGACGCCGGTCACATGTTCACCGACGTGCTCGGCATCGGGATGGCGCTGGCCGCCATCACCGCCGCCAGCCGGGCGGCGAACGACACCCAACGGACCTTCGGCCTCTACCGGCTCGACGTGCTGGCCGCGCTCGCCAACGCGGTGCTGCTCTTCGGGGTGGCGGTCTTCGTGCTGGTCGAGGCGGTCCGCCGGTTCGGTGCCCCGCCCGAGGTGGCCGCCGGTCCGATGCTGGTCGTGGCGGTCGGTGGGCTGGTCGCGAACATCGTGGCGTTCCTGCTGTTGCGCTCGGGCGCCCAGGAAAGCCTCAACGTGCGCGGCGCCTACCTGGAGGTGCTCGGCGACCTGGTCGGCTCGGTCGGCGTGATCGTCGCGGCGACCGTGATCGCGCTGACCGGCTGGGGCTACGCCGACCTGGTCGTCGCGGTCGCGGTCGGCCTGTTCATCCTGCCGCGTACCTGGCAACTCGCCCGCGCCGCGACCCGGGTGCTGGTGCAGGCCGCCCCGCCACACGTCGACGTGTCCCTGGTGCGGGCCAGCCTCTCCGGCGTCGCCGGGGTCAGTGACGTACACGACCTGCACGTCTGGACCCTCACCTCGGGCATGGACGTGGCATCGGCCCACCTGAGCCTGGACGGCGGAGCGGACGTGGGACTGGTGCTCGCCGCCGCGCGTGAGCGGTTGCACGAGGACTTCGGCATCGACCACGCCACCCTCCAGGTCGAACCGCTCGCCTCGGCCCGGTCCTGTCAGGACAGTCACTGGTGATTTCCCGGTCCCGCCGGGAACCATCCCGCCCTCCGGCACGACTACCTGTGGGGTCGTCCGTCACCGCCGTTGGGAGCTGAGCAGGATGCGAGTGTTCCGCCGGGTCGCCGTCTTCGCCGTCACGGGTGCGCTCGCGCTGATGGTCGCGCCCGCACCCGCCCAGGCCCACAACGAACTGCGGGCCAGCAACCCGGCCAAGGGAGCCAAGCTGGCCAGCGCGCCGGCCGAGGTGACGCTCGACTTCGCCGAACGGCTCGATCCCCGCTTCACCACGGTCGCCGTCACCGACGCCGCCGGCAAGGCGGTCGTCGACGGCAAGCCCCAGGTCGACGGCGTACGCGCGGTACAGCGGCTGCGTCCGGCACTCGACGCGGGCGCCTACACGGTGGCGTACCGGGTGGTCTCGGTCGACGGGCACCCGGTACGCGGCTCGCACACCTTCACCGTCACCGCGCCGCCCACCACCGCGCCGGCCACTCCTGCGGCACCACCCTCGCCGACGGCGGCGCCGACATCGGACGTCCCGCCGACCACTCCCGCCGCCGTCACCGACGAGGAACTGCTCGCCGGCGACGGGGACGACCGGAGCACGCTGCCGTTCCTGCTGCTCGGAGGCGTGGTCGTACTGGCGCTCGGCACCGGGCTGCTGATGGTCCGGCGGCGCGGGACCGGCGGCCCGTGACCAGCGGCGGAACTGACCCGGCAGCGTCGGGCCGGCCGAGCGTGACCGGACCCGAGACGGGCCAGCCGCGCGGGCTCGCCCCCGGCCAGCCGGTGGCCGCGACCGGTCGGCCCGCGTCGCCCGGCACCGCGACCGGCGGTCGCGTCCGTGCCGCCGCCGGCCTGCTGGTCGCCGTCGGGGTGCTGGCCGTGACCCTCTGGTACGGCGGCGCCACCCGTCGCGAAGTGCTGCCCGGTCTGGTGGACGCCGGCCCGATCACCCCGTGGGCGCTGCCGGCCGCCCGACTCGGCATGCAGGTCGGCGCTGTGGTCACCGTCGGCCTGCTGCTGGCGGCGGTGTTCTTCGCGCCTCGCGCCAGCGGCGGCGGACTCTCCGCGACCGGCTACCGCCGAATCCGGGCGGCGGCCTGGTCCGCCCTCGGCTGGTGCCTGGCCAGCGTCGCCGCCCTCTGTCTCACCCTCGCCGACGTGCTCGGACTGCCGATCGCGGAGGCGGTGTCACTGACCTCGGTGGTCAACTTCGCCACCAGCGTGCAGCTCGGGCAGGCACTCGCCCTGGTCGGATGGCTGGCCGGGGCGATCTTCCTGATCTGCCGTTCGGCGCTGACGCCCCGGACCGCCGGGATCGGACTGCTGCTGGCGGTGCTGGCGATGGTGCCGCCGGTCTTCACCGGGCACGCGGCGGCGGCCAGCAACCACCAGCTTGCCGTCTCCGGTCTGCTGCTGCACGTACTGCCGGTGGCGCTCTGGGTCGGTGGACTGCTCGCCCTGGTGCTGACCGGACGTGCCGCCACCGACCAACTCGCCGTCGCGGTACGCCGGTTCTCGCCACTCGCCGCAGCCTGCCTGCTCCTGGTCGCCGCCTCCGGGCTGGTCTCCGCGTACGTCCGACTGCCCGGTCTCGGAGCGCTGGTCGGCACGCGTTACGGGCAGCTCGTCCTGCTCAAGACCGTACTGCTCGGCATGCTCGCCCTCGTCGGTTGGTGGCAGCGGCGAGCGGCCCTGCCCGCCCTGGCCGCCGGTGTCCGGGGCGTCTTCGTCCGGGTCGCCACCGTGGAGATCCTGCTCTTCGCCGGGGCGATGGGGACTGCGGTCGCGCTGTCGCGTACCCCGGCGCCGGTGCCGGGCGGACCGGAGGAGAGCATCGCGCAGGCGTTGCTCGGCTACCCGATGCCGGCCGCCCCCGATCTCGGCCGCTGGCTGGGCGACTGGCTGCCCGAGCCGATTTTTGTCGCCGCGGCGCTCGGCGCCACCTGGTGCTACCTCGGCGGGGTGGTCCGGCTGCGCGCACGGGGCGAACACTGGCAGGTGGCGCGCACCGCCTCCTTCCTGGTGGGGGCCACCGTGGTGGTCGTCGCCACCTCCGGCGGGCTGGCCCGGTACGCGCCCCTGCTGTTCAGCGCGCACCTGCTCCAGCAGTTGTCGCTGACCCTGGTCGCGCCGCTGCTGATCGTGCTGGCCGCCCCGCTCACCCTGGCGCTGCGGGCGCTGCCCAGCGGCACCGACCCCGGCTGGCCGGGTACGCGGGAGCGGCTGTGCTCGGCGCTCGGGTCACGTACCCGGCTGCTGTTGACCCGGCCCCCGGTGGCGGCCGTCCCGCTCGCCGGCATCGGATACCTGCTCTATTTCACCGGGCTGTACGAGCTGACCCTGCGCTCGCACGCCGCGCATCTCGTCATGATCGGTTGTTTCCTGGCCGTCGGCGGGCTCTTCTTCTGGGCGGTGCTCGGGGTCGACGCCGTACCGGACCGGCCGAGGTCGCACGCGCCACGACTGCTCGCCGTGGTGCTGCTGCTGGTGGCGCAGATCGGGCTCGGTGTGCTGCTCGCCCGCTCGGGCGAACTGCTCGCCCCGAACTGGTTCACCGCGCTGGCCCGCCCCTGGGGCGATCCGCCCCTGGCCGACCAACAGTCCGCCGCCACACTGCTCTGGTCCCTGGGCAGCCTGCCCCCACTAGCAGCTCTCGCCGCGCTGCTCCTCCCCCCGCCCACCCCCACCTCCCGCCGCCCCCGCCCCGCCGCCCGCCCCACCGCCCGTTGATCTAGGGCATATCGTCGCTTGTTGATCTTCATTTGCGACGATATGCCCTAGATCGGCGATGTGAGGGGCGGGGAGGGGGAGGGCGGGGGGAGGGGGTTAGTCCTTGTCGCCTCTGGCGAGGTGGCCCGTTCCGGGCTGAAAATCGTGTTGGTCGCTCGCTGACGTCGTCGCTCCTTGGTCCTACGAG
>NZ_JBJDPS010000007.1:0-273535 GCF_044901685.1 Micromonospora sp. NPDC050397
GCTGCGAACCTCGAACATCACAACCCCTGACACGATCAGGCGTTGCAACGATCCCTAGAACCCGAGCGCTATGCGTTAATAAGGGGCCCTTCCTTACGCTTCAGTGGCGTTGGCGTAGGCCCGGCCCCGGGCGTGGCACCACGTCGCGGGGGCCGGCGACCTGGTGCCCGTCGGCGCAGTGCAACTCGATCCGTACCGGGGCCTCGCAGTCGCGGTGTGCGGCGACCAGCGGTGCGCCCTCCGGGTCGGCCAGGTAACGGTCGCCCCAGGTCAGGAGCGCGACCAGCACCGGCCAGAGGTCCAGGCCCTTCTCGGTGAGGCGGTACTCGTGCCGCTGCCGGGCGCCCGGCTCCCGGTAGGGCTCCCGGCGCAGCAGACCCTGTTCGACCAGTCCGGCCAGCCGGTTGGTCAACACCTGGCGGGGGATGCCGGTCCGTACGCGCATGTCGTCGAAGCGACGTACGCCGGTGAACACCTCGCGGAGCACCACCACGGTCCAGCGTTCGCCGAGGATCGCCATCGCCCGCGCGATGGTGCAGTTGTCCGGCTCCCAGTCCACCACCGTCGACGTCACACCGACAGGCTAGGTCTGATTGACAGACCCAGCAACGCCTGCGACGCTGCGTTCGTGACTCAGACTCAGCCCGCCGGTCCCGCGGCCGGGATCCAGCAGCCGGGGCAGCGCAGCCGTACCTTCACCTGGAGCGACCCGGCGGTCAACGCGGCGAGTGTGGGCCGGCGCGGTGGGCTCGAGACACTCCGCTCGATGATCGCGGGCGAGCTGCCGCCACCGCCGGTGATGCACCTGATCGACATGACCCGGATGACGGCCGACGAGGGCCGGGTGACGGTCGAGCTGGTGGTCCAGGAGTTCCACTACAACCCGCTCGGCAGTGTGCACGGCGGCGTGCTCTCCACGCTGCTCGACACCGCCGCCGGGTGCTCGGTGCACAGCACCCTGCCGGCCGGCGTCGGGTACACCTCCCTCGACCTGAACGTGAAGTTCCTGCGTCCGGCCACCGTCGCCTCGGGCACGCTGCGCTGCGAGGGCACCGTGCTGCAACGGGGCCGGCGTACGGCACTGGCCGAGGCGAGGGTGCTCGACGGCGCCGATCGGCTGATCGCCCACGCCACCTCCAGTTGCCTGATCTTCGACCTGGACGCCCCGGCGACGTAATCCGACCACCGGCGACCCGGCCACACCGGTTACCGGCGACCTGGCACGCCGGACGGGTGGCCCGGGCCGTGCGTCCGGCGTCAGAACGGCTCGGAGAGGGCGTCGACCAGGCGGGACATGCTCCGGCGAAGCTCCGAATCCGGCTGGTGGCCGAAGCCGATCACCAGTGCCGGCGGCACCCGCCGCCCGGAGAAGTGGTACGGCGCCAGCGTCGACACCCGTACGCCGTGGGCGAGTGCCCGTTCCGCCACCTGCCGTGCGTCGAGCTGGTCCGGCAGGTGCAGCACCTCGGTGTTCACCCCGTGGCGGGCGCCGAGCCGGACCCGGCGCAGCGGAGCGAGCGACGACTCGACGATCCGCCGTCGGGTCGCGTACCGGCGACCGAGGCGGTGCATCAGTCGCACGATCACCCCGTCGCGCAGCAGCGACGCCAGCGCGAGCTGGGTCAGGTACGGCGGTGCGGCGGCGTACTCGCCGAGCAGTCGGGCGACCGGGGCGGTGAGGTCGCGCGGTACCAGCGCGTACCCGAGGTTGAGTGCCGGGGTGAGCAGCTCGCAGAAGCCGCCGACCAGGATCGACCGGGTGCCCGCGGGGCCGTACAGCCGGGGGAGCTGACTGACCGACGGCCGGAACACCGGGTCGCAGGCGATCTCCACGATGTGCCCGCCGGTGCTCGCGCCCCACGCCACCGCCGCCCGGCGCCGTGGCGCGGAGAGCACGTGTCCGAGCGGCACCTGGGCGTCCGCGCTGACCACGATCGCCCGACAGGCCGGGCCGACCAGGTCGACGCGGGCGCCGTCGCCGTCCACCGGCAGCGCGGCCGGACGTTCCGTCTCACCGCCGGCCGCCCGGTGCAGGGCCGGCGGTACCGGCTCCTCGATCGCCACCTGGCGCCCCCGCAGCCCCAACGCGTCGAGGACCAGCCGCAGCCCGTGCGCGGTGCCGCCGGTGATGATCACGTCCCGCCCGGCCAGCGTCACCCCGCGCTGCCGGGCCAGGTGCTCGGCGACGGCCCGGCGCAGCTCGGGCAGGCCGAGCGGCGGCAGCGGTTGGGCCGGCGGCCGGTTGAAGCTCGCCCGCCGCCAGGCCGCACGCCAGGCGGGCAGGGGGCAGGCCTCGATGTCCACCTGACCGGGGCGCAGGTCGAGGATCCCCGGCCGCCCGGCCGGCGGGCGGGGCAGCGCGGCGGCGCCCCGGTCGGACAGCGGGCGGGGCGGAGCGGCGGCGCGGTCGGTCGGCCCCGGTCGGCGTCGGGCCGCCGGGTTGCCGCCGGTCCGTCCGGAGCCGCCGGGCTGCTGGCGCGACGCCGGGTGGCCGGCGACGTACGTCCCCGAGCCCGGGTGGCTCTCCAGGTAGCCGCGGGTGAACAGCAACTCGTACGCCGCCGTCGCGACGCCCCGCGAGACGCCCAGCAGGGAAGCGAGCGTACGGGTCGACGGGAGCTGCGTACGGTGTGCCAGCAGACCGTGTTCAACGGCGGTGCCGACCTGGGTCGCGATCTGTTCGTGCAGTGGCTGCCCGGCCTGCCGGGTCACGGTGATCGGGATGGTGAGGATCGCCTGGTGACGCATGACTCCGGTCTACGGAACCTGGGCTGCGGCCGGGTTGTCCGCCGGTTGTGCTCCGGTTGTGGAACTGTCCGGGATCGGTCGCGCGGAACCCACGGTGATTGCTGTCCATCGATCGGTACGGGACCTATGCTGCGGGGGAGGCGACTTCGAAACGCGTGTTCGCCCGCGCGGGAGGGGGAACCGTGGGGGGCACGTCGGCGGTCGGGAACGCCACCGGCTCGGCCCCGGACCAGCCGGTCGGGGCTACCCCGGTGCAGCGGTGGGTCCGCCTGCTCGGGCCGGTGGAGGTGGTCGGTCCGGCCGGTCCGGCGCTGCTCGTCGGGGCACGCCAGCGGGCCGTGGTGGGTCTGCTCGCGTTGAAGGCCGGCACCGTCGTCCCGCAGTGGCGTCTGGTCGACGCGCTCTGGGGACAGCGTCCACCCCGTACGGCGGTCAAGTCCCTGCACAGTCACATCGCCCGGGTCCGCTCGGCGCTGACCCTCTGCGGCCTGCCAGACGTCCTGGTGACCAGGGATTCCGGGTACGCGTTGCGGCTCGCCCCGGAGACGGTCGACGCGATCCGCTTCGAGGAGTACGCCCGCCGGGGGCGCGAGGACCTGGCCGCCGGTGAGCCGGCGCGGGCCGTCGCCGGGTTGCGGGCGGGGCTGGGGCTGTGGCGGCACGAGGTGGCCCTCGCCGACGCCGAACCGACCGGGTGGGGCGCGGCGGAGGTGGACCGACTCGGCGAGGTGCGGCTGGTCGCGGTGGAGGACCGGTGGGACGCGGAACTCCGGCTCGGCCGGCATGCCGTAGCCGTCGGCGAGCTGGAACGCCTGCTGGTGGAGTACCCGTCCCGGGAGCGGCTGGTCGGTCTGTTCATGCTGGCGCTCTACCGCAGCGGCCGGCAGACCGACGCGCTCGACGCCTACCAGCGGCTGCGGGTCGGTCTGGCCGAGGAGTTCGGCGTCGATCCGGGCCCCGACCTGGCCCGCCTGCACACCCGGATCCTGCGACGCGACCCGGCACTCGACCCCGAGCCGCTGCCCGACCCCGGTGCCACCGGCACGTCGTCCCGGCCGCCCGGCTCCGCCCCACCACCCGCGTCCGGCACGTCCGACGCGCCCGCCCGGTCGGGCCCGGCCGAGGCAGGCGGGCATACGACCGACGGCGGCGGGCACAGGACCGATGGCGGCGGACCGTCGATGCCGACCCCGAGGCAGCTTCCGGCGCCGGTCGGGTTCTTCACCGGCCGCTCACCGGAACTGTCCGTCCTGGACCGTCTGCTCGACGACCCGGAGGCGGACCTGCCGCTGGCTCTCATCTCCGGTCCGGCCGGCATCGGCAAGACGGCGTTGGCCGTGCAGTGGGGACGCCGGGTCGCCAACCACTTCCCCGACGGCCAGCTCTTCGTGGACCTGCGCGGACACGAGCGGGACGCGACCCTGCCGCCCGGGCACGCGCTGTCGCACATGTTGCGCAGCCTGGGCGTGCCGGCCGACCGGGTTCCGGCCGAGCCGACCGAGCAGGCCAGCCTCTACCGTTCGTTGCTGCACGGCCGCCGGATGCTGATCCTGCTGGACAACGCCGGCACCGCCGACGACGTACTGCCGCTGGTCCCGGGCAGTGCCGGCACCATGCTCCTGGTCACCAGCCGCAGCGCCATCGCCGCGCTGAACACCCACCACGCGGTCTGCCCGGTCAGCCTCGACGTGCTCCCGGTGGACGAGGCGCTCGCCGTGTTGGTCCGGCTGCTCGGCGCCGCCGCGGTGGAGCGGGAACGGGCCGAGGCGGCCGAACTGGTCCGGCTCTGCGACCGGATGCCGCTGGCACTGCGGATCGCGGCGGCGAAGCTGGCCAGCCGGCCGAACCGTACGATCGGCACGCTGGTGGCCGAACTGGCGGGTGCGAACCGGCTCGACGCGCTCAGTGTCGACGGCGACTCGCGCAGCGTACGGACCGTGTTCGCCAGCGCGTACCGGGCGTTGAGCGGTCCGGCCGCCCGGCTGTTCCGGCTGCTCGGGCTGCATCCCGGTCCGACCTTCCACACCCTGCTCGCCGCTGCCGTCGCCGACCTGGGGGTGACCGAGGCCCGCCGGATCGTCGACGAACTGGTGGTGGCCCATCTCGCCGTCGAGACCGGGGTGGACCAGTACCGGTTCCACGACCTGATCGCGCTCTTCGCGCAGCAGTGCGCCACCGTCGACGAGACGACACCGGCCCGGGACGAGGCCGTACACCGGATCGTCGACTGGTATCTGGCGGTCGCGACCGCCGCGAACAAGGTGCTCGACCCGGGGCGGGACCGGGTGACGGCGGTACTGCGGCACCCGCCGGCGCAACCCCCGTTCCCGGCCGAGCACCACGCCGCGCTCGCCTTTCTCGACGCCGAGCGGGGCAACCTGCTCCCGGTCACCCGGTACGCGGCCCAGCGGGGACTGCCCACCGCCGCCTGGCAGCTCACGTACCTGCTGATCGGGTTCTACGACTCCCGGGGGCACTGGCCCGAGCGGGTGGAGATGTGCCGGTGGGCGGTGACCGCGGCGCGCCAGGTCAACGACCCGGCCACCGAGGGGCTGATGCTCAGTGGGCTCGGCGTCGCCCTCATCATGTCGAGACGCTTCGACGCCGCGCTCTCCAGCCTGCACGAGGCACTGCCGCTGATGCTGGCCAGCGACGACCGGCGCGGGGCCGGGCACGTCTACAACAACATCGCCGCCGCGTACAGCGGTCTGCGCCGGTTCGACGAGGCGGTCACCGCGTTCCGGCACGCGCTCGCCATCCACACCGCCAGCGGCTACCGCCTGGGTATCGCGCTCGCGCTCAACAACACCGGTCACACCTACGTCCGGATGGGTCGGCCGGAACTGGGCACGACCGATCTCGCGCAGGCGCTCACGATCAGCCGGGAGGTGGGCAACCCCAGGCTGGAGGCGGCCGTGCTGCACAGTCTCGGCGAGGCGGACCTGGGCCGGGGGCGGCTCGACGCCGCCCTGGACCACCTCGGCCAGGCGCTCCTGGTCTACCAGGCGATCGGCGACCGACGGTACGAGGCGGAGACGATGAACGGCCTCGGGCTGGCGCTGCTGCGCAAGGGCGAGCCGGCGGCCGCGATCAGCCCGTTGCGGCGGGCCCTGTCGCTCACCCGCGACCTGGCCGACCAGCACCTCGAGGCGGTCACCCGGCACCACCTGGGGCAGGCGTACCTGCGAGCCGGCGACCTCACCGGCGCGGGCGACGAACTCCGGCACGCGCTCGCCCTGCGGGCACGGACACCGGACCCGTACGAGGAGGCCCGGGTTCGTCAGGATCTCGGCGAACTGGGCCGGCGCCTCGGCGACCGGACCGCTAGCGAGCACCACTGGCGGCTCGCCGTCGGGCTGTACCGGCGGGCCAACGCCGTCGCGGAGGCCGGTGAGCTGGCCGTACGTCTCGAACGTGACGCACGGCCAGCCGTGGCTCCGGGTGCCTACTGACCCCTCGGGCCCTTCGGCGGGGCGCCGTCCTTGATCACCACTTCCGCCCGGCCCTGTCCGATCGTGCCGGTGGACGGGTCGGAGATGCTGACCACGAACCACTCGTCGGGCTCGCGCAGGCCGTCGTCCCGGATCTCCACCGGCACCTCGACACCCTTCGCGCCGGCCGGGATCGTCACCCGCTGCTGCCGGATCGCGACGTAGTCCTCCGGTGCGACGGCGGTGCCGTCGGCGGTGCGGAACAGGACGGTGACCGCCTCCTTCACCGGCTGCGACAGGGTCACGGTGACGATCGCCCGGCCGTCTCGTGCGCGTGTCGCCGGGGCGCCGTCGATCGGGGGCTGCTCCCAGCAGATGGTGCCGTTCACCGAGACCAGCAGGCGGTCGTCGGCGGGGTCGCAGCAGGCGTGGCTGGCCGCCGGGGTCAGACCCAGCAGCGCCGTGGGAAATACGACGGTGGCGGCAAGCCGGCCAATCCGCCAGCGCGGACGTGTCATCGGGTCCTCTCCTTCGGTTGCCGTGGAGCCTCCATTAAGACCGTTGGCGGTTGTGGCGTGGTTGTGGCGCACATCGACGCCCCTCGTGTCCAGTGCCACTACCCCGGTGAACTGGGCGGGACAGCGGTCCTGTCCGGCGCGGCCCGGATCGGCTGATCCTGATCTCAGGCGGGTGCCGAGGGGGCATCCGCCAGATCGCAGGTCAGGGAGGGTGAACGAGTTGGTATTCATCGACGCGTTTCGAAGGAGATGGGTGTGGGCGGTCGCGCTGGTCGCGATCGTCGCGGTCGGTCTCGGGTACGCCGGCCAGGTGCGGGCCGATGCGCCGGCGGCTGCTCCGGCGTACAAGGCGACGGAACTCGCCGACGCGATCCTGTTCGCCGAGGGTCCGGCGGCCCGGCACCTGACCGGGCTGGAGCGGCCGAAGATCGAGTGGACCGAGGAGGCGAAGCGGTCCAGGGACGCGATCGGCGAGGCGATCGCCAAGGACGAGAAGTGGGGCGAGTCGTTCGCCAGCCGGGTCCAGTCCGGTGACCCCAACGAGATCGCGCCGGCGCTGCACGACCTCGGGGTGAAGTCCCGGCTGGCGCTGGACGACCTCTGGGGCCGGGACACCATGGACAAGGCGATGGAGGTGGCCGTCGGCGGCTCCTCGGCCAGCACCATCCTGGTCTGGCAGCGGTACGTGGTCGTCTACCGGATCATCGTGATCGTTCGGCACATCTACGTGGTCTGGTCGCTCAGCATCAAGGACCGGTTCGCCACCGGCAACCTGCCGGACGAGATCACCATCCGCACCATCGCGCAGAACCTCAGCGTGCGCTGACGAAGGGACGGAGGAAAGCCTGATGGATACCAGCAGCGCGGTGTGGCGGCACCGCACACCGGCCGACAGTGCCGGCACAGCCGAGGACACGGATCGTCCCGAGCCGACCGACGACGCCGACGGGACCGTCGTCGCCGGTGGTGCGGGTGACGGCCGACCGGAACCGGAGTCGTCCGCCGGGGACCGGGTGGATCTGCGGCTGGGCCGGAGTATCGCGACGCTGATCGCGCTCGCCGCGGTGGCCGTGGTGTACGTGCTCCACGCCGCGCTGCCGGCCACTCCCTTCGAGTTGCCGTTCGGCAACCCGCAGGCGTTCCGTACGGTGGTGCCCGAGGGTTGGGGTTTCTTCACCATGAGTCCGCGTACGCCGGACGTGATGGTCTACGGCGTCCGCGCCGACGGCGGCTGGGACCGGTTGACGGTCGGCGCGCACGAGGGCGCGGGGAGTCTGATGGGGCTCAACCGGCGCAACCGGTCGCAGGGGACCGAGGTGGCGATCGTCGCCAACCAGTTGCGGCCGGAGGAGTGGACCGACTGCGAGCGGGAGCCGCTCGACTGTCTGGGAGCGTTGTCGGCCCGCCCGCAGCGGGTCGCGAACGTCTCCAACCTGCGAAGCGTCTGCGGCGAGGTTGGCCTGGTCATGCAGGACGTACTGCCGTGGGCCTGGCGCGGGTTGCCGACGGTGATGCCGTCGAAGGTCATCCGGGTGGTGGTCTCGTGCTGACCCGGTCGTTGATCTCTCTCGGTCGGTGGGCCCGACCGAGGCTGGCCGAGGCGCCCTGGGGCTCGGGGCTGGGCCTGGCCCGGACCCTGCTCGCCCTCGCCACCCTCGGTACGTTGCTCGCCACCAGCTCGTCGGTGCTGCTGTCGCCGCTGGCCGACGGCACCAAGGGCGCGGTCTGCGCCGGCCCGATGCAGGCGGGTCTGTGGTGTGTGGTGCCGGCCTGGCAGGGCGAGGCGGCCCGTTGGCTGAGCGTGGCGGTGCTGCTGGTGGTGGCGTCCGGTTGGCGTCCCCGGTTCACCGGTGTGCTGCACTGGTGGGTCTCCTGGAGCCTGCTGGTCAACACCTCGATCGTGGACGGTGGGGACCAGGTCACGGCGGTCCTGACCCTGCTGCTGATCCCGGTGACGCTGACCGACCCGCGCCGCTGGCACTGGTCCCGCCCGCCCGTACGGGAGCCGGGTCTGGCCCGGCTGGTGGCGTGTGTCGTGCTGATCCTGGTCCAGGTGCAGGTCGCGGTGCTGTACCTGCACGCCTCGGTGGCGAAGCTCGGCGTACGCGAGTGGGCCGACGGGACGTCGTTGTACTACTGGCTGCGCAACCCGACCTTCGGGGCACCCGACTGGCTGCGCCCGCTGGTCGACGTGGTCACCGACTCGTCACTCGGCGTGGCGCTGCTTACCTGGGGTTCGGTGGCGCTCGAGTTCGCCCTCGCGCTGGCGATCCTGCTCGGGCCGGCGGCGAAGCGCCGCCTGCTGGTCGCCGGGCTGCTCTTCCACGCGTCGATCGCGATCGCGATGGGTCTGATCAGCTTCAGTACGGCGATGGGCGCGGCCCTGCTGCTCTACCTCCTGCCGATCGGGCACCACCTGTCGCCGCCCCGGCCGGCGCTGCGGCTGGCCGACCGGGTGTCCCGGCTGCCGGCGCGACGCCGCGAGGTCCGACCGGAACCGGCCCGACCGGGCTTGTCGACGGTGCCGTCGGTCCGAAGGTCGATCCAGTGGTGAGCACACGACGGTGGTGAGGTCGTGCCGGTGGTAAGGACGTGACGGTGGTCCGGTCGTGACGGTGGTGTGGGGGACGTCGTGACCCTGGGTGGTCGGGCGTGGGCGGTCGCCGGTGTTGTCCGGTGGTCGCCCACGCCCGTTCCCGGGGTACGTCCACCGGGTCGGGTAGGCGGTGTGGCCCCTTGACGAGCGTCGTGTTATCGCTAACATGATCGCCACCAGGGCGACGCCTGCCCGGGAGGAAGAGGAGTGGGGCCGATCCGCCCACCGATCGATCGACATGACGCACGGTGTCGATGTGGATCGGTCGGAAGGGTGGGCGTACCGGACGGGCCGGTTGTCGTACCCGTTCGCGGGCTGGTGGGTCCCGTGGGGTGGCCGACGATAATCGTTTCCCTGGCGGCGCCCATCGCCCGCTGCGGCGATATGTGAGCATTTCCCCGAGTGAGGTAGCGAAGTGGATAACAGGGTGACGCGCAATCCCGCGATGACCGACGTCGCGCGGCTTGCCGGGGTGTCCCACCAGACCGTCTCCCGGGTGCTCAACGACCATCCGAACGTCCGCGAGCAGACCCGCAGCCGGGTCCGCGCCGCCATCGCCGAGCTGGGCTACCGACCGAACCGGGCGGCCCGCACCCTGGTCACCGGCCGGTCGCAGTCGATCGGCGTGGTCACCCAGAACTCCACCCTCTACGGCCCCGCATCCCTGCTGGAGGCGTTCGAGCAGGCGGCGGCGGAAGCCGGTTTCGCGGTCAGCGTGGCCAGCGTCAGCGTGCTCGACCGGCCGTCCATCGCCGAGGCGGTCACCCGGCACCTGGACCACCGGGTCGCCGGGATCATGGTGATCGCCCCGGTCACCTCGGCCAACGAGGCGCTGGACGCGTTGCCGGCGGACGTACCGCTGGTGGCCGTCGACGGCGACCCGCAGCGGTCGGCCGCGTTGGTCACCGTGGACCAGGTCAGCGGCGCGCGGGACGCCACCCGGCACCTGCTCGATGCCGGTCACCGTACGGTCTGGCACGTTTCCGGCCCGCCCGAGTGGTTCGACAGCGCCGGCCGGATCGAGGGCTGGCAGGAGGCGCTGCGCGCGGCCGGCGCCGAGTTGCCGCCGCTGATGCCGGCCGACTGGACGGCCGCGTCGGGTTACCGCGCCGGGCAGATGCTGGCCCGGATGCCCGAGGTCACCGCGATCTTCGCGGCAAACGACCACCTCGCGCTCGGCATCCTCCGGGCGATGAGCGAGCGCGGGCGTCGGGTGCCGGAGGAGGTGAGTGTGGTCGGCTTCGACGACGTTCCCGAGGCGGCGTACTTCATCCCTCCACTGACGACGGTCCGGCCCGATTTCCGTGCCGTGGCAAGGGCGAGCCTCTCGCTCCTGCTGGAGCAGATCGAGTCCGGACGGCCGACGACCGAGCGGTACACCGTCGCGCCGACCCTGGTCTCCCGACAGAGTGTGGCGCCGCCACCGGACTGAGTCGGACGTGACGCAGGTCTCTCCGGTGACGCCCCTGGCCACCGGCCCGTCCGGCGTCGGCCCACCCCGGCGTTCCGGCCGCCGCCGGCTAACGGAATGTAGCCAGTTGGGTCACGGGAGATCGCCTTGTCGTTACTGAAATGTTACGGCTCCCGGTTGACCCGCTAATTGTTAGCGATAACACTCTGGGTCCGAGCCTGCGATCCGAGGCCCGGTCCCTGTCCGCCTGCCCCATGAAGGTGCCAGACATGTCGATCGATCCGTCAGATGCCCTCGTAGTCGGAGTCGACTACGGGACGCTGTCCGGCCGTGCCGTCGTGGTACGGGTGTCGGACGGCGCCGAGCTCGGGTCGGCGGTGTACGAGTACCCGCACGCCGTGCTCACCGACACGCTCCCCGGTGGTGTGCCGCTCGGTCCGGACTGGGCGTTGCAGGTGCCGAGCGACTACGTCGACGTGCTGCGGCACGCCGTACCGGCCGCGTTGGCCGACGCGGGCGCGGACCCGGCGGCGGTGGTCGGCATCGGCACCGACTTCACCGCCTGCACCATGGTCCCGACCCTGGCCGACGGCACCCCGCTCAACGAGTTGCCCCGGTTCGCCGACCGGCCGCACGCCTACGTCAAGCTCTGGCGTCACCACGCCGCCCAGCCGCAGGCCGACCGGATCAACAAGCTCGCCGCCGACCGCGACGAAGCCTGGCTGCCCCGCTACGGCGGGCTGATCTCCTCGGAGTGGGAGTTCGCCAAGGCGCTGCAACTGCTGGAGGAGGACCCCGAGGTCTACGCGGCGATGGAGCGCTGGGTCGAGGCGGCCGACTGGATCGTCTGGCAGCTCACCGGCAGCTACGTACGAAACGCGTGCAGCGCGGGTTACAAGGGCATCCTCCAGGACGGGCGGTACCCGGACGCCGAGTTCCTCGCCGCGCTCAACCCCGGCTTCGTCGACTTCGTGACCACCAAGCTCGACCAGCCGATCGGTGCCCTGGGTGCGGTCGCCGGCACGCTGACCGCCGAGGCCGCCGGCTGGACCGGGCTCCCGGTCGGCATCCCGGTCGCGGTCGGCAACGTGGACGCGCACGTCACCGCCGCCGCCGGCAACGCGCTGCAACCGGGCCAGATGGTCGCCATCATGGGGACCTCGACCTGCCACGTGATGAACGGCGACGAGCTGCGCGACGTACCGGGCATGTGCGGGGTGGTCGACGGCGGCATCGTCTCCGGGAGCTGGGGGTACGAGGCCGGACAGAGCGGCGTCGGCGACATCTTCGCCCACTTCGTCGAGACCCAGGTGCCGGCGGCGTACAGCGAGGCCGCCGCCGCCTCGGGGCTGACCGTGCACGAACACCTCACCCGACTCGCCGCCACCCAGCGGGTCGGCCAGCACGGACTGGTCGCGCTCGACTGGCACAGCGGCAACCGTTCGGTCCTGGTCGACCACGAACTCTCCGGACTGCTGGTCGGGGAGACCCTGGCCACCCGCCCGGAGGACGTCTACCGGGCGCTGCTGGAGGCGACCGCGTTCGGCACCCGGACCATCATCGAGACCTTCGCCGGAGCCGGCGTACCGGTCTCCGAACTCTTTGTCGTCGGCGGTCTGACCAAGAACAAGCTGCTGATGCAGATCTACAGCGACGTCACCCGGTTGCCGCTGTCGCTGATCACCTCGGCCCAGGGGCCGGCACTCGGTTCGGCCATCCACGCCGCGGTCGCCGCCGGGGCGTACCCCGACGTGCGCGCGGCGGCGGCCCGGATGGGGCGGGTCGAACGTTCGGTCTACACCCCGGACGAGGCGGCGGCGGGCCGCTACGACGAGCTGTACGACGAGTACCGCCAGCTCCACGACCATTTCGGCAGGGGAGGGAACGGGGTCATGCGCAGACTTCGCGCCATCCGCCGGCAGGCCCTGGCCGGTACGACCGAGACCGGTACGACCGCGACCACGACGACCGAGACCGGCACGACCAGCGCCGCCGAGGTGACCCGGTGACGACCGTGACCGCCTCCGTCGCGGAGACCATCCGTACGCTGCGCGCGCAGGTGGCCGCGCTCCACGCCGAACTGCCCCGCAACGAGCTGGTGGTCTGGACCGCCGGCAACGTCTCGGCCCGGGTGCCCGGTGCCGACCTGCTGGTGATCAAGCCGTCCGGGGTGAGCTACGACGAGATCACCGCCGACAACATGGTGGTGACCGACCTCGACGCCAACCTGGTCGACGGCGACCTCGCCCCGTCGTCGGACACCGCCGCGCACGCCTACGTCTACAAGCACATGCCGCACGTGCACGGGGTGGTGCACACCCACTCCACGTACGCCACCGCCTGGTCGGCGCGGGCCGAACCGATCCCGTGCGTGCTCACGATGATCGCCGACGAGTTCGGTGGCGAGATCCCGGTCGGCCCGTTCGCGCTGATCGGCGACAACTCGATCGGACAGGGCATCGTCGCCACCCTCACCGGACACCGGTCGCCCGCCGTGCTGATGCAAAACCACGGGGTCTTCACCATCGGGGCGAGCGCCCGCGCGGCGGTCAAGGCGGCCGTGATGTGCGAGGACGTGGCGCGCACCGTACACATCTCGCGCCAGCTCGGCACCCCGCTGCCGATCGAGCAGCGCGACATCGACTCGCTCTACGCCCGCTACCAGAACGTGTACGGGCAGGCGTGATCATGCCCGGGACAGGAGGACCCGCCACCACCATGGCCACTCAACCCCAGATCTGGTTCCTCACCGGCAGCCAGCACCTCTACGGGCCGGAGACGCTCCAGCAGGTCGCCGACCAGTCGCAGGAAATCCAACGTACGTTGGCCGCCACCGGCCCGATCGCCGCCGAACTGGTGTGGCAGCCGGTGCTCACCGACGCCGCCGCCATCCGGCAGGTCATGCTCGCGGCGAACGCCGACCCGGACTGTGTCGGGGTCATCGCCTGGATGCACACCTTCTCCCCGGCGAAGATGTGGATCAGCGGGCTCGACGTGCTGCGCAAGCCGCTGCTGCACCTGCACACGCAGCTCAACGCGGCGCTGCCGTGGGCGTCGATCGACATGGACTTCATGAACCTCAACCAGGCCGCGCACGGCGACCGCGAGTTCGGGTTCATCCAGACCCGGCTCGGCGTGGCCCGCAAGACCGTGGCGGGTCACGCCTCCGACCCGGCCCTGGTCGCCCGGATCGACGGTTGGGCCCGTGCCGCCGCCGGCTACGCGCACCTGCGTACGCTGCGGCTGGCCCGGTTCGGTGACAACATGCGGGACGTGGCGGTCACCGAAGGCGACAAGGTCGAGGCGGAGCTGCGGTTCGGCGTCTCGGTCAACACGTACGGGGTCAACGACCTGGTCGAGCTGGTCGACCGGGTGGCCGACGACGCGATCGACAAGCTGGTGACCGAGTACGCCGACCAGTACCGGCTCGCCCCGGGGCTGGAGCGCGGCGGTGACCGCCACGCCGAACTGCGCTACGCGGCCCGGATCGAACTCGGCCTGCGGCAGTTCCTCACCACCGGCGGCTTCGGCGCGTTCACCACCAACTTCCAGGACCTGGGCGGGCTGCGCCAACTTCCCGGCATCGCCGTACAGCGGCTGATGGCCGACGGCTACGGCTTCGGCGGCGAGGGCGACTGGAAGACCTCCGCGCTGCTCGCCGCGGTGAAGGCGATGGGCGCCGGGACCGGGCGGGGCACCTCCTTCATGGAGGACTACACCTACCACTTCGGCCCCGGCGAGCCGAAGATCCTCGGCGCGCACATGCTGGAGGTCTGCCCGACCATCGCCAGCGACCAGCCGTCGTGCGAGATCCACCCGCTCGGCATCGGTGACCGGGAGGACCCGGTCCGGCTCGTCTTCGACGCGCGGCCCGGCCCCGGCGTGGTGATCGGCCTGGCCGACCTCGGCGACCGGTTCCGGTTCGTGGCCAACGAGATCGAGGTCGTGCCGCCGGACGAGCCGCTGCCGAACCTGCCGGTCGCCCGCGCGGTGTGGAAGCCGGCACCGTCGCTCTCCACCTCCGCCGAGAGCTGGCTCACCGCCGGCGGGCCGCACCACACGGTGCTGACCCAGGAGGTCGGGGTGGAGACCCTCCAGGACTTCGCCCACATGCTCCGCACCGAACTGCTGGTGATCGACCAGCAGACCACCACCGGCGGCTTCACCGACCGGATGCGCTGGAACCAGGCCTACTACCGGCTCGCCCAAGGGCTGCCGGGCAGGGGATGAGGCCAGTCGCTCTGTCCGCACCACCCGCCGACGGCCCCCCGGCCGACCGGCACCTGAAACAGAAGGCTCTGTACTCAAAGGAGAGAACATGAGGTTCGTACGGCTCGCGTCGGTGGCTGGCGCCATCACGCTCGCCGCTGCCCTTGCGGCCTGCGGCTCAAGCACCAAGACGGTCGACCAGGCCGGCGAGGGCGGCGACAACAGCGGTGCCCTGGTCGGCGTGACCATGCCGACCCGCTCCTCGGAGCGGTGGATCCACGACGGCGACAACGTCAAGGCCGCCCTGGAGAAGCTGGGTTACAAGGTCGACCTGCAGTACGCCGAGAACGACATCCCGACGCAGGTCAACCAGATCGAGAACCAGATCACCAAGGGCGCCAAGCTGCTGATCGTGGCCTCGATCGACGGCACCGCGCTGACCACCCAGTTGCAGGAGGCCGGGGACAAGAAGATCCCGGTCATCTCCTACGACCGCCTGATCCGCAACAGCCCGAACGTGGACTACTACGCCACCTTCGACAACTTCAAGGTCGGCGTCGAGCAGGCCACCTCGCTCCTGACCGGCCTGGGCCTGAAGAAGGCCGACGGCACCGACGGCGACGCCAAGGGCCCGTTCAACATCGAGCTCTTCGCCGGCTCGCCGGACGACAACAACGCCACCTTCTTCTTCAACGGCGCGATGTCGATCCTCCAGCCGTACGTCGACAAGGGCACGCTGGTGGTGAAGAGCGGTCAGAAGGACTTCAAGACCGTGGCCATCCTGCGCTGGGACCCGTCCACCGCGCAGCGGCGGATGGAGGACCTGCTGGCCAAGACGTACAGCGGCGGCACCAAGGTGCAGGGCGTGCTCTCGCCGTACGACGGTCTGTCGATCGGTATCCTCTCCGCGCTCAAGACCAGCGGTTACGGCACCGCGGGTCAGCCGTACCCGGTCGTGACCGGGCAGGACGCGGAGCTGGCCTCGGTGAAGTCGATCATCGCGGGTGAGCAGTACTCGACCGTCTACAAGGACACCGCGCAGCTCGCCGACGTGACCGTCAAGATGGCCGACGCCGTGCTCAAGGGCGGCAAGCCCGAGGTGAACAACACCACCGACTACGACAACGGCAACAAGGTCGTCCCGTCGTTCCTGCTCCAGCCGGTCGTGGTGGACAAGGCCAACTACCAGAAGGCCCTGGTCGACACCGGCTTCTACACCGCCGACCAGCTCAAGTAGTCCGATCGCCGGTGCCGCCGCCGGGTCCCGTCACGGGGCCGGGCGGCGGCACCGGCGGGGCGACGTGGTTACGGCGGACCAGCACTGCCCGGAGGGACAGCAGGCATGACCGACGACAACATCCTGCGGATGAGCGGGATCACCAAGACGTTCCCCGGGGTCAAGGCGCTCCAGGACGTCAACCTGTCCGTACGCCGGGGCGAGATCCACGCGATCTGCGGCGAGAACGGCGCGGGCAAGTCGACTTTGATGAAGGTGCTCTCGGGCGTCTACCCGCACGGGTCGTACGAGGGTGAGATCTACTTCGACGGCGAGCTGTGCAGGTTCGCCGACATCCGGCAGAGCGAGCAGGTCGGCATCGCCATCATCCACCAGGAGTTGGCGCTGGCCCAGCAGCTCTCGATCGCCGAGAACATCTTCCTCGGCAACGAGCTGTCCACCCGAGGGCTGATCGACTGGAACCGGACCAACCACGAGGCCGGGCTGCTGCTGCGCCGGGTGGGGCTGGACGAGAACCCGGTGACGCCGGTGCTCGACCTCGGCGTGGGCAAGCAGCAGCTCGTCGAGATCGCCAAGGCGCTCTCCAAGAAGGTACGGCTGCTGATCCTCGACGAGCCGACCGCGGCGCTGAACGACGACGACTCCGCCCACCTGCTCGACCTGCTGCGTGGGCTGCGCGACGAGGGCATCACCTCGGTGATCATCTCGCACAAGCTCAACGAGGTCAGGGCGATCGCGGACCGGATCACGATCCTGCGCGACGGGCGCTCGATCGAGACCCTCGATCCGTCCGTCGAGGACGTCTCCGAGGGCCGGATCATCTCCGGGATGGTCGGCCGGGCGCTGGAGAACCGCTTCCCGCCGCACGAGTCGAACGTCGGCGAGGAGGTTCTGCGGATCGAGGACTGGACCGTACACAGCCCGACCCAGCGTGGTCGGGTGGTGGTCTCCAACGCCAACCTGACCCTGCGTCGGGGCGAGATCGTCGGGCTGGCCGGACTGATGGGCGCCGGCCGTACCGAGCTGGCGATGAGTGTCTTCGGCCGCTCGTACGGCAAGGACATCTCGGGTCGGATCATCAAGGACGGCAAGGAGATCGAGCTGCGCTCGGTACGCGACGCCATCCGGCACGGGATCGCGTACGTGACCGAGGACCGCAAGCGGTACGGGCTCAACCTGATCGACGACATCAAGCGCAACGTCTCCGCCGCCGCCCTGCGCAAGCTCGCCCGGCGCGGCTGGGTCAACGAGAACGAGGAGTACCGGGTCGCCGACGACTTCCGGGCCAGCATGAACATCAAGGCCCCGAGCGTGGCGAGCATCACCGGCAAGCTCAGCGGCGGCAACCAGCAGAAGGTCGTGCTGTCCAAGTGGATCTTCACCGATCCGGACGTACTGATCCTCGACGAGCCGACCCGGGGCATCGACGTGGGTGCCAAGTACGAGATCTACTCGATCATCAACCGGCTCGCCGATGAGGGCAAGGCGGTGCTGGTCATCTCGTCCGAGCTGCCGGAGCTGCTCGGCCTCTGCGACCGGGTCTACGCCCTGTCGGCGGGACGGGTCACCGGTGAGGTCAGTCGGGCGGAAGCCAGCCAGGAACGACTCATGCAGTACATGACCAAGGAACAGGAGTAGACCCCGATGAGCAGCATCGCACCCGCGAGCGCCGATGCCGGTGCCGGTGCCTCGGTGGGCGTCGGCGACCCGAGGCCACCGGACGGTAAGCCACTGCGTCGATTCTCGCTGAACCTCCGGCAGAGCGGCATCTACGTCGCGTTCGCCCTGATCATCGTGTTGTTCTCGGTGCTCACCGGTGGCGATCTTCTGCAACCGCAGAACATATCAAACATCATCGTGCAGAACTCGTACATCCTGATCCTCGCGATCGGGATGATCCTGATCATCATCGCCGGGCACATCGACCTCTCGGTCGGCTCGGTCGTCGCGATGAGCGGCGCGATCGCCGCGGTGCTGATGGTCAACCACGATGTGCCCTGGCCGCTGGCCCTGCTGATCACGCTTGTCGTCGGTGGGCTGATCGGGGCCTGGCAGGGTTACTGGATCGCCTACTTCGGCATCCCCGCCTTCATCGTCACGCTCGCCGGCATGCTGCTGTTCCGGGCGCTGACCCTGACGGTCCTGGGCAACCAGGGAATCGGGCCGTTCCCGGAGCAGGTGCGGACCCTCTCCAACGGCTTCACCAGCGGCTACTTCGGCAACATCGGCCTCGGGCCACTCGGCGGCGCGGACCTGTTCAGCCTCCTGGTCGGGCTGGTCGCGGTGGTCGGCATCGCCGGCACCCAGTGGCGTACCCGCAAGGCCCGCCTCGGCTACCAGCAGACCGTCGAGCCGATGCCGATCTTCCTGCTGAAGATCATCGCGGCGGCGGCCGTGGTGCTGGCCGTGGTGGTGCAGCTCGCCCGGTTCAAGAACCTGCCCTGGGTGCTGGTGCTCCTGGCGGTGCTGGTCCTGGCGTACTCGCTGCTGACCAACCGGGCGGTCTTCGGCCGGCAGATCTACGCCGTCGGCGGCAACCTCCAGGCCGCGACGCTCTCCGGCGTAAAGGTCAAGTCGGTGATCTTCTGGATCTTCGTCAACATGGGTGTGCTCGCGGCGCTCGCCGGGGTCATCTTCGCCGGCCGGCTCAACCAGGCCGGGCCGACCGCCGGCACCTCCTTCGAACTCGACGCGATCGCGGCCGCCTTCATCGGTGGCGCGGCGGTCCAGGGTGGTGTGGGCAAGGTGGTCGGTGCCATCACCGGTGGCCTGATCATGGGTGTGATCAACAACGGGATGTCGCTGATCGGCGCGCCGAGCGAGCGGGTGATGCTGGTCAAGGGCATCGTGCTGCTCGCCGCGGTGGCGTTCGACGTCTGGACCAAGCGGCGCGCCGGCCTCTCCGGCCGCTGACCCACCGCTACGCCGAGAACGGCGGTCGGTGCCGAACCGGCACCGACCGCCGTCGGCGTTCCTGCTCCGGGGACCGGCCCCGGCGGCCGTTCAGCGTCGGAGCATCGCCAGGCCGTGCACGGCCGACCGTACGGCCGTCAGCCCACCCATGCCCTTCGCCGCCTGTTGCAGGCCCCCCGGTACGTGCCGCATCGCGCCGGGTACGTGCCGCATCGCGGCCGGCACCTGCCCCACGGCACCGGGCAGAAGACGCATCGCCTTGACGGCGTACCCGGTGGCGCCGGACCGGCGGCGCAGGCTGACGGCCCGGTGCAGCATCCCCCGGGCCACCTGGCCGGGCTTCTGCTGCTCCCCGGCGAGCGCGGTGACCACGATCAGCGCACCGGTGAGCGCGGGAATCGCCCACTGGAGCACCCGGAGTTGTCGCTGGCTCGACGCGATCTGACCCGGTGTCTCACGGCTGGGCTCGGTGGTTCCCTCGACCGGCGCACCGCCGGCCCGTTGCAGCTTCATCCCGAGCATCCGGCTGTAGCCGGTCACCGCCAGCGCCGCGACGGTGAGCCCGGTCTTGACCAGGCTCATCCGGCCCACCCCGGACTGGGCGATCACCCGTGGGCTCTCGGTCACCAGTTCGCCCGCCGCACCGGCCACGTGTGCCCCGATCGCGGCGGCGTTGACCGGGGTCCACCTGGCCCAGCCGGCCGAGGCGACCCCGAGCCGCTGGGTCGAGTCGTCCACCCGCGCCGCCGCGCTGTTGACCCCGACCGCGCCCATCAGCGAACCGCCGAACCAGGCCGCCAGCCCCAGATCGTGCATCGAGCGCAACACGGTATGTCGTTCGGACATCTGATCCCTCCCGCCTGGTGAGGATCGGCGTTTACCCGTACGCCCCGGCGCTAATCCCGACGGCTCGCGACCGCCCGGACCGGTGGTGGGTGCTGTGCCGTGGTGTGCCGGGCCGTCCGTTTCCGGGTCCGCCCCGATTCTCAGCGGCGTGGGTCGACGTGCACCTTTGGACCGGGGCCGGCGTTGTCCGGCAGCCGGCCGGCGAGCACCCCACCCACCTCGTCGAGACCGACGGTGGCGGCGACGAGCGGTCGGGGATCGACCGCCGCGTCGGCGTACCGGGCGATGGTGCCGGCCAGCCCGGCCGAGGCACCGAGGATGCCGACCGCCGTCACGTCCTTGAGCGCCAGCGTCCGGGTGTCGATCCGGCTCGGTGTCCCCGAGAGGCCGACGTAGACGATCCGGCCGCCCGGTTCGACCAGGTCGAGGGCGAGGGCGGGCACCGCCGGGTCGTTCGACGCGTCGACCACCGCGTCCCAGGGCAGCGCGGGAATCCGGCCGTCCGGCCACACCCCGGAGAAGCCCCGGGTACGGGCGAAGTCCAGCGACCGGGCCGAGGTGCCCACCACGTGCACCTCGGCGCCCTCGGTCCGGGCGAACTCGGCCACCAGCAGCCCGATCGTGCCCGGCCCGAGGACCAGCAACCGGTCGCCAGGGGTCAGCGCGGCACCTCGTACCGAACGCAGCGCGTTGCCGCCCGGCTCCACCAACGCGCCGGCCGTGTCGTCCACCGTGTCGGGCAGGGCGTGCAGCGCGGTGACCGGCACCGCCAACCGCTCGGCCAGTGCCCCGGCGAAGCCGCCCCTGATGCCGATCTCGGAGCGGTCCGCGCAGACGTGCCCACCCCCGGCGAGGCAGCGTCGGCAGTGCCCGCAGCCGAGCATCGTGTCACCGGTGACCCGGCGGCCGAGCCAGGCGGGGTCGACGTCGCGCCCGACCGAGGCCACCGTGCCGCACCACTCGTGCCCGAGCCGGATCGGATAACTCGCGTACCCCTGGTGCAGGTAGGCCATCTCGCCGGTGAAGAACTCGACGTCGGTCCCGCAGACCCCGACCCGGGCCACGTCGACCACCACCTGGCCCGCCCCGGCCTCGGGCGGCTCGACGTCCTCGACCGAGCCGCGACCTGGACCGGTGACCACGAAGGCCCTCACCCGACGCACCCGTGACGGGTGGACTCGCGGTGTCGGGTCGCCGGGCCTGATCTTGCGGTAGCCTCGGCCACGTCCAGATCCTAGGCTGGTGTTCCAGTGATGGGAAGGCGGGCACATGTCGGGACAGCGCAGCGCGCAGTGGTACGCCGGGACCGACCGCAACGCCTACATCCACCGCGCCTGGATGCGACGGGGCCTGCCGGCGAACGCCTTCGACGGTCGCCCGCACATCGCCATCGCGAACAGCGCCTCCGACCTGACCCCGTGCAACAGTCATCTGGACGAACTGGCCCAGAGCGTCAAGCAGGGCGTGTACGCCGCCGGCGGCATCCCGTTGAACCTGCCGGTGGTGTCGCTCGGCGAGACACAGGTACGTCCGACCGCGATGCTGTGGCGGAACATGGCCGCGATGGCGACCGAGGAGATGCTGCGGGCGAACCCGATCGACGGGGTCGTCCTGCTCGGCGGTTGCGACAAGACCATTCCGGCCCTGCTGATGGCCGCCGCCTCGGTCGACCTGCCGGCCGTGGTGGTGCCCGGCGGCCCGATGCTGACCGGCACCTTCCGGGGCGTGGCCCTCGGCTGCGGCACCGACGTGTGGAAGCTCTCCGAGGAGGTGCGCGCTGGCACCCTCTCGGAGGAGCAGTTCATGCGTTCCGAGTCGTCCATGATCCGCAGCCGGGGACACTGCAACACGATGGGCACCGCGTCCACGATGGCGCTGGTCACCGAGGCCCTCGGCATGACCCTGCCCGGCCTGGCCGGCACCCCGGCACCGGACAGTCGTCTGCTACAGGGCGCGCACGACGCGGGGCGGCTCGCGGTCGAGCTGGTCGCGGCCGAACGTCGCCCGAGTGGAGTGCTCACCCGTGCTTCGTTCCTGAACGCGATCGTCGCGCTGGCCGCGATCGGCGGCTCCACCAACGCGGTCGTCCACCTGCTGGCCGTCGCCGGCCGGCTCGGGGTCGAGCTGACCCAGGACGACTTCGACCGTACCGGCGCGGAGGTGCCGTTGCTGGTCGACCTCCAGCCGGCCGGTCGGTTCCTGATGGACGACCTGCACCGGGCCGGCGGTCTGCTCGCCGTGCTGCGCGAGGTCCGCGACCTGCTCGACCCGGAGGCGCTGACGGTCACCGGGCGCCCGCTCGTCGACTACCTCGACGACGCCCACATCTTCGACCACGAGGTGATCCGGGTACGCGAACAGCCGCTGCTCCCGCACGCCGGGATCGCGGTGCTGCACGGCAACCTCGCCCCGTCCGGCGCCATCATCAAGCCCGCGGCGGCATCACCCGAACTGCTGTCGCACCGGGGCCGGGCGGTGGTCTTCGACTCGATCGAGGACCTGCACGCCCGGATCGACGACCCGGACCTCGATGTCGACGCCGATTCGGTGCTGGTGCTCCGGGGGTGTGGACCGCGAGGTTATCCGGGCATGCCGGAGGTGGCGAACCTGCCGCTGCCGGCAAAACTGTTGCGTGCCGGCGTACGCGACATGGTCCGGGTCTGCGACGGCCGGATGAGCGGCACCGCGTACGGCACCGTGGTATTGCACGTCGCGCCGGAGGCGGCGGCCGGTGGGCCGTTGGCCCGGGTCCGTACCGGAGACATGATCGTGCTCGACGTGGACGCGCGTCGCCTCGACGTCGACGTGCCGCCGCAGGAGTGGGAGCAACGGGCGCCGGAGCCGGCGACCGTCGCGGCGTTCGCGGCCCCGAAACGCGGCTGGGAACGGCTCTACGTGGACACCGTCCGACAGGCCGACACCGGCGCGGACCTCGACTTCCTGATCGGGGCCAGCGGCGACCGGGTCGCCCGCGAGTCCCACTGAGAACACCACCGCCATCGGAACGGGGACCGGGAAGGGTTCCGTTGCCGAACCTTCCCGGTCCCCGCTCCAGGTCGCGCATCAGTGTCGGCGGCGCGGTCGGGGAACCTTCCGACCGTCCGGGATCACTTGTCCACGGCTCTTGGGAGCCGGCTAGATGATGTTCGCGGTGAAGATCATATTGTCGGCGTAGAGTGCGCGGAGTTGGCCGTGGATGAGCGCGAAACGGGGATCGACCTTCATGTTCCACTGATCGGGGAACCCGGGCTGCCAGGTCCAGTCACCCCAGCTCGTGAACGCCGTCCCGGGAGTTTGGCTCACCGTACCCCCGAGATAGACCAGCTTCGACCCGAGTTCGCGTCCGCCGAGCCGGAGTTCGTCTCCGCGTGCCATCAGTGTGGGGGCGCCGAGAATGTTGAAGCCGGTCCCGAAGTTGCGCGAATTTGGGATGTACCACCACTGGTTGGTCACCACACTGTTGTTGTCTATCTTGATGTACGAAACTCCGACCTGCCCGGAGGTCACCCTCATTGCCAGCATGGCGGTCCGGTAGTCGCCGCTCACCTGCCTGAGCGTCGCGAGAGCGGGGGCGTAGCTGGTGGCGCCTTCCGATCCAAGGACGGTCGTCCGCTGGTACCACCCGCCGCCGGGGTGTATGACGAGGGTGTAGACCGTGTTGCTGAATCCGGTGTAGGCAAGCAGCAACTGGCCGTCGTTGATTTCGGTGGCCGCGATCGGCACGGGGGTCGTGTCGGGGAACAGACCGTGGGCCCAGCCCGTCATCCGTCTCGTGTCCGTCGGGTACGCGTAGTTGATCCGGTTGTCCAGGCCCGCGTAGATCACGTACGGGATGTTGCGCCAGGTGACGACGGTGGGTGCCGTCAATGAGGTCGCTCCGGGTACCGACATCGGGAAATCGTCGTCCCGATGGATGTAGACCTGGTGGTCTCCGTTGTTCGAGAGGTACGCCGTGACCAGGTGGTCGCAGCAGCCGTCGTTGTAGGTCGCCTGGCTCGGTGAGATGTTCGACCTGACGTTCCTGAACTGGCCGACGGTGGACCATGCGTTCGGCGTGTCGGCCGAGGCGGGCGGCGCGACGGCAAATACCGTGGCGATCGCCGCTGCGGAAGCCACAACGATCTGTTGCCAACGTTTCGTGAACTGCAAGGCGTTGTATCCCTCCTGATTGTGCTACCGGTCGGGGCTGACGGGCCGGAGCCGCCGTTCGCGCGCGGAGGCGATCCGTCGACTTTTGAACAGGAGTGGCCCGGTAATCCCTCTTTCTCGACAGATCTAACGGGAGTACCACATGGCTCGGGAACCTTTCGGGCCTGTAACAAGAGGCACACGTCGGCGATTGAATTCTGGTCACCGGGTGGTGTTACCTGCCTGCCGATCGAGTTGATTCATGCTGGAGATGACGTCGCTGTGATCGGCCTCACCTGGGCCAACGACTCAGGGTGTGGGGGGCAAGTCTCGCTAAGTGCATGACCTGCCGACAGGTTGCGGTTCACAACTCGGGCACAGGTTTTCCCAAGTTTTCTCCCGGCGCGGAGTGCTCCAATGGAACGGTGGCGTCGGGCACTCCGGCGACAATCGCGACCGGTAGGAGAGGGGGCACGTCATGCGCTGGCTGTCCCGGCGGCGGCCCACCGCCGACGATCACACCCCGACGAAGCTCGACCGCGAGGCGACCCGCGATGATCTCGCCGCGCTGGAGGCGTTCATCGCCAGCCGGCGGGGCGTGGAGTTGTACCTCGAACCCGAGACCACCGCCACCGACACGACCGTGGTCGCCATCGCCGACGACGGCGAGTGGATCCGGCGGCGGACCGGCTCACCGCGTACCGCCGCCCGGCTGGCCCACCGCAGCGCGGTGCCAATGTACGAGGCGGCCCGGGTCGGCTACCCGGAGCGGATGCGGATCTGGAACCGGAACCACCCCGAGCGTCGGATGCGCTGACTCCGCTCCTGGCCGAGTCCCTCGCCGGGTGGGTGCGGGGAAGATCATGTGGGCGGTCGGCGTACTAGAATTTGGCGGGTGCGTGGTGGTCCCGCCCGTGCGTCGCGCCCAACCGGGGAGAGATCAGGATGATCTTCATTACCGCGAAGTTCCGGATCCTGCCGGAGTACGCCGACCAGTGGCCCGACATCGCCGGTGATTTCACCCGGGCGACCCGTGCCGAGCCGGGCTGCCTCTGGTTCGACTGGTCCCGCAGCATCGACGACCCCACCGAGTACGTCCTGGTGGAGGCGTTCCGTGACGGCGAGGCCGGCGCGGCGCACGTCGGCTCCGAGCACTTCCGTACGGCCCAGCGGACGCTCCCCGCGCACCTGGCCGAGACGCCCCGGATCGTCAACACCACCATCGAGCAGGACGACTGGTCGCTCCTCGGCGAGATGGCCGTACCCCAGCGCGACTGACCGGGCACAGCGCCGCCGGGCGTGGGAAGGCCCTGTGGGAAAGGCAACGACAGGGTTGACGGCGGCGCACGGGGAGACCGACGGTGACGTCCATGAGCAGTTTCCCCGGTGCGGACGGGGCCGACGACATCCCCGTCGAACTGGGTCGCCTCCGCAACGCCATCGCGAACGAGTTGCACGCCCAACTGGCGCTGCGCGGTGAGACGATCGAGCTCGCCGACGTACCCGAGGTCGCGTACGCGGTGGCCGTGCAGCTCGGTCACGCGTTCCGGGTCGAGTGGGCGCCCCGGTGGGTCGACGACCGCGAGGACGACGGCTCGGTCGGCCTGGACGCCGCGACCTGGTACGGGTCGGCTCTGCCGGACGGCGGGAACCAGGAACGGGTGGACCGGTATCCGGTCTTCGACCACGGGTGGCCGGAGGTGCGCCGATGATCGCTGACTACGAGGACCGCCGGCCCGAGATCGATCCGAGCGCCTGGGTGGCGCCGGGCAGCACGGTGATCGGTTCGGTCCGGCTGGCCGCCGACGCCAGTGTCTGGTACGGCTCGGTCCTGCGCGGCGACACCGAGCAGATCACCATCGGGGCCGGGAGCAACATCCAGGACGGCTGCGTGGTGCACGCCGATCCGGGCTTCCCGGTCACGGTCGGCGTCGGGGTGTCGGTCGGCCATCGGGCCGTGCTGCACGGCTGTTCGGTGGCCGACGGCGCCCTGGTCGGCATGGGTGCGGTGGTGCTCAACGGCGCCGTGATCGGAGCCGGCTCGCTGGTCGCCGCCGGTGCGGTGGTGCTGGCCGGAACCGTGGTCCCGCCCGGTTCGCTGGTCGCGGGCGTGCCGGCCAAGGTCCGGCGCGAGTTGACCGAGGCCGAGCGGGCCGACCTGCGCGGCACCGCCGAGCGGTACGTGCGGCGAAGCCGCTCGCACGCGACCTCGGCCCGGCCGAGGACGAGCTGAGCCGGCGAGTAGCCGGGCGCGGGTAACCCGGCTCAGCCGGCGAGTAGCCGGGCGTGGATGGCCGGGTCGCTGTCCGGTGCGACCAGTCGGGTGGCGAGCCAGGCGGCGCCGGCCGCGCCGTCGCCCGCGAGCAGGCCGGGGCGGCCCAGTTCGGTGACGAGCCGTTGTTGCACGGCGGTGCGGATCTCCGGGATCCCGGTCAGGACACCGCCCGCGAGCACCACCGGCCCGGGGGCCGGGTGCAGCGAGAGCAGGGTGTCGGCGAGCCGTCGGGCGGCCGTACGGACGATGTCGGCGGCGGTCGGGTCCCCGGTGCGCGCGCAGCTTGCCACGACCGGTGCGAGCGCCGCGATCCGGTCCCGGTCGAGCTGGTAGACCCGGGTCACGAAGTCGTCCGGTTCGGTCGCGCCGACCTGCGCGCAGACGGTCGCGCCGAGCGACCCGGGCGCCGACGGTCGGCCCCGGTAGAGCGCTCGCGCGGTGGCCCGGACCGAGGCGAGGCCGAGCCAGTAACCGGACCCCTCGTCGCCGAGCAACCAGCCCAGCCCGTCCGCGATCGGCCCGATCGTGCCCCGGTCCAGCACGGCGGCGACCGCGCCGGTGCCGGCGATCAGCACGGTTCCGGTGTCGGCCGGCGCACCGGCCGCGAACGCCACCAGCGCGTCGCCGACCGGCTGGATCGGGCAGCTCAGGCCGGCGCGGCTCCAGCGGCGCGCGTACCCCTCGGCGACCTCGGGGTCGGCCAGCCGGGACACCCCGGCGAGTCCGACGACGCCACCCGCGACCCGGCCGGGGTCGTGTCCGGCGAGCGCGTCCCGGATCGCCGCGCCGAGCGCCGTGGCCGTCCGCGCCGGGTCGGTGGCGACCGGGTTGCCGGCGCTCGCCCGGCCCCGGCCGACGATCCGGCCGTCCAGGGTGGCGACGACGACGCGGGTGGCGGTGCCCCCGGCGTCGGCGCCGAGGACGAGCGGAGTGGTCACGTGCCGATGGTGCGGGTCGGCGGGGACCCACCACAAGGGGTACGGATCGAAAAAGTTAAAGCTATTGACTCCATGGCCACTGTGGTCATAGTTTTTCTCACCAACACGCAACGGTGAAAGGAATGTTGATGGAGGAGAGCGGGCTGCTGGGCCGGGTGCGCACCGAGCTGAGTGCGTTGCCGGTCGCGTTGCAGCGGGTCGCCGAGCAGATCCTGATCGCCCCGGAGGAGGCCGCCCGAGCGACGATCATCGACCTGGCCGAGCGGGCCGGCACCTCCACCGCCACGGTGACCCGGTTCTGCCGGGTCTTCGGATATCGCGGCTACGCGCAGTTGCGGGTCGCCATCGCCACCGAGACCGGCCGGGCCGCCCAGGCGAGGTGGGACACCGACATCGACCGCGAGATCGGCCCCGACGACCCGCTCGACCACCTGCTCGAAGTGGTCGCGAGCGCCGACGCGCGGGCCATCCAGGACACCGCCGGTCAGGTCGACCTCGCCGCCGTCGACCGGGTCGCCGCTGCCGTCGCGCAGGCCCAGCGGGTCGACCTGTTCGGCTTCGGCAGCTCCGGCAACGCCGCCCGGGAGATGGCCTTCCGGCTGGAGCGCATCCGCATCCCGGTCTGGCACCGCGCGGACGCGCACGCCGCGCTGACCAACGCCGCCCTGCTCGGTCCGGGTGACGTAGCGATCGGACTGTCGCACAGTGGGCGTACCCGTGAGGTGATCGAGGTGCTCGCCGAGGCCGCCGACCACGGCGCGCTCACCGTCGCGGTCACCTCCTTCCCCCGCTCGCCGCTGGCCGAGGTCGCCGACGTGGTGATGACCACCGCCGTACAGGAGACGACGTTCCGGCTGGCCGCGCTCTCCGCCCTGCACTCACAACTGCTGGTGCTGGACCTGATCTACGTCGCGGTGGCGCAGCGGACGTACCAGCGCACCACCGAGGCGTTCGAGGTCACGGCGCGCGCCGTCGACGCGCACCGACTGCCGGACGAGTCGCACCGGGCGACCCGTCGACGCGTCAAATCCACGGAGGGGTCATGACCACCACCATCAGCGCACCGGCCTACCTGACCGCCGTCACCGCCGCGATCGGCCGGGTCGCGCAGACCCAGGCCGAGAACGTACGGGCCGCCGCCGACCTGATCACCCACGCGCTCGACCAGGGTGGCGTGGTGCAGGCGTTCGGCTGCGGCCACTCCGAGGCGCTCTCGATGGAGATCGCCGGCCGGGCCGGGGGACTGGTGCCGACCAACCGGATCGCCCTGCGCGACCTGGTGCTCTACGGCGGCGCCGACCGCGCCGTACTCGACAACCCGCTGCTCGAACGGGACCCGGCGGTGGCCCACCGGCTCTACGAACTGGCGCCGGTCAAGCCGGACGACGTCTTCGTGCTCACCAGCAACTCGGGCGTCAACGGCGTCATCGTCGAGTTCGCCCTGCTGGCCAAGGAGCGGGGCCACCGGCTGATCGGAATCACCTCGCTGGACCACACCGCGCGGGTGGAGTCCCGACACCCGTCCGGGCGGCGGCTGGCCGACATCGCCGACGTGGTGCTCGACAACGGCGCACCGTACGGCGACGCCGCCCTGACCATCCCCGGCGGCGGTGCCGTCGGGGCCATCTCGTCGATCACCGGTGCCCTGCTGGCGCAGCAGATCGTCACCGAGGTCGTCGCGGACCTGCTCGCCGCCGGTCAGACCCCGCCGATTTATTTGTCGGCGAACGTGCCCGGGGGAGACACCCACAACAACGAACTCGAGGCGCGGTACGCCGGGCGTATCCGACGCACCGCCTAACAGAAGGCGAGGCCGCCGACCATGGATCCCTCTTCCACCCGGGTCGTACGCCGTCCCAGTCGACGCAGCGTGTTACAGGCCGCCACCATCGGCCTGGCCGCCCCGGTGCTGACCGGGTGCGTGACCAGTGGTGGCGACGACGACGGTTCCACCAGTGCCAAGGGCCGGACCAGCGCGGAGAACCCGCTCGGCGTACCGGACAAGACCCCGCTCGAGGTGGTCATCTTCAAGGGCGGGTACGGCGACGCCTACGCCACCAACGCCGAAGCGCTCTACCAGCAGCGGTATCCCGGCGCGACGATCGACCACAAGGGTATTCAGAAGGTCGGCGAGGCGCTGCAACCGAGGTTCGTCGCCGACACCCCGCCGGACGTGGTCGACAACACCGGCGCCGGCCGGCTGGACCTCGCCACCCTGGTCTCCGCCGGCAAGCTCACCGACCTGACCGAACTGCTCGACGCCCCCTCGCTCGACGACCCGGCCCGCAAGGTACGCGACACCCTGCTGCCCGGGGTGGTCGAGGACGGCACGCTCGACGGCAAGGTCTACTCGCTCAACTTCACGTACACCGCCTGGGGCCTCTGGTATTCGAAGGCCCTCTTCGACCGGCACGGCTGGACCTACCCGACCACCTGGGAGGCGATGCTCGCCCTCTGCGCGGAGATCAAGAAGGCCGGCGTCGCGCCCTGGACCTACCAGGGCAAGTACCCGGAGTACCTGAACGACCCGCTGCTGGCCATGGCCGCCAAGGCGGGCGGCCCGGACCTGGTCAAGTCGGTCGACAACCTGCAACCCGGGGCGTGGAAGCAGCAGCCACTGCTCGACGCCGCCGGGGCGATCGCCGAGCTTGCCGGGCGCGGTTACCTGCTCCCCGGGTCCGAGGCGCTGTCGCACACGGAGTCCCAGGCCGCCTGGTCACAGGGGAAGGCCGCGATCATCCCGTGCGGGTCGTGGCTGGAGGCCGAGCAGAAGGGCATCACCCCGGACGGCTTCGACATGGTGATGGGCGCGGTGCCCACCCTCGGGGCCGGCGACAAGCTGCCGTACGGTGCGCTGCTCGCGTCCAGCAGCGAGTCGTTCCTGGTGCCGGCGAAGGCCAAGAACCCGCGCGGTGGACTGGAGTTCCTCCGGATCCTCTTCTCCCAGCCGGCCGCCCGCAAGTTCGCCGAGCTGAACAGCACCCTGCCCAGCGTCGCCGGTGCCACCGACGGGCTCACCGTCAGCACCGGACTCGGCTCGGTCCGTTCCGCCGTCCAGGCCGCCGGGGCGAACACCTTCACGTACCGGTTCCGCACCTGGTACGCCCCGCTGGCCAAGGCGGTCGACGACGCCACCGGTGAACTGGCCACCCGCCGGGTCACCCCGGCGCAGTGGGCCGACCGGATCCAGCAGGCGGCCGACGGGATCGCCAAGGACACCACCGTCGCCAAGTACAGCCGGTAGTCCGGCGATGGCAGCCATGCGGCACGGCAAATACCGGTTCCTGGCCGGCGCGATCCTGCCGGGGCTGCTGCTGTACGCGGTCTTCGTGCTCTCCCCGTACGCGCAGGCGTTCTACCTCTCCCTGACCGACTGGACCGGGGTGTCGGGGCAGGTCGCCTTCGTCGGGCTGGACAACTACCAGCGGCTCTTCGGTGACCGGTCGTTCCTGGCGGCGCTGCGCAACAACGGGCTGATGCTGCTGGTCGTGCCGCTGGCCACCATCGGGCTCGGGCTGCTGCTCGCCGCGCTGGTCAACTTCGGCGGCCGGCGTAGCAGCACCGCGCTGGCCAGCATCCGGGGCGCGGAATTCTACAAGATCGCGTACTTCTTCCCGCAGTTGCTCTCGTTGCCGATCGTCGCGATGCTCTGGCAGTTCGTCTACCACCCGAACGAGGGACTGCTCAACGGTTTCCTGCGGGCCGTCGGACTGGACGCGCTGGCCCGGGTCTGGCTCGGCGACCCCGGGCTGGCGCTCTGGGCGGTGATGGCGGTGCTGGTCTGGTCGTCGGTCGGCTTCTACATGGTGCTCTTCTCCGCCGCCATGGAGTCGATCCCGCGCGACGTGCTGGAGGCCGCGGTGCTCGACGGCGCCGGCCGGTTCGCCACCCTGCGCCGGATCATCGTCCCGCTGCTCTGGGACAACGTGCAGGTCGCCTTCGTCTACCTGGGTGTGCTGGCGCTGGACGGCTTCGCGATCGTACAGATCATGACGGTCGGCCCCGGTGGCCCGGACAGCGCCACCGAGGTCATCGGGCTCGGCCTCTACCGCAGCGCGTTCACGTACGGGAAGTTCGGTTACGCCGCCGCGATGGGCGTCGCCCTCTTCTTCCTCACCCTGGCCTTCGCGGCGATCGCGTTGCGGGCCAGCCGGCGGGAACGGGTGGAGCTGTCGTGACCGCCGTTGTCGACCGACCCGCGCCGACCGCCGCCGGTACGAGACCCGGCAGTCCGCCGCCGCGACCGGGGCGGGGCGCCGACCGGGCCGCGCACCTCTTCCTCGTCGGCTGGGCGGTGCTGGTCACCGTACCGCTGCTCTGGGCGGTGGTCAGCTCGCTCAAGACCGACCGGGAGATCCTGACCAGCCCGTGGACCCTGCCGGCGCAACCGCAGTTCGACAACTGGTCGCGGGCCTGGACCCAGGCGTCGATCGGCGGTTACTTCCTGAACAGTGCGATCGTGGTCGGCGGGGCGCTCGTGCTCACCATGCTGCTCGGTTCGCTGCTGGCGTACGCCTTGGCCCGGTACAGCTTTCCCGGCAACCGACTGCTCTACTACCTCTTCGTCGCCGGCATCCTGTTCCCGGTCTTCCTCGCCCTGGTGCCGCTCTTCTTCGTGGTCAAGCAACTCGGCCTGATCGGCACCTACCCCGGCCTGATCCTGGTCTACAGCGCGTACGCGCTGCCGTTCACCGTCTTCTTCCTGCACTCGTTCTTCCGGACCCTGCCGACAGCGATCGCCGAGGCCGCCTTCCTCGACGGCTGCTCGCACTCCGGCGTGTTCTTCCGGGTGATGCTGCCACTGGCCCGGCCGGGCCTGGTCAGCATCGCGATCTTCAACTTCCTCGGGCTGTGGAACCAGTACCTGCTGCCCCTGGTGCTCAACCCCGATCCGGACCGGTACGTGCTCGCCCAGGGCCTCGCCGCGCTGTCGGTCAGCCAGGGTTACCGCAGCGACTGGAGCGGCCTGTTCGCCGGGCTCACCATCGCCATGCTGCCGGTCCTCGCCGCGTACGTGCTCTTCCAGCGTCAGATCCGTTCCGGCCTCACCGCCGGTGCGGTGCGCTGACGCCCGCTCCGGCTTCCCGAGCCCGGTGCGGTGCGGTGGCGCCCGCTCCGGCTTCCCGACCCCGGCACCGCACGGCCGACCACCGTCGTCCGGCCCCATCCATACCCCTCTTCCCCGTGAGGAGATCCCCGTGTCCCCAAGACCCACCGCGAGAAGTCTCGCGGCCGGCGTGGCGGCCGCACTCGCCGCCGGAACCATCGCCGGCCTCACCGCGACCGCCTCCGCCGGCACCGCACCGACGGCCGCACCCGTCGTCGCCGCCAACTGCGGCGTGCTCTTCGACGACTTCGCGTACGCGTCGTCGTCCGACCCGGCCATCGCCGCCCGCAACTGGACCGTACGCACCAACTCCGGCGGACCGGGCGTGCCCGGCGCGGCCTGGCCGGCGGCGAACGTCAGCTTCCCCACCGACGGCGGACAGAAGGTCCTCCAGCTCACCGCGAAGACCGACGGTACGGCCGGCGGCACCAGCCACTCCGAGTTCTTCCACCAGCGCAAGTTCTTCGAGGGCACCTACGCCAGCCGGGTCCGGTTCACCGACGCACCGACCTCCGGGCCGGACGGCGACCACCTGGTCGAGACGTTCTTCACCATCACCCCGCTGGACCGCCCGCTGGACCCGAACTACGGCGAGATCGACTTCGAGTACCTGCCGAACGGCGGCTGGGGCGAGCAGGGGCCGATCTTCTACCAGACCACCTGGGAGACGTACCAGAACGAGCCGTGGCAGGCCGACAACACCCACACCGCACAGCGGACCAGCTTCAACGGCTGGCACGACCTGGTCTTCACCGTCTCCGACGGGCGGGTCAGGTACTACGTGGACGGTGTGCAGGTCGCCGACCACGGGGACCGGTACTACCCGGAGACCCCGATGTCGATCAACTTCAACCTGTGGTTCATCGACCTGACCGGGCGTACCGGAACCGGGCTGGCGACGTACATCCAGCAGGTCGACTACCTGTACTACGCCGACCGGGAGGTGATCACCACCGCCGAGGCGAAGAACCGGGTCGCCGCGTACCGGACGGCGGGCACCAACCACGTCGACACCGTCGGTGCCGGCGGTGCCTGTCCGACCACCCCGCCGACCACCCGGCCACCGACAACTCCACCGACCACCCGCCCGCCGACGACCCCGCCGACCACCCGGCCGCCGACCACCCCGCCAACCACCGCCCCGCCGGCCAACTGTGCGGCGGCACCGGCCTGGGACTGGGGCACCGTCTACCTGGAGGGTGCGCGGGTGAAGCACAACGGCCGCCTCTGGCAGGCCAACTGGTGGACCCAGGGCTCCGAGCCCGGCCTCACCGCCCAATGGCGCGACCTCGGCCGCTGCTGACCCGCTTTGAGGTGTAAGGAAGGGCCCCTTATTAACGCATAGCGTTAATAAGGGGCCCTTCCTTACACCTCAGCGCCCGGCGGCGAAGGTGTCGCAGGACTTGGGGTCGCCGGTGTCGTAGCCGCGCTTGAACCACTCCTGGCGCTGGGCGGAGCTGCCGTGGGTGAACGACGACTCGTCGATCTGCCCGCCGGAGCGCTGCTGGATGGCGTCGTCGCCGATCGCCGAGGCGGTGTCCAGCCCCTCCTGGATGTCCCGGTCGGTGATGCTGGTGAAGATCTTCTGGCCGGAGGCGTCGGCCGTGCCGGTGGCGTTCTTCGCCCAAGCGCCCGCGTAGCAGTCCGCCTGGAGCTCCAGCGCCACCGAGAGTTCGTTGGCCTGTCCCGGGTCGCGGGCCTGCTGCCGCCGTAGCTGCGCCTCGGTGCCGAGCAGGTCCTGTACGTGGTGCCCGTACTCGTGGGCCAGCACGTACGGTTGGGCGAACTGGCCCGGTGCGCCGAGTTGGTCGGCCAGTTGCTGGTAGAAGCTCAGGTCGATGTAGACCTTGTCGTCCGCGGGGCAGTAGAACGGGCCGACGCCGGAGTCGGCCGCCCCGCAGCCGGTGTTGACCGCCTGCTCGAAGAAGACCGTGTCGGAGGCGGTGTACGTCTTGCCGAAGGACTCCGGCAGGGCCCGCTGCCACCACGCCTGGATCGAGTTGACGTACAGCGTGTTGCGGCAGTCGAGTTGCCGCAGCGCGTCGTCGGCCGAGCACCGCTCCTCGATGGCGGTGTTGTCGCCCTGCCCGTCCCCACCGTTGGTCAGCGCGTTGAGCCCGAACCCGCCACCCACCAGCGCGACCAGCACGGTGACGACCAGACCGACCAGACCTCCGCCGCCGCCGAGGGAGATCCCGCCCAGCCCGCCCGACCCACGACGGTCCTCCACCTGGCTCGTGTCGATCTCCGCGTTCTCGTTCAGCTCCATGTCGACTCCAGTCCGACGGGGCGTCGTTCGTTGACGTGGCCGGACCGTCGCGCGCTGTGCTGCCGCCACGGTCCCGGCTGGCGATGCGATACCCCGCGAGCCAGATCGGTAATCAGAGGCTGCTCCTCGTCGCGGATGACGTGCTAAGTTCCGCCGATGCATTCGGCGCCCGTCCCGAACCGAGAGCCGCAGTGATGGTCACGGTCGCCCCGTCCGCCGGGGGTCCGCGCGACCTTCGTGACCGGGCCCGCGCCCACGCCGTACGCCTGCCCGGACAGCTCCGCCACCTGTTCCGCCGACACTGGGCGTTTCTCCTGCTGCTGCTGGCCGGTACGGTGCTGCGACTGCTCGTCGTCGTCGGGTACGACCCGGCGCTCTGGTACCAGGGCGACAGCCAGAGTTACCTGGCGCTGGCCTACCTCGGAGAACCCTCCACGGTCCGACCGTACGGCTACAGCCTCTTCCTGAGCATGCTGGTGGACCTGCACTCGGTTCGGGCGATCATCGTGATCCAGCACCTCACGGGGCTCGCCATGGTGGTCGCCGCGTACGTGTTCCTGCGGCGTCGCGGTGTCTCCCGGCTGGTCGGCGCGCTCGCCGCGACGCCGCTGCTGCTGGACGCCCGTACGGTGGCGGTCGAGCACTACCTGCTCGCCGAGACCCTGTTCACCGCCCTGCTGGTGCTCGGCATGCTGGCCCTGACCTGGCGCCGGACCCCCGGCTGGCCCGCCGTCCTGATCGCCGGGGTGGCGTTCTCGTGGGCGGCGACGACCCGGTCGATCGGGCTGGCGGCGCTGGCGGTGCCGGTGCTCTACCTGCTCCTGCGCCGGGTGGACTGGCGCCGGGCCGGGGTGTTCGTGGCCGTCGTCGCCGTCTCGCTCGGCGGCTACCTGGTCTGGTACCACAGCTTTCACGGGCAGTACTCGTTCGGCTCCGGCGGATCGCGCTTCCTCTGGTCCCGCACGATGACCTTCGTCGACTGCGACCAGCTCGACCTGACCGACGAGGAACGCCTGCTCTGCCCGGACCAACCGCTCGGCCAGCGCCTGCCGCCGGACCTCTACCTCTGGGGGCCGGGCAGCAAGAAGGAGTTCGCCGCCATGCCGGACGCGGTGTTCGGCACCTTCGCCCGCAAGGCGATCCTGGGCCAACCCGGTGACTTCCTCGGCATGGCCGCCCTCGAAACCTGGCGTACGGTGCGACCCGGCCCCTACCCGAACGAGCGCGTCGCCTGTGTGGCGAGCGTCTGGGACTTCCCGGCGCCGGACGACCCGACCTCCTGCTCGCAGTACATCGCGCCGGACGACCCGGCCAAACGCCGCTACGCCGGACCGGCCAGGGAACACGAGCACCCGCTGATGAACCCGCTGCACGGCTACTCCGAGGTGGCGACCGTACCGGCGACCCTGGTGGCACTCTGTTTCCTGCTGGTGCTCCTGCTCGGTTGTCACCGCCCGAGGGCGTCGAGCCTGCGGGAATGGCTCGACCCGTTGGCCCTGGTGGTGCTCTCCTTCGGCATGATCGTGGCGAGTGTCGCGACCTCCGCGATCGATCCCCGTTACACGGTCCCGTCGCTCCCGCTCGGGCTGATCGGCGCCGCGTTGGCCTGGCGACGGTTCCGGGCGGTCCGACACGTCGCCGCGCCGGCCACCGGATCCACCCCGCCGCTGCCCGACCGCTCGCCGTCGGAGTTGCCCGACTCATCGCCGTCGGAGTTGCCCGACTCATCGTCGCCGCAGCCGCTCGGGCCGTCGTCGTCGGTCGGGTCGCGGGGTGACGGCTCGGTGACGCCCACCGGGTGACGCTGGCCGGGTGACGATCGACGTGCACGGACATCTGAGTCCACCCGAGTCGAGGCGGCGTTACCCCATGCCCCGTACGCTCGGGCAGGTCGAGGAGATGATCTCGGCGAAGCTCGACCGTGGCGTACGGACCACCATCGTCGGCAGTCCGGTCGGCGGCGGCGCGATGGTTCCCCTACCCGGGGTCGACAACTACGCGCAGAGCGAGGACGACCTGTCCCGGCACGACGAGTGGTTGGCCGGTCTGGTGGACCGGCACCCGGAGCGACTGCGGGCGTACGTCTACGTCAACCCGTTCGGCGGGGCCGCGCACCTGCGCCGGGTGGCGCGGACCGTACGCGAACCGCAGTTTGTCGGGCTGATCGCGAACACCAGTGTCGCCGGCCGCTATCTCGACGCACCCGAGGCGGAGGACTTCTTCGCGCTCGCGGCCGAGCTGGACCGGCCCGTACTGCTGCATCCACCGGCGATGCCCGCGGCCGGCTCCGGGCTGGACAACCTGCTGCTGATCGAGCAGTTGGGGCGGTTCAACGACATCACCGTCGGGATGGCCTGCTGCCTGCTCGGCGGCTGGCTGGACCGCTTTCCCGGGCTGAAGCTGATCGCCCCGGCCGCCGGTGGGGCGCTCGGCCTGCTGGGCGAGAGACTCGACCGGGTCATGGCGCCGGCACACTGGGACGGCGGTGGTGGACCCACCCGTCCCGGTCCGGCCCCACCCCGGCTGATGCGGCGGTTGGTCGCGTTGGCGCGACCGCCGAGTGCCTACCTGCCCCGGATCTGGGTGGACACCGCCACCCCGAGCGCGAGCGCGGTGAAACTGGCGGTCCGCGTCTTCGGCCCGGATCGGGTGCTGTTCGGCACCGACTCACCACCGATGCCGCACTCGGAGCCGGGCGCCACGCTCGACCTGCTCGACCGGCTCGGGTTGCCGGGTGCGACCCGTGACGGGATCTGCGAGGGCAACGCGCGGGCGCTCTTCGGCGACCGCCTGCCACCCTCGTCGGCCGGCACCGCCCCGGCGACTACGTTCCCGCCACCGACCGTCGGTTCGGGGCCGGGTCGTCCCGCCGGACGGGACGACCCGGTCGCGGGCCTCAGTGGGTGAAGAGGTTCACCGCGGTACGTACCGTCTGCACCACGCCGTAGCCGAGCAGGACGATGACGAGCAGCCAGGACACCGCGAGACGGAGCCCCTGCCCACCGACCGCCGGCCGCTCCTCTGATCCGGTCATCTCGTCGACTCCTTCTGCTCGCTGGTCCTCGCGGTGGTCGTGCCGGTGGTCGCGTCGACGGGAACCTGGGCCGGTACGTCGGCGACCACGGCGGTCACCGGTTCGGGCGGGGTGCCCGGCGGGAGTGGTTCGTGGAATCGTTCGGGCACGGGACGGATGAGCAGGTTCGCCACGAACCCGATGGCCAGCACCCCGACCATGGTGAACAGCGCGGGCCGGTAGGCGGCGGCGGTCAGGGTGCCCGGCTTGCCCTGGGCGTCGAGGAACCCGTTGATGATCAGCGGGCCGGCCACCCCGGCGGCGGACCAGGCGGTCAGCAGCCGGCCGTGGATCGCGCCCACCTGGAAGGTGCCGAACAGGTCCCGCAGGTAGGCCGGTACGGTGGCGAATCCACCGCCGTAGAAGGAGAGGATCACGCAGGCGAGTAGCACGAAGAGCGCGGTCGACGCGTGCCCCACGGCGGCGAGCAGGGCGTAGAGCACCATCCCGCCACCGAGGTAGAGCAGGTAGATGGGCTTGCGGCCGATCAGGTCCGAGGTGGAGGACCAGACGAACCGGCCCGCCATGTTGAACAGCGAGAGCAGCCCGACAAAGCCCCCGGCGGCGGCGACCGCGACGGTGGAGACCCCGTTCTCCCGGAAGAAGTCCTGGATCATCGGGCTGGCCTGCTCCAGGATCCCGATGCCGGCGGTGACGTTGCAGAAGAGCACGATCCACAGCAGCCAGAACGACCGGGTGCGTACGGCGTTGGCGGCCGAGACGCTGGCGGTGGTGACCAGCGGCTTGACCGCGACCGTGGCCGGGTCGAAGCCGGCCGGGCGCCAGTCCGGTGCCGGCACCCGGACGTTCACCACCCCGAACATCATGATCACGAAATACCCGATGCCGAGGGTGAGGAAGAGTCCGACCAGCGCGCCGCCGGAGGCGACCGAGGCGGCGTTCGCCGGGTTGTAGTCGGCGTCGTAGAACGAGAGCAACTGGCGGGAGAGCGGGCTGGCCAGCAGCGCGCCACCCCCGAACCCCATGATGGCCAGGCCGGTGGCGAGGCCGGGGCGGTCCGGGAACCATTTGATCAGGGTGGAGACCGGCGAGATGTAGCCGATGCCGAGTCCGATCCCGCCGAGGAAGCCGTAGCCGAGGTAGACCAGCCAGAGCTGTTTGGTCGCGATGCCCAGGGCCCCGACGAGGAAGCCGGAGGCCCAGAAGCAGGCGGAGACGAACATCGCCTTGCGCGGGCCGTTCGCCTCGACCCAGGTGCCGCCGACCGCCGCCGAGAGCCCCAGCATCACGATCGCGATGCTGAAGATGATGCCGATCGCGGTCTGGCTGGCGTCGAAGTGGGCGATGAGCGAGTTCTTGTAGACACTCGTGGCGTACGCCTGGCCGATGCAGAGATGCACCGAGAGCGCCGCCGGTGGGATGAGCCAGCGGCTGTAACCCGCCGGCGCGATCGTGTGGGCGCGGTCGAGCGCCGAGAGTAATGGCACGTGACACCTCTTCTCCGAGCCACTGCGCGGGGGCCGTCGACGGTCGGCGGTACGCCGGTGGCGAATCCTCCGCATACCGTGCGGAACGGTAACGCCGGGGCGACCGGGAAGCGCCGGACGTGATCTTCTACGCGACGGGCGGTCCGACCGGTGAGCCGAGCGGCAACCCGCCCGCCCGGGGGCGTCGCGCCGTGCCCGTCCTGGTGTTCACAAAGCGCACGAACTGTTCGATTCGCGCGTCTTCGAGCGGCGGTCGTGGACAGATCGTCGTGGTCAAGAGCAGATTGAGGTGGCCGCGCCCGGAGCCCAGCTTCGCGGGGCGGCGGGGCGGGGCGGTTCAGCAGCGAGCCGCCCCGTACCCCCGTCGTGTCGCCGCGCGCGGCCGGCGACGGCTTGGCGGCAAACTGGTCGCTATCCGTGCTGACGGGCGGCGGCGGCGCGGGCATCGTTACGGCGTGAGCGCGGAATCGCTGGCGGAGCGGATGGCCTTGTGGGCGCGTACGTTGGCCGCGGAGCCCGATCAGGGGGCACTGAGGAGCAGCGTCGCCACGATGACGGTGGCGGAGGTACCGGGCGCGTACGCGGCGGGGGTGTCGCTCCTCGGCGGGTCGAGGTTCTCCGCGCGGGCGACCGAGGGTCGGGTCCGGATCGAAGCCGCCCAGTACGCGGTCCGCGAGGGCCCCTGTCTGGACGCCCTCGCGGCCCGGGCCAGCATCCGCAGTGACGACCTTACGGTGGACGCCCGTTGGCCGAGGCTCGCGCCCCACGCGGTCAAGGCCGGCGTACGGTCGGCGCTCGCGCTGGGGCTCTTCGTCACCGGTCAACCGTTGGGTGTGCTGAGCGTCTACGCCCCGAGCGCGGGTGCGTTCGGGCAGCTCGCGGAGGCGGTCGCCGGTGTGCTGGCCGCCCATGCCTCGGTGGCGATCGCCTCGGCCAACGCGCAGCTCGAACTGCGTACGGCGTTGCGGTCCCGGGACCTGATCGGGCAGGCCAAGGGGGTGTTGATGCAGCGGTACGGTATGACCTCGGAGGAGGCCTTCGACTGGCTCGTGACCACCTCCCAGACCAGCAACACCAAGCTCAGGGACGTTGCCCGGGAGCTGATCACCTCTCGCGATCCGACGTCGTGGAGATTCGGCCCGCCCACCGGCCCGCCCACGGTGCGTCCGTCCGGGCGCGAGTCGCGGCGGGGTTGGTGACGAGATCCTCGGTCCGGTGGGTCAGGAGCGCAGGGTCCGGCTGGGATGCTGGCCGTACGCTTTGCGGTAGTCGACCGAGAAGCGACCGGGATTGGTGAAGCCCCAGCGGCGGGCGACCGACGCGACGGTGGCTCCGGTGGTCGCCTCGGCGTCCTGTAGGTCTCGGTGCGCGCGTTCCAGCCGTACGCGGCGCAGGTAGCCCATGGGTGTGGTGTCCAACTGGCGGCGGAACGCCTCCTGTAGAGCCCGGGGGCTGACACCGGCGGCGGTGGCGATCTCGGTCACGGTGACGGGCAGGTCCGCGTGCGCCTCGATGTGCCCGATCGCCCGGCGTACGGGGGCCGGGGTGACGTGTCCGGTACGCGGCAGCCGGGCGGCGGTCATCGCGGTGTTCGGGAACACCGACAGCAGTGACATGACGGCCAGTCGTCGCAACTGGTCGACGACCAGCGTGAGTCGCTCGACCCCGGGCGCGGTGAGCTGACGGCACAGGTAGCCGACGGTGTCGCACCAGTACCGCCGCATCGGCGCGGACACCGGTGTCAGTGACGTGAACCGCAGATTCGCTCCAGGCAGCCCGGTCACCTCCTCCGCCAGCTCCGCGACCTCGGCACCCGGGACCCGAACGGTCGCGACGACCAGGTCGCGGTAGCTCATGTCGACCGGCGCCCCGACCGGGTAGAGCATTCCGTCGTTGCGCGCCATGGCGACATCGGCCCCGGCGGCGCTGGCGCGACCGCCGCCGGCCAGGACGAGAAGCCCGACCGCGTTGCCCGACGCGGCCACGGTGCCACTGTACGTGACCCCGTTCAGCCGGACCAGGTCGGCGCCGAAGCCGTCACACGTGACGGACCGGACTCGGAATTCGGCCGCGCCGGGATCGTGCACGCTGATCCTCGCTCGGTGAGCCCCGATCCGGTTGATCGCCTCCGCGACCGCGTCGTGGTTTCTGGTGTGCAGCTCGCTGCGTTGCACAGTGCGCTCCGACACCGTGGACACCTCCAGTCGGCCCGGCTCTCTCTCATGGAGCCGGGGCGTTGGGCTTCCCCGTGTTCAGGTCTTCGGTTCCCGGTCGGGCACCCGCCCAGGTTCTCCTCCGCCTTTCCCGCCTCAGCCGTACAGGGTGTTGTGTGGGGAGCGCCCGTACGCGCGCCGGTAGGTGGTGGCAAAACGTCCGGGGTGGGGAAAGCCCCAGCGGGCGGCGATGGCGGTGACCGTGTCGCCGTTGGCGGGATTGCCGCTGTCGAGGTCCCGGTGGGCGTGTTCGAGACGGGCGTCGCGCAGGTAGCCGGTGGGGGTGGTGCCGAGGTGTCGTCTGAAGGCGCGTTGGACGGCGCGACCGGTCGCCCGTGCGGCGAAGGCGATGTCGCTGAGGGTGATGTTGTCGCCGACGTGTGAGTCGATGAATTCGATCGCACGGCGCAGGACGAGCGGACTGGCGTCGGTCCGGTCCTTCCAACTGCACTGGTCGATCGAGTTGTTCGGGAAGACGGTGAGGGCGGTGGCGGCGAGGATTCGGGCCGCGTTGGCGATCGCGAGTGGGCTGCGGGCCACCTCGGGGTTGGGCAGGACGCTGTCGGCGAGGTAGCCCACGGTGCTCAGCCACAGCCGGGCACCGGCCGGACACACCGGTTCGAGGCTGGTGAGTCGCGTCGCCGCCCCGGCCGGAGTCTCGCCGAGCACCTCGTCGAGCGTGGCGCAGTCGATCTGGACGATCTGCATGCGGACGGTGTCCCAACGTACCGTGAAGGGCTTGCCGGGTCGCGCCATCACGAAGACGTCTCTCGGTCCGGCCCGGACCGTCTGGTTCTCGGTGTCGCGTTCGAATCGGCCACCCAGCACCCGCCCTATCACGAGCTGCCCGGACGGTTCGTTGGCGCACTCGACCGAGACGGTGTGCAGGGCGGTGGCGATCGAGAAGCGCCCGGTGGAGCGGTGCGTGTGTCGGAACCTGAAAGCGTCGCGGGTTTGCCGGAAGCGCACCGTGTTGTCCACGTAGTGGGAGCGGATGAAGGCGTGCGCCTGCTCGGGGTCGGTGGTGCGGAAGACAAACTGGGCCGGCAGCGTGGAGTCGGGAGTGCCCGGTGAGACCGTCATGGTGGCCAAGCTTTCGAAAACGCGGGTCGCATGCCCCCTGTTGGACAGAGGCCGTTGACCTTCGATCGCACACCGCGACGATGTCCGGCCGGTCTGACAGTATCACCACATGTCCGGAATGCGAAGATCAACTGACCGCGTCCGCGGTTCGTGGACAGTTGGCCAGGTGGTGGTCGTAGGCGGTCGCGCCCGATCAGCCCGGCTGACCACCCACCGGCTCGGCCGGCACCGCCCCGGCCACCCGACCGTCCCCGTCGTCGTCCCGCGATCCTGGCGCGGACGCCCGCGCGCCGCCGACCGCCTTCACCACGGCCACCGCCACCCCGGTCGTCAGCGGGATCGCCAGCACCAGGCCGATCGAGGCGACCAGCGTACGGACGATCTCCTCGGCGATCTGCGCGCTGGTCAGTACGGCGAGCACCGGCCGGTCGTAGGCGTTGATCAGCAGCATGATCGGCAGCGCGGCGCCGGCATAGGCGAACGCGATGGTGTAGACGGTCGACGCGATGTGGTCCCGACCGATCCGCATGGCGCTGGCGAAGAGTTGGCGCGCGGACCGTTCGGGCGCGAGTTCGTGCAGCTCCCAGACTGCCGAGGACTGGGTGATGGTCACGTCGTTGAGCACGCCGAGCCCGGCCACGATGATGCCGCAGAGCACGATGCCGGAGAGGTCGATCTGTCCGCTGTAGACGGCCAGGCTGATCCCGTCGCTGTCGCCGAGCCCGGTCAGGTGGGCCGCGCTGGCCGCCCAGAGGCCGAGCCCGGCCGTGGCGAGCAGGCCGAACAGCGTACCGGCCAGTGCGGTGGTGGTCCGGGCGGAGAAACCGTGCGCGAGGTAGAGGACGACGAACATGATCGCCGACGCGCCGACCAGGCCGACCAGCAGGCCGGACTCGCCGACCAGCAGCGCCGGCAGCATGAACTTGACGATCACCAGGTACGCGAAGCCGAGACCGATCAGCGCCTTCAGCCCGCGCATCCGGGCAACCGCGATCACGAGCAGGGCGAACACCGCCGCGAGGATGCCGATCGGCACCGTACGGGCGTAGTCGTAGAAGGCGTACATCGCGGGCCCGGTCTGGTGGTTGAAGACCCGGACCACCTTGATCCGGTCGCCGACCTCGAGCCCGCTACGGTACGACTCCGCCGGCACCTCGACGGTGACGATGCCGTCGCGTTCGGGACCGGTCTCCAGTCTGGCCTGCACGGTGGCACAGGTGACCATGCGGGGACCCGCCTCGGGGCCGGTACGCTGGCCCGGCGCCGGACACTCGTACGGTGCCACCGTCTGCACGGTCGCCTCGGGGTGGCTGAGCGTGCGCCCGGCGGTCCCCGAGGACGCGTCGGAGACCTGCTCTCCCCCCGGCCAGAGCAGGAGCAGCCCGACCAGCGTGAGTACGGCCAGCGGGGCGAGGATCGCGGTCAGCAGCACCACCGCCCGCCGTCGCCGCCCACCAGCCAGTTCACCGTGCCCGTGCGAGTGCATCAAACGCTCCATCCTGACCCGATCAACGACGGTCCCACCCGGGGGAGGACAAGGGTGTGGCCGCCGACCCTGGGCAGGGGCGGCGGCCACGTTGAGCCTCAGCTCTTCGGTACGTTCAGAACCTTCTCCTGTACGTTGCCGACGTTGCCGGCGATGTCGACGGCGAGCCAGCGGACCGTGGTCTTCGCGGTGATGGTGATCCGCTCCGGCCCTTCCCGGTAGCCGGCGAAGCCGAGCTTCAGCGACGACGTGGTCGGCGTGCTGCCGTCCAGGGTGTAGTAGACGTTCGCCGCCTCACTGGTGGCGAAGGTGAAGTCGGTCGTACCGGCGCCCTTGCTCTTCACGACCAGCTCGGCCGTCGGCTTCGACTGGTCCGCCGCGTACGCCTTCGCCACCTCGAGGATCGCGATCTGGCCGCTGGAGAACTCCATCGCCTCCTCGTGGCCCTCGGCGAAGTCCGGCTGGAAGCCGACCGCGTCCCAGCGGTTGGTGGCGGGGTTGTACTTGTCCGCGCCGACCTCGAAGTTCCAGGCGATGATGCCCTTGTTGTACCAGTGCGCGTCGGCACTGTTACCGGCCGCCGAGTAGAGCACGTCGGTGGTCGGGCCGGTGCGACCCGGCCAGATCGCCGTACCCCGGTGTGACTGGACCGCGTTCAGGATCTTCGACGAGGCGTTCCAGAAGAAGTTCTCGGTGCCGAAGTCGGTCCGGGGCAGCACCTCGCGACCGGCCGTCTTGTACGCGCCCGGCGCCCACATGAAGTACCCACCGTACGAGTGGGTGTTCATCGAGAACTTGATGTTCGGGTACGTGTTGATCAGCCAGTCCTCGTTCTTCGCCTCCGGCTCGGACTGCTCGCTCGGGCCGGCGTAGGTGCCGCTGGTGCAGCTCGTGGAGGCACCGCTGTAGCCGTCGAAGAGCGAACCGGCGTTCTGGTTCCGGTTCAGGTCGACGCCCCACGAGTTGCGGTTCGCCGGGTCGCCGGTCGCGTCCGGGCAGTGGTTGGTCATGTTCTTACGCTGCGAGTTGAAGTCGTACATGCTGTAGTGCGCGCCGTCCGGGTTGACCACCGGCAGGACGAAGATGTCCAGACCGTTGACCAGGTTGCGGGTCTTCGTGTCCTGCTCGTAGTTGCGCAGCAGCCGCTCCGCGGTCTCCAGGCAGGTGAGCGGGGTGACCCACTCCCGGGCGTGCTGCTGGCAGAAGAGGTACACACCCGGCTTGGAGCCGTCCTTGGCCCGGCCGATCCGCAGCGCCTTCATCTGGAACGGCTCGCGGGAGATGCTCGCCGGGGCCTGGAGGTTGTCGCTGAGCCGGGTCGCCCCGGCGGTGGCCACCAGGCCGGCACCGGCGTTGCCCCGGTAGAGGCTGGCGGTCAGCAGGGCGGACGAGGCGGCGTTCGCGTTCAACGCCGCGACGACCTGGGCGGCGGTGCTGGTCAGCGCGCCGCTGCCGTCGGTGGCCAGGGAGACCACCACGGTCTTGCCGGCGACCAGTACGGTCAACGCCTGGTTGGCCGCACCCGGGTTGATCAGCGAGACGCTGGTGTCGTTGCCACCCTCGTGGCCCCACGCCTTGGTGGTGACGTAGAAGGTGCTCGCCGCCGCCGTACCGAACTGCGCCTGGGCCTTGCGGCGGTAGCCGTTGGTCAGGTTCGGCAGGTCGATGATCTGGGTGATCTTCGGGAACTCCGCCGCCAGGCCCTCGATCCGCTCGGTGATCTCGGTCGGGTCCATGTAGTGGTCGACGAAGTCGGAGACGTAGTGCGGGTCCGGCGCCTCCTTCGGCTTGCCCAGCCACTGCGTCACCGACGCCTTGACCGTGCCGCCCTTGCTGCTGGTGAAGGTGACCCGGTTCGGCTCCGCCGTGGTCAGCGCGAGCGGGCTGCTGAACCGGTGGTACATGTACTGCCCGGCGTCGGTGAACCGGGACATGGTCGCGGTGCCGCCGGAGGCCGGCGGGGTGTCCATGCCGGTGTCCCAGCTTGCCGTGATCACCGTGTCGGCGTCGGCACCGGCGTTCGACTTGACCTCGAACGACAGGAAGCGGTTGCCGTCCAGGCTGGTGAACCACTCGGCCCGGAGCACGGTGAGCTGGTCGGTCGCGAGCAGCTCCGCCGCGTCGGCGGCGGCGATGGCGGCCTTCCGCTCGGCGACGTTGGCCCGGTAGTCGTCCTGGTCGGAGATCTTGCCCCGCAGGTCGAAGCCCATCTCCCGCAGGGCGGCGCTCTCCTCGGGGCTGAGCACGGCGTGGACCTCGATGCCGTCCTCCACCGGCTTGCTGTACTCGACCAGGTCGACGCCGAGGTCGGCGAGCCGGTCGACCTCGCCCTTGTCGGCGGCGACGATGCGCATCAGCGCAACGCCGTTCTGCTCGGTGCTGGACTTACGGGTCGGTTCCACCTGCCCGTTGTCGGCGGGGCTGGCGAGGGTCGGCAGCGCGCCCAGGAGCAGCGCGGTCGGGACGGTGAGTAGGGCTACCAGACGACTGACTCTGGCCGGTTTGCTGATACTCCTCATACGAGGCTTCCTCCGGTCGTGGCGTGCACGGAGACCGCCCACGGCGGGTCGATTGCCGGGGCGGTCATTGATGATCACGTTGGCCGCAGTCTGTTGTGTGCCACGTCACCTTGTCAAGGATCATGGATGTGTGGCTGATCGGCGGTTTTCCGGCCAGCGGCTGATCGTCGATTCCGGGTAGCCCGTGTGCCGGACCGAGGGTCAGCCGAAGGTGTGAACAGGGCGTCCATCATGGACACCAAGGTCACGGTTGTCCACCTTGTCGGCTCCGGCAGTTGGTGCGGATTCGAGGTCGGCGTCGGCGCGTCTACCTGCCGCCCTGCCGCATCCGCCTGGTCGGCGCGGAGGTGGGGGCGGCAAACGGGTGACAGGGACAGGCGAGGCGTCGGGTGGTCACGGTGAGCACGCCGGGTTCGGCCGCCGCCGCCTCCACGTCGGCGAGCATCCGGGTACGCATGCCGGACGTGATCAGGCGGCCCCGGGTCACCACGGCGTGGATCCGCCGGGTGTTCTCGATGTCGGTCAGCGGGTTGGCGTCGAGCAGCACCAGGTCGGCGACCTTGTCCGGGGCCACCGTGCCCATGCTCCGCTCCTCGCCCAGGTAGCGGGCCGCGTCCCGGGTCACGCTCTGCAACGCCTGAAGCGCGCTCAGGCCGCTGTCGACCAGGAGCGACAGTTCGTCGTGCAGGCTGAACCCGGGAAAGCAGTACGGGTTGCCGCAGTCCGTACCGCCGACGATGCCGACGCCGGCCTGCCGGGCCTGTCCCACCAGCCGGCGCAGGACCCGGAAGAAGGCGCGCTGCCGCATGGTCTGTTCCGGTGTGGTGGGCGCGAAGATCCTGATCCGCTCGGCCCACAGCTCCTGGTACGCGGCGGGGATGTACTTCAGCCGGGGGTCGTTGGCGAACATTGCGGCGGGGGAGTTCACCACCCGGTTTACCGCCAGGGTCGGTGACAACCAGGTGTTGTTGCGGACCAGGCGACGGAAGAGCGCACCCGCTCGGCGTGAGCTCCAGTTCTCCGCCGCCTCCCACTCGATCTCGCGCATCAGGTGGAAGTACGCGGTCGGGTCGGTGAGCGGGGTCTGGGCGATCCGCTGGCTGAACTCCCGCTCCCGGGACGAGGCCGCCACGGGCAGGCCGAACAGGTGCTCGAAGGAGTGTTGTCCCAGGTCGCTCGCCTCGACGGCGCTGACCCGGTAGGGCAGGTGTCCGGCCAGCGGCAGCCGTTGGCGGCGGGCCTCGTGGGCGAGGGCGAAGTAGGTGTCGCGGCCGAGGTAGGAGTAGACCTTGACGAAGTCCGCCCCCTCGTCCTTGGCCCGGCGTACGGCGGCCCGCGCCTCGCTCGGCGTACGGACCAGGACGGCCGGCGGGCCCAGGATCGACGGCGGTTCGTCGATGATCGGACTCGCCACCCGCATCCGGGGTCCGGCCACCTCCCCGGCGTCGATTCGTCGGCGCAGCGCCTCCACCTCGGGGTAGCCCCACATCTCCCGGATTCCGGTCACCCCGTTGGCCAGGTGGAGCGGGAGGAAGATGCGCTCGTCCACGGTTCCGTGCGCGTGCATGTCCCAGAGGCCGGGAACGACAAACTTGCCGCGTGCGTCGACCACCCGTACGCCGGCGGCCCTCGGTGCCGGCCGCCCCTGGACCAAACTGATGATCCGGTCGCCGATCAGCACCACGCTGGTGTCCGGTCGAGGTGGTGCCCCGGTGGCGTCGATCACGGTCCCGCCGGCCAGCACCAGGATGCCGGTGTCGGCGGGGTCGCCGGCCCGGACGTCCGGCGTCGTGGCGAGCAACGCGGCGCCGGTGGTGCCGACGCCGACCCCGCCCAGGGCGAGCCAGCGCAGGAAGTCCCGTCTGGTCGGCTCGGATCCCGCCGAGGTGGAGCCAGGCCCCGTGGAGGTGGAGCCGGACCGCGCCGAGGTGGGTTCGGGCCCCGTTGGGGTCGACTCCGGTCGTGCCGCGTCGGACATTCCCTCGTCCCTTCGTCGCGTCGTGTACGAGGGCGGCAGGAGGGTGCCGCGGCGGAGCGCGATCCCAATCTAACGGTGTGCCCGGCCGGATCGTATCGGCGTGTCGCGATGCCGACGGGCAGGCCGCGCCGGCGGCACGGGGTCGGGCGGCGGTGCCCGTGGAGGTCCGTGCCAGCCAGGGAAATCACTTGTGAGTGAGTCGCTCACTCAGTTACTGTCGCCCCCGTGCGCCCCACCCCGCCCATCGAACCGGACCAACCGCCCCACTGCCTTCCCGGCTCCGGGCGGGCGCGTCCGTTGCCGCCCGACGAGCGCCGGGCGGCGCTGATCGCCGCCACGTTGCCGCTGGTGGGCGAGCACGGGATCAAGGTCACCACCCGTCAGATCGCGGAGGCGGCCGGCGTCGCCGAGGGGACGATATTCCGCGTCTTTCCGGACAAGCAAGCGCTTATCCAGGCGGCGGTCGCGGCGGCGTTGGACCCCGAGCCGGTCTACGCGGAGTTCGCCGCGGTGGATCTCTCGCTGCCGCTGCGGGAACGGCTGATCCAGGTGACCACCATCATCCAGCGCCGGCTGATCAGGGTGATCAATCTGGTCACCGCGGTCGGTCTGAACGGGCCACCGCCCAACCGCGAGGAGCACCGCGCCCGGGTCCGCCCCACCAACGAGCGGATCCAGGCCGAGGTCGCCCGGATCATCGAACCCGACCGGGACCAGTTTCGTTGCACCACCCAGGAGGTGGCCCGGCTGCTGCGGCTGCTGGTCTTCTCCGGTTCCCATCCCATGATCAACGACGACGACCCGCTCTCCGCGGAGCAGATCGTCACCGTGCTACTCGACGGCCTCCGACACCGTACGGAACCGTCATGATCGTCCGCCGCATCCCTGATTCGGGGGGTCACCGATGCTGACTCGCTTACTCCGTACCTACCTGCAACCGTACCGGCGGCCGCTCACCGTGGTGGTGCTGCTGCAACTGGTCGGCACCATGGCCTCGCTCTACCTGCCGAGCCTCAACGCCGACATCATCGACCAGGGCATCGCCCGGGGCGACACCGACTACATCCTGCGGATCGGCGGCTGGATGCTGCTGGTCAGCGCCGTACAGATCGCCTGTGCGATCGCCGCCGTCTACTACGGCGCCCGGACCGCGATGAGCTTCGGCCGGGACGTACGCGCGGCGATCTTCAACCGGGTGATGAGCTTCTCCGCCCGGGAGGTCAACCAGTTCGGCGCCCCGTCGCTGATCACGCGGAACACCAACGACGTGCAACAGGTGCAGATGCTCGTCGTGGTGACCTGTACGTTGCTCGTCGCGGCGCCGATCACCTGCGTCGGCGGCGTGATCATGGCGCTCCGCGAGGACCTCGGCCTCTCCTGGCTGATGGTCGTCTGCGTACCGCTGCTGGTCCTCTCCATCGGCCTGATCATCCGCAAGATGGTGCCGCAGTTCCGGCTGATGCAGACCCGGATCGACACGGTCAACCGGGTGCTGCGCGAGCAGATCACCGGCATCCGGGTGGTCCGCGCGTTCGTTCGGGAGCCGTTCGAGACCCGCCGGTTCGGCACCGCCAACGCCGACCTCACCGCGACCGCGCTGCGCACCGGGCGGCTGATGGCGCTGATCTTCCCGATCGTGATGCTCGTGCTCAACGCCTCCAGTGTCGCGGTGCTCTGGTTCGGCGCGTCCCGGATCGACGCCGGCCAGCTCCAGATCGGCGCGCTGACCGCCTTCCTGAGCTACCTGGTGCTGACCCTGATGTCGGTCATGATGGCCACCTTCATGCTGATGATGGTGCCCCGGGCGGCGGTCTGCGCCGAGCGGATCGTCGAGGTGCTCGACACCGACTCGTCGGTCGTGCCGCCGCCGCGACCGGTCAGCGAGGTGACCACGCGTGGTGAGTTGGAGCTGCGCGACGTGCGGTTCCAGTACCCGGGCGCGGTCGCGCCGGTGCTGCGGGACATCTCGTTCCGAGCCGGCGCGGGTCAGACCACCGCGATCATCGGCAGTACCGGCGCGGGCAAGACCACGCTGCTCGGGCTGGTGCCCCGGCTCTTCGACGCGACCGGTGGCACCGTGCTGGTCGACGGTGTCGACGTACGGGAACTCTCCCCGGACATCCTGTGGCAGCGGATCGGGTTGGTGCCGCAGCGTCCGTACCTCTTCTCCGGCACCGTCGCGAGCAACCTGCGCTACGGCAACCCGGCGGCGACCGACGACGAGCTCTGGGTCGCCCTGGAGATCGCCCAGGCCCGTGACTTCGTCGAGGCGCTGCCCGAGGGGCTCGAGGCGCCGGTCAGCCAGGGCGGCACGAACCTCTCCGGCGGTCAGCGCCAGCGGCTCGCGATCGCCCGCGCGCTGGTCCGCAAACCGGAGATCTACCTCTTCGACGACTCCTTCTCCGCGCTCGACCTAGGCACCGACGCCCGGCTGCGGGCCGCGCTGCGGCCGGTCACCGCGGACGCGGCGGTGGTGATCGTGGCGCAACGCGTGTCGACCATCGTCGACGCCGACCAGATCGTTGTCCTGGAGGACGGCGCGATCGTGGGAGTCGGCCGGCACCAGGACCTGGTCGAGACCTGCCCCACCTACGCCGAGATCGTGGAGTCCCAGCTCAGTGTGGCGGCGGTGGCATGAGCGGCCGACCGGCACCGGACCAGACACGGAGTACCGGCATGAGCGACAAGACCACCGCGACCGCCCCGGCGCGGTTGCCCGCCGCCGCCCGGCGCGGCGGCGGCCCGCCCTGGATGGGCGCGGGCATGCCGGCCGAGAAGTCGATGAACTTCCTGCCCTCGGCCAGGCGGCTGATGGCCCGGCTCCGGCCACACCGGCTCGCCCTGATCGGGGTGATCACGCTCGCCGTCGCCAGCGTCGCCCTCAGCGTCACCGGCCCGAAGATCCTCGGGCACGCCACCGACATCATCTTCTCCGGCGTCCTCGGCAAGCAGTTGCCGGCCGGGACCACCAGCCAACAGGCGATCGACGCCGCGCGGGCGGCCGGCAACGACTCGTACGCCGACATCCTCGCCAAGGCGAACGTGGTGCCCGGGGTCGGCATCGACTTCGACCGGCTCGGCCGGGTGCTGCTGCTGGTGATGCTGCTCTTCCTCGCCGCCAGTGTGCTCGCCTGGTTGCAGGGTTACATCCTCAACGGGGTGGTGCAGCGGACCATCCGGCAGCTCCGCTCCGACGTCGAGGACAAGCTCAACCGGTTGCCGTTGCCGTACTTCGACAAGCAGCCCCGGGGCGAGCTGCTCAGCCGGGTGACCAACGACATCGACAACATCTCGCAGAGCCTCCAGCAGACGCTGAGCCAGTTGCTGACCTCGCTGCTGACCCTGGTCGGCGTCGTGGTGCTGATGTTTGTCATCTCACCGCTGTTGGCGGTGGTCGCGCTGGTCGCGGTGCCGCTGTCGATCTGGGTGACCAAGCAGATCGCCAAGCGGTCGCAGAAGCAGTTTGTCGCCCAGTGGAAGCACACCGGCGCGCTCAACGGTCAGATCGAGGAGGCGTTCACCGGCCACGAGCTGGTCAAGGTCTTCGGCCGGCAGCGTGAGATCGAGGCGTCCTTCGCCGAGAAGAACGACGAGTTGTTCAAGGCGAGCTTCGGTGCCCAGTTTGTCTCCGGCATCATCATGCCGTCGATGATGTTCATCGGGAACCTGGGCTACGTGGCGATCGCGGTGATCGGTGGCCTGCGGGTCGCCTCGGGCGCGATGAGCCTCGGTGACGTACAGGCGTTCATCCAGTACTCGCGGCAGTTCACCCAGCCGCTGACCCAGGCGGCGGCGATGGCGAACCTGCTCCAGTCCGGGGTCGCCTCGGCCGAACGGGTCTTCGACCTGCTCGACGCCGAGGAGCAGAGCCCGGACCCGGCCGCCCCGGCCGGGCTCGCCGACCGGCGCGGCCGGGTCGAGTTCGAGCGGATCTCCTTCCGGTACGAGCACGACAAGCCGCTGATCGAGGACCTGTCGTTGGTGGCCGAACCGGGTCACACGGTGGCGATCGTCGGGCCGACCGGTGCCGGCAAGACCACCCTGGTCAACCTGGTGATGCGCTTCTACGAACTGGACAGCGGCCGGATCACCCTGGACGGGGTCGATCTGACCGACCTGACCCGGGACGCCCTGCGCTCGGAGATCGGCATGGTGCTCCAGGACACCTGGCTGTTCGGGGGCACGATCCGGCAGAACATCGCGTACGGCAACCCGGAGGCGAGCGAGGAGGAGATCCTCGCGGCGGCGAAGGCGACCTTCGTCGACCGGTTCGTCCGTAGCCTGCCCGACGGTTACGACACGGTGATCGACGAGGAGGGGAGCAACGTCAGCGCGGGCGAGAAGCAGTTGATCACGATTGCCCGCGCGTTCCTGTCCAACCCGTCGCTGCTGATCCTGGACGAGGCGACGAGTTCGGTGGACACCCGTACCGAGGTGCTGCTGCAACGGGCGATGGCCGCGCTGCGCTCGGACCGGACCAGTTTTGTGATCGCGCACCGGCTCTCCACCATCCGCGACGCCCACCTGATCCTGGTGATGGAGAGCGGCCGGATCGTCGAGCAGGGTACGCACGCCGAACTGCTCGCGGCGCAGGGCGCGTACCACCGGCTCTACCACGCCCAGTTCTCGCAGCCCGCCGTCGACGTGGACGAGGCGCCCCCGGCCCCGACCAGCCCCCTCCTCCGCCAGCGTTGAGTGTAAGGAAGGGCCCCTTATTAACGCATAGCGTTAATAAGGGGCCCTTCCTTACACATCAGCTCAGCTGGGTGAGGCGCCAGCGTTGGTTGGTGGCGCCGCTACAGGGCCACTGGATGAGGGTGGCTCCGTCGTTGGCCGAGTTGCCGTTGACGTCGAGGCACTGCCCGGAGTGGGCCGCCCGCAACTCGTAGACGCCGCCGGACTGCGCCACCGGCTGCCAGCGCTGACTCGCCGCCGTACCGCAGGTGACCTGGGTGACGCCGGTGCCGTTGGCGGTGGAGCCGCCGGTCACCGCCATGCACTTGCCACTGTGTACGGCCCTGAGCTGCACCGTGCCGCCGCCCGCGTCGACCGCCTGCCAACGCTGGTTGGTGCCGCCGGTCGCCGCCCACTGGTGCACCACCGCCCCGTCGGCGGTCGACTGGCCGTTCACGTCGGCGAGCTTGCCGCTGTGGGTGGCGGTGAGGGTCCAGGTCCGCCCGGCGATGCCACCGGACGGGGTGGTGCCGACCCCGGCGCCGCCGAAGGTGAACGAGTCGAGGTCGAAGTTGTTGTTCGCCGACGACTTGAACACCATGTACAGCTTGTGGCTGCCGGCGAGCGCGGCGACCGGTACGGCGGCCTGTGAGACGTACGTGTCCCAGCCGCCGGTCGCCGCCACCGGCGCGGTCGCCAGCAGTTGACCGGTGGGGGAGTCGGCCCGCAGTTCGATCGAGCCGCCTCCGGAGGGGCTGGACAGCCGGTAGCTGACCGACGTGATGCCCTGCACGCTCATCGGGTCGAACATGATCCAGTCGTTGTTGCTGACGTCGCCGATCCGCTTGCCGCTCTCGGCGCCGCCCTGGTCGATCACGCGGATGCCGGACTGGCCGGTGAAGTACTCGGCCTGCTTGTGCTTCGGTTGCAGGATCGTGTGCGCGTAGCCGGTCAGCCGGGCCACCGATCCGGCCCCGTTGTCCTGGTAACGCGCGTTGAGCACGTAGTACAGGTTGGCCCCGTCCGGGTGCCCGCCGAGCAGTTCGGTGGAGACGGTTCCGGTGCAGCCGGCGTAGTCGCTGGTCGGGTGCTGGTGGTCGTCGTGTCCGAGGGCCGGGTTCAGGAAGACCTGGGAGCAGTTGACGGTGCCGTCCTCCGGGTCGGTCACCGACACCGCGTACGTCACCTGCTGGCCGAAGTCGAGCATGCCGCCGTTGGGTGGGCCGGTGATCGTCACGGTCGGCGCGGTGTTGCCGACGGTGATCGGTACGTTGGCGAAGGCGCTCTTGCCGGTGTTGTCGGTGACGGTCAACCGGGCGGTGATGTTGCCGTTGCTGGTGTAGGTCCGGGTCGGGTTGGCCGCGGTCGAGTCGGTGCTGCCGTTGCCGTCCAGGTCCCAGGCGTACGTGATCACGTCACCGGGGTCCGGGTCGTACGAGCCGGCGCTGGAGAACTGCACGGTCAGCGGCGTACGGCCGTTGTTCGGGGTGCCGGTGGCCTTGGCGATCGGTGACCGGTCGCCGCTGGAGTAGTCGATCCGGTAGAGGCCGGAGTCGTTGTTGCCGCCGCCGAAGTTGGCGCCCCACTCCAACACGTAGAGCGAACCGTCCGGCCCGAACCGCATGTCCATCGGCTTGTTGAAGAAGACGCCGGGCAGGAACGGGTTGATCTTCACCAGCCCGCCGTTGGCGTCGAAGTGGATCTCCTTGACGTAGTTGCGGGCCCACTCGTAGAAGAAGTGCACCCCGTCGTAGTACGCCGGGAACTTGGTCGGCGAGGTGGACGCCGCGTCGTAGCGGTAGACCGGTCCACCCATCGGTGCCGCTCCGCCCTCGCCCACCTCCGGGAACTGCGGCGAGACGCCGTAGCCGTACCAGACCTGGGGTTGGACCAGCGGGGGCAGGGTGGTCAGGCCGGTGTTGTTCGGCGAGTTGTTGACCGGAGCGTTGCAGTTGAACTTCGCCCCGACCACGCCGGTGTCCGGGTTGTACGGCGCGTACGCCTGGTTGTCGCCGTGGCAGAACGGCCAGCCGAAGTTGCCCGCCTGCCGGATCACGTTGATCTCGACCAGTCCCTCGGGTCCACGGTTGGTCGTCGGGCCGCCCCGGTCGGGTCCGTAGTCGGCCATGTTGATCCAGCCGGTCTCCGGGTCGACCTGGAAGCGGAACGGGTTGCGGAAGCCCATCGCGTAGATCTCCGGGCGGGTGTTCGCGGTGCCGGGGGCGAAGAGGTTGCCGCTCGGGATGGTGTAGGTGCCACCGGGCTCGGGGTGGATGCGCAGGATCTTGCCGCGCAGGTCGTTGGTGTTGCCGGCGGAGCGGGCCGCGTCCAGGAACGACCTGCCCGGCCGCCAGTCCAGCGGGGCGTAACCCTGCCAGGCCGGGTCGTAGTTCGGTGGGGTGTCGTCGCCGACCGAGAGGTAGAGGTTGCCGCCGGGGCCGAAGGCGACGTACCCGCCGGTGTGGCCGGGCTCCGGGTTGGTGCGCGAGCGGTACGCCGGCACGTCCAGCAGCACCCGTTCGCTGGCCGGATCGAGGGTGTCGCCGTTGACGGTGAACCGGGATAGCCGGTTGATGTCGGTGGTCGCGGCCGACGGCGAGTAGTAGAGGTAGATCCATCCGTTGGTGGCGAAGTTGGGGTCGAGTGCCATCCCGACCAGTCCGTCCTCGCCGCCGGTGTAGACGCTCAGCGTGCCCGAGGTGACCGTGGAACTGGTCGCCGGTTTGAAGATCTTGAGCTGGCCGGCGCGCTGGACGTAGAAGACCCGGCCGTCGGCGGCGATGTCGACCGCCATCGGGTCGACGGTGTTCTCGTCGAGCGCGACCTTCTCGAAGTTGCCCCAGATCGTGCCGCCGCAGTCGCCGGGCTTGTCGCCGGCCGCCCACTGCACGCCGCCGAGCAGGTGCTGACGGAACAGCGGTTCGCTGTACGACCCGGCGGCGTGCCCCATCGCGGTGGTCCAGACCCGACCGCCCTCGGCCTCGCGGCACCAGGAGATCGGGTGGTCGGCGCCCATCGCGGCGCCGCCCGGGTTGTAGGTGCGCTCGTCCGCCGTGACCAGCACGTGTACGTCGCCGCGCGGGTTGCGGTCGAAGTTGTACCACTCCTCGCTGCGGTTCCAGCGGTCCGGCAGCCCGACCGTGGAGGGGTGGGCCTTGTCCGCCACGTTCGCGGTGCCCGGCAGCACCCCGGGGGAGTGCTCGGGCATGTGGGCGCCGCCGTTGACCAGGTTGTCCCACCACGGGAACGAACCCTCGATGCCCATGTCGGTGGCGTTGTGGATGGCCGCGATTCCGCCGCCGGCCGCGACGTACCCCTGGATCGCCTGGCGTTGGGCGTCGTTGTCCCAGACCATGCCGGAGGTCTGGAACATGATCACCACGTCGAAGGTGGCGAGGTTGGCCGGGGTGAAGACCGCCGAGTCCTCGGAGGCGACCACGGTGAACCCGTGCTCGGCCGCGAGTTGGTTGAACATGGTGATGCCGGCCGGGATCGAGTCGTGCCGGTAACCGGCGGTCTCGGAGAAGAGCAGCGCGCGGAACGGGGCCGCCGCCGCCGGTTGTGCCGGCAGTACGAAGAACGTGAGTAGTACGGCGAACAGTGTGAACAGGGCCGAGAAACGGCGACGCATGCCGTCTCCTTTCGACGGGCAGCGGTGGTGGTGACCGCTGGAATGCGCCGCCGAACAGGGGACCGTCCCCCGCGCATTCGTATCCGGGTTCCAGGTTGACCTTATTGATCGATAAAAGTCAATGTCTTATGTCTTATTTGGCGGTGCCGGTGTTGGCGGGGTCAGCGTCCGGCCGGTGCCGGTGTCTCCCGCCCGGCGAGCAGCGACCGCAGGAAGGCCAGCCCGGCGGTGGCCAGCTCGTCCTGGCTCGGTGCCAGCGGGCGCCAGATCGCGGCGGCCGTGGCGATCGTACGGTTCTCCGAGGTGAACGACTCGATGCAGAGCGGGCCGGCGTATCCCACCTCGACCAGCGCGTCGACCAGGCCCGACCAGTCCAGGTGGTCGGCGCCCGGTGCGCCCCGGTCGTTGGCGCAGACCTGCACGTGGGCCAGCCACCGGCCGGCGGCCCGCAGCGCGGCGGGCAGGTCACGCTCCTCGATGTTCATGTGGAACGTGTCCAGGGCCAGGCCGAGCCCCGGGTCGCCGACCGCCTCGACCACCTCCAGCCCCTGCTCGACGGTGTTCACCAGGCTCGTCTCGAACCGGTTCAGCGGTTCCAGCGCGAGGGTCACCCGGTGGGACCGCGCGTACTCGGCGAGCGGGCGCAACCGGTCGGTCAGCCGCCGGATCGTCCGGCGACGCCTGGCCGGGTCGAGCGGCCAGGTCCGCCCGACCGGCGCGTAGATCGGCCCGGCGACCACCCGGGCGTCGATCCGGGCCGCGGCCCGGACACAGGCCCGCAGGTAGTCGGCGGTCGCCTCGGCCACGTCCGGGTCGTCGGTCACCAGGTCCCGGCCGGGCGGCATCACCGCGCAGGTGGTCGCGGTGAGCCCGAGCGAGGCCAGCAGGTCTGCGGTACGACCCGGATCCCAGTCGCCCGGCGACTCGATCGGCAGTTCGACGGTGTCGAAACCCCAGCCGGCGATCCGTGGGGCGAGTACGGCGAGCCGGTCGTCGGTGAGCGGGGAGACCCAGATCCAGGTGTTCGCGCCGATGCCGTACACGCTGCTCCTTCCGGTGGTCCGGGGCCGGCGGCGGCAACCGACGGCCCCGGGGGTCCGTTACTTTCCGCCCCACACCTCGGGGAAGCCGGGCATCTTCTCGCAGCCGCAGAGCGCGTAGTGCAGCGGCGGCATGTCGGGCAGCACGTACTGGGCGAGGTTGGCCTCGGTGATGGTCGGCTGCGGCAGCACCCACTCCTTCGGCACCTGCCGGCCGGCGAGGATCTCCACCGCCGCGATGACCGGCGTACGCCACTGGTAGGTCGGGTAGGTGGCCGCGATCGCGGTCAGCTTCTTCTCCTGCCAGATCTTCAGGAAGTCCTGCTGGTCCTCGCCGTTGATCGGCGGCACCTCCGCCCCGGCGTCCTCGAACGCCTCGATCGCCGCGACCGAGGTGGCCCCGGCGTCCATCCAGACGCCGTCGATCGTGCCGAACCGCTCGATGTAGTCGTTGACGATGGTCTTCACCTTGGCCGCGTCACCGTCGGTGAACTCGACCCCGACCACGTTCGCCCCGGCCTGGTCGAAAATCACCTTTGCCGCCGACCAGCGGGTCTCCAGCACGTCCACCCCGGGCAGGATGCGCAGCGCGAGGATCTTGCCACCCTTCTTGACCTTCTCCACCAGGAACTCGGCGGCGGTGGCGCCGAACGCGTAGCCGCCGATCGGGTGGACGAACGTGGTCGGGCAGTCGGTCTCCACCCCCCGGTCGAAAACGACCACCGGCAGCCCGGCGGCGCACGCCTTCTCCACCGCCGGGGTGAGCGCCTTGGTGGTGTTCGGCGAGACGATCAGCGCGCTGCACTTCTTGCCGGCGATCAGCCCCTCGATGTCGCTGATCTGCTTCTCGTCCTTGCCCTCGGCGTCGACGGCGGTGAGCGTGACACCGGGGTGGAGTTTCGCCTCGGCCTGCATGGTGGTCCAGCCCACCTGCCGCCACGGGTTGTTCACCGCCGCGTTGGAGAAGCAGATGGTGTGCGGACCCGGCTTGGTGAACTTCGCGGTGTCGGTCATCTGCGGGGCGATCGCCTGCAACCAGGGCGAGTCGGCCGGGCCGGTGGGGCTCATCTCCCGCTGCTTGACCTGCTCGTCGTAGTCGGCCTGGACGAAGAAGGACGACTGGCTGCCGGTGCCGCTTCCGGCCGGTCCGCCGTCACCCTCCCCGTCCTCGGGGGCGGTGGAGTTGCAGCCGGCGAGGGCCAGCACCGCCGCCGCGCCGAGCGCGAGTCGGCGCAGTGTGGTGGGGGAACGCATCGGGCCTTTCTCCTTCCGGTTGGCCGTGAATCGTGGCGTTTCGGTGAGCGGTGGAACCGGCTCTGACCCGCCGATGGTCAGCCCGAGCGGCGCATCCTGCGTGCCGCGTACGCGGCGGCGCCGATGATGATCACGCCCTGCACCACCTGCCGGAGCGACTGGGCGAGGCCGAACTGGTTCAGCAGTGAGAAGAGGGCCTGGAGGGTGAGCGCACCGGCGATCGCCGTGCCGACGCTGCCCCGCCCCCCGCCGAGCACCGCGCCGCCGAGCACCACGGCCGCGATGGCCTGGAACTCGTAGCCGACACCCGCCTCGGCGGTGACCCCGGTGGCGCCGCCGAGCAGGATTCCGGCCACCACCGCGCAGAGCGCGGAGATGACAAACGCGGTGGTACGGACCCGGCGTACGTCCACACCGGAGAGGGCGGCGGCCCGCTGGTTGCCACCGGCCGCGTAGACCTGGTGGCCGAACCGGCTGTGCCCGAGCAGCCACCAGAGCCCGAGGCCGACCGCCACCAGGATCAGCACCGCGTACGGCAGCATGGTCAGACCGAACGCGCCCTCGATCCCGCGGCGACCCAGCTCCCGGAAGTTGTCGGCCAGCGATCCGCGCGGTGCGCCGCCGGACCAGAGGAACACCGCCCCGTTGAGCACCAGCAGCATGCCCAGCGTGGCGATGAACGAGGGCACCCGCAGCCGGGTGGTGACCAGCCCGTTGACCAGCCCGACCAGCAGACCCCCGGCGAGCAGCAGCGGAACCAGCCACCAGGTGTTGCCCGGGTCGCCGTCGGAGAGCCGGGCGGCGACCACCACCACGGCCGTCACCAGGGCGCCGACGGAGAGGTCGAACTCCCCGGCGATGATGACGTACACCTGGCCGGCGGCGAGGATGGCCAGTGGCGCCGACCGGCGCAGGAAGTTGGCGAACGGGTCCGGCTCGATGAAGACCGGGTTGCGCCAGGCCAGCACCGCGATCACCACCAGCAGGATCACCCAGATCGGTGGCACGGCCCGCAGCAGACCCCAGGCCCGCCGCCCGGCCCCCTCGCCCCGCCGTACGTCCGGTGCCGGTTGCTCGGTGACGGTCACAGCCCCGCCTCGTCCCGCCGGGTACGCAGCGCGTAGAGCGCGACCGCGCCGACGATGATCAGTCCTCGGATCAGGGTCTTGAGGAAGGCGTTCACCTCGTACTGGTTGAACACCTGGTCGATCACGGCCAGGATCAGCACCCCGGCCAGGGTGCCGGCGACCGTGCCCCGGCCACCGGCGAGCGCGGTGCCGCCGACCACCGCCGCGGCGATCGACTCCAGGTCGTAGCCGCCGTCGGTGCCGACCCACGGCGCACCCGACCGCAACCGGCTGACCAGGAACAGCCCGGTCAGTACGGCGGTGACGCTGCACAGCACGTGCGCGGTGACGATCACCCTGGCCGACCGGACCCCGGAGAGTCGGGCCACCTCCGCGCTGCCGCCGACCGCGTAGAGATGGTGGCCGAAGCGGGTGCGCCGCAGCACCCACCAGGCGCCGCCGACGACGGCGAGCAGCAGGATCACCGACACCGGCACCGGCCCGACCGCGTTGTAGCCCAGGCCCTGGAAGGCGCGCGGCACCGAACCGGTGAAGTTGGTGAACAGCGCGTTGAGAATGCCGCTGATCACCAGTGAGGTGCCCAGGGTGGCGATGAACGCGTTCACCTTCAGCCCGGTGATGACCAGCCCGTTCACCAGCCCGATCGTGACGCCGAGGGCGAGCGTGACCAGTACGCCGAGCACCATCCGGTCCGGGTCGCCCTGCATCACGAAGGAGGCCGCGACCGCCGTGACCCCGACCGTGTACGCCACCGACAGGTCCAGCGAGCCGCCGATCAGGACGATGGTCTGGCCGACCGCGACCAGGCCGAGCGCCACCGACCGGACCGCCATGTTCTGTAGGTTGCTGACCGTCATGAAGTTGCCGCCGTCGAGTTCGACCAGCAGCCAGGCGACGGCGAACACCCCGCCGAAGACGAGCCAGACCGGGGCGCTGGCGAAGCCGAGGCGGGGCGGCCCGGTCCGGCCGAGCGCGGGGGAGAGGGTCTGCGCGGTCATCGGGCGGCACCTTCCAGGTCGGCCTCACCGGTCGCCAGCAGCATGATCTCGGCCTCGCTGGCCCCGGCCGGCAGACTGCCGGCGATGGTGCCCCGCCGCATCACCAGGATCCGGTCGGCCATCCCGATCACCTCGGGCAGCTCGGACGAGATCATCAGGATCGCCGCGCCGTTGCCGGCGAGTTCCCGCATCAGCTCGTGGATGCTCGCCTTGGCGCCGACGTCGATGCCCCGGGTCGGCTCGTCGAAGATGAGCACGTCGGCTCCGGTGGCGAGCCACTTGGCCAGCACCACCTTCTGTTGGTTGCCGCCGGAGAGGTAGCGCACCTCCCGGTGCGGGGCGCCGCCGCGCAACTGCACCCGGTCCAGCAGGTCGCGTACGGTCGCGCCCGCGCCGCGTCGGCCCGCCGCGCCCATCGCCCGGACCGCGAGCAGGCTGTTGTCGCGTACGGAGAGCGGCAGCACCAGCCCTTCGGACTTGCGGTCCTCGGTCAGCAGGCCGATGCCGCACCTGATCGCGTGCCGGGGTGAACGGAGCCGGCGGGGCCGACCGTCGACGGTCAGGGTGCCGGCGGTCAGCCGGGTCGCGCCGAAGAGCAGTTTCGCCAGTTCGGTCCGGCCCGATCCGGCCAGTCCGGCCAGCCCGACGATCTCGCCGGCACGCAGTTCCAGGTCGAGGTCGTGCAGTGGACCGGCGGCCCCGCCGTGCAGGGCCAGCCGGGTGGCGCCGGCCTGTCCGGGGGCGGCCCGGGGCGGGAAGTAGTGGTCGAGGTCCCGCCCGACCATCATCCGTACCAGCTCTCCGGGTTGCACGCTCGCCGTCTCGACGGTGTCGACCCGGCGGCCGTCCTTGAGCACGGTGACCCGGTCGGTCAGCTCGAAGATCTCCTTGAGCCGGTGCGAGATGTAGAGCACGGTCAGGCCGTTGTCCCGCAGCCGCCGGATCCGGGTGAAGAGCGCGTCGACCTCGTGCGGGGAGAGGGCTGCGGTGGGCTCGTCCAGCACCAGGATGCGGGGTTCGAAGGAGAGCGCCTTGGCGATCTCGACCAGTTGCTGTTGCGCCACCGGCAGCCGGCCGACCGGCGTGCGCGGGGCGACCACGTCGTCGGCGCCGAGGCTGGCGAGCAGTTCGGCCGAGGCCGCCTCCATCGCGCGCCGGTCGACGCCGAGGCGTCGCCGGGGTTCCCGGCCGAGCCAGATGTTCTCCGCCACGGTCCGCTCCGGCAACAGGTTCAGCTCCTGGTGCACGATGCTGACCCCGGCGTCGATCGCCTGCCGGGGATGGGTGAAGCGCACCTCGGTGCCGTCGATCGTGATTCCGCCGCCGTCCGGCTGGTACGCGCCGACCAGCACCTTCATCAGCGTGGACTTGCCGGCGCCGTTCTCGCCCATCACGGCGTGGATCTCGCCGCGTCGACATTCGAGATCAACTTGATCGAGAACCGTCACTCCGAAAAACCGTTTGGTGATCGCCCGCATTCGCAGCAGAACGGGGTCCGATGGCTCGTTGTCCTCCGTCGACGCAACGTCTGTCATCCGCGCCACCCCCGTGTCCGGCGACCCTTGGCATCGAAGAGTAGGCATTCATGACCGTCATGTAAAGCGAAAGTTACGCACGAAGTGGTAATACTTTTGCGTCGGCAACCAAAAGTTGATGAGATCGTCCGGAAAAGCCGGTCCGCTATGGATTGCCGCCCGAGTGCCCTCGCCGGCACCCGGGGTCACTCGGGCGGTGGCGCCGTGCTGCCGCGTCGTACCAGGGTGGGCACGACCGAGCCGACCGGGGGCTCGGTCGGCTCCCCGGCGTCGTCCAGGTCCAACAGGCGCAGCAGCGCGGCCATGCTCCGGCGCCCCACCTCGTCGAAGTCCTGCCGGACCGTGGTCAGCGGCGGGATGAGGAACTCCGCCTCCGGGATGTCGTCGAATCCCACCACGCTGACCTGCTCCGGCACCCGTACGCCGCGCTCGTGCAGGGCGCGGAGCAGGCCGAGCGCCATCTGGTCGTTGGCGGCGAAGACCGCGCTCACCTCACCCCGCCGGGCCAGCGCCTTGCCGGCGGCGTAACCGGACCGGGCACTCCAGTCGCCCGTGATCATCGGCGGCACCGGTCGGCCGGCGGCGCGGAGCACCGCTCGCCAACCCGCGACCCGGTCCTGGGCCTCGAGCCAGTCCGGCGGGCCGGCGATGTGCCACACCGTACGGTGACCGAGCCCCAGCAGGTGCTCGACCGCGAGCCGGGCACCGGCCACCTGGTCCACCCCGACCACCGGGGTACGTCCGTCGAGTCCCGCCTCGACCGCCACCGTCGGCAGCCCCGCCGGCAGGCTGTGCAGCGCGCTGGCGGCGGCGAGCTGCGGGGCGATGATGATGACCCCCTCCACCGACTGCTCGGCCAGCTTGTCCACGGCGGCGAGCACCCCGGCCCGGTCGATCCGTTCCAGGGTGGCGATGCTGACCCAGTAACCGGCCGCCCGCGCCGCCCGCTCGATTCCGTACAGGGTGGACGCCGGGCCGAACAGGGTGGTGTCGAAGCTGACCACGCCGAGCACCCGGGAGCGGCGTCGGACCAGCCCCCGGGCCAGCGCGTTGCGCCGGTAGTTCAGCGCACCGATCGCCGCCAGCACCCGCTCGCGGGTCTCCGGGCGTACGTTCGGGTGGTTGTTGAGCACCCGTGACACGGTCTGGTGCGAGACCCCGGCCAGCCGGGCCACGTCCGCCATCACGGCCCGGCGGCCGGTTATCGGCGTCACCACGCCCGCCGCCCCGGCCGGTTACGGCGCACGCCGGGCGACCGCTCGTTGCAGCAGGATGAAGACGGCCAGCAGTACGCCGATGACGATCTTCGTCCACCAGGAACTCAGGTCGCCCTGGAAAGTGATGATCGTCTGGATCAGACCCAGCACGAGCACCCCCAGCACCGTCCCGAACAGGTAGCCGGAGCCACCGGTGAGCAGGGTGCCGCCGATCACGACCGCGGCGATCGCGTCCAGTTCCAGGCCGGTGGCGTGCAGCCCGTACCCGGAGAGCATGTAGAAGCTGAGCAGCACGCCGCCGAGCGCCGAGCAGAAGCCGCTGATCGTGTAGACCGCGATCCGGGTACGCCCCACCGGCAGCCCCATCAGCAGCGCCGACTGCGGGTTGCCGCCGACCGCGTACACGTCCCGGCCGAGCCGGGTGTACGCCAGCACGTACGCCGCGACCAGCACCACGACCAGGGCGATCAGTACGCTGATCGAGACGAAGAAGCCGCCGGCCCGGAGTTTGCCCTGGGCCATCGAGGTCCAGAACGAGTCGGTGATCGGGATCGAGTCGGTGCTGATCACGTAGCAGAGCCCACGAGCCAGGAACATCCCGGCGAGGGTGGCGATGAACGGCTGGATCTCGAAGAAGTGGATGACGCAGCCCATGGCGAGGCCGAAGACGGCGCCGATCAGCAGCACCAGCGGCAGCACCACCCCCGGCGGCCAGCCGCGTTGCTCCAGCAGCGAAGCCGAGATCATGGTGGTCAGCGCGACCACCGCCCCGACCGACAGGTCGATCCCGCCGGTCAGGATCACGAACGTCATGCCGACCGCGACGACCAGCAGGAACGCGTTGTCGATCAGTACGTTGAGCAGGACCTGGGTGTCCGAGAAGCCCTCGTAGTTGACCGCCCCGAGGCCGTACATCAGGGCCAGCAGGGCAAGGGTCGCCAGCACCGGCAGGTAGCGCTGTCGGGAGCCGGCGAAGCGCGCCCCGGCGGTGCCGAGCACGGCGGTCCGGGTGCCCGACCCGTTGCCGCCGCCGTGGCCGAGATCGATCATGCCGGGACCTCCAGCTTCGGTGCCGGTGCGGTGGGTGCCGGCGGGTCGGGCCGCCGACGGCGGGCGAACACCCTGGCCCGGAACGCGGGCGACTGGGCCAGGCAGAGCACGATGACCACGACCGCCTTGAACAGCAGGGTGGTCTCCGGCGTGATGCCGATGGTGTAGATCGTGGTGTCCAGCGACTTGATGATGACCGCGCCGATCACCGTGCCGGCAATCGAGAACCGACCACCGGAGAGCGCGGTGCCGCCGATCACCACGGCGAGGATCGCGTCGAGTTCGATCAGCAGCCCGGCGTTGTTCCCGTCGGCGCTGGAGACGTTCGAACTGATCATGAGGCCGGCGACGCCGGCGCAGAGCGCGCAGAAGACGTACGCGCCCACGACCAGCCCGCGCGACCGGATCCCGGCGAGCCGGCTGGCCCGGGGGTTGCCGCCGACCGACTCGACCAGCAGACCCAGCGCCGTACGCCGGGTGAGCACCACCGCCACCGCCGTGACCACCACCGCGATCAGCACCGAGAACGGGAACGTCAACCAGTAGCCGGCCCCGATCAGCTTGTACGGGTCCGAGGTGACCGTGATGATCTGCCCACCGGTGACGAGCTGGGCGATGCCCCGGCCGGCGACCATCAGGATCAGGGTCGCGATGATCGGTTGGATGCCGACGGCGGCGACCAGCAGGCCGTTCCAGAGCCCCAGGACGACTGATCCGAGCAGGGCGATCCCGACCGCGACCAGCACCATGGCCACGCTCTGCTGGTTGTCCTGCTCGCTGATCCGCAGGCAGGCCAGGGCCCCGGCGATGGCCACCACTGCGCCGACCGAGAGGTCGATCCCGCCGGTGGCGATCACCACCGTCATGCCGAGCGCGACCAGCACCAGCGGCGCGCTCAGCCGCAGGATGTCGATCAGGCTGCCGTAGAGGTGCCCGTCGCGGAGCTGGATCGAGAGGAAGCCCGGGGTGAAGGCGAGGTTGCCGAGCAGCAGCAGGACGAGGACCAGCAGCGGCCAGAACAGGCGGTGGCGTACCAGGTCGGCGGTGCGCGGGTGCCGGATCAGGTTCGTCATGACGCCGACCCGCCCGCGATCGCCGCCATCACCCGGTCGGCGTCCAGGTCGCCGCTGTTCTCCAACTCGGTGACCACCCGCCGGTCCCGGAGCACCGCGACCTTGTGGCTCAACCGCAGCACCTCCTCCAACTCGGCCGAGATGAACAGCACCGCCATCCCGTCGTCGGCGAGTTGGACCACCAGGCGCTGGATCTCGGCCTTGGCGCCGACGTCGATGCCCCGGGTCGGTTCGTCGAGGATCAGCAGTCGGGGCTCGGTGATCAACCACCTGGCCAGCAGCACCTTCTGCTGGTTGCCGCCGCTGAGCGCGCGTACCGGCAGTTCCGGGTCGGCGGGTCGGATCCGCAGCGCCTGGACGTACCGGTCGACCAGCTCGTCCTGGCGGCGCCGGGGAATGGGGCGGGACCAGCCCCGGCTGGCCTGGAGGGCGAGCACGATGTTCTCCCGTACGGTCAGCTCCTCGACCAGGCCCTCGGCCCGGCGGTTCTCCGAGCAGAAGCCGATGCCGTGTGCCATCGCGCTGTGCGGCCCGCGCAGAATGACCGGCGCCCCGTCGACCAGGACCTGTCCCTGGTCGGCCCGGTCGGCGCCGAAGAGCAGCCGGGCCGCCTCGGTCCGGCCCGAGCCGAGCAGCCCGGCCAGCCCGACCACCTCGCCCCGGTGCACGGCCAGGTCGTACGGCGCGATCGCGCCCTCCCGTCCCAGGCCCCGGGCCTGCACCACCGGGGCGCCCTGTTCGATCGCGGCGACCGGCGGTTTGGGCTGCTCGTCGAGCTGTTCGAGCACCGCCAGCTCGCTGCCGATCATCTTGGCGACCAGGTCGAGCTGGCTCAGCTCGGCGGTCCGGTGCTCGCCGATCAGCCGGCCGTTGCGCAGCACCGTGATCCGGTCGGAGATCTCGTAGACCTGGTCGAGGAAATGGGTGACGAAGACGATCGCCAGCCCCTCCTCCTTGAGCTGGCGCATCACCCGGAAGAGCTGCGCCACCTCGGCGGCGTCCAGACTGGACGTCGGCTCGTCCAGGATGAGCACCTTGGCGTCGGTGTCGATGGCCCGCGCGATCGCCACCATCTGCTGTACGGCGAGCGAGTGGGCGCCGAGCGGGGTCGAGACGTCGATGTCGAGGTCGAGCCGGCGCAGCCGGTCGGCGGCCCGCCGACGCAGCTCCGCCCAGCGGATGTGGCCGAAGCGTCGGGGCTCGCGGCCGATGAAGATGTTCTCCGCCACCGAGAGGTTGGGGCAGAGGTTGACCTCCTGGTAGACGGTGCTGATGCCGGCCTGCTGGGCGGCGAGTGGCCCGGTGAACGCGACCTGCCCGCCGTCGAGATCGATTCGGCCGTGGTCGTGCCGGTAGACGCCGGTCAGCACCTTGATCAGGGTGGACTTGCCGGCGCCGTTCTCGCCCATCAGGGCGTGCACCTCGCCGGGGAAGAGGCGGAAGTCGACGTGGTCCAGGGCCACGACCCCTGGGAAGTGCTTGCCGATGTCGGTCATCGTGAGGATCGCCCGGCCTGCTGCCATGGCTGAAGCCCTTCTCCCGTGCGGTGGGCGGGTCGCCCCGGCGGCGCGCCGGGGCGACCGGAGATCGTTCCCTGGCTGGTCGCCGGGTCTAGTACTTGCGGTCCGGCAGCGCGGCCTTCGCCTGCTCCTGGGTGAAGGTGGTCTCCTCGGTCAGCACCCGCTGGGGTACGGTCTCGCCGGCGAGGACCTTCTTGGCCAGGTCCATGAGCTGTGGGCCGAGCAGCGGGCTGCACTCGACGATGAAGTTGATCTTCCCGTCGGCGAGGGCCTGCATGCCGTCCTTCACCGCGTCCACCGTCACGATCTTGATGTCGACGCCGGGCTTCTTGCCGGCGGCCTCGATCGCCTCGATCGCGCCCAGGCCCATGTCGTCGTTGTGCGCGTAGAGCACGTCGATCTTCGGCTGCGCCTTGAGGAAGGCGTCCATCACCTCCTTGCCCTTGGCCCGGGTGAAGTCGCCGGTCTGGGAGGCGACCACCTTGAACTTCGGGTCGGCGCCGATGATCTTGGCGAAGCCCTCCTTGCGGTCGTTGGCCGGCGCGGCACCGGTGGTGCCCTGGAGTTCCACGATGTTGACCGGGTCGGTCTTGCCCTCGTACTCCTTCTTCAGCCACTCGCCGGCCTTCTCGCCCTCGACCACGAAGTCGGAGCCGATGAAGGTCTTGTAGAGCGAGGTGTCCGGCGAGTCCACCGCGCGGTCGGTCAGGATCACCGGGATGCCGGCGTCCTTGGCCTCCTTGAGCACGGTGTCCCAACCGGACTCGACCACCGGGGAGAACGCGATCAGGTCCACCCGCTGGGTGATGTAGCTGCGGATCGCCTTGATCTGGTTCTCCTGCTTCTGCTGCGCGTCGGAGAACTTCAGCTCGATGCCGGCTTCCTTGGCCGCGTCCTGGATGGACTTGGTGTTGGCCGTACGCCAACCGCTCTCCGCGCCGACCTGCGCGAAGCCCATGGTGATCGTGTCGTCCGAACCGGCGCCACCGGCGCCGTCACCGCCGCCGCAGGCGGTCAGCGAGGCGACTGCGAGCAGTCCACCCAGCGCCGCTGCGGAAATCCTTCTGAACACCGCTTCCTCCTGACCCGTCGGAACGTCTTGGGGGTGGCGTCGGGGGGACTCCTGCCGCCTGGTGTCCGCGTCCCCGGCTCCGGTGAACCGATCTGTCGTTGTCGGATGGGGCGGGTGTCCCGGTGGTGTGTCCATCCGGGAGCTGATCGCCCGTTGAACGGGCGCCGACCGAGGCCGGTCGACGCGGGTGTTGTGGGGGTGAGGGCCGTCGTGTGGCCCCCGCGTTTCGGTAGTGTTAACGCTCTCATCGCGGCCGTCAAGGGTTTGATTCGACCGCTACCTATCTGTGATTTGAGGTAGCGCCGCCCGCCCAGGGCGACTGGCCATCCGGGCGTGGACATCGAGCGATCAGCCTGTTAGCGTTCACATCCACGGTTTTCCACGCGCCTGCCGCCCGGCCGTCGGGAGACCGCTTCCGGCTGCCCCCACACATGCAAGGAAGGGCCCCTTATTAACGCTATGCGTTAATAAGGGGCCCTTCCTTGCGCTTCAGGCGCGCGGGTCAGGCGTCGCGGCGCTTGAGCAGGACGGCCGCCGCGGCGAGGGCGACAACGACGTAACCGGCGAAGACCGCCAGCCCGGCCCACGGGCCGAGCATCCCGGCGCTCGGGGTGACGGCCATGAAGGACTCACCCGCGTGCGACGGCAGGTACGGCCCGACCGCGTCGTTCCAACTGCTCGGCAGGAGCGGGAAGAGTCCGGGCACCACCAGCATGGCGCCGAAGAGCGCGGCGATCGCGGCGGCGGTGGCCCGCAGCATCGCGGCCAGGGCCAGGCCGAGCAGACCGACGCCGGTCAGGTAGACGGCTCCGCCGACCACCGCCCGGAGCACGCCGGGATCGAACAGGTCGACGCCGTGCGTACCCAGGATCTGCTGGCCGCCGAAGAAGGCGGCGAGCGTACCGACCAGGGTCAGGGCGAGCGTGACGCCACCGAAGACGAGGGTCTTGCCCCAGAGCACCGGAAGCCGCTTCGGCACCGCCGCGAGCGTGGTACGGATCATGCCCGTGGAGTACTCACCCGCCACCAGCAGTACGCCGATCACCCCGATCACGAGCTGGGCGAGCTGTACGCCGCCGAGGCTGGCGCCGACCGGGTCGGCGGTGCCACCGGCTCCGATGCCCAACGAGTCGCCACCGACGTGTCCCGAGGCGACGGCGGAGAAGAGCAGCCCGAGCGCGACCACCACGCCGACGGTGGCGAGCAGGCTGACCACCGTCGACCGGAGCGACCAGATCTTGATCCACTCGGAGTGGATGACGCGGCCGAGGGTGACCCGCCCGGTCCGGCGGTGACGCGTACGCGCCACGCCCGGCGTACTCGCGAGAGCGCGGGTTTCCAGCATCGTGGTGGTCATGTCAGGCGGCCTTTCCGGCGAGTACGGGCTGCGGCGAGGTGGTGGCGGAGTACTCGACCGCGTCGTGGGTCAGCTCCATGAAGGCCTCCTCCAGCGAGGCGTGCTGCACCGAGAGTTCGTGCAGGGTGAGGCCGGCGGCGGCGGCGCGCTCGCCGATCTGTTCGGTGCTCAGTCCGGAGATCTCCAGCACCCCGCGTTCGGCACTGCTGATCGTGACCTCGGGACCGGCGAGCAGCTCGCCGAGCTGGTGCGCGTGCGGCGAGCGGACCCGGACGCCACTGGTGGAGGCCAATCCGCAGAACTTCGCCATCGGCACGTCCGCGATCAGCTTCCCCCGGCCGACCACGACCAGGTGTTCGGCGGTCAGCGCCATCTCGCTCATCAGGTGCGAGGAGATGAAGACGGTACGTCCTTCGGCCGCAAGGTCCTTGAGCAGGTTGCGGATCCACCGGACCCCCTCCGGGTCCAGCCCGTTGACCGGCTCGTCGAGCAGGATCGTCTGTGGGTCGCCGAGCAGCGCCGAGGCGATGCCGAGTCGCTGTCCCATGCCGAGGGAGAAGCCACCGGCCCGCTTGCGGGCCACCTCGCGCAGACCGACCAGCTCGATCACCTCGTCCACCCGGCGACGCGAGATCCCGGTGGTCGCGGCGAGCGCCCGCAGGTGGTGGTACGCCGACCGCCCGGTGTGCACGGCCTTCGCCTCCAGCAGGGTGCCGATCTCGTGCAGCGGCGCGGCGTGGTCGGTGTAGCGGCGGCCGTTGACGGTCACCGTGCCGGAGGTGGGCGCGTCCAGGCCCACGATCATCCGCATGGTGGTCGACTTGCCGGCACCGTTCGGACCCAGGAAGCCGGTGACGATGCCGGGGCGGACGGTGAAGCTCAGGTCGTCCACCGCGATCTTGTCGCCGTACCGCTTGCCCAGGTTCTTCACTTCGATCATGCTCGGACGCTCCTCATCGGGGCCGTGCCGCCAGCGGCGGCGCATGTCCCCAACCATCGCCTCTGCTGGGGGTACGCGTCGTCGTCCGGACGCAGACACCTGGTGTACTACAGAGGTGGTATAGCGAGCCGCTTACTCAGTGTGATGGGGGTTCGTTGGCCCGGACCAACCCGCTCTGGTACGCGATCACCACGAGCTGAGCCCGGTCCCGTGCGCCGAGCTTCGCCATCGCCCGGTTCACGTGGGTCTTGGCGGTCAGCGGCGAGACCACGAGCCGTTCGGCGATCTCGTCGTTGGAGAGCCCGGCCGCGACCAGGACCAGCACCTCCCGTTCGCGCTCGGTGAGCGTGTTGAGCTGTGCCGGCACGGTGGCGGCGGCAGTCTGGTCCTCGGGCTGGGACAGGAATCGGGCGATCAGGCCCTTGGTGGCCACCGGGGACAACAGGGCGTCGCCGCGCGCCACCACCCGGATCGCGTCCAGCAGTTCGGCCGGGTCGACGCCCTTGCCGAGGAAGCCGCTCGCCCCGGCCCGCAGCGCCTGGAGGACGTACTCGTCGACCTCGAAGGTGGTCAGGATCAACACCCGTACGCCGGCCAGGCCCTCGTCCTCGGTGATTTGTCGGGTTGCGGCCAACCCGTCCAGATCCGGCATTCGGATGTCCATCAGCACCACATCGGCCCGGGTTGTCCGGGCCAGCTCGACCGCCTCCAACCCGGTGGTCGCCTCACCGACCACCTCCAGGTCGGGAGCTGAGTCGACCAGCACCCGGAAACCGGCCCGGATCAGGTTCTGGTCGTCGGCCAGCAGCACCCGGATCGTCATGACTTGTCCTGACCGCCGGGCAGCACCGCGCGTACGCCGAAACCCCCGCCGGGCAGCGGCCCGGCGTCCAGGGTCCCGCCGACGGCGGTCACCCGCTCCCGCATGCCGAGCAGTCCGTGCCCGGTGCCGGCGACCGGACCGGCGGCCGGCTGACCCGGCCCGGGATCGTTCTCCACCTCGACGGTGAGCGCCTCCGGCCGGTAGTCCAGACCGACCCGGGCCGCGCCGCCGCCGTGCTTGTGTACGTTCGTCAGCGACTCCTGAACCACCCGGTACGCCGCCAGGTCCACCGCCGCCAGCAGCGGGTACGGCTGCCCGGAGAGGCGCCAGCGCACCGACAGCCCGGTCCGGTGGAACGAGTCGACCAACTCCTGCAACCGGTTCAGCGTCGGGGTCGGCTCGGTCGGCGCGGTGGCGTCGTCGGACTGGCGCAACACGCCCAGCACCGTGCCGAGCTCGTCCAGCGCCGCCCGACCCGCCTGCCGTACGTGTCCGAGGGCCTGCTCGGCCGCCTCCGGATTGCTCCGCAGCACGTGCCCGGCCACCCCCGCCTGTACGTTGATCAACGCGATGTTGTGCGCCATCACGTCGTGCAGGTCCCGGGCGATGCGCAGCCGGTCCTCGGCCACCCGCCGCCGGGCCTCCTCCTCCCGGCTCTGCTCGGCCCGGGTGGCCCGTTCCTCCACGGCGGTGATGTAGTCGCGGTGGTTGCGTACCGCGTCACCGACGGCGGTGGCCAACCCGCTCCAGAGGGCGAGGACGATCTTCTCCGAGTCCAGCCACGAACTCCGGGACGAGGAGTAGATCGCCCCGGCCACCAGGAGCAGCGCGGTGAACGTACCGGCGGTGATCGCGGTGATCCGGTTGGTGGTCGCCGCGACCGTGTAGACCGCGATCACCACCGCGAAGGTGGAGAGGTTGCGGGCGGCGCCGAAGGCGATCGAGGCGGCCGTGGCCGCGCTACAGAACGCCAGCACCGGCAGCGGCCAGCGGCGACGCAGCGCCACCGCCGCGCAGACCAGCGCGCTGAACGCGATCTCGCCCGCGCTGAGCTGACCCCGGACCGGGGCGGGGTCCACCAGGGGCTCGCCGATGCTGACCGCGAAGAGGCCGACGGCCGCCGCCGCGTCGAGGGCGTACGGGTGGAAGCGGGCCGTCCGCCGCCACCACCCCATATCCCACATACCGTGACGTTACGTCAACCCCCGAGGAGCCGTCCCCCACGTCGTCGAGGATCGGCCCGGAACGGCAACGATGTCCGTCGTCGCGTCGGAAGTCCGGATCGCGGAAAGCGGTCCGCGATCTGTGACGTCAGCCGGAGAAGATCTGTGACGTCAGCCGGGAAAATGGTGAGAAGTAGTTCGATCTGGAGAGCTGCATCACGCCATTTCGCGGCGCCTCGCCGGACGTGATTCGTGCCATATGTGTCCTCCCTCGGTGTGCATCTAATGCCCGAGAAGTAAAAGTAGAGCCTGTCCGGCTCATGGCCACCCGCGCCAGCGGACCGAATCCTGGGGGGGATTATCAATGAAGGTGTATTCGGCGATAGCCGACGTATTTGTCAAGGATGGCGTCGACACCGTGTTCGGCCTTGTCGGGGACGGCAACCTGCGATTCGTCGACAGTTTTGTCAATGAGTACAAGGGCACGTACGTCGCGGCCGCGCACGAGGCCGGCGTCATGTTCATGGCGTTCGGCTACGGCTACGTCTCCGACCGGCTGGCGGTCGCCACGGTCACCCACGGGCCGGCGTTGACCAACACGTTGACCGGGCTGGTCGAGGCGGTACGCGGCCGGGTGCCCCTGGTGCTGGTGGCCGGCGACACCGAAGACCCGGCCAGCGTCCAGAACATCGCGCAGCGCGACGTCGTCCTGCCGACCGGAGCCGGCTTTGTCCAGGTCAGGTCGGCGGGTACCGCCGCCGCCGACACCGCCGCCGCCATCCGCCAGGCCCGTGCCGAGCGTCGTCCCGTGGTGCTGAACGTCCCCGTCGAGCTGATGACGAAGGAAACGGGCACCCCGCCGGTCGTGCAGACCGTCGTGCCGGCAACGCGGACCGAGCCCGACGCCGCCTCGCTGAAGCGGGCGTTGGAGATCATCGCCGAGGCGCGTCAACCGGTGCTGCTCGCCGGCTGGGGCGCCCGCGACGACCGGGCCGAGTTGCTGGCGTTGGCGGATCGCATCGGGGCGCGGGTCGCGACCACCCTGAAGGGCAACGGCCTGTTCCGTGGCAGCCCCCGCGACCTCGGCTTCCTCGGCAGGCTCGCCTCGCCCGAGGTCGCCGAGGTCTGGGAGAACGCCGACTGCGTGATCGCGTTCGGCACCAGCCTCACCAAGCTGACCACCCGAGGGGGCGACTTCCTCCGGGGCAAGCGGTTGATCCACTGCGAGCCGGACGCCGGACAGATCGGCCTGGCCGCGCCGGTCGACGTCGGCCTGGTCGGTGACCCGGGGCGGGTCGCCGCCGCCCTTCTCGACGGGCTCGGTGCCGGCGGTGCGGCGGCGCCCGCTCCGGCACCGCTCGCACCGCCCACCTGGCCGACCAAGCAGACGGCCGAAGGCACCGTCGACCTCTGGTCGACGCTGAGCTACCTCGACAACGCGGTGCCGGAGGACCGGATCTACGTCACCGACGGCGGCCGGTTCATGGTGCAGGCGTGGAAGCTGATTCAGGCTCCGGACCCGAGGTCCTTCGTGTATCCGAACAACTTCGGCTCGATCGGGACCGGCATGGGCGCTGCGGTCGGCGCCGCGTTCGCCGCGCCCGGCCGCCCGATCCTGATGGTCACCGGCGACGGCGGTTTCATGCACGGCGGTCTGGCCGAGTTCAACACCGCCGTCCGCTACGGCCTGGACCTCATCGTCGTCGTCTGCAACGACGCGGGATACGGTGCCGAGCACGTGCAGTTGGTCGACCACGGACTCGACACCGGCCTGGCCTTCTTCGACTGGCCCGAGCTGGCCACGGTGGCGGAAGCGCTGGGCGGCCAGGGCTGCACGGTGCGCCGCCCCGAAGACCTGGAGCGGGCGGCCAAGGCGATCGCCCAGCGGGACCGGCCGCTGCTGATCGACGTCAAGCTCGACATGGCCGCGCTGCCACCGCTCTGGTGACCCGGGGCTGAGACGGGGGCGTACCCGCCGCTGTCGTTGACGGCGGCGGGTACAAGTCCCGGACCGGTCGCGGGTGGCGGCGGCACCGGAGTGACCGGTGCCGGTCAGCGCGACCGCTCGGGGAGCAGCCGGTCCAGTGGCGGTGGGACGCGATCCGGGTCGAGGGCGTGTACGAGTGCGGCGCCGTACCGGGCCTTGCGACCGCTGGTCGTACCCATGAAGCGCCGCAGTTGCCGCCCGATCGGTCGGTCCCGCTGTGCGGGCTGGTTCTGGAACAACCGGAACCGCTCCAGGTCCCCTTCGGCGGCGAAGACCCGCTCGACCCCCGCCGTGCCGAGCGCGCGGATCAACTCGTCTTCGAGGTCGGCGACGCAGACGTGGAAGCCGAGCGCCTCCATCGCGTCCCGGGTCAGGGCGTCGCCGAACCCGGCCTGCTCCAGCCCGCGCCGGAAGTAACCCTCCTCGGCCTCGTCACACAGCCCCCGCACCTCCACCGTCAGCCCGTCCGGGCCGAACAGGCGCAGGAACCGGCCCACGCTCATCGCGCCACCCATCGACAGCACGCAAACGCCCTCGTCGACCAGGTCACGGTCACGCCGCTCGGCCAGCGCCTCCACCGCGCTCCGGTCGCTGACCCCCTCGACCAGCACGACCGTACGCAGACCGTTGCCGGCCAACTCGCGCGCGACCGCAGCCGCGTCCCCGGAATCCGTTGCGCCGGCCGCCCAGACGCCGACGGCGGCCCGGAACCGGTCCGGTTCCCACCCGACCGAGGGAGCGGCAGCACCACTCCCGGCCACGGTCCGCGCCTCAGCGGTCGCCACGACCCGTCTCCCACATCTCACGCGTCATCTCGTACTCGACCTCACCCAGCTCCGAGCCGGGCAGCGGGTCGTCCCAGACCGGGAAGTACGTGCGGGCGTACCGCAGACCGACCGCCTCCATCACGCCCCGGGAACCGGTGTTCACGGTCATCGTCTGCGCGATGACGCGGCTCTGTCCGACCGTGTCGAAGGCGTGCCGCAGCAGGGCCCGGGACGCCTCGCTGGCCAGTCCCCGCCGCCAACAGCGGCGCGGCAGGCGGTAACCCAGCTCCGCGACCATCGGGTCGTCCGGCTGGTCAGGCCCGTGTGCCGGCGGAAGCATCATCAGCGCGACGAACTCGCCCTTTTCCTCGCTGGCGGGTGCGGTCGAACCACGGGAGCCGCCCTCGGTCCCGAACGCCATCCAGTAACCCAGCCCGTCCACCTTCTCCGTCAGGGCCATCCGTTGCTCGTGCGAGACGACCACCTCGTCCCTGGAGTGCGCCCGACCCGCGATGAAGCGGAGCACCTCCGGGTCCGAGTCGAGCTGGACCTCCAGTTCGAGGTGCCGGTCGGCCAGGGGGACCAGCAGCAGCCGGTCGGTGTGCAACGTGGGTTGGGCCATCCGGCAAGGGTCACACGACGATGCCGTACGCCGCGATCTGTTTTGCCACGGCTGACCAGGTTGGCCCGACAACCACCCCGCCGGGGGTTCCAATGGGCGCTGGTACATCCTTTGAAACCCCCGGGCGATCCGGGCGCGTCAGTGGGGAGTTCTCTTACCTCTGGGTCGCCCGGTCCTGCTGGGTCGAGTTCAGGCCCTTTCCGGCAACGCTGGTGTTGGGGACCGGGTGGGAAGAGGTCTTGCCCTTGGGCGCAGGCGTCGCGACACTGGAGGCAACTTGTGCGGACTCTGCGAGCGCCAGGTGTTGCGCCTTCACGGCGTCGTACTTGAGGAGAGGGAGCGCGGCCTCTCGATCATCCCGGTGAACATAGATGCTGCGCGGATCCCGCGCTTCCACTCCTACGAAGGCTGACATGACCAGGTCCTGATGAGCGGCTGCGTACTCGTCGTCGCCCTTCACGGCCTTGAACCCGCTTATGGCTTCGGTGTCACCGCGCTTCTTTGCATCCTTCCTCGCGTTTTCCCTTCCCATGACGAGAGCTTCGGCAATTTCCAGGCGAGATGCTCGACTTGCCATGACCTGTCTCCTGTCCGATGTTGACCCTTTGTGCGACGCCAGAGCCGGCTACCTTCGGATGGTCACGCACCACCAAATACCGGGTAACAGTTGGCGGTCTACTTGCTGGAACGAGCCGAGAATCCTTGTGGTTCACGGACCCATCACGCTCTCGTCGTGACTGACAGACATGTCTTGACCGACTGTCCTCGCGGCGGGACCACTGCCCGCCCCCACCACTGTGGGGGCTCAGACCGACCGCAACCGGCGCCGAACCGGCGGGTCCGAGATCCAGCCGGTGAACCGTGCCTCGGCCTGCTCGTGGTCCAGAGCCAGTTCCGGCACCGCGCGATCACGGAAACGGGCCATCACGTCGACCAACTGTCGCCGGTCGTTCCGGTAGAGCGTCCACATCCGCCGCCGGAAGACCGGACACGGCCACTGCTCACCGTCGTCGCGGCACCGCCAGTCGTCGCCCGGCCGGTGCGGGGCACCCATCGCCTCCTCGACGGCGTCGTGGTCGTCGGTCGTCACACCCGGGCTCCCATCCGGTCGGCCAGCTCCGTCACCAGGGACGACGGAACACCTTTGGTACGGCGAAGAAGCTCGCCCATCACGTCGTGCGCGACCGGCCGGGCGCGGATCTCGGTCGGCGCCAGCCGGTCCGCCTCGACCAGAGCCTCCCCAGCATGGCCCAACTCGCCGACCAGCAGGTACCCCCGGGAGATGTCGATCAGATGTTGCACCCGGCGTTCGGGCAACAACCCGTCGAGACACCGCCGGCCCACCCGACCGTGCACCGCGAGCGCCTCCCGCCCCTCGCCCAGCTCGACCGCCGACGCCGCCCGGTGCAGCTCGACGTTGGTCGGGCCGAAGGAGGTCCGGTAACGGTTGTCGTCCGAGCCGAGCGCCTTCGCCGCGACCCGGGCCTCCCGGAGCAGCTCACCGACACTGGCGTTGTCGCCGAGGTGCGCCGCCGCCATCGCCGCCTGCAACAGCAGCGACCCGTACACCGAGACGCGGTCGGGGTCCGCCCAGGTCGGCCCGGCCGGCGCGATCCGGTGCGCCATGACGATGTTCGCCTCGAACGCGGCGCGATGGTCACCGGCCCCGAGCAGCGCGTTGGCGAACCGGGTGGTCCCGGTCCCGGCGAGCAGTGGATCGTCGGCCCGCGATGCGAGCGCGATCGACCGCTCGGCGGCCAGCCGGGCCAGGTCGAAGGCGCCGAGCTTACGGGTCACCGACGAGACGATCTGGTACGCCTGCGCCAGCAGCCCCGCCCCCTCGGCACCGTGGCACGTCTCGGCCGACCGGGTATCCCGGAGCAGCTTCGGCATGGCGGTGACCAGTTGTTCGTACCGGGCGTGCTGGAGGCTCAGCCAGGCGTGCTCCACCGAGCGGCGTACCTGCGCCAGCGTCGGTTCGGCGTGCTCAGCGGCGGGGACCACCGGGGCGAAGCGGGCGAGCGCCGCCCTGATCCCGCCCAGGTCGATCGAGTCGGTCGAGGTCCCGCCCGCGCCGTTCGCCGCCCGGCCGACCAGGATGTCGAGACCGACCCCGAGGGTCGTCGCCAACTCGTGCAGCGTGGTCAGACTGTCCAACCGCCGCTCGCCGCGCTCGACCTTGTCGACCCAGCTCTTGGACTTGCCGATCCGGTCGGCGAAGACCTGCTGGGACATCTTCCGCCGCCCCCGCCAGTACGCCACCCGCCGCCCGATGGGCAACTCCTCCACGGGTCACACCGCCGGGGTACGCCGCACCCGACCGGACGACACCCCGGCGGCGAAGAACTCGTTCGGGAGGGGGTTGGCCGACGTACCGAATCGGCCCGTGTTGCGCGCACGTCGCCGGGTGCCGGGAGCCGGCGGTAGGTCGGGCGTCCCTTCGCCCGACACCGGTACGGGCGCCGCCGCCTGATCGTCGTCGTGATCTCGCATTCGCAGTCTCCTCTTCTCGATTGGAAGGGGCCGCCCCGGTGACACATGCGGGTGGGGAAGCGCGGGGCGGCCCCGCAGTTCCGCCCGGGCTCTTGCCGGTAGCTCCGAGCGGTTCCACTAGTGACAGTCTGGTGAGGAGTCCGCTACGTTCGAAACGATTCGGGCTTGGGTCGAGGATTGACGAACTGCTTGTGGGTGCCTTCCGAGTTGATCCGTCAACGACGAGAGAGGTCGAGAACGTGAGCATGTCTCCCTACGAGTTCCTTCTACGTGAGCTACGGCAGAGCCGAATCGACGCCGGGATGACACAGGAGGGACTAGGCGAGCGAATCCACTTCTCGGCCCAGAAGGTGAGCGCGGTGGAGACCGGCCGCGCGCCGTTGACCGGCGATTTCGTGCAGCTCGTGGACGACGCCGTGGGTGCCCGGGGCCGGTTGGTGCGCATGTGGGAAGAACTCGTGAAGGACGACGCCGCGCCTAACTGGTTGCTTGAGTGGATCGAGATCGAGCGCGCGGCGACCCTACTGCGCTGGTTCGAACTCTCGTTGATTCCCGGTCTGCTTCAAACCGAGGCGTACGCCCGGGCGGTGCTCAGCGCGGGTGGGCGGTACTCCGAGCAAGAGATTGCTCAACGTCTTGCCTCCCGCATGGAGCGGCAGGCAATCCTCAGCCGCGAGCAGCCGCCGAAGTTCGTCGCAGTGATCGACGAGATGGCGCTGCGGCGGACGGTCGGACCGGCAGCCGTGATGGTGGAGCAGTTCGAGCACCTGCGCGAGATGGCAAACATGCGGCACATCCACCTGCACGTGATCCCGGAGTCTGCCGGTATGCACGCTGGTCTCGTAGGTGGGTTCATCTTGGCCAAGGGGCCCGAGGGCGAGGCCGCGCACCTGGACAATCCGTTACGTGCGCACGTGACCGACCGTGTCGTGGACCTGGATATGCTTCATGATGTGTGGGAGAGCCTCCGAAGCGACGCGGCCTCCCGCCGGGAGACCGTAGACCTTATCCAGGAAGTGGCGAAGACATGGACCTGAACGGTGCCGTCTGGCGGAAGTCGACCCGTAGCCCCAACGGTGGTTCGACCTGTGTCGAGGTGGCGATGAACCTTCCGGGTGTTGTTGGCGTACGGGACAGCAAGGACCCGAAGGGCCCGGCGCTGGTCTTCGGCCCGGACGCGTGGCGCGCGTTCGTGACGCTCGCTCAGCAGCACTGACCAGCCCTAACAGGACCGGCAACTCTCGACGCGGAGGTGGTGGCGTGATGGACACCATCGGTGCGCGGTGGCGGAAGTCGTCCAAGTCGGGGACCAATGGCGGCGACTGTGTCGAGGTTGCCGACAATCTGCCCGGGCGTGTGCTGGTGCGGGATACCAAGGATCGTGACGGTGGCACGCTGGCCTTCGGCCTGGACGCCTGGCGCGCGTTCGTCACGCTCGCCAGGCGGCATTGACCAGCCGGGGCGGGCATGTGCATCCTGGATCTGGATCGGCAACGCTCACTCGACCCGGAGGTGGCGGCACGATGGACATGACCGGCGCCCGGTGGCGGAAGTCGACCAGGTCGGGAACCAACGGTGGTGCGTGCGTTGAGGTGGCCGACAACCTGCCCGGGCGTGTGCTGGTGCGGGACACCAAGGACCGTGACGGTGGCACGCTGAGCTTCGGCCCGGAGGCGTGGCGCGCGTTCGTCACGCTCGCCACGCAGCACTGACCAGCCCTGACAGGACCGACAACGTTCGACGCGAAGGTGGCTGCGTGATGGACATGACCGGCGCCCGGTGGCGGAAGTCGACCAGGTCGGGGACCAATGGCGGCAACTGTGTCGAGGTGGCCGACAACCTGCCCGGGCGTGTGCTGGTGCGGGACACCAAGGACCGTGACGGTGGCACGCTGAGCTTCGGCCCGGGGGCGTGGCGCGCGTTCGTCACGCTCGCCAAGCGGCACTGATCCCCGCTCCTGCCGCGCGGTTCCCGGATCAATCACTCCACACTCGACCGGAAGGCGGCAACATCATGGACCTGACCGGTGCAACCTGGCGGAAGTCGACCCGCAGTTCCAACGGTGGGTCGACCTGTGTCGAGGTGGCGAAGAACCTTCCGGGTGTTGTTGGCGTACGGGACAGCAAGGCCCCGACGGGTCCGGCGCTGACCTTCGGCCCGGACGCGTGGCGCGCGTTCGTGACGCTCGCCAAGCAGCATTGAGCAGCCCTAGCAAGACCGGCAACGCTCGACGCAAAGGTGGTGGCACGATGGACATGATCGACGCCCGGTGGCGGAAGTCCACCAGGTCGGGGACGAACGGCGGCGACTGTGTGGAGGTTGCCGACAACCTGCCCGGCCGTGTGCTGGTGCGGGACACCAAGGACCGTGAGGGTGGCACGCTGAGTTTCGGTCCGGCGGTTTGGCGGGCGTTCGTGACGCTCGCCAAGCAGCACTGAGCCTCGTCCGGCCGCACGTCCCAGGCTCGGAATCTGGGATCTGTGGCCCGTCGCGGATCATCGCGTATCGACCGGTGCTGAGGGTGTTGGTTTGGAACGCCCGGGGTCTGACCGCCGAACAACTTCGACAGGTCCAAGGCCGGGCCCACGCAATCCGTTACGCGCCAAGGAACTCAACTCCGGCCTACGGTGGGCATTGACGCAGAGCAATGGAACTTTTACGCTGAGTGCGGGCATCGATCACCATCGCCGCATGGCCAAAGCCGGCGGGAGAACGGGGGGCAAGGTGAGGATGGACAAGCTGCTACAGCTACTGGCGCTCACTGTGGTAGCGGTCCTGGCAGGCGCTACTGCGGTTGCCGCGCCCGCTCAGGCATCACACCTCACCAACTCGGAGACGGAAGCTGGTTCAGAGGTGCAGGATTTTGCGCCTCCTGTCTATTTTGAGCATGTGCAGAGCGGGCTGTGCCTGGATGGCAGCGTCAGCCAGGGCGTCCGGCTCAACGTCTGCAACTACCTTGCACATCAGTCCTGGGAGCAGAATTTCGGGCGGCTTTATCACCCGCAAAGTGGGCTGTGCCTGGACGGTAGCGTGAGTCAGGGTGTTCGTCTCAATGACTGCAACAGCGGTTTCTACCAGCGCTGGATCCTGATGCCAGCATTCGCGATCTCGAACGAGCAGACCGGGCGATGCCTCGATGGGAGTGTAAGTCAGGGAGTGCGGCTGATTACCTGCGAGCCTGGCAACGATTACCAACAGTGGTTTCGACAAGGCGGATAACCGGCAGGGATCTTTTCCTTGAGATGTGCCGGGTTGACCTTTGGGTGCGAGCGTTGATCAACTCACTGTTTGGCTGGACCTGACACGGAAGCGGGGGCAAGGTGAACATCGACAAGGTGCTGCGGCGACTGGCTCTCACCGTAGTGGTGATCCTGATGGGAATTGGTGCGGTTGCCGCGCCCGCCCAGGCGTCACTTGTAAGCGGTCCGGACGCACCAGCCGGGTCAACGGCAACGAAGGCTGCCGCAGTCTTCTTCTTGGAACACCAATCCAGTCAACGGTGCCTGGACGGCAGCGCCAGTCAAGGCGTGCGGCTCAACACCTGTCATTTCAACTCGTACCAGCTCTGGAACGACAACATCCCGAGGCGGTTCTACCACCCGGAGAGCATCCAATGCCTGGACGGGAGCCTCTCCCAGGGCGTCCGGCTGAACACTTGTAACGGCAGCAATTTTCAGCAGTGGACGTACCAGGCCGGCAGTGGGTTGATCGTCCATGCACAGAGCGGGCGGTGTCTTGACGGCAGTGTCAGCCAGGGGGTTCGACTGATCTCCTGTGACGCCGGGAATCCTTTTCAGTGGTGGATCCAGTCCTGAACGTGGATTTCGATCGTTGCTACATCCGATCGAAGGGCAACCTGAGCGCACCCACCGGGTCGTCTTCAACCTGGGTCGTGGGAGGTTAACCGTCCGGTGTCAGCGGCGCAGGGCGGTCTCCCGCTCCATGTGGGAGAGCTTTTCCGGATTGCGTACGGCGTAGAGGCCGGTGATCAGGCCGTCGTCGACGCGTACGGCGACGACGGTGTCGATCTCGCCGTCGAGTCGGATGATCAGCGCCGGGTAGCCGTTGACCTGTGCCGGCTCCAGCACCGCCGAAGCGGGCATCAGCCGGCCCAGCCCGACGGTCAGCAGACGGGCCACCTTGTCGGCACCCACGATGGGCCTCGGCACGGCCTGCCTGATCCCGCCACCGTCACCGAGCAAAACAACATCCGGCGCGAGGATGTCGAGCAGGCGTTGCAGGTCGCCGGTCTCGGTCGCCAGTCGGAACGCCTCGATCGCGTCCCGGGTCTCGCCCGGGGAGACGACCCCGCGCGGACGGCGTGCGGCGACGTGCGCCCGTGCCCGGTGGGCGACCTGGCGGACCGTGGCCGGGCTCTTGTCGACGGCCTCGGCGATCTCGTCGTAACCGAGGTCGAACACCTCGCGCAGCACAAAAACCGCCCGCTCGGTCGGGGCCAGCGTCTCCAGCACCAGCAGCATCGCCATCGACACGCTCTCGGCCAACTCGACGTCCTCGGCCACGTCCGGCGTGGTGAGCAGCGGTTCGGGCAACCACGACCCGAAGTAGGACTCCTTGCGACGACCCAACGTACGCAGCCGGTTGAGCGCCTGCCGCGTCGTGATCCGGACCAGGTAGGCGCGTTCGTTCTGCACGCCGTCGTGGTCGACGTCCGCCCACCGCAGCCAGGTCTCCTGGAGTACGTCCTCCGCGTCCGCGGCCGAGCCGAGCATCTCGTACGCGACGGTGAACAGCAGGCTGCGGTGAGCGACAAACGCCTCGGTGGCGGGGTCCATGGACGGCTCCTCTGCGCGCTCGGTCGGGCCACCCATGGGACACCGCAACCCGTCGTCCTGTGACACCGGAATTGTGGTCGAACGCGGTGAGCCACGTCACGTGACCGTGCTGTCACGCGGGGCGGGTCGCTGGCGTCTCGTGTTCGTCCGGTGCGGCAAACAGGCAACACCACGAGTGAGGACAAAGCCATGGAACCCCGTATCGACCTGTTCAGCAACGAGACCGGCCTCAGGTTCGCCAAGCGGTTCGCCAACGCCGGCCTGGCGATCCAGCAGTCGTCACTGCCGAAGTCGACGCAGGCGCTGGTGGCGCTGCGCGCCAGCCAGATCAACGGCTGCGGGTGGTGCATCGACATGCACGTCAAGGAGGCCGAGGCGGCCGGCGAGAACCCGCTCCGGCTCCACCTGCTCGCCGCCTGGCGCGAGACCACCGTGTTCACCGAGGCCGAGCAGGCCGCGCTGGCGCTTGTGGAGGAGGGGAGCAGGATCGCTGACGCCCACCAGGGGGTGTCCGACGAGACCTGGGGGCAGGTGCGCAAGCACTACGACGACGACCAGATCGCCGCGCTGGTCTGCCTGGTCGCCCTGATCAACGCGGCCAACCGGATCGCCGTGATCGTGCATCAGAAGGGCGGCTCCTACCAGCCCGGCTCGTTCGCCAAGTTCGACTGACCCGCCAGGCGAGACGTGGCCCGGACCGGGATCAGCCGATCCCGGTCCGGGCCCGTACGACGGTGGCAGCTCACCCGGGTTGCTGTGCCTCGGTGAGCCGGCGTACCACGCGCATGGTGAGGACTGCCGTGACGACCGCCGCCACGGCCGCCGTCACCCAGAGGGAGTACGCCAGCGCACGGGTGTCCAGCAGGGTGCCGTGGTACGAGCCGTCACGGGAGGTGGCCGTCCCGTGCAGCCAGATCAGGATGTTCAGCCCGACCGTGGTGAGCACGCCTGCCCACCACGAAGCCAAGGGGACCACGGGGACCCATCGGGGCCTGGGCTCGCCAGTCCGCTTCAGGGCGCGTACCACCAGATAGGGGATCGTCAGGTTGGCCACCGGGACGAACCACCCGCCGATCGCCCACCGGGGCGACCATTCCAACCCGGCGCCCAGCCGTTCGGCGTGACGCCGCGCCTGGTGGAGCCAGGTGACGAAGGCCGAGAGCAGGAGCAGCGTCGCGAACGCCCACACCACGTCGATTCCGCCGGTCGCGAAGTCCCGGGGCAGCAGCGCGTAGACCAGCCAGGCCGGCAGCACGTACGCGCTGTCGTGGGTGACCGTGACGATCCGGTCCTCGTAGTGTCCGATCGCGACGGTTGCGCGGAGTACGCCGACGGCCGCCCAGAGGACCAGCGTGACCTTTGTCAGCCGGGCGGCAAGCACCGGGCCACGTGTAGCCGAGGGCGGCGCCTCACCTGACGGTGCACCGGTCGACAGTCCCACGAGCGTCCATCCCTCCGTCGGTCACCGGCGAGTATGCCCGGCTGACGACGCCGACGGGTGCCCGGTTCGACCGGACGGCTCAGTCGCCGCTGGTGGCGTCGGTCGAGAAGGCGAGCCCCCTGCCGGCCTCGACCTCCGCGAGACGGTCGGTGAGTGCCTGGTGGACGTACGCGTACGCGTCGCTGCCCAGGACGATCCGCCTCGGTGCCGGCTCCCGGTCGACGCTGTCGATCATCGCCGCGACCATCGCGGTGAGGTCGCCGACGGTTGGCAGGGCCGGGTTCCTGATGCCCCGGGGGAGGGCGGCCGGGGTGTTGTCGTACGCCTTCATCGGGGTGGCGAGCCGGGCGCCGCCGTGCCGGAACCCGGTGCGCGCGCTGCCCGGTTGGACGATGGTCACGCCGATGCCGAAGGGGGCGACGTCCTTTGCCGTCGACTCCATGAAGCCCTCGATGCCCCATTTGCTGGCGTGGTAGACGCCGGCACCCGGGTTGATGGCCTGCCCGCCGTAGCTGGAGATCTGCACCAGGCGCCCGCCGCCCTGCGCACGCAGGTGTGGCAACGCCGCCCGGACCACCCGGATCGATCCGAGCAGGTTGGTGTCGAGCTGGTGGACAACCTCTTCGTCGGTGAGCTCCTCGGCCGCGCCGAACAGGCCGTAGCCCGCGTTGTTGACGACCACGTCGATCCGACCGAGGTCGGCGAAGGCGTGCTCCACCACACGTTGGATCGATTCGGCGTCGGTCAGGTCGAGCTGGGCCAGCCACAACCGGTCGCCGTGTTCGGCCCCGAGACCGTCCAGCGCGTCCGTCCGGCGAATCGTCCCGGCGACCCGGTCTCCGCGCCGGAGGAGTTGTTCGGTCATCTCGCGGCCGAAGCCGCTGCCGACTCCGGTGATCAACCACGTACGTTCGTTCACGGTAACGCTCCCTCCGTGTGACAACCTGTGGTGACCACTCTGCGCCGGACCCGTACCGGGTGACCGTGTCCCGTTTTTCCTGGGAGTGGCAGGGCCAGTCAGTGCCGCAGCAGTTCGAACAGGCCGAGTACGCCGACCGCGACGATCAGGGTGCGCAGGGCCGCCGGGCGGAGGAGGCCGCCGAGCCGGGCGCCGATCTGGCCGCCGAGCGCGGATCCGGCCGCGATGAGCAGGACCACGGTCCAGTCGTACCGGGCGACGAAGAGGAAGACGAGCGCGGCGGCCATGTTGACGACCCCGACCAGGACGTTCTTGATCGCGTTGAGGCGGTGCAGTGGCTCGCCCAGGAACGCGCTCATCAGCGCCAGGTAGAGGGTGCCCTGCGAGGCGGCGAAGTAGCCGCCGTACACGCTGGTGAGCGCCAGTCCCGCGATCAGCGGCGGTCCGTCCCCGCGCCGGCCGGCGGCGGCCTCGGGGCGTCGGCGCTGCATGGCGCGGGAGATCAGCGGTTGGCAGGCGACCAGCACCAGGGCGAGCCCGACCAGCACCGGCACGATGCGTTCGAACGCCTCGGCCGGCAGGACCAGCAGCAACGTGGCCCCGGCGAGGCCGCCGGGGATCGCGGCGGCGCAGAACCGCAGTACGCGCCGACGCTGACCGGCGAGCGCCGCGCGGTAGCCGACGGCGGCGCTGACCGATCCGGGTATCAGGCCGAGCGCGTTGCTGACGGTGGCGGTGATCGGCGGTATGCCGAGGGTGAGCAGGACCGGGAAGGTGATCAGCGTGCCGTTGCCCACCACGGCGTTGGCGGCGCCCGCGCCGACCCCGGCCGCCACGACGGCCAGCATCTCCCACGGCGTCACGGGCGTTCACCGCCGGTCCCGTTCTGGTCGCGGCGGTGGGCCCGGCAGCCGAGGGGTGATCTTCGCACCCTCTGCTCCTACCCCAACTCGCCGCCGGACGCAAAATCCGCCGTGGTCAGTCGCGGGCTGCTCCTCCCGTCGTGAGGCCGTCGTCGGACGCGGCGGCGTGGCAGGCGCCCCAGCCCTCGGCGCGGGCGACGATCCGGCCGGCGCTGATCGCGACGGCGGTCTCGGTGGCGTCGCTCACAGCGGGTACGCCGGCAGCCGAGGCGAGCAGGCCCCGGGTGTCGTGCACGATCTGGAGGCGTGGCCAGGCCGACGACGGCACGGACTGGCGCAGGTCGGCCCGGAGTTCGGCGACGGTGAGCCGGGCCAGTGGTGCGAGTTCGTCCGGGGCGCCGCTGACCAGCGCGAGGGTGACGTCGGCGTCGGGCGGTGCGGCGCGTACCGCCTCCTCGACGGCGGAGATCCGGTGCAGGCCGAGGATGGCGATCACACCGTCGCCGGTCAGCCGTGCCGGTTGGTCGCGCAGGGCGTCGGTGGCGTTCGGCGGTGACCACGGCTCGTCGACGGGCCGGGCCGGTCGGACCAGGGCGAGGTGCGGCACGTCCCACCGGTCGTCCAGGTCCAGGTCGGCGATCTGTCGTACGGCGCGCAGCACGCTGAACGGTTCCACGAAACCGGGTGCGGCGGCGGCGAGTTGGCTTGCCCCGTGCAGGGTGGTGAGCGCGGTCTCGGCGACGCGTACCAGCCGGCCGGCGGGGGTTCCGGTGCGGTGCAGCCGTTCCAGGGCGAGCCCGAGCACGATCGCGTCGAGGTGGGTCAGTTGCGCGTACGGCAGCCGGGTCCGGTCGGCGGCGAGGATCTCCGGGATCAGGTCCATGCCGAGCCGGGCCGCGCCGGAGGAGTCGGTGGCGAGCGGGAGGCGGGCGAGCCAGGCGCGGGCGAACTCCTCCAGGGCCGTACGCGGTGAGTTGCCCGGGTCCCGGTAGGGCGGATCGGGCGCGCGTTCGACCTCCTCGGCCAGTACCGCGAAGTAGAGCGCCTGCTTGCCCGGGAAGTTGGAGTAGACCGCGCCCCGGGTCAGCTCGGCCCGTTCGGCGATGTTGTCGATCTTCGCGTCCCGGAACCCGCGCTCGACGAACTCCTCCCGGGCGGCGGCGAGCACCCGGGACCGGTTGCGTTCCTGCATCTGCGCCCTGGTGAGCCGGACCATCGTTCTCCTCGGGTCGCGGCGCCTCCGCTGAGTCCGGAGCGCCGTTGCGTGTCGTGCCACTCCAAGATACCGTCACCACTCAGATGATATGAACATCTGAAGTGAGCATTCGAGATTGGAACCGTGATGACCGACACCCCTGCCCACGAGACGGGCGGTGCCGTCCCGGAGATCGACGTGACCGACGCCGACCTGCTGCGGGACCCGTTCACCGCGTACGGCGACGCCCGCGAACGCTCACCGCTGGCCCGGATCAAGGCGCCCGGCTTCGGGGCGGTTCGGGCACTCACCGCACCCGAGGAGGCCAGGGCGACCCGGTGAGGTGACCCTTGACCAGCCCGGACGCGATCGGACGCGGTAGGGGCCCGCCGGAGTCAACGGGGTGGGACAGCGCTGTTTATGATCTTCGCCATGCCCGCCGCCCCGACCCTGTCTCCCACCGTGGACCCGGCTGCCGCGTACCCCGAACTGGTCAGCTTCCGTGCCGCGTTGCGGGGCGGGGACTGGGACGGCGTACGGGCGCTCGCGGACGCCCAGGACCCCGCCGGACGTACCCGGTTGATCGCCCTCGCCGCCGACCACGAGGAGGCTGGCCCGCTGCCGCGCCAGCGGCTCGCCGCCGACCCCGCCGACACGCTCGCGGGTGCGCTGCTCGGCGCGCGTCTGGTGATGGAGGCGTGGGAGGTACGGAGTTCCCGCCAGGCCCAGTTCGTCAGCCAGGCCCGGTTCGCCCGTTTCCACGAGATCCTGCGTGACGCCGAACGGGTGCTGATCGACGCCGCCGCCTACGATCCCACCGATGCGGCGGTCTGGACACATCGGATGCCCACGGCACGAGGACTCCAGTTGGGTCTCTCCGAGGCGCGGCGCCGGTACGACCGGCTCGCCGAGCACCACCCGCACCACCTACCCGCACAGTCGCACCTTCTCCAACAACTCGCGCCGAAGTGGGGCGGGACGCTGGAAGCCATGCACGACTTCGCCCGCACCGAGATGCTCGCCGCCCCGGAGGGCGCGCCGAACGCGGTCCTCGTGGTGGAGGCGCATCTCGAACAATGGATGCAGCTTTCCGCGGGCGAACGGAACTCCTACCTGACCCGTACCGAGGTGCGGGAGCAGATCCGGGAGGCGGCGGCCCGATCGGTGCAGCACCCGAGCTACCGGCGGACCGTCGGTTGGGTGCAGGTGGAGAACTACTTCGCCTTCATGTTCGGGATGATCGGCGACGACGTCGCGGCCGCCAGGCAGTTCGCCGCGATCGGCCACCTCGCCAGCGAAAGCCCCTGGCACTATCTCGGCGACCCGCTCACGGTCTTCGCCCAGCGTCGTGACAAGGCAGTCAAGAGAGGCGGCGCGCGATGATCCGTCAGATCGAGGTGGACGGCGTACCCACGCTGCTCGCCGCCACCACCGGACCGATGCACGCCGGGCTGATGTTCCGGGTCGGGCAGGCCGACGAGACCCTGGCCCGTCGGGGCATCACCCACCTGCTCGAACACCTGGTGCTCTTCCCGGTCGGCACCGCCGACTACCACTACAACGGCACCACCGGCAGCGTCATCACCTACTTCCACCTCCAGGGTTCCGCCGCCGACATCACCACCTTCCTGGTCGGGGTGTGCCGGTCCCTGCGCGACCTCGCCACCGACCGGCTGGAGACCGAGAAGACCATTCTGCGTACGGAGTGGAGCGGCAAGAACGGCTCCGTCACCGACAGCATGCCGCTGTGGCGGCACGGCGCCCGGGACTACGGGCTGGTCAGCTACCCCGAGTGGGGGCTGTCCGGGTTGACCGGGGACGACCTGCGGGAGTGGGTGGCCCGGTACTTCACCCGGGAGAACGCCGTGCTCTGGATCGCCGGTGACGAGGTGCCGCCCGGCCTCACCCTCGACCTGCCGTCGGGGCGGCGGATGCCCGCGCCGGTCGCCTCCTCGGCGTTGCCGGTGACCCCGGCGTTCTTCTCCGGCAACTCACGGGCGACCGCCCTGGACGCGGTCGTGCCGAGGAGCATCGCCGCCACCGTCTTCACCGGCGTGCTGGAGCGCGAGCTGTTTCGGAGCCTGCGCCAGCAGGGCGGCCTCTCCTACACCGCCGCGACGAACTACGACCCTCGGGGCGACGGCTTCGCGGTCATCACCGCGCTGGCGGACGCGCTGCCGGAGAAGCAGGACGCGGTGCTCGGCGGGTTCGTCGACGTACTGGCCAAGCTCCGGGTCGGTCGGGTCGACGAGGCCGACCTGGTCGCCGTGGTCGGCAAGGCCACCGAATCGCTGACCACCGCCGAGGCCGATGCCGCCCGGCTCCCCTCGGCGGCGTTCAACCTGCTCACCGGCCACCCGTTCCAGTCCAGCGACGAGCTGGTGCAGGAGTTGAAGGAGGTCACGGTCGAGCAGGTGCACGCCGTCACCGGTGTGGCGCTCGAATCGTCGCTGCTGATGACCCCGCACCGCCGGACCGCCGACTGGGCCGGGTTTGTCGCCGCCCCGAACGGTTCCACCGAGGCCGTCGAGGGGACGACCTACCCGGGGCTGGGCAACGTGTCGAGCCGGCTGGTGGTGGGGGAGTCGGGGGTCAGCCTGGTGCCCGAGGAGGGCGACCCGGACACCGTACGGTTCGACGAGTGCGTGGTGATGCTGGCCTGGCCGGACGGTGGCCGGCAGCTCATCGGGGCGGACGCCATCACGGTCCGGGTCGAGCCCACGCTCTACCGGGACGCGAACCCGAGTGACATCGACGCCCGGGTGCCGGCCGGGGTACGGGTGGACCTGCCGGCCCGGTCCCCCGAGCAGATCCCCCGCCCGGAGACCGTCGACCCGTCGGCCGGCAAGGGCATCCGTGGCCGGCTCTCGGCCGAGCGGATCCAGATCATCGGGCTCGGCGTGGTCACCGTGCTGCTCGGCCTGGTGGCCCTGGGAGGCACCGTGGCGATGATCGTCGACTCCACGGAAGTCCGCCCGCTCACCTTGATCGGCGTCTGGATCATCGTCGGCTACGTCGGCCGTAACTTCCTGGCGAAGTGGAGGGAGCGGTAGCGCGGCGGGTGCCCGGCCGGTAGCGGCCCGCACGGTCACGGGGTACGGCGGACGAAGACCTCGATCCCGTCGAGCACCCGTTGCAGGCCGAACTCGAACGCCCGGGTCGGCTCGTACGCGCCCTGGTTCGCCTCGCCCGCCGCGCTGCCGACCGCGCTCGCGACCGGGTAGCGGTCCGGGTCGAGCACCTCGGCGAGCAGTGGTGCCTGGACCTCCCACCACTGCTCGTCGGTCATCCCGGTACGCCGTCGCACCAGGTCGGCCTCGACCGCGCCCCGGGCCGCCCCGGCGACGTAACCGAGCAGCAGGGTGAGCACCGAGTCCATCTCCACCTCGGTCAGCCCGAGGTCGGCCAGTGCGCGTAGTTCGTAGTCGTACTTGGCGATCAGGTGTGGGCCCATCGGTGGGCGTTGCACCGCGACCTCCAGCATCCACGGATGCCGCTGGTAGGTGGTCAGGTTCTCCCGGGCGATCTGCTCCAGCCGGGTACGCCACTCCGCGTCGACCGGTTCCGGCCGCTCCATCCGCCCCAGCACCGTGTCGAGCATGACGTCGATCAGCTCGGCCTTGCTCGGCACGTAGGTGTAGAGCGACATCACCCCGACGCCGAGCCGTTCGGCCAGCTTGCGCATGGAGAGCGCGGCCAGACCGTCGGTGTCGGCCAGCGCGATCGCGGTGTCGACGATCCGGTCCACGGTCAGCCCGGTCCGGGGGGCCGGGCGTTCGGTGCCCCGCCAGAGCAGGGCGATGCTGCGGGCCGGGTCCCCGCCGCCGGTGTACTCGGTGGTCATCTCCGCTCCCAGGGCGCTCTCGATCGGGTTGGCACCCGCCAACCGTACGGTGTACGGTCGGCGTTCCGTACACCGTACGATTCTAGGGGGTCAGGATGGCGGCACCAGCGGCGGCCGTACAGGTCGAGGGACTGGTCAAGCGGTACGGTGGGCGACCCGCGTTGGACGGGTTCGACCTCGCCGTCGAGGCCGGCACGGTGCACGGCCTGCTCGGGCCGAACGGCGCCGGCAAGACCACCGCCGTACGCATCCTCAGCACGCTGCTGCGACCCGACGCCGGCCAGGCCCGGGTCGCCGGTCACGACGTGGTCCGCGACCCGGTGGCGGTACGCACCCGGATCGGCCTGGTCGGCCAGCACGCCGCCGTGGACGAGATCCTCAGCGGCCGGCAGAACCTGGTCATGTTCGGCCGGCTCTACCACCTGCCGGCGTCGGCCGCCCGGCGTCGGGCGGACGACCTGCTGCACCGGTTCGGGCTCGCCGACACCGGCGACAAGCCCGTCTCCCGCTACTCCGGCGGGATGCGTCGACGACTCGACCTCGCGGCCAGCCTCATCCTCGCGCCGGCCGTGCTCTTCCTCGACGAGCCGACCACCGGGCTCGACCCGCGCAGCCGGGCCGAGGTCTGGCAGGCCGTACGCGGCCTGGTGGCCGGCGGCACCACCGTGCTGCTCACCACCCAGTACCTGGACGAGGCCGACCAGTTGGCCGACCGGATCTCCGTCGTCGACCACGGTCGGACCATCGCCGAGGGCAGCACCGACCAGCTCAAGTCGCGGCTCGGCGGGGACCGGATCGACGTGGTGGTCCGCGCCGCCGACCGGGTGCCGATCGCCGCGTCGGTGATCGCCGGTGTCACCGACGCGGCACCCGAGGTCAACCCGGACACCCGGAGGGTCAGCGCCCCGGTGGTCGACCGGGTGGCCGCGCTCACCGCCGTCGTCCGGGCACTCGACACCGCCGGGGTCGAGGCCGAGGACATCGTGCTGCGCCGGCCCACCCTCGACGAGGTCTTCCTGCACCTGACCGGTCACCCCGCCGTCCACACCGACCCGCCCGACGGCACCGGTGCCCCCGAAACCAGCGGCGGGAAGGCCCCCGAAACCTCCGACAAGAAGAAGGTGACCGCGTGACGGCCCTCGCCCCGCCGCCGACCCGCTCCATTCCCGGTCGCCTGCGCTGGGCGGTCGCCGACGGCTGGACCATCACCCGGCGCGACCTGTCCCACTGGGCCCGCCAGCCCTGGCAGATCGCCATCGGGCTGCTCTTCCCGGTGCTGAACGTGCTGATGTTCGGCTACCTGCTCGGCGGCGGGATGACCGTGCCCGGCGGCGGCGACTACCGCGAATTCCTGCTGCCCGGCATGTTCGCCCTGACCATGGTCTTCGGGCTGGAGACGACGTTCGCCGCGGTCGCCACCGACGCGACCAGGGGAGTCACCGACCGGTTCCGGTCGATGCCGATGGCGCCCTCGGCGGTGGTGGTCGGACGCGGCGCCGCCGACCTGCTCAACTCGATCGCCGGGCTGGCCCTGATGATCGTTTGTGGGCTGGCCGTCGGCTGGTCCTGGCATCAGGGGACGGCCCGCGCGGCGGCTGCGATCGGCCTGCTGCTCTGGCTCCGCTTCGCGTTGCTCTGGGTCGGCATCTACCTCGGACTGCTGACCAAGGGGCCGGAGGCGCTGGTCGCCGTACAGATCCTGGTCTGGCCGCTGGCCTTCCTCTCCAACAGCTTCTCGGCGCCGGCCACCATGCCGGGCTGGCTCGGGGCGATCGCCGAGTGGAACCCGCTCTCCTCGACCGTCGCCGCCACCCGGGAACTCTTCGGCAACCCCGGTGTGGGCGGCGACTCCTGGATCGCGCAGCACGCCCTGCTGATGGCGGTCGTCTGGCCTACCCTGCTGGTCGTGGTCTTCTTCCCGCTCGCCGTACGCCGCTACCGTGGGCTCGGCGCGTGACCGACAGCCTGCAAGCCGCACCGGAGGTGGTCGGCCCGACCGGGCCGGGCCGGCCGCCGGTCGCCCTGCCCCGGTGCGCGGTGCTGTTCGAGCCGGCCGACCCGCCCCGCCGCGCGACCGTGGTGTTCTGGAGCGTCGAGGGTGAACCGGAGCCGGTCGGTGAGCCGGGGCAGGTGGAGTTGCTCGTGCCGGACCGGGCCGGGCTCTCGCCGCGTACGGTCCCGGTCCGCCGGGTTCCGGTCCGCGACGCCCTGCCGCTGCTGCTGCGGGCCCGGCGCGGTGGCGACGACTCGCACCCGACGGCGGTGTTCTGGGGCGCGGTAGCCGACGAGGCGCTGCACATGGTCGGCCGGGGTCGGTTGGTCCCGGGCATCGCACCGTCCGGCTACGACGCCTGGCGGGTCGGTCCGCTGGACCCGCCCGACCTGGACCGGATCGCCGCCCTCGGTGCCGCGATGCCACCCGCCGCCCGCGCCGTTCCGGTGCCCGCGGCGGAGCCGGCGCGGCTGCCGGACGCGACCACGCTGGTACGCCGGTTCCTCGACGCGGTCGCCGACGCCCTGCCCCGTACGCCGGACGGAACGGGTCCGTACGCCGCCGATCCGCCCCGAGCCGTGCCCGAACTGGTCGACTGGGCCGGCGAGGTCGCGGCGGTGGACACCGGAATCCGGCTGTCGCTGCGGGTCGAGGCGGACCCGGACGACGTCGGCGGCAACCCGTTGCGCGCGGTGTTGCAGGTGTTCGAGCAGACGGATGCCGGGTCGCTGGTCGACGCCCGTACCCTCTGGGAGCCGGCCGGAGCCGGTCCCCGGATCGACCGGCCGGAGAGCGCGCGCACCGACACCACGCTCGCGCTGCGCCGGGCCGGGCGGGTCTTCCCGGCGCTGCTGCGACTGCTGGAGGAGGCGGTGCCGGACACCCTGGTGCTGGACGACGACGAGGTCACCGAACTGCTCGGCGGCGGCGCTGATCGGCTGGCGGCGGCCGGGGTGGCCGTGCACTGGCCCCGCGAACTCGTCGCCGACCTGCACAGCAGCGCCGTGCTCGGCGACGCCCGCCGGCAACCGCCGGCCGGCACCGGCGGACTCTTCGGCGACGGCCGGATGCTGGAGTTCAACTGGCAGGTGGCGCTCGGCGGCGCGGTGCTGACCCGGGCGGAGCTGGACGCGCTGGCCGAGGCACACCGGCCGGTCGCCCGGCTGCGCGGCCGGTGGGTCCTGGTCGACCCGGAGATCGCCCGGCGGGCCCGGCAGCGGAGCCTGCCGCCGATGAACCCGGTGGCGGCGCTCGCGGCGGCGCTGACCGGCACCGTCGACGTGGACGGGCGGCAGGTGGCGGTCGGCTCGACCGGCTGGCTGGACGAGTTGCGCCGACGGGTCGCCGACCCCGACGGCGGGTCCGAGGTGCTGGCCGCGCCGGACGGGCTGGCCGCGACCCTGCGCGACTACCAGCTTCGCGGGCTGCGGTGGCTGGTCCGGATGACCTCGCTCGGTCTCGGCGCCTGCCTCGCCGACGACATGGGGCTGGGCAAGACCGTCACCCTGATCGCGCTGCACCTGCACCGGCAGCGGGAGGCGGCGACGGCCGGTGCGACCCTGGTGGTCTGCCCGGCCTCGCTGCTGGGCAACTGGGAGCGGGAGGTCCGGCGGTTCGCCCCGGGGGTGGCCGTACGCCGGTTCCACGGCAGTGCCCGGGAGCTCGACGACGCCGACGGTTTTGTGCTCACCACGTACGGCACCATGCGGTTGGACGCCGCCCGGCTGGCCGAACAGGACTGGGGTCTGGTGGTCGCGGACGAGGCCCAGCACGTGAAGAACCCCGCCTCGGAGACCGCGCGGGCGCTGCGCACGATCGACGCCCGGTCCCGGGTGGCGCTGACCGGGACGCCGGTCGAGAACAACCTCACCGAGCTGTGGGCGATTCTCGACTGGACCACCCCGGGGCTGCTCGGACCGCTGCCCGACTTCCGGGAGCGGTGGGTACGGTCGGACGGTCGGGCCGCCGACCTGGACCGGCTGGCCCGACTGGTCGGACCGTTTCTGCTGCGGCGGCGCAAGTCGGACCCGGGCGTCGCCCCGGAGTTGCCGGCCAAGACGGAGACCGACCAGCCGGTCACGCTCACCCCGGAGCAGGCCGGTCTCTACCAGGCGGTGGTCCGGGAGACCCTGGACCGGATCCGGGACAGCACCGGCATGGCCCGGCGCGGGTTGGTGCTGGCACTGCTCACCGCGCTGAAGCAGATCTGCAACCACCCGGCGCAGTACCTGGACGAGGAGCGGCCCCGGCTGCGCGGTCGCTCCGGCAAGCTCGAACTGCTCGACGAACTGCTGGATACCATCCTCGCCGAGGGCGGGGCGGTGCTGGTCTTCACCCAGTACGTCGCCATGGCCCGACTGCTCGAAGAACATCTCGCCGAGCGGGGGATCACCACCGCTCTGCTGCACGGCGGCACGGCGGTCAACCGGCGGGAGGAGTTGGTGGCGCGGTTCCAGGCCGGCGAGATCCCGGTCTTCCTGCTCTCGCTCAAGGCGGCCGGCACCGGTCTCAACCTGACCCGGGCCGATCACGTGGTGCACTACGACCGGTGGTGGAACCCGGCGGTGGAGGAGCAGGCGACCGACCGCGCGTACCGGATCGGGCAGACCCGTCCGGTGCAGGTGCACCGGCTGATCGCGGAGGGCACGGTGGAGGACCTGATCGCGCGGACGATCGCGGAGAAGCGGGGACTGGCCGAGGCGGTCCTGGCCGGTGGGGCGGCGGCGCTCACCGAGCTGACCGACGACGAGCTGGCCGACCTGGTCTCGCTGCGGGACCGGGGGGCGGCGTGAGCCGGGGCGACGAGACCAAGGGCGCGGTGGATCCGGCCCGGACCGAGGTGCTGGGCTTTCCGGCGTTCCCGAAGGGGATGACCCGGGTACCGCGGTTCGCCCGGTCGTGGTGGGGACGGGCCTGGCTGCGGGCGATGGAGGAGACCGCGCTGGACACCATCCAGCTCCGCAAGGGCCGGAGGTTCGCGTACGGGGGACACGTCGGCTCGATCGCGGTCAGCCCGGGGCGGCTCGCCGCGACGGTGTACGGCGACGACGGTGACGCGTACCGGACGGTGGTGGAGGTCGAGCGGCTGGACGGGGCGCGGTGGGACCGCCTGCTCGGTGCGATCACCGCGAAGGCCGGTCATCTCGCCGCCCTGCTCGACGGGGACGTGCCGCACGAGCTGGTCGAGGCGGCCCAGGACGTCGACGTACGGCTGCTGCCGGGCCTGGGCGACCTGCAACCGCACTGCTCCTGCCCGGACTGGGAGTTCCCCTGCCGGCACGCGGCGGCACTCTGTTACCAGGCGGCGTGGCTGATCGACACCGACCCGTTCGTGCTGCTGCTTCTGCGCGGTCGGGGACCGGGTGAGCTCCTCGGCGACCTACGCCGGCAGCCGGTGGTGGACCCGTCGGTGCCGGTGGCGCCGGTCGGCGTCGACGCCGTGGCGGCGTTCGCCGGGCCGGTGGCGGAGCTGCCGCAGGTCCGGCCGGAGCTGCCGGAGCTGGACCCGGACGGGTTGCTGCCGACGGTCGTACCCGGGCCCGGGGTGGAGCCGGCGGTGCTGCGGCGGCTGGTCGCCGACGCGGCGCGCCGGGCGCGGGAGTTGCGCGCAATGTGAGTAGACAACCGACCCGTCGAGCTGATCCCGGGCTGACCGGACCGGCCGCCGCCTCCCGCCGAGCCCGGTGGGAGGCGGCGGTGCCGGGTCAGGAGACGCTGATCGAGCCGTTGCCGTTGCGTACGCAGGCAACCGTCCGGTTCGGCGTCACAGCCGCTCCGGCCAGGCACTGTCCGAGCACCGCGTGTCCGGCGGCGTTCGGGTGCCACGACTCCTGGCAGGTCTGGAAGTACGACACACAGGCGTTGGCGATCCGCTGGATGGCGATCTTGTCGTAGCCGGAGAGGCTGGTCAGCGGGTTCCCGGTCGGCCCGTCCTGGAGCCGGATCGGGGTGGCCAGGGTGCCGGTGGGGCTGTTCGCGCTCTCGCAGAGCCGGGCGCCGTCGAAGGCCCGCTGCACGTTGAGGTAGACCAGGTCGTCGCCGGGGAACTCGGCCCGCATGGTGTTGGTGACCGACTGGACCAGGGTGCCGAGGTTGCCGGAGAAGAGGTGACCGGCGGCGAGGCTGGCCCGGTGGATCGGGCAGCCGCCCGCGTACCGCTCGGCGCCCAGGTCACGGAACTTGTCCCGGCTGTCGTCGCGCCCGTCCTCCTCGTGGAACCTGGACTCCAGGTCGAACGGGAGCGGGTTGGTGTAGTCCTGGAAGACGATCCGGTGCTGCCCGTCGGGGTCGATCTGGTCCAACGTGCCGAGCAGTTGCCGTACGGCGTTGGTCGTCTCGGCGGTGGCGGCGCTGATCTGGGCCGGTGTGGCCAGGTCGCCCGCGCTGCACGGCGCCTGCTCGACCGGGCCGCCGAGGTAGGCCCAGAACTCCCACCAGCCGGTCCAGGCGTCGGCGACGAACCGGTTGGCGCACTTCGACGCCACGTCGCCGAAGGTGAACGAGCTGTTGTTCGACCCGAGACCGATCAGCACCAGGTCGATGTCGTGGGTCTGCGCCACCGCGCGGAGCTGGTCGAGTTGCGCCGGCACCGCCCGGCCCTTGGTCCGGTTGTTCGAGGCGGTGGCGATGTCGTACGGCTGGCCGCCGGAGCAGGCGAGGTTGAACCGGGCCTGGATGCCTGGGAGGTTGGCCTGGTTGAGCGACGCGTTGGCCGACCGGTGGCAGAAGAACGCGTTGTTGTTCGGCGCGGACCAGCCCGGGAAGCCCTGGGCCACGCCGTTGACGTCGGTCACCGAGGTGTACGCGCCGGCGCCCTCGCCGCTGACGAAGCTGTCGCCGAGCGCGACCGCGGCGGTCGGTAGGGCGGCGATCTCGGCTACCGGTCTGGCGGCGGCGCCGCTTCGGGTGGCGGTGGCCGAGAGCGCATCGACCGAGCTCAGCGTCGCGACGAGCGCGACCACGAGCGCGGTACGACGGAACATGGACATCTGTCCTCCCTGCTGATTCATCGAAAGCGAGGGATATTCGCGAACGGATCAGACCACGCCCCGAGCCCGTCGTCAACGATCGATGTCTGCCCGGTCGGTGCGGCCGGTCACGAGAAAAGGGTTGACCTCAACAATCGTTGAGGTTGGAGACTTCGTACTCCGACGTACGAGGGGATGGATCGATGAGGGCTGCGGCGTTCACGGAATTCGGCGGGCCTGAGGTGCTCCGGCTGATGGAACTGGAGACCCCACAGGCGGGCGCGGGACAGGTCCGGGTCCGGGTGCGGGCGGCCGGCGTGCAGCCGTACGACTGCGCGCTGCGGGGCGGTTGGACGCCGCCCGGGATCACCGGCGACCTGCCACGGGTGCCGGGCAACGAGTTCGCCGGCACCGTCGACCAGGTCGGCGAGGGCGTCACCGGGGTGACCGTCGGTGCCGAGGTGCTCGGCTTCGGACAGCTCAACTGCTACGCCGAATACTTGGTGATCCCGGCCGACCAGATCACCGCGAAGCCCGAGTCGCTGCCGTGGACGGTCGCGGGTGGCTTCACCGCCGGAGCGCAGACCGCCCACATCGCCCTTGATACGCTGGCCGTCGGAGCGGGTGACGTACTGCTGGTGCACGCGGCGGCCGGCGGGGTCGGCACCGTCGCGGTGCAACTCGCCCGGCTCCGGGGAGCCACCGTCATCGGCACCGCCCGGGAGGAGAACCACGACTACCTGCGCGGGCTCGGCGCACTCCCGGTCACGTACGGCGACGGCCTGGCCGACCGGGTCCGGGCGCTCGCGCCGACCGGGGTCACCGCGGCGCTGGACGGGGCCGGCGGTGACGCGCTGCGGGTCTCGCTCGAACTGGTCCCGGACCGCAGCCGCATTCTCACCCTGGTCGAACACGCGCGAGCCGACGCGCTCGGCATCCGGGTGACGCCCGCCCTGCGCTCGGCCGCCCGCCTCGCCGAACTCGTCGACCTGCACCAACGCGGCGAGCTGCGGCTGCACGTACGCAGGACTTTTCCGCTGGAGCGGGCGGCGGACGCGCACCGGGAGGTGGAGAGCCGGCACGGCCGGGGCAAGGTGGTGATCACCATCGACTGACGCGGGTGGTGGGGACGCATCCGTTCCGGTACGTCCCCACCACCCGTGCGGTCAGTTCGCCAGTGCCACCGGCGCCGGCTGGATTTCGACCCGGACCGCCGTGCCCGGGGCGTAGTCGGCCAGCCGGGCGCTCGAGACCTGCGCCACCACCAGCGTCTCGTCCTGCATCGCGACGGTCACCCGGCTGATCGGCCCGAGGAAGCTCGCCGCGAGCACCCGACCGGTGCCCTCCGGGTCCGCGACCAGGTCGACCGCCTCCGGGCGGACCAGCGCGGTCACCGGCGCCCCCGGATCGGCCGGGGCCTCGCCCGGCTCGACCAGCGGCAGCGTGCTGCCGAGCACCTCCACCCGGTCGGCGGTGAGCCGGCCGGGCAGCCGGTTGCTGAGCCCGACGAAGTCCGCGACAAACGCGCTCGCCGGCCGGAGGTAGATCTCCGACGGCGGCCCCAACTGCTCCAGCCGGCCGCCGCGCATCACGCCGACCCGGTCCGCCACCGCCAGCGCCTCCTCCTGGTCGTGGGTGACAAAGAGGGTGGTGGTGCCGACCTCGATCTGGATCCGCCGGATCTCGTCGCGGAGCTGGACCCGCACCTTGGCGTCCAGCGCGGAGAGCGGCTCGTCGAGCAGCAGCACCCGGGGCTCGATGGCGAGCGCGCGGGCCAACGCCACCCGCTGCTGCTGGCCACCGGAGAGCTGGTGCGGATACTTCGCCGAGTGCATGCCGATGCCGACCAGGTCGAGCATGTCGGCGGCCCGCTGCCGCCGGGCCGCCGCCGGGCGCCCGCGCAGCCGCAGTCCGAACTCCACGTTCTCCCGGGCGGAGAGGTGCGGGAAGAGGCTGTACGCCTGGAACACCATTCCCATGCCGCGCCGGTTCACCGGGCGCTCGGTGATGTCCTCACCGTCCACCAGCACCCGGCCCGAGTCCGCCTCCTCCAGCCCGGCGAGCACCCGCAGCGCGGTGGTCTTGCCACAGCCGGAGGGGCCGAGCAGGGCGACCATCTCGCCGGGTGCGAGTTCGAGGTCGAGCCCGTCCAGCGCGGACGTGTTGCCGAACCGGCGGTGCAGTGATTCGAGGCGTACCGTGACGCCCTGCCGGGCGCCGTCGCGGGCGCCGGGGGCGGCGGCGACGCTGGTCGTACCGGTCACCGGGTCTCCTTCGGGGAAGTGCGCCGCCGGCCGCCGCCGACGAGGGACAGGAGCATCAGTAGGACGAACGCGAGCACCAGCGCGGTCAGCGAGACCGCCACCGACATCGGGGCGCTGCTCTTGCCGACCAGGTTGATCGCGACCTGGAGGTTGCTGCGGTTGAGCAGCGAGGCGATGGTGAACTCACCCAGCACCAGCGCGACGGTGAGGAAGGCGGCCGAGAGCACGGCCGAGCGGATGTTCGGCAGCACCACCCGCCAGATCACCGTGGCCCAGCTCGCGCCAAGGCTGCGCGACGCCTCGGCCAGCGTCCGTACGTCGATCGCGGAGAGCCCGGCGTCGAGCGACCGGTACGCGTACGGCAGCACCAGGATCGTGTACGCGAAGGTGAGCGTGAGCGGCGAGCCGCCGAGGAAGTACGTGACCCAGGCGTAGACCGGGGCCAGACCGACCACCAGCACGATCGCCGGGATGGTCAGCGGCAGCAGGCAGAGGAACTCCACCAGCCGGCGGACCCGGGGCAGTCGTAGGCGTACCCAGACCACGGTCGGGACCAGCAGCAGCAGGGTGAGGGCGACGGTCAGCAGGACCAGCCCGAACGAGTTGGTGACCCCGGTCGACAGGTCCGGGTACGTCTCGCCGAGCTGCCGCCAGTCGACCAGCAGCTTCCAGGTCTCGAGGGTCCGCGTGTCGTTCGGGCCCCGGGTGGTGAACTCGAGCATCGCCAGCAGCGGCAGCAGGAAGAAGATGCCGAGCAGGGTGACGATCGTCCAACGGAAGGCCCGCTGGCGCCGGGCCCGGCGGCGGGTCACCCCAGCCATCGCGAACTCCTTCGCTGTAGCACCGCGTAGAGCCACATCACCAGCGCGACGACCACGATCATGCCGAGGGCCATGGCCTTGCCCAGGTTCTGCTGGCCGAGGATGACCTCGCTGGTGAGGGCGCCCCGGATCTGTAGCGGGATGATCGGGCTGCCCTGGCTGACCAGCGCGGCGGCGGTCGCGTACGCCGAGAACGCGTTGGCGAACAGCAGCAGCGCCGAACCGAGGAACGGCGGCGCGAGCAGCGGCATCGCCACCAACCGCCAGTACTGCCAGGTCGAGCCGCCCAGGCTCTCCGCCGCCTCGCGCCACTGCGGACGGATGCCGTCCAGGGCGGGCAGGAAGACGATGACCATCAGCGGCACCTGGAAGTAGGTGTAGACGAGCAGCAGCCCCGGCATCTCGAACAGCCACACCCCGTGGGCGTAGATGTCGACGCCGAGCTGGTCGTGCAGGAACACCGTGACGAAGCCGCTCAGTCCGATGGTGGCGAGGAACGCGAACGCGAGGGTCACCCCGCCGAACTGGGCGAGCACCCCGGCCGCCGAGGTGACCACCCGGCGCAGCAGGCCGTCCGGCTTCGCGGTGACCAACGCGTACGCGAGCAGCCCGCCGAGCACGGCGCCGACCAGCGCGGTGACGGCGGAGAGCAGGATGCTGCGCCCGAACGCCTCCAGGATGTAGGAGGTGCCGACCGCAGACAGGTTGTCGAGGGTGAAGCCGCCGCCGTCGCCGGTGAACGCGCCGATCACCACCACCAGGGTGGGGATCGCCAGGAACAGCACGATGAACGTGAAGAACGGGACGACGCCGAGCAGGTCACGACCCGGCAGGCTGGCCCGGCGCCGACGGGCCGGGGCGGGCCGGACCCCGGGCGCGGGCGCCACGGGGTCCGGGTGTGGAGTGACGACGGTCATCGTCGCTCAGCCCACTGCCTTCGCCCAGTTCGCGGCCAGGCTCTCCTTGGCCTTCGTGGTCTGCGCGTCGGTGAGGAACACCGGCTCGCCGCTGGTGGTGGGGAGCTTGCCGTACGCGGCCTGGTCGATCGTGCCGGCCTTGACCATCGCGTCGGCCCGGACCGGGCGCGCGCCACCGCCGAGCCAGAGGTTCTGGCCCTCGTCGGAGTAGAGGAACTCCTGCCACAGCCGCGCGGCGGCCGGGTGCGGGGCGTCCTTGCTGATCGCCTGGACGTAGTAGGAGCCGACCACCGCGTTCGCCGGGACCACGGTCTTCCAGTCCATCTTGCCCTGGAGCTTGGCGCCCTGGGCGACGTTCAGGTAGTCCCAGTCGATGACGACCGGGGTCTGGCCCGACTCGACTGTGGTCGCGGTCGGGTCGACCGGCAGGAAGTTACCGGCCTGCTTGAGCTGCTTGAAGAAGTCGACGCCCTTGGTGATGTCGTCCGCGGAGCCGCCGTTGCCGAGCGCCGCCATCGCCACACCGCTGAACGCCGCACCGGCCTGGGTCGGGTCGCCGTTGAGCGCGACCTTGCCCTTGAACTCCGGCTTGAGCAGGTCGGCGACGCTCTGCGGCGCGGGCACCTTGCTCGCGTCGTAGCCGATCGACATGTAGCCGCCGTAGTCGTTGACCCAGGTGCCGTTCGCGTCCTTGAGCGCGGCCGGGATGTCGTCCCAGGTCGCGACCTTGTACGGGGCGAAGAGCGAGGTGTTCGCCGACGCGACCGCGCCACCGAGGTCGAACACGTCCGGCGCGGTGGCCTGACCCTTGAGCTGGTTCGCCGCGTTGATCTCGTCCTGGCTGGACGCGTCCGGCTGGGCCGAGTTGACCTTGATGCCGTACTTGGTGGTGAACGCCTTGATGATCTCGCCGTAGTTGGCCCAGTCCGGCGGCAGCGCGATGACGTTGAGCTGCCCCTCGTCCTTGGCCGCCGCGACGAGCTTGTCCAGCCCGCCGAAGTCGCTCACGCTGACCGCCTTGGCCGCGTCGCTGTTCGAAGCGGCGCTTTCCTTTTCCGGGGGCGAGCAGGCGGCAATGGCCAGCGCCGTGGTGGACGCGGCCAGTAGGGCAACTGTTCGGGCAACAGAGATTCGCACATTTCCTCCTTCTAGCCGACGCGGCGTTCGACCAGCACGGACCGCGCGATTTCGGCTTGTACGCTCGTGACTGGCGTGGAACATCATGCACGTCCGTAATCCTGTGATCACGGGGGTAAATCGACGCTCCGGTGAACGTATGGCGCTATCCAGTCGAACGATCGGCGCCGGTGATGGCGGGATGAGCGATATGGGTGTGTACTACCCCGGCCTGTCCGGAAACGGGCGCCGCTGGCGTGCGCGCTGCGGCTGCCGACAGGGTCGTGAAGAGCATCAATGCTGATCGTTTGTTTTGGCGTCGGTATGGGCCTGTCTGAAATCGATCAGCTCTGTCGTCGGTTGCCCAAATGATTCGACCCGTCGGTCGAGCGCGCCGAAAGGGTGGGCGAAATCAGTTCTGGCCGGGTGGCGACGAATGCTGACCCGGTGGCCAGAAAGGCCATTCCTCGAATTCGCGGCAACGACCGTCGTCGGCGAAACGCACGATCCACAGGTCGCGGAACTCCTCGGTGACCGGATCGCCGTACCGCACCTGTACGCGTACCACGGCGGTGTCGCCGTCGACCGCGACCACCTCGCTGGTCATCGCGAACACCTCGTCCGGCCCCTCGCGCTGCGCCTCCCACATCTGGGCGATCGCCGGCAACCCGCGCACCGGCTCGTGGTACGGCGCCTGCCGGTAGGTCGCGTCCTCGGTGAAAATCGTGGCGAGCGCCTCGGTGCCCGATGTCCGCCAGATCCGCTGGTACGCCGCCACCCAGTCGCTCACCCCTGCTCGCTCCATGCCTGTGAGCCAAGCACGCGACCGGGCGCCCGCGCCCGGAATGCCGGCAATCCCAACGATGGCCTGGCAGTTGCGTCGGGCCGGCGGTGGCGCCGGGCTGGCGGTGGCGCCGGCCCGGCAGTTGCGCCGGCCCGGCAGTTGCGCCGGGCTGGCGGTGGCGCCGGGCTGGCGGTGGCGCCGGGCTGGCGGTGGCGCCGGGCTGGCGGTGGCGCCGGGCTGGCGGTGGCGCCGGGCTGGCGGTCGCCGGTGGTGGGGGTCAGGCTGGTGGCCAGTTGGCGAGGAGGAAATCCAGCGCGTCCAGGGACCTGGACCACGAGGCGTCCGCCGCCCGTGGGTGATGGCGGAACCCGCCCGACCTCTCCAAGCTTACGTACCCGTGGAAAGTGCTGTGCATGAGACGTACGGCGTCGGTCTGGTCGGGCTCCGAGAGCTGGTAGCCGCGCAGAATCGCCCGGGTCATGTCCGAGTGGCGGCGTGCCGCACTCGCCTCGGCCGTCTCAGGGTCGAGCTCGACCTGCATCGCGGCGTACCTTCCGGGGTGCTCCTTCGCGTAGTCGCGGTAGGCGTTCGCGAACGCCACCAGCGCGTCCTTGCCTGCGCGCCCGGCCAGCGCGGCGGCGGCGAGGTCGGCGAGTTCGGCGAGCGCCAGTACCGCGACCCGTGCCCTCAGGTCCTGCGCGTTCCTGATGTGCGAGTACAGGCTCGCATCCTTCACGCCGAAGCTGCGGGCGAGTGCCGAGACGGTCACGTTCTCGAAGCCGACCTCGTCGGCCAGGTCTGCCGCCGCACGGGTCAGGCGCTCGGCGGTCACCCCCGCACGTGCCATCTGCCAGCCTCCCTTAAACTAGATCTCCTAGGTTAAAACATAATGATTCGCCGGAACTCGCTATCAGGTGTAGCTTCCTGGCTATGGTACCCCTCACCGAGCGCGACATCCGCGCGTCGTTCGTCAACTGCACCAGGGGCGAGGCGCAGCGCCTGGCCCTGCCCCGGGACCTGGCCACCCGCCCCTGGGATGACCTGGACTTCTTCGGGTGGCGCGACCCCGCCGCGCCGCAGCGGGCGTACCTGGTCGCCGAATCCGGCGACGGAATCGTGGGCGTGGCCCTGCGGCTGGCCTCGGCGCACGCCGGCCGGGCCCGGCGCAACATGTGCTCGCTCTGCCTGACCACCCACACCGGCGGCGGGGTCTCGCTGATGACCGCCCGTAAGGCGGGGCGAGGTGGGCAGCAGGGCAACTCGGTGGGCCTCTACATCTGCGCCGACCTGTCCTGCTCGCTCTACCTGCGCGGGAGGAAGCAGGCCGGGCCGGGCGGACGGATGCACGAGTCGCTCACGCTGGTGGAGCAGGTCGGGCGGACCACGACCAACCTGGCCGGCTTCCTCAACCGGGTGGTCGAGTAGCCCGGCCGTTTAGGATCCGGGTCCGGTGGTCGAGTAGCCCGGCCGTTTAGGATCCGGGTCCGGTGGTCGAGTAGCCCGGCCAATTACGACCCGGACCGGGTGGTCGAGTAGCTTCGTCGGCCGCGACCTGGAGGCCAGTCCGGTGGTCAGCGCCAGAAGACCGCGACCGCCGCGTTGGCCAGGGTGAGCACGATGATCCCGATGAAGTGCCCCCGGTTGACGGCGTCCCGCTTGCGGGAGAAGAAAACCATCACGAAGATCATCAGTGCGATCACCAGCTTGGTGGCAAGCTTGGCCGGCGACGGCTCGTCACCGTCGCGCAGCGGTGCGGCGAGCCCCAGACCGGAGACCAGCTGGATGACCGCGCCCCAGAGCATCGCGGGGTTGATCCGGAGTACGCCGCTGACGTACTGGGCGATCGAACCGCCGAGCAGGACCGCGAACCCGATCAGGTGGACATAGAGCAACACCAGGCGAAGGGCTTCCACCCCGGCCATTCTTCACCATGCCCCACCCGGCCGGCGCCCCGCCCCGCTCCAGTGTTAGGAAGGGCCCCTTCCTCTACCAAAAACGATAATAAGGGGCCCTTCCTTACACCTCGGACCAGTGATGGGGGCGGCGGAGGAGCCGTGCCAGGACGACGACCAGCAGCGTCGCGCCGGCAACGCAGGCCCAGAACCAGAACCACCCGCCCGGGCCGGACGGTGGGTCGGCCACCCGGATGCGCCCACCAGCGACCACGTCGTCCGCCACGTCGATGGCGAGCACCTGGTCCGGCGCGGTGAGCAGGATTGTCGGTGCGGCGGCGGCCGGGGCCAGGGCGAGCACCCTGACGGTACGGACGGCGGTGTACCCGGTCTTCGCCGTCGCGGGCTCCGGGTAATACGCCACCGCCACGGCACTGCCGTCCGGATGCCAGCCGAGCAGCCGGATCGCGCTCACGCTCGCCACCGCGGGCAGGACCGGACCGCCGACCGGCACACCGGAGCCGGGATCAACCGCCCGTAGGGTTGCTGCGCCGTCGTCCCGCGCCTCGGCGACCGTCAACGCGTGACCGTCCGGCGTCCAGGCTCCCTTGCCGGCGAGCCTGCTTCCCGGCGCCAGCGCGAACGAGGAGATCGGCCGGCCATCGAGGTCGGCGACCGTGACGGTGCCCGACATCTGATACGCCAACCGACGCTGGTCGGGCGCGAACGCCACCGTGTAACCGTCGTACGACAACGGTCGCCCGTTGACGGTCGGCACACTCGGCAGCCGGCGGCTCACCCATCCGTCGACCTCGATCACACTGAGCACCGGTTCGAGGCCGCCGCGCTGCGGGTTGACCGGCACCATCTCGCGTACCACCAACCGGCGACCGTCCCCGGACCAGCCGAGCGGCACGGTGAGCTGGCTCTGTGACGCCGGGCCGGCGCGACACTCCCGATCACCGGTGGTCAGGTCGACCAGGCCGACGCACCCCCGGTCCTCGCCCCAGGCCGGATACGCGACCGTCCGGCCGTCGGGGGAGAGCACCACCTGCTCGCCGGCCGGGGCGTCGAAACCGACCTCGAACTTCCGGTACCGGTCCGCGTCGGCCCCGACCACCGCGACGACCCCGTGCTCGTCTCCGGCGGTCAGTCCGTTCCCGCTGCCGCTGAACAGGACGGCCGCCGGCCCGAGCCGGGGCAGATCACCGGTGTACAGGGTGCCGATCACCGGCAAGCCGATCCGGCTCGGGAGCGCGCCCGCGGCCCGGTCGGGCGGATCGGCGAACGCGCCGGGTACTCGAACGCCCCGTCCAGCCTGACGGTCTGGGTCGCCGACGACCGGCCCGACGGCCGGGACGGTCGCGCAGAGGACCGCGACGACCCCGGCCAGGGCCATCCTGGACCGAACGCGGTGCGTGTCGACACCCATGGGAGCTGATCGTGCCGCAGCCGGCGAGGAGTGTCCACTGGGTGCCGGACAGCCGGTCACGTCCCCCGGTCGCCCTGGTCCTTCGACCGTACGGCGGCGGCGAGTCGTACGTCGCGCGGCGCGGAGCGGTAGACCGAAGTCGCCGTCCGGCGAGACTTCGGTTCGTAGCCCGCCGGTCCGGGGTGAATCCACACTCGTCGGTATGACACAGGAATCCCCTTCGGCCGGTCCGCCGACGCGAATACCGTTCGGCCGACGGGTGCTGCCCGCCGTCGGCCTCGCCTTCCTCGCCCCCTGGGTGGCCGAGTACCTGATGGGCAGCCACTCCGTCCGCGACCTTCCGCTGATCGTCTTCCTGCTGCCGATGTACGGCGGCGGCGCGCTGCTGATCCGGGAGGTGACCCGCCGCAGCGGCCGGGGGTGGCCGACGATGCTGCTGCTCGGGCTCGCCTACGGTGTGATCGAGGCGGGGCTGCTCGACCAGTCGCTGTTCAACCCCGACTACGGGGGGTACGACTTCCAGAGCACCGCGCCCATCCCCGGGCTCGGGGTGAGCGCGTACTTCCTGCTGGTGTTCGTCGCGGGACACGCGATCTGGAGCATCGGCGTGCCGATCGCGCTGGTCGAGTCCCTGGTTCCGGAACGCGCCACCACCCCGTGGCTGCGTACGCCCGGTCTGGTGGTCGCCGCCCTGCTCTACCTCGGCGGCGGTGCCATCATCTACGCCGACCTGTACGCCACCGAGGGCTTCCGGGCCAGCCCGCTCCAGGTCACGATCGCCGCCGTGGCCGCGTTGGCGCTGGTCGTCGCCGCGTTCGTGGTGCCGCACCGGTCGCCACGTCCCGAGGTCGGGGCGCCGACCCGGCGGCTGCCGGTGCTGGTGCTGGCCTTTGTCGTCGCCCGGCTGCTCTGGATGCCCGAGAGCTGGCTCGGCGTCCTGCTCAGCACGGTGCTGCTCGCCGGCATGGCGTGGCTCGTCTGGCGGTGGTCCCGTAGTCCACAGTGGGCGCAGGGACACCGGCTCGCGCTGGCCGGCGGCGCCCTGCTGGTGCACGCCTGGGACGGTTTCTATTTGCACCCGTGGCGGGCCATCTCGCCCGCCGAGGAACTGGCCGGCGACATCGCGTTCACCCTCGCGGCGATTACCCTGCTCTGGGTGACGATCCGGCGACTCAAGCGCAGGCGGCTGGTCGAGCGGGAGCCACCGCTGCTGGTCGGAAACTAGGCGGTCGTCGCCACGCGACGGCGACCGGGTCAGCTCACCCGGCTACCGCCCGCTGACCGGTCCCGGGCCTCACCGCCCCAGGTACGCCCCGCCATTGACGTGGATGACCTGGCCGGTGAGGTGGCCGGCGTCGGGGGAGGCGAGGAACGCCACGGTCGCCGCCACGTCCTCCGTGGTGCCGGCGCGCCCGTTGCGGGTGGCCGCGACCCGCCGTTCGACGCCCTCGGGGGTCATCCGGTCACGGAAGAACTCGGTGTCGAGGATCAGGCCGGGAGCGACGACGTTCGCGGTGATGCCGCGTGGACCGAGTTCGCCCGCCAGCGTCGCGGTCCACGCCTCGACGGCGGCCTTCGCCGCCCCGTACGCCCCGGCGCCCTGGCGGGCGGCGATCGAGCCGATGGTCACCACCCGGGCGTTCCCGCTGAACCTTGCGGTGAGCGCGGTGGTCACCAGCACGGCGGAGAGCAGGTTGGCGTCGAGGTTGGCCCGCCAGTTCGCCGCGACGCTCGCCAACTCCCCGGCCGCAGCCGTCGGACGGTCGAAGTCGGTGTTGCCCCCGGCGTTGTTGACCAGGACGTCGACCCGCTCGGGTAGGTGCGGCAGCGCGTCGGCGATCGCGTCCGGGTCGGCCGCGTCGAACGCCACCGGGGTCGCGCCGATCCGGTCCGCGGCCTCCTTGAGCAGACTTTCCCGACGACCGGTGATCACCACCCGGTCGCCGGCCCGGACGAGTCTCCGCGCGACCGCGTATCCGATTCCGGTCGCGCCCCCGGTGACGACAACAGCCCGCACGACAGACTCCTTTAGGCCTAAAGTATTCTGGTGTTCGACGGTAACACGAGGAGAGCAAAATGGACGATGACGTCGACGCCATCGCTCGGGCCTGGGCCAGGGAGCGCCCCGGCACCCCGGTCGGGTCGATCGGCGTCATCACCCGGATCTGGCGGATCGGTAAGATTCTCAACGACGAACGGCGCCGCACGCTGAACCGGCTCGGCATCGACGCGGCGACCCTCGACCTGCTCAGCACCCTGCGCCGCGCCGGCCGCCCCTACACCCTGGCACCGGGCGAACTGGCCCGGCTGTCGCTGGTCAGTGCCGGCGCGATCTCGCAACGCGTGGCCCGTGCCGAGCAGTCCGGGCTGGTCTGCCGGAAAAAGGCCGGACCGGACGGCCGAGGCGTGCTGGTCACCCTGACCACGGCCGGCCACCGCCTGCTCGACCGGTCGGTCGACGCCCTGCTCACCCACGAGGAGGGCCTGCTCGACGCCCTCAGCGCGGACCAGCGCGACCAGGTCTCCGACCTGCTCCGGGTGCTGCTCGCCGACCTGACCGAGCGGGTCGGCACCGACGGCCGGTCGGGACCGTGACCGAAGGTCAGTGCGAAACCGGCCCTGCATGGCCGCGAGCGGGTTGACGAACAGGGTGTGCTGTTCGCCGGCACGATGTTCGTCAACCAGCCGGACATCCCGGTCCCGCTCTGCGCGCGGGCATGCGCGGACGCCGGTATCGCGAGCGGTGCGCCCGACGAACCGCACGTCCCCGCCCGACGGCGCCGGCGGCAGGCGGGACGCCTGCCGGATACCATCGGCCGCGTGCAGGCCACCGTGCGTGACGTCTCCGGTCGGGAGTTTCGTCAACGGACCGGCTGGCTCTATCTCCTGATCGCGGTCGCGCTGCTCGGACTCGGGATGAGCGCGGCCAACGTGGCCCTCACCAACGAGCGCTCACTGGCCGGCAACTGGACCCAGACCGCGATCGACTGCCAGCGACGGTTCCCGTGGACCCCGACCTTCGGCGCCGTTACCGACGCGGGCGACCGCGAGACGTACGAGCGGTTCCAGGAGTGTCTGCGGCCGGCACAGCACCGGCGGGTGTTCGGCATGCTCGGCGGAGCGGCACTCGTGGCCGTCGGCGTGCTCACCGTGATGCTGGTGGTGCCGGCGGTGGACCACCATCGACTTCGCCGCCACCGGGGACTGTTCCTACTGCCCGGCGCGGACGAGCGGTTCGCGCGGCTCTGCGACGAGTACGGGCTGACCGGGCGCCACCGACCCCACCTGCTCGTCGCCGGCCCGCCGGTACGGCAGGCGTTCACCACCGCCCGGTTGTGGCGACGACCGGTGGTGGTGCTGCCGGCGGCGGTCGCCGTCGCGTACCGTGATCCGGCACGGTTCGACCCGGTGGTACGGCACGAACTCGGGCACGTACTGGCCGGCGACGTGACCTGGGTGTCGGCGGTCCGTGGACTGAACTGGCTGCTGGTGCCGGTGGTCACCGCCGCGGTCGTGCCCGGGATCGTCGCCGGTGGACTCAGCGGTCAGGCCCTGACCATGTGGGCCAAGGCCGTGCTACTCGCCGGGGTCACCGTTGTGCTCGCGGCCGGGCTGCTCCGCAGACGTGAACTCGACGCGGACCGGCACGCGGCCCTGACCGGCCCGTCCGGACCGCTGCTGGCGCTCCTCTCCGGCGCACCGGGCACCCCGGCACGTCGACCTGGGTGGACACCCCGGCGGTGGTTGGCCCGCCACCCGTCGCCGGCCGCCCGGATCGCCGCGCTGCATTCCCCGGCGGCGCGCGAGGGCGGCCCGGTGCAGGGGTTCGTCACCGGACTGGTCGCGCTGCCCGCGATGACGGTCGCGGCGGATCCGGCCGACACGCTGGCCCCGGCGGCACACCCGCTCCTGGCGGCCGACGCGGCGGCGGTGGCGGGCGCGCTCGTGCTCGGCGGCGTACTCTTTCCCGCCCTGCTGCGGCGGGCGGTGACCGCCCGCCGCGCCGGTCTGCCGGTCTCCTGGTGGCGGCCGGTCCTCGGGGTGGCCGCCGGTCTGCTGCTCGGCAATCTGCTCGCCCCGGCGTGGCTGGCACCCGGCGTGGTGGTCTTCCCGGTGCCGGCGCAGGAATCGTGGACCAACCTCTGGCTCGCCGTGGTGACCTCGCTGGCCGGGGCTGCGGCGGTGAGCGCCTGGACCGGCCTCGCCGCCCTGTTCGCCACGGTCACGGCGACCACCGCCCGGCCGGCGCGGCGGTTGTGGTGGGCGACCTGGCTGGCCGGCGTCTGCCTGGCCGGCGCGGCGCTCTGGCCGGCGACGGTGCTCGGCACGCTCTGGTTGACCGGGCGTGCCGCCGTGCCCGCGTTCCTCCTGCTGGCGCTGCCGCAACAGTGGTGGCCGTGGCTAGCGATGGCCCTTCCAACGGTCGCCCTGCTGCTGCTCGCACACTCGGCCGGACGGCTGTCCCGGCTTCGACGGGAGCTGACGCTGCCCGCCGGTGCCGCCCTGGTCGCGGTCGTACTGGGGGTCGGGATCACCGCCCTGCACCTGGTTACCGTGACCGCCGTCGACCGAGGCGATTCGGATCTCCGGTTGGCGCAGGAACTCTGGTGGATCGCCGTGCTCACCGGTTTGGCGCTCTTCGTCGCCGTTGTCGCCCGCCGTGGTCACGCCGCCCTCCCACACGCGGTGGTGGTCTCCTGGGCGAGCACCGCGCTCGTCGCGCTCGCCGCGCACTGGCAGACACCCCCGGAGCTACAGACCGGGATGGAAGCCCAGCTCCGGGTACGGATCGCGGTGGTGTGGCTGATCTACCTCACCCTCCTCGCCGCCCCGCTGGCGGTCGTGGCGACATCCGTGCCGCGCCTGCGCATCCCGCCACGGATCCGGCCGGGCCGGGCGCGACCGTGGCTTTTCGTGACGACGGTCGGGCTCGCCGTCATGGTCTCCGGTGGGCTCGTCGGCGTGGTGGGCGTGCCCGGTGGCTACCTGGTGGTGGAATCCACGACGGATCCGACCGCCGTGCCGGCGACCACCGTGACGGCGCCACCCAGCCCGTCGTGGCCACCGGGGCCGACCCCCACCGGGCGGTCCGGTTCGATCCTGACCCAGGCCGAGGCGCAGGCGGTCGCCGAGACGTTCGGCGAGGAACTGCCGCAGCTCTGGCGGCCGGGCACCCCGCCGTCGGCGCCGGAAAATTTCGACGTACGGCCGGTGGAGTGCGGGCCGCTGGTCAGGAACCAGTTCCTGGACGAACTCGCCCCGCACCGGCAAAACTCCGCGCTGGCCTACTTCACCCAGGGAAACCCGATCCAGGGCTCCACCCTGGAGATCACCGTGACCTCGTACGCGGTGCCGGTCGCCGAGTCGGTCTTCGCCGGAGCGGAACGGGCGCGCCTCGACTGCCCACGCTTTGTCATGACGGCGGGCGCCGTCAGGATCACCGGTACGCCCCGGGCACGGCCGGCACCGGCTCTCGGGGACCATTCCTGGCGGGTCTACCACGAGATGGAGAACTCGCTTGCCGACGGTCTGCCGCTACCGGGCAGTGGTGGCACAGCGTACGCGATGGTCGGGGTGGGGAACACCCGGATCGCCGTCACCATGCTCTCGACCGGCGAACCCGTCGACGAGGCCCTGTTCGAACAGGCGCTGGCCCGGACCGTGGCAGCCCTCTGACCCGGGCGACCGAGGCTTGCCGACCCCGGGTTACCGGGGCCCGGCGGCCCGCACCAGCCGGAGCTGGCCAATCTCGGAGGTGTTCTTCATCAGCTCCGCGTTGACCCAGGCCACCATGTGGGCAACCCTGTGTCCGGGCTCGTCCTGCCACGGGAACGGCGCGGGCAGATCGAGATCACCCTCGGTGAGCCGGTCGAGCACCGCCACCCATCCGGTGCGAAGGTCGCGTAGCCAGGCCACGGTGCCGTCGCGGTCACCGGGCCAGCCGATCGCGGTGCGTTCCCGGGGTTGCCTCCCCTCGGCGTGGTCGATGGTCACGCTCCACCACCAGCCGAGGTGCCAGGTGATCCAGGCGATCGTCGGTACGGGAATCGGGTCTGGCTCGGACTCGGACCAGTCCGGAACCCACACCCCGTCGGCATCCGCCCGCACCGTCCAGCAGACCGGGGCCGGCTCCCAGAGCAGGTCCTCCGGCACCAACCGCTCCAGGTGATATTCGAGCAGTGACCAGGTCAGGTCGAACTGCCAGCGCAGCAGTTCGGTACGGGTTGCCGACACGCCGCGATCCTCGCATCAGCATTCGGTGCCGGGCGAGCGAATATCGCCGTCCGGGCCGCCAGCATCGGTCCGGGTGTTCTGATCGACACCCTGTTCGGTGGCCGTCGACCTGGCCCCGTGGCCGCGACGGCGGCACGGGATGTAGACCACGGGAGTATGTTCCGAGCGTGAGCGGTGATGTGAAGGTGGCCGGGGCGGCTGCCGTACCGGTGTTGTCATCGTCGTTGGACTATTACCTGATCTCTGCCGAGCCGGGTGACCCCTTCGTGCCTGTGGCGGGAATCCTGGTCGAGGAGTTCGTGTTCGGCGACGACAGCTCGACCATCACGCCGCGCGGCGCCGGCTGGACGGCCGGGCAGGACGGCTGGTGGGATGCGGGGCCGGTGAGCCGGCGGGTCCGGGCCGAGCGGGACCTGCGCCGACGGGTGACCGTGGCGAGCCGTGACGAGGTCGGGCGGATCTACCGCCCGCTCACCGGCGAGGCGTTGCCGGACGAGGCGACCCTGCGCTCGCACTTCGGCGGCGCCGAACCGGCGCGGTTCTCCGCCCCGCTGCGGCTCACCGCCGAATCCGTTCCCGAGGGGGTCCACGAGCGGCGGGTCTACCGCATCCTGCTCGCGGACGACCTGGGTGACGAGAGCCTGGCGAGCCTTTGTGCACGGTGGGGGATGGAGGTCGTCGGTGACCGCCGAGACCCGTCGACCCGGGTCGTCGGTAGTGCGGAGGCGACGATCGGCGACGATCGTTTTGCCTGGGACCTGCGCCGGATCGGCTCCGGAGTGGCCTGGGGCGTGGATGTGACCGTCGACCTCGGCGACAGCCGTACCGACCGGATCGAGCCGCTGCTGCGCGGGCTTGTCGCGGTCGTACGCGAACAGGGGCTGATCCCGGTGGCGATCGAACGCTTCTCCTGACCCGGGTGTCAGCCCGGAGAAAATGTGCCGGTCCGACGCGCCCGGCATTTACGGTCGTACGATGGTCGATCAGCCGTTGTCCGACGGTCCGTCGACGTGTCCACGGCGGGCGCCGGACGTCTCCGAGAACGACAGGTTCGCCGCCATGCGCATCCGCCCCTACCGTTCCGGTGACCGGAACGCCGTCCACGACATCTGCATCCGCACCGCCGACGCGGGCGAGGACGCGAGCGGGTCGTACGCCAACCCGGGCGTGCTGCCGGACATCTTCGCCCACCCGTACACCTGGTTGGAGCCGGACCTGGCGTTTGTGCTCGACGACGACGGGCAGGCGGTCGGCTACGTGCTCGGCACCGCCGACACCGGGGCCTTCGTACGCCGGTTCCGGCACGACTGGCTGCCCCGGGTGGCCGGTCGCTATCCGGATCCGGCCGGCGAACCGGGCACGCCGGACGAGGTGATGGCGCACCTGCTGCACACCCCGGAGCGGATGATCCTGCCCGAGCTGGTCGACTATCCGGCCCACCTGCACATCGACGTGCTTCCTGGCTACCAGCGGTCGGGTCACGGGCGGTCCCTGATCGACACCTTCACCCGGGCGGTACGCCGAGCCGGCGCGCCTGGCGTGCACCTCGGCATGGTCACCGTCAACCACCGGGCCCGCGCCTTCTACGACCGGCTCGGCTTCCACGTCATCGAGGTGGCCGACCCCGGGCCGATCACCTACCTCGGCCTTCGCTTCTCCTGACGCCTTCGCTTCTCCTGACGCCGCCCGACCGGGCGACCGTCGATCCGACGACCGCCAACCGGGTGACTGTCGGTCGAGCTGGAAGAGTCGTCGACCGCGATACGGTCGGGTGGTGGCGACGTTGACGACGCCCCGGCTGCGACTCCGGGAGATGACGGTCGCGGATCTGGACGACATGGCCGCGCTGATCGGCGATCCCGAGGTGATGCGGTATTACCCTCGACCGCTGTCGCGTTCCGAGACGCTCGGCTGGATCGAGTGGAACCGGCGGCTCTACCGGAACCGGGGCTTCGGGCTCTGGGTGATGCTGGACCACGACGACGAGTTTCTCGGCGACTGCGGCCTGACCGTGCAACGGGTCGACGGGGTGGACGAGATCGAGATCGGCTATCACGTACGGGCCGACCGGCAGCGCCGGGGCTTTGCCTCCGAGGCCGCCCTCGCCTGTCGCGACTACGCGCGGGACGTGGTGGGCACCGATCGGCTGATCGCCATCATCAACCCGGAGAACGTGCCCTCACAGCGGGTCGCGGAGAAGATCGGCCTCTCGCTGGAGAAGCGTACGGCCGGTTGGGGCACCGGGGAACGCGAGCAGGTCATCTACGCCGGGGCGTTGTAGGACACGTTCGACGAACTCCGGCTCGTCGTACGGCTTGACCTCAACGTTTGTTCGGGTTTTACGTTCGGTCGGTACCGATCCCCGTGGAGGAGCCGACCATGCGCGTCACCGACCAGTTTCCGGACCTCACCCGTACCGACGTGGGCGTCGCCCTGTCCAGCGAATGGGTGCTCGGCACACCCGAGCGGCAGCGGGCGGCGGCTGAGGCGACCGTCGCCGCCTGGCGGGACGAGCCCTGGCCGGCCGGTCTGCTGTCGTACGCCATCTACCTCGACACCGACGGCGAGCTGCTCCGGCACTACTCACAGTGGACCGACGACGCGGCGGTGGACGCGTTTGTCCCGGCCGGACGGGAAAGCCGGATCGACGCCGAGGTGCCCGGTATCGAACGGCGCGACCTCGCCCGCTACCAGGTTTACCGGGGTAACCGCGCCGACGACGGTCCCGCCCCGGGTGCCATGGTCGCCGTACGCGTCGACACCGACGGCGCCGACCGGTCCCGGCGTTGGGTCGACGCGGTCTTCGAGGCGCTGGCCGCCGACGAGCGGCTGCCGGCCGGTGGCATCGGCGGCTTCTTCCACATCAGCGCCGACGGCACGCGGGTGTTGAACTACGCCGAGTGGACCAGCCCGGAGGCCCACCTGGCGGCGCTCGCGGCGAACCGGGACGGCATTTCGAGCGGGCCGCTGTGGGACCGGGTCCGAACCATGGACGGGGTGCGGCCGGTCGGCGTCAGGCGGTACCGCCTGCACCGCACGCTGACCGACTGAGCCGGGCGTCCGGGGACGTGGCCGCCGACGGTCACGCCACCCCCGGAATCCGACGATGGGTCGGGTCGCGTCGGCGGCGGGTTCGACAGTCGTAGCAGAAGACATTGATGATTTTGAACATCAGTCGGACGACCGACCGTATGGAGATCCGTACTGTCGGTCAAAACCCTGGATGCCACCGGCAAGTCGACCGATCACGCCCTCGTACGTGTCCGCCCTGAAGGGAGCACCAGTGACCCTGTCCTCCCGTACCTCCCGGGTCCGTCACCACACCGCAACCGTGCTGGCCGCCGCGGTCGTCGCGGCCCTCCTGCCGGCGATGGCCCAGCCCGCCTGGGCCGCGCCCGACGACAGTACGGGCCAGACGTCCCCGGCCGGACGCAACCCGCTCTTCCTCACCGGCCCGAACGAGGGCACCCCGGACAGCATCGCGATCAGGCACCTCCGCGCCGATCCCGCCCGGTACGGCGTCACCGCCGCCGACCTCGCCGAGCTCGCGGTCTCCTCCACCACCTCCAGCCGCGCCAGCCGGGTGACCCACGTCAACCTTTCCCAGCGGTTCAAGGAACTCGAGGTCTTCGGCGCGACGGCGACGGTCAGCATCGCCTCGGACGGAAGTGTTGTCTTCGTCGGCCACACCCTGGCGTCCAACCTGGCGGAGAAGCCGACCGGCGCCGCCGCCCTGGACGCCGCCGGGGCGGTACGGGCCGCCGCCGACGCCCTCGACCTGCCCGAGCCGAGCGCCCCGAAGGTGCTCGACCGTCCCGATGGCCCCGCCCAGCGCACCGTCGTCTCCGGCTCCGGCATCTCCGACGAACCGATTCCCGCCCGGCTCGGCTGGCACCGTACGGCGGACGGGCTGCGCCTGGCCTGGCAGTTGGTGATCGACGACTCGACCGACGCGCACCTGTGGAACGCCACAATCGACGGTACGACCGGCGAACTGCTGGGCGCCGAGGACTGGACCTCCCACGACGCACCGGAACAGCTCGCCGACACCCTGGGGCGGCGCGGCGGGTCCGAGCACGGTGGCCCCGGCCACGGTGGCCCGGGGCACGGCACGGTCGTCGGGCCGCAGTTCCCGCCGCAGCGGGTGAACGACGGCTCCAGCTACCGGGTCTTCACCTTCCCGAAGAACGACCCGAACGAGGGGCCGCGCACGCTGGTGACGAACCCGGCCGACGCGTTCGCCTCGCCGTACGGCTGGCACGACAGTGACGGGGTGCCGGGTCCGGAGAGCACCACCACGCAGGGCAACAACGTGCGCGCCTACGCCGACCGGGACGCCAACAACCAACCGGACCCGGGCAGTATCCCGGACGGGGGAGCGGGGCTGGACTTCAACCTCCCGGCCGACCTGAACCAGCAGCCGCAGACGTACACCCAGGCGGCGGTGGCGAACCTCTTCTACTGGTGCAACATCGTGCACGACCTGACCTACCGCTACGGCTTCGACGAGGAGGGCGGCAACTTCCAGGCCGACAACTACGGGCGCGGCGGGGTCGGCGGCGACGACGTACGGTGCGAGGCGCAGGACGGCTCGGGGCAGAACAACGCCAACTTCTCCACCCCGGCGCAGGACGGCGGCGCGCCCCGGATGCAGATGTTCCTCTGGCCGGGCAACCAGTTCGGGCTGCCGAACGCGGTGACCGTCGGTTCCGGCACGTCGGCCGCGACCTACCAGGCCGAGTACGCCCGCTTCACCCCGGCGCCGACCAACGCCGGCTTCTCCGGCCCGGTCGTGCCGGTCGACGACGCGGTGGAGGCGGTCGGTGACGGCTGTACGCCGTATGCCCTGGCCGCCGGGTCGATCGCCCTGGTCGACCGGAGCGCCGCCTGCACCTACTACACGCAGGTGGTCAACGCCGAGGCGGCCGGTGCGGTCGCGGTGGTGGTGGTCAACAACGTCGAGGGTGCCCCCGTGGTGATGGCCGGTTCGGTGGCCCCGCCGGTCGGCATCCCGGCCGTGATGGTGAGCCAGGCCGACGGTGCCACGCTGCGGGCGGCGCTGCCGGCGGCGGGCCGGGTGCACCGCAACACCGACCGGCCGGCGATGCGGGACGCCGCCTTCCGGTCCGAGACGATCTTCCACGAGTACGGTCACGGCGTCTCCAACCGCCTCACCGGTGGCCCGAACGTCAACTGTCTCACCGGGCAGGAGCAGATGGGCGAGGGCTGGAGCGACTTCCTCGCCATCGTCTCGCTGATCAACCCGGACCTGGACGACCCGGAGGGCCCGCGCGGTTACGGTCAGTACGCACAGTTCGCCGACAGCCGCACCGGCGACGGCTTCCGGCCCCGGCCGTACTCGCGGAACATGGAGATCCAGCCGTTCACCTACGACAGCATCAAGACCGGCGCCTGGCTGGACGGCACCTCGCTGGCCGCACCGCACGGGATCGGCCACGGTTGGGCCGCCGTGCTGTGGGACGTGACCTGGGACCTGATCGACCGGCACGGGCTGAACCGCAACGCGTACGGCGCCTGGAACACCGGCGGCAACAACCTGGCCATGCAACTCGTCATCGACGGGATGAAGATCCAGGGGTGCGGGCCGGGCTTCGTGGTCGGTCGGGACGCCATCATCGCCGCCGACGCGGCGTTGACCGGGGGCGAGAACAACTGCACCCTGTGGGCCTCGTTCGCCCGCCGAGGGCTGGGCTACAGCGCGGTCCAGGGCACCACCGGGCGGGACGACAACTCGGCCGCGTACGACACCCACCCGGCCTGCGAGCGCGACTTCACCAAGCGGGCGGCCAAGCCGGCGCTGAACTCGGCGAGGGCCGGGTCGACCGCCCCGATGCAGTTCGACCTCGACCGCTACCGGGGCCGGGACATCCTGGCCAGCAACTCGCCGTACTCCCGGCTGGTCGACTGCCAGACCCTGGCCACGGTCAACCCGGACGGGACCGTCACCCCCGGCCCGCTGCCGGTGAAGGCGGAGACCCCCGGCCGCTCCAAGCTGGAGTACGACGGGCACGGGCGCTACACCTTCCCGTGGAAGACCGACCGTGGCTGGGCCGGCACCTGCCGCGAGTTCGTGCTGCAACTCGAAGACGGCGAGCAGTTCCGGACCTACTTCCAGTTCCGCTAGCACCGCCGCCCTGCTCTCGATGATCCTGAAGAGTTCGGCCGGCTATGGCGGGCCGAACTCTTCAGGATCACGGGCGGAGCAGCCGGTGGACGAGGGCGGCGAGCAGGGCGCTCCGGTCGCCCATCGCGGCGAGGTCCACCCATTCGCCCTCGGCGTGGGCGTTGCCGCCGACCGGGCCGAGGCCGTCGAGGGTCGGCACACCCCGGTAGGCGGTGAGATTGCCGTCCGAGGCGCCGCCGACGCTGGCGCCGGTCGGCTCGGGCAGTCCCAGGTCGACGGCGACCTCGCGGGCGAGGTGGTAGAGCGACGCGGAGGCCGACGCGGGTAGTGCCGGCCGGTGGACCCCACCGTGTACGGCCAGCCGGGTGCCGTCGACCACCGGCCGCAGCGCGCGGATGGCCCGGTCGACCCGGGTGAACTCGTCGTCGTCGAAGGAACGTACGTCGACCGCGAGGGTCGCCGAGGCCGGGACGGTGTTCGCGCTGGTGCCGGCCGACATCGTGGTCGGTGTCACGGTGGTCTCCCGGCTGGCGAAGCCGGCCACCGTCAGGATCTGGTGGGCGAGTTCCAGACCGGCGTTGGCGCCACGAGCCGGGTCGAGCCCGGCGTGGGCGGCCCGGCCCAGGATGTCCAGGCGGTAGCGGGCGATGCCCTTGCGTGCGATCTTCAGCGCGCCGTCGGCGCTCGGCTCGCAGACCAGCGCGGCACGAGCCCCCTCGGCGGCGTGCTCGATGAACGCCCGCGACGTCGGGGAGCCGATCTCCTCGTCCGCGTTGACCACGATGCTGACGCCGTCCAGTGCGGGCAGCACCGACAGCGCGTGGAACATCTGGACCAGTCCGGCCTTCATGTCGAAGCAGCCCGGCCCGGTGGCCCGGTCGCCGTCCACCGCGAACGGCCACCGGGACAGCGTGCCGACCGGCCAGACCGTGTCGTGGTGGCCGATCAGGAGAACCCTGGTGGCGCCGTGACTCCACATCAGGTGGTGACCGGCGCGTTCGGGCGGGATGCCGAGCAGACGCGCGCCCAGGTCCGCGACCTCGTCGGCGCTGGCGGCGGTGGCGCTCCGGTCGGTCGAGGGGGATTCGGCGGACACCAGTACGGCGAGGTCGTGCACCATCGCCGGGCGGCGGGACCGCAGTTCGTGGAGGTACGAGGCGGTGCCGGTCGGCTTGCCGGGGGTCGGTTCGGCGCTGACGGACATGGGAGGTCCTCTCTCGGCGGGGCGGCTCTGGGGTACGCGAAGATCTGCACCAACGAAATTGACTAGACAATCGAAGGTCTCGATCCATGCTCGCGCCCCGGTCGCGCTGGTGTCAATGGTTCGACTAGATTGACTAGACAACCTTGGATGACGGGAGTCTTGTGTGGACGTAGCCGGGCATTCGGGCGCGCCCGCGTACCAGCGCATCGCGGCGACGTACCGGAACAAGATCATTTCGGGTGAGTTGCGCCCGGGGGACCAGCTTCCCACCGAGCACGAGATCACCGAGCTGTTCGGCGTGGTCCGCCAGACCGTCCGCAGTGGCCTGAGTGTGCTGGTCACCGAGGGGTTGATCGTCGCTCGCCGGCCGCACGGCTACTTCGTCCGGCAGCGCGAGCACATGGTCTACCGACCGCAGCAGAAGTCCCGCCCCCGCCCCGCCACCCCGGAGATGGACCGCTTCTCCCAGCAGATCGTCGCCGAGGGCAGGACGCCGAGCCAGCTCATCGAGGTCTCGCTGGTCCAGGCCGGGCCCGAACTGGCCGAGCGGCTACAGGTCAACCCCGGCGACACGATCGTCGCCCGGCGCCGGGTCAGGTTCATCAACGGCGAGCCGACCAACATCAACGACTCGCACTTCCCGCTCGACCTGGTCCGGGACTCCGAGATCATGTCGCCGGCCTACCTGTCCCGGGGCACCGACCAGGTGCTGGCCGAACTCGGCTACCGGCAGGACTACGCCATCGACGAGATCTTCGTCCGGATGCCCACCCCCGACGAGATCCACCGCCTCAACCTCGGCCCCGGCACCCCCGTCGCCACGCACTACGACACCGGCTACACCGCCGCCGGGCAGGCCGTCCAGTGCACCGTCAACGTCCTCCCGGGGGACCGGCACAAAATCGTCTTCGAGCGCCAGTGGCAGGACGATCCCGGCAACTGACCCGCTCACCCGACCAGCACGTCAAGCAGTTCGCGCAGGGACCCGATCCGGAAACGCTCCCCGCGCGGACCCGTGCCGTCGCGGTCCAGGTGTACGGCACGCAGACCGGCCGCCCGCGCCGCGACCACGTCCAGGTCGTGGCGGTCACCCACGTTCACCACCGACCCGGGCGCCAGCCCCCACCGGTCACAGGCCGAGACGTACGCGGCCACGGCCGGCTTGGCGGCACCCAACTCCTCGGCGGTGTAGACCGGTCCGACCCGGCCCAGCAACCCGACCCTGGTCAGCTTGTCGGTCTGCTGCTCGACCGTCCCGTTCGTCAGCACGGCGGTACGCAGACCGGCGCGGCGGATCATCTCCAGCGTCTCGGTCACGTCGTCGTACGCCCGCCAGGAACGCTCGTACCAGTGCAGATATCCGCCGAAGAGCCGGTCGAGCCGATCCGGCTCGTCCTCGAACGGCACCCCGAGGTCGGTGAGGAAGTCGCGCAGCCGGCGGCGTCGCTGCTCCTGGAAACTGATCCGGCGTTCCCGCCAGGCCACCATGTGACGCTCCTGGACGGTGGACCAGAGCGCGAGCACCTCCTCCGTCGGTGGCACACCGAGCGAGGGCAGCCAGGCCAGGAGCGCTTCGGTCACCGCCGCCTCGTGGTCGACCAGCGTCCCGTCCAGGTCCAGCAGCACCCCGCGCAACTCCACCCCGGGACCCTAGCGCGCTACCCGGCCGCCCCGGCGGGTCCCCGTGACGGGGCGGCCGGGACCGGCCCGGTCACCGGCTGACGGGGCGGCCGGGACCGGCCCGCTACCGGCGCAGCGCCCCGGTCACCACCTTCGCCGCCTCGGCGATCAGCGCGTCGTCGTACGCGGCGTCCGGCTTGTCGCGGCTGGACAGGATGGCGAGCACGAGCGGCTCACCGTCGGGCGGCCAGACCACGGCGATGTCGTTGCGGGTGCCGTACCCGCCGGAACCGGTCTTGTCGCCGACCGTCCAGCCGGCCGGCACGCCGGCCCGGATCGTCTTGTCACCGGTGGTGTTGCCGCGCAGCCATCCGGTCAGCACCGCCCGGTCCTCCGCGTCGAGCGCCGAACCGAGGGCGTACGCCCGCAGGTCGGTGCCAAGGGCTCGGGGCGTGCTGGTGTCCCGCTGGTCGCCCGGCTTCGCCTCGTTGAGCGCCGTCTCGGTCCGCTCCGGGTCGGTGACCTGGTCGCCGAGGCCGCGCAGCGCCTGTTCGAGGCCGTCCGGACCGCCGAGACGCCGCAGCAGCAGGTTGCCGGCGGTGTTGTCGCTGTAGCGCACCGCCGCGTCGGCGATCGCGCGCAGCGTCATGCCGCTCTCCACGTGCTTCTCCGTCACCGGGGAGTAGGTCACCAGGTCCGCGCTGGTGTAGCGGACCACCTGGTCGAGTTCGGCCGTCGACGTGGTCGCCAACACCGCGCCCGCCGCGAGGGCCTTGAAGGTCGAGGCGTACGCGAAGCGTTCGTCCGCGCGGTGCTCCACCGTACGGCCGGTTCCGGTGTCGAGGGCGTAGACGCCGAGCCGGGCACCGAACCTCGCCTCCAGCCGTTCGAACTCGGGGCCGAGTCCGGCAACCGGAGCGGGGCTCGTCGCCGCGGCCGAAGCGGTGGCGCCGGCGGTGGCGGTCGTGCCGCCGGTCGGCGTCCCGGTCGACGAGCAGGCGGCGAGTGGGACCAGCGCGAGCGCGGCCGAGACCACGATCGCGACACGTCGGGGCGAGGGGACCACGAAGCGGAGTCGCATCGTCGATCCTTCCTGTTGTTCTCGGTGGGTTCGGTTGCCCGGCCGGGGCGATGTTGAGCGTCGCACTGCCGGGCCGATGCCGTCCAAGACACAAGTGTGCGGATCAATGCTGATCCGGCATAGACTGCCCAGCCGTGGATGTCGTACGGGCATGTGAGGCATTTGTGGCCGTCAGTGGGTACGGCAGTTTCACCGTCGGCGCGGCGGCGGCCCGGATCCCGCAGTCGGTCGCCAGTCGCCGGATCGCCGCCCTGGAACAGCACTTCGGCGCCAAACTCTTCGAACGGTCCTCGCGCAGCGTCCTGCTCACCCCGTTCGGCCGGGACATGCTGCCGTCGGCGCGGCGGCTGGTCGAACTCGCCGAGGCGATGGAGCACGACGCCGAGCGGGCGAAGCTGCGACCGTTCCGGCTGGCCGTACCCGTTGTCTGCGCGGCCCGGCCGCTGGCGCTGCTGGTCGCCGAGGCCCGGCGGCACGACCTGCATCTCGAACCGCAACCGGCCGGACCGGGCGAGCGGGCGGAACTGGCCCGAGCGCTGGAGGTACGGGCGGCGCTGGTGGCGGCACCACCGACCGGGAGCACCTGGCGGGTGCCGCTCGGTCTCGCCGGCCGGGACGACACCGGCACCAGTGCCGTCTACCTGGAGACGCTGCGGGCGGGGCGGGCCGACCGGGCGACGCGGCGGCGACGCGCCTGGATCCAACCGGAGGACGACGTCCCCCACGTACGTGACCGGCTGACCCGGCTGGCGGACGCCGTCGGTCTGCAACCCGCGCAGGTCACCGTCTCGACCGCGCTCGTCGACGCGGCGGCCCAGGTGCTCGACTCGACCGACCTGCTGCTCTGCTCGCCCGACCAGGCCGACGACCTCGGACTGCACTGGCGCCCGATCGGCGAGCTGGACCTGGCCCGCGGTTACGACGTCGCGGCGTCTTCGGGCGAGGACGCACACCGGATCCGTACCCTGCTCTCCGCCGCGATCGGACGGTGCCTCGGCGTGCCGGGCCCCGCCGGGGCCCGACCGTGAGTGCCGTGCGGGTCCTGCGCGAGGCCCGGGAGGCGCTGCGTGACGGCGGCCTGCGCGGCTCGTTCCTGGTACGCGACCTGGACACCGGCGACGAACTCGGCCTCGACCCCGACCTGGAGTTCCCGGTGGCGTCGATGGTGAAGGTGCCGCTCGCGGTCGCCACGCTGGAACGGATCCGGCGGGGCGAGTTGGACGGCGCGACGATGGTCCCGGTGGCACCGGGCCGGATCACCACGGCGGGCCCGACCGGACTGAGCAAGTTCCGCCACCCGGTCACGGTCGCCATCGACGACCTGCTCTACCTGAGCACATCGGTGAGTGACAGCGTCGCCGCCGACGCCCTCTTCGAGCTGACCCCACCGGCCGAGGTCACCGCCGAGCTTCGACGCCTCGGCTTCGACGGCATCACCGTACGTCAGCTCGCCAGCGAACTCACCCGTACGCCGGCCGAGCGGCTGGACCCGACGGAGACCCATCTCGTGCACTCCCTGGCCATCGCGGCGGCGACCCCCGGACACGGTCACCCGGTGCCGCAGCTCGACGTCAGCCGCGCCAACGTCGGGTCGGCCAGGGCCTTCGTGGATCTGCTCCGGGGCCTGTGGCGACCCTCGACCGTGCACCCCCGCACCGCCGAACGGGTTCGCGGGCTGATGGCCGACAACGTGCACCGGCAGCGGCTCGCGCCCGACTTCGCCTCCGACGCGTCGCGCTGGTCGTCGAAGACCGGCACCCTGCTCAATCTCCGTCACGAGGTCGGGGTCGTCGAGCACGCGGACGGGCGGGCGTACGCGGTGGCGGCCCTCACCGAGTCGCGCGTGCCGGCCGTCGTCCAACCAGCGGCGGAGGCGCTGATGGCGCAGGTCGCCCGGACCCTGCGCGACCACCTCCGGATGTCCTGACCGCCACACCACAGTGCCGCCGGTCGATCTGGCAGACTTGGCACGGTGGTGACCGGGGGAGCCGACCGTGACAGCGGGCGGGGCGTGATCACCCCGGATGGCTGCGCGGTTGAGGTCTACCTTCGACTGCCGCCCAACGGCGAGCCGGAGATCGTCAACGGTGTGATCCCGGCGGGCGCCACGATTCTCGAACTCGGCTGTGGCACCGGACGATTGAGCAACCCGCTTGCCGAGTTCGGTCACCGGGTCGTCGGCGTGGACGAGTCCCCGGCGATGCTCGCGCACCTGCGGCAGGTCGAGCCCGTACCGGCCCGGATTGAGGACCTGCGGCTGGACCGGCGATTCGACGTCGTCCTGCTGGCGAGCCACCTGGTCAACACCCCGACCGACGAGCAGCTTCGGCGCTTCCTGGTCACCTGCCGGCACCACCTTGCTCCCGGCGGGCAGTTGATCGCGCAGTGGCACCCGCCGAGGTGGTTCGACGCGCTCCAGGTCGGCGCCTTCCGCGAAGGTGACCTCGGTCCGGTCTTCGGTCGCCTGGACGTGCTCGACATCGCCGGCGACCTGCTCAGCGGGGAGACCTCCTACCGCAGCGGCGACGACGTGTGGGTGCAGCGGTTCACCGCGCGCCGGCTCACCGAGCAGCGGCTGACCGAGGAGCTTCGCCGCGCCGGCCTGGGAGCGCCGCGTTGGCTGGACGACGCCCACCACTGGTTCAGCGCCCGGCTGGCGGACGACCCGGACAGGTGACCCCCGGCCAGCGGCTCCACCCCGCCCGTCGCCGGTAGCTCCGTTTCTCGGCCTCGGTCGTTGGTCCAACGGACGGTCCAACGCCGGTGACCTGGCCGGCGCCGAGGAACGTAGGTGCCGACATGCGCAGGTGGCTGCCGCTGCTCACGGTCTGTCTGGGTACGTTCATGCTTCTGATCGATGTCACGATCGTGAACGTCGCCCTGCCCGACATGGTGGTCGACCTGCACGCGTCCTTCGGGGCACTGCAATGGGTCGTCAACGCGTACGCCCTGGCGCTGGGGGCGCTGGTGCTCGGCGCGGGTTCGGTCGCCGACCTCGTCGGGCACCGCCGGGCGTACGTCGTCGGGTTGGTGGTCTTCGCGGTCTCGTCACTGGCCTGCGGCCTGGCACCCGGTCCGGGCGTGCTGATCGCCGCCCGTGCCGTCCAGGGCGTCGGCGCGGCGGCCATGTTCGCGACCACGTTCGCCCTGCTCAACAGCGCCTACGTCGGCCGTGACCGGGGCACCGCGTACGGGATCTGGGGTGCGGTCTCGGGTGCCTCGGCGGCGGTCGGCCCGATCCTCGGCGGCCTGCTCACCGACGGGGTGTCGTGGCGCTGGATCTTCTTCGTCAACCTGCCGGTCAGCGCCGTCGCCCTCGTGCTCTGCGCCACCCTGCGCACCGACGCCAACGCGCGTGGCCGGGGCCGGGTGGACATCGGCGGCATGGTCGGCTTCAGTGCCTCGGCGGCCTGTGCGACGTACGCGCTCATCCTCGCCAACGAGCGCGGCTGGGCGGACGTGGCGGTCTGGGCGCTGTTCGGGCTGGCGGCGGTGCTGCTGACCGGGTTCGTGATGGTCGAGTCGCTCTCCCGACACGCCATGTTCGACCTGAGACTGCTGGGTGACCGTTCGTTTGTCGGGGTGCTGCTCGCCGGGCTCCTGCTGACCTTCGCCGCCTTCGCGACGTACCCGTACACCTCGATCTGGCTCCAGTCGGTGCTGGGAATGAGCGCGATCGGCGCCGGGCTGGCCGGTCTGCCGATGTCGATCACCGCGTTCGTGGTCTCGGCGGTGCTGGGGCGGGTGCTGCACGGTCGGCGGCCGGATCTGGTGATCGGCGCCGGGCTGCTCCTCGTCGGCCTCGGCAGCCTGCTCACCGCCGTACTCGTGCACGGCTCGGCGGGCTGGCCGGAACTGGTCCCGGGCCTGGCCGTGATCGGCGTCGGCGTCGGGCTGGCGACGCCGGTCCTCGCCTCGGTCGCCATGTCCCTGGTGCCGGCCGCGCGCGGCGGGATGGCCGCCGGCGCGGTCAACACCGCCCGCCAGCTCGGGTTCGCCTTCGGTGTCGCCGCGCTCGGCAGCGTCTTTGCCGCCCGCGCGCAGAGTGTCCTGTCCGGGCGAGGTGTTCCTGATCCGGGGCGGGTCGCGCGTGCCGTCGCCGGTGGGCAGACGCCCGAGCTGCTGCACGCCGCGCCGTCGGACGGGCGGACTCTTCTCGACGGCGCGGCGCACGCGGCGGCGGTGAGCGGTGTCCAGGCCACCTTCGCCGTGGCCGGAGCCGTCGGTGTGGCTGCCGCCCTGCTCGTGGCCGTGCTCATGCGACCCACGGCGGCCAGGCGCGAGCAGGAACGGCCGCCCGTACCGAGCCCTACAGTTCCGCGCTGAAGAACTCGTGCAGCGCCGCGACCGCCGGGGTGACGTACTCGTCCCGGTCGTAGAGGTCGACGTGGCTGGCGCCGTTGATCCGGTGCAGCCGTTTCGGCTCCCGGGCGTGCGCGAACGCCTCCGTGGTCATGTGCGCGGTCACCGCCTCCGTTCCCACGATCATGAGCAGCGGATGCGGCGCGATCAGGTCGACGAACCGGAACGCGTCGAACGACACCACGCGGTCGATGCTGTTCCAGGTGAACGCCGTCGCCGAGCGCGGGTGCCGGGCGCGGTCGGTGCGGTAGTACTGCCAACCCTCGAAGGTGTGTCGACCGAGCGCTCGGGCCTGCTCCTCGGTCGCCGGGAAGATCGGGAAGGTGCCGCCGCCCTCGCCCCGCACCTCGGCGGTACGGGCCGAGGCCGCGGCGTCGAGCAGCCCCTGGACCACCGACGGGTCCTGGGTGCCGTCGGCGCCCTCGCGGAACTGGCGGCCGATGTCCGCGGCGCTGACCGTCGCGACGGCCCTGATCCGGTGGTCGGTCGCCGCGGCGGGCACGACGTAACCGCCGGAGGCGCAGATGCCGAGCGCCCCGATCCGGTCCGGGTCCACCTCCTGACGCACGCTGAGGAAGGAGACGGCGGCCTTGATGTCCTCGACCCGGTGGGCGGGGTCCTCCAGGCCGCGCGGGCTGCCCCCGCTCTCACCCTGGTAGGCGGCGTCGAAGGCGAGGGCGACATAACCCTGCCGGGCCAGGCGCTCGGCGTACAGACCGGCCGCCTGTTCCTTCACCCCGCTCGCCGGGTGACCGACGACGATCGCCGGGCGGGGTCCGACGACCCCGTCGTCGGGAAGGTGAAGATGACCGGCGATGGTGATGCCGGCGCTGTCGAACGTGACGTTTGACTTCACTTGTGCGTTCCTCTGGATTGGTGTCCGAATCAGCCCGGGTATCTCCCGGACCCCTGCCGCGTCGCGGAGGCAACGCGTCGTACACATCGAGACTTTCGCCGTCGGACCAGGTGCGGAAGGTCGGGTCATTGCCCCGGAACGCATCCGCCGGGGAATGCAACTGCCAGGGAAAAAAGCTGCCCCCTCACAGGGGGCCGGGCGGTTGAATAATGGAACGATGAGTGCCGCGCCGAGCCGTCTCTCCGAATTCGGCGACTTCCTGAAAGCCCGCCGAACCGAACTCACACCACGCGAGGTCGGGCTACCCGACAACGGTGCGCCGCGCCGGGTCACCGGCCTGCGCCGGGAGGAGGTCGCGCAGCTCGCGGCGATCAGCGTCGACTACTACACGCGGTTGGAGCAGGGTCGGGTGCGGGCGTCCGCCTCGGTCCTGGTCACCCTCGCCCGCGCGCTGCGCCTCGACGACGACCAGCAGACCTATCTGTACGAGCTGGCCGGCAAGAGCCGCGCGCGCCCGCGCCGCCGCCAACCCCAGCGGGTACGCCCGGCGATGCGCCGACTGCTCGACCGGCTCGGCGAGACCCCGGCGTTGGTGTTGGGCCGGCGAATGGACATTCTCGACTGGAACGCCGGTGCAAGCGCCCTGTTCACCGATTTCGCGCGGATTCCGGCGAGCCATCGCAACTACGTACGGCTGCTCTTCGCCGAACCTGCCTTCCGTGCCCTGCACAGCGACTGGGAGAGTGCGGCTCGTACCGCCGTGGCCTCGCTGCGGATGGAGGCCGCGCAGAATCCGGACGACCCCGACCTGGCCGTGCTGGTCGGTGAGCTGTCGATGCGCGACCCGGATTTCCGTGCCTGGTGGGCGTCCCACCACGCGGCCAGTGTCGGGTACGGCACCAAGCACTACCGCCACCCGCTGGTCGGCGTCCTGACGCTCGACTGCGACATCTGGACCAGCCCGGACGACAGCGGACAGCGTCTGATGGTGCTCACCGCCGAGCCGGGCACCCCCTCGCACGAGGCGCTGCGAATCCTCGCCTCATGGACCGCCGAACCCTCGGCCGCCAGGGCACCGGGCGGACCAACTCCCGGAGCCTGACCGCCCGCTGGCGGTAGATTCGACGGAATGCGCGTCCTCTTCGCCAGCCTCGCGTCGGTCGGGCACACCTATCCGCTGCTCCCGCTCGCGATCGCGGTGCGGGACGCCGGGCACGAGGTGCACTTCGCGGCGGGCGAGGAGGTGCACGCGCCGCTGGCGGCGAACGGCCTGGGTCCGTTCCGCCCGGCGGACTCGTTCTACGAGATCTACCCGGAGGACCTGGCGCCGGAGCTGGCCCGGTTGCGGCCCGACCTGGTGGTGCACGGGTGGGGCGTACCGGGTGCGGCCGTCGCCGCCGCCCGCGCCGGGATCCCCGGCATCTGGCACGGGTTCGGTCGACTGATTCCCGAGGGGATCGGCTTCGACCTGCCGACCCGCAACGCCGAGGCGCCCGACCGGCCGCACCTCGACATCTGTCCACCGTCGCTCCAGGACAAGGACTTTCTCGCGACGGCGGACCGGGTGCTGCTCCGCCCGGTCCCGTACTCCCCGCCGGGGGAGATGCCCGAGTGGCACGGTCGGGACACTTCGCGGCCACTGGTCTACCTGACACTCGGGACCGCGTTCGGCACCACGGAACTGCTCACCACCGCGCTGAAGGGGTTGGCGACGCTGGATGCCCGAGTGGTCGTCGCGACCGGTCGGGTGCGCCCGGAGCAGCTTGGCGACGTACCGGGGAACGTCACCGTACGGGCCTGGGTGCCGCAGGCGGAACTGCTGCCGTACGTCGACGTGGTGGTGCACCACGGCGGCAGCGGCACCACCCTCGGCGCGCTCGCCGTCGGCGCCCCGCAGTTGCTCCTGCCCCAGGGCGCCGACCAGTTCGCCAACGCCGAGGCGGTCCGGGCGGCCGGCGCCGGGTTGCGCCTGCTCCCGGACGAACTCAGCGCGGACGCCGTCGCCGACCACGTACGGACGCTCTTGCCCCGGCCCGGTCGGACCGACCACCGGGACGCGGCCCGCGTGATCGCCAGGGAGATCGCCGAGATGCCCGGTCCGGACCAGGTCGCCCGCCACCTGCCGAGTTACGCCGAGCGTGGCTGACCGACACATCCCTCTCCATTCGGGCAGGATTGTGCAAGAGGAGGCGAGCATCGTTCTAACGAATCACCAGTTCACGATGCTTCGATTAGAGGGTCACATTCCCACTTGAACGAACGCGGAGAGTACCCAGATGGCACTCGATTCCTACCTCACCCTGGGCCGTTCCGGGCTGCGGGTCAGCCCGTTCTGCCTGGGCGCGATGAACTTCGGCGAGGAGGGTGGCTGGGGCTGCGGCGCCGAGGAGTCCGAGCTGATCCTGCGGAGCTACCTCGACCGGGGCGGCAACTTCATCGACACCGCCAACTTCTACACCAACGGCCACTCGGAGAAGATCCTCGGCGACTTCTTCGCCGCCCGCCCCGGACTGCGCGACCGGGTCGTGCTCGGCACCAAGTTCTTCGGCAACATGTACCCGGGTGACCCGAACGGTGGCGGCGCCGGGCGGAAGGCGATCGTCTCGCAACTGGAGCAGTCGCTGCGCCGGCTGGGGACCGACTACGTCGACCTGTACTGGCTGCACAACTGGGACGCGCACACGCCGGTCGAGGAGACCATGCGCACCCTGGACGAGCTGGTGACGGCGGGCAAGATCCGCTACGTCGGGTTCTCGAACACGCCCGCCTGGTACACCGCGCAGGCGAACACCCTCGCGCTGCTGCGGGCCTGGACGCCGGTCATCGCGCTCCAGGTCGAATACTCGATGCTCGCCCGTACGGTCGAGGGCGAACTGGTCCCGCTGGCTCTCGACGCCGGCATGGGCGTCCTGCCGTGGAGCCCGCTGGCCGGCGGATTCCTCTCCGGCAAGTACCGCCGTGGCGCCGAGGCCCAGGACACCTTGCGCGGGCAGATCACCGGCGGCCCGAGCGACGCCCAGTACCCGGTCATCGACGCGCTGACCACCGTCGCCGAGGAGGTCGGGGCCGCGCCGGCCGCCGTCGCCCTGGCGTGGCTGCGCAGCCGCCCCGCCGTCACCGCGCCGATCCTCGGCCCACGCCGGGTCGGGCACCTCGACGCCAACCTCGCCGCCCTCGACCTGACGCTCACCGCCGCGCAGCTCGCGACCCTGGACGAGGTGTCGGCACCGACGCTCAACTACCCGTACGACCTCAACCAGCAGGTCGGCCCGATGCTCCAGTTCGCCGGCACCACCGTCGACGGGCGCTCCTCGGTGGTCTACCCGCCGCTGCTCCAGGACGCGACCCGCTACTGAGTGCCGGCGGGTTACCGAGTGCCGGCCGGGTCACCCCGCCGGTTCGATCGTGACGACGACCGGACCCAGACGCAGCGTGCCGTCGTTGAGCGGGGTGCAGCGTACGCCGCCACGGCCACGCAGAGCCCGCCACGTGCCGGGAGCGACGGTCACGTCCATCCACGCGCACGGGTGCGCCCGCCGGTTCACCCGTAGGCTCACCGGGCCGTCGCCCGAGTCCAGGGTCAGCACGGAGCCGACCAGGTCGTCGACCGGGATCCCGGAGACGAGAATGTTCCGTCTGAGCTGCACCAGGTCGGCGTCGGGCGGCAACGACTCCCGCGCCATCACGGTGATGCTCGCGTCCCGGTGCGCCGGCTTCGCGAAGTAACGGTCGCCGACGATGCCGAGCCCTTCCCGGATCCGGACCTGCCCCACCAGCTCACCGGGTGGGGCAGGCGCCGGACCGTCGCTCGGGCGTCCCTGGTAGCGGTGCACGGGGGAGGCCAACAATTGGACGATTTCCGGCATGACAGCGAGTCTACGAACCCCGAACGCCTGGCCAGGGCACCTGGGGCAGCCAGAGCACCGATCCCGGGTGGATGGTGACGTCGGTGGCGACCAGCCGGGTCGCGGTCGCCGCCGGCTCGCCGCTGCCGGTGTTGCGGGCGAATCGGGGATGGGCGCCGCCACTGACCTGCAACCGCACCCGGTGCCCGGGACGGAACCGGTACGCCGTCGCGGACATCGCCACCGTGACCTCGACCGGTTCGTCGCCGGTGAACGCCGGCAGCCGGAGCAGGCCGTCGCAGACGTTGCGGGAGCGACCGGTCTTGTCCACGTCACAGAGCCGGGCGAAGAGGTCGACGTTGCCGCCCGCCTTCGCCGACACCCGCAGCCGGGCGCTCACCGCCCCGATCACCTCCAGTGGTTCGGTCAGCGCGCCGGTGGTGAAGGTGAGCACGTCGGGGCGGGCTTCGAGCGCGGTGTTGTCGCGTACCCCGGCGGTGCGGGAGAGCAGCGGCCCACCGACCGAGGGCGTCGGGTCGGCCGGGTCGTAGCGGAACCCGCCGACCGGCCGGGATGCCCCCGGCGGCTCGTCCTCCAGCCGGCCACCAACCTGGCCCGAGCCGCCGGGCTGTCCGGCGGTGGGCCGCGTGTTCGCGTCGGCCCCGAGCTTGGCCACCCCGGCGACCGGCTGCCCCTCGTCGGGGTGCGGGTAGAGCGGCCGGGTCACCGAGGGAGGCGGCCAGTCGGCCAGGTCGCGCCACTCGTCGGCGCCGCCGACGTGGACCCGTACCGGTGAGCCGGGCGGTGCGGACCGGTCGCCGGTGATGTGCGCACGCAGCCAGGCGACGCTCTCGTCCAGCACCATCGGGCCGTCCGCCTCCAACATCGAGGTGTGCGTCCACGGGCCGACGAGCAGTGAGGTGGGGCAACCGGCCGCGCGCAGCCGGGCGTACTGCTGGAGGTTCTGGTCGAGGAGCAGGTCGTGCCAGCCGGCGATCACCTTGGTCGGCACCCGGAGCCGGTCGGCCGCCGCGCCGATGTCCATGCCGTCCCAGAACGGGGCGTCGCGGTCGGGGTTCCCCAACAGCCCGTCGATGTACGGCACCCGCTGTCCCACGCCCGGCACGTACGCGTCGGCGAGCGGCAGTGACCGGGTGATGCGGGACAGCCGGCGCTGTAGCCGGATCACCGCCCGGGCGAAGCGCAGCGCGCCCCGGCCCTGGTGCACCACGGCGACCGAGGCGATCAGCGAGTTCTCCAGCGCGAACGCCCCACCCGGGTAGACCGTCGCGTACGGGTCGTGCGCGGCCACCTGGACGACGAGGGCGCGCAGCTCCGGTGGCGGGTCGAGCGCCATCGCCCACTGCACGTAGCCGAGGTAGCTCAGCCCGACCATGCCGAGGTCACCGGTGAACCAGGGTTGCTCGCGCAGCCAGGCCACCGAGGCCAACCCGTCCGAGGGCTCGTCGAGCCACCAACGGAACTCGCCGCCCGATCCGCCGGTGCCCCGGCAACTCTGGATGACGACGTGGAAGCCGTGCGCCGCGTACGCGAAGCCGAACAGTGAGGCGAAGGGAAAACCGCGACCGTACGGCGTCCGGACCAGCAGTGTCGGGAACTCGCCCGGGCCGAGTGGCTGGTAGTGGTCGGCGAGCAGTGGCGTGCCGTCGGCCGCCGGCACGGTGATCCGCCCGGTGTAGCCGACCTCGTGCGGGCCAACCCCGCGCCGGTTGAGGCGGCGCATCAGCCGGATGTGCCGGGGTAGCCGACCGGGGGAGAGGCGGGTGGCGGGCTCGGTCATGGGGGCCTCCTCGGTGTCGAGGAGACTTATCGTACGTCGTACGAGAATTCGTGGCCAGCCGGGACCGTGACGGTGCCCACCCCGGCTGAAACGCGGCGGGGCGTCTGCGTTTAATGGGGTGTGACAGTGATACCGCTCCGATTTGTCGGTGACCCCGTCCTGCGCGAGCCGGCGAAGCCGGTCGAGACGTTCGACGCGGAACTGCGCCAACTGGTCAAGGATCTGCGGGAGACGCTCGCCAACGGCCGAGGTGCCGGCCTGGCCGCGCCCCAGATCGGTGTCGGCCTGCGGGTCTTCGCCATCCACCCCGACCTCTCCGACGGCACGCTCGACCACCTCGTCAACCCGACGATCACCTTCCCGGACGACGAGGAGCAGGACGGCATCGAGGGCTGCCTCTCCATCCCGGGCGTCTACCTCGACACCAAGCGTCGGATGAACGTGGTCGCCACCGGGTTCAACTTCCACGGCGACCCGGTGCAGATCGTCGGCGCGGGGCTGCTCTCGCGTTGCGTCCAGCACGAGACCGACCATCTCGACGGTGTGCTCTTCCTGGACCGGCAGGACCCCGAGGGGCAGCGCCGCATCATGGCGACACTGAGCGCCGCGACCTGGTTCGACGGGTACGAGGGCCGGGAACCCGTCGTCAAGGTCAGCCCGCACTGACCGCCGGACGGAGCCCGGCGGCCGACGCCCGCCGGGCCCGCCAATTCATCCGGCCCAGGTAGCCGGCGCGCCCCGAAAGACGGCCGGAACTTTCGACATCCCAGGCACGAGTCCTGATCGTCGTGCGCGCGTTTCCGTTGCCAGCTCCTCCTGCGCGTCGCCACCGCGAGATGACAGGCAGGCCAAACGCCTCGCCAGACGGGCCCGGTGTCAACGGAAGGTTACCGAAAGATTTCCGGAAAGTGTTGACAAGCAATCGATGCCGTACCGATACTGGCGCCATCGATCGGCATCAACCGTTGTCGATTGAAATCACGCACCGCGACCTGCTCCTCCGGCCGTCGACCGCACGACGACCGGCCACCCCACCGCGTGGTACGGCGCGACGTGCGGTGACCACCACCTGGCCACCACCGCTGAGCCCTGTCGGGCCGTAACACGCTGCCCTGGCCTCCCCGCCAGCCCTCACGAGGAGGAAGCACGCAGATGAACGACACCCCCGTCCCTGCCAAGACGCACCGGCGCGGCCGGCTCAGGCTGCTCGTCGGCGCGGCCTGCGCGGTCGCGCTCACCGCCGCCACGGCACTGCTGCCCGGCGTCGCGTACGCCGCCATCACCTCGAACCAGACCGGCACCAACAACGGCTACTTCTACTCGTTCTGGACCGATCGTCAGGGGTCGGTCTCGATGGAGTTGGGTTCCGGCGGCAACTACAGCACCTCGTGGAGCAACACCGGGAACTTCGTCGCCGGTAAGGGCTGGAGCACCGGCGGGCGCAGGAGCGTGACCTACTCGGGCAGCTTCAACCCGTCCGGCAACGCCTACCTGACCCTCTACGGGTGGACCACGAACCCGCTGATCGAGTACTACATCGTCGACAACTGGGGGACGTACCGGCCGACCGGAACGTACAAGGGCACGGTCACCAGCGACGGCGGCACGTACGACATCTACCAGACGCAGCGGGTCAACCAGCCCTCGATCATCGGCACCGCGACGTTCTACCAGTACTGGAGCGTCCGGCAGTCGAAGAAGACCGGTGGCACCATCACCAGCGGCAACCACTTCGACGCCTGGGCCCGTAACGGGATGAGCCTCGGCAACCACAACTACATGATCATGGCGACCGAGGGGTACCAGAGCAGCGGAAACTCCAACATCACCGTCGGCGGCTCCGGTGGCGGCGGCGGTGGCGGGGGTGGAGGCGGCGGTGGCGGCGGTGGCTGCACCGCGACCCTCTCCGCCGGCCAGCAGTGGAGCGACCGCTACAACCTCAACGTCGCGGTCTCCGGCTCCAGCAACTGGACCGTGACGATGAACGTGCCCTCGCCGGCGCGAATCATGTCCACCTGGAACATCAGCGCCAGCTACCCCAGCGCCCAGGTGCTGACCGCCCGGCCCAACGGCAACGGCAACAACTGGGGTGTCACCATCCAGGCCAACGGCAACTGGACCTGGCCGAGCGTCTCCTGCAGCGCGAGCTGACCCTCGGCGCAAGCCCCACCCGTGGCGCGGCGGCGATCCGGCCGCCGCGTCACGGCGGCACGGCGGCACGGTCCGGGCCCGCTGTAAACCGCTTTTGCCGGCCCGCCGGACCGAGGATGCTCTACCGGGTGAATGATCAGCAGCAGTACGGTGGCACCACGCGCCCGCCACCGCCGGACATCCGCATCGTGCACCTCGACGGCCCGGTGTTCCGAGCCCTCGCCGCGGGTGACCTGGGCGAGGCCAACGGGAGCAGCCCGGTGCCCCTGTCGGCGTACCTGGCCGGTCCCGAGTGCCAGGGAACGTGGCGTATGCGCAGCCGCCAGGCCGTGGAGGATCCGGCCAGCGCGGCCTGGGTCACCGGCATCATCTGGGACGAGCGCCGACGGATCGCCGTCGGCCGGGCCGGCTACCACGGGCCGCCGGACCCGGCGGGCATGGTGGAGATCGGGTACGCGGTCGACCCGGCACACCGCCGCCTCGGTTACGCCCGCGCCGCGCTCGAAGCCCTGCTCAAGCGGGCTGCCGAGGAGCCCGAGGTAGCCATCGTGCGAGTCAGCATCCGACCCGACAACCTGCCCTCCTACCGCTTGGCGTCGCAGTACGGCTTCCGCCGGATCGGGGAGCAGTGGGACGACGAGGACGGACTGGAAATCATCTACGAGGTCGCCGCGGGACAGTCGTGGCGGAGGGAAGATCAGGCACCTGAATGACGCGGTGACGCGGCGCCACGGACCGTGCCACCTCGGTGATTCGGAAAATTCCTACATGGAAAAACATGTACGCACACGTTTTTCCATGTAGAAACTTTCCGTCTCACCACTCCGGCCGCGGCTCACCCGTTGACCCGCTCACCCGTTGACCTGCTGGCGTCAGGCGCTCAGCGGGAAGATGGCCCCGAGTTCGGTGAAGACGGCGCCGTTGAGGGCGAACGCGGCGCGACACTCCTCCACCACCCGGCGCTTCTCCAACTCGTCCACCGGCAGGGCGTCGAGCAGCGCCCGGTACTCGCGCTTGAAGGAAGCGGGATTGGCGATGCCCTCGAAGACGTAGAAACGTACCCCGTCGCCCTTGCGCGCCAGGCCCCAGCTCTTCTCCGCGATGCTTCGGATCACCTGCCCACCGGCCAGGTCGCCCATGTACCGGGTGTAGTGGTGCGCCACGTACCCGGCGGGCCAGGTCGCGGCGACCTCGTTGATCCGGGCGGTGTACCGCAGGGTCGCCGGCAACGGCGCGACCCGGTCGCGCCAGCCTTCCCCCAACAGGTACGCGAGGTCGCGCTCCAGTTCACCCACCCGCATCAGCTCGGGGCGGAGGAACGGGCCGGCGACCGGGTCCCGCTCCAGTGTGACGGCGGCGTCCTCCAGGGCGCGGTACACGAACAGCAGTTGCTCCGTGTAACGAGCGTAGGCGTCCACCCCGACGCGGCCACCGAGCAGATCGGTCATGAACGCCGCGCTGTTGACCTGGTCATGAGGACCCTGGCTGGCCGTACGAAGGACCGACGAGAAGGGGGGTGTCGACATGCTGCCTCCCGGGTAGCGCGTGCAGCCATGGTCCAACTAAGGCTTACCTAAGTCAAGATCTGAGGGTGCTCCCGTCGAGGGGCGCGGGGTCGGCCTGTTCCGATCAACCACCATCCGTGAAACCCTGTCGAAGCGAGCAATATATCGATGGAGGTGGATGGTGGCCACTGTTGCGCGTACGTGTTCCACGATGCTCGGCGCGTTAGCCCTCGCCGTCGCGACGGTCGCCGTGCCGGGCTCGGCGGCCGGAGCGGCGGCGGACCCGCCCTCGGTGATCGCCGAGCCGGACACGATCCTGGTTCCCGAGGGGACGAGCGCGTCGTTCACCGTACGGCTGAGCCACGCGCCGAGCAGCACGCTGTTTCTCGGCGTCGGGATCCGGGGCAGCGGCACCTGGGCCAGTCCTCCGGTGGTGATCGTCTTCACCCCGACGAACTGGAGCACCCCACGGCCCTACTCGGTGCACAACATCCCGGACGCCGACACCGTGGACGACGTCGCCAAGTTCACCCTCTCCGTCCAGGGGTACGTCCCCGACGAGGTTGTCCTCGCCCAGGTCGACGACGACTGAGGGTCAACGACGACTGAGGGTCAACGACGACTGAGGGTCAACGACGACTGAGGGTCAACGGATCGGGGCACTCGACCACCGGACGCCGGTGATCTCCTCGGATCGGGCCCAGAGTCCACGCCCGAGGTCGGGGTCCTGCGCCTCGGGCGACAGCGTCGCGAGGCGCGGGTATCCGGAGCGCCCGCCCTTGCCGTCCGGACCGACGTACGCCCCGGCCGGCAGGTTGGCTTCGGTGGCGGCGAAGAGCTGGGGGAGTGCCCCCATCTCCACGTCCTGCGCGAAGAGGTTGCCGGAAATCCGCATGGCGACGCCCATCAGCCCGGTCCCCTTCTTCTGCATCGGGGTGTTGCTGTAGCCGGGGTGGGCGATGACGCTCTTGATCGGCCTCGGCGACCTCTCCTCCCGCCGGGCAAGCTCCACCCCGAACACCGCGTTCGCCAGCTTCGAGGCCGAGTAGGCGGCGAGCGGCGCGTACTTGCGCCGTTGCCAGGTTAGGTCGTCCAGATCCAGCTCGCCCTGGGCGTGCAGGTACGACGTCACGGTGACGACCCTGGGCGCGTCCGACCGACGCATCGCCGGCTCCAGCAACGCCGTCAGTGCGAAGTGACCGAGATGGTTCGCCATCAGGTGGTGTTCGGCACCCTGTGGCGTGACGGAGTGCCCGACCGCCGAGATCCCGGCGTTGTTCACCAGTACGTCGACAGCCGCCTCCTGCCCGATCCGCTCGGCGGCCCGGCGGATCGAGTCCAGGTCCAGGAGGTCGACGTGACGTACCTCGACCTCCGCGCCGGGATGCGCCCGACGTAGCGACGACGCGACCGCCTCCCCACCGGCGACGTCGCGCACCGCGAGCAGCACCCGCGCCCCGTGTGCGGCCAACTCCCGTGCGGTCACCAGCCCGAGGCCGCTGGTCGCCCCGGTCACCACGAAGGTGCGCCCCTGCTGGCTGGTCATCCGATCGGCGGTCCAACCCGGCGCGGTGGACGTGCTGCAATTCATCGTGGCACCCCTCCTGATTTCGTGACTGATGTCCGGCTCGTGACCTGCGGTCGGCAGATATCGACCGCGGCGAGTTGGCAAACCGTAAACCTTGCCATTAATGTCAAGGTCAAGCGAAGGCGGGACCGGCCGTCCCGGATCACGACAGGAGAGTGGGCGTCGGATGAAGATCGGAGACCTGGCGGAGCGGACCGGAGTCGCCCCCCGGCTGCTGCGCTACTACGAGCAGGTCGGCATCCTGCACCCGTTCCGGTCGCCCAACGGCTACCGGTCGTACGGGGAGCCGGCCATCGAACGGGTGCTACAGATCCGCGAACTGCTCGAAGCCGGCCTGACCACGGACATGATCCGCGAGGTCCTGCCCTGCCTCGGCGCCGAGCGACCGCCGGACCCGCGCGAGTGTCCGACCCCCCAGGACCTGGACGGGCTGCGCCGCCAACTCGCCAGCATCGAGCGGCGCATCGACGTCCTGCAACGCAACCGCCAGGCGATCAGGAACTACCTCAGCGCCTGGGAAGAGCCCTGCGTCACCACGGAGTCGTCCAACTGAGGGACACACTCAGCCCGTGGTCGGCCTAGGACCTTGGCTCGCGGAATGGGGTCGCGGCGGCGTACGCCGCTCCGTACGCTGACGCGGCCAACCACAACGGAGGAAACTGCATGCATTGTCAGACCTGCCACGCCGAAACGACACCGACGAGCCTGGAGTGTGGAGTCTGTGCCACCCCGACAGGTGCGCCGGCAATCGTCCCCGGGGCGCGAACGTACGCCGTGCGGGGTGTCGGAATGGCAGCGGCGATCCTGGTCGGACTCGTGGTACTGCTCGACGTACTGCTCGCCTTCTGGCCGCTCGTCGGTGGTGCGATGGCCGAACGCGCAAAACGCGAACTCGACCCCGACGTGATCAACGCCGCGTCCCTCGTCGAAGCCCTCGCCCAGTTGGCGTACCTCGTTCCGTTCGCCGCCGCCGGGGTGCTTGTCATCGTCTGGGGCTACCGGGCGCGGGCTAACCTGGACGCCTTTCCGGGCGCCACGACAACGCTGGGCAAGGGCTGGGCGATCGCCGGTTGGCTGGTGCCGATCGCGAACCTCTTCATGCCGGCACGCCTGATGGCGGGCATCGCCCGGGACAGCCTGTGGCGCTCGACCACGCCCGCCCTGGTACGCATCTGGTTCGGTGGCTGGCTGCTCTACCTGTTTGTCGGTCAGGCGGCGACGCTGGACGACACCGGGAACTGGGAGGCGCTCCCGACCGAACTCGCCGACGAGAGCGACTACCAGGCGTACGTCGACTACTACTCCGCCGCCACCGGACCGAACCTGCTGGTGGCGCTGCTCGGCGCGGTGGCCGGCGCGGCCCTGATCCTGCTGATCACGCGGGTGTCGGCGGCCCAGGAGACCCGGATCGGGCGCGGCACCCAGGCTGCCCCGGTGATGCCCGGCATGCCGATGACCACCGCCTGAGTCATCGCCGCGACCAGTCGATTCAAGGTTTGCCGCAGGAGTGGCCAAGGTCGGGCGTCGAGACTCATGGGCGCCCAGTCAACCTGTCTCCGCCGAGTAGGGCACTGACACCCGGCAGAGAAACGGCCGATAGGAGTAGCTCCATGCACATCATGCGTAAGGTCGCCGCAGGAATCGCGCTCGGCGCCGTCCTGGCGCTCGGCGCTCCGGCCGTGTCGGCGCAGGCTGCCACCCAGGCCAGTGCCGCCTTCTGCGGGCCACAGCACTGGCAGGACCAGAACACCTACGGCGCCCGCTGCATAGGTGGTGACTCGGCCACCCGCTACTACGCCAGGGTTCTCTGCACCAACGGCAGGTACGCGATCGGTCCGACGATCACCGGGTCCGCGTGGTCGTACGCCTACTGCACGAAGTTCGGTGGGAACGTACACATCGCCCCGGGGGCGTACGGCGAGATGTGGTTCCTCTGAGCGACCGGACACCCGTCGCTGGTCGGACCCGGCGTGCATTGTTCTGCGGTGAGCGTTGATCCGGAGGTTTCTGGCCTTCGGATCAACGCTCACCCAGGCTGGTCGCCTCAGGAGAGGGCGAGGACGCAGAACTCGTGGCCCTCCGGGTCGGCCAGGCACGTCCACGGGACGTCGCCCTGGCCGAGGTCGAGGTCAGTGGCACCGAGGGTCCGCAGCCGGGCCACCTCCGCCGCCCTGTCGTCACCGGGGTACGGCAGCAGGTCAAGATGGACGCGGTCGGGCACAGTCTTCATGTCCGGGGTGCGGAGGAACTCCAGGTACGGGCCGACGCCCATTGCCGAGCGCAGCACCGCACGATCGTCGGCCATCTCGTGCAGGGTCCAGTCCAACGCCTCACCCCAGAAGCGAGCCATGGCCTGCGGGTCGGCGGAGTCGACCACCATCCGCGCGATCGGCCCGGTGTCCCGGTAGCGTTCCCGAGGCTCCAGCACGCAGAACTCGTTGCCTTCCGGGTCGGCAAGCACCGTCCACGGCACCCTGCCCTGGCCCACGTCGGCCGGCGTCGCACCGAGAGCCTGGAGGCGCGCGACCAACTCCGCCCGGTGGGTCGCAGAGGCGCTGGCGAGATCGAGGTGCACCCGGTTCTTCGTCGTCGTCTTGGGTTCCGGAACGGGGACAACGTCGACGCACACGGTGACCGGGTCCGGCCAGACAAAGTCGCGACCGGGGGCAACATAGGTGGTCAGGCGGCTGAAGACGGTCCACCCGAGCGCCTCCGCCCAGAACCGGCCAACCGCCGAATGATCGAGCGCCTTGATGTTCACCTGCACGGGTCGCAGCGCCATGCCGGCGATCCTATGCGCTCGTCCGTAACGGACGTGGTCAGCGGCGGCGTCGGGGCGGTTTGGTGTGACGGGTAGGTGCGGGACGGAGGCCGTCGAGTTGGACGTACACCTCGCGTTTGGTGGTGGCGTTTCCGCGTTCGTCGAGGACATAGCCGGTGAGCCAGATCCAGCCGTCGCAGGTCGGCTCCCGGGAGCGGGAGATGAGGCGGAGGATCAGCGCCCGGTCCCCGGCAAACTGGACGCTGGCGCGTTCGCCGATCAGGAGCACGTCGCCGGGCTCGGGCAGGGGCGGGCCGAACCTCATCAGGGCAGCGGGATGAGGAAGCCCGGTCCCTCGGGTGAGATGCGTACCCAACATTCGGTCTGCTCGCCGCAGGTGGGACAGCGTCCGCCGGGGTCGGGGAGTGGGCCTTCGCCAGCTCGTACGAGCTGACCAGAACATCAACAGCGGTGTACGGAGCCGCCCCGCTCGTCGGAGCGGATCCAGCCGACGAAGCGGTTGTGCAGCCAGCCGCTCGGCACGTGCCGCAGATCCTCGGCCGCGACAACGAAGAACTGCGCCAGGTAGAGCCCGAGCGACACCCGACTGCCAGCGAACTCGGCCCGCAGCTCCCGCCGTCGCGTCACGCACGGCCAGTCACCCCCACACCCCGAGCAAACCCAGGTACGCGCCACCGGATTATGCGTACTCACCCCTGCTCCTCCTCGGTCACTAGGTCTAATGGCTCGTTTGCGCTGTTCAGTTGCGTCGCCGTTTGGCGGACGATCGCGGTCACCCGAACCAGGAGTTCGAGGCATGGGGTGGAGCAGTCGGACGACTCCCATGCGCACTCCGGCGCGTGCCCGGTCACCCACACCTCGTCCGACCGAATATGCAGCCTCTTGAGATGCACCCGTGCGACGACGACCACCACGGCTGCGCTCGGTGGAAGATCCCGGCAGTGCGACCATTCGCCGGGCTCAAGACGAAGTGCGGTGCCAACGGGCACCTGTGGCAGCCCTGCGGGCGTGGTCACGACCGTCGACCGTTCCCGAGGCGGAACCGGCAGCCCCGATTGCTGCGGAGTCGCGCCAGCGTCACGTCCTCGGGATTTGCTGGCACTGTCGGCTGCCCTTCGGCAGACGGCGCCGGTCCTGGAGTCGCTTTGAGCTCCTGGTGTTGATAGCCGGCTCGCTCCGGATACTGAGTTGCGGGGCCGATGCCGTCGTCATCCGGCTGGTAGGGATCGCTGAACCACCGCCATCTGGCCATTCAGGACCGTCCGGGGGCGTGGACCGATACCCGCTGTCCTGTGGGGCGTCCCTGGTGTGCCTGCCTGACCTGCTCGTACGCCATCCGTCGCCCCTTTGCGATGGAGGCGCGGCGGCCGGGACTCGCTTCCCCTCACCGACCGCCGCACCCGCTCTGGCGGATGCGGTGACCTGACGCAACGGGGTAGGCCAGGTCACCGCATCCGGACTGGGTAGGGGTGCCGCGACCGCGTGGGCTCGAAGCTGATGGAGCCGAGAATCCAACACCCCTTTGTGTCCTGTCCGCCGTGACAACTTGTCGGACAAGACGTAACTTGAGGTTAGGATTGGTGTGAGCGCAGCCACAAGGCCATCACCGTACGTATTGTTGTTCGTACAGGACGACCGGATCGGAAGCTCTGATGACCGTCACCCTGTTCAGCCGCGTCGCGGATGACCTGCGACGCGATCTTGTTCAGATGCCAGCCGGACAGAAGCTGCCCAGCGAACATGACCTCACCAAGCGCTACAAGGTGTCACGGCAGACCGTCAGGACCGCCCTGCAAACCCTTGCCAGGGAAGGGCTCATCGTCTCGACCCAGGGCCAGGGATGGTCCACTCGCGACCAGCGAACGCTCGACTGGGTCGCCTCTACGCCAGAACGCAACACGCGCACCGACCAGTCTCCGGCCGACACCTGGTCCAACGGGATCCGATCCCAGGGACGCGAGCCGAACGAGGTCATCACCACCGAGACGATCCTCGCTTCCGGCCGGATCGCCGCCTTCCTCGAAGTGCCCGAAGGTGAACCGGTGACCGTTCGCAGGCGACTGCGGTACGTCGATCGACAACTTCACACAACGTCGGACAGCTACTACCCGCGCTGCTTGGTGGCTGGGACGGTGATCGAGCTGCCAGCCGATGTCCTGCCGGGCACCTATGCCGTCCTGGAGGCGGCCGGGCATGGGTGGCGGACCTGGCGCGACACCCTGAGGTCCCGGCCGCCAACCGCTGCCGAGCTTGACCTGTTCGGCCTTGACCCCGGTGTGGCGGTCACCGAACACACGAGGGTTCGCAGGGCCGAAGACGGCCGGGTCGTAGCGGTATCGGTCACCGCGCTACCCGGCGACCGCAACGAAATCATCTACGAAGGGACGGCGTGATGACTACGCAGACCATGCTGGGCGTGCTAGCAGTCGAGGAGATTTCGATCTACGACCACGAGTACCGCACCGACATGCCCGCCCGCACCATGTACCAGCCGGTCGGAGTGCCCCTTCGGAACGACGGGATCTTCCGTCACTGGATGCTCCGAGGCGAGACGTACCGCCTAGAGCACGACGGCACCGGCTGGCGAGTCCATAACGACCTGTTCGGCGACCATGAGTATCGCCTCGTAGACGCCCAGGACGCCCAATACGTTTCCCGGTTTCTGTTGAGTGGCGGCGAACTGTTTCTGGCTGCAGGGAGCATCTACGAGATCCGCACTGTTGAGCCGATGGGCCCGTGGGCTCTCTATACAAGCTGATTCTTCCTGTTCGGAACTACAACATCTGGGTGACCGCCAACCTATTGGGCATCGGGCTGGGTGTTATGTCAGGGTAAGAGTCTTCAGTGACTGTCGCGGAGCGTCCCCGCGCTGTGACGCGTTAGGCGGTTTATCGAACCCCTAACAACGTCTCGATCGGCGACCTTCCGGCGCGTGCGGGCCTCCGGGCTTCGTCTAGGATCCAGCTAATCATGTTTCCGCTATAACGATCTACGTGGAGTCTGCCCTCCGCGATGGCGGGGGCTGATGAGAAGATGAAATGGACCCCCGTGAAGTCGCGATTCAATTGGCGTGACAAAGTGCTTAGTCTTGTGAGGGTGCTTTCTCGAAGTGGCTCGGGCATCGCTTGAAGAATTCCAAGGGATGGAAGGTCTTCCTCCTGTACAATCCGAAAAAGGTCGGTGTCATCCTTGGTAAGCGATGACATTGGTACCACTAAATCAACTTTGGATAGAACGATCAGTAGAGGCACTGCTGATGTTCCACCTCTGATTTGTTGTTTCAGGCGGGCAACAAGTCGCAAGTCGTCTACTTCGCGTGAAATTGTCTCCCTGTCGTCTCTCTCCATTAAGTGGTCAAAGGGTATAACATGGGCGATGCCGTGTGCCGAAATGACATACTCAAGGTAACCCGGGTTCCGCTGCTCCTCGTCGCTGAAGTCCAGCCAGTATTCGCCAGCCGAGTCACCCACCTCAAGGTCGATTTTTGTTCGCTTCGCGTTTATGGTGCCTTCATACAAGGAGACGTTGCCGGTTGATGTCGACCGTGGCCAGATGCCTGCTGGTAGGTTGCGAATCGCTTGATAGACCGCGATGACGGCACGCGACTCCGCGCTGAAGTCAACGCCGGGTGCTCGTCCGTTCATAAGGGCATCAAATATGAGAATACTGAATACCGTTTTTCCTGCCTGGGGGAGTCCTGTCACGGCGAGGCGGAACTTATAGTGCCTGATGCGGCGAGTGTATCGGATGAATTGGAAGAAGAATAAGAAATATAGGGCCGAGAAAATTGCGAGCATGAGTGCCGTGCCAGTACCTGAATCTAGCGAGATGCGATCCGTGAGGGTTAGGGCTAATGCCAAAAGAGAGGAGATTGCAAAGATTGCCTGCGAAGTTACCAAGATCAAATCGAAGGCACTTCGGGTGGGCTTATTGTCGGAGCCGAATGCGTTCATGATTCGCTCAATATTGCGTAGACCGAGATTGAGCAAAGTAATGCACCTAGGAAGGTTGACGTCATCCATAGCAGGGTCGGTGGAGCATTTGCGGTAATTTGAGTTGCGACGCTATGAAGCGCGATCAGGTCGCATCCTGCCTGACATTGAGTGGCTTTCATCAGCAGGTTATCGGACTCGATCATGGTGTCTCGACTGACCGCAATTGCCGTCTCGAAGACGATGACGAAGATCCCAATCATCGCGACAAGCTTCCAAGATTCGCCTCTCCCGGTTAATGCTCGCGTTAGGGCTGCAAAAGCTACGGACACGATGCTGAATGCGATGTCACTCAAGGTGAAGCCTGAAATAAATGCTCTTTCCGGGCTAAAGCGAACCGTTGCGAGAACGAACGCCGGCACTAAAATTGGCGCCACCACGACAGCCGTGACATCTATGATCTTGCTGACCCGTGTTGCTGCCTGCAGGCCGATCGGTGACTTTGCCGCATCCTCGATAGGTATTTGCGGGGGCCCGGCGGGAGCTGGCGTATGCCCAAGAAGGGGATCAGCCATCAGTATATATCCCTTCGGATGCTCCGACTCCAATTGCCGACATACCATACCGACAGATTCAAGATCGACATACTGCCGGAGCCAGGTTCGTGTTCCAGTGCTGTGTTCGGTCCTCGATTTGTGCTAAATACGACCAGGCTGGCGCCTGTGCTCGCCCAGGTATTGTCCGATAAGTGACAGCCGTGCCTGAAGCGCGTCGTCTTGCTGGCCGTATGGGAGCATCGAGGCGCGGGGCAACGGATGGGCTGTCGCGGCCGCTGTCTGTCGCGGGCCATGCCGCTTCAAGCGCCAACCAACTTGTTGCGCTACGTGCGGTGAGGCTCCTGCCGGCGCCGGTGTCGTCGTGAATCCTGCGCGCACTGCTGGTGGTGGTTTCCGGTGGCGTCGGTTCACCAGACGGCGACCTGGACCATTGTGTACCGGTGCCCTCGACGTAGACGGTGATGGCGCCGGCGTCGGACCCTTGGCAGGTCGATGAAGTGTCGTGGCAGGGCTCGTGGCGCTGGTCAGGCCCTTACTGGCGCCGTCTGAGCGGGGCCCTTCAGACGGCTGTTGAGGGGGCAGAGTCGGCTGCGATCGGTCTCGGCGGGGCACGCGGTCCAGTACGCCGTCGGCCCGTTCCCGCAATCCGTGCTGGTGACGCGGCTGCTCAAACCGGCTCAGCAAAGTGCACTGTGGTGAGTGCTGGTCCGCTATGGCCGATCGCCTTTCCGGAGCCTCGTTGCATGAAGGTGCAGAACCAGGTGACGGTGTTGACCTTCGATGGCCTGACCAAAGAGACTTTGTGAACGGGAGTCAACCAACCGGTGGCTCAAGGATGAAGTGGAGTCCGCCCGCCTGTCCATTGGGGATTGTCGGCTGCTCGCGCGGCGGCTGTCCTTAATGGTGGGCTTGGCTTTCCTTTTTCATTCACCTATTCGGAGTCAGGAGGGTTATATCGGCGTGCGCTCATGAGGTAAGTGTCATCACGGCGGCCGGTTGAATGCCTATCGCCGGTCGTGGAGCGAACAAACGTTGCAGTTAATTGGAAAGCGGGGAAGTGCTATGCGTCTGCGTAATGGTTTGATCAGTCTGGGGGTTGGCGTCGCCCTGGCGTTGGGTGTCGGGGCCGCGCCCGCCCAGGCCGCGACGAGCTGGAACCTTCAGTACACGCCGGCCGACATGGTGGGCGCGCACGCCTGGGGAACCGTCGGCACGCGGTCCGACGGCCGTTGGACACTCACGGGCAACATCAGGGACTCCGCGTCCGACAGTCACGGGGCCCGACTCGAAGTCTGGGTCGTCTACGACTGCGGATTCGGTGGCGAGCGCTACGAACAGCTCGACGCCAGTGGCTACCTCGCCGAGAACCGGATGACCTGGAACGGTGACGGCGACACCACGTCGATGATCGCGGTTCGCGAGGTGCTGACCGAGGCGGGCGAGAACTGGGACTGGGATAGCTGGGTGACCATCTACGGCGGTGTCTGCTGAGCCCCGCCGGCTCCTAGCTCTCTACGCAGTGAGGGCTCCTGTCGACTCCCGGGTACGGGAGTCGACAGGAGCCCTGTGTGCGTACTGCTGGTGGTGCTGTTTAGCCGAAGGCGCGGGCCTGCCAGCCGACGATCTGGTCAGCGGGGAGTGCCGTGGGGAAGATGGCGACCCGGTCGAGTTCGCCGGTCAGGCGCTGGCCGCCGTCCTGGTCTGCGGCGAAGCGCAGTTCCCGGGTGGCACAGCCGATGATGCCGCCGTCCGGGACCTTGGCCGTGCCGGCGACCTGGCCGTCGACGTAGACCGTGATCGCACCGTCGTCGGCCATAGTGATCACCAGGTCGATGAAACGGTTGGTGGGCAGGGTCGCGGTGCTGGTCACGCCGTTGCCGGCGCCGATGAAGCGGAGCTGGTTGCTCGGCGTCAGGTCGATCAGCACCCCGTCGGTGCCCGGGTTGCCGCCCGGCTGGAAGTCGAACAGCCGGCGGTAGCTGCCGGTTGTCGTCACCTTCACCTCGGCCGCGAAGGTGGCCGTGTTCAGGTATCCCAGCGTGGTCGGGGTGGTACGCAGGTAGCGTGTCCCGTTGAGCGCCAGCGCGCTGCCGGTGGGGCCGGCGTTGACGTACGCGGCTCCGGTCTGGACCGTCGCGGTGCGCCCGTTGGGGGAGCGGTCCGCGATGGTGTCGCCGGAGGTCGGGTCCCAGGCGACGAGCGGGTGTGCCGGGTTCGGCACGGCGCACGGCGGCGGGACCGGCAGGGCGATGCTGGTGCTGGCGGTGGCCCGCCAGTCGTCGTTGATCAGTCGTGCTTCCAACCGTGAGGCGCCCGGTTCGGCGTCCCGGGTCGGGGCGACGGTGAAGGCGTAGACCTGGGAGTCTCCCGGGCGCAGCTTCGGCGTGTTGAGCTGGCCGGGCCGCACGGTCCAGCCCTCCGGCACGGCGAGCTTGACCGTCGAGGCCGGCACGGTGGTCGTACCGGTGGCCTTGACCGCGACGGTGACCTGCGCGGTCTGGCCGACCTCCAGGGTGGCCGGGGCGGTGATCGCCAGGTCGACCTGGGCGGTGGCGACGTACGTGTGGCCCTTCTTGACCTCGAAGGTGACCTTCTCGCCGCCACCGGTCGTGGTGATCTTCCGTCCGCTGGCCGCGTCGACGATCTGGTACGGGCCGGTGAACATCGAGTTGCGCAGGCTGACGTTGCCGTTGCGGCCGGCGGTCACCTTGATCTCGTCGGCGGCACCGCTGGACCAGCGTACGTCCACGGTGTTGTCGCCCTGGGCCCGCAGCCCGCTGACGGAGCCGTTGGCCCACTTGCTCGGCAGTGCCGGCAGGACCTGGATCTCACCGGTCTGGCTCTGCAACAGCATCTCGGCGATGCCGGAGGTGGCACCGAAGTTGCCGTCGATCTGGAACGGCGGGTGGGTGTCCCAGAGGTTGTTCAGCGTGCTGCCCTTGAGCTGCTCGCTGAGCATCTTGTGCGAGTGGTCGCCGTCGAGCAGCCGGGCCCAGAAGTTGATTTTCCAGGCCTTGCTCCAGCCGGTGCCGCCGTCGCCACGGGCGTTCAGCGACACCTCGGCCGCCGCCGCGATCTCCGGGTTCTTGGTCGGGGAGATCTGCGAGCCCGGGTGCAGGGCGAACAGGTGTGACACGTGCCGGTGGGTGTCGGTCGGGCTGTCCAGGTCGAGCTTCCACTCCTGGAGCTGGCCCCACGAGCCGACCCGGATGCCCGGGTCGAGGTTGGCCAGCGCGGCCTTGACCTCGTTGCGGAACGTGCCGTCGCCGCCGAGGATGCCGGCGGCCTCGATGGTGTTGGTGAACAGGTCCCAGACGATCTGCTGCGACATGGAAGCACCGGCGGTGAAGTCACCGTTCTCCGGGGAGTAGCTGGGGGAGACGACCAGCTTGCCGTCGCGCGGGTCGACAATCAGCTCGTCCATCCAGAACTGGGCCAGCTCCTTCATCAGCGGGTAGGCCCGGTCACGAAGGAACTGCGTGTCCTGGGTGAACTCGTAGTGCTGGTAGTAGTGCTGGGCCAGCCAGGCACCCGCCTCCGGGAACCAGAACGACTGCGGGTAGTTGTGCAGCCCGGTGAAGCCCCACGGGTTCGTCTCGTTGTTGACCACCCAGCCCCGATTGCCGTAGATCTGCTGGGCGGTGACCTTGCCCGGCGCCACCATCGAGTCGACGTAGTCGAACAGCGGCGCGGTGGTCTCGGAGAGGTTGGTGACCTCCGCCGGCCAGTAGTTCATCTGGAGGTTGATGTTGACGTGGTAGTCGGCGTCCCACGGCGGGCTGGTCGAGTTGTTCCAGACGCCCTGGAGGTTCGCCGGCAGCGAGCCGCCCCGGGACGAGGCGACCAGCAGGTAGCGGCCGTACTGGAAGAAGAGGTGTTCCAGCGCCCGGTCGGCGGCGTTGTTGCCCTTGTCGTAGCCGCGCAGCAGGTCGTCGGTGGGGATGTTCGGCATGACCTGGCCGAGGTCGAGGTCGACCCGGTCGAAGAGTGCCCGGTAGTCGGCCTCGTGCGCGGCGAGCAGGTCGCCGAACGACTTCGCCGAGGCGGTGTCGACCCTGCCCGTGACGGCGGCGTGCGGGTCGGTGCCCCGGTAGGTGGGGTAGCGGCCGGCGTAGTCGGTGCCGGCGGCGAGGACCAGGGTGGCCGAGTTCGCGCCGGCCACGGTGACCGTGCCGTCGGTGCCGTCGGTACGCGTCCCGCCGTCGTTGACGACCTGGATCTGCGACTCGTACTTGAGCTTGTTGTCGTTCAGGGTGCCGGCGAAGGTGATCCGGCCGCCGCTGGCGGTGGTCGACTTCGAGCGGTTGTTCGGCGCGGTCACCCCGGCGGTGAAGCCGACCTTGCCGGGCTGGTCGGCGCTGAGCCGGACCACCAGCACGTTGTCCGGGTTGCTGGCGAAGTACTCGCGGGTGTAGCGGACGCCCTCGTCCACGTAGGAGACCTTGGCCAGCGCGTTGCCGATGTTCAGCTCGCGGCGGTACTCCTGCACCGCGCCCGGGTCCTGGGTCAGCCGCAGCGACAGGTCACCGAAGGTCTGGTAGGAACCGAAGCTGCTCTTGGGCTGGCCGAGCCGGTTCGCCACCTCCTGCGGGGTGATCCGGCCGTTCTGGTTGATCAGTGCCTGGATGTCGGCGATGGCGTTGGGCCGGGGCGAGGTCCAGTTGCCGAAGTTGTAGCCGGGTGCACCCGGGCCGCCGGTCCAGAGTGTCTTCTCGTTGAACTGCACGGTCTCGTTCGCGACCCGGCCGAAAATCATGCCGCCGAGCGCGCCGTTGCCGATCGGCAGCGCCTGGGTTTCCCAGTCGGCGGCCGGTTCGTCGTACCAGAGGGTCAGCGGGTCGGCGCCGGCCGCGGCGGGGCCGGTCTCCGGGGCAGCCAGCGGCGTCGGCCCGGCAAAGGCGGGCACGGGTACGGCGACCGCCGCCGCCAGCACACCCGCGAGCAGGGTACGGGGCACGAGTCGCCTTCTTCGCGTCGATGACGGTTGGGCGGGTGGTGGTGCTTGGGGGCTCAACAGTTCCTCCGGAATCATCCGAGGTGCACGGGGGTGGTGGCCATGATTCGTTGGATAAAAACGGACTAATGGCAGTACGGTGCCAAGAGGCATCGGATGTTTAATCGGCAGGTTACGGATTGAACATCGAGGAAACAAGACCCGTACCTGTTGGTGGCCGGTAAGCCGCCGGTGAGCCCCGCCCGGTGTCGGTGGCAGAATCCGCGACATGTCGAGTGATGTCGCCATTCCGCCCGTGTTCCGGCAGAACGTGGTCGGGAACTGGGGCGACGACGGTCGGCGGTGGCTCGTCGAGCTGCCGTCGAGGGTCGCCGCCATCGCCCGCGACTGGGAGCTGACCGTGGGCGACCCGTACCCGTTGAGCTTCAACTGGGTGGCACCGGCCCGACGCGCCGACGGATCGGCGGCGGTGCTGAAGCTCGGCGTACCGTCGTCCGGGCACCTCGCCGACGAGGCGAACGCGCTGGAGGCGTACGCCGGCCAGGGCGCCGTACGGCTGCTCGCCCGCGACGACGACCGGGGCGTGTTGCTGCTGGAGCGGGCCACGCCCGGCAGTCCGGCGAGTGATCTGGTGCCGCATCTTCCCGGCCGGCTGGGCGGCACCCTTCGGGCGTCGGACGAGGCGGCCACGGCCGCGTTTGTCAAGGTGACCCGACGGCTGCACCGCCCCCCGCCACTCGGCTGCCCGCTGCCCGAGCTGGCCGATCGGGGCGGGTCGTTCGTCGCCCACCTGCGTGCGTACCCCGACGACCGGGTGCTTCCGCGTCGTCTGGTGGAACGCGCGAGCCGGCTCTTCGACGAACTCGTCGCGAGCGCCACCGACCGGGTCGTGCTCCACGGCGACCTGCACCATGACAACATTCTGCGGGCCGACCGGGAACCGTGGCTCGCCATCGACCCGCACGGTGCGGTCGGTGATCCGGGCGCCGAGGTCGGTCCGCTGTTCTGCAACCCCGACCCGTCCCGCCGCGACGACAACCTGGTCGCGCTGGTCCCGGCCCGGGTCGAACAGGTCGCCGACGGCCTGGGCCTGCCGATCGACCGGGTTGTCGCCTGGGGTTTTGTGCTCTGCGTGCTCTCCGAAGTGTGGGACGTCGAGGGCGGCGCCACCACCACCGGCCGTGCCCTCGACGTCGCGCTGACCCTCCTGCCACGTCTACCCTGAACCCCGCTGTGCAGCGCAAGGAAGGGCCCCTTGTTAACGCATAGCGTTAACAAGGGGCCCTTCCTTGCATGTGAGAGGAGCGCGCGTGCTGGTGGACGGGCTGTTCGCGGAGACATCCGACGATTCGGGGGCGCTGGTGGTCGCCGGCCGGTCGTTGTCCCGGCAGGAACTGGTCGGCTGGGCGACGGCCGTCGCCGACGACATCCAGGGGGCGGCGGTGGTCGCGGTGCACGCCACGCCGACCGTCGAGACCGTCGTCGGGGTGCTGGCCGGGCTGATCGGCGGGGTGCCGGTCGTGCCGCTGCCGCCGGACTCCGGCCCGGCCGAACTCGCCCACCTGCTCGGCAACTCGGGCGCCGAGATCGTGCTGACCGAGCAGCCGGACCTGCTCGCCGACCTGCCGGCCGGGACGCGGCGTCCGGCGGTGCTGCCGATCGCCCGGACCAACCGGTCGAGCACGAGCTATCCGGAGCCGCCGGCCGGACACCCGGCGCTGATCCTTTACACCAGCGGCACCACCGGACCGCCGAAGGGCGCCCTGATCAGCCGGGCCGCGATCGCCGCCGACCTGGACGCGCTCGCGCAGGCGTGGCAGTGGACCCCGGACGACACGCTGGTGCACGGACTGCCACTGTTCCACGTACACGGGTTGGTGCTCGGGGTGCTCGGTCCACTGCGGCTCGGTGGGCGGCTGGTGCACACCGGCCGCCCGACCCCACAGGCGTACGCGGCAGCCGGCGGCACGCTCTACTTCGGCGTACCGACGGTCTGGTCCCGGATCAGCGCCGACGAGTCGGCCGCGCGGGCGCTGCGCGGGGCGCGGCTGCTGGTCTCCGGCAGCGCGGCTCTGCCGGTGCCGGTCTTCCACCGGCTGGCGGAGCTGGCCGGTCAACCGCCGCTGGAACGCTACGGCATGACCGAAACCCTGATCACGGTCAGTGGTCGGGCGGCCGGCGAGCGGCGCCCGGGGCAGGTCGGCCTGCCGGTCGCCGGGGTGCGCACCAGACTGGTCGACGACAGCAGCGCTCCGGTGCCGTCCGACGGCGAGTCCATCGGCGAGTTGCAGGTGAGCGGCCCGACCCTGTTCAGCGGTTACCTCGGTGCCGGTGCCGGTGCCGGTGCTGGTGGTGCTGGTGCCGGCACCGGTGCTGGTTTCGATGCTGGCGCTGGTACTCGTTCTGGTGCTCGTGCTGGTGCTGGAACGGCGGAGACGGTCGACGGCGGCTGGTTCGCCACCGGGGACGTGGCGACCATCGGTGCCGACGGTTGGCACCGGATCGTCGGCCGGGCCTCGACCGACCTGATCAAGAGTGGCGGCTACCGAATCGGTGCCGGTGAGGTGGAGGACGCCCTGCTCTCCCACCCGGCCGTGGCCGAGGCAGCGGTGGTCGGCACCCCGCACGACGACCTGGGCGAGCAGGTCACCGCGTACGTGGTGGCCGAAGGGGTGAACGCGGAGCAGCTCATCGAGTTTGTCGCGGCCAGGTTGTCGGTCCACAAGCGTCCACGCCAGGTGCACCTGGTCGACGGGTTGCCCCGCAACGCCATGGGCAAGGTCGCCAAGAAGTTGTTGACCGCCGGGTAGCCTGCCGACGCGCCCTTGATCGGGTACTGCCGCCGGTGGCGCGGAGGCGCGTTCCTACCATGGATACCGGCTGTCCACCGAGCGGTGGTGGGTGGCGTCCCGACCACGATACTTGGGACCGACACCGATGGACATTTGGGATCGACACTGATGGTAGCCACGGGCATCGACGCCGATTTGCTGCTCCGACCGATCTTCCCGCCCGGGGAGGCTCCGACGAGGATCGCCCGGGGTGAGCTGTTCGAGCGGGCCGGCGTCGTGGCACGGCCGGAGTGCAAGCTGGGCCAGGTCACCCGTCGCCGTCCGCAGGGCGTCACCGCGCACCAGTGGAGCTCGGCGATCCGTACGCAGCTCGCCTTCGTGGTCGGCGACCGGCACAGTCTCGTGCCCACCTTCGCGGTCGAGCTGACCGACACCATCGGCCGGGGTCCGGAGGTGAACCGGGACGACCGGATGACCAACGCGGTCTGCGCCGCCGTCGGACTGCCTCTGCTGCGGGTCGAGTCGGCGACGCTGCGCGGCGGTGGCAACGGGCGTCGGCTGCTCGACTATGTGCTCGACGCCCGGGTGTTCCGTGCCGTGGCCGAACTGGACGAGCCCGACCCGACCGGCGCGGCTCCGCTGACCTACCGGGACATCGTCGGACGGCTCCCGGACGGGCGCAGCGGCTACGTCAACGATCTCGGCGCGGTCGCGAGGGCCGCCGCCGTCGACGCGTACGCGGGCCGGCAGGTGGCCGACCCGATCATCCGTAGCCTCTACGTGAGCTGGGCGAACGGGCCGACCGAGGGCTGGGCCTGGCTGGAGGTCTCACCCGGCGGGTTCTTCTTCGAGCGGGTGCGGATCTGGGAGCACGGGGTCACCTGCGGCGTCGACCCGGGTCGGTTCGCCGAGGACCTGGCGGTGGCGGCGATCGGAGAGCGGCTCAAACACCTGGGGGACCAGGCTCCGGTGCTCGCCGCCCGGGAGCGGCTGAGCCGGGACCTGGCCGAGCTGCGCGGTCGCCAGGGGGAGTTGGCGGACGACTTCGCCTTCGCCCACGTCACCTTCGACTGACCGTCGGCCCCGGACCCGGGTCGGTGAAGTGAAACGTGGCGTACAGCTTCGGTACCTGAACTGTCCTTCAGGGATTTCCATACGCCGTACTGATCTTTCTTAGCATCCATATGCCCAGGTTGGGACGTATGGCGGCAAGGAGGAAGATACGGTGCGTATGACAAGACCCAGGTCCGCGCTGGTCGCGCTGGTCGCGACGCTGGTGACGGTGGCCGGGGGAATGACGTTCGTCGGGGCCGCGAGTGCCGCCGAACCGTCCCAGTTCACCGTGGTCAACGGCGCGATCCGTACGGCGACCGGCACCCCCGTGCCCGCGTCCGGCACCCACGCCTCGCTCTGGGCCAATTCGAGTTACGCCACCACCAGCATCAGCGGTTCGGGGCGGGTGCTGATCGGCGCCATCGGCGAGAACTGCCAGGGCTGGCCGACGGTACGGCTGACCGTCGACGGTGTGGTCGTCGGCAGCACCACGATCGTCAGCGCCACCAGCTACGGGACCTACCCGGTCGGCGCGGCGGTCGGAGTGGGCCAGCACAACGTGAAGATCGAGTTCGTCAACGACTTCCAGGCGTCGCCCTGCGACCGGAACGTCCACATCGCGTACGCGAAAATGGAGACTCCCGGCACCACCGACACCAAGTTCAGCTTCGCCGTCATGCCGGACACCCAGCAGGAGGTGCTGAACAGCGGCGACACCCGGTTCCGCAACCGGACCGACTGGCTGGTGCAGAACCGGTCCGCGCTGGACCTGCGGTTCGTCACCTCCTCCGGTGACGTGGTCAACTGGGACACCCCCGACCACTCCCAGTACGTGATCGCCCGCAACGCCATGCGCCCGATCGAGACCGCCGGGATTCCGTACGCGTTGGCGATCGGCAACCACGACACCCAGGCCACCGGCGTCGGCGGCTCGGCCCGCGACCCCGCTCGCACCCGGGAACTCGTGCGGGACACCACCGTGTTCAACCAGTTCTTCACCGTCAGCCAGTACGGCGCGGTCAAGGGGCAGTTCGAGACCGGCAAGGTCGACAACTCGTACTCGACGTTCGAGGCCGGCGGTGTGCAGTGGATGGTGCTCACCCTCGAACTGTGGCCCCGGGTCGAGGCCGTCAACTGGGCGAAGAACGTGGTCGCCGCCCACCCCCGGCACAACGTCATCGTCGTCACGCACGACTACATCGACGGTAACGGCAACATCGAGCAGAGCGCGTCGTACGGCGCGACCAGCCCGCAGTATCTTTTCGACAACCTGGTCAAGCAGTACGCCAACATCCGGTTCGTCTTCTCCGGTCACGTCGGCGTCGCCGGCAACCGGGTCGACACCGGTGTCAACGGGAACAAGATCTACACGTTCCTTCAGACGTTCCACTCGAACACCACCAACCCGGTCCGACTGGTGGAGGTCGACACCGCCGCCAACTCGCTGCGTACGTGGATCTACGCGCCGTACAACAACCAGTCGTTCACCGAGTACGACCGCTCCTTCACCGGCATCGGCGTGGTCCGCTAACCCCTACCGGCGCCCCCCGCCCACAGGTTAGGAAGGGCCCCTTCCTATACAAAAAACGATAAGAAGGGGCCCTTCCTTCGGGCGAGGGTGGAGCGTTCCGGGCGACCGCGCGCCTGCCGGCGGGCGGTGGGCGGTGGGGGTCCGGGCGGTGGGCGCCCGGCGCCGGTACGGTTAGCGGGACTGGCGGACGCGCTCCAGGTAGCCGACGAGGTCCCGCATCCGTTCTACCGGCCAGGGTAGGTTCCGCCCGATTTCGTCGCTGTTGCCGGCCCACATTCGCTGGGCCGCCGCCCGTGTCGGTTCGCCTGCCGTGCCGTCGGCGTGAAACAGGTTCGCCAGCGCGTCCCAGCGAGCGACCAGGTCCCGTACCGCCGGGTCGTCGACCGGGGTGCCGTCCTGGACGTGCCGGAGCAACTCCTCGACCAGGCCCGACCACTCGGTCTTGGCCGTCTCGATCGTTTCTGAGCCGAGTTCGGCCCGGCGGCGGGCCAGGTCCTCGCGCTGTTGGTCGGTGAACGAGGTCTCGAACACAGAGATCATCTCCAGGGTCGTCATGAACTGGTCCGGATCGGGCATCGATGCCGTGTCGATCTGCCCCAGCAGCCCGCGGAGCTGCTGGGTGAGCTGCTCGACCCGTACGGCGTGCGCCTCCAGCCCGTGCAACTGGGCGGCCAGCAGGCCACGCATGGTCGCCAGATCGTCGCCGGAGTCGGCGAGCACCACCGCGATTTCCTCCAGCGACAGCCCGAGCGTCCGCAACGCCCGCAGGCGGTAGAGCCGCCGTACGTCCTCGCCGGTGTAGCGGCGGTGCCCGGAGGACGTACGCTCGCTCGGCCGCAGCAGGCCGATCTCGTCGTAGTGGTGCAGCGCGCGCACCGTGGTGCCGCTGGCCCGTGCCACCTCGCCGACGCTCCACCGGCGGCCGGCGTCATCTTTCCCGATCACGCCAGCAACGCTATGACCTGCCGCGACGTCAGGTGCAAGTCCCGACCGAATCGGCCGGTTGACCCCGGTTGACCCGGTCGACCCGGTCGATCCAGTCGACCCCGTTCACGGGGTCGACCGGCCGGTGCCGCCCCGAGTGTTAACAGGGGGCCCTTCCTATACCGAAAGCGATAACAAGGGGCCCTTCCTTGCAGGGGCCCTTCCTTGCGCGGGGCGCTTTGCTTTCTTGTGCTGGGGCTTTGTGTTGTGGGTTGTTTGCGCCGTGTGTTGCTTGAGCTACAACTCGGTGACCACCACGTCTAGTTGGCGTGGGCGGCCGGGGGCTGGCGGCTGCTCCTCGACGGTGTACTTCAGGTCGCGTAGCGCCTCGACCAGCTTCGCCGTGCTGCGTGGCATCGCGCCGGCCAGCAGTAGGTCGCGGACGAGTCGCCCCTTGGTGGCCTTGTTGAAGTGGCTCACCACCGAGCGCCGGGCCACCCCGCCCACCATCTGCTCGTGCAGCACCCGTACGGCGACGGTCCGCTCGGCGGTACGGCCGGTCGGTCGCCACATCGCCGCGTACGCCCCCGAACGCAGGTCGAGGATCGGGGCACCGTCGGCCGCCTCGGTGACCACCGGTTCCAGCGGCTCCCGCCAGTACGTGGCCAACCCGCCCAGCCCCGGCAGGTTCACCCCGATCGAGCAGCGGTACGCCGGAATCCGGTCGTCCACCCGTACCGCCCCCCAGAGGCCGGAGAAGATCAGTGCCGAGCGGCGGATCCGGGACCGGGCGGCCCCGGCCAGGCTGCCGATGTCGAGCGCGTCGTAGAGCACGCCGGTGTAGATCTTCGCCGCCGGCTGGGCCGGTGCGGTGCGCAGCCCGGCGTTGCGGCTGATCTCGTCGTCCTGCCCCGGGCTCAGGCCGAGCACCGCGCGGGCCCGTTCCCGGTCGTCGCCCGCGCAGAGTTCGACCAGCGTCTCCAGCACCCGTTCCCGAGCCGGATTCAGTTCGCCCAGATTGATCGTGTCCAGGTTCAGCGGTCGGCCGGACCGGGGCGCGGTCTTTCCCTCCGACGGTGGCAGCAGGATCAGCACGAACAGCAGCGTACGGCCCACGCGGTCGGCCCCCGGCGCCCGGTCGCCGGCACCGCACCCGTTAAGGAAGGGCCCCTTGTTAACGCTATGCGTTAACAAGGGGCCCTTCCTTCAAAGGTGGCGGAGTTGCGCCATGTCCGTGCTCCGCCACCGGCGAAGCCTGCCCTCGACCATCCCGCCCGCCCAGAATCGGCGGCGGTGGCACTCGGCTGCCGCCGTCCGCCCGAGCAGGAGCGGGCCGACGGCGAGGACCGGCCGAGGTCGTCCCCGTGACGTGAACCGCCCCGCTGTGTGGGGGCGGGGCGGTTCACATCACTTCCGGGTACGTCTCACAACACTTCCGGGTACGTCTCACAACCAGTCGTTGCGGGCCACGAACCAGCCGAGCTGCATCCGGGTGGCGCTGCCGGTGATGTCCATGAGCTGGCGCAACCGGCGCTGCACCGTCCGCAGCGACATCCCGAGCTGGGAGGCGACGGCCTTGTCCGGCAGCCCGGTCATCAGCAGCGACAGGATCTGCCGGTCGGTCGCGCTGGGCAGCCCCCACCGGTCGATGTCGTCGATCGCGTCGGTCGCGGGGGAGAGGCGTAGCGGCGTGGCCCGCTCCCAGACCTCGATGAAGAACGCCACCAGTACGTCCACCCAGGTCGCGCCGCGTACCACCAGCGCCCAGGGTTCGATCGTGCCGGTGCGTCCCGGGAACGAGAGCAGCGCCACCCGCCGGTCGGCCACCGCGAGTTTCCCCGGTACGTCCAACGCGACCCGCGCCTGCTCACCCGCCGCGACCAGCGCGCCGATGTGGGTCGAGGCGTTGGGCCGCTCCAACGCCCGCCGGTCGTAGACCACCCGGAACCGTACGCCCCGACCGAGCAGGTCCAGCTCGGTCGGGTTCTCGTGGATCTCGGCCGTGTACGGCGGCCGGTCGAAGCCGAGCACCTCCTCCTGCGCCCCGCGCAGGAACTGGTCGAAGGTGCGGTTGATCACCGCTCGTCCCACCACCATGTGCACGCCCTGGTCGAGCGGACCGGCCGCGCGCTGCCGCTGCAACCAGTCCCGCAGCCCGATCCGCGCCTCCTGGAGTTCTCGCATCCGCTGCATCACCAGCGAGTCGATCGCGAGGTCGGGGGAGGTCGCCTCGGCCCGACCGTCGACCGTGTGCACCAGGCCGGGGCGTTCCAACATCCGTACCGCGCGGGCGACCTCGCCGGGGTTGAGGTCGAGCCGGCCCGCCAGTTCGGCGGTGGTCCCGGGTTGCCCGGAAACCAGCTCCAGGTAGACCCGTTCCTCCAGCTCGGTCAGGCCGAACGCCGCCAGCATCTGCCACCACCCCGATCGACCCGTCCATCCTCAGTGGACCATGATCGATCCTGGAGCGCTCCCAGGTCCGCGTCAAGCGCCGTCCCGGATATCCGACGCGGTCCGCCCGCCGTGGGCCACCTTCCCGTCCACGCATCGATGGCAGACGTTCATTTACGTACCGTCCTACGGAAAGCACTGATCGTTACGGTTCTCGGACCGCCCACCAAGGAGGTCATCGATGGATCGACGGAACATGCTGCGCGCCACGGTGCTCGGGGCCGGCGCGGTGGCGCTGCCCTTCACCGCCTGGTCAGCCGCGTACGCCGCACCGGCACAGAACGCGTCGGGCCCGTACGGTCCGCTCCAGTCGGCCAACTCGCACGGCATCCAACTGCCGGCCGGTTTCACCAGCCAGATCGTCGCCCGTTCCGGCCAGGTCGTGCCCGGCACCTCGTACACCTGGCACAGCGCGCCCGACGGCGGGGCCGTCTTCGCCAACGGCAGCGGCTGGGTGTACGTCTCCAACTCGGAGGTCAGCTCCTCCTCCGGCGGCGGCGCGTCCCGGATCCTCTTCGACTCCAGTGGCGCCGTCGTCGGGGCGTCCCGGATCCTCTCCGGCACCAACAACAACTGCGCCGGTGGCAAGACCCCGTGGAACACCTGGTTGTCCTGCGAGGAGGTGAGCCTCGGTCGGGTGTGGGAGACGTACCCGCTCGGCGGCACCGCCGTGGTCCGCCCCGCGATGGGCCGGTTCAAGCACGAGGCCGCCGCGGCCGACCCGGACCGGCGGGTCATCTACCTCACCGAGGACGAGACCAACGGCAAGTTCTACCGGTTCATCCCGACCACCTGGGGCGACCTCTCCAGCGGCGCGCTCCAGGTGCTGGTCGCCGGCAGCGGCACCTCCGGCTCGTTCACCTGGGCCGCCGTGCCCGACCCGGACGGCTCCCCGACCGTGACCCGGTCGCAGGTGTCCGGGGCGAAGTCGTTCAACGGCGGCGAGGGCTGCCACTACTCCGACAACACCGTCTGGTTCACCACCAAGGGCGACAACCGGGTCTGGCAGCTCAACCTCACCAACAACACGTACGAACTCGCCTACGACGACAACCTGGTCAGCCCTGGCTCGGCGCCGCTGACCGGGGTGGACAACATCACCGGTTCCACCTTCGGTGACCTCTACGTCGCCGAGGACGGCGGCAACATGGAGATCTGCGTGATCACGCCGGACGACAAGATTTCCGTCTTCCTGCGCATCACCGGCCAGGGCTCGTCGGAGATCTGCGGTCCGGCGTTCACCCCGGCCGGGAACCGGCTCTACTTCTCGTCCCAGCGAGGCACCTCGGGCTCCTCCTCCGGTGGGATCACGTACTGCGTCACCGGTCCGTTCCGCACCTGAGAGTCCGCGGCGGCGAACGGCTATCCGGCCGCCGCCCGGCCGCCTTCACCGTCCCCGCCGGTCTGTCGCCCGTCCGGCGGGATGTCGTCCGAGAGCCGCCGCCGGAGCCGGAATTGGATCACGGCTCCGGCGATGCCGAGGAGCAGACCGATCGCCACGGTGAGGGCAACCTGCCAGCCGGCCGTGGCGATCGCCTCCGCCTTCTGCCCGCCCAGCTCACCCTCGCCGTCCTGGCCCGGCAGCGCCGCCGACGAGAGCAGTCCGAAGGCGACACACGGCAGGACGAAGGCGAGCGCGACGAGCAGGCGCCCGAGGACACCGGTGAGACGAGTCTTCAACGTCGGCGCCCGCCCGTCCACCGTCGCTCGCCCGGGATTACTTCTGGTAACCGTAGTTGTCGCACGTCCGGCGTTGGAGGACGCAGTTCTTGGTGCGCTTGTTCATGGTGGTGACATCCCACATCACGAAGGCGTCGCCATGCATGGACGAGGCGCTCTTACCCTCCTTGTCCGAGGAGAGGTAGTAGCCCTGCGGGGTGCCCTTCACCCCGTACTGGATGTCGAAGGTGATCGCCGGGATCTTCACCGGGTGGCTGCGCGGGCAGGCGTTGCCCGCCGCGTACGCCACGTGGTCCTTGTGGTTGGGGCTGTCCACGTGCTTGCCGTCCCAGCAGTCCGGGAACCGCATCATGTAGTGCAGGGTGGCGTCCCCACCGCAGATCGGCCAGTTGCCGTTGGTGCTGCGGGCGATGCCGTCGAGGTCGCCGGGGCCGTAGAAGGCGCAGTAGAACTGTCCGCTCGCGCCGCGCGGGGTCGGCGTCTTCTTCTTGGCGTCGCCACTGATCATGCGCATGCCGTTGGGCATCGGCATCTGGCCGGTCGAGTCCTGCAGGTGCGAGCGGTAGTAGACCCGGAAGCCGGTGGTCTCGACCGGCTTGCCGGTCGCGTTGTCGTAGAGCGTCGGCACCCAGTACGCGGAGTGGTCCTGGACCGGCTTGCACGAGGTGGCGGTGAACTTGGTCAGGTCTTGCGCCACGGTGTGCGCGTCGACCGCCTTGTTGCCGACGAAGGAGTGCATGTGCGAGGCACCCGGTAGGCCGGGGGCGACGATCGGGTCGTCCGGCAGCCGGTGGCTGTACTGGCAGTCCGCCCGGAACTCGGCGAGGTTGCCGACACCGGCCGGCACGGGGTCGATCTTCAGCGCGTTGTACGCGTCGACCTGTGCCTTCCAGGCCGTGTTGTCGACCGGGATCCAGCCGGTCTTGGGCACCTTCTGCGTCGTCGCGGCCGAAGACGTGGTGGCGGCGGTGGACGGGGTCACCGGGGCGGTGGCGGATGCGGCGGCGGACGGGGCCGCGCCGAGCGACTCCGCCTGTGCCGCCGACGGCGAGGCGTACGCGAGCGAGTTGGACGCGTTCGACGGCTCGGGTCCGGCGGCGGCGCCGGTCACGTACACGACCGCGCTCGCGACGACGACCACGGCCGCGGCGGCACTGATCGCCACACCCAGTTTGTTCCGGGCGAGCCATCCGGGCAGGCCCGGACGTGACGGCGGCGGGCTCGCGTCGGGTTCGCGAAACGAGGTGTACGACACGGATTACTCCCCAACAAGCAGGACGCGAAATGCCGACCGGACGGCCACGGCCGCCGTATGTTAGGCACTTTCCGCGCGTACCCGTTAGTTTCTTAAACCTCCCTTAAAGCAGGTAGTGCCGACGACCGATGAATCCGATCCGGCTAATCCGGCTGATTTCCCCGGTCGTCCGGGACCAGGCCGTTGAGGAGTTGGTCGAGCAGCCGGTCGAAACCGGACGCGGTGCCGTTTCCGCCGCTGGTGACCACCTCGGCGAGCCGGGGGTAGTCGCCACCGCCCAGCACCGCGCGCAGGTAGCGGGCCTGTGCGTCGGCCACCTCCTGAGGTTGCCCGATGCCCTGCTCGGCACCGCGTTCCTGGGCGATCTCCCGTGACACGTAGTTTGCGACGAAGCCGGTGAGGATGGCGATGACCTCCATCTTCGTCTGGCCGTCGAGGTCGGTGCCGCGCAGCGCGGTGAGCGCGTACTCCAGGGCGGCGAGGGTGTTGGGGCCGAGCGTCTGCCGGAAGACGAGCGCGGACGGCAGCCACGGGTGGCGCCGCATCAGGCCGCGTTGCAGGTGGGCCAGTGCCCGCAGGTCGGTCCGCCAGTCGCCGCTGGACGGTGGCAGCCCGTCCTCACCGCTGGCCTGGTCGATCATCAGCTCCAGCAGGGTCTCCTTGTCCGGCACGTAGCTGTAGAGCGACATCGCCCCGGCGCCGATGTCGGCGGCGACCCGGCGGATCGTGACGGCGCCCAGCCCCTCGACGTCAGCGATCGCGATCGCGGCCGAGGTGACCTCGGTACGGGTGTGGGTCGGTGGCCGACCGCGCCGGGAGCCGCCGGGGCGTAACCACAGCGCCTCGGGGTCGACGGCACCGGTGCCACCGGTCGGTCCTGCCCGGCCCACGCGCGCCACCTCCGGTTGTCTCGGCGCTGCTCGCCATCGGCGCCGATTTATTCTAGTACGCCGTACGACAATTGGGTTTTGTCGGCGCGGGACCATCCGGGTCAGCCCGCCTGGTCCGCCTCCGTGCCGGTCAGGGTATCGCCGGTCTCCAGCAGGGTCTTCAGGCCGGAGAGCAGTTCCGGCCAGCCGTGCTGGACCCCCTCCCGAATCGCGCTGCCCGGCTCGAACCCGTCGTGGGTGACGGTCAGTTTCACCATTTCCCCGCGCGGCTCGATCTCGAAGGTAACCTTCGACCGGGGCTCGGCGGCCATCCGGGCCAGCAATTCGTCGCCCATCTCGTACGCCTTGGCGAACTCCGGTGTGATGGCGTGCCAGGTGAACGAAAGCCGCCGGTACGGGTCCGATTCGAGCACGACCTGGCCCGGATCGGTGATCGTGATCCCGTTCACCGACCACGCCATCGCCGATCCGACGGTCCAGTCCGACTCGAAGGTGACACCCCAGTAGCGCCGGGTGAAAGCCGGGTCGGTCAATCCCTGCCAGAGACGCTCCGGAGTGGTGCGGATGTAGTTGGTGTAGACAAATTCGAGGTCGCTCATCGGGCTCTCCTCCAGTGCTCGCTTCAGGTCGGCGAGCGCGTGCACCCGCTCGCGGTGGTACTGGCTGATCCAGCGTTCGGTGATGGCGTTGATCGGCGCGGCGTTGAGGTGGTGCAGCTTTTCCCGGCCGCGCCAGACCGGGGTCACCAGGTTGGCCGACTCCAACACCGCCAGGTGCTTGCTGACCGACTGTCGGGTCATGTCCAGGCCGGCGCAGAGCTCGCGCAGGGTCTGGCCGTTGCGGGCGTTCAGGCTGTCGAGCAGCCGGCGCCGGCTGGCGTCGGCCAGCGCCTTGAACACCTCGTCCACTCGTCCGCCCTGGAAAAATGCAGCCGCCCCTGAAAATCGCAGCCGCCCTTGAAAATCGGAGCCGTCCGGTAAGAAATGCAGCCGTCGGGCTGCCTAAAAATAGGCAACCAAACGGCTGCATGTCAACGCGGGGCCGGCGGGTCGCGCGCCGGCACCCGCCCGCTGACCTCGCGTTACTCGAACTCGTACCGGTAACGGGCGCGCCGGGCTCCCGGCATCACGGTTCTCACCCAGGCGAGCGGGTTCACCCCGACCGGCTCGGGACCGAGCAGGTTGAGCCGGACGAACCGGTCGGCCGCCGGGGACGACGACGCCTGGATGTCGTACGGGTGCTCCTGGGCCATGATCTCGTCGAGCACCGGCGAGTTCACCCGACCCGCGGAGAGCCAGATCGAGATCTTCGCGTACGCGTTGACCAGTTCGCGCCGTCCCACCATGAGCAGGGCGACCGGGGCCACCAGCCCGAACAGGTAGAACCAGGAGAACCGCCAGCTCAGCACCCCCACCAGGGCGGTGGCGGGTACGAAGAGCGAGATCCGGAACTGGGCCTCGGCGACCCACCGGTCGAACTCGCCGTGCAACTCCGGCTCGGCGCCGATCAGACGCTCCACCGTGGGTTCGAGATCCTTCAACACCTCGGCGACCTTGCGCTCGATGCCGAACATCGACTCCGCGATCGCCTGGTCCAGCACCGGGTACTTCACCACGAGTTCCGCCGTCGTGACGGTGGCGGGCACCAGCAGCGCCCGGTCCGGATGCCGTACCGGCAGGGCCTGCCACGCCCGGTCGATCAGTTGGTGGCAGTTGCCCTGGTAGTCCGGGATGGCGGAATACTGCTCGATGGCCCGCCTGCGGATCATCTCGAACAGCGGCCGGCTGACCGACCGGGGACCGGGGCAGCGCATGCTGGAGTCGATCCGCCGCAGCGTCTCACCGCGAGCCAGCCTGACGACATTGCGGTAATCCCAGCCCGAGGCGAGGAGCCTCGGCTCCAGCAGCCGGTTCGTCGTGTTCGAGATAATGCCGATGATGTACGCGCAGACGCTGATCGCGCCGAGCAGAACCGTCTTGCCGAGCCAGTTGCCGAGCTGGACCAGACTCTCCAGAGCCGGCGGATACGGCTGGAGTTCGAGGATGTTGTCCCCGACGGCGATCCAGAGCGCCAGCACCCAGACGTATCCCGCGATGAGTGGCGCACGCACCTCTCGGAAGCCGGGCAGCAGATTCGCGAGCAATGTCAACCCTTCTCGGTCCACATAGTGCTTTGTCATTCCACTTGGTGCGGCCGGAAGCGTACAACGCCGTGCTCACCTCCCCAGCGGACCGCCCGGTCGAGCAGGGCGCGTGCCATGACGACCAGGCAGGTCCCCGCGTTGACGAACGAGCCGATCACGTCACTGGGGTGGTGCATGCCCCGGTACATCCTGGTCAGCGCCACCCCGATCGGGATCAGCACCAGCAACGACCACCAGGCCACCCTGGTCGACGTACGGCGGGCGTGCAGCGCCAGCAGGATGGCGAGCCCGCAGTAGAGCGCGACCGCCGCCGAGGTGTGCCCGGACGGGAAGCTGGAGGTCGGCGGTGACACGTCCATGTGCTCGACGGCGGGCCGTTGCCGGTCGATCGCCAGGGTGGTGAGCAGGAAGACCAAAGCCTGGGCGCTGACCGCGCTGACCAGGAACACCGGCTCCCGCCAGCGCCGTAACGTGACCGTGAGGGTGAACGCCACCACGGCGGTGACCGCGATGATCGCCGGCGTGCTCGCGATCGTGCTGAACACCAGCGAGACGTCGTTCGCGCCACTGTTCCGTTCGAGTTCCAACTGCCGGTTGACGGTGTCCTCGACGGTGAGCGGCCAGACGTCGTTCAGCACCTTCGTGACCAGCAGCCCCAAGCCGACCATGACCCCGTAGAGGAGGGCGATCGGCAACACGAGTCGGGTGGCGACCTGCCGGAGGACGGTGATTGTCGCTGCGAGGGGCATCGCGCCTTGCTACCCGCCGTCGTCGGACGCTATGCACCGGGGGCCGTTGGCGTGCTCGGGCTCTCACGTTCGAAGACGCCCTCGGTCAGCGGGGCGCTCGGACGGCGCCGGACCCTGCCCCGCCAGGTGGCGAAGGCGGCGGTGGTGGCGGCGACCACGGCGGCGCCGAGCACCCAGCCGCCCAGCACGTCACTCGACCAGTGCACGCCGAGCGCGATCCGGCTCAACCCGGTCACCAACGTGACCACGACGGCGGCGAGCCAGAGGCCCCAGCGGGCCGCCCGCCGACGCCGGGCGCCGCCGATGCCGCCGGCAACGGGCAGGAAGACCAGCAGCAGTACGCCGGTCGCCAGCGCCGCCGTGAGCGCGTGACCGGACGGGAAGGCGTAACCGGGCGCGTGCGACACCGGGTCGAGCAGGTCCGGCCGTTCCCGCCCGAAGAGGAGTTTGAGCGTGGCGCCGAGCACGCCGCCGGCCACCGTGGTCGTGGCCGCCCAGAGCGCGACCCGACGGGCGCCCCGCCACCAGAGCCAGACGACCACCACCAGGACCGTCACCCGCAGCGGCCCCGGACCGAAGACGTCCGTCCAGGTCTGCATCGCCGACGCCCAGCCGGGATTGCCCAGGGCGTGGGCGTGCAACGATCCGGCCAGGCTCTCGTCCAGGTCGCGCAGTGGCGACCAGGCCGTGACGACGAGCAGGGCGAGCACCGAGAACGGCACGAGCACGAGCAGCGCCGCGACCGACGCGAGCGTCAGCCGCAGGCCCAGCGAACGGTCCGGATCGAGGCGCCTACCCCACCATCCGCTGTTGGTCGACTGTTCATCTTCTCGTGGTTGCGGGCAGCGCATGCGTCCGCTCTACCCGGCGGCCCCGTGAACCATGCCCGGTTGCCCGGGACGGGTGTTCCGTCAGGCGGCTGATGCCAGCGTCCGGCCCCAGATGCGCTTGTCGGCCGTGCTCGGTCCGTACGACTCCATCAGGACGGGGGCGGCGAGCAGTGCGCCGATCGTGGCGGCCCAGCGCGCGGGCCGGTCGAGCCGCGCCGGCCGGGCGCGGCCCAGCAGCGCCGTCAGCCGCTCCTGGTACGCGAGGTCGCCGCGCTGCCCCGGGGCCAGCCGGTCCAGCCGCGCCCCGTCGACCAGGTACGCCGAACAGACGGCCAGCTCCGGGGCACGTCCCGGGGCGTCCAGGTGGGTGACGGCGAGCGCGTCGACGCCACCGACCACCTCGACCGCGTAGCGGTGGGCCACCGCGTCGAAGTGACCCACCCGGAACGGTCCCTGCCAGGGTCCGTTGCCGTTGTGCCGGTCGGGCAGGGCGGCGGTGAGCGCCGGGTCCTCGGTGACCAGCGGGCCGACGCCGTGCCGCGTCGTGTACGTGCGCACCACCCCCAACCGTCGCGCGCCGTGACCCGCCTCGGCCAGCAGTGTCTCCGCGTTCTCGAACGTCGTGGTCGACCACGTCGTGTACGGGTGCCAGCCGAACCACTCGTCCAACAACACCCCCTGCGCCCCCTCGAAGACACACCTGCCGGAGCCGAGCAGCCGGCGTCGGGTCGCCGGCCCGTCCACGACGGAGACGATCGCGCCGAAGGTCCGGAACACGGAGACCACCTCGTCCACCGACGGCCCGCCGAGGTCGCCCAGCTCGTCGGTGAGCCGGTCCCGTACGGCCGCCAGGCGTGCGCGCAGTCGGGCCGGGGCGAGCGTGTCGCCGGCCCGGGGGGCGTCGGCGTGACGCAGCGCGTACGCCGTGGTCTCGCCGACCCCCATGCCGCAGGAGCCGTGCCGGCTTGCCCCCCGACCCAGCTCGCGCAGCCGGTTGGCGGCGACGTGCCACGGTGTGCAGAGCGGCGCCTCGGCGTCGACGGTGAGCAGTTCGAACGGGTCAGGTACGCCGATCGCGTTGAGCTGCTCCGCCTCGGCGGCCAGCGCGAGTGGGTCGACCACCACGAAGCGGGACAGGTGGGTGGGCACCCCGTGCAGGGTGCCCGACCCGAACTGGGCGAACGTGTGGTGCCGTCCGTCCGGTGTGACCACGTTGTGTGCCGCCTGTGCGCCCCCGTTGAACCGGACCACCGAGGCCACCGGCCCGTCCGCGCAGAGCCGGTCCACCACCGTGCCCTTGCCCGCGTCGCCGTAGCCGAGGTCGACCACGACGACGTGCCGCCCGTCGGCGTTCACAGCCGGACCAGCCCGTCGTCCGGGCCGTCGGTGTCCAGCCCCTGCGGCAGTTCCGTCCGCACCACGGCACCCCGGGCGGTGCCGATGGTGGCCAGGGCCTTGCCGACCGTTCCGGTCGCGGTCGAGCCCACGTCCGCCAGGTCGTGCAGCCCCTCGGCCAGGTCGATCGCCTCCTCGCCGAGACCGACGGTGAGCGCGATCGTCTCGCAGACCGCGTCCAGGTCGTCGAGTTCGATCACGTGCTGGCCGAGCAGCCGGCGCCAGTGACCCAGGATCTCCGGGTCACCGGCGTAGCTCGCCCCGCTGGGCAGGATGTAGTAGACCTCGAAGTGCTGGCGCAACTCGGCCACGATCGCCGCGACCGAGATCGGTTCGGCCAGCTCGTCGCCGATCCAGCGGCGCACCTCGGCCGGCTTCACCTGCGGGTACGGCAACTCGTCACCGATGATGAACAGGTAGCCGCGCCGGCCCCGCCGCCGCACACTGTCCAGGCTGGTGTGCCGGGCCATGAAGTACATCGCCAGCTCGTACGACTCGGTGCGCTGGCCGCCACCGCCCCCTTCGAGCACGAAGCTGGCGAGGTCGTCGTCCATCCGGTTGTCCGACTCGAACTGGCCGATCTGCAACGGCACCCGGTCGCAGGTGGCGTCGCCGATCGCACCGAACATGATCTGCGGGTCGGTGGCGTACCCCTTGCGCAGCAACAGGCCGAACAACTCCGGCAGCTTGCCCTGCAACACCCGGGGCACGTTGCCCATCGAGCCGGTGACGTCGAACAGCACCGCGATCGGGGTCGACCGGGGGTGCTCGTCGCTGTCACGGCTCTCCCGTACGTCGACCCCGCGCGGGTCGAGCCGTTCGTGCACGCTCCGCGCCCCGCCGTCGCTGTACGCGAACGCGCTCTTCCCGGTGGCCGCGCGGTAACTCGCGGCGGCGCCGTACACGTCGGTGGACCAGCGTCCACTACCCATGGTCTGTCTCCCTCTCGTGGTGTGGTCAGGCGGGTGTCGGTGGTAGGAGCAGGCGCCGGAACCGGCGCGGGCCGTAGCGCCGCTCCAGCAGTTCGTCGAGTTCGCCGAGCAGCCGCCAGGCGTCCTGCGGGCGTCGGCGCGGATTGGCCAGGGTGCAGCCACGGATGAACCGGGTCAGGGCGGCGTCCGCGCGGGACCCGATCAGCCAGTCGACGCAGCGGGAGGCCAGGTGGATGTCGGTGGCCGGGGTGGCCGGGCCGCGGCGGCCCACCTCCGGCGGGTACCAGTCGCGGTAGCGGGCCACCAGCGCCGGCACCGAGCCCCCGTCGCCGCCGACCGAGTAACACCAGTCGACCAGGACCACGCCGTGTTGCTCCGGCTCGATCAGCACGTGCTCGGGCAGGACGGCGCCGTGCACCACCCCGGCCCGGTGCGCCCAGCCGAGGGCGACCAGCAGTCGACGCCAGATCCAGGCGGCGTCGCGCGGGTCGAGGCCGCCCGGGTAGGCCCGCCGGACCTCGGTGAGCGGGACCAGGCCGGGGGAGTGGGCCAACACGTTCGCGGTGCGCCGTACGCCGGTGTCCGGGTCCTCGTGCCGGAAACTCTCCACCAACTCGGGCGCGTAGGCACGGTGTTGTGGGTCGCCGAGGCGGCGCAGCGTGTCCAGCGCGACCGCCTCCCGTTCCAGCAGGTCGTTCTGGGCCGGCTGGCGGGGGAGCTTGAGCAGGGCGTCACGGTTGTCGTAACGGACCCGGTAGAGGTTGGCCAGGTCGCCGGTGGCGAACCGCTCGCCGATCATGTACTGGTGCCGTCGGGTGCGCAGACCCGGCCCGCCCCGGCCCTGGTGCCGGGCCCAGAGGTCGGCCAGGAGCGCGAAGACGGCCGTGGCGGTCGCCGTCCGACCGGCCGGTGCCGCGTCCGGGTGCAGCAGCCGGGCCATCCTGCGGTACGTCACCGCGTCCTGACCGTCGCCGAACAGGTCGCCGGGCGTACGGGCGGCGCGGACCAGGGTGACCGCCTCGTCGAAGGTCATCGTGTGCCCTCCCCGGGGCGAGGGTCGGCCGTTGTGGCTCATCGCACCGTCTCCTCCCGGGACGGGCGCAGCAGCGCGGGGTGCAGCAGCCTGGCGTCGCCGGCCCGGTAGAGGCGGGCCCGGGGCCCGCCGCGCTCGCCGCCCCGGCTGGTGGTCTCGCCGGTGCTCTCCACGAAGCCCGGCACGGAGAGCACCTTGCGGTGGAAGTTGCCCGCGTGCAGCTCCTCGCCCCAGACCGCGGTGTAGACGCCGCGCAGCTCGCCGATGGTGAACTGGTCACCGAGGAAGGCGGTGGCCAGCGGGGTGTACTCCAGCTTCGCGCGGGCGCGTTCGAGCCCGGCGGCGAGGATCGCCCCGTGGTCGAAGGCGAGCGCGCCGGCCGCGTCGACCTCGACCCAGGCCGCGCCGGCCGCGTCGGAGCCGGCCCGGGGGTCGGGCAGGCTGGGGGCGAACGCCAGGTGGGCGACGGAGACCACCCGCATTCTCGGGTCCCGGCCGGGGTCGCCGTAGCTGGCCAACTGCTCCAGGTGGAGCCGGGCCAGTTCCCCTTCGCCGGGGCGCAGCCCGGTCTCCTCGGCGAGCTCGCGGATCGCCGCCGACTCCAACGGCTCGTCCCGGACGAAACCGCCGGGCAGGGCCCGGTGCCCGGCGAACGGCGGCTCACCCCGGGTGACCAGCAGGACGTGCAGCCGGCCGTCGCGGATGGTCAGGGCGACCACGTCGACCGTCACGGCGAGCGCGGGGTATGCGCGCGGGTCGTAGCTGTCGAGGAATTCCTGTTCGGTGGTCACGCCTGGTTCGGTGGTCACGCCCGGCCTCCGGCCTGTCATTCTCAAGCTGAGTGTTTCTCAGTAGGAGGGTAACTTAGCTCCGCCACGCCCGGTGGGTCAACGTCGTTTCCGTGCCCGTGTCTAAGCCTTCGGGGTGAATCCCCCGTCAGCGGAAGAACCGCGAGTCTCTTTCGGCTACCGTCAACCGGAAGATTCGCCCAAGTCGGACATTGGTCCTGGACGGGCCGTTGCCAACCGAACATGTCGAAGAAGCGGCGGAAGGTGGAAGGGCAGATGGTTGCACGAAGGCGACTTCTCGCGGCCGGTGCCGCAGGCGGTGCCGCCCTGATGGTTCCGGTGGGGAACCGCCCGGCCGGCTCGCACACCCGGTCGGCGTACGCGATGGACCCCGGAGGCATCCCGAAGTACGTCTCCGACCTGGTGATCCCGCCGGTCATGCCGCCACTGCCCGGCGACGGCAAACAGGCCCTCGACGAGTACCTGATCGCCGTACGCCAGTTCCAGCAGCAGATCCTTCCGCCCGGCTACCCGACCACGACCGTCTGGGGCTACGGCTCGCCCAGCCACGGCAACACCTTCGGCTACCCCGGGTACACGGTGGAGGCGAAGGTCAACCGCCCGGTACGGATCACCTGGGCCAACGAACTCGTCGACGAGCGGGGCAACTTCCTGCCGCACCTGCTCCCCGTCGACCCCACCCTGCACTGGGCCAACCCCGGCGGCGGTGTCGAACACCGCGACCAGCGACCGACCTTCACCGCCGGGCCGGAGCCGTACAACGGGCCGGTGCCGTTTGTCACCCACGTGCACGGCGCGCACACCGCGCCGGAGAGCGACGGTTACCCCGAGGCGTGGTACCTGCCCGCCGCGAAGAACATCCCGGCCGGCTACGCCCCGGTCGGCAGCTTCTACGACGAGTTCCGCGAGACCTTCGCCCGCCGGCACAAGGTCGAGTGGAAGGCGGGCTCGGCGACCTTCGAGTACCCGAACGACCAGCGGGCCACCACGCTCTGGTACCACGACCACACCCTCGGCATGATCCGGTTGAACATCTACGCCGGGCCGGTCGGTCTCTATCTGCTCCGAGGCGGCGCGCACGACCTGCCGCCGGGCGTGCTGCCCGGTCCGGCCCCGGCCCGCAACGACCCGCCGGGCTCCCGCTACTACGAGCTGCCGCTGATCATCCAGGACCGTTCGTTCCACGAGGACGGCTCGCTCTCCTACCCGAGCCGGGCGGCCATCGACGGCTTCTCCGGCCCGTACGTTCCGGACAGCGACGTCTCACCGATCTTCAACTCGATGTTCTTCGGCGAGACCATCGTGGTCAACGGCAGCACCTGGCCGGTGCTGCGGGTCGAGCCCCGGCGCTACCGGTTCCGCGTGCTCAACGCCTGCAACTCGCGCTTCCTGATACTCCGGATCGCCGGGGACGCGACCGCCCGGCCAGCCTCGACCGCCGTACCCTTCTGGCAGATCGGCGCCGACGGCGGCTTCCTGCCCGAACCGGTCCGGCAGGAGCGGATCGTGCTCGGCAACGCCGAGCGGGCCGACGTCGTGGTGGACTTCACCGGCATCGCCGAGGGGACCGAACTGTACCTGGTCAACGAAGGACCCGACCACGAGTTCCGGGGCGGCACGCCCGGCACGGACTTCCCGGCGGCCAACCCGGAGTCCACCGGCCAGGTGATGAAGTTCCTGGTCGGGCCGCTCGTCGGAGCGGACCAGAGCCTCCCGCTGGAGCAACTGGAACTGCCCGCCTTCACCCCGCTGGGCCAGGAGAGCGTCACCCGGCAACTGTCGCTCAACGTCGAGCGCTCCGCCGTGGCTCCGGCCGCCGGGGTGGTCGCCCACCTGGCCGGCGTGATCGACCCGGCGGGGCGGCGGGAGCCGCTGCGCTGGCACGATCCGGTCCGGACGAACCCGGCGGTGGGCGCCACCGAGATCTGGGAGTTCCACAACTTCACCCCGCACGCCCACCCGGTCCACATCCACCAGGTGCAGTTCCAGGTGCTCGGCCGGGGCCGCGACGGGAAGACCCCGCCGGACCCCTCCGAGTCCGGTTACAAGGACACCGTGGTCGCCCTGCCCGGCCAACTGACCAGGGTCAAGGCGAGGTTCGACCTACCGGGACGCTACGTCTGGCACTGTCACATCCTGGAGCACGAGGACAACGAGATGATGCTCCCGTTCCTCGTCGGTCAGACACCGAGGGGCAGCGCGGACACCGGCGGCGGCCCTGCGGCCGACGCCGCCCGGGGACTCGCCGCCGCCGGGGCAACCGCGCTCGCGGCCGCCGCCACCGGCATCCTCCTCCGGCGTAAGGAAGGGCCCCTTATTAACGCTATAGCGTTAATAAGGGGCCCTTCCTTACGCGGTGGGTGGGCGGGGGGCGCGCGGGGCGGGCGGCGGTGACTGGCGTTGGCGCTGCGGGGAGTACGGGTCCCGCGCCGGTCTCGGTGCCGGGCGACCGATCGGGGCGAGGATGTCGTCGAGCAGTGCCCGCATGGCGTTCGACGGCTCCAGTTGCAGTTCGCTGAGAATGAGCTGCCGGTACGCGTAGAACGCGTGCAGCGCCTCGTACGCGTTCCCCTCGTCCAGGTGCACCTGGACGATCAGCCGGTGCGGGGTCTCCCGCAACGGTTCGGCCCGCATCGCCTCCAGTGCCGCCTGCAACGCCTCGCCGTGCTGGCCGGCGCGCAGGTACGCGCGGGCGATCTGCTCCAGGGTGTGCAGCCGCAGTTGGCGCAGCCGTTCCCGTTCCAGCAGCACCCAGTCGTCGTACCAGCCGGGGAGCAGGTCGTGCCGGCCGGCGGCGAGCACCCCCTCGGCCCAGCGCGGGTCGCCGCCCTCGCGGACCCGGGCGGCGGCTCGGACCAGGTCGTCCACGTCCACCTCCACGTCGGCGCCGAGGCGGACCGCCCCACCGGTGGTGAGTACGGGGCAGGTCCCGGTGCGGCGCAGCCGCCACAGTGCCGTACGCAGCCGGGACAGGGCGCGCTCCTCCGGCGTGTCCGGCCAGAGCAGTCCGGCCAGGTGCGTACGGGTCGCGCCCGGACGCAGTCCGATCAGCGCGATCACGCGTTGCAGCCCGCGCGGCACCACCACCGGCGTACCGGCGCGCAGCAACCGGAAGCCGTCGAGCAGGAAGAGGTGCACGGTCCCGGGCTGATCCGGGTCGCCGGAGACGGGTCGGCGGAGCACGGTGGGCGCCATGCTGCTGTCAGAGGTCATGGTCGAACCCCCTGCACCGGAACCCAGGTCCCGAACCACGCTGGCCGGGACTGTCGCCCTGGCCTGGCTGGGCATGACCGTGGTGCCAACGGCTCTGTCGTTGAACTGTCCCATGCCCCCGAAAGTGTGACGAAGAGTAGCAATCGCCCATATGCTCGGTCAATCGTCCGGGCGCCCTTCCGACTCCGGCGCGCCCCGTCGAAGCGTCGGCTCGTTGGGCTAAGACCGCGTCATCGCCCCTGGTCAGACGGGGTATGAACGCGAACTGATGATCCACTGCTGGCGTCACCGGAACGTCACCGGCGGCGCTCACCGCCCACGCGGACGCGGTGACAGCACGTTGACGGTCCTGCGCGCATCGTGACCAACGTTTCCGCGGACGCGCCGCCGCCTCCGCGGCGGTCCCGCCGCCGAACGTCCGCTGGTCCGATCGCACCTCGCGCCACAACACGTCCCCACTCCGATCCGGCACGGGGCCCTGACCCTTGGGAGGTCGTAGATGCATCGATCGCTGATCGTCGCCAAAATCGTGCCCGGGGCGGAATCGGAGGTGGCGCGGATCTTCGCCGAGTCCGACGAGACCGAACTGCCCGGCATCGTCGGTGTCCAGCACCGGTCCCTCTACCGCCTCGACGATCTCTACGTGCACCTGCTCGAAACCGAGGAGCCGGTGGCGGCCGGGCTGATGGCAGCCAGCCGGCACCCCGAGTTCGTACGGGTCAGCGAGCGGCTGCGGCCGCACATCTCGCCGTACCTGTCGACCTGGCGCTCGCCACGCGACGCCGTCGCCGGCTGCTTCTACCGGTGGGACGCAGGTGGGGCCGACCCGACGTACCAGGGGCCGGTCGGGGCAACCGGGAGTGGACGATGACCGCGAGCACCACCGCCGAGACCGTCGCCGACCAGCACTGGACCCGCTGCCGATCGTGCTCGGCACTGCTCTACCGCAAACGGCTACGCCGCAACCTCGACGTCTGCCCCGAGTGTGGCGACCACCGTCGGCTCCCCGCGCCGGACCGGATCCGGCAACTCGTCGACCCGAGCACCTTCACCCCGCTCCCCGGCGACGTCGCGTCGGTCGACCCGGTCGAGTTCGTCGACTCGATCTCGTACCCGCAGCGGCTCGCCGCCGCCCGGTCGGACACCGACCTCGCCGAGGCGGTCCTCTGCGGCGAGGCCCGGATCGACGGCCACCCGTTGGTCCTCGCGGTGATGGACTTCCGGTTCCTCGGCGGCAGCCTCGGCGCCGTGGTCGGGGAGCTGATCACCCGGGCCGCCGAGCGGGCACTCGACCGGAACCTACCGCTGCTCCTGGTCACCGCCTCCGGCGGCGCCAGGATGCAGGAGGGTGTGCTGTCGCTGATGCAGATGGCCACGGTGAGCCAGGCGGTCGCCGCGCTGCGCGAGGCGGGTCTGCTGACCATCAGCCTGATCACCGACCCGACCTTCGGCGGCGTCGCCGCCTCGTTCGCCACCAACACCGACGTGGTGATGGTGGAGAGCGGCGCCCGGATGGGCTTCGCCGGCCCCCGGGTGATCCACCAGACCATCCGCCAGCCACTGCCGGAGGGCTTCCAGACGGCCGACTTCCTGCTCCGCCACGGCCAGGCCGACATGGTGGTCGAACGCTGGAGCCTGCGGTCCCGGCTCCGGCCGCTGCTCGCCACCGCGCACGCCGCCTCGTCGTCGGGCTCGACGTCGCTGCCGGAACCCCCGCCGCCTCCGCAGCCGGTCCTGATCCGGGATCCGGCGCGGCTGGTCGAACCGGACGGCTGGCGTGCGGTGCAGGCGGCGCGGCACCTGGACCGGCCGACCACCCTGGACTACCTTGCCACCGCCTTCGACGGCTTCACCGAACTGCACGGCGACCGGCTCGCCGCGGACTGCCCAGCCATCGTCGCCGGCCTGGCCCGTATCGCCGACCAGCAGATGATCGTGGTCGGGCACCAGAAGGGGCACCACACCAAGGATTTACTCGCCCGGAACTTCGGCATGCCCACGCCGGCCGGTTACCGCAAGGCACAACGGGTGATGCGACTCGCGGTCCGGCTGGGGCTGCCGATCGTCACGCTCGTCGACACTCCCGGCGCGTACCCGGGAATCGAGGCCGAGAAGCACGGCCAGGCGGCGGCGATCGCCGACAGCATCCTCGCCATGACCGGGCTGCCGGTCCCGATCGTCGCCGTGGTCACCGGTGAGGGCGGCAGCGGTGGCGCGCTCGCCCTGGCGGTCGCCGACCGGGTGCTGATGCTCCAGAACGCGGTCTACTCGGTGATCAGCCCCGAGGGCTGCGCGGCGATTCTCTGGAACGACCCGACCGCCACCCCGCGTGCCGCGCGGGCACTGCGGGTCACCGCACCCGACCTGCTCCGGCTCGGCGTCACCGACGCGGTTGTGCCGGAGCCGCCGGGGGGCGCGCACGAGGACCCGGCCGCCGCCGCCGACCTGCTGCGGCACGCCGTGGTCGAGGCACTCGGCCCGCTGCTGCGGATGCCGGCCGAATCCCTGGTACGCCAGCGCCGGCTGCGGTTCCGGCGGTTCGGTGCGGGCACCGGTACGACCACTACGGCGGTGGATCCGCGATGACCGACGAGCCGACCGAGGACGATCATCTGATGGCCCGGCTGCGTGAGCAGGCGAGCCGGCTGGTGGCCGAGGTGGACGGTCCACTGCGACGGATCCGGATGCGCAGCGGCAGCGCGGTGCTCGAGATCGAGTGGCACGGCGTACCGGCGGTGGTCGCGGCGGGACCGGTCGACCCCGCCGGGGCGCCGACGTACGCCGTGGGCGCCGTCCCGGTGCTGCCGGCGGTCGCCGCGACGGCCGCCGAGACCGGATCCCGGCAGAGCGTCGTCTCGCCGATGGTCGGGACCTTCTACCGGGCCGCCGAACCGGGCGCGGCGCCCTTCGTCGAGGTCGGTGACCTGGTCGAGCCCGGACAGGTGATCGGCATCGTCGAGGCGATGAAGTTGATGAACCACATCACCGCCGAGCACGCCGGCAAGGTCGCCGAGGTGCTGGTCGGCAACGGCGAGCCGGTCGAGTTCAACCAACCCCTGATCGCCCTGGTATCCGGCTGACGCCGAGGACGGTGTCCGATGTTCGAAAAGCTGCTCATCGCCAACCGTGGCGAGATCGCGCTCCGGGTCGCGCGGGCCTGCCGTGAACTGGGCGTCCGTACGGTGGCCGTGCACTCGACCGTGGACCGGGACTCGGCCGTGGTCCGGCAGGCCGACGAGAGTGTCTGCATCGGGCCGGCGGCCAGCCGACACAGCTACCTCAACGCCGCCGCGATCATCGAGGCGGCCCGGCAGACCGGTGCCGGGGCGATCCACCCCGGCTACGGTTTCCTCTCCGAGGACCCGGACTTCGCCGAGATCTGCGCCGACAACGGGCTGGTCTTCGTCGGACCCCGGCCCGAGGTGATGGCCGCCCTCGGCGACAAGTCCCGGGCTCGGGCACTGATGCGTGACGCGGGCCTGCCGCTGCTGCCCGGCAGTGTCGAGACGCTCGGCACGGTCGGGGAGGCGCGGGCGGTCGCCGACGAGATCGGCTACCCGGTGATCATCAAGGTCGCCGCCGGTGGCGGTGGCCGGGGCATGACCGTGGTCTGGTCGGCCGCCGACTTCGCCCGCGCGTACGCGCACACCCGGACCGTCGCCCGGGCGGTCTTCGCCGACGACCGGGTCTACGTCGAGCGGTACCTGCCCCAGGCCCGTCACGTCGAGGTGCAGGTGCTCTGCGACGGGCACGGTGGCGGGGTGCATCTGGGCACCCGGGACTGCTCGGTACAGCGTCGCCACCAGAAGCTGGTCGAGGAGGGCCCGGCTCCGGCGCTCTCGGCCGCCACGCTCCACGCGATCGCCGCGGCGGCCCTGCGCGGCGCGCTCGACGTCGGCTACACCGGTGCCGGCACCGTGGAGTTCCTGGTCGACGAGGCGGAGCGGTTCTACTTCATGGAGATCAACTGCCGGATCCAGGTGGAGCACCCGGTCACCGAGATGATCACCGGGATCGACCTGGTGCACGAGCAGTTGTACCTGGCCAGTGGCGTACCGCTGCGGATCCGGCAGGACGAGGTCCAGTTGCGCGGCGTGGCGATCGAGTGCCGGGTCAACGTGGAGGACCCGGATCGGGACTTCCTGCCCACACCCGGCCGGCTGGACCGGTTCCGGCCACCCGACGGCCCGTTCACCCGGGTCGACACGCACGGTGCACCCGGGTACGTGGTCGGACCGCACTACGACTCGCTGCTCGCCAAGGTCGTGGTCTGGGCACCGGAGCGGACCCTCGCCATCGACCGGCTGGAGCGGGCGCTGGAGGAGTTCGACATCGGCGGGCCCGGGGTGCACACCACCATCCCGTTCGTCCGTCGGGTCCTCGACGACGCCCGGTTCCGCAAGGGCCGCTACTCCACCGACCTGGTCGACCGGCTGCTGCGCGACGGCGCCGCGCCCGCGCGGCCGGCGGTCGACCCGTCCACGCTTCCGGCCGACGGTACGCGTCGTCCCACGGCACCGGCGGCATGACGACCGCCCGTGGCGGACCGGCACCGGCCACCGGCGCACCGTCCCCTCCTCCCACCGGCACGCCGTCCCCCTTTCCACCCGACAGGTCCCGATCCCGATCCCGATCCCGAAGTTCAAGGAGAGCCAGATGACCGTGCAGAAGGCGGACAAGCGGCTGGCGACAGCCGAGGACATCACCTCGATCCTGGTCCGCAACTGTGGACTCAACGCGGAGTCGGCCGCCGCCGCGCCCACCGCCTCGCTGGAGGAACTGGGCATGGACTCACTGGCTCTGCTCGAACTGCAGGCCGTGGTCGCGGACCGGTACCAGGTGCAGATCCCCGAGGAGGTCAAGCATCTCAGCATCGCCGACATCGCCGAACTGGTGGACCGCCAGGCCGAACCGCCCCTGGTGCCGACGCAGACCAACGCGCCGCCCACCGTCACCGTCGAGCCGGCAGCCGGCATCGAGGCCGCCGTCACCACCGAGCCCGCCGTCACCACCACCGGGCCGGCGGCCGGCACCGGGCCGGCGGAACCCGCCGCGACGGTCGGTGCGGGCGTACCGGGTCCGGCCGAGCCCGCCCAGGACACGGACCCGCCCGGACACACCGAGAACAGCGTGGTGATCCTCGCGCCCCGGCAACTCGTCTGGGAACTGACCAACGACGTCGGCGCCTGGCCCAACCTCTTCACCGAGTACCAACTGGCGGAGGTGCTCGAACAGCGGGGCAACCGGGTGTTGTTCCGGCTGACCATGTTCCCGGACGAGAACGGCATCGCCTGGAGCTGGGTCAGCGAACGGACCATGAACCCGGAGCAGTTCGAGGTGCACGCGCGCCGGGTGGAGACCGGGCCGTTCGCGTACATGCGGATCTACTGGCGGTACGACGAGGTGCCCGGCGGCACCCGGATGACCTGGGTCCAGGACTTCGCCATGAAGCCCACCGCCCCGGTCGACAACAGGCAGATGACCGAACGGATCAACACCAACAGCAGGATCCAGCTCAACCTCATCCGGGACCGGATCGAGCTGGCCGCGCGGGAGCGGGCGTTGGACGTACCGAATGGGGGAGACGATGAGTGAGTTCGGACCGTACCTGATCGCCGCCCGGAACGTGGCGCCCGACCAGCGACGCGGCGGCGAACTGCGGGTGCTGCTCGGCCCGAAGACCGTCGGCAGCACCTCGGGGTTCATGGGGGTGGCCACCATGGCGCCGGGCGAGCGGATCGCCGAGCACTACCACCCCTACAGCGAGGAGTTCCTCTACGTCACCCGGGGCGCGATCACCGTCGACCTGGACGACAAACCGGTGCCGGTCGCCGCTGGCGAGGCGCTGTTCATCCCGGTCGACACCCGGCACCGGTTGCGCAACACCGGTGACGAACCGGCCGAGGTGGTCTTCCAACTCGGCCCCCTGGCGCCCCGCCCGGAGCTGGGCCACGTCGACACCGAGCGCACCGGCACCCCGCCGTCGCGACCGGAGTTCGCGTCATGACCACCCGGCGTACGGTCGTCACCGGCATCGGGGTGGTGGCACCGGGCGGCCCGACCCGCAAACAGTTCTGGTCCACCATCACCGAGGGCCAGACCGCCACCCGCCGGATCAGCTTCTTCGACCCGTCGCCGTTCCGTTCCCAGATCGCGGCCGAGTGCGAGTTCGACCCGGTCGCGGCCGGGCTCACCCCGCGCGAACGTCGCCGCGCCGACCGGTACGTCCAGTTCGCCCTCGCCGGGTCGATCGAGGCGCTGGCCGACAGCGGGCTGGAGCTGACCGACGAGGTGCGTACGCGTGCCGGGGTGGTGCTCGGCTCGGCGGTCGGCGGCACCATGGCGCTGGAGGACGAGTACGTGGTGGCCAGCGACTCCGGTGCGCGGTGGCTGGTCGACCACGAGTGCAGTGGCCCGTACCTCTACCAGGCGCTGGTGCCGAGCAGCCTGGCGGCGGACGTGGCGGTCCGGCACGAGCTGCACGGGCCGGCGCAGGTGATCTCCACCGGCTGCACCTCCGGCATCGACTCGATCGGGTACGCCTACCAGCTCATCTCCGACGGCGAGGCCGACATCGTCGTCACCGGGGCCTCGGACACGCCGATCTCCCCGGTGACGGTCGCCTGCTTCGACGCGATCAAGGCGACCACGCCGGACAACGACGACCCGGCCCACGCCTCCCGGCCGTTCGACCGGGACCGGCACGGTTTTGTCCTCGCCGAGGGGGCGGCGGTGCTGGTGCTGGAGGAGTTGACGCACGCCCTGCGCCGGGGCGCGCACATCTACTGCGAGGTCGGCGGCTACGCCAACCGCAGCAACGGCTACCACATGACCGGCCTGCGCCCGGACGGCGTGGAGATGGCCCTGGCGATCAGTTCCGCGCTCGACCAGGCCCAGGTCAACCCGGACGAGATCTCGTACGTCAGCGCGCACGGCTCGGGCACCCGGCAGAACGACCGGCACGAGACGGCCGCGTTCAAGCGCTCGCTCGGCCCGGCCGCGTACCAGGTGCCGATCAGCTCGATCAAGTCCATGGTCGGGCACTCGCTCGGCGCGATCGGGTCGATCGAGATGGCCGCCTGTGCGCTGGCCATCGAGTACGGCGTGGTGCCACCGACCGCGAACTGGGCCAACCGCGACCCCGAGTGCGACCTCGACTACGTCCCCAACACCGCCCGGGACCTGCCGGTGGACGTGGCACTCTCGGTCGGCAGCGGCTTCGGTGGCTTCCAGTCGGCGATGGTCTTCAAGCGGCTGCGGGAGAGCAACCGATGACCGCCCGGCCGGTGATCACCGGCATCGGCGTGGTCGCGCCGAGCGGGATCGGCACGGACGCGCACTGGAAGACCGTGCTGGCCGGGGAGAACCGGATCGGCCGGATCACCCTGTTCGACCCCGGGTGCTACCCGAGCACGCTCGGCGGTGAGGTGGCCGACTTCGACGCCACCACCTACGCGGACAACCGCCGGCTGGTGCAGACCGACCGCTGGACCCATCTCGGCTTCGCCGCCACCCGGCTGGCGCTGGCCGACGCCGGGCTGCCCGAGGTCGCCACCGACCCGTACGGCTACGCGGTGACCCTGGCCAGCTCCTCCGGCGGGAACCTGTTCGGCCAGCGCGAGCTGCAACGGCTCTGGGGGCAGCCATCCCGCACCGTCGGCGCGTACCAGTCGATCGCCTGGTTCTACGCGGCCAGCGTCGGACAGGTCTCCATCCACCACCAGTTCAAGGGACCGTGCGGGGTGCTGGTGGCCGAGGCGGCCGGCGCCCTGGACAGCCTGGCCCACGCCGCCCGGATCATCCGCCGGGGCACCCCGGTGGTGATCGCCGGCGGGACCGAGTGCCCACTGAGCCCGTACGCCCTGGCCTGTCAGATGCGCAACGGGCTGCTCAGCGTCGGCGACGACCCGGACCGCGCGTACCGGCCGTTCGACGTGTCCGCCTCCGGTTACGTACCGGCCGAGGGCGGCGCGGTCTTTGTCGTCGAGGACCTCGACCACGCGCTCGCCCGTGGGGTGACCACGGTGTACGGCGAGATCGCCGGCTGGGGCGCCACCCACGACGGGCGGCACACGGCCCGGGTCGGCCCGGTCGACCCCACCCAGTACGCCCGTTCGATGCGGCTGGCCCTGGACCGCGCCGACTGTGCCCCCGAGCAGGTGGACGTGGTCTTCCCGGACGCGCTCGGGTCACCGCGCCACGACCGGAGCGAGGCGGACGCGCTGCGTACCGTCTTCGGGCCGCAGACGCCGCCGGTGACGACGCAGAAACCGCTGGTCGGACGGGCACACCAGGGCGGTGCGGCGCTGGACGCGGCAAACGCGCTGCTCGCACTGCGGCACCAGGTGCTGCCCCCCACCGCCGGGCTCGACCAGCCGGCTCCCGGCTGCGAGCTGAACTTCGTCCGGCAGACCCGTGGCCAGCGGGTCCGTACGGCGCTGGTCGGCGCGCGGGGCTTCGACGGGTTCAACAGTTCCGTGCTGATCCGCGCCTACCAACCCTCGGCGGGGCTGCCCGGACAGCGGGATGGATCAACCAACGGGCCGGGAGGAGACGGCGATGGATGAGTCGGGCAGTGCACGGGTGGTGTTCCTCATCCGGGTGCCGGGTGAGCGGACGGACGAGTTCCTCCGGGCGTACGAACGGATTCGTTACCAGGTTGCCGAGGGGGTGCCCGGACACCTGGTGGACCAGGTCTGCCGTTCGGCCACCGACCCGGAACAGTGGCTGATCACCAGCGAGTGGCGGTCGCTCGCGGACTTCGAGGCGTGGGAACGCAGCGGCGACCACCGTGAGCTGGTCAAGCCGATGCGTGAGTGCATGACCGAGGCCCGCTCGATGCGGTTCGCCATTCACGCGCAGACCTCGGCCCGGGACCGTACGCCGGTCCGCGCCGGACCCGGCGAGCGGGCGGAGGACTGAACCACCCGTACGGCGGTGTGCGTCCCTCGGACACCGCCGCAACCCCTCAGGAGGAAAGCCATGGCTTCGAGCTGGCACGCGCTGCACTATCCGCTCAAGGCGAGGAGTGAGGAGAAGGTCAAGGAACTGTTCCGGATGAGCGGACGACCGCAGTTCCAGATTTACGGCGACGACGGACGACTGGTGGGACGCCTGCTCAGCACGATGGCGTTTGTCGGCCGTGAGATGGCGGTCCGGGTGATCGAGGTCGAGGGACCGCTCGGTCTGGTCGCCACCCACATCAGCCGCCAGGACACGATCCGGGAGTTCGAGCAGGAGTTGCAGGAGCACCTGGCGGTGCCCCGGGACATGACCACCCCGCAGGGCGCCCGGGACTTCTTCCGCAGCGCCTCGATGGAGTGCGTGCTCACCCGCCGGCACGACCGGTAGCGAGGCGGCGGGCGCCGACCGGTCGGTGCTGGTGGCGCCGGCCTGCTCAGCGGTGGTGGCGCCGGCGCCGGCGCTTGACCAGCCAGCGGACGATCAGCGCCAGCACCACCGCGGCCGCGATGCCGGCGCCCGCCTCCCCGAGGTAGCTCTCGGCCCGCTTCCACGACTCGCCGAGCACGTAGCCGATCAGGATGACGGCGGTCGCCCAGCTAACCCCGCCGATGACGTTGTAGAGCAGGAACCGCCGGTACGGCATCCGCGTCATCCCGGCCAGGGCCGGCACCAGCGCCCGCAGCACCCCGACCCAACGGCCGAGCATGACCGCGGCCGGACCGTGCCGGTCGATGAACCGTTCCGCCCGCTGCCAGCGTTCCTCGCCGATCCACCGGCCCAGCCGGCTGCGCCGCAACGGCATCCCGACCCGGCGGCCGATCTCGTAGCCGACGCTGTCCCCGATCACCGCGCAGACGGCGGCCACGATCACCAGGGCGGCGATGTTGGTCCGCCCGGTCGCGGCGAGCGCGCCCCCGATCAGCAGCGCCGTCTCACCGGGCAGGATCAGCCCGACGAAGGCGGCGCACTCGCCGAACGCGAGCGCTCCGACCAGCACCAGCAACGGCCAGCCGGACAGGCCGGAGACGATGTCGCTGAGCCAGTCCACCCCGGAGCCGTTCAGCCGTTGCCGTACGGCGGCCGAACTCGACCGCCGCCGGCCCGGCGTACGTCGGCTCCGACGGGTGTCGGCATGTTTGTCCCCTCGTCCCGGCGGCTGCGTCCCGGCATGGCGCACCGGTGGCGGTGTGCTCGCGCCACCAGCACCATCAGACCACCCGGCAGGTGTCGGACCTGGGGAAATGCGCCAGCCTCGCAGCCACCCGGACGGCCCCGGAACCGGACTCGCCGTCGGGAAGGTCCCGTTGCCCCCGGAACCGGGCAGGCGTCGGAGAAGCTCCGCCGCGCGGTGCGGACCGACCCGCCGGGGCTCGGTCCGGTCAGAGGTCGAGGACCAGCCGCGGACCCCGGGAGCGGGAGACGCAGACGAACATGGTGTCGTTGGCCGCCCGCTCGTCGTCGGTGAGCAGCGAGTCCCGGTGGTCGACCTCCCCGGCCAACACCGTCGTCTCGCAGGTGCCGCAGGTCCCCTCGGTGCAGGAGGAGAGCACGTGCACCCCGGCGGCCTCGATCGTCTCCAACACCGACCGGTCCGGCGGCACGGTGAGCACCAGGCCCGACGTGGCGAGTTCGACCTCGAACGAGCCCTCCCGGGCCAGCGGACCCTGCTCCTTCGGGGCGAACCGCTCCATCCGCAGGCCAGCCACGTGCCGCTGCCGGCAGGCCGCCTCCATCGCGAGCAGCAGCGGCTCGGGACCGCAGCAGTAGACCAGCGTCGTCGCCCCGACGTCGGCGAGGATCGTGTCGAGGTCGAGCAGCCCGATCTCGTCCTGCGGGCGGATCTCGACCCGGTCGCCGTACCGGCGGGTCAACTCGTCGGCGAAGGCCATCGAGGTACGGGTGCGTCCGCCGTACACCAGCCGCCACGGTCTGCCGGCGGCCTCGGCGGCGGCGAGCATCGGCACGATCGGGGTGATACCGATGCCACCGGCGACAAAGAGGTAGGCCGGCGCCGGGTCGAGCGCGAAGTGGTTACGGGGTCCGCGCGCCAGCACCGTCCCGCCGACCGTCAGGGTGTCGTGCAGGAACCGGGAGCCGCCCCGCGACTGCGGCTCCAGCAGCACGGAGACCGTCCAGTGCCGCCGTTGGGCGAGGTCGCCGCAGAGCGAGTACTGCCGGGCCTTGCCGTCACCCACGGCCAGGTCGATGTGGGCGCCGGGCGCCCACTCCGGCAGCAGGCCGCCGTCGGGCCGGGCCAGGGTCAGCCGTACGACGCCGTGCGCCACCTGTTCCCGGTCCCGGACGACCAGGTCGAACTCTGCCTCGTCGCCCGCGCCGCCCATGTCGACTCCTCCCGGTGGATCACGATCGTGTCCCGGCCAGCGACCGCCCGCCCGCCGGGGCCGGTCGACCGCTCCCCGACCCCTCGTCCCCGTGCTGGTCGGGATGGCCCAGCAGCCAGTCCCAGAGCTCGACCGGATCGTCGGCGTCCCGGTCGGTGCCGCACCAGCAGGTGCCGCGCAGCCGGTCCGAGCCGGGCAGCCAGACGATGCGGTACACGCCGGTGCCGGTGAGCCTGCGCGGCTCGGTGGTCATCGCGCCGCTGCCCGCGCCTGCGGCGCGCTCGCCTCGGCCATCCGCTTCAGGATGCGCCGGGCGGCCAGCCCGCCGGTGTCGATGTTGATGCTCAGTTCCTGGTAACCGGCCGGTTCGGTGGCGATGACCTGTTCGAGCTTGTTCAGCGCGGTGACGTCCTGCAACACCACGGTCCGGTTGCTGGTCCCGAGGAAGTCGGACACCTCCTGGTCGTCCAGGGCGAAGTCGCGGGCGACGGCCCAGAAGTCGTGGGTGCTCGTCGCGGTCTCCGGGGTGATCGCGTAGACCACCTCGACGTGAAAGGCGTTCTCGTCGCTGCCGTCCGGCTCGGGGTAGACACCGACCGGTGCGATCCGGCTGTGCAGCAGGTAGAGGCAGGGCGGGTGGTACTCGATGTCCTGCCAGCGCACGATCCGCCCCTCGATCCCGGTCGAGCGGGAGTAGAACGGCGGGCACTCGGCGTCGTCCATGTGCCGGCTGACGTACACGATGTTCTTTTCCTCGTCGACCTCCGTGGTGATCGGCGTGTTCGCCACCTCGGGAGTGCCGATGTAACCACCGTGCAGGTAGGTCTCGTGGGAGAGGTCGAGCAGATTGTCGACCAGCAGGTCGTACCTGGCGGCGAGCGGCTCCATCCCGTAGACCGTGGTGTAGCCCTCCATCCGCAACCACGGCGCGCGGGGGATCAGCGACTCGTCGGCCAGCGCCGTCTCACCGATCCAGACCCAGACGAAGGAGTCCTGCTCCTTCACCGGGTAGGCGCCCAGCCTGGCGGTACGCGGAATCCGGGTCTGCCCCGGCACCGCCACGCAGACCCCGTCGGGGCCGTAGGTGAAGCCGTGGTAACCGCAGACCACGGTGTCGCCGACGAGGTGGCTGGGAGGCTGGGAGAGCGGGAACCTGCGGTGTACGCAGCGGTCGCTCATCGCGACCACCGCCCCGGCCTCGGTGCGCCAGAACAGGATCGACTCGCCGCAGACCGTACGGCTGAACAGGTCCCGCCCGATCTCGGTGCCGTACGCCGCGACGTACCACTGGTTCCTGACGAACTCCATCTCCGGTCTCCTTCCCGGTGGTCCCCGCCGCGCCCACGCGCGACGGGGAGGACGTCCGTTCCGGGTTACTGGAAGAGCGCGCTCACCTGCGGCGGCTTGGTGACCAGCCCGTCGCGCTCGGCCATGTCGGCGAGCGCCTGTACGGACTCCCGGTTCACCTGGGCCGGAAACGCGGGCAGCGTGAGGGTGGGGATGATCTCGGCGCCGATCGAGGTGTAGGTGGAGAGGATCTGGCGGGTCTCGTCCGGGTGCGAGGCGGCGTACGCCTGCGCCTCCACCATCGCCTCGGTGAACGCCCGGACCAGTTCCGGATCCGACTTGAGCATCTGGTCGGCGGTGAAGTAGGTGGCCACCGAGAGGTTCGGGGTGGCCTCCGCGTAGGCCGAGGCGATGTCCCGGGCCTTCTGGTTGCGCGCGATGGTGAGGAAGGGCTCGACGACAAAGGCCGCGTCGACCCGTCCGTTCGCCACGGCGGCCGGCATGTCCGGGAACGGCAGCTCGACGAACTTGACCGACCGGGGGTCGCCGCCGGCCTTGCGGACCGCCTCGCGTACGACCGTGTCGCTGATGTTGTTCAACGTGTTGATGGCGACGGACTTGCCGGACAGGTCGGCGCTCGACTTGATCGGGCTGGCCTCGGGAACGACCACCCCGGCGAAGTCCTTGCCCGGTACGCCGGTCGAGGCGGAGCCCGGTGCCACGATCTTCAGCGGCAGACCACGGGTCTGGGCGAGCAGGAGCGAGGTGTTGTTGCTGAAGCCGAAGTGGAACTGTCCGGAGAGGACGGCCGGCACGATGGCCGCGCCGCCCTGGGCCAGCTCGAGCTTGACCTCGAGCTTGCGCTGGGCGAAGAATCCCTTCTGGACACCGAGGTAGATGGGCGCCACGTCCAGAATCGGAATCACCCCGACGGTGATCTTTCTGTTCTCGTCGGTGCTGCGGCTCTCGGCGCTCTCGCCGTCCCCACCGCCGCACGCGGTGAGCAGCAGCGCTGTGGCCAGCAGGACGGCAAGTCTGGTGCGCATCATCGTGCTCCCGATCTGGCCGCCGCGGTAGCGCCCGGCCATCCCCGTGTGAATCGTGAGGGCAGAATCCTCTATGGACCCTAGAGTCCGTCCGGTCGGCCGGTCAACAAATGGCCGTTCGGTGCGCTAGTCCTTCTTGTTGTCACAGGCGACACCGTCGCCGTCCTTGTCCAGCTTCGCCGAGTAGCCCGGATCGCCGGTGCGCAGCGGGGTGACGCCGGCTCTGCGTGCCTGGTTGCAGTTCTTGTACGTGACCCCTTCGGTCGGCACCGGTCGAAGGGTCGGCGAGACGCCGGGCTGTCCGGTCGGCGCGACCCGGGTGGAAGGCGCGGGCACCGGCTCGCGGTCCTCGCTGTCGACCGGCGCCTGCCGGGCCGGCTCGGGCGGCGTCGACCTGCTCGGCGGCCGGGGTGTCGGCGGTGCCGGTGGCTCGACCCGTGCCGGCACCGCGTCGTCGGGGGAGAGCGCGGTCGCCGGCGGGGTCTGGTCGGCGAAGACCGCGCTCAGGGTTGCCGCGCCGATCCCGAGGGTCAGCACCAGCAGCAGGGTGAGCAGCCAGAACCGTCGCCGGTTGACGGCTGTGCGGGAATTCGGGACCACGGCCGGCGGAGTCGTCGGCGGAGCTGACGGCGGCCGTGGGATCGGCGACCGGTATCGCCCGGCGGCCTGGTTGCCCCGACCGTAGACGTGGGCGCGGGGCTCCTGCCGCTGGTTGTCGAGGGGCGGCTGGCTCACGACAGCACAGGCTACAGGTGCGCCCAGCGAAGCCCGCCGATGCGCCCCCCGATCCCGGGTAGTGTCGTGTCGGTGGCGCAGGGCCCGGGGTGTGGCCTGCGTCACAAGGCGGAACACAGGGCACCGTTTGTTACTTGAGTCGTACAGGCTCAACTCAAACGATGGCAGGTGTTCGATGGCAACTCTTCCGGTTCTGCCCCTGACCGACGCAGTCCTGCTGCCCGGGATGGTCATCCCGGTGACCCTCGACCCGAGCACCCAGGCTGCCGTCGACGCCGCACGCGCGGCGGGTGACAAGAAGGTACTTGCGGTGCCCCGGGTTGACGGGGAATACGGCTCCATGGGCGTTGTCGCCCTGATCGAGAAGGTTGGTCGGCTGCCCAGCGGCGAGCCGGCCGCCGTGGTCCGTGGCATCACCCGGGCCCGGATCGGCTCCGGCGTGCCCGGACCCGGCGCCGCGCTCTGGGTCGAGGCGACCGAACTCGACGAGCCCACGCCGAACGGCAAGGCCAAGGAACTCGCTCGCGAGTACAAGGCCCTGGCCACCTCGCTGCTCCAGGAGCGCGGGGCGTGGCAGGTCATCGACGCCCTAGAGCGGATGACCGACCTCGGCGAGCTGGCCGACTCGGCCGGCTACGCACCGTGGCTCAGCCTGACCCAGAAGATCGAACTGCTCACCGCGCCGGACGTGACGACCCGACTCGAACTGCTCGTCGGCTGGGTCCGTGACCACCTCGCCGAGCAGGAGGTCACCGAGCGGATCAACTCGGACGTGCGCGAGGGGCTGGAGAAGTCCCAGCGCGAGTTCCTGCTCCGCCAGCAGCTCGCCGCGATCCGCAAGGAACTGGGCGAGGACGAGCCGGACGGCTCGGCCGACTACCGGTCCCGGGTCGAGGCCGCGGACCTGCCCGAGAAGGTACGCGAAGCGGCCATCCGCGAGGTCGGACGGCTGGAGCGGGCCAGTGACGCCTCCCCGGAGGCGGGCTGGATCCGTACCTGGCTCGACACGGTGCTGGAGATGCCGTGGACCACGCGTACCGAGGACAACACCGACCTGGCCGCGGCCCGTGAGGTGCTCGACACCGACCACGCCGGCCTGACCGACGTCAAGGACCGGATTCTGGAGTACCTGGCCGTACGGAACCGTCGGGCCGCCCGCAACCTCCAGGTGGTCGGCGGACGTGGCTCGGGCGCGGTGCTCGCCCTCGCCGGTCCTCCCGGGGTGGGCAAGACCAGCCTCGGCGAGTCGGTCGCACGGGCGCTCGGCCGCAAGTTCGTCCGGGTGTCGCTCGGCGGCGTACGTGACGAGGCCGAGATCCGGGGCCACCGGCGTACCTACGTCGGCGCCCTGCCCGGCCGGATCGTGCGGGCGCTGCGCGAGGCGGGCTCGATGAACCCGGTGGTGCTGCTCGACGAGGTGGACAAGATCTCCGCCGGCTACGCCGGTGACCCGGCGGCGGCCCTGCTGGAGGTCCTCGACCCGGCGCAGAACCACACCTTCCGGGACCACTACCTGGAGGTCGACCTCGACCTCTCGGACGTGCTCTTCCTGGCCACCGCCAACGTGGTCGACACCATCCCCGGCCCGCTGCTGGACCGGATGGAACTGGTCACGCTGGACGGCTACACCGAGGAGGAGAAGGTCGCCATCGCCCGGGACCACCTGCTGCCCCGGCAGCTCGAACGGGCCGGTCTGACCACCGAGGAGTTCAGCGTCAGCGACGAGGCCCTGGGCCAGATCGCGGCCGAGTACACCCGCGAGGCGGGCGTACGGCAGCTCGAGCGGTCTCTGGCCCGGGTCCTGCGCAAGGTCGCGGTCGCGCTGGCCACCAGCGACGAACCGGTACGCGTCGACACCGACAACCTCAAGACCTACCTGGGACGGCCCCGGTTCACCCCGGAGTCGGCCGAGCGCACCGCCGTCCCCGGCGTGGCGACCGGCCTGGCTGTCACCGGAGCCGGTGGTGACGTGCTCTTCATCGAGGCGACCAGCATGGAGGGCGAGCCGGGGCTGACCCTGACCGGCCAGCTCGGCGACGTGATGAAGGAGTCGGCGCAGATCGCCCTGTCGTACCTGCGCTCGAACGGCCGCAAGTTCGGGCTCGACCCGAACGCGCTGGCCGGACGCCGGATCCACCTGCACGTACCGGCGGGCGCGGTGCCCAAGGACGGCCCCAGTGCCGGCATCACCATGGTCACCGCGTTGGCTTCGCTCGCCTCCGGGCGGCCGGTCCGTCCCGAGTTCGGGATGACCGGTGAGGTCACCCTGGCCGGTCGGGTCCTGCCGATCGGCGGGGTGAAGCAGAAGCTGCTTGCCGCGCACCGGGCCGGGCTCACCGAGGTCATCATCCCGGCGCGCAACGAGCCCGACCTGGACGACCTGCCGACCGAGGTACGCGAGGCGTTGACCGTGCACACCATGGCCGACGTGGCGGACGTGCTCGCACTGGCCCTGCGGCCGGTCGAGGAGGTCGACGGCATCCAGGAACTGGGTGACTCGGCGCTGGCCGTGGCTTGACACCTGCGATCACCCAGGGTCCCAGGGTGATCCGAGCGGGGGCGTTCCACTTCGGTGGGGCGCCCCCGCTGTCGTTCCGTCTTCGGTCCTGTCGCTGGTGCCCTTCGGGCAGAGGCAGTCACGACGCCAGTCCCGTTCGAGCCGGTACGGGCCACCACCGTGCCGGTCGACACAGGGGTGGTCCGCACCTCGCCGATGGCGCGGTCCGGCTGGTCGAGGACGTGGAGCGCTGGATCGAGGTCCACCAGCCGTGGAAGGCGCGCGGCGCGGGCGAGCCACAGTCCCGGAAGCCTGAGACAACGAGTTGACGAGGAGTAGCGGCCGCACGCGAGACAGTTGGCACTGACTCCGTCCGAGCGGCCCAGCCGCCAGAGCGGGTGGCTGTTAGCCTCGCTCCTCGATGGTTCAACAGTTTGGTGACCGGGCCACCTTCGCGGTGGAGATCGGCGAGTTCTGGGGAGGGTCGTCCCAGCTTCGCATCGTCGACCTCTGGGCGGCGGGCAAGCGGCTGACCGTCGACGACAACTGCGCCTACCTCCCGTCTTTCACCTACGCCATGCGGTCGACCGCCGCCAGGGTGCGTCACGGCGATGTGGGGTCATGCCCTTTTCCGGGACGTTCGCCGGAGGAGATCTTCCGGCTGCTGGTGGCGGACGAGACGGAGTCCCGGGAGCAGTACTGGTTCATGCAGTGGGGCCCGACGGTCGACAACCTGTCGAAGTACGCCTACCTGGACGGCGACCTGGTGCTCGTCTTCACCTTCTGGCGACCGACGCATCCCGTACCGGGCGAGCGGGACAGGGTTTTTGTCGCCACGATTCCGCCGGCTGACTTCGTGGCCACGATCGAGGCCGCGGTCGGGCTGCTGGACGCCGAATCCCCAGCCACCCCATAACCGATCCCACGACAGTCCCGCCCCGTCGCGACACGGACCTTTCCCGTACGGGTGGATGGCACACTGCCGGGCATGGGTGACGTACGGCTGGTCGGGGACGAGGTCGACGCGGACGGTGGGGCGCCGACGCTGCTGCTGGTGCACGGGCTCGGTGCGACGGGCGCGGTGTGGGACCGGTGGCGTCCCTATCTGGACGAGCACTGGGCCGGTCGCTGGCTCGCCCCCGACCTGCCCGGTCACGGCGCCGCGAAGCCGCTGCCCCGCTACACCTTCGGGGCGATGGCGAGCCACCTAGCCGACCTGCTCGACCGGGACCGGCCGGTGGTGGTGCTCGGCCACTCCCTCGGCGGGGTGCTCGGGCTCGCCCTGGCCAGCGGCTGGTTCGGCGTACGGGTCCGGACCGCGATCGGGCTCGGCATCAAGGTGCACTGGACCGCCGACGAGTTGGCGAAGGCCGGTGCGCTCGCCCGACGCCCGGTCACCTGGTTCGACTCCCGTGAGGCGGCGGCCGAGCGTCACCTGCGGGTTTCCGGACTGGCCGGACTGCTGTCGCCGGACGATCCGGTCGTGGCGACCGGGATCGTTGAGCAGGAGGGGCGGTGGCGGCTGGCGATGGAGAACGCCACCTTCGGGGTGGGGAAGCCGGACCTGCCCGGACTGCTCGCCGCCGCCCGTGGTCGGGTGCTGCTGGCCCGGGGCGAACACGACCCCATGGTCACGATGGACCAGTTGACCCAACTGTCACCCTCGGCGGTCACCCTGCGCGCCCTCGGTCACAACGCCCACGTCGAGGACCCGTCCAGGGTGGCGGACCTGCTCACCCCGCCCCTCCCTGCGGCCCGCCCCGCCGACCACGCGGGTTGATCATGAGTTATCGCAGGTGTCGATCTCTACTGCAGGCGATAACTTCATGATCAGCAGGGTGGGGCTCAACGGGCTCGGATGGGGGTGGGCGCGGCCGGTGGTCCCCCCACGGTGACCACCGGCCGCACCCCGGTCTGCCGGGTGGTCAGCCCCGCTGGGCGGTGCGGATCAGGTACTGCACGCCGCCGACGTCGGTCTTCTCGCCGCCGGCCTTGGCCGGGCCGAACTGGACCACGTCGACCACGAACTGCCGGGACGACACGGTCTGGGTGGAGAAGATCAGGCTGAACTCCGGCCGTTCACCGGGGTTGAGCAACAGGTCACTGATCTTGGCGTTCGGCGCCACGATCTCCACCTGGGTACGGCCGACTTCCCGGATGCCCGTACCGGGTCGTCCGGCCTGCACCCAGCGCTGGAACAGAACCGGTCCCAGGTCGGCGACAATCCGCCCACCGGCATTCTGGAATGGTTCCCCGCGCTGGGCGAAGACGATGTCGTTCCTGGTCGGCACGTCGGTCTCGTTGCCGATCGCGAATGGACGCACCTCGGGAGTGCCGGGAGCCGGGTTGACCGAGTCGACGTTGCGCCAGGCGATGTTGTTGTTGTTCCGGGTGTTGGTGCTGTGGCTCGGACCCTCGGACGTCATCGGGTCGGTGGGGGAGACCCACCGGGCCAGCAGGCAGAAGTGCCCGGGACCGGGTACGCCGTTCCACGGAATCGTGACCGTGGTGACGCCCGCGAACGAGCTCGTCGCGACCGCGCCGATCAGGGTCCAGTGGATCGGCCAGCTCGCGCCGCCGCCCGGGGTCGTACGGTAGAGCTCCAGCGTGCCGGTGCTCACACCGGAGCCGTACGGGCCGGGGTTGTTGAGCTTGACGAAGACGTAGTTGGTCACCCCGACGATGGGGTTCTGGCTGGTGGCGCACTCGATGGCGGTCGGGCAGACCTTGATGTCGGGGCTCTGCCAGATCGGGTTGAGGTTGTGCGGCTCCGTGCCGACGTCGCCGGCCACGTCCCGGATGTACGCGTCGGTGCGCGCCGCGACGGCCGCCCCGGTGCCGCTGCCGTCTCCGCCCGACGGGCCGCCGAGCGCGGCACCGGCGGTGGTCAGGGTGAGCAGCGTCGCCAGTACCGTTCCGACGATGAGCCGGGGTGCCGAACGGCGTGCCTTCTCTCTTACGGTGCCCATGCGTCATTACCTCCGATTGGTGGTGGAGTGGCGCCGATCAATCGCCTCGAATGAGCGGTGTGGATCGACGGGATTACTGTATGACGCCGATGGGCGACTATGTGATTGGACAAAATTTGACTGCCGACCGTGTCCGGTTATGTCAGCAAGATTGGCATTTCAAATGAAGCCCAAAAGAGGGTGAACTTGTCGGTCACACACAATCGATCTGGGTCGTGATCCTGGTGGGCGGGAGTGGCTGTCGGTGGAAATGCCACGGTTCGCGGCGGGTCTCCGTCGGTCACGGCGAATCGGCGTACGGCGCTCGGTTGCCGTGTCCGCGCTGCTCGGACGCCTGCTGTCGGTACGGGCGTGATGGCGAAGGGTCGGCCCGGCGCAGTGTGCTCGTCAGGGCACCGGAAGTCGGTGTACGGGCGTTTCGCCGCGACCGTGGACCCACGATTCCCGAAGTTGAGTGGACCAGTCGAAACGATGGTGCCGGTAAGTGGAAAGCGGTGCCGAATCACGGTGGATCTGATGGTCGGTTGAGTCCGTACGCGGTGAGGCCGGGCCACTCATCCTCCCCAAGTGAGTGGTCCGGCCTACGTGCCGGCGCGTCAGATCGCCTCGCTCGGCCCGCTTTCTTCCGCCCGGCGGGACAGATTGCGGTAGATGTCCCGGCGGTGGTGCCGTCCGGTGAGGTGATGACCGGCGTTGCGGCGGATCCGCCTCATCCGCCGCTGTCTGTCCATCGTGGAGACAAAGCGCTCATCCGCTCGATTCGGCATGGCAACCTTCCGGGATCTCGCTGTCGGGCCGGTGTCGTAGTTTCGAGACGTCCATCTCGACCAGCGGCTTGTGGCCGACGACGATGCGGATGTCGTTCGCGTTGGCCCGTTCACCGGGTGCGTCCTCCGGGTCCGACGGCCCGGTCGGGTCATCGGTGTTCCGGGGGGCCGCTCCGTTTTGCCCGCTCACTCGTTCATTCCTTCTGTTGTAGGGCGGCAGGCCCGTGCGCCGTGTGTATCGATATCAAGATCACATACGGTGATCGTGACGCTACTGACCATACAACGGCTGGCTCCGTTCCATACATCTGTACCTCTATAACAGGGTGTGTCCTGGCAAAACCGGCAAAGGTTTCTGGTCGGATTATTCACCCGAACGACTCGGGCATGGTCGGCGTCGGCCGGCGCGAGATTGTTCGGCAACGAGTAGATCGCAGTGACGGATGTCAAATTAACCTAAGCGACGTCGCACATTCCGTCCGTTTTTGTGCATCGATTGTCCCGCCAGTCGCATTCCTGACAGCAGGGCACCTCGCGCCGGGAATAACCTCCGGCGACCGCCGCGTGAGCTGGGGTAGGAGTGCGATCGTCGTTTCGGCGTCGGTCGAGCTCGGTCCGATAGTCGACCGGTCACCGGCGCGCCGTCGACCGGTCACCAACGAGGGGATTGCCGTGATCACACCGGGACGTGCGCTGAGACGACCAGGGGCAGCACTGGGAGGCCAGCTCACTACCCGGCTCCGTGAAGGGTGGCGCCGATGAACCGCGTGGCCGACGGCCCCACCACCGCCACCAGCCCGGCCGCCGCCACCAGCCCGGCTGTGGCCGACGGACCCAGCGCCGGCGGTGGGGCGACCGGCGCGGCCGGGTTGCCGGTCGTACCGGGCGCGCAGACGGTCCGGGCCGGGGGTCCGGGTGCCGGTGGGGACCAGGAGACCGGACCCGGTGCGAGCAGTGCCGGAGAGGGCGCGCGTTCGCTGGTGAAGGTCACCGTCAACCTCACCCCTCGCGCGGTGGACGCGCTCGACCATGCCTGTACGCGTACCCGGGACACCAAGACGGACACGATCAACCGTGCGCTGGTGGTCTACAACCTGGTCCTGGAGCTGATGGAGCGCGGCGGGGGCAGTCTCACCCTCCAGAACCGCGACGGCGGGACGGAACGCGTCCACCTGCTCTGACGCGTACGGGAAGAGACACGGGAAGCGGGTGAGGTCGGCGCCGACGGGACGACGCGGTGCCGGGGGCCAACGGGGAGGCCCGCACCGGCACCGCGCCGGGATCGTGCCGGCAACCGCCCGGCCGCTCAGTTCCGCTCCGGCGCCTGGCCGCTCGGTTCTGCTCGGTACGGCTCAGTTCTGTTCGGTACGGCCCAGGCGCCAGTAACCCATGAAGGCCACCGTTCGGCGGTCCATGCCGTACTCGCCGACGAGTTGGCGGCGCAACGTCTTCACCACGCCCGCCTCGCCGGCCAACCAGGCGTAGAGGTCGCCGTCGGTCCCCGGGGCGTCGTCGCCCTCGACCGGCACCTCCCAGAGGATGTCGCCGTCGATGTCGACGTCCTCCAACTCGGTGCCGGTCGGCTGACCGGTCGTGCCGGCCCGGAGCCGCTCGGCGCAGGCCCGTACGGCCGGGACGAGTTGGCTGCCGTGTTCGGTGCCGTTGCGGGGCAGCCAGGTGACGCGCACTCCGGTGGGGCCGGTGAGTGCAAGCTGGTCACCGCTCTCCGGGACCTCCAGCAGTGCCTCGCCGACCGTGTCGGCCGGCAGGCGTTCGAGGATCGCACCGATCGCCGGCACGGCGGTCTCGTCCCCGGCGAGCAGCAGGCGGTTGGTCCGCGCGGGCGGGCGGAATTCCAGCCCGCCGTGCACCCCCGGGTAGCCGGCGTCCGGGCCGAACAGTGCCGCGACCGAGCCGGGGCGGGCGGCCAGCGCCCAGCGGGCGGCCGGTCCGCCGTCGCCGTGCAGCACCAGGTCGACGTCGACCTCGCCGGTCTGCGCGCGGACCGCCCGCACGGTGTAGGTGCGGATCGGATTACGTCGCTCGTCCGGTAGCGCCCGCCAGCGGCTGTACCAGTCCGGGCCGTCGGGCATCTCGGCCAGGCCCGCCAGCCCGACGCCGGGCAACGGCAGGATCAGCTTGATTCGCTGGTCGTATCCGTTGTCGGCGAACGCGCCCAGGTCGGGGCCGGTGAAGGTGATCCGCAGGAAGCTGGGACTGAGCCGGCGTACGCGGGACACCTCGGCGCCGAAGATGCGGAACGGCTGGATCGAGGTGGGTCGCTCGGCGGTCTGGGTCACGGAAATCTCCCTGCTTCATTAGGCGTGCCTAACCTAACTCATGGCCGGTGGAGATCGTCAAGCCCCTGCTCGGCGGCGGTCTGCCGCCGTTGCCCCACCGGGTACGCGGACCCGGTCGCCGGGCGACCGGATGCGTTGCCCGGCACGGTTTTTCTCGGTGGCGCCGGGGAGGCATGATGACTTCCACGCGTGAAGATCGATGGGGTCGGTCCGACGCGTCGACCCGGACGACCGGAGGAGGAGCGGATGGGGCTGCCCGACGAGAAGCCGTGGATGCCGGACGACGGGAACACCAACGGGCCGAACCTGGCCCGGGTGTACAACGCTCTCGGTGGCGGCACCCACACCTTCGGCGCCGACCGGGAGATGGCCAACCGCCTGCTCGCCGTCGAGCCGGAGTTGGCCTACTGGGTGCGCAGCAACCGGGCGTTCCTGGCCCGGTCAGCCAGGTTCGTGTTCGGGTCGGGCATCCGGCAGGTGCTCGACGTCGGTGCCGGACTGCTCGCCCCGGGCAGTGTGCACGAGCTCGCCGCCCAGGTCGCGCCGGACGCCCAGGTGGTCTACCTGGACCTCGACCCGGTGGTGGTGGCCCAGGCGAACGACATCCTGCGCGGCCAGCCCCGGGTGGTGGCCGCCCGGGGTGACCTGCGTGAGCCGGCCGAGATGCTGCGGGTGGCTGTCGACGCGGGGCTCGACCTGACCCGGCCGGTGGCGATCCTGCTGGTCGCGGTGCTCCACTTCGTACAGGACTCGGATGACCCGGTCGGCATCCTCGCCCGGCTCCGGGACGCCGTACCCGCCGGCTCCTACCTGGTCGTCTCGCACGCCTCGCCGCCGCCGACCGCCACCCCGGCGGGCGACCAGGCGAAGAAGGAGTACAGCGAGCGGACCGCTCCGGTGGCACTGCGTACCCGGGAGCAGGTCGAGCGTCTCTTCGCGGGCTGGGAGTTGCTGGAGCCGGGGCTGGTCCAGCCGGCGTTCTGGCGGCCCGAGCCGGAGGACCTGGCCGAGCCGGCCGACGTCGAACGAGCCAAGGGCACCCCGGCCTGGGTGGGGGTGGCGGTCAAGAGCTGACCCGGGTCCGCCCGGTGACTCAGTCCTTGACCGCGCCGGTGAGGCCGTTGACGAAGTAGCGTTGCGCGACCAGGAAGAGCACGATCACCGGCACCACCAGGATCAGCGAGCCGGCCATGATCTCGTTGTAGCGGGGTACGGTGCCCGAGGCGAGCGCCTCCAGTGCCAGCGGCAGCGTGTACCGGGACTCGTCGTTGAGCGAGACCCGGGTCAGCACGTACTCGTTCCAGGTCGGCACGGCGGTCAGCACCGCCACGGTGATCAGGGACGGGCGGCTCAGCGGCAGGTAGACCCGCCAGAAGATGCGGGTCTCGCCTGCCCCGTCGACCCGGGCGGCGTCGTGCAGTTCGCTCGGGATCGACCGGAACGCGTTGGTCAGCAACAGCACGGTCAGCGGCGCGGTCCCGTTGACGAACGGCAGCACCAGCCCCAGGTGGGTGCCGAGGATGCCGAGCTTGTTCTCCAGGATCACCAGCGGCAGCAGCACCGTGATGCCGGGTACGAAGAGCAGTGCGACGAAGAACCAGAACAGGAACCGGCGCCCGGGGAAGTCGAGCACCGCGAAGGCGTACGACGCCAGGCTGTAGACCACCAGCACCCCGAGTACGGTCAGCCCGGTCACCTTCAGACTGTTGAGCAGGTAGTCGAAGAACTGCAACCGGCTCCAGGTCTCGACCAGGGTGTCCCAGGTCGGCTGGCGCGGCACCAGGTGCCCGCCGCGCAGGATCTCGTCCCGGTTCTTCAACGCCCCGGAGACCATCCAGGCGAACGGGTAGAGGCTGACCACCGCGTACAGGGCGAGTGCGGCGTACGCGACGAGCTGGCCGGGCGAGGGCCGGCGGAACCGGACCGGTCGGTTCGGGGTCATCGGCTGCTCCGGAGCAGTCGGGCGTTCACGACGGTGAGCAGCAGCGCGGCCAGGAAGATCATCCAGCCGAGAGCGCTCGCCACGCCGAGGGTGGGGGAGAGGTTCTGGAAGAACGCGAGGTGGTACGCCTGAAGGCCGAGCACGTCGGTGTGTCCGCCCGGCCCACCGTTGGTCATCAGCAGGAAGATCTGGAAGCCCTGCATGGTGTCCCGGATGCCGAGCAGGGTGATCGCTGCCGTGATCGGCACCAGCAGCGGCCAGGTGATGTGCCGGACGATCCGGACCCCGCCCGCGCCGTCGAGCTGGGCGGCCTCGACCAGGTGTGGGTCGATCGCCTGGAGCCCGGCGAGGTAGAGCAGCATCGCCACCGGCACGCTGCCCCAGATGATGACCACGATGAGGGTGCCCAGCGCGGTGTCCGGGTCGGCGAGCCAGCCCTCGGGCCGGGCCAGGCTGCCCAGGCCGGCCGAGCGGAGCAGCAGGTTGACCGCCCCGTCCGGTTCGAGCACGTACCGCCAGGCGTAGTAGACCGCGATCCCGGTGGTCACGTACGGCAGGAAGTAGACCGACCGGAGCAGCCCGCGCAGCCGCCGGACGCGGTTGAGGAGTACGGCCAGCGGCAACGCCACCGCCACCGTGCCCAGTGGCACGGTGACCATCGCGATCGCGGTGTGCCACGCCGCGGCGCGCAGCTCGGGGGCGAGGGTCGGGTCGGCGTAGAGCAGGTCGCGGTAGTTGTCGAGCCCGACCCACTCCCAGTCCGGGGTGAAGCCGTTCCACCTGGCGAAGCTGAGCGTGACGCTGTATCCGACGGTGTAGAGCCCCATCAGCAGGAAGAGCAGGACCGCGGGCGCGACAAAGGCGTACCCGGTCAGCCACTGGCGGCGGGGTCGCCGGCCGGACCGGCGTCGGGGTGCCCGGTGGGACGGCCCGGCACCGGGCCGTCCCACCGGGTCGATCGTGTCGACGACTGCCACGGATCTCGACCGTCCTAACCGGACTTCTGCCACATGCCGGCGATCACCTTGTCGAGCTGGGTGCCGGTGGCCGCCGGATCGGTCTCGCCCAGCGGGGAGAACTTCACCAGCGGGTCGCCTACCTGCACCTCGTCGTAGTCCGGCGGGCGGAAGCCACGGTTCGCGGCGTCGTAGGTGTTCTCCGGCGGGCCGGTGAAGTACTGCTGGAGGGCGGCGAGCCTCGGACCGAGCAGGGTCGCGGCCTGCGCGCCGAGGTCCGTCGCCGGCAGGTCGAGCGACGCCTTGGCGAACGCGCCCGATCCCTCCGGGGAGGTGAGATGGTCGATCCACCTGACCGCCGAGGCCCGGTTCCTGCTCTGCGCGCTGACCGACAGACCGGTCAGCGCCAACGGGGCCAGCCGCAGGTCGGTGACCTTGCCGCCGGCCGGTGGTGGGATGGGGAAGGTGAGCAGGTTCTCCGCCGACATGCCGTTCTGCGAGAGGAAGGCGAGGGTGAAGGTGCCGCCGACGTTGAAGGCCGACTTGCCCTGGGCAAACGCCACGTCGGCCTCGTCGATGCCGAGGGCGCTCACCCCGGCGATCCAGTACGGCGTGAGCTGCTGGTAGAGCCGGAGGGTCTGGAGCCCGTCGGGGCTGGCGAAGCCGCGCGCCGGGTCCTTGTCGAACAGCGCCTCGAACCCGGCCTGGCCGAGGTGGGCGAAGGCGAGCTGCTCGTAGATCCAGTTGAAGCCGGTCTGGCTCACCTTCAGGCCCAGCGACAGGCCGCCCTGCTTCGGGTCCGCCCTGGTGGTCGCCTGGAGGTAGCCGACGAACTCCTCCCAGGTGCGGGGTGGCTTGTCCGGGTCGAGCCCGGCGGCCTTCATCTTGTCCCGGTTGGCGTAGACGATGCCGAAGGTGCCGGCGGTGAACGGCACGCTGAACAGGCTGCCGACCTTGGCGTTCTTGACCTCTTCCTGCTCGGCCCGGCGCTTCTCGGTGACCAGGCCGGCGGCCCGGGTGCTGGGCAGGAAGCGGGCCATCGCCGAGTCCGGGAAGTCCGGGGCGAGGTCGCCGAGCAGGCCGGAGCCGCCGATCCGGAGGTCCTCGCCGCCCGCGTGCAGTTCGAGTACGTCCGGTAGGTCGCCGGTCTGCGCCGCGCTCTGGATCTTGCTGGTGAAGACGTCGTCCGGGGTGAACGCCTCGATCTCGACGCTGATCCCGGTCCTGCTCTTGAACTCGGCGGCGACCTGCTCCAACGCGGCGACGTGGGTGTTCTTGAACGTCCACATGGTCACGGTCTGGTCGGTCGACTCGGCGTCGTCGCCGCAGGCGGCGGTGCCGAGGGCCAGGGCCGCTGCGGCGAGGCCGGCTAACAGTCGGCGGCGGGACATCGAGGCTCGGGCGCTGCTCGCCGGTGATCGGCTGTTGGTCACGGTCTGCTCCCCAGGAAGACGAGTGCATGGCGTACGGGCTCCGGCGGTGCGCGATCACCTTCCTCGTGCGGCTCCAGTCATCCGAGCTATCGCAAGTGGACGGTGGTCCGGGTTGCGCATCCAGGACATTCGACCTGCTCGAAATCGGTAGGCGTCCGATGTTTAACGCAGGTTACGAGCATCATGTCGAAGAAACAAGACGTCGGTAAATATTCACGTACGTCGCGTCCCGAGCGTGCCCGGTCAATCGGTGGCGGTAGACCCAGACTTCCGTGGTCGGGATCTTACCGCCGACAATCCGAATATTGCGAACATCAATCGCACTCTTGCGCCGCCCTGGTCTGCCGGGGGCTGCCTGTCTCGTCTGGGTTGACCATGAAGTTGTCGCACGCGTTTGTCGGTCGCCGGCGCGACAACTTCATGGTCAACGGGTCTGGCCGGGTGGCCCGGGTGGGGCGGGGCGGAGGGGGTTAGGGGGTCGAACGTACGCCGGTGGCCAGGTCGCGGGCTATCGCCTCGACGGCGGCCAGGCCGGACTGGCGGTCGGGGGCGTCGAGCAGGGCGCGCACGAAGGCCGAGCCGACGATGACGCCGTCGGCGAAGGCGGCGACCTCGGCCGCCTGCACGCCGTTGCTCACCCCGAGTCCCACGCAGACCGGTACGTCGGTGATCGCCTTCACCCGTTCGACCAGGTCTCTCGCACCCGCGCCGACCGACGCGCGCTCACCGGTCACGCCCATCAGCGAGGCGGCGTAGACGAACCCGCGCGACGAGTTCGCGGTCAGCTCCAGCCGCTGCGCGGTGGAGGTCAGCGCCACCAGGTAGACCCGGTCCAGGTCGTGCTTGTCGGAGGCGGCCTGCCACTGCGCCGCCTCGTCCGGGATCAGGTCCGGGGTGATCAGCCCGGAGCCGCCCGCGGCGGCCAGGTCGGCGGCGAACCGGTCGACGCCGTACCGGTCGACCAGGTTCCAGTAGGTCATCACCAGCGCCGGGGCGCCGGCCTCGACCACGCCGCGAACGGCGGTGAAGACGTCCCCGGTGCGCGTGCCGGCGGCCAGTGCCGCCTCGGTGGCCCGCTGGATCACCGGGCCGTCCATCAGCGGATCCGAGTACGGCAGTCCGACCTCGACGATGTCCACCCCACCGGCCACCATCGCGCGCATGGCGAGCACCGAGGTCTCGACGTCCGGGAACCCGACCGGCAGGTAACCGATCAACGCGGCGCGGCCCTCGGCCCGTGCCTTCTCGATCGTCGTACGGACCGTCACTTGGCCACGTCCTCTCCGTGCGCCGCGTCGGCGGCCTGGGCCGGCGCGGAGGTGGCGTCCGGCGCGGGTGCGCCGTCCAGCAGGCCGAAGTAGCGGGCGGCGGTGTCGACGTCCTTGTCACCGCGACCCGAGAGGTTGACCAGGACCACACCGTCCGGGCCGAGTCGCCGCCCCTCGCGGATCGCACCGGCCAGCGCGTGCGCGCTCTCGATCGCCGGAATGATCCCCTCGGTACGGGTGAGCAGCAGGAACGCCTCCATCGCCTCGGCGTCGTTCACCGGCTCGTAGCGGCCCCGCCCGATCTCGTGCAGCCAGGAGTGTCCCGGTCCGACGCCGGGATAGTCGAGCCCGGCCGAGATCGAGTGACTCTCCACGGTCTGGCCGAACTCGTCCTGGAGGATGAAGGAGCGGCTGCCGTGCAGCACCCCGGGGGCGCCGCCGCTGATCGCCGCCGCGTGCCGGCCGGTGTCGATGCCGTCCCCGCCGGCCTCGAGCCCGACCAGTTCGACCCCCGGGTCGTCGAGGAACGCCTGGAAGATCCCCATCGCGTTGGAGCCGCCGCCGACACAGGCGCAGATCACGTCGGGCAGCCGGCCGACCAGGTCGAGCACCTGCTGCCGGGCCTCGATCCCGATGATCTTCTGGAAGTCGCGGACCACCGACGGGAACGGGTGCGGCCCGGCCACCGAACCGATCAGGTAGTGCGTGTTGTGCACGTTGGTGACCCAGTCCCGCATGGCCTCGTTCATCGCGTCCTTGAGGGTGCGCGAACCGGCGGTCACCGGGATGACGGTGGCGCCGAGCAGTCGCATCCGGGCCACGTTCAGGGCCTGCCGGCGGGTGTCCTCCTCGCCCATGTAGATCACCGCTTCCAGGCCGAGCAGCGCGGCGGCGGTCGCGGTGGCGACCCCGTGCTGACCGGCGCCGGTCTCGGCGATGACCCGGGTCTTGCCCATCCGTACGGTCAGCAGGGCCTGACCGAGGACGTTATTGATCTTGTGGGAGCCGGTGTGGTTCAGGTCCTCGCGCTTGAGGATGATCCGGGCGTTCCCGGCATGCTTGGCGAACCGTGGCACCTCGGTGAGGATGCTCGGCCGGCCGGAGTAGCTGCGGTGCAGCTCGTCGAGCTGGGCGATGAATTCGGGATCCACCAGCGCGGCCTGGTACGCGGTGTCCAGTTCCTCGAGCGCCGCGATCAGCGCCTCGGGCACGAACCGCCCACCGAACCGCCCGAAGTACGGTCCGGTGTGTGCGGAGAGCGGGGCGGCCGGAGCCGTCGGATCCTCTGCGGTGCTGTCGACAGTCTGGGTCACCGGGTCCTCATCTGTTCGGATCGGTCGGAATCAGTGTGGGGCGGTCGGGGCGCGGCGGAATGGGGCCGGTCCCGGCACGGGGGGCGGCTCAGCCGCGGGGTGCCGCCGCCGGCCGCCGGGGGACCACCGTCGCCCGTGGGCGTGCCGCCCGACGGTGCGCCCGCGTCGGGGCTCGTCGGAGCGACGGAGATCACTGCGGCGGTGAAGATTGCCCTGGCCGGACCACCTTCCCTGCCTGCGGGCAAGCCTACTGGCCGCGTCCGGCGGCTCCGGCGCACCGGATCCGACCTTTCCCGAGGTTCAGGACACGCCGGGTCAGCCGGCCCGACGCGGGGCGCTGGCCAGGCCGGGCGGGGCGCTGGCCAGCGCGGCCTGGATCGCCGCGACCAGCGCCAGGGCGGACTCCTCGGTCAGCTCGACCGCCACCCGGGCACCCGGACCGGCGGCCGGATTGATCAGGTCGATGTTCACCGTGTGCTCGTACGGCGCGTGCTGCGGGTGGTCGACGTAGACGGTGGCGTCGGTGAGCCCGAACCACCCCGACGGGCCCTTGCCGCTGCCGTCGATCTCGATCTTCTCGGTGAGGTACGTGCACATGTGCGGCTCCTCAGGCGCTCAGGTAGCGGTCGAACCAGGTGAAGATCTTCTGCCAGCCGTCCACCGCCGCCTGCGGGCGGTAGCTGGGCCGGTCCACCGCGAAGAAGGCGTGGCCGGCGTCGGCGTACGTGTGGAACTCGAACGTCTTGCCGAGCCGGGTCAGTTCCCGCTCCAGTTCCTCCGTCTGCTCCGGCGACGGGTACCTGTCCTCGGCGCCGAAGAGCCCGAGCAGCGGGGCGGAGAGCCGGTCGGCCATGCCGATCAGTGGCTGGAACGTCGACGGCATCCCCGCCGGGGGCGTACCCACCACAAACGCGCCGTAGCAGTCGACCGCCGCGTCGAGCTGCAACTGGCAGGCGGCCAGGAACGTCTGCCGGCCACCCGAGCAGTGGCCGATCACGCCCACCTTGCCGTTGCTCGACGGGAAGCCACGCAGGTACGCGGCGGCGCCGGCCACGTCACCGACCAGCCGGGCGTCCGGTACGCCACCGTTCGCCCGAGCGGCGGCGGCCGCGTCGTCGGGGCTGGCACCGGGTGCCTCCCGGCTGTACAGGTTGGGGCAGACGGCCAGGTAACCGTGGTGGGCGAAGCGGCGGGTCATCTCCTTGGTCGGCTCGTCGTACCCGGGCATGTGGTGGATCACCACCACGGCGCCGTACGGGCCCGGACCCATCGGCCGGGCCAGGTAAGCCTCGATCTGGTCGCCGTCCGCCCCGGTGATGGTGACCGTCTCCGCCAGCATCGCGTCGTACATGGTGGCTCCCGTTTTCCGCGCGTTCGCCGAATCTGGCCGGTATTCCGACCGGAACGCGGGTCAGCTTAGATCAACTAGACGTGTCGACCCGGCCCGGCGACCCGGTCCACGAGTCCGCCGTGGCCGCCTTCACCCGCCTGCCCCGGCGGGGTCACCCGGTCCTCGGGCGGCCGACCCGCCGCACCGAACGGACAGTGTTCGAATCCTTACCGCTGACTTCCAGAGGTGGTTCCACGACGGTTGAATGATGCCGTGACAGATCGACAGCAGTACGCCGCCGTCCTTGTCGTCGACGCCGCCCGCAGCGCGGTGTCCGGAATCGCCCCCGAGGAACTGGAGGTCTTCGACGGTGTGCTCGCGAACTGGCAGGAGCGCGCGGCGCGGGTGGGCCGGCAACGGCCGGTGCCCGGTGGTTCGGTCGGCTTCGGTATCGACGCCGCGCTGGTCAGCGAGGTGTTGTTGCAGGCGGTCGCGGCGGCGGTGAGCGAGATCCTGGTGCTCGGCGTCGCCGGGATCGCGGCCGAGATCCGGGCGAGCTGGAAACCGCGTCGGAGCCGGAACGGAACGGCGGGGGCTGTCGAAGAACAGGCGGTGACCGGACCGGCGGCGGAAGTGGAGGCGGGTGCCGGCGGATCGACGGCCGAGGCCGAGGGGGCGACCGAGGCGGGCGCGGACCGAACGGGGCAGCCGACCACGGCCGACCGGCTCGGGCTGACCGAGACGCAGATCGTGGAGCTGCGACGGGCGTGCCACCGGCACGCTCTCGCGCTGGGGCTGTCCCCCGAGTCGGCCGACCTGCTGGCCGACGCGACGGTCGGCGCCGTGGTCGCCCCGGTCGTGCGGTGACCGCGCCGGCCGGCCCGCCGCCGGCCCGGCTGGGCTGGACGTATCTGCTGGTGGTCGCCGCGTTGTCGGCGATCGGGATCAGCGCGGGTGACATCTACTTCCTGGCCGACCGCTCGCTCCACCTGCCCTGGGCGCTGGCGGTGGACGAGTGCGAGCGGATGCTGGCGGCGGTCGAGCCGGAGCGGGCATCCGCCGTGCTGGCCGAGTGCCTGGCTCCGGTTCCCCGTCAGCGTGGGCTGGTGATGCTCGGCGGGGCGGGCGTCGTACTGGCCTGCGCGCTCCTGCTCCTGCTGCTGGTGCCGCTGCTCGACCGGTGGCGGCTGCGCCGGGAGCGGGACCGGTTCGACGTACCCGGGGCGGTCGCGAGATTCGACGCGCTCTGCGATCGCGACCGCCTGGTCGGTCGGCACCGTCCGAGGCTGCTGATCGTCGGCCCGCCGTTCCGGCAGGCGTTCACCACCGGAATGCCGGGCCGCCGCCCGTTGGTCGTGCTGCCGGCGGCCGTCGCCGTGGCGTACCGCGACCCGGACCGGTTCGACCCGGTCGTCCAGCACGAACTCGCCCACGTACGGGCCGGTGACGTGACCCTCGTCTCGGCCGTACGCGGGCTGGTCTGGCTGCCGGTCCCGGCGGTGGCCGTCGGCGCGCTGGTCGAGGTGTTCTCCTTCGGCCCGAACGAACTCCTCGCTCGGGCGCTGCTCCGGGCTCTGCTGCTCTCGGTGCTGGTCGCGGTGCTCGGGGCGCTGCTGATGCGGGTCCGTGAACGCGAGGCCGACCTGCACGTGGTTCGCGCCGGTCACGGGCGGGCGCTGGCGGCGCTGCTGCGCCGGGCCGGCGAGCAAACGGCCCCACCGGAGAGTCGCCTGCTGGCGTTCCTGCGTCGGGCGTTCGCCCGCCACCCTGGTCCGGCCGAACGTGGCGATTCGTTGGAGCGCCCGGGTCGACTCCGGGAGGGCGGTCTGGCCCAGGCCCTGGCCGTCGCCACGGTCGCGGTGGTGGCGATGGTGGCGGCGTTCGAGGTGACCTCGGAACTCCGTCCCCCGGCACGGGGTTGGCTGCCGGCACTGGTCGCGGTCTGGACCGGGGCGACCCTGCTCGGGGGCGCGCTCATGCCGTCGCTGGTGCGCCGGGCCGAGGCGGCGCGACGTACCGCTCGGGAGGCCGACTGGTGGCGTCCGGTTGCCGGCGCGGCGGCCGGTTTTTTCGTCTCCGTGCTCGTCGCGGTCTGGTTCCCGGTGCCCGGTGGAATGGGCCTGTTCCTGATCCGGGACGGCGGGGCCAGCCTCGCGACAGCCATCCTCGCCATGACGCTGGGGACCGGCGCGGTCGGCCTCTGTGTGGTCCTGGCGACGGCACTCGCCCGCACCGCCGACACCGGCAGCGCCCGGTGGCGCTACCTCGGCTACCTGGCCGCCGTCGGCGTCACGGCGTCGGTGCTCTGGCCGTTGCCGGTGGTCGCGGCCGTCCAGCACGACCCGGAAGCCCTTTGGGCCTGGCTGGTCTACGCGCTGCCGCGCAGCGGGTGGCTGCTGCCGGCGCTTGCCCTGCCGGCCCTGCTGGCTGCCTGCCGGTGGTTCACGGACCGGCCCAGCGGACCGGCCACAGCCCCCACGATGTTCCGCTCGGTGCCGGCTCGGGCGGTCGCGCTCGCGGTGCTGGTCTGCGGCGGCGGTGCCGTGCTCCACACCCGGCTCGACCCGCCCGGCACACTCGCCGAGTCGCTGCGCGCCCTACAGTCCCGTTGGCTGCTCTGCGCGTTGGCCGGGTTGCTCGTCCTGCTGGTCACCGCCGCGTACGCGCGACAGCGGCACCTTCTCGGTCCACTGCTCGCCGCCGGGACCGCGACCGCGCTGGCCGCCCTCGTTCCGTACCTGCACGCCCTGGTGACCGGCGGGGCCGCCGGTCCGGAGGCTCTCCGGTTACACCTCGTCGCACCCCTGGTGTGGCTGCTCTACCTGGTCGCGGTGACCGTGCCAGCGCTGTTGCTCCGGCCGGTTGGCCGGAACCCGGAGCCGGAGCCGGAGCCGGAACTGGCGTCGGCGCGGCCGGCGGCTCTGTCCCGGATCGCCTCGCTGACCAGGGTGGCGTTGCCGGCGGCGGTGCTGACGGTGGTGGTGCTCGGACCGGTGGCACCGCGCCTGTACACCCCGCTTCCGGTCCGGGGCGGCGTGGCGGGCGCGGTCGACGCCGGTTCGGTGCCGAGACCCGAACGCTCCTTTGTCGTCGGACCAGCCACCTCCGCCACCACGACACCGCCGGTCCCGATGCCGACGGCAGCCGCCACCCCGGCCGCCGGTCGACCGCTCGGCGACGCCGAGACGCGGGCGGTCGCCGGGGCCGTGCGGGCGGCCGTACCGGATTCGTGGACCGTGCGGGCGAGCGGGACCGGTGGCGAGTCGCGGATCGAGCCGGCGGCCTGCCGCCCACTGGCCACGGATGCCTACCTGGGAGCGATCAAACCGGGCGTACGTTCGTCCGCCAAGGCCGGGTACGCCAGCCCACGGGGCCGGGTCGGGGTCGCGTCCACCACGCTCGACGTCACGGTCACCTCGTACGCCGAACCGGTGCCCCGGTCGGTGTTCGACGCGGCCGATGCCGCTCGGGCGGCCTGCCAGCGGTTCAGCAGCGCCGGTGCCGGTGGTTCCCTGGTGCACTTCACGGTCGGCGCCAGGCCGGCGCCGCTGCTCGGTGAGCAGTCCTGGCGGGTCGACTACGCGCTCTCGGCCGGCAGCGGGCAGGGCCGGATCAGCGGCGACTCGGCGTTTGTCCTGGTCCGGATCGGACACAATCTGGTGACCGTGTACCTGTCGGCGGTGATGGAGCCGTTGGACGAGCGGATCCTCGGTGCGGCGCTGACCGCCGCCGTAACCGCCCTCGACCCGCCGTGAGTGCGGCCGGTCGTCGGGTCGGCGGGCGGCGGCGGTCAGTGCCGGCGCACCGGGTCCGTACGGGTCACCAGCGGTAGTCGGCGCCGTCCGTACCCATGTTGATCAGCATTCCGGTGTGCGTGTAGAAGTTCATCGCGCTGAACAGGGCGAATCCGAGCCCGGCGATGGTCCAGCACCAGTAGAGGACGAGCCAGGCGGCCCGACCACGGTCACGTACGGCGGCGGGGAAGAGCAGGCAGCCGATGGCGGCGGGGGCGTAGAGCAGCAGTGCGAAGAAGAGGTTCTCCACCACCGGCCAGTCGTGCAGCAGCCCGGTGATCGGCTCCTCCCGGGGAGCGGAGCCGACCACGTTGAACCGGATGATGGCCAGGGTGCACCAGAGCAGGATGACGCCGAGCCAGAAGATTACCCAGCTCACCGGGGTGAGTACGGCCCGCAGCTTGGCCGGGTCGAGTTCCTCGCCCTCGGGTCGCCGTCCGAGGTACCAGGCGGCGGCGAGCAGGGTGACGCCGAGCAGCAGCGTCGGTTCGCCGAATATGGTGTCGATGTAGTCCTTCGCCGGGGCGGAGGGATGCCAGATCGTGGTGACGAAGCCGAGTGAGGTCAGCACGACGCCGAGGATGCCGAAGGTCGCCGCCCAGCCGCTCGGGCTGATCGGCTGGCGACCCAGCAGCAACAGTGGCGGTCGTTCGCCCCGTACCGTCGCCCAGAAGCGCGGTACGAGCAGTAGTGCGATGCCGGCGCATACGCCCATCAGGGTGTTGAACATGATCAGCCGCATGGTGTCTCTCCTTTGGCGTGCGGCGAGAACTGCCGTCGTGGGGCCGTCCGAACCGAACAGAGCGCGGTAGCGAAGGTGGGCTGACGCAGAGCGGTAGGGAAGGAGGGCTGAACGCGGGGCGATGGGGAAGGAGGGCCGACGCGGGCCGGGCTCGACTGCCGTGGGGCGGGGGTCACCACGGTTTTGGTGCCGTGCCGTCGAGGAGCGTTCCGGGGTTGATTCATCTTCATCAGCCCTGCCCGTGGTCGTCGTACGGCGACCGCCGGCATCGATTGGGACTGATAACCGATGGCCCCCGATACATGGAAGTTTGTCAACCAAGCGGGCTCCGGCCCCGGTGCGTCGGATGAATGAAAATGAAGCATTTTCGGGCTCATTCACGCCCCGGTGTCGACCAGGGGTTATGGCATCCTCACGCGGCGGAGTCGGCCGTCGGGGCGCTCCGGGCCACCGCCCCGCCGTTGGCCGTGGCCGCCCGGCCGGGGTCCGCGTAGGGTCGCGATCATGGAAATCCTGAGGTACGCCGCCTTCAGCGCCGACCCGAGCGGCGGGAACCCGGCCGGCGTGGTGCTGGACGCGACCGGCGTGGACGACGCCGAGATGCTCCGGGTGGCGGCCGAGGTCGGCTACTCCGAGACCGCGTTCCTGGTGCCGGTCGCCGACGGGGAGTTCGACGTACGCTACTTCAGCCCACTCGCCGAGGTGCCGTTCTGCGGCCACGCCACCATCGCCACCGCAGCCGCGTACGCGCAGCGGCACGGTGCCGGCACGATGCGCCTGAACACCCGCGCCGGCCGGGTGGACGTGACCACCGCGCTCGCCCCGGACGGTACGACCACCGCGACGCTGACCAGCGTGCTGCCGCGTACCGGCGTGCTCGCCCAGCCCGACCTCGCCGAACTGCTCGGGGCGCTTCGTTGGAGCGCGGGCGACCTCGATCCGGCGGTGCCGCCCCGGGTGGCGTACGCCGGGGCATGGCATCCGGTGATCGCGGCGGCCACCCGGCACCGGCTCGCCGACCTCGACTACGACCTGCCCGCCCTGTCGGTGCTGATGGCGCGGCACGACTGGACCACGGTGGACCTGGTCTGGCGCGAGTCATCGGACGTGTGGCACGCCCGCAACCCGTTCCCGCCGGGAGGTGTGGCCGAGGACCCGGCCACCGGTGCCGCCGCCGCCGCGTTCGGCGGTTACCTGCGCGAGTTGGGCCTGGTCACGGTGCCCGCGATGATCACCGTCTACCAGGGCGCCGACATGGGGCGACCGAGCGTGCTGACCGTCGGCATCCCGGCCGGCGCGGACTCCGGTATCGCCGTGACCGGCAGCGCCGTCCGCCTCCCCGCCTGACCCGCGGCCACCCATCCTTGATCACGAAGGGTTCGGCTCGCCATGACCGGCCAAACTCTTCGTGATCACGGCGAGTCCGGGCTGGTCAGGCCACGGCGCGGTTTTCGCGCAGGCGGGCGGTCTCGGTGGGGGAGCGGCCCAGCTCGGTCAGGATCTCGTCGGTGTGCTCGCCCGGGTGCGGCGGCGGACGACGGATCACGGCGGGCGTACGGCTGAACCGGGGTGCCGGCGCGGGCTGGACCACGCCGGAGTGGGTGACGAAGACTCCGCGCGTACGCAGGTGCGGGTGCTCGGGTGCCTCGTCCCAGTCCAACACGGGCGCGACGCAGGCGTCACCGGGCTCCAGCAGGGCCGCCCACTCGTCCCGGGTACGGCTACCGAACAGCTCCGCCCAGGCGGCCCGGTCGACCGCCCAGTTGTCCGGGTCGAGCCGCGCGTCCTCGTCGCCCGACGGCGGCCGGAAACCGGTCCGGGCCACCAGTTCGGCGTAGAACCTCGGCTCCAGGGCGCCGACCGCGACGTACCGGCCGTCGGCGCACTCGTACGTGTCGTAGAACGGGGCGCCGCCGTCGAGCAGGTTGCCACCCCGGTCGCCCGACCACATGCCGAGCCCGCGTAGGCCGTGCAGGGCGGTGGAGAGCAGGGTGGCCCCGTCCACGATGGCCGCGTCGACCACCTGACCCGGCCCGCCCGCCCGCGCCTCGAACAGGGCGCAGACCACGCCGAAGGCGAGCATCATCCCGCCCCCGCCGAAGTCGCCGACCAGGTTCAGCGGCGGTACGGGTCGCTCACCGGCCCGCCCGATCGCGTGCAGGATCCCGGTCGGCGCGAGATAGGTCAGGTCGTGTCCGGCGTGCCCGGCGTTCGGACCGTCCTGGCCCCAGCCCGTCATCCGGCCGTAGACCAGGCGCGGGTTGACCTCGTGACAGTCGACCGGGCCGAGACCGAGCCGCTCGGTCACCCCGGGGCGGAAGCCCTCCAGCAGGGCGTCCGCGTCACGTACCAGGTCCAGCACCACCCGCCGGCCGGCGTCGGCCTTCAGGTCCACCCCGATCGAGCGCCGACCCCGGTTGAGCAGGTCGGGGTGGGGCGTGCCGAACCGCTCCGGACGTACCTCGGCGGCCCGGTCGACCCGGATCACGTCGGCACCCATGTCGGCCAGCATCATCGCGGCGAACGGGCCGGGCCCGATCCCGGCGAGCTCCACCACCCGGACGCCGGTGAGCGGACCGGCGGGCGGTTCAGCGGCTCGACCGGGCATCGTCATCCGGCTGCTCGATCGGTCCGATCCATTCGTACGGTCGCGTCGTCGCGGACGAACCTGAACCCGTCGGAATCGCTGCGCACCCGGGCATGGGCCCCGTGCTGTTCCGCGGGGAGCGTCAGGTGGTGCCCGCTGCTGAACACGACCCTCAGGGTTCCGTTCTTGAAGGCGACGGCGGAGAGGACCTTCGAGCCCTCGATGCCATGGAGGTCGGCGTCGGCCGCGTCCGCGAGCGGTACCGGCACGACGCCGGCCGCCCCGAGCAGGCCCTTCGACAGCAGCGCGTTCAGGCTCAGCCGGATATCGGCCTCCGGTTCGAGGGTGACCACCAGGTCACTTCCCCAGGCGAGGTCGGTGACCCGGGCGTCGCGTAGCCCGAGGATCCATCGATCTTCCAACTCTTGCACCATGCCGGCTCCGTCGCTGGGAGGTCATTTCAGGTAGTCGAACAGGTTGCCAATACTGTCGTCGGCCGGGGTGCCGTCCGGCAACTGGGGGTAGACCTCGCCGGTCACCGGGTCCACCGACACATCGGGATTCCGGTTGCCGCCCAGGCCACGCCACCCGGGCTGATTCTTCACCGCGTGGATCGCGTCGGCGATCTCCCGCTGGGTGCGGTTGAGCCGGCCGGCGATGTTCGCTTCGCCGTGCAGCCGCTCGCCGGGCGTGCCGCCCTGCGTATCGGGCGGTGGGCGCTCGTCGTCCCGATCGCTGCCCGGGTCCCTCCCGTCGCGGCGGCCACCACCTTCGCGACCGCCGGGCACTCCGAAGTTCTCCTCGACGCCCTCCCAGGGACCGCTGGCGCCCCGTCCGCCCCGGCCGCGACGCCCCCGTCCGCCCCGGTCGTCACCGTCGCGTCGATTCTTCCTACCCATTGAAGATCGTTGCCACGGCCATGCTGATCAGCTCGTCGATGATCAGTTTGGAGATGATCCGGAAGATCGGGATCTCGAGCAGTGACGCTCCTGCGGTCACCGCGGCGGTCGCTACCGCCTGCGCGATCTGGATCGCCAGCAGGGCGAGTTGCAGGATGACATTGATCTTGAGGGCGAGGATGATCCCGGCACAGAGCATCATCGCGATGCCGGACCGCTGTGCGCCCCGGATCGCGGAGGCCAGGTTCGCCGCTGGCGAGTCGCCGGCCTGCCACGCCTCCCGGAACCCGCTCACCGCGTCACCGGCGTTGTGTCCCAGCACGGTTCCGGCCGCGTCGGTCGCGGTGGCCAACGGCTGGGGCAGACCTGCGGCCAGGTCCAGCCAGGTCTGGCCGACCTCGAACATCTTTTCCTCGTCCGCTTCGGGCCAGGAGAAGCCGAGCCAGCCCAGAAGGGACACGAGTTCGTCGGGAAGCTGAAGACCCACGATCAATATCCCGTCAGGCGCTGTTGCAGGGCGTCGAACCCCAGCCGGCCGCTGTCGTCGGTCTGGTCGTACGAGTCCGCCATCCGAGCCAGGTTCTCGCCGTACCGGTCGAGTTCGGCGGCGTTCGCGTCCAAGCAGGCGACGGCCGCGTCCACAGCGGGCAGGTAACACCGTCCGATGAGGGATCCGATCTCGTCCGTACCCCAGGGCTCACCCAGACCGGCCAGCCGGGTCTCGAAATCGACGGCCAGTTGGTCCAGCGCGTCGACCGCCTCCGCGAGGACGGCCGCGGCGGATCGCAACGACCCTGGATCAACATCGAGGGGCCTCATGGTCGACCACCGTCGCTCATCACCGCACCCCTCCCGTTCGGCGCAGTCAATATATCGGCTTGCGACTATCTCCGGTGCCCACGTGAACCGGCCGGGCCGGGGAACCGCCGGGTCGGTTCGGGTCGGGAGGGCGGATCGGGATCTGGTCCAGTCCGCCTCCGGCGGCGCATCGTGATCGGTATGTTTATTCGGTGCGGCAGCCGCAGTCGGACAAGGGGGTGACCTGGGAAGAACTCTTCTTCGATCTGGCCTTTGTCTTCGCGGTCACCCAGATCACCGCGGAGCTGTTCGCCCACCACGACCTGATCGGCGTGATAGAGGCGCTGATCCTGTTCATCTCGATGTACTGGGCCTGGGTCGGCGTGACGATCTACGCCAACCAGCGGGACATCGGCAACGTACGCGACCGCGTGGTCATCTTCACCCTCGGCTTCGGCAACCTGGTCCTGGCCCTCGCCATCCCCGGCGCCTTCGACGACCGTGGCCTGCTCTACGGCCTCGGCTACCTGATCATCCGGGTGCTGCTGGCCGGTTTCGCGCTGAACAACTTCCGCGAGTGGCGGGGCTTCTTCATCGGCCCGTACGGGGTCGGTGCGGTCATCTCCGGGCCGCTGCTGCTGATCGGTGGGATCGTCGACGGCGACCACCGGCTGTGGCTCTGGGCGCTCGCCAGCGCGATCGACATCTTCAGCCCACTGGTGCTGCGCCGGCAACTGGCCCGGTTCCGGGTCCGGCCGGTCCACTACACCCACCGGTACGGCCTGCTGCTCATCCTGGTCCTCGGCGAGTCGGTGGTGCAGGTCGGCGCCGTCGCCTCCAGCCTGCCGCTGAGCTGGGACCGGATGATCGCCGTCGCCGGGGCGTACGCGCTCGCCTGCGGGCTCTGGTGGGCGTACTTCATCCACGGCCTCTGGGCGTTCCGTCGGGCGGTGGTGCAGTCCGAGGGGCACAGTGACGTACGCCGGGCGATCCTGCTCTACGCCCACCTGGGCTTCAGTTGCGGCATCATCGTCATCTCGGTCGGCCTGGCCGAGGTCGTCCGGACCCCGGCGAGCGGAATGCGGGCGGGCGACGCGGCCCTGCTCTACGGCGGGTCGGCGCTCTTCCTCGGCACGTTCGCCTACACCCACTGGACGCTGCACCGGACGGTGGCCTGGCGCCGCCTGCTCGCCGCCGGTGCCTGCCTGATCTTCTTCCCGGTCGCCACCATGATCCCCGCGCTGGCCGCGCTGGTCACCCTGGCCGTGGTGATCATCGTGGTGAACGTGGTGGAGCAGGCGATCCTGCGTCGGCACGGCGCCGGGCGCTTCTCCGGGATCGGCCCCTACCGGCCGGACGGGGTCGGTACCGAGGCGGACGCGGAGACCGACGGCGGAATGCGGATCGGCCCCGGTCGGGAGGCGGACGCCGCCGACACCGGCCCGGTGGTGAGCGACTGACCGGTTTTTCGCCCGGCTCTGCGGTACGACCGTAATGTGAAAGGCGTCGTCAGTGTGACCCGGTCAGCCCGAGGCCGCCGAGCAGGACGGCGAGCCGGTCGTTCTCCTCGGTCAGGAAGTCACCGAACGCGGGGCCGTCGAGATAGGCGTCGGTCCAGCCGTACCGGGCCAGTGCGGTGCGCCACGGCTGCGATCCGTGCAGGCGGGCCACCGCGTCGCGCATCGCGGCCACGTCGCGCTCGGCCAGTCCGGGTGGCGCCACGATGCCCCGCCAGTTGCTGAACACCACGTCGACGTGCTGCTCGCGCAGGGTCGGGGCGAGAATGCCGGGCACCCGCTGTTCGCTGGTGACGGCGAGGACCCGCAACTGGCCGGAGGCGATCTGGTCGGCGTACTCGCTCAGGCCGGAGACACCGAACGCGACGTCGTGGTGCAGGATCGCGGCGAGCAGGTCGCCCCCGCCGTCGTACTGCCGGTAGCTGACCTCGCGGGGGGTGATGCCGACCGCGTCCGCGACCAGCATCGGCGCCAGGTGGTCCGGCCCGCCGGCCGAGGAACCACCACCGACCGGTACGGCACCCGGGTCCGCCCGCCAGGCCGCGATCAGCTCGGCCAGGTCCCGGTACGGCGACTCCCGGGTGACGACCACGATCGCCGGCTCCTCGATCAGCCGCGCGATCGGCGTGGTGTCCTGCAACGTCACCGGAGCGTTCTGGGTGTACTGGCTGCCGACCACCCCGAGCCCCATCAGCATCATCAGCCGGCCGTTGCCGCGCTCGTAACCGAGCCGGCGCAGGCCGACCACGCCGCCGCCGCCCGGCAGGTTGAACACCTCCACGCCACGGATCACGTCGGCGTCCTCGAGCGCCTTCGCGGCCGTCCGCGCGGTCACGTCGTAACCGCTGCCGGGCGCGTTCGGCACCAGCACCCGCAGCTCGGCGAGGTCGTCGGCGGGTCGGCCGGGAGCGCAGCCGGGCAACGCGACCAGCAACAACACCAGGTTGGCCGCGAGCGTACGTCCGATTCGTCGCATCCTGCTCACCTCCGCACCCTCCGTCGCGGTACCTGACGATCCTGCTCGTCCAGCGGCGGCTTGTCATCAGCCGAGGCTCGGGTAGTTTGCGCTTTACCCCCGGTGGAAGGAGGAGCGATGCGCCAGCGGATGTCCCTCGCCGGCCAGTTCCTGCTGCTGCAACTCGGCATCGTGCTGCTCGTCGTCGGCGCCGTCGCGGCGGTGTCGATCGCCGAGGCCGACGCCGCGTTCCGCCGGGACGAGGGCGCCCGGCTGCGGTCGGTCGGCGAGAACGCGGCGATCAACCGTACGGTGCGACTCGGCCTCGCCGACCCGACCGGGCAGGAGGCCCTGGCCGCGGTCGCGGAGAGCGCGCGGGCGGTCTCCGGCGCCTCGTACGTGTGGATCACCGACGCCACCGGCAAACTGGTCACCGGCCCGGACGCGGGCACCCCGACGGTGCTCGGCCGCAGCGACGGCCTCGCCGGGCGTTCCTGGGTCGGCGTCGTCGACGACGGGTCGAAGGCGCTGGTCGCGCACGTGCCGGTGCTGGACGAACGGGACGGCGAGTTCCTCGGCCTGATCGTGGTCGGCGACGTCTATCCCACGCTGCCCGAACAGCTCGCCGCCGGACTGACCAACCTGATCGCGTACCTGCTGCTCGGTGGGGTGCTCGGGGTGGCCGGATCGTTGCTGCTGGCCCGTCGGGTCAAGCGTCAGACTCTCGGCCTGGAGCCGGACGAGATCACCGGGCTGGTCGAGCACCGCGAGGCGATGCTGCACGGCATCAAGGAGGGCGTGCTGGGCACCGACGCCGCCGACCGGGTCACCCTGGTCAACGACGAGGCGGTACGACTGCTCGGCCTCTCCGCCTCGCCGGTCGGCCAGTCGCTGTACGCCCAGCCGATGGAACCCCGGCTGCGCGACGTGCTCACCGGCCGGGTGAGCGGGGTCGACCAGATCGTGCTCAGCGACGACCGGGTGCTGGTGCTCAACCGCCGCCCGGTGCTGGTACGCGGTCGGCGGGTCGGTTCGGTGACCACGCTGCGCGACCGGACCGAGTTGACCGCGCTGCGCCGCGAACTCGACGTCAGCCGGCACACCACGGACACCCTCCGGGCCCAGGCGCACGAGTTCAGCAACCGGCTGCACACCATCGCCGGCCTGGTCGAGTTGGGCGAGCACGAGGAGGTGGTCCGCTACATCACCCGGGCCAGCCAGGTGCACGACGCCCTCAACCGCGACGTGACCGCGATGATCCGCGACCCGGCGCTGGCCGCCCTGCTGATCGCGAAGGCGAGCCTGGCGGCGGAGCAGGGCGTACAACTGGTCATCTCGGCCGAGTCGGACCTGCCGGTGGTGGACGAGCGGCTCGCCGGTGACCTGGTCACGGTGATCGGCAACCTGGTCGACAACGCACTGGACGCGGTCGGCCCGGGTGATCAGGTGGAGGTGGGCGTGCGTTCCGTCGACGGCGAGGTGCTGGTCACGGTCAGCGACTCCGGGGCGGGAGTGCCGCCGGAGCTGGCCGAGGAGGTGTTCCGGCAGGGCTACAGCACCAAGGACAAGAGCCTCGGGCACCACGGTCTGGGCCTGGCGTTGATCCGGCTGATCTGCCAGCACCGGGGCGGCAGCGTCGGGGTGGACGGGGCGTCCTTCCGGGCGCGGTTGCCGCTGGCCGCCGGGGCGCCACGATGATCAGGGTGCTGGTGGTCGACGACGACTTCATGGTGGCCAAGGTGCAGTGCGGCTTTGTCGCCCGGGTGCCCGGGTTCACCGTGGCCGGGGTGGCGCACAGCGGCGCGGAGGCGCTGGCCGAGGTGGACCGGCTCCGACCCGACCTGGTGCTGCTCGACATCTACCTGCCGGACATGTCCGGGCTCGAGGTGCTGCGCCGGCTGCGCGAGGGTGACGCGGTGGTGGACGTACTCGCGGTGACGGCGGCGCGGGACGTGAACACCATCCGGACCGCCCTGCGCAGCGGCGTGGTCCACTACCTGATCAAGCCGTTCGGCTTCGACGCGCTGCGCGACCGGCTGGAGCGGTACGCGGTGGCGCACCACGGCCTCTCCGGCTCCCGCGAGGTGGTCCAGGACGACGTCGACCGGCTCTTCGTCGCGCTCCGCCCGGCCCCGATCGACCTGCCCAAGGGGCTCACCCGACCCACCGCCGACCTGGTGGCCGAGGCGCTGCGGGGCAACAGCGGCGACCTCTCCGCGACCGAGTGCGCCGACCGGGTCGGGTTGTCCCGGGTCAGCACCCGGCGCTATCTGGAACACTTCGTCGGGGCCGGCAAGGCCGAGGTGAGCCTGCGGTACGGCTCCGCCGGTCGACCGGAACGTCGTTACCGGTGGACCGGCGGAGCCTGAGACGGCCTGCCGGGGTTCAGTCGTCCTCGCCGAAGGCGAGTCGCGGGGCGGAGGCGGCGGACCGGCCGCGCAACCGCGCGACGATCCTCGGCAGGTACGGCACCAGCACCGCCAGCACCACCAGCGCGAGCAGTACGGCGGTGAGCGGCCGGGTCACGAAGACACTCAGGTCCCCGTTGCTCAGCACCAGGGTGCGGCGGAACTGCAACTCCATCATCGGACCGAGGATCGCCCCGAGGATCACCGGCGCGATCGGGAAGTCGTAGTGCCGCATGAAGAACCCGATCACCCCGATCCCGTACGCGATCAGGACCTGGTTCACGTCGTTGGACGCGGCGTACACGCCGAGGGTGGCGAAGACCAGGATGCCCGCGTACAGGATGGGGCGGGGAATCTGGAGCACCTTCACCCAGAGCCGGATCAACGGCAGGTTCAGCGCCAGCAGCAGCACGTTGCCGACGTAGAGCGAGGCGATCAGCGCCCAGACCAGCTCCGGCGACTTGTCGAAGAGCTGCGGACCCGGTTGCAGGTTGAAGATCTGGAACGCGGCCAGCATCACCGCCGCCGTGGCCGAGGTCGGGATACCCAGGGTCAACAGCGGCACCAGTACGCCGGAGAAGGCCGCGTTGTTCGCCGCCTCCGGTCCGGCCACGCCCTCGATCGCCCCCTTGCCGAACTCCGCCTTGTTCTTCGAGCGGTGCCGCTCGTAGGTGTAGGAGAGGAAGGTGGGGATGTCGGCACCGCCGGAGGGGAGCGCGCCGAACGGGAAACCGACCGCGGTGCCGCGCAACCAGGGGCGCCACGAGCGGGACCAGTCCTGCCGGCTCAGCCAGCCGAACGCGCCCCGGCCCGGCTCCAGCGGTGTGACGTGCTCGGGTAGCTGCCGCAGCCGGCTCGCCACGTACAGCGTCTCGCCGATCGCGAACAGCCCGACGATGATCACCACGACGTCGATGCCGTCGAGCAGTTCCAGGGTGCCGAAGCTGAACCGGGCCTGGCCGGTCAGCCCGTCCAGGCCGACCAGGCCGAGGAAGAGGCCGAGGCTGAGGCTGAGCAGCCCGCGTACCAGGGAACGACCGACCAGCGCCGTGACCGCGACCATGGCCAGCAGGGCCAGGGCGAAGTAGTCGGCCGCCCGGAACTCGACCGCCAGCGCGGCGACCGGGCGGGCGAAGAGGGTGAGCAGCAGGGTGGAGATGGTCCCGGCGACGAACGAGCCGATCGCCGCGGTGGCCAGCGCCGCCCGCGCCCGGCCCCGGCGGGCCATCTGGTAACCCTCGATGGCGGTCGCCACCGAGGCGGACTCACCCGGGGTGTTCAGCAGGATGCTGGTGGTCGACCCGCCGTACATGGCGCCGTAGTAGATGCCGGCGAACATGATGAAGGTGCCGATCGGGTCGTCCAGGTTGAAGGTGACCGGCAGCAGCAGGGCGATGGTCAGCGCCGGCCCGATGCCGGGCAGCACACCGACGAAGGTGCCGAGGGTGACCCCGATCGCGGCGTAGAGCAGGTACTGCGGCTCCAGCACGGTGCCGAAGCCGCTGAGCAGGTCGCCGAAGACGTTCACAGTGGCATCACTCCGGCGGGCAGCGAGATTTCCAGTAGTTGGGTGAAGCCGAGGTAGATCCCGACCGTCAGCGGCACCGCCACGAGCACGTCACGGACCGAGTGGTGGCTGCCGAGGATCCGGGCGGTGGCGACGAAGAAGACCGCCGAGGCGAGCACGAAGCCGAGCGGCTCCAGTGCGAGTACGTAGCCGAGCAGTGCCACACCGAGCAGTGCCGGGGTGAGCCACTGCACGGGTCCGGTCGGTTCCGACTCGCCGTCCGCCTGGCCATCCGGTTCCTCACCATCCGATTCGTCGCCGTCCGGGTCTCTGTCACGGTCCGGGTCCTGGTCACCGGCCGGGTTCTTGCCGCTGTCCGGGTCGTTGCCGCTGTCCGGGTCGTCGCCCGCCTCCGGGTCCTCTTCGGACACCGAGCCGGCGAGCGGTGTGCCCGGCCGGACCAGTTGCCCGACCAGGTACCAGACGGCCAGCACCACCCAGCCGGCGGTCACCACCAGCGGCGCGAGCCACGGCCCCTCGGCGCTGAAGTCACCGTCCGCCGACCGGTACGCGGTCCAGCAGAGGAACCCGCCGGCCAGCAGCAGTACGACGCCGAGGATCCGGGCGCCCCACGGCGCCCGGGGGAGGGCGACCGGTCGGTCCGCCCTCCCCTGTGCGTCAGTTGTCGGCAGAGCCATCAATCAGCCAGGCCGATCTCTTCGAGTACGCCGGTGATCCGGCTGTTCTCACTCTCGAAATAGGACTTCGCCTCGTCACCGCTGCGGTAGAAGTCGTCCCACTTCTGGTCGGTGAGGGTCTGCTTCCACTGGGCGGAGGCGTGCAGGTCGTCGACGAGCTTGATGATCGCCGCCCGCTCGCTGTCCTTGATGCCGGGTGGCGCCACCAGTCCGCGCCAGTTCATCAGCTCGACGTCGTACCCGGATTCCTTGATCGTGGCGGTCGGCTTGCCGGCGCCGACGTCGATCCCGGTCGCGCCGGAGACCGCCAGGGCGCGCAGCTTGCCGGACGCGACCAGGTCGGCGTACTCGCTGGCGCCGGAGACGGCCGCGGTCAGGTCGCCGGAGAGCAGGGCCGCCTTGGACTCGCCGCCGCCGGAGTAGGCCACGTACTTCATCGCCTTGGGGTCCGCCCCGGCCGCCTTGGCCAGCAGGCCGACCAGGATCTGGTCGGTGCCGCCGGCCGAACCACCACCCCAGTTGATCGACGAGGGGTTCGCCTTGGCGTCGTCCATGAGCTGCTTGAGGGTGGTGTACTTCGAGCCGGCCGGTACCACGATCACCTCCTGCTCGGCGGTGAGCGTCGCGATCGGCGTGACCTGGCTGAGCTTGACCGGGGACTTGTTCGTCGCCACGCCGCCGATCATCACCAGGCCGGTCACCATGAGCTGGTGGGCGTCGCCCTTGTTCTTGGTCACCAGTTGCGAGAGGCCGAGCGTGCCACCGGCTCCCGGCACGTTGTAGACCTCGACCGACTCGCTGACCAGCTTGCTGTCGGTCAACGCCTTCTGCAACGCGCGGGCGGTGCTGTCCCAGCCGCCACCGGGCGCGGCCGGTGCCATCAGCTCCAGGGTGGTGGTCGGGTACTTCACCGCCTCGCCGGAACCGCTGCCGGCGCCGCCGTCCTTGGCGCAGCCGCCGGCCGCGAGCGCCAGCACCGGTACGCAGACCAGCGCGGCGACCCGCTGTCGGGCCGCCGCTCCCCGGCCGATAAAGCGCGGGCGACCACGGGAGCGTAGCCCCGCCGTGCCTCGGACCTCTGTCATCACGTCTCCTCGACCGGATGGGCAACCTGTGACCACGGCGTTTCCGCCGGGTTGCGTCGATGCTTCCGGTCGGAGTGAATCCGGTCACGGTTGCGGTCGCGGAGTTCGTTGTGGTCTTTGTGGTCGCGCCGGGCTACCGCTGGTCGATTCCCGCCGTTGCTCCCGCCGCTGGTCGATTCCCGCCGTTGCTCCCGCCGCTGGTCGATTCCAGCCGTTGCTCCCGCCGTTGCTCCCGCCGTTGTTCTCGATTCCGGGCCGATGTCTTCATGGCGGGTCGGTCCGGAGACGAATGGTGCCCGGAGCGACGTCGCTCCGGGCACCACCGTGGTTCGAATCAGTTGTCCTGCCGGTGGCCGCCGTCCTGGGCGGCCAGGCGATCCCGGCTTGTCGGAGACCGGACGGTTGCGCGGGGACCGTTCGGTGTACTCCGGGTGTTACAGGAACCGGTAGGCGGTTCCGCCACGGACCGTGTCGGTCCGTACCCCGGTGCGGGGCGTAGTGGCTGCCACCATCCTGTTGTTGCCCAGGTAGATGGCGACGTGTCCGGGTGTGTGGATCACGTCTCCGGGCATCCATTGCCCGGCGGGGACGCGGCGACCACGACTGGCGATGGCGCCGCTCTGGTGTGGCAGTTTGATTCCGACCCGGGCGTAGCTCGCCGCAACGAGGCCGCTGCAGTCGAAGCTGTTCGGTCCGGAGGCGCCGTAGACGTACCGCTTACCAACCTGGGCGAGCGCGTACGCGACGACTGTTCCGGCTGCGCCGGATGGAGGCTTGACCGTACTCCCCGCCTTCGGGGTGCTGGTGGACTTCTTCCGCGCCGGTGCGGAACTGGGAGTCTTTGGCGTCGTCGCCTTCTCCTGGGCCGGCTTTGCCTTCGCCTTCGGTGGCGCCTTGGTGGCCGGCGGAGTGGCGGGAGGTGCCGGCGGGATCATCGATCGCCGGTGCGCCCGTTCGGCGCGTTCGGCGGCGAGCAGTCGAGCCTCTGTCGCGTTGTCGCCGGTGGTGCTGGCCGCGACTGCGGTGGGCTCCGGTTCGGGTTGGGCCCCGATGGCTGCCGGCGGGAGCCAGAGGGCGGTGACGGTCAGGACGGTGGTACCAGCCGCGAATCGGTGCAGCGGATGCCGTACGTTCAGGATCGCTCCAATGTCGGCCCGGTGCTCACATGCGTATCTCGGGCGGGGCAGCCTGAGGTGCCGGCCGCGGCCCGAAGTACCGGGCGTTACGGTATGGAAGTGCTCCGGCCGTGATGAGGGCCGTTCCGGACGCTAAGCGCTCACGCCGCTGATCGCCTCGTGGCGTGAGCCGATTCACCCAAACCAACGACCAGTTCGACGGAACGTCGCGGCTCGTGGACCGATTGGCGACTCAAACCACCCATATTGGCTCCTATTCGGGCAATCCTCAAGGGACGCGCCGACGGGTAAACCTGACCTTCCATGACTTTTCCGCAGCCGACACAAACGCGTCCCCGCCTCACGTTAAGGAAGGGCCCCTTGTTAACGCTATGCGTTAACAAGGGGCCCTTCCTTAACCAAGATCAGGCGCGGTGCAGGACGATCAGGTCGGCGTCGTGGGTCGGGGTCCACTGCACCGGTAGGCCGACCGCGCCGAGGTGGGCGCCGGAATAGTGCTGCTCGCCGTGGCGGTAACCGGCGGCCGGGTCCAGCCCGCGCAGCGGCAACCGGACCGGCCGGGACGGCAGCAGGCCGGTGCCGTCCAGCCGACCGGTGTGCCAGGCCAGTACGACCACGGTGGCCGCGTCGGGCGAGGTGTACTGCACGGCGCAACGCGGCTGGTCGGGGCCGCCGATCAGGTGCACGGTGCCGTGCATGACGATCTCGCGGATCTCCTTGTAGCGGGCGATCCAGGCCGCCGCCTCCGTACGCTGCTCCGCACTCCAGTGCCGGATGTCCGCGCCGATGCCGAGCACACCGGCCATCGCGAGCACGAACCGGAAGGCGAGTGAGCGGGGCCTCGGGTCGAACAGTCCGGGCGAGTCGGTCACCCAGGAGCTGAGCAGGTGCGGCGCGTTCGCGTGCAGGAAGCCGTACTGGATCGCCAACCGGTCCAGTGGCCCGGTGTTGTCGCTGGGCCAGAAGACGTCCGAACGTGCGGCCATCGCCAGGTCGGTACGGGCACCACCACCGGCACACGCCTCGATCACCACGTGCGGGTGGTCCCGCCGTAGCTCCTCGTAGATCCGGTGCAGATTGGCCACGTGGGCGCCGTCGAGATCCACCCGTCCGGTGCCGGCCATCCGACCGGGTTCCGTACGCGGCCGGTTGAAGTCCCACTTCAGGTAGCTGATGTCGTGCCGGCGCAGCAGACCGTCCACGGTGGAGTGGACGAACTCGGCCACCTCGGGTCGACCCAGGTCGAGCAGGTACTGGTTCCGGATCGGAGTGATCGGGCGGCCCTCGATCGCGTACACCCAGTCGGGGTGCTCAGCGTAGAGCCGCGAGCGCGGGCTGACACACTCCGGCTCCACCCAGAGCCCGAAGTTGAGGCCGAGCGCGCGTACGTCGGCGACGAAGGAGTCGAACCCGGCGGGGAACTTCGCCGGGTCCGGCGTCCAGTCGCCCAGCCCACCGTGGTCGTCGGGGCGACCGACGAACCAGCCGTCGTCGACCACGAAGGTCTCCACGCCGAGATCGGCCGCGATCCTGGCCAGCGCGAGCTGGTTCTCCGCGTCGACCGAGAAGTAGGTGGCCTCCCACGAGTTGTAGAGCACCGGCCGGGGGCCGAGCCGCTCGCCCGCGAGTTGGCGTTGGTAGTCGTGCCAGACCCGGGCCAGACCGCCGAGACCGTCCGGGCTGTAGGCGCCGGCCGCGACGGGCAGTTCGAGGCTCGCACCCGGGGGCAGGTCGAGCGGGCCGTCGGGCAGGTGCCGGCCGACCCGTACCCGGGTCAGCCCGCCGGTGTCCCGGTCGGCGGTGATCTCCCACGAGCCGGTCCAGGCCAGCGCCATGCCCCAGGTCGGTCCGTCCGGCTCGGCCTGGTCGCGGACGGCGAGCCAGGGTACGTAGAGGTGGCCCGGAACCCCCTGGGCGCTGCCGACGGTGAACCCGCCGTGGCCCAGGTCGACCTGGTCGAGTTGGAACTCCTGCGCCCACTGCCCCCACTGGTAGCTCAGCCGGGCGCCGTGCGGGGTCGGTACGCAGAACCCGGCCGAGCCGATCCGGACCAGTCGCAGCTCCGTCTCCCCGTCGTTGGTCAGCTCGACCCAGCGGCGTACCACGTCGGTGCCGGCCGGCATCTCGTAGCGGACCACCGCGCGCAGCCCGGTGACCGGATCGGCGAAGGTGACCGCGAGACTCCGCTCGTCACCGGTCGCCTCCCGGTAGCCCCAGGAGACCCGCCGGCCCCCGTTCGCCGTCTCGACCACCAGGTCGGGGCCGGCGAACGGGCGGGCGGCGTCGGTGCCGTACTCGATCGGCGCGGCGTCGCCGGAGGTGAGGAACGGGGTCGGCCCGTCGTAGCCGACGGGGGAGGGGCCGTCGCTGACCCCGTACGGTCCCCAGGCGACCAGCTCCAGCCAGCGCCCGTGCTCCGGCACCGCCACCGTGTACTCGGTGCTCGCCCCCCGCAACGTCCACGACCGCTGCCGCGCCCACTCATTCGGGTTCATCGGGCGCTCCCCGGGACCGCCCACGACCGCGCCCACTTATTCCGGTTCATCGGGCGCTCCCCGGGACCGCCCACGACCGCGCCCGCCTATTCCGGTTCATTACTTGACGGCTCCGATCGCGAGGCCGGACACGAAGTGGCGCTGGAAGCGCAGGAAGACCAGCAGGGTCGGCACCGCCGCGATCACCGTGCCGGCGGCGATCACGTTCCAGGACGAGACGAACTGTCCCTGGAGCGCGAGCAGGGCCGGGGTGACCGGCATGTTGTCGTCGGTACGCAGCACCGTGATCGCCCAGAGCAGGTCGTTGAAGATCCAGGTGAAGGAGAGCGCGCCGAGCGCGGCGAGCGCCGGGCGGGTGAGCGGCAGGATCACCCGGGCGAAGATCTGTCCCGGTCCGGCGCCGTCGATGGTGGCCGCCTCCTGGATCTCGTTCGGCAGGTCCCGCATGAACCCGTGCAGCACGAAGGTGTAGAAGCCGAGTCCGAAGCCGACCTGCACCGCGATCAGCGCGTACAGGGTGTCGAAGGTGCCGGTCAGCTCGCTGAACTTGCTCACCGGGATGAGCAGGATCTGCGGTGGCAACAGGTTTCCGGCCAGCATCAGCAGCAGGATGGTGCGGCGCCCGGGAATCCGGTACCGGCTCAGCGCGAACGCCGCCAGCGCCGCGAGCACCAGGCTGAGCGCGACCGAGGGCACGGTGACCAGCATGCTGTTGACCAGCGCGCGCAGCTCGCCGCCGTCGGTCCAGGCCTGACGGTACGTGTCCAGGGTGAACGAGTGCGGCAGGCTGCCCACCCCGTTCGCGGCGATGTCGTCGAACGTACGCGTCGACATGACCACGACCCAGAGGATCGGGGCGAGCCAGAGCAGGGACAGCAGGCCCATCCCGAGGTGGAACGTGCCGGTCCGTAGTGCGCGGATCATGCGTCCTCCCGGAACGCGCGTACCAGATAACCGAGGATCACCGCGAGGGCGAGCACGAAGATGACCACGGCGATGGCCGAGGCGTAGCCCAGGCGCAGGCTCTGGAACGCGGTCGAGTACATGTAGGTGCTCAGCAGTTCGGACGAGTGGTACGGCCCGCCCTTGGTCAGCGACCAGACGATGTCGAACGAGCGGAGCGAGTCGATCACGATGACCGAGAGCACCACCGCGTTGACCCCGCGAAGCTGGGGGATCGTCACGTGGCGCAGCCGCTGCCAGTTGTTCGCACCGTCCATCCGGGCCGCCTCGTGCAACGCGGGGTCGATCGCCTTCAGCCCGGCCAGGTAGAGCACCATGACGTAGCCGATCTGCCGCCACAGGGCGGGCAGGATCACCGCGTACAGGGCGGTCTCCGGGTCGGCCAGCCAGGGCCGGATCAGGTGTTCCAGCCCGATCGCGCGCAGCAGTTCGTCGGCGACCCCGTCCGGCTGGTAGAAGACCCGCCAGACCAGCGCGGTCACCACCAGGGAGAAGACCACCGGAGTGAAGAGCGCGGCCCGGTAGAGACCCACCCCACGCCGCTCCCGCTGGAGCAGCAGCGCCATGCCGAACCCGCCGAGCACCGACAGCCCGCCGAAGAGCACCAGCCAGAGTACGGTGTTGACCAGCGCTCCCCGGAAGGTCGCGTCGCCGGCCAGCTCGACGTAGTTGTCGAAGCCGATGTACGTCGGCGGTTCCAGCCCGTCCCAGCGGGTGAGCGAGAACCAGAAGCCCTGTAGGGCGGGCCAGAACACCCAGATGCTCTCGACCGCGAACGGTACGAGTACGAAGGCCACCAGCAGCGGCGACAGGGTCTTGCCCCGTCGCCGCCGCCGGGTGCCGGCCGGTGCCGGCGCCTGTGGCGCCAGCACCCGCTCGTCGACGGAAGTCATCAGCCCTTGAAGACCTTCTCGGCTCCGGCCTGCCACTCGCGCAGGATCGCGTCGATCTGGTCCGGCTTGTCGATGAACTTGGTCAGCGCCGTGTCCGCCGTGGGCTGGAGCGCGTCGCTGGAGTCACGGTTGAAGAACTGGGTCAGCTCCTGCGCGCTCTCCAGCATCGCCTTGCCCTTGGCCACCAGCGGCGAGTCGGACGCCTTCGCCTTCGGGTTGGCCGGCAGCACGATACCGGCGCTCGCGGCGACGTACGCCTCCTGCGCCTCGGTCGAGGCCAGGTAGGTGAGCAGTGACTTCGTACCGGCCGGGTTGGCCGACTTGGCGCTGGCGAAGAAGCCGTCGGTCGGCGCCTCCTCGGCCACCGGCACCGCCGGGTCGATGATCGGGAACCGGAAGAAGTCCAGGTCGCCGAGGGCGTCCTTCGGGGCGGCGTCGGCGAAGAAGGTGCCGATCAGGAACATGCCGGTCTTGCCCGCCAGCAGTGCGGTGGTCGCCTCCTGGAACGGGTACGCCTTGCCCTTCGGGTCGAAGTACGGCAGCACCTCGCGCCACTTGGTGAGCACCGCCTTGACCTTCGGGTCGTCGAAGCGCTGCTTGCCGGCGAGCAGTTCACGGTGGAACGGCGCGCCGTTGATCCGGATGTTGAGGTAGTCGAACCAGGCCGAGGCGACCCAGGGGGTGTCGCCGAGGCCGATGCCGATCGGCGGGATGCCCTTGCCCTGGAGGGTCTGGCAGAGCGCGACGAACTCGGTCCAGGTCTTCGGCTCCTGCACGCCCCACTTGGCGAAGTTCGACTTGCGGTAGAAGAAGCCCCACCAGTAGTTGTTCATCGGCACGAAGACCTTCTTGCCGCTGGCGTCGGTGGAGAGGGTACGCAGCGACTCGGGGTAGTCGGACATGCCCTGCCACACGTCGGAGACGTCCAGCAGCAGGTTCTTGCTGGCGTAGTCGTTGGCCACCGAGCCCGCGTACCAGGTGTAGAGGTCCGGCGGGTTGGCCGAGGTGAGGTAGGTCGGCAACTGGGTGCGGAAGGTCTCGGACGCGATCGTGTTCAGCGCCGCCGTGCCCTTGCCCTGCTTGTTGAAGTTCTCGATGATCTTCTCCATCGCGACCTTCGCCTGCGGGGAGGAGAGGTTCGACTGGAGGGTGATCGCGCCGTTACCGCTTCCGCTGGGGCTGCTGGCGGAGCTGGCGCAGCCGACCAGGCTGCCCGCTCCGAGCACGCCGAGGCCGGCGAGGCCGACGTGCCCAAGGAACCGGCGACGACTCGGGTCGAAGTCGCTCACGGGGGTGTGTCCCTTCCTCAACGACACGGTGCGTGACAGGTCGCGGTGTGTCGGTCCTGTAAACGGTGTGATCAGAAGGTTGCATCTGGGTCCTGTGACTGTCAAGATTTCTTCGTAATTAATGATTTGATCAGTTGAGGTTCGGCGGACGGTGGGTCAGCATATGCGACGGCTTGAGGGGAAAGTTGCCCTGGTCACAGGGGCAATTGGTGGCATCGGTGCGGCTACCGCGCGTCGCCTCGCCGCCGAGGGAGCGGCCGTTGGCCTCGCCGACATCCGTGACTCCGAGTCGCTCGCCGAGGAGATCAGGGCCGCCGGTGGCCGAGCACATTCGGTGATAACCGATGTCGCGGACGAGGCGAGCTGGACCGACACCGTCGCGGCCGTACGGGACCGGCTCGGCCCGGTGGAGATCCTGGTCAGCAACGCCCACTTCAACGAACTCGCACCCGCGCACGAGACCAGCCGCGAATCCTGGGACCGGCAGATCGCGGTCTGCCTGACCGGTGCCTTCCTCGGCGTCCGGGCCTGCCTGTCCGACCTGCGGACCAACCGGGGCGCGGTTGTCATCGTCTCCTCCGTGCACGCGGTGATCGGGTTGCCCGGCCACCCGGCGTACGCGGCGGCCAAGGGCGGCCTGGTCGCCCTCGGCCGACAGCTCGCCGTCGAGTACGGCCCCGAGGTACGGGTGAACAGCGTGCTGCCCGGCCCGATCTTCACCGCCGCCTGGGACCGGGTGTCCGAAGAGGACCGTGCGCGTAGCGTCGCCCAGACTGTCGCTGGCCGGTTCGGCACCCCGGACGAGGTGGCCGCCACCGTGGCCTTCCTCGCCTCACCCGACGCCGCCTACGTCACCGGCACCAGTCTGCTGGTGGACGGTGGTTGGACCGCGGTGAAAGCCTCGGCCTGAGAGATCGATCCTGACGAGCGAGAAGGCACCCAGAGCATTGGCACAGTACGCACGCCGCGGCATCCACGGCCAGACCGTCGAGGTCCTGGCCCGGCGCATCCTGGCCGGCGAGATCACCGAGGGCGCCACCCTCAACCTCGCCGCCCTCCAACAGGAGTTCGACGTCAGTCTCACCGTGCTGCGCGAGGCGCTCAAGGTGCTCACCGCCAAGGGCATGGTCGACGCCCGGCAGAAGCGGGGCACCTTCGTCCGGCCTCGCTCGGACTGGAACCTGCTCGACGGCGACGTGATCCGCTGGCAGTTCGCCGACGGCCCCGACCCGCGCCTGCTCGACGCGCTGCACGAGGTGCGAAGCATCATCGAACCCGCCGCCGCCCGGCTCGCCGCCAGCCGGGCCACCGAGGCCGATCTCTCCGGTCTGGACGGTGCGCTGGCCGAGATGTCCGCGGCCGAGGGCGACCCGGTCGCCGCGGTCGGCGCCGACCTGACCTTCCACCGCGCGCTGCTCGCCGCCACCCACAACGAGTTGCTGGAGCGGATGGAGGTGGTGATGGAGACCGGCCTCGCCGAACGTGACCGGCTCGTGCACGGGGTCGAACAGCACGACGATCCGGTGCCCAGCCACCGCGCGGTGGTGGACGCGATCCGGGCCGGCGACGCGGCCGGCGCGGAGCAGGCGATGCGGGGACTGCTGGACAAAGCCGTCCGGGATGTCGAAAAGGTACGTCAACAGAAAGGCACCCGGTGAAGATCAGCCGTATCGAGACCTTCCTCGTCCCACCCCGTTGGCTGTTCTGCCGGGTGGAGACGGACGAGGGTTTGATCGGGTGGGGCGAGCCCGTGGTGGAGGGGCGCGCCGAGGTTGTACGCAGCGCGGTCGAGGTGCTCTCCGAGTACCTGATCGGCGAGGACCCGCTCCGGATCGAGCAGCACTGGCAGGTGCTGACCAAGGGCGGTTTCTACCGGGGCGGGCCGGTGCTCTCCAGCGCCGTCGCCGGTCTCGACCAGGCCCTCTGGGACATCGCCGGCCAGGCGTACGGCGCCCCGGTGCACGCGTTGCTCGGCGGGCCCGTACGCGACCGGGTCCGGGTCTACTCCTGGGTCGGCGGCGACGACCCGGACGAGGTGGCCGACGCCATCGCCGCCCAGGTCGAGGCCGGCATGACCGCGGTGAAGATGAACGCCTCCGGCCAGCTCTCCGCCATCCCGACCGCCGCCGAGGTGGCCGGGGTGGTCCGCCGGGTCGCCGCCGCCCGCGAGGTGCTCGGCGACGGCCGCGACGTCGCGATCGACTTCCACGGCCGGGCCACCGCGGCCGGGGCCCGCCGGATCCTGCCGGAACTCGCCCCGTTCCACCCGCTCTTTGTCGAGGAACCGCTCCTGCCCGAGCAGGGGCACCTGCTGCACGACGTGGTCACCTCCTCACCGGTGCCGGTCGCCACCGGCGAGCGCCTCTTCGGCCGGGCCGAGTTCCTCACCCCGCTGGGGGCCGGCGTCGCGGTGCTGCAACCGGACCTCTCCCACGCCGGTGGCATCTCCGAGGTACGTCGGATCGGCGCGATGGCCGAGCCGTACGGCGCGGTGCTCGCCCCGCACTGCCCGCTCGGGCCGATCGCGCTCGCCGCCAGCCTCCAGATCGCCTTCTCCACGCCCAACTTCCTGATCCAGGAACAGAGCATCGGCATGCACTACAACGGCGCCGCCGAGCTGCTCGACTACGTGGTGGACCCGGAGCCGTTCCGCTTCGTCGACGGGCACATCCGCCGCCCCGAGGCACCCGGTCTCGGCATCACCGTCGACGAGGCGGCGGTCCGAGCGGCCGCCCGCGAGGGGCACGCCTGGCGCAACCCGGTCTGGCGGCACGACGACGGATCCTTCGCCGAATGGTGAGCGAGCTGGCTCCGCCCGGCATCCCAATCCCACTGCGGGTCGAGTACGACCACCGCCTCGGCGGGCGCTGGACCAGCCTCACCGGCGGTGGCCGACAGTGGCTCTGGACCGGTCCGCAGCCCGGTCGGGACCGGGTGCTTCCCGGCGATGCCTTCGTCGACGCGGGTGGGCTGGAGGAATGCCTGCCGACCGTACGCGGCACCCCCGACCACGGCGCCGCCTGGTCCCGCCCGTGGCGACAACTGGACCCGGCCACCGCCACCGTCGACTGCCCCGACTTCACCCTCACCCGCCGGCTGACCGAGCGGGACGGTGTGGTGCTGGCCGACTACCGGCTGCTGGCGGCCCCCGGCTACCGGTTCGTCTGGGCCGCGCACGCCCTGCTCGACCTCTCGCCACGGGCCCGGCTGCTGGCGCCCGCCGGGACCCCGACCCGGCTCTACCCGGAGGCGGCCGAACTGCTACCCGAGGGAACCTGGCCGGAGCGAACGATCGGAACCGGGCCGGAGCCGACGGGCGGGGCCGGGCCGGAGCCGACGGGCGGGGCCGGGCCGGATCAGAGCGTCGAGGCCGGGCCGAACCGGGAGGGCTCGCCGGCGCCGTGGTACGCGGCGCCGTGGCCCAGCCCGGCCGGGCTTCCGCTCGCGCGCTTCGGCCCGGACGACGGGACCGCCGTCGGCGCGGTGCTGGTCGACTGTGCCCGGGTCCAGGTGGTCGACGGCCCGGACACGCTCACCCTGGAACTCGACTGCGCCGACCAACCCCGAGCCACCGCGCTCTGGCGCAACCTGGGGGGCTGGCCGGCCGACCGGCCGTACCGCAGCATCGGCGTCGAACCGATGCTCGGCGGCGTCTTCGACCTGGCCGAGGCGGACCTCGGCGGCGGGGCGAACGCCGCGGTGGTGCCGGCCAGCGGCGAGGTCACCTGGCAGCTCACCATCTCCGCACACCGATCGCCCGGAGGCGACCACCGATGAACCTGCTCGACACCCTTCGCACCCACCGGCTGCTGGCGATCGTCCGTGGCGACGACCCCGACGCCGCCCTCGCCACCGTGCTCACCCTCGCCGAGAGCGGGGTCAACCTGGTCGAGGTGTCGCTGACCAGCACCGACGCGCTCGGCGTCCTGCGTCGGGCCCGCGCCGCGCTGGGGCCCGCGTACGCGCTCGGCGCCGGCACCGTGCTCACCGCTGAGCAGGCCGGTCAGGCGGCCGAGGCCGGGGCGACGTACCTGGTCACCCCGGCGCTGGCGCCGAGCCTCGCCGAGGCCGGTCGGCTCGGGCTGCCGGTGCTGGCGGGCGCGTTCACCCCGACCGAGGTGGTCCAGGCGACCACCGCCGGGGCGGCTGCGGTCAAGCTCTTCCCCGCCTCGCTCGGCGGCCCGGACTACCTGCGCGCACTGCGCGACCCGTTCCCGCAGGTCCCGTTCGTGCCGGTCGGCGGGGTCGACGCGGCCGGCGCCCGGGACTACCTCGACCGGGGCGCGATCGCGGTCGGCGTCGGATCGCCGCTGCTCGGTGACGCGGTACGCGGCGGCGACCTCGCCGCGCTGCGCGACCGGGTGGCCGACTTCCGCTCCTCGGTGGTGCCGTCCGCCGGTGCGGCGGCATGACCGGCAGCCCGAGCCCGGCGGCCGGCGCCGGGTCGACGTACGGCGTTGACGTGCTCACGCTCGGCGAGACGATGGCGGCGTTCCGCGCCCCGGCTCCGCTGCGGCTCGGTGGGACCCTGTCGCTCTCGGTCGCCGGTGCCGAGTCGAACGTGGCGATCGGCCTGTCCCGGCTCGGCCACCGGGTGCGCTGGATCGGGGTGACCGGTGCCGACGAGCCCGGCGAACTGATCCGCCGTACGCTGCGCGCCGAGGGCGTCGACCTGGACCTGGCCCGGGTCGACCCGGACGCGCCCACCGGCCTGATCCTGTTCGAGGCGCGGGTCGGCGACATCAGCCGGGTCACCTACTACCGGAGCGGATCGGCCGGCTCCCGGCTCGGTCCCGAGGACGTCTCCCCGGCCTTCACCGCTGCCCGGACACCCCAGATCCTGCACGTCACCGGGATCACCGCCGGGCTCGGCGAGCAGCCGTACGCGGCCGTGGTCACGGCGGTCGAGGCCGCCCGTACCGCCGGCGCCCTGGTCTGCCTCGACGTGAACCACCGGCAACGGGTCTGGTCGGTGGACCAAGCCGCCGCCGCGCTCCGCCCGCTGCTGCCCTCGGTCGACCTGGTGGTCGCCTCCGACGACGAACTGGCCGTGCTGACCGACGGTCCGGACCCGGTCGCCGCGCTGCTCGGAGCGGGCGTGCCGGAGGTGGTGGTGAAGCACGGTGGGCAGGGCGCGACCAGCCACAGCGAGCGGGGGAGCGTGCACGCCCCGGCCCGTACGGTCCCGGTGGTCGACACCGTCGGTGCCGGGGACGCCTTTGTCGCCGGTCTGCTCTCCGGTCTGCTCGACCGGCTCGACGTCGCCGGTCGGCTCGACCGTGCGGTCACCACCGGGGCGTTCGCGGTGGCCACCCGGGGCGACTGGGAAGGGCTGCCCACCCGTACCGAACTGTCGCTGCTCGACCACGCCCCCGGCAGCGCCGTACGCTGACCCACCCCGTCTTACCCCGTTACGCCGCCGGTCCGTGATCGGCGGACCCGTTACGACACCGTGCACCCCTCTGGAGGAGACGATGCGGCTCACCGAGCCGACCCCGTGGAGCGACGACCGGTTCGAGTTGGGCGAGGGTGCCCGCTGGGTGGACGGCCGACTGGTCCTGGTCGATCTGCTCGCCGGCCGGTTGTACGAGACCAGCGGCGACGCCCCGGCGCCGCTGCGCGAGTTGCGCCGGCTGGACGCCCCGATCGGGGCGGTGGCGGCGGTCGCCGGCCGGCCGGGTGACTGGGTGGCCGCCACCGGCACCGGACTGGCTCTGCTCAGCGGCGACGGCGGCTCCCGGCAGCTCGCCAACCTGGAGAGCGAGAATCCGGCACCGGCCCGGATGAACGACGCGGTCGCCGACCCGAACGGCCGGTTCTGGGCCGGCAGCATGGCCTACGACGCCACCCCGGGCGCCGGCACCCTCTACCGGTACGACGGCACGGGCGCACCGACCCCGGCGGTCACCGGGCTCACCATCACCAACGGCCCCGCGTTCGACGCCGCCGGCACCACCATGTACCTGGCCGACACCGCGCGGGGCGAGGTGGACCGCTTCACCGTCGACCCCCGCACGGGCGGCCTCTCCGGCCGTACGCCGTTCCTCCGGCTCGCCGGAGCCGAGGGGGCGCCCGACGGCATGACGGTCGACGCGGCGGGACACCTCTGGGTCGCCCTCTGGGGTGGTTACGCGGTCCGCCGCTACCGCCCCGACGGCACCCTGGAGCGCGAACTGCGCCTGCCGGTAGCCCAACCGACCAGCGTCTGCCTCGGCGGCCCAGACCTGCGTCGCCTCTTCATAACCAGCGCGCACCACGCCCTGCATCCCCGAGGCCCGCTGGACGGTGCCCTCCTGGCGGTGGACGTCGAGATCACCGGTATCCCGGCACAATCTGTTGCTCATGAAGTTGGCGCGAAAATCGAGCACTGATTCCGCGCCAACGTCCGTGAGCGGCATGCCAGCAGGTTTGTCGGGTTCAGGCCGGCAGGATTCGCGGGTTCAGATCAGTTCAAGGACGACAGGAGTGACTGCCGCGACGAAGGAGGCGACTGCCAAGAGAAGGCGTCCGACGGCCTCGATGTACGAGACGGCTCGTGGCGGATCGACTCCCCGCTGGTCCTGGCTAGCGGGAGCGCCGTTTGGTACGGTCATAGGAACTCCTTCAGTTGGGCTTCGTGAGGGCCGAATTGGAGTCAGTAGGACGGCATCCGTTGGCGCGGGTGCCGTCCGTTTCGTTAATTGCCCACTCGCTACGGTACGGATCGTGCGTCGGGGTTGGAAAGCATCTCCACGGAGTGAGTGTGGATGAATGCCGTATTCACCCCTGACCCGGTTTCCCGCATGGTGAAAACATGACCGGTTGCTGTTCCCTGGACCTTTCGGAGAGCGATCTGTCGAATACCGGCAATGCTGATTGGAACCTTTCTCTTGCCGGACAGGTCACGGCCCCTGGCCCCGAGATCCGATCCCAGGTGGGCTGCGAAAGCCCTGCCCGGAACGTCACTCCGGCAGGCCGCGGGGGTTCTCCCGAGGTGTGGCAAGCGGTGTCCTCGGCGGTGCGACGGCAGCGGGGGCCCGTCGTTGGGCGAGGGTGATCCCGGTCAGGACCAGGGCCATGCCGGCGAGCATCGGTAGGGTGACCGGCTCGGCCAGGACGAGCGCGCCGAGCACCACCGCGACCACCGGCAGGAGGTACGTGGTGGTGGAGGCGGCGGTCGACCCGAGATCGCCGATGAGTCGGTAGTTCAGCACGTACGCCAGTCCGGTGCCGACCGTGCCGAGGACGAGGAGACTGCCGACCGGCACCGCGCTCCAGTTCGGCGCGGTCAGCCCGCCGAAGGGCAGGGCGAGCGCGAGTACGGCGGCGCCGGCCGCCAGTTGGCAGGCGGACAGCATAATCGGCGGGATGTTCCGGCCGGTGAGGTAGCGACCCATGTAGACGTATCCGGCGCCGTAACTCGCGGAAGCGGCGAGGCAGGCGAGACCCGCCCAGCTCGCCACGTCGGTCGCCGACTCCCACGGTGTGAAGATCAGCACCGTCCCGGCGAAGCCGGCCGCGAGACCGCTCGCCCGTCCCAGGGTCACCCGCTGCTCGCCGCCGGCGAGCAGCGCGATCACCACCGTCCACAGTGGCGTGGTGGCGTTCAGTACGCCGGCGATGTTCGAGTCGATCGTCTGCTGCCCGATCCCGAACAGGGTGTACGGCACGACGTTGGCGAGCAGGGCCGCCACCACGAGGTGGAACCAGGTTCGGCTCCCGGACGGAACGGGCATTCTTCGCGCCAGTGCGATGGGTGCCAGCACCGCCGCTCCGAGCAGGAGCCGGACGATGGTGATCTGGACCGGGGTGAACCCCCGCAGCGCCAGCTTGATCCAGAGAAATCCGGAGCCCCAGATCAGTGCCAGCAGCAGCAACCGCCCCCAACTCCCGCGCCCCACCACGCACCCCCGCCCAAAATTGTTGACCATGAAGTTATCGCAGGGGTTCGTCCGCCATCCGTGCGACAACTTCATGATCGATCGGGTGAGGGGCGGGGCGCGGCGTGAGGGGCGGGGCGTGAGGGGCGGGGTGGGGGTGGCGTGAGGTGGTGCCGTCGTGGTGGTCACGTTGACGGGGGGCCGGTCGGTGGGACAGCATGGCCAGCACGAGCGGTGCGCGGAGGAACCCGGTGCGAGTCCGGGACGGTCCCGCCACTGTGACCGGGGAGTGACCTCTCACGTACGGGCCACGGCCGAACGGCCGGAAGGTCGGGGGGAAGCGTCGATCCGGGAGTCAGGAGACTCCGACCGCTCGCACCACCCAGCCAACGCGGGCGTGGACACCCGCGGAAGGGACATGAGCATGGCTTCTGCGCGCCTGAGTGGGCGATGACCCCGCCGTACCCGTTCTCCGCCGTTGTCGGCCTGCCCGACCTGCGACTGGCCCTGCTGCTCAACGCGGTCTCCCCGGCGATCGGCGGGGTGCTGGTACGCGGCGAGAAGGGCACCGCGAAGTCGACCATCGTACGGGCCCTCGCCGGGCTGCTTCCCGACGTCGACGTGGTACGTGGCTGCCGGTTCGCCTGCGACCCGGTCAATCCTGACGCGGCGTGCCCGGACGGCCCGCACGAGCCCGGCGCCGCCGCCGTACGCCGCCGCGCCACCCTGGTCGAGTTGCCGGTCGGCGCCACCGAGGACCGGGTGGTCGGCACCCTGGACCTGCAACGCGCGCTCGCCGACGGGGTGAAGGCGTTCGAGCCGGGCCTGCTCGCCGCCGCCCATCGCGGGGTGCTCTACGTCGACGAGGTCAACCTGCTCCCGGACCACCTGGTCGACCTGCTGCTCGACGCCGCCGCGATGGGACGCGCACACGTCGAGCGGGACGGGGTGTCGGTCAAGCACGCCGCCCGCTTCCTGCTGGTCGGCACGATGAACCCGGAGGAGGGGGAGCCCCGCCCGCAACTCGTGGACCGGTTCGGGCTGGTGGTGGCGGTGGCCGCCCCGCGCGACGCGGGCTCGCGGGCCGAGGTGGTACGCCGTCGGCTCGCGTACGAGACCGATCCGGTGGGGTTCGTGGCGCGCTGGGTGGAGGAGGACGCCGTACTCGCCGGGCGGATCGCCGTCGCCCGACTGCGGTTGCCCTCGGTCCGGCTGCCCGACGCCGAGTTGGACCGGATCGCCACGATCTGTCTCGCGTACGGGGTCGACGGGCTCCGCGCGGACATCGTGGTGGCCCGGACCGCCGTGGCACTCGCCGCCTGGCACGACCGGGACAGGGTCACCGCCGACGACGTGGCCGCCGCCGCGAGGCTGGCCCTGCCACACCGTCGGCGCCGGGACCCGCTGGACCCGCCCGGCACCGACCAGGAGAAGCTGGAGGAACTGCTCCGGCAGCACGGCGGCGACGCGGACCCGGAGCCCGAGCCGCCGGCCGGACCGGACGACGGCTCCGACGGCGGTCCCGGCGACAACCCACCCGGCGACAACCCGTCCGACCCGACGGACGGCCCTCCGGACGGCCCTCCGAACGGACCTCCGAACGGTCCCGGCGGCGGCCGTCCACCGGCCGGACCGGAGCAGGTCCCGGACCGCTCCGACACGCCGGACACCGCACCGCCACCCGGGTCCGGACCGAAGTCGACCGGCCCGGACCAGCAGGCATCGCCGGAGCAGCAACCCGAGCAGGCCGGCGCCGGCAACCAGCCGGCGGTCGCGGCGACCAGCCCGTACCGGACCAGGGCGCTGGCCGTACGCGGACGAGGCGCCGGGGCGCACGCCGGGCGCCGCTCCCCGGCGTACGCCCGGCGTGGCCGGGTGGTCGGCGCCCGGCTGCCGACCGGGCGGCTGACCAGCGTGCACCTGCCCGCCACCCTGCTCGCCGCGGCCCGTCGGGGTGCCCGCTCGGTCGCGGCCGGGGACCTGCGCGAGGCGGTGCACGTCGGCCGCGAGGCGAACCTGGTGCTGTTCGTGGTGGACGCCTCCGGCTCGATGGCGGCCCGCCGCCGGATGCGGGTGGTGAAGACCGCCGTCCTCTCCCTGCTCCGTGACGCCTACCAGCGGCGGGACAAGATCGGAATGATCACGTTCCGGGGCACCGGGGCGAGTACGGTGCTGGAGCCGACCGCCAGCCACGAGGTCGGCGTGCTCCGCCTCGCCGAGCTGCGCACCGGCGGCCGGACCCCGCTCGCCGCCGGGCTGCGCCAGGCCGCCCGGACCCTGGACAGCGAGCGTCGCCGCGACCCACGCCGCCGCCCGCTGCTGGTCGTGGTCACCGACGGGCGGGCGACCAGCGGCCCGGACCCGTTGACCGTGGTCCCGGCGCTGGCCGAGGTCGCCTCGGTGGTGGTCGACTGCGAGTCCGGGCCGATCCGGCTCGGCCTGGCCCGACGGCTGGCCACCGCGCTGGATGCCGACTGCGTCCCGCTGGACGCGCTGCACACTCTCCGAAAGGCGGCCTGACATGCCCCAGGGCAAGCCGGAACAGGTACCCGACGACGGTCTCACCACCCGCGAGCGGCGCCGGCAACCGGTCCTGGCCGTACACACCGGCCAGGGTAAGGGCAAGTCGACCGCCGCGTTCGGGATGGCGCTGCGCGCCTGGAGCGCCGGCTGGCCGATCGCGGTGTTCCAGTTCGTGAAGAGTCCGAAGTGGAAGGTCGGCGAGGAGACCGCGCTGCGCGCGCTCGGCGAGAGCGGCAAGGGCGGCAGCGTGGTCTGGCACAAGATGGGCGAGGGCTGGTCCTGGATCCAGCGTCCGGGCACCGAGCGCGACCACGCGGTCGAGGCCGCCGAGGGCTGGGCCCAGATCAAGCGGGACCTGGCCGCCGAGGCGTACCGGTTCTACGTGCTGGACGAGTTCACCTACCCGATCAAGTGGGGCTGGATCGACATCGCCGACGTGGTCGCCACGTTGCGTGATCGGCCCGGCAACCAGCACGTCGTGATCACCGGCCGGGACGCCCACCCCGACCTGGTCGACCTCGCCGACCTGGTCACCGAGATGACCAAGGTGAAGCACCCGATGGACGCCGGCCGCAAGGGCCAGCAGGGCATCGAGTGGTGAACGTACCCCGACTGGTCATCGCCGCACCCGCCTCCGGCCACGGCAAGACCACGGTCGCGACCGGCCTGCTCGCCGCGTTCGCCGACCGGGGCGTCCGGGTGGCCGGCTTCAAGGTCGGGCCGGACTACATCGACCCGGGTTACCACACGCTCGCCGCCGGCCGACCGGGACGCAACCTCGACCCGGTGATGGTCGGCGAGGAGCTGGTCGGGCCGCTCTTCGCGCACGGCGCGACCGGTGCCGACCTGGCCGTCGTCGAGGGCGTGATGGGCCTGTACGACGGGCGTGTCGGCGCCGGTGACTTCGGCTCCACCGCGCACGTGGCGGCGCTGCTCGACGCGCCGGTGCTGCTGGTGGTCGACGCCTCCGCGCAGGCCCGCTCGGTCGCCGCCCTGGTGCACGGCTTCCGCTCGTTCGGGTCGGCCGCCACCGGCGCGGTCCGGATCGCCGGGGTGCTGCTGAACCGGGTCGGCTCGGACCGGCACGAGCGGTTGCTCCGGGACGCCTGCGCCGAGGTCGGCACGCCGGTGCTCGGGGTGCTGCGCCGGCACGCGGTGATCGCCGCCCCCTCCCGCCACCTCGGCCTGGTGCCGGCGGTGGAGCGGCGCGCCGAGGCGATCGAGTCGGTCGCCGCGCTGGCCGCTCTGATCACGGAGAGCGTCGACCTGGACGACGTACTCGCGCTGGCCCGCAGCGCGCCGCCGCTGGCCGTGCGGCCGTGGGAGCCGCCGGCCGTAGAGGTGGCAGGGCCGCGTCCGGTGGTCGCGGTCGCCGGTGGCCCGGCGTTCAGCTTCGGGTACGCCGAGACCACCGAACTGCTCCGCGCGGCCGGAGCCGAGGTGGCCGTGGTCGACCCGCTGCACGACGAGAAGTTGCCGCCCGGCACGGCGGCGCTGGTGGTGGGCGGCGGATTCCCCGAGGTCTACGCCGAACAGCTCACCGCGAACGCGCCGCTGCGCGCCGAGGTGGCCCGGCTCGCCGCCGCCGGTGCCCCGATCGCCGCCGAGTGCGCCGGCCTGCTCTGGCTCTGCCACAGCCTGGACGGCGCACCGATGTGCGGAGTGCTCGACGCCGAGGCGGTGATGACCGAGCGACTCACCCTGGGTTACCGGGACGCGGTCGCGTTGACCGACAGCGTGCTCGCGCCAACCGGCACCCGGGTCACCGGTCACGAGTTCCACCGCACCGTCGTCACCCCCCGCGCCGGCGCCGCGCCTCCGGGCGCTGTGTCTCCAAGCGGTGCACGTCCAGGCGGTGCACGTCCAGGCGGTGCACGTCCAGGCGGTGCGCGTCCGGGCGCCCTGGCCGGGCCGGGTGGCGCGGGCTGGGCACCGGCGTGGGCCTGGCGGGACGCGGCGCCGGAAGGCTTTGTCTCGGGTTACGTGCACGCCTCGTACCTGCACCTGCACTGGGCCGGGGCACCGTCGCTGGCCCGGAACCTGGTGGCCGCGTGTCGCTGACCGTCGGCGTCGGGGCACGACCGGGGACATCCGCCGCCGCCGTCGACGCCGCGATCGGCGCCGCACTCGCCTCGGCCGGGCTGGAGCCGGCCCGGGTGACCGCCCTGGCCACGATCGACCGCCGCGCGTCGGAACCCGGGCTGGTCGAGGTCGCCGACCGGCGGGGCTGGCGGCTGGTCGGCTACCCGGCGCCGGAGCTGGCCGGCGAGCCGGTGCCGCACCCGGCCGAGCGGGTCCGGGCCGCCACCGGTACGCCGAGTGTGGCCGAGGCCGCCGCGCTGCGCGCCGTACGCGACGCCGGGGGCGAGCCGGTCCTGCTGCTCACCAAGCGGGTCGACGGCGACGTGACCGTGGCGGTGGCCGGACCGGCCGGCTACCCGGACGCGTACCGTCACCACGGCGGTTAACAACAGGGTCGCCACCTGCGAGAACGAGTACCACGGGGAACGGCACAGCGAGGAGGGACCATGACCGAGCGTAGTGGTGGAAGGGTGGACCACCGGATCGATCCGGGCGACGGCGAACTCGCGGCGTTCTGGCGTGAACGTCACCTCTGCACCCTCACCACGCTGCGCGCCGACGGTACGCCGCACGTGGTGCCGGTCGGCGCCACCTTCGACGCCGAGAACGGTCTGGCCCGGGTGATCTCGTCGCGTACCTCCCGCAAGGTGCTCAACCTCGGCGCCGACGGCGGGCCGGTGGCGGTGTGCCAGGTCGACGGCCGCCGCTGGTCGACCATCGAGGGGTACGCGGTCGTCCGCGACGACCCCGACACCGTGGCCGACGCCGAACGCCGCTACGCGCAGCGTTACCGCCAACCGCGTCCGAACCCGGAGCGGGTGGTGATCGAGATCCGGGTCACCCGCATCCTCGGCAATGTCTGACCGTTCGGACCCGGCCGTGCGCCCGACCTCGGACCCGGCCGTGCGCCCGACCTCGGACCCGGCCGTGCGCCCGACCTCGGACCCGGCCGTGCGCCCGACCTCGGCGGCGGTCGTCACCGTCGTCGGTATCGGCGCCGACGGCTGGCCCGGTCTCACCGACGCGGCCCGCGAGGCGTTGCGCCGCGCCGAGGTGCTGCTCGGCAGCGCCCGTCAGCTCGCCCTGCTGCCGGACGACCCGGCCGACGGCGTCGGCGCCGAGCGGATCGCCTGGCCGTCGCCGATGCTGCCGGCCCTGCCCGGCCTGCTCGACGCCCACACCGACCGGGTGGTCACCGTGCTGGCCAGCGGCGACCCGATGTTCTACGGCGTCGGGACCACGCTGACCCGGCTGCTCGGCCCCGAACGGGTACGGGTCCTGCCGCACCCGTCGTCGGTCTCGCTCGCCGCCGCCCGGCTCGGCTGGCCGCTCGACGAGGTGGAGGTGGTGACCCTGGTCGGGCGGTCGGTGGGCCGACTGCACCGCTCGGTGCACCCGGACCGTCGCCTGCTCGTGCTCAGCGCCGACGGGCGTACCCCGGCGGAGGTGGCCGCCCTGCTCACCGGCCGTGGTTACGGCGACAGCAGGCTCACCGTGCTGGAGTCGCTCGGCGGCCCCGGCGAGCGGATCCGCTCCGGCACCGCGGCCGGCTGGGACGAGCCGGTCGGCGGACTCAACGTGGTCGCGGTGCACTGCCACGCCGATCCCGCCGCCCCGCCGCGCCCGCTCGTCCCCGGCCTGCCCGACGACGCGTACGACCACGACGGGCAGTTGACCAAGCGGGAGATCCGAGCCGTCACGCTGGCCCGGCTGGCGCCGATCCCCGGGCAACTGCTCTGGGACGTGGGTGGGGGTGCCGGCAGCATCGCGATCGAATGGTTGCGTACGCACCCGTCGTGTCGGGCGGTGGCGATCGAACGTGACCCGGCGCGGGCCGACCGGATCGGCGCCAACGCCACCGCGCTCGGCGTGCCGGAGCTGCGCGTCGTACGCGGAGCCGCGCCGGAGGCCCTGGCCGGGCTGGAACCACCCGACGCGGTCTTCGTCGGCGGCGGCGTGACCGTGCCGGGCCTGCTCGACCGGTGCTGGCAGGCGTTGCGACCAGGCGGCCGGCTGGTGGCGAACGCGGTCACCCTGGAGTCCGAGCGGGTGGTCGCCGAGGCGTACGACCGGCTCGGCGGTGACCTGACCAGACTGGCGGTGCAACGGGCGGCGCCGGTCGGCAACTTCACCGGTTGGCGGCCGATGCTGCCGGTGACCCAGTGGACGGTGACAAGAACATGACGGTCTTCTTCATCGGCGCCGGTCCGGGCGCCGCCGATCTGATCACGGTCCGGGGCCGGGACCGGATCGCCGCCGCCCCGGTCTGCCTCTACGCCGGCAGCCTGGTCCCGCCGGAGCTGCTGGCGTACTGCCCGCCCGGTGCCCGACTGGTGGACACGGCAAAGCTCCACCTCGACGAGATCGTCGCCGAACTGCTCGCCGCGCACACCGCCGGGCTGGACGTGGCCCGGCTGCACTCCGGTGACCCGTCGGTGTTCAGCGCGATGGCGGAGCAGACGCGCCGGCTCGACGCGCTCGGCGTCCCGTACGAGGTGGTCCCCGGTGTTCCCGCGTTCGCCGCGGCGGCGGCGGCGCTCGGGCGGGAGCTGACCGTGCCCGGCGTCGGCCAGACGGTGATCCTGACCCGGACCTCGGCCCGCGCCACCCCGATGCCGGCCGGCGAGGACCTGGCCACGCTCGGCCGCAGCCGGGCCACCATCGTGCTCCACCTGGCCGTGCAGCGGATCGACGAGCTGGTCGAGGAGCTGGTCCCGAACTACGGCGCGGACTGCCCGGTGGCGGTGGTGGCGCGGGCCAGTCGGGCGGACGAACTGGTGTTGCGGGGCACCCTGGCCGACATCGCCGGGCAGGTACGTCAGGCCGGCATCGTCCGTACCGCGGTGGTGGTCGTCGGGGCGGTCCTCACCGCCGGCTCGTTCCCGGACAGCCACCTCTACTCGGCCGACCGCTGCCGTGCCTGAACCGACCGGCGGGTCGACCCGTGGCGACCGGACACCGGCCAGCGGGTCAGGTGGTCCGGCCGACGATGGTGCCGGCGCGGTCGATCACCACCACGTCGACGGTCACCTCGGATCCGCGCAACACCTCCAACGCGGTGTTCCGGGCGCCCGCCGCGACCAGGTCGCCGAGTGGCAGCCCGGCCGCCTGACACTGCCGCAGCGCGTCCAGCGCCGTGTTCGCCCCGCGCACGCCCGCCACCAGCGCCGCGTCACCGCCGGCCCCCGCGACCAACTCGCCGAGGGCCTGGAAGTCCACCTGCGAGCGGCCGGAGTGCAGGTCGAGGTGTCCGTTGGCGAGCTTGGCGAGCTTGCCGATCCCGCCCGCCACGGTGAGCCGGGGGACCGGGTGCCGACGCAGGTACTTCAGCACCGCCCCGGCGAAGTCGCCCATGTCCAGCAGCGCGTCGTCGGGCAGCCCGTACAGCTCGGTCGCGACCCGCTCGGAGGTGCTGCCGGTGCAGGCGGCGACGTGCCGGTGCCCGGCGGCCCGGGCCACGTCGATGCCGCGCCGGATGCTGTCGATCCAGGCCGAGCAGGAGTACGGCACCACGATCCCGGTGGTGCCGAGGATGGAGAGCCCACCGAGGATGCCCAGTCGTGGGTTCCAGGTGCGCCGGGCCAACTCCTCGCCCCGCTCCACCGAGATCTCCACGAACACGTCCCCGGTGCCGCCGTACCGGCCGGCGACCTCCGCCACCGCGCCGCGAATCATCTCGCGGGGCACCGGGTTGATCGCCGGCTCCCCGACCGGCAGCGGCAGACCCGGCTTGGTCACCGTGCCGACCCCGGGCCCGGCCCGGAACACCACGCCGGCGCCGGCCGGTGCCGGGCGTACGGTGGCGCCGACCAGCGCACCGTGCGTAACGTCCGGGTCGTCACCGGCGTCCTTGACCACCCCGGCGAACGCCACCCGGTCGTCCAGCCCCACCCGGTTGTCCAGCCCCACCCGGTTGTCCAGCCCCACCCGGTCGTCCAACGCCTCCCGGTCGTCCAGCCCCACCCGGTCCTTCAACGCCTCCCGGGCCAGCGCGAACGCCGGCCGCTGACCCTTCGGCAGCACGATCTCCACCGGGTCCGGGAAGGAGCCGGTGAGCAGCGCCGTGTACGCGGCGGTGGTCGCCGCGGTGGCACAGGCACCCGTGGTCCAGCCGTACCGCAGCGGGGTGGAGGTCCGGCTGCTCGTCACCGGCCCAGCATGCCTGCCCGACACGCATCGACGCGCCGGGGGGTCCGGTGACCCGGCCGACGGTCCTGCTGCTCGGGGGCACCGGCGAGGCCCGCCGGCTGGCCGCCCTGCTGGCCCGGGAGCGGCCCGACCTACGGGTGGTGACCTCGCTCGCCGGCCGGGTGGCCCGACCGGCGCTGCCCGAGGGCGAGGTCCGGATCGGCGGCTTCGGTGGTCCGGCGGGACTGGCCGACTGGGTGCGCCGGGAACGGGCCGGGGCGGTGCTGGACGTCACCCACCCGTTCGCCGCCCGGATGAGCACCTCGGCGGCCACCGCCTGCGCCGAGGTCGGAGTGCCGCTGCTGGCCGTACGTCGTCCGGGGTGGACCGCGCGGCCCGGTGACGACTGGCGGCGCGTCCCCTCGCTGGAGGCCGCCGCCGCGACCGTCGAGGGCCTGGGGGAACGGGTGTTCCTCAGCACCGGCCGGCAGAGCGTGGCCGCCTTCGCCGTGCTGGACCGGCACTGGTTCCTGGTCCGCTCGGTCGACCCGCCGCAGCCGCCACTGCCGCGCCGCCTGGTGGTGGTGCTCGACCGGGGTCCGTTCACCGTGGACGGTGAGCGGGACCTGCTGAGCCGGCACGACATCGAGGTGCTGGTGACCAAGGACAGCGGTGGCACGATGACGGCCGCGAAGCTCGACGCCGCGCGACAGCTCGGTCTTCCCGTGGTGGTGGTCGACCGTCCGTCCCTTCCGGCCACCGACACGGTGGAGCGGGTCGAGTTGGTGCTGCCCTGGCTCGCCGCCCGACTGGGCCACCGCTGACGGGCGCCGTCCGAGCGCCGAGGTCTTTTCGGCAACCACCGGCCGGTCACAGTCCGCCTACGAGCTGATCACGTGGTTCACGGTTGGGTGTCGGCTCGGTAACCGGTCGACCATCCACCCCCACGTTCTGTCGCAATGGTGAGGCGACGGTGGCACACCCTGTACGCCCGGCTCACCCCCGGCGACCGGTGGGTCCCACACCGGCGGGTGGTGCGGTCGCCGCGACCGGGGTCGCACCCGTCGGCCCGGACCGTGCACCACCGACTGAACCGGGTGATCGTCCTCTCCGACGGCCTGGCGAACACCGGGCAGACCGATGCCGATCAGATCCTGCGCCGGGTCCGGGACGAGGCGGACAAGCAGATCGCGTTGCTCGGCGTCGGTGTCGGCAGCGAGTACGGCGACGCCCTGATGGAACGGCTGGCCGACCGTGGCGACGGGTTCGTGGTGTACGTCAGCGACCGGGCGCAGGCGCGCGAGATCCTCCTCCGGCGGTTGCCGGCGACGCTGACCGTACGCGCGCTCGACGCCAAGGTGCAGGTGAGCTTCGATCCGGCGACGGTCCGGTCCTACCGGCTGGTCGGGTACGCGAACCGGGCCATCGCCGACGACGACTTCCGGGACGACCGGGTCGACGGCGGGGAGGTGGGGCCGGGGCACAGCGTCACCGCCCTCGACGAGGTCCGGCTCGTCGCCGGGCGCCCCGCACCGGCACGGGCCGCCCAGGTACGGGTCCGCTGGCTCGACCCGGCCGAGCGGGCGGCGGCCGAGGCGTACGAGTCGGTCACGGTCGCGGACCTCGACGGCCGGTTCGAGCAGGCGTCGCCCCGGCTCTGGGTCTGCTACGCGGCCGGCTACCTCGCCGAGGCGCTGCGGCGTTCACCCAGCGGCGAGCAGGTGCGGCTGGACGACCTGGGCCGGATCGCGAACCGGGCGGCCGAGTCGACCCGCGACCCGAAGGTACGCGAACTGGCCGTGCTGGTCGGCCGCGCGGACGAGCACGACTAGGACACCCGCACACCGGTGATGGATATCATCGCTGTCGATTTCGCAGCGTGATCCAAGGAACCCGATCTGTCCAGATCTGACAGTTGTGTCCTGACAACTTGTGATCACTCTTGTGCACTCGGTTGAACGATACCTAGAGTCACCGTCGACATCGAAACTGGTGATCACGGGGGAGGATTCGTGGCTCGTCGTATGACGGCCACTGTCCGTTCATGCCTTGCGGCCGGTGTGACGGGTGGGGTCGAGGACCCGGAGGCGACCGTGGCCGGGCTCGAACGGGCCGGTCAGATCCAGGTCGGGTACGGCGGCACCGGCTCGGTGCACAGCCTCGACGCCGGCCCCGCTCGACGTGCCCGGCGAGGATCTCGCCCTGGCCGACTGCACGGTGGCACCCGACGCCGGACTGATCCACCGGTTCCGCGTCACCGCCGCCGGTGCGCTGACCGAGCTGTCGACCGTCAGCTACGGCTCCGAGGACGGCGACTTCCGCGCCGACGCGGGACGGGTCCGGGTATTCCCGGCCGGGCTGCCCTCGGGTGGTCAAGGACGTTCGGTGGGGCGATCGGGTGACGACGCGAATGGATACGCACTACTCAACGGGGGAGGACCGCAAGATGAGAGGTCGTGTACGTACCCGTGCCTGGTGGCGCGCGGTGGGTCTGGCCGCCGGTCTGGTCGGCCTGCTGGCCACCTCGGCGTACGCCGAGGAGCAGCCGGCGCCGCTGACCACGTCGGCCGTGGCCGTGCAGGAGGAGAACCCGGTCCGGGACACCGAGGCGGAGGCGGCCGTCGCCGCGGTCGCGCTCAACCAGCCGGTGGAGGTGCTCGCCTACCGCAGCGAGTACCGGGACGTGTTCGCCCAGCCGGACGGGTCGCTGATCGCCAACGACCACACCCAGCCGGTCCGGGTGATCCAGAACGGCGAGTGGGTTCCGACCGACGCGACGCTGGTGCCGGGTCCGTCCGGCACCATCGTGCCCACCGCCGCCATGATCGACATGCGCTTCAGTGCCGGCGGTTCGACACCACTGGTGGTGGTCGACCGGGACGGCAAGACCCTCAGCCTGCAGTGGCCGTGGACCCTGCCGACGCCGGTCCTCAACGGTGACCAGGCGACGTACCCGAACGTCTTCCCGGACGTCGACCTGGTGCTCAACACGACGATCGAGGGTTTCTCCCACATCATCGTGATCAAGACACCGGAGGCGGGTGACATCCCGGAGTTGCAGAACCTCCAGCTCGGTGTCTCGGCCAGCGGGTTGACCGTCGAGGAGACCGAGGACGGCGGGGTCGTCGCCCTCGACCCGGCCACCGGCAACCCGGTGATCGAGACCGGCGCGCCGACGATGTGGGACGACGGCGACACCCCTGGGGAGGGCCAGCGGTCGGCCGACACGCAGGCGGACGGCGACGACCCCACCGTCGGCCCCTCGGAGAGCGCCAAGGTGGCACCGGTCGGCCTCGAACTGACCGGCGACACCCTCACCCTCACCCCCGACCGGGCGATGCTCGACGACCCCGGCACCAACTGGCCGGTCTACGTCGACCCGGTCTGGCAGGCGACCAGCAACAGCGCCTGGGCCATGGTGGACAGCGGTTACCCGAGCGAGGAGTACTGGAAGTTCGACGGCAAGCGGCACGAGCGGATCGGCCTCTGCCCGGAGTCCTGCAACAGCTCCAAGGTCAAGCGGCTGTTCTACACGCTGGCCACCCCGTACGCCGGCAAGACGATCATGTCGGCCGAGTTCCGGGTCACCATGCAGCACGCGTGGAACTCGACCCCACAGGCGGCGGCGCTCTACCTGATGCCGGCGGGGATCAAGTCCTCGACGAACTGGAGCAACCAGCCCGGTGGCAGCGGTTGGAGTGGTGCCAACCACCTGGAGTCCAAATCCCCGACCAGCACCCAGTCGTCGTGCACCTCCACCAACCAGAACGCGAGTTGGAACGCCAAGGAGGCGGTGCAACTCGCGGTGACCAACAAGTGGAGCAACATCACGCTCGGCATCAAGGCGGTCAACGAGGGCAACTCGCAGCACAGCAAGCGCTTCTGCGACAACGCCGTCCTGTCGGTCCGGTACAACCGGGCGCCGCAGATCGCCGCGGTGGCCGACCTGACCATGTCGCCCGGTGGGCAGTGTGTCTTCGGCGCCAGCCGCCCGTACACCGACGTTCCGCCGATGCTGAACGCGGTGCTGCGCGACCCGGACCACTCGTCCGCGCACGCCGAGCAGATCAAGGCCGAGTTCAAGGTCACCTGGACGCCGTCCGGCGGCACCCTGCAGACCCGCGGTTTCACCACGGCCCTGAAGTCCAGCGGCTCGGTGTTCCAGTACAAGGTGCCCGCCGAGATCCCGCAGAACGTGGTGATCTCGTGGGAGGTCCGGGCGAGCGACAACACGAGCTGGGGACCGTGGAGCTCCGACGGCACCCGTAACCCGTGCGAGTTCACGTACGACGCCAGCAGCCCGGCGCCACCGGACATCGACTCGGCCATCTACCTGCCGGAGGACGCCGCCGACAACGGCACGCCGGACGCGCCGAGCTGCAACAACAACTCGGACCTCTGGCAGGGCTCGATCGGGGTCTACGGCACCTTCACCTTCGACTCCGCCGCCACCGACGTGTACGCCTACCGGTTCGGCTTCAACACCAACCCCAACCCGGACCAGGCGACCTGGCTGCGCCCCACGACCGACGGCGGGCCGGTGTCGATGCAGTGGCTGCCGGACAAGGAAGGCCCGCGTACGGTCAACGTGCAGGCGGTCGACCGGGCCGGCCGGTCCAGCAGCATCGCCTCCTGCACCTTCCGGGTCGGCAAGACCCCGCCGATCTCGCAGTGGCCGCTCTTCGACGTCTCCGGCGACCCGAACGCCGATGACCAGTTCGGCGGCAACGCCGCCACGGCCGGCTCGGGGGCGACCTTCGGCGTGGCCGGTCCCGGCGGACCGTCGGACACCGCCGTCCGGCTCGACGGCACCCCGAACGGCTTCCTGGCCACCGACGCCAACGTGCTCCGCGACACCGGCAAGAGCTTCGTGGTGACCGCCTGGGTGAAGACGACCGACGTCAACCGGCGGCAGACCGCGATCAGCCAGGACGGTACGGGGGAGAGCGGCTTCAGCCTCGGTGTCGAGAACGGCTCCTGGGTGTTCCGGCTGCCCGTCTCCGACGTCAACTCCCTCGGCGAGTGGAAGGTCTCGGTGGCCGGTGCCACCACCGGGTGGACGTACCTGACCGCGCTCTACGACGCGGCGCAGCGGACCATCTCGTTGCAGGTCGGCGACGGCACGCCGGTCACCGCCGAGCGGCGGTCGGTGACCAAGTCCCGGGGCGGCATCCAGTTGGGCCGGCGGTTGACCAAGAGTGGTTACACCGACCACTGGCAGGGCGAGCTGGCCGATGTCTCGCTCTTCGACCGGCTGATCCAGGGCCAGGAGGTCACCGGCCTGAAGAAGACGGCGCCGACCCGGGCGGCGTACTGGCAGACGAACACCGCGACCGGCGTGACCAGTCCGGAGTACGGCGGCGGCGCGCAACTGACCCTCGGGGCGGAGGCATCCGTCTACCGGCACCCGGCGCTGGCCCTGCTCGGTGGCGGCCACCTTGCGCTCACCGGCAAGCCCGCCTCGTACGCCAGCACCACCGTCAACGCCGACACGGCCGGCAGCTTCACCGTCGCCGCACGGGTGAAGCTCAGCAGCGACTGCCAGGGCACCCCGATGACGGTCTTCTCGCAGAAGGGGGCGCACGACAGCGCCTTCGTGCTGCGCTGCAACACGCTCGGCAACTGGGAGTTGGCGGTGCCCGGCGCGGACGTGGTCGGCGGCGAGTCGACGGTGGTCGACACCGGCGAGCGGCCGAAGACCCTCGGCAAGGGTGACCACCTGGCGCTGGTCTACAACGGCTACACCCGGGAGATGCTGCTGTACGTCAACGGCGTGCCGACCGACGCGATCGAGCTGATCACGCCGTTCGTCGCGACCGGCGGTCTGCAGATCGGTCGGGCGTTCGTGGACGACAGCTTCCGCGAGGGGCTCTCCGGAGCCGTCGACGACGTACGGGTCTACAGCGGTGTCGCCGACTCCACCCTGGTCCAGCGCATCGGCTTCCCGACCAGGGAAACGCCGGCTCTCTGACCGTCCGAGGTCCGGGCCGCCCGTCCCGGGCGGCCCGGACCCCCCTGTCGTTCCCGCTCGTGCGAGCCCTGGAGGGGCGATGTTCTCCCGTTCGTTCATCTCGTCCGGCGTCTTTCGACGCCGGGTCGTCCGACCCGTGGCCTGGGCGATGGCCGGCGTCCTCGGCGCCAGCCTGATCCAGGTGGCGACGCCGCCGGCAGCCGCGGCCCCCAAGGACAGCAACCGGCCCACCGTCAACGACTCCGGCCGCATCCTGGGCGAGCGGGCACCGATTCCGGTGAAGCCCCGCAAGCCGGACGCCGCCGCCAAGGCAGCCGCGACCAAGCCGGCCGCACCGTCCTGGCCGGCGGCCGGCGCGACCGAGATCAGCCTCGGCGCGAACCGTTCCACCGGCGTCGCCGCGTCCGGTACCACCAAGGCGGGCGGGCTGGCGGTCTCGGTCGGTGCCGCCACCGCCCCGGCCGACGGCGCCCGCACCAGCAGCACAGCCGCGGTCTCGACCCCGGGCCGGGTCAAGGTCGAGGTGCTGGAGCGCAAGGTCTCGGAACGGGCGAAGGTCGACGGGCCGGTGCTGCGGCTCGGCCGCACCGACGGGCAACAGACACCCGGCACCGTCCAACTCGGCGTCGGGTACGACGGCCTCGCGAACCTCTTCGGCGGTGACTTCGGCACCCGGCTGCGGTTGGCCCGGTTGCCGGAGTGCGCGCTGAGCACACCGGAAAAGCCGGAGTGTGCCGCCGAGCCGGTGCCGACGCTGAACAACGGCGAGGACCACACGCTGTCGGCACAGGCGTCCACGCCGGCCGGTGCCGGTGCCCTCTACGCCATGATCGCCGCCGACTCGTCCTCCCAGGGCAACTACGGCGCCACCACGCTCGCCCCGTCGTCGAAGTGGTCGGTCGCCCCGTCCACCGGCGGATTCTCCTGGTCGTACCCGTTGCGTACGCCGCCGGTGCCCGGCGGTGGCGGTCCCGGCATCACCCTGGCCTACTCCTCGCAGTCGGTCGACGGTCGGACGGCGACGACGAACAACCAGGGCTCCTGGATCGGCGAGGGGTTCAGCTACGAGCCCGGCCACATCGAGCGCCGCTACAAGCCCTGCGCCGACGACGGCCACGATACCTCCGCCGACCAGTGCTGGGCGTACGACAACGCCACCATCCTGCTCAACGGCAAGTCGACCGAACTGGTCAAGAGCGGTAACACCTGGAAGTTCGCCACCGACGACGGTTCCAAGGTCGTACGAGAGACCGGGGCGGTCAACGGCGACGACGACGGTGAGCACTGGATCGTCTCCACCACCGACGGCACCAAGTACTACTTCGGGTTGAACCGCCTGCCGGGATGGTCGGCGAACAAGGAGGAGACGAACTCCACCTGGACCCTCCCGGTCTACGGCGACGACGCCAACGAGCCGTGCGAGAAGCCGGCGTTCGCGGACTCGTACTGCGACCAGGCGTGGCGGTGGAGCCTCGACTACGTCAAGGACCGGTACGGCAACGTCACCTCCTACTTCTACAACCGGGAGAGCAACTACTTCGCCCGTGGCCGGCGCACCGACGCCAACGGGGTGGAGTACCACCGGGGCGGCTGGCTCAAGCGCGTCGACTACGGTCAGCGCGACGGCCAGGTCTACAGCACCAACGCTCCGGCCCGGGTTCGCTTCGACACCCAGGAGCGGTGCCTCCCGACCACCGGGATCGACTGTGACCCGCAGGACCTGAACAGCACCACGGCGTCGCACTGGCCGGACGTACCGTTCGACCGCAACTGCGCCAAGGACACGAAGTGCAAGGCCGACCAGATCACCGCCACGTTCTGGACCCGGGCCCGGCTGACCGGCATCACCACGGAGATCCGTGGCGCCTCCGGCTGGACCCCGGTGGACGAGTGGAAGCTCGACCACCTGCTGACCGACAACGGCGACGGCAGCCGCACCCTGTGGCTGCACAAGATCACGCACACCGGCAAGGTCGGCGGCAGCGCGGCGATGCCGGCGATCGAGTTCGCCGGGTTGCAGAAGCCGAACCGGATCGACCGGACCGGTGACTTCATCGCCCCGCTGATCCGGTTCCGGATGGCGACGGTCTACACCGACACCGGTGCACAGATCGACGTGAACTACAAGGACCCCGACTGCGCCGAGGGGAACCTGCCCACCGAGGGCAGGAGCACGAGACGGTGTTACCCGGTCAAGTGGAACCCGCTCGGCAGCGGCGACCCGACCACCGACTGGTTCCACAAGTACGTGGTCGACGCGGTGATCGAGACCGACCGTACCGGTGGCTCCCCGGACATGGTCACCAGGTACGACTACCTCGACGGCGCCGCCTGGCGGCACGCCGAGCCGGACGGCATCACCGATCCGGAGGACCTGACCTGGAGCGAGTGGCGCGGTTACGGCAAGGTCGTGGTGACCGGTGGCAGCGGCCAGACGATGACCACCAAGACCGAGCACCGCTACCTGCGCGGCATGCACGGCGACAAGGACCCCGACGGCGGCACCCGGAGCGTGACGATCCGGGACTCGGCCGGCGTCGACCACGTCGACCACGACGAGTTCTCCGGCGTGGAGTTGGAGAGCAAGACCTTCGACGGCCCGACCGAGATCAGCAAGACGATCAAGACGCCGTGGCGGCACACCACCGCCACCGAGTCGCACTCCTGGGGCGCCAAGCGGGCGATCCTCACCAACACCTCGATCGCCCGGAACTTCACCGCGGTCGGTACCGGTTGGCGGGAGACCAAGACGACGTCGGAGTTCGAGACGACGTTCGGTCGTACCACCAGGACCGAGAACGAGGGCGACGTCAGCAAGACCGGTGACGAGGCGTGCACCCGCACCACGTACGCCGACAGCGAGGCGCTGCACCTCTACACCCTCACCGCCCAGGTCGAGTCGGTCGCGGTCAAGTGCTCGACCACCCCGGACCGGAAGACCCAGGTCCTGAGCGACAGCCGGACCCTGTACGACAACCTCGCGTTCGGTGCCGTGCCGACGCGCGGCAACCCGACTCGGGTCGAGCGCCTGGCCAGCCACAACGGCACCACCCCGACGTACGTCCGGGTGGCCGAGGGCACCTTCGACAGCTACGGTCGACCGCTCACCGCCACCGACTCGGTCGGTACGGTGACCAAGACCGCGTACACCGAGACCAACGGGCTGACCACGAAGGTGGTGGAGACCAGCCCGCTCGAACACGAGACGACCACCAACTACGCCCCGGCCTGGGGCAGCCCGGTCAGCCAGGTCGACCCGAACGACCTGACCAGCGAACTCGCGTACGACCCGCTGGGCCGGCTGGTGACCGTCTGGTTGCCGGACCGGGCGGGCGAGCCGGTACCGAGCATCAAGTACACGTACCTGGTCCGCACCGACAAGGCGGTGGCGGTCAAGACGGAGAAGCAGCAGGGTGGTCTGGACCGCCGGTTCAGCGTCGAGTACCAGCTCTACGACGGGCTGCTCCGTCCCCGTCAGGTGCAGACCGAGGGGCCGGACGGCACCCGCCTCATCGCCGACACCTTCTACACCGCCACCGGCAAGCTCGACCGGACGTACGCGACCTATCACGCGGCGGGGGCACCGAAGGACGAGATCTACCCGGCCGTCAATGGTGACGTGAACGGCCAGGCGCTCTACGTCTACGACGGTGCCGACCGGGTCAAGGCCGAAATCTTCCAGGTCGCCGGGGTGGAAAAGTGGCGCACCCTAACGACCTACGGCGGCGACCGGGTTTCCGTCGACCCGCCGCAGGGCGGCACGCCGACCACCACGGTCAGCAACGCCCTCGGCCAGACCACCGAACTGCTCCAGTACAAGGGCGCCGGACCCAGCGGCGACGCCGACAAGACCGAATACACGTACACGCAGTCCGGCCAGCTCGAGACGGTCAAGGACCCGGCCGGCAACGTCTGGCGGCACAAGTACGACCAGCGCGGTCGCAAGATCGAATCCGTCGACCCGGACGCCGGCACCTCGACATACCGGTACGACGACCTTGACCGCCTGACCGGCACCACCAATGGCGTGGGGGCGAAGCTGACCCACACCTACGACACCATCGGTCGCAAGACGGCGACCTGGAAGGGCGATGCCGACACCGGCATCCTGCTCAGCCAGTGGACCTACGACCAGGAGCTTCTCGGCACGCTCTCGTCCACCAGCCGGTTCGTGGACGGTGCCGCGTACACCACCTACTACGGCATCTACGACGAGTTCTACCGTCCCCAGGGCACCTACTACGAGGTGCCGGACCACGCGGGCGCCGAACTCGCCGGCATGTACACGTATGGCACCACCTACAACCCCGACGGCACGGTCCAGACCGTAGGAATGTCGGACGGTGGGGGCCTGCCGTACGAGGTGGTCGCGTACACCTACGACGACCTGGACCGGCTCACGGCCACCACGGGTGACAGCGCATACCTGACCGACGTGGACTACGCCGCCACCGGTGAAATTCTCCAGGCCGAGGTTGCGGTCGGGCCCACCCGAGCCTGGTCGACGTACGAGTGGGAGCAGGGCTCAAAGCGGCTGAGCCGGCAGCGGCTCGACCGTGCCGGCGCTCCGGTTGTCGACATCGATGCCCGCTACAGCTACGACGCGGCCGGCAACATCCAGTCGATCGCGGACACTCCCAGCGGCACCCGCGATGTCCAGTGCTTCACCTACGACTACCTGCGCCGGATGGACCGGGCCTGGACCTCGGCCAGCACGGCCGAAGACCCGTGCGCGGGTGGCCCGGCGGCGACCGGAGTTGGCGGAGTGGCGCCGTACCACCACTCGTACACCTTCGACCTGGTGGGCAACCGCAAAACCGAGACCCAGTACGCGGCAAACGGGACTTCGCTGATCGAGCGTGCGTACGAGTACCCCGCTGCGGGGCAGGCGAAGCCCCACACTCTCTCCAGGATGACGGAGACGACCTCCTCCGGGACACAGCTGCACACCTACGAGTACGACAACAGCGGGAACACCACCAAGCGTACGAAGGCGGGTGTTGGTCAGGATCTTGTTTGGGACGCCGAAGGCAACCTGGAATCGGTGACGGAGGCAGGGAAGAAGACCAGCTTCCTTTACGACGTCGACGGTTCGCGCATGCTTCGCAAGGAGCCGGATGCCACGACCCTCTACCTGCCCGGCATGGAACTACGGCTTGACCACACCACCAGGTCGGTCGACGGTACCCGCTACTACGGCATTCCCGGTGGCGGCACTCTCGTCCGGAAGCTCAACGGTTTCCACTACGTCGCACCCGATCACCACGGGACCGGCCAGGCAGTGGTCAACCAGAACGGTAGTGTCGTCCACCGCCGGTCCACTCCTTACGGCAGCCCTCGGGGTGTCCAACCGGCGCCCGGACAATGGCCAACGGAAAAGGGCTTCGTCAACGGCAATCAGGACTCCACCACTGGCCTGGTGAACATCGGAGCCCGGGAATACGACCCGATCACTGGACGATTCATATCCATCGATCCAATAGTTGACGTCGGCGACCCGCAACAAATGCACGGCTATGCGTACGCAAACAACAACCCGATCTCCTTCTCTGACCCCGACGGGTTGAAGATGTGTTCGGACGATGTTTGTGGCCCTGGTGCCGACTTCGTCGACAGCACCGGCAAGTATCACGATGTTCCCGGCCACAACGACGGCTGTGGCGGATGCAGCGGGGCGTACGATCCGGACGCACCAGAGGAGAGCAATCCACGCAACGCCGACGGCGGCGGTGACGATGCCGCCGCTGCAGCGGCAGCTGCGGAACGCGCCCGCCAGGCAAGAATCGCCAAGGCCAAGAAGCTTATTCTCGAGGCTGCGAAAGAGCTTGCTGACATCGCCATGAAGGAACTTGGCATCACGGACGCGCTGAGTTGTCTTACCAAGGGCGACATGGGCGGCTGTCTCGAGACGGCGATCAACATAGCCACCTCCTTTGTCGGTGGGATGCTTATGAAGTTCGCCCGCAAGTACGGGGCACCCTGGCAGTGGGACGACGGGGCGAGGCTCGTCCAGAGGGTGAAGGGTCTCCTCGGCAAGCTAATCAGTGGTGTCAAGAACTTCTTCAAGAAGTGTCACAGCTTCGCGCCCGGCACGCTCGTGCTGATGGCGGACGGTTTGAAGAGACCGATCGAGGAGTTGAGAGAGGGTGACCAGGTTGTTGCGACCGATCCAGTAACCGGCAAGACGGAAGTTCGGGAAGTAACCGATACCCATACCAACCAGGATCGCGACCTTACGGACCTCGCTCTTGTCGTCGCGGGTGGTGATCTGCGGGAACTGAAGACGACCTGGCACCACCCCTTCTGGAGTGAGGATCGCAACGAGTGGGTCGACGCGGTTGACCTTCGGGTAGGGGAGCGGCTGCGGGGGGCCAGTCGTGAGTCGGTGCACGTCGCGGCGGTCCGGTCGTACCTTGGCGAGAAGGTGATGCACGACCTCACCGTCGCCGAGATCCATACGTACCATGTATTCGCCGGAGAAGCGCCAGTCCTCGTACACAACTGTGACGGGAACAAGCCGCCTTTTCCGAACAAAGAAGACCAAATGCTGAAAACCGAACTTGCCGAGGCTGCAGAAGCGGGCGTCAAACCCGTTGGTGTCGGAGAGGCTGGCTTTGATGAGGTGATCAGTGCGGGGAACGTTAAATGGGCGATGGCACTCGATGGAACCATTCGTGTCATTCCGCGTTCGGTGCGGGGCTTCGGGGAGATGTCGCACGCTATCATCTTCAGGGGGGCGGATGTTTTGGCGGCCGGGGAGGCTAGAATCAGGAAGAGTGGCGATGGTTATGTAGGTGACTTTATTAACAACCACAGCGGCCACTATAAGCCGTGCGCATGCAGTCGTGAGGTGGCGAGGGAGGCCTTTGCGGAGCTGGGTATTGTCTTCCCGGACTAGTTGCATTTTCGGCTGAACATAATTGACTATCTGTATACTGGGCGGCCGCTCGACTCGTGCGTCGAGCGGCCGTTCTGGGGTCCGGGGCTGTGGTCGTGGATAATGCATGTGGGATCGGTGCGTCAGTTTGAGTTGCGGCATGAGAATTGGCGCAGGGAGAGGAAGTGGCATGGAATCTGATAGGGTGCCAGATGACGTTCTCTTGCGGCTCTCTGAAATGAGTCCACCGCGTATGCAAATTTGGTTTGCGGAAAACCTGCCGAATGACTTCAACGACAGGGGGTTCTGGTGGGAAAACATGATATACAGAGCCCTTTTTGTGATGTATCGATGTGGGTCAGAACCTCGGAGGACGCAGTACGCTGTGCTGGCGAGGGAGGCGATTCGAGGGGCGGTCCGCGTAGGTCATGTGTCCCCGGTGGATGGCGCAGTTAGAATTGCCGGTTTGACAACCGAATACATTCTTCGTGGTGGAGATAATGCGGAGATTGTTTCGGTGGACGAAATCGTTGGGCACAATCTCGGTCTGACTGCAATTTCGCCGAGTGTGGCAGTTGTGCGAGCAAGGAACTTGAAGGACTTGTCCCTTGACGAACTGCGGGAACTTGATGATGCGAGAGATTTAATTCGATCGTGTCTTGAGTTGGTTGACCGAGTCAAGAATGTGAAGGTTGCTCAGGAACTTGCTCTATGGTCAGAGGTATGGGGAGATCTGAATTAGTGCTGGGTGATGGGGTTCGGTTCGGGCGCCCGCCCGAACGGCTTGACATAGGCTACTTCGAGCCGCTGTCCCGCGATCACCGGAAGTCGTTGGCGTGGTCAACGGCCCATTCGGCGAACATGCGCCCGGGTCGGCCGAGCACCTCCTCGACGTCCGGCAAGACCCAGGAGTTGCCGTCGGGGCTGGCCCCCATCTCGAGGAACCACTCGATTACCTCTTCGGGGTAGACGTCCCGCCACTGCTTCCGGGCCTGCTCCGGGGTCAGCTCGACGAACCGCACCTCTCGGCCGATCGCGGCGCCGATGAGCCGGACCGCGTCCACTCGGCGTACCGGAGCTGGACCGGTCGGTGCGTACGTCCGGCCAGCGTGGCCTTCTTCGAGCAGTGCGGCCACGATGATCGCGGCGATGTCCGCCTCGTGTACGAAGGCGCTGCGGTATTCCGGGAACGGCGCCCGCACCACGCTTTCGGACCGGATCGACTCGACCCATTCCCAGGTGTTGGCGGCGAACTCGCCCGGGAACAGGTGGGTCCACTCCAGACCGGAGCCCTCGATTGCCCGTTGGAGGACCCGGTGGTCGGACTCCAGTGGATCGTCGTCGGTCCGGCTCTCGTTGTTGTGCCCGAGGTGAGTGATCCGGCGTACACCGGCCCGTTTTGCCAGTTCGAGGATCTCCGGTCCGGTGGTGAGCGGACCGTACCCGTCGATGGCGACCAGGTGCATCCGGTCCACCCCGATGAGGGCCGGGACCAGGGTCTCCGGTTCGCTGAAGTCGCCTCGGACCACCTCGACCCGACCCGGCAGCCGACCGGCCGCCGCCGCCGGATCACGGGTCAGTGCCCTGACCTGCTGACCTGCGGCCAGGAGTTGTCTCACCAGACTGCTTCCCACGGTGCCGGTCGCGCCGGTGACCAGGATCGTCATCCCTGCTGTCCTTCCGTTCGGGGACGCCAGCGACCGTCCCGGAAACCGTCGGCACGAAGCCGACCCGGTCCGGGTCTGTCGCATTGGAGATGAACCATGGTGCGCCAACGTGTCGATTTTGGCAAATGTGAACGGGTTGTTCACGTTTTACTGTGGAGTGGAAATTTGACCCGCTGCCACAAAACGTCGCGCTCGCCGCCAGCTTGAAGAGAATGTTCGGGATGCTGTGGCTGGAAGGTCATTCCTGGGGTGAGGAAGGCGCGTGCCGATCTGGCTCAGTACCATATGCGCAACCCCGGGACGGTGATGTGTGAAGTTCAAGGTGTTCGCGAGATCGGAAAAGTCCCTCACCGTGATGTTCGAGCCAACGGCAGAGGAGATTGTCATTCCGCCGGGAGGGCATATCGTGGTCGAATTCATCGGTGGCGGAATGGGTGAGGTCTGTCCGGAGCCGGAATATCTCATGATTGGCAGTCCAATGGGTGGGGACATGCGGGCGTGGCATTCCGACGGGACCGAGATCGCGATCTGGTGATCTCGATTCGCAGTCGGTTCCACCAGCGTGTGTCACCCGGACGTGACCACCTGCACCACGGTCAGCGCGATCGGCAGCAGCAGGGTGGTGGCGGCGCGTCCGACGTACCCGAAGGAGAACGGCGCCGGCTCCGTCGCCGCGATCACCTCGCGCAGGCGCAGGGTGACGTCGAGCCTGGCCAGCTCCCGTTCGATCAGCGCGTGGGTCGAACCGCCGGGCGCGGCGACCACTTTGACGGCGTCTTCGATCGCCGGGGCGAAGCTGTCCAGGGCCCGTTCCTGGCTGTCCCGGCTCAGCCGGTAGAGCAGCCAGACGGGGATGCTGAAGACGGTCAGCCCTCCGATGAACAGCAGCACCACGAACGTCCACACGATCATTTTGCTGGCCGCCGTGAGCTGCGGTTGTACGCCGAGCATGGCCGGTACGAAAAGCGCGCCACAGCTGAACATCAGCCCTTCGACCCAGGCGAAGGTGTAGAGCTGTCGGATGCCCCACGCCCGTTCGGTCCGGAACGGGGTCCAGCGCAGTCGGGCGTGACTGGTCGCCGCGTACACCAGGGCGATTGCCTTGCTGATTCCCCAGATGCCGGCGGCGCTGCACATTCCCACCGCGCCGATGACCACCAGGCCGGCGGCGCGCTGCCAGCCCGAGTGGACCGGGATCACCGCGTCGAGCGGCCGGAACGACAGTGACAGGGCCAGCAGCGGGGCCAGCCCGACCGGCAGCACCATCGGGTAGAAGGCGCGGTCCCACCACACGACGCAGCGTCGGATCGCGTCGAGGTCCCAGCCGGCGCGGGGCCCGTACCGGCCGAACTCGTGCAACAGCTTCTCCAACCGGAACTCGGCCTGTTGCATCAACAGTGGGCTGATGGTGACCCAGAGCGCGGCGGTGGGGATGGCCCAGCGCATGGTCGCCGGCTGCCCGTGCAACCGGTCGATCACGGCGGTGGTGAACCACCACCAGAACAGCGCCGTCGGCACCAGGGCGAAGATCGCCACCGTGGTCAGGCGTTGCCGTGGCCGTGACCGCCGGGCCCAGGTCACCAGCCGGGGGACCGATGTGTACGGCGACACCCAGGTCCGCAGGGCCGGCACGGCGCTACCACCCGTGGCGGAGGATGCGCCAGGTGGTGCCGGCGCGGATGCGGCCGAGTCCGAACAGCAGCTCCACCGCGTCCCGGAACACGACCGGGTCGTTGTTGGCCGCGCGGATCATGTGTCGGGCCCACCACGGGATCGACATCAGGCCGTGCGCCACCTGGCTGGAAAGCAGATGAGACCGGTACGTGTGCCGGAACCACCGCTCGAACTCGCCGAGTGCCCTGGCCTGCCCCACCGCCTCCCGAGGATCGTCGGGCAGGCCGCCCACCACCCGATAGGCCGCGTTCATGCCGTACACGATGCCCTCGCCGCTCAGCGGGTTGATCATCGAGGCGGCGTCGCCGATCAGGACCGCTCGCCGGTGGGCGAGTCGTGGTATCCGTCGGGCCAGCGGTAGGTGGTGCGCGCGGTGCGCGTACAGGTCGCCCAGTTCGATCCCGCGACGTCGGCAGGAGTCGGCGAAGCCGTCCAGGACCCGCCGCAGGTCGAGTGAGCGCCGCCGGAGTTCGGTGACCATGACGCCCACGCCGACGTTGGCCAGCCCCTTGCCGTTGGGGAAGACCCACCCGTACGCCGGCAGCAGTTCCTTCGACCACTCGAAGATCATGCGTAGTCCCAGTGGCCCGTCCGGGTCGAAGGCGTCGGTGTCGGCGTAGGCGCGCATGGCGATCCCGGTGGTCCGCTCGCCGGGCCGACCCGCGCCGAGCGCCCGCCGCAGCACCGAGTACGCCCCGTCCGCCGCGACCACGAGTCCGGCGTCGAGTCGGTGCTCCTGCCCGCCCCGCCGGACCGACACCCACCGCGAGTCGTCGGCCAGACCGGTGCCGGTCACCTTGTGCCCGCTCAGGTCGAGCGCGCCCGCGTCGAGCGCGGCGAGCCGGAGTCGCTGGTCGAAGTCGGCCCGGGGCACCACGTACCCCTCGGTCGGCATCCCGTCCAGGCCGGTCAGGGCCGCGTTCAGTTCGGCACCGGACGGCCCGTACACGGTCAGTGAGGTGGCCGGGCTCTCGCCAGCGAGCAGGTGACCGAGATCGAGGGTACGCAGCAGTTGTGCGACACCGGGTCCGAGCCCGTCACCGCACGGCTTGTCCCGGGGGAACGTACGTTGGTCCACCAGTGCGACGCGCCAGCCGCGCCGGGCGGCGACGATCGCGGCGGTGGCGCCGGCCGGACCGGAACCCGCTACCACGACATCGAACCGCGCTGGACCCACCGCTCCATATTGCCAGTGGTAATCGATTAGTTACAGGGTTGGCCCGCTGACCGGAGATTACGTCGAGGGGGTGGCCCTGACGAAGCTGGACCATGCGGTTCGATCGAAGGCGAGCACCGGCCCGGACGGGTCCTTGGAGTCACGTACGGCGACGGCCTGCGGCAGTTCGGCGATCTCGACGCAGTCCGCGTTCGTGCCACTACGGCTGGACTTGCGCCAGGTGGCTGCTGACAGGCCGGTGACGATCATCAGGAAGGCTCACTCTCGCTCGTGCTCCGTTGCGATCCGCGCAACGAAATCGACCGACTCGGCGGGGCTCAAGGCTACCTCGCCGAGCCTCTCCGCCTCCCGCCGAAAGAAGGTTCCGAACGCAAAACACCGCTGGGAGGCGTACAGATGACCGATGTCAAACCGAACCGATACGTCCCGACCTGGTCGCAGCCGTACGACCCGGCGGACTCGCCGGGACCGATCCCCTCGGTGCTGGAGCGGTTCCGGCGCGGACGGCCGGAGCAGGCCGAGCCGAGCGAGGCGGAGGTCGAGGCCGGCCGTTACACGGTGGTGCTGGTGCCGCCCGAGGCGGCCGAGGTGATCTCCTGGGACCGGACCGACGTGGGGTTGCGGATGTACCGCGACGGGGACTGGGACCACAACCCGGGCGACCTCGACGAGGTGGCCGACCTGATCGAGCAGGCCTGCGGCGAGCCGGTCACCCTGGTCGAACACCGATCCGACCTGACCTACTGGACCACCCGGCTCCGGGCCGCGCCGCGATAACCGGCCGGGCTGCCGGTCAGGCCGGGTACCACCTGGGCGTGAACACCACCCGGTCACCCGCGCCGCGCTCGACCACCCGTGTGGTGGACGAGCCGACCAGCAGCAGCGTACGCATGTCCACCTCGGCCGGGTCGAGGTCCGCGAGGCGTACCACCCGGACCCGTTCGCCCGGCCCGCCGACGTCCCGCCCGAGCACCACCGGGGTCTCCGGCGACCGGTGCTCCAGCAGCAGCTCCTTCGCCGCCGCCACCTGCCAGGTACGGCTCTTCGACCCCGGGTTGTAGATCGCGATCGCCAGGTCGGCACTCGCGGCGGCGGAGAGCCGCTTCGCGATCACCTCCCACGGCTTGAGCCGGTCCGACAGCGACAGCACGCAGTAGTCGTGCCCGAGCGGGGCGCCGACCCGGCTCGCCACCGCCTGCGCGGCGGTCAGCCCCGGCAGCACCCGTACCGGGATGTCGGTCCACTTTGGCTCGGACGCGACCTCCAGCACGGCGGCGGCCATCGCGAAGACGCCCGGGTCACCGGAGGAGACCACCACGACCCGGCGACCACGCCGGGCCAGGTCGAGGGCGAACTCGGCCCGTTCCGCCTCCACCCGGTTGTCCGAGGCGTGCCGGCGCTGGCGCGGGTTGACCGGCACCCGGTCCAGGTAGGTCGTGTATCCCACCAGGTCCTCGGCGGCATCCAGGGCGGCCCGCGCCTGCGGGGTCAGCCACTCCCGCCCGGCCGGCCCGAGCCCGACCACCACGACCTCACCGACCGCGCCGGAGGCGGACTCGGCGGACGACGCCGGGGCCGGTGACGACGGCAGGTCAACCCCGACCAACTCGGCCCGCGTACGTTCGTGCACCCGGCTCGGCAGCAGCGCCAGCGAGAAGTACGGCACCGTCTCCGGTTCCACCTCCGCCAGTCTGGCCGAGCGCTCCCGGTCGGTGGTGGCGCGTTCGACGTACCAGGCTTCTTCCAGCCGTCCGGCCTGGGTGAGGGCCGCGCGGACGTTGCCGAAGGTACGGCCCAGTTTCATGATCGCGGCCGAGTCGGTGCCCGCCAGCCGTTCCGCCAGCACCTCGGTCGGCAGCGTGCCGGGCAAGACGGTCAGCGTCTCGTCCCGCTCGACCAGCGGTCGCCCGAGTACGGCGGCGGCGGCGCTGACCGAGGTCACGCCCGGCACCACCTCGGTCGGGTAGCGGCCGGCGAGCCGCTTGTGCATGTGCATGTACGAGCCGTAGAAGAACGGGTCGCCCTCGCAGAGGACCACCACGTCCCGTCCCGCGTCCAGGTGGGCGGCGAGCCGGGCCGCGCACTCGGCGTAGAACTCCTCGATCTGCGCGCGGTAGCCGTCCGGGTGCTCCGGCTTCTCCGTGGTGACCGGGTAGGTCAGCGCCTCCTCGATCTGCCCGCCGCGCAGGTACGGCTCCGCGATCGTCCGGGCGACGCTGCGCCCGTGCCGCGCGCTGTGGTACGCGATCACGTCCGCGCGTTCGACCAGCCTGGCGGCCTTGACCGTGACCAGTTCCGGGTCACCCGGACCGAGCCCCACCCCGTAGAGCCGCCCCGGTGCGAGACCCGGTCCCGTGCCGTCCATCGGCGTACCGCCGTCCACGCTGGTCACTCTCTCTCGTCGGCGATGGCGTTGATCGCCGCCGCGGTCATCGCGCTGCCACCCCGTCGGCCGTGCACGACCAGGTACTGCAACCCGGCGGTCTGCTCGGCGAGGGCCTGCTTGGACTCGGCGGCGCCGATGAAGCCGACCGGGATGCCGAGCACGGCGGCCGGTCGCCCGGCGCCCGCGTCGATCATTTCGAGCAGGCGGAACAGGGCCGTCGGCGCGTTGCCGATGGCGACCACGGCACCGTCGAGCCGGTCGCCCCAGAGGTCCAGGGCGGCGGCGCTGCGGGTGGTGCCGAGCGCGGCGGCGAGGTCGGGCACCGAGGGGTCGCGCAGCGTGCAGATCACCTCGTTGTCGGCGGGGAGCCGGCTGCGGGTGACGCCGGAGGCGACCATCTCCGCGTCGCAGAGGATCGGGGCACCGCCGCGCAGCGCGGCGCGCGCGGCCGAGACCACGTCGGGGGAGTAGCCGATGTCGGCCGGCAGGTCGACCATGCCGCAGGCGTGGATCATGCGTACGACCACCGTGGCGACGTCGGCGGGCAGGCCCGTCAGGTCCGCCTCGGCGCGGATCGTGGCGAACGACCGGCGGTAGATCTCCGCGCCGTCGCGGACGTAGTCGATCACGTACCCCTCCGTGCCGCCGCGATCGCGGCAGCGGTCTCGTCCAGCGTCATCAACCGCGAACGCGATCGACCGTCCAGGCTGACCTGGTAACCCTCGTCGGTGGCCAGCACCTCGACATGCCGGTCCGTCGGTCGGCCGCAGCGCCGTTCGCAGCCGACCCAGTGCACCGGCAGGCCCGAGCCTTCCGGACCCGCCGCCGCGTGCACCCGACCCGCGTCGGTCCGTACGTCGGCGAGCGCCTTCGCGCACCCAGGACGGCCGGCACAGCCGGTCACCCCGACCCAGCCGGCGGTGGCCTCGGCCACCAGACCCTCGGCGGTCAGCGCGGCCAACCGGCGCCCAGCCTCTCCGGTGCCCAGATCGGGCACGACGACGGTGCGCCAAGGAGTGATGTTGATCTCGCCGGAGCCGTCGGCGGACGCGGTTTCGAGTGCGGCGACCTGTGCCCCGGTGAGTCGACCCAGCGGCACCGTCAGGACCAGCGCCACCCGCCCGTCGACCTGGGAGACCCGACCGACCGCCGGACGGGTCGGTGTGGTCGTGCTGACCGGCTCACCCGGCGGCAGGAGCGTCGCCGGGTCGAGGGCGGCTCGCAACCGTGCGGTCACCCGCCGTACGCCGTCGTCTAGTTCGGTCAGCCGCCACGCGCCGCCGCCCTGGTCGGCGTACTCGGCGAGGAAGGCGTGCGCGGCGAGCAGGGCGACCCCGGCGGCGGCGCTCGGCGGTACGCGTACCCCGGTGTCGGTGCCGGAGAGCAGCACGGCCAGCCCACCGGTCGGTACGGCGACCAGCCCCACGTCCGCGCCGAAGCCGGTCACGTCGCCCCGGCCGTCGTCGACGGTGAACAGGAACCGGCCGGGCAGGTCGGCCAGCGCCGGGTCGGCGCAGAGCCCCTCGTCCAGCTCGTCGACCAGCGGGCGGACATCGAGTCGGCCGCCGGCGGTCCGGCCGCTGAGGGTGGAGGCGATGACGTTGCGTACCCGCTCGTGGGTCTCGGAGGGGAGCAGGCCCGCCTCCCAGAGCCGGGCGGCCAACTCCCGTTCGGCACCGGGCGCCAGGCCCCGGAGCTGGACGTTGCCCCGCGAGGTCAGCTCCAGTCCGCCGTCACCCAGGTCAGCGGTGGCCGCGCCGAGCACGGCGAGCTGCCGGCGGTGCAGGCGCCCACCGGGCACCCGTACCCGGGCCAGGTTGCCGTCGGCGGCGGCATGTACGCGCAGCGCCCCCGGACAGGCGTCCGGTGCCGACCGCCCTCGTGGTGACCACACCCGGCGGATACTACGGCCCACCAGCAGCCCGGCCGGGAGCGGCTTGACGAACCGGGGTCGGACTCGTGAGAGTGGGAGCCGCTGAACGCGGCGACAGGTGGAGGAAGCCGGTGTGATCCCGGCGCGGTCCCGCCACTGTTACCGGGGAGCGGACCCCGACACGGTCACGGCCCACACGGGCGGGAAGACCGGGGCGAGCGACGATCCGGGAGCCAGGAGACTCCGGGTCACCGCGCGGCACGGTACGCCCCCGACCGGGGACGGCACCGGGCCGCAACCGACGAACCCGGGGCGCGGACCCCGAGGGAGGAACCATCATGTCTCGCCACGCCCTGTGCGGTGCCCGATGATCCTGCTCCTCTCCACCTCGGACACCGACCTGCTCAGCGCCCGGGCCAGTGGCGCCGAGTTCCGGCTGGCCAACCCGGCCCGCACCTCGGTCGAGGAGCTGCCCGCCCTGCTCGACGGCGTCGACCTGGTGCTGGTACGCATCCTCGGCGGCTACCGGGCCTGGGAGGAAGGGCTCGACGCGCTGCTGGCCGGGGCGCTGCCGGTCGTACTGCTCGGTGGTGAGCAGGCCCCCGACGCGGAGCTGATGGGCCATTCGACGGTGCCCGCCGGGGTGGCCGCCCAGGCGCACACCTACCTCGCGCACGGCGGCCCGGCGAACCTGACCGAGTTGCACCGGTTCCTCTCTGACACGGTCCTGCTCACCGGTTACGGCTTCGCGCCGCCGGTGCCGACACCCGAGTGGGGCCGGCTGGAGCGCGAGTCACGCCACACCGACGGCCCGGTGATCGCGGTGCTCTACTACCGGGCCCACCACGTGGCCGGCAACACCGCCTTCGTGGAGACGCTCTGCTCCGCGATCGAGGACGCGGGCGGTCGGCCGCTGCCGGTCTACTGCGCCTCGCTGCGCAGCCCCGCGCCCGCCCTGCTGGAGACGCTCGGCGAGGCGGACGCACTGGTCGTGACGGTGCTCGCGGCCGGTGGCACCCGCCCGGCCGAGGTCGGTGCGGGTGGCGACGACGAGGCCTGGGACGTCGGCGCGCTCGCCGCGCTGGACGTGCCGATCCTTCAGGGGCTCTGCCTGACCAGCAGCCGCGCGGTCTGGGCGGAGAACGACGACGGGCTCTCCCCGCTCGACACCGCCACCCAGGTCGCCATCCCGGAGTTCGACGGCCGGATCATCACCGTGCCGTTCTCGTTCAAGGAGATCGACGCCGACGGGCTGACCGTGTACGTCGCCGACCCGGAGCGGTCCGCCCGGGTCGCCGGTATCGCGGTCCGGCACGGTCTGCTGCGGCACACCCCGCCGGCCGAGCGCCGGATCGTGCTGATGTTGTCGGCGTACCCGACCAAGCACGCCCGGATCGGCAACGCGGTCGGCCTCGACACCCCGGCCAGCGTGGTCCGGCTGCTCACCGCCATGCGCGAGCAGGGGTACGACATCGGCCCCGCCGACGGACCGGACGCCTTCCCAGGTGTCTCGGCCGGTGACGGCGACGCCCTGGTGCACGGGCTGATCGCCGCCGGTGGCCAGGATCTCAACTGGCTCACCGAGGAACAGCTCGAGGGCAACCCGATCCGAATCCCGGCCAGCCGCTACCGGGCCTGGTACGACACCCTCCCGGCCGAGCTGCGCGAGGGAATGGAACGGCACTGGGGCCCGCCGCCGGGTGAACTCTTCGTCGACACCTCGCGCGACTCCGAGGGCGAGATCGTGCTCGCCGCGCTGCGGGCCGGCAACACCGTGGTGATGGTCCAGCCGCCACGCGGCTTCGGCGAAAACCCGGTCGCCATCTACCACGACCCCGACCTGCCGCCGAGCCACCACTACCTCGCCGCCTACCGGTGGCTGGCCGACGAGTTCGGCGCGCACGCGGTGGTGCACGTCGGCAAGCACGGCAACCTGGAGTGGCTGCCCGGCAAGACGCTCGGCATGTCCGCCGCCTGCGGGCCGGACGCCGCCCTCGGCGACCTGCCGCTGATCTACCCGTTCCTGGTCAACGACCCCGGTGAGGGCACCCAGGCGAAGCGTCGCGCGCACGCCACCCTGGTCGACCACCTGATCCCGCCGATGGCCCGCGCCGACAGCTACGGCGACATCGCCCGGCTGGAACAGCTCCTCGACGAACACTCGAACATCGCCGCCCTGGACCCGGCGAAGCTGCCGGCGATCCGGGCCCAGATCTGGACCCTGATCCAGGCGGCCAAGCTCGACCACGATCTCGGCCTCGCCGACCGGCCGCACGACGCCGAGTTCGACGAGTTCATCCTGCACGTCGACGGCTGGCTCTGCGAGGTCAAGGACGTACAGATCCGCGACGGGCTGCACGTGCTCGGGGTGGCGCCGAGCGGGCAGAACCGGGTCGACCTGGTGCTGGCCATGCTCCGGGCCCGGCAGATGTGGGCCGGTCAGGTCGCCGCGCTGCCCGGTCTGCGCGAGGCGCTCGGGCTGACCGAGGACGGCAGCGCCGCTCGTGGCGAGGTGGACCGGATCGAGGAGACCGCCCGCGCGCTGGTGCTGGCGATGGAGGAACGGGACTGGACGCCGGGGGTGGCGGCGGAGGTCTGCGAGGCCGTACTCGGTGCTCCCACGAATGGCGGGCCGGGGGTGGATCGGGCGCAGGTGGCCCGGGTGTTGGAGTTCGCGGCCACCGAGATCGTGCCCCGGCTGGACCGGACCACCGACGAACTGGCCGCCGTGCTGCACGCCCTCGACGGCGGGTACGTTCCCGCCGGTCCGAGCGGGTCGCCGCTGCGCGGCCTGGTCAACGTCCTGCCCACCGGTCGGAACTTCTACTCGGTCGACCCGAAGGCGGTGCCGAGCCGGCTGGCCTGGGAGACCGGGCAGGCGATGGCCGACTCGCTGCTGGCCCGCTACCGGGCCGACACCGGCGAGTGGCCCCGCTCGGTGGGGCTGTCCATGTGGGGCACCAGCGCCATGCGCACCGCCGGCGACGACATCGCCGAGGTGCTGGCGCTGCTCGGCGTACGGCCGCGCTGGGACGAGGCGTCCCGCCGGGTCACCGGGTTGGAGCCGATCGACCCGGCCGAACTCGGCCGGCCCAGGATCGACGTGACGATGCGGATCAGCGGTTTCTTCCGGGACGCGTTCCCGCACGTGGTCGCGTTGCTCGACGACGCGGTACGGCTGGTCGCCGGGCTGGACGAGCCGGCCGAGGCGAACTACGTACGGGCGCACGCCCTCGCCGACCAGGCCGAGCACGGGGACGAGCGGCGCTCCACCATGCGCATCTTCGGCTCGAAGCCGGGCGCGTACGGGGCCGGGCTGCTGCCGCTGATCGACAGCCGGAACTGGCGCGACGACGCCGACCTGGCCGAGGTGTACGCCGTCTGGGGCGGCTACGCGTACGGGCGGGGCGTGGACGGGGTCGCGGCCCGCTCCGACATGGAGACGGCGTACCGGCGGATCGCGGTGGCGGTGAAGAACACCGACACCCGCGAGCACGACATCGCCGACTCGGACGACTACTTCCAGTACCACGGCGGCATGATCGCCACGGTACGGGCGCTGACCGGCAAGGCACCGGCGGCGTACATCGGGGACAGCACCCGGCCGGACGCGGTGCGTACCCGTACGTTGAGCGAGGAGACCGCCCGGATCTTCCGCGCCCGGGTGGTCAACCCGCGCTGGCTGGCGGCGATGCGCCGGCACGGTTACAAGGGTGCGTTCGAGCTGGCCGCCACGGTCGACTACCTGTTCGGCTACGACGCGACCGCCGGTGTGGTCGCCGACTGGATGTACGAGAAACTGGCCGAGACGTACGTGCTCGACCCGGAGAACCAGAAGTTCCTCACCGAGTCGAACCCGTGGGCGCTGCACGGCATTACCGAGCGGCTGCTCGAGGCGGCCGACCGGCAGCTCTGGGAGCACCCTGAGCCGGCCACCCTCGACGCCCTGCGCGAACTCTACGTACGCACCGAGGGCGACCTGGAGGACGACGGCTCCGCGTAGGCACGTAAGGAAGGGCCCCTTGTTAACGCTAGCGGGCGGATTCCAGGGGTCGTTGCAACACGGTGGTTAGTCGGTGACGGTTAGGAGTTTAGCGAGGCGCTCGGCTGGGGTGTCCCAGCCGAGCGTTTT
>NZ_JBJDPS010000008.1:0-257364 GCF_044901685.1 Micromonospora sp. NPDC050397
CCAGGATCAAACTCTCCAACAAAAACTTGGAAAACCAATCCCGACAACAAAAAGTTGCCAAAGGAATCCAGACCAAACAGATCACAATAAAGCGACCAGCCGGCCCGGGGTAAAAATCATAATTGGCACTGGCTTATCAAGCACCCTGTTGAGTTCTCAAAGAACAACCACACACCGAAGAACTGCTCTCACATTCGAGAACCGCCCTCGGGGCAACTCACCTAACTTACCCGCCCGGTTTGGCGTTGTCAAGCCCATATCTTGGACTTTCTTCGCTTCATCCGAGTTTCCCCGCGCTCGCGCCCACCGTCACCGGTGGTCACTACTGTCCGAGGGAGGCCCACAGACCGGCCGATAGTCGCTCAGCGACACATCCGCCCGGCTCCTGCCGGCCCCGAGTACTCTACCCGGTTGGCTTCGCGATCTCAACCCGGTTCAACCGGCGATTCGCACCACCCGGACCAGCCTCGCTCGGCGGTCACCCGCCACGAGCCTGGGCGCTTGCGGTTCCGGCCGTTTTGTCCGGTGTTCCGCTTGCAGAGAGAAAGTTACGCGAAGGACTCTCCGAGAAGCAAATCAACGTCCGTCACCGTATTGCGACGCCAGTCGTGCCAGAGTGGCATCCATGGTCGCCGTACCGGAGCATGCCCCTCTCGCCGCAGACGCCGTCGTCGGTCTGCTGCTCCCCTTCTGGCAGCTCGTCATCGGAAGTCTCGTGCTGGTGGCGCTGGTCGTGTCCGTACGCCGGCTGGCCCGACGCGGCCCCAGCAGGATGACCACGGGTCTCCTGGTGACGGCGGCGGCCATCATCGGGCTCGCGCTCATCGGCGTCTTCCTCGAAGGACGCTGACCGGGGCCGGACGGCCGCTGGTCGGGAACCCCACGCCCGGGTCAGAGACGGCGGTTGGCCAGACTCGGCAGCTCGGCGCGGATGGTGGCCAGCCGCTCCAGGTCCAGGTCGACACAGACCACACCGACCGTGTCCGGCGCCTGGCCGAGGATCGTCCCCCACGGGTCGATCACCATGCTGCGACCGAAACAGGTCCGCCCCGGCTCGTGATCACCGATCTGGGCGGCGGCGGCCACAAAACACTGGTTCTCGATCGCCCTCGCCCGCAGCAGGACCTCCCAGTGGTCCCGTCCCGTGTGCAACATGAACGCGGCGGGCACCACCAGCAACTGGGCACCCCCGGCCACGGCAAGCTGTCGGTACAGCTCCGGGAAGCGCAGGTCGTAACAGATCGAGAGACCGACGCGTACGCCGTCGACGGTGACCGTGACCGGCTCCGGCCCCGGGGCCACGCCCCTGGACTCCAGGTAGGAGACCCGCCCGGGGATCTCCACGTCGTACAGGTGGATTTTGCGGTACGTCGCGCTCAGCTCGCCGTCGCGGTCGAAGACCAACGACGTGTTGTACGTGTGCTCCGGGTCGGGACCGACCTCGTGGAACGAACCAGCGTGCACCCAGATGCCGAGCCGCCGCGCGGCCGAGGCGAAGAACTCGGCGAACTCGCCGTCAACCGGCTCGGGCTTCGGCTGCCTCGACGCCGGACCGAGATAGTCGACGTACTCAGGGAGGATCGCCAGGTCCGCGCCGGCCGCCGCGGCCCGGTCCAGCAGCTCGCCGGCCGCCGCGAGATTGGCTTGCCGGTCATCGCGGGCGTTGAGCTGGCAGACGGCGACACGCATGCGCTGAGCGTACGGGCCGCCGCCCGCCCTGGACCAGACCCGGACTCAGGCCGATTTCTCCTCGCGGTCACGCCGACGCCGGCCGGTGAACTCACGCGGCACGATGGTCGGGTTGACGTTCTCCAGGACCACCTCGCGGGTGATCAGGACCCGGGCGGCGTCGGGGTTGCTCGGCACCTCGTACATCACGGAGAGGAGGACCTCCTCCAGGATGGCCCGCAGACCACGGGCTCCCGTCCCCCGGAGCATCGCCTGGTCGGCGATGGCGGCCAGGGCCTCCGGCTCGAACTCCAGCTCGACACCGTCGAGCTCGAAGAGCCGTTGGAACTGCCGCACCAACGCGTTGCGCGGCTCGGTCAGGATCCGCACCAGCGCCTCGCGGTCCAGGCTCCGTACGTTCGTGATCACCGGCAGACGACCGATGAACTCGGGGATCAGGCCGAACTTGAGCATGTCCTCCGGCATCACCTTGCCGAAGATGTCGTCGGTCGACCGCTCGGAGACGGCCCGGAGGTGGGCACCGAAGCCGGTCCCGCCCTGTCCGGTCCGGGACTCGATGATCTGGTCCAGCCCGGCAAAGGCGCCACCGCAGATGAACAGCACGTTGGTGGTGTCGATCTGGATGAACTCCTGGTGCGGGTGCTTACGGCCACCCTGCGGCGGCACGTTCGCCACCGTCCCTTCCAGGATCTTGAGCAGGGCCTGCTGGACACCCTCGCCGGAGACGTCCCGAGTGATCGACGGGTTCTCCGACTTGCGGGCGATCTTGTCGACCTCGTCGATGTAGATGATGCCGGTCTCGGCCCGCTTGATGTCGTAGTCAGCGGCCTGGATCAGCTTCAGCAGGATGTTTTCGACGTCCTCGCCGACGTAGCCCGCCTCGGTCAGCGCGGTCGCGTCCGCGATCGCGAACGGCACGTTGAGCATCCGGGCGAGGGTCTGCGCCAGGTGGGTCTTGCCGCAACCGGTGGGGCCGATGAGCATGATGTTGGACTTGGCCAGCTCGACCGCGTCGTTGCCCGACCCCGGTGCGCCGGCGGCCTCCGCCTGGATCCGCTTGTAGTGGTTGTACACCGCCACCGAGAGGGCTTTTTTCGCCTGCTCCTGGCCGACCACGTAGTTGTCGAGGAACTGGCGGATCTCCATCGGCTTGGGAAGCTCTTCCCACTTCACCTCGCCGGACTCGGCCAGCTCCTCTTCGATGATCTCGTTACAGAGGTCGATGCACTCGTCGCAGATGTAGACCCCTGGGCCCGCGATGAGCTTCTTGACCTGCTTCTGTGACTTGCCACAGAAGGAGCACTTCAGTAGGTCGCCGCCGTCGCCGATCCGTGCCACCTACGTTCTCCCTGCGCTCATCGGCCGGATCAACCCGGCCCTGGCCTGAGGACGGTACGCCTCGTCGGTCTAGATCGCCCGCCGGACTGACCGGCGAAGCGGTGCAGACCCGACGTTACTCGCTGCCGGAGCTTTCTCCGACCCCCAAAACCGGGTGTGTCAGAGGTCGGCCGACGAATCCAGGCCGGCCGACCTCTGGGACACCTTGGTCAGCTAGCGGCGTTCGCCGCGAGCAGGCCCTTCTTACGGCTGGTCAGGATGGTGTCGACCAGGCCGTACTCGCGGGACTCCTCCGCGGTCATGATCTTGTCACGGTCGATGTCCTTGCGGACCTTGTCGACCGGCTGGTTCGAGTGCCGCGAGAGCATCTCCTCCAGTTGGGTACGCATTCGCAGGATCTCCCGAGCCTGGATCTCGATGTCCGAGCCCTGCCCGTAGCCGCCCTCGGTGGCCGGCTGGTGGATGATGATCCGCGAGTGCGGCAGCGCCATCCGCTTGCCCGGCGTGCCGGCGGCGAGGAGCACCGCGGCGGCGCTGGCGGCCTGCCCGAGGCAGACCGTCTGGATGTCCGGGCGGACGTACTGCATGGTGTCGTAGATCGCCGTCATGGCCGTGAACGAGCCACCGGGCGAGTTGATGTACATGATGATGTCGCGGTCCGGGTCGGTGCCCTCCAGCGTCAGCAGCTGGGCCATCACGTCGTTCGCCGACGCGTCGTCCACCTGGACACCGAGGAAGATGATCCGGTCCTCGAACAGCTTGTTGTACGGGTTCGACTCCTTCACCCCGTACGAGGTGCGCTCGACGAACGACGGCAGAACGTACCGGTTGTGTACGGGTGCGAACTGCGGCGGCAGCGTCAGGTCAGTCATCGTCCAGCTCCTCAGCTCAGGGTCCCGGCGCCTTCCGGAACCTGCGTGGCTCCGGTGATCACCTTGTCGATGAAGCCGTAGTCCTTGGCTTCCTCCGCGGTGAACCAACGGTCCCGGTCGGAGTCGGCCTCGATCGCCGCCTGGTCCTGCCCGGTGTGGAACGCGACCCGATCCTGGAACATCCGCTTCGTGTACAGCATCTGCTCGGCCTGGATCGCGATGTCCGACGCCGTGCCACCCATTCCACCGGACGGCTGGTGCATCATGATCCGCGCGTGCGGGAGCGCGTACCGCTTGCCCTTGGTGCCGGCGCAGAGGAGTAGCTGGCCCATGCTCGCGGCCATGCCCATCGCGACGGTGGACACGTCGTTGTCGATGAACTGCATCGTGTCGTAGATCGCCATGCCGGAGTAGACCGAGCCACCCGGCGAGTTGATCCAGAGGTTGATGTCGCGGTCGGGGTCCTCCGCGGCGAGCAGCAGCAGCTGTGCGCAGATGCGGTTGGCGACCTGGTCCGTCACCTCGCTGCCCAGGAAGATGATGCGTTCCTTGAGCAGCCGGTTGTAGACCGAGTCGTCGAGGTTGCCAATTGAGTCCCCACCGCGGGCTTCAACAGCCCGCAGGGGCATCGCTGGGATGTTCATTTCGGTCATGGCAGCCCTTCGCTCTCCGTACCGTCTTACGCCCGACACTAACCGCTGCGGGGGGCCGGAGCTTCCTCCTCCGGGCACTGTTCGCTTTAAGCGCAGCTACCCGATCGCCTCCGGCGCAGCTCCTGCGGAGCGCCCCGGGAAGGGTTCCGGCCGCCGCGCGGAAGACCCGCGTGGCGGCCGGAAAAGGCCCGTCGATCAGTGCTGGTGCGCGTGGTTGTGTTCCTCGTCAGCCGCGGCGCGCAGCGCGTCCAGGCTGACCGCGTTGCCGGCCGAGTCGGTGATCTTGATGCGGTCCATCACCGAGGCCAGCGCCTTGCCGCGACGTACGTCACCGAAGACCGCGCCAGCCGTGCCGGAGCGGGCGAGCTGGTCGTAGTACTGCTGCGGAGCCATACCGGCGCGCTGTGCCCGGTGCACGATCTCGTGTCCGAATTCGTCGTCGGAGACCTGGACGTCCTCGGCGTCGGCCAGGGTGTCCAGCAGGAGCTGGACCCGTACGCCCTCGGTGGCCGCCTCGGTCAGCTCGGCGTCGATCTGCTCCTCGGTCTTCTCCTCGGCGGCGAGGTACTCCTCCAGGGAGGCGCCGATCCGCTCGAGCTGGTCGACCATGGCCTGCTTGCGGTTCTCCACCTCGTCGCGGACGACACCCTCCGGCGCCGGCACCTCGGAGGCGTCCACGAGCTGCTTGAGAGCCTTGTCCCGGGCCGCGTAGATCTGCTCGACCTGCTTGTTGCGGGTGATCCGCTCCCGCAGGTCGTCACGGAGCTGCTCCAGCGTGTCGAACTCGCTGGCGAGCTGGGCGAAGTCGTCGTCCAGCGGGGGCAGTTCCTTCTCCTTGACCGTACGCACGGTCACCGCGACGTCCGCGTCCTGGCCGGCGAAGTCGCCGCCCACGAGCTGGGTCACGAAGGTGGTCGAGTCGCCGGCGGAGAGGCCGACCAGGACCTCGTCCAGCCCGGGGAGGAGCTGCTTGCTGCCGACCTCGTGCGAGATGTTGGTCGCCGAGCCGCCCGGGACCTCCTCGCCGTTCACCGTCGCGGCCAAATCGATCTGGGTGTAGTCGCCCTCCTGAGCGGCCCGCTCGACCGTCTTCAGCGTGGCGAAGCGCTCCCGCAGGCCCTTGACCTGCTCGTCGACCTCGCTGTCGTCGATCTTCAGCTCGTCGACGGTCACCTCGACCGTGGTGAAGTCGGGCAGCGTGATCTCGGGGCGGACGTCGACCTCGGCGGTGAACTTCAGCGCGTCACCGTCGTTGAACTCGGTGATCTCGACCTCAGGGCGACCCAGGGTCTTGACGTCGTGCTCGCGGACGGCGGCCAGGATGTTCTCCGGGATGGCCTCCTGTACCGCCTCGTTCAGCACGGTGCCCCGGCCGACCCGCTGGTCGATCACGTTCGACGGCACCTTGCCCTTGCGGAAACCGGGCACCGTGACCTGCTGGGCGATCTCCCGGTACGCCTTCTTGAGGCTCGGCTCGAGCTCGACGAACGGCACCTCGATGGCGAGCCGCACGCGCGTCGGGCTCAAAGTCTCGACGGTGCTCTTCACAGGCGTACTCCTTGACGGATCTCAGACTTGTCATGGGCGTGATTCAGCCCATCGAGTGTAGGCGAGCCGTCTCAAGGGCCCTGCGGCGCCCGACACCGCGGTGGTGGATCACAGTCGGGGTGGCGGGATTTGAACCCACGGCCCCTCGCTCCCAAAGCGAGTGCGCTACCAAGCTGCGCCACACCCCGTGGCGACCAGCAGTGTATGCCTCCCCCGCCCGGTCGCGCCGCCTGGTATCCGCGCGTCGCGCCCGGCCGCCCTCCCGACGACGCTCACAGACCGCCGTGACCTGGGCTCTTTCAAGATCGGCGTACGGGCGAAGCGGGCGCTCGTCACAGCCGGGCGGATACCCCCGCGCGCTTCCGCAGCCGACCCAGTAAGCTATGGGCGCGTTCGGGTGACCGGACGTGCGCGGGCGTAGCTCAATGGTAGAGCCTCAGTCTTCCAAACTGATTACGCGAGTTCGATTCTCGTCGCCCGCTCCACAGCTCCCGGCCCAGGTCAGCGACATGATCGCTACACCTGGGCCGCACTGTTCCCAGCGCCTCCCCAAGACACGATCGGCGGGAAGTCGTACCCCTCCCCGCACCTCTTGCTCTCCATGCTCCGCCCCGGCAACCGGTACGGCACCAGACCGACCAGAGTCGCCCGCGCCACCAGTTCACTGACGTGGCTCACACAGAGATAACGCGCGTGCTCCAGCGAGGTCGGCCCGTACAACTCGACCCGCAGCAGCGCGGGTCGCCCGCAGCCGACCCGCTTCCAGGCCGCCGGCTCGGTCACAGCTCCGCTCGCCCGGAAGACTCGCCTCGTCGGAGCAACTCGGCCGCACGCGCCTGTCGGTACTTCTTGATCTCTCCCCCTGCCCACAGGAGCTGGGGACAGCCATCCGCAGAGCATTTCGAGCATGTCTTCGTCCGGTGCAGGTCGACGGTGTACCCCGCCGCGACCACCAGGACCGACGGAGAGTCGGGCTCATCCACCCCCATCACCGGATCGTCACCCAATCGGACGAACGCGCCGAAGTATCCGCCCGGCTGTCACGGTGATCCTCAGCGGCTCGCCAAGCTGTAGGCGGGTGTCAGACAAGACGTCTCCTCGGCGAGCGGGTGGCGGTTTTGGCGGGGATCAGTTGGAGTCCCTCCGGCTGGACGAACAGCTCGCGTTTCTCCACCGCCTCACCCCTGGCGTTCAGGACGTAGCCGGTGATCCAGGCCCAGCCGTCATAGGTCGGCTTCTCGCTCACCGAGATCACCCGCAGAATCAGCGGCGGAGCGCCGCCGAACTGCACCGACGCCCGTGCGTCGATCCGCAACACGTCACCTGCCTCAGGCACCCACACACGAACCCCCGAACGTTGGTTGAAGGGGCATCGAGGTGGGTGGACCTTCGAACGGCGCCGGTTGCCGGTCCAGCGGCCGGGGAGCACCGCCCACCCCGATGCCCAGCTCAGGAAGCCGTCGACCGACCCGATCCGCCGTGCTCCCCACACGACCACCGGAGCAGCATCCGTACGCGTTCACTTGCCCGCGCAACGGCGCGGAGGCTCGCACTGCGGGTGGCGTACCTCCGGCTCGTGAATGAAAAGGTGCAGTTCACCGTGGCTATCGAGCGCTCTGACATGGCCACCACTGTCCTCAATGCCTGGCCACGCTGGCACCACTCCACTGGACGACTACGGACGTCTGTAGATAGAGTGAGTCGTCCCTAGTTGTCCCCGGGAGGTTGGCGTGCCCAACGAGCGTCTACGCGATGCCATGCACCGAAATCGCCTCACCCCGACCGACCTCGCCGCAGATGTCGGCGTCGACCCCAAGACAGTCGAGCGGTGGATCACGCAGGACCGGGTCCCGTATCCCCGCCACCGGCACGCCCTCGCGACGCGGCTAGGTGAGACCCAGTCGTACCTGTGGCCGGACGCGCTTCCGTCCGCGCGTGCAGCCGCGGTCACCGAATCGGAACTCGTCCAGATCTACTCGCGCCGCGCCTCGATCCCGATCGAACTCTGGCAACGCCTACTGACCACAGCCACCCAGCAGATCTCGATCCTGGTGTACGCCGGACTGTTCCTGCCTGAGCAGCACCCGAACCTGATCACCATCCTGCGGGAACGAGCGGAAGCCGGAGCGAGGGTACGCATCCTCCTGGGCGACCCGGATTCGTCAGGAGTCGCGCAGCGCGGCGCCGAGGAAGGCATCGGAAACGCGATCTCGGCCAAGATCCGTAACGTCCTCACGTGGTACGAGAAACTTGACGGGGTCGACGGAGTCAGCCTCGGGCTGCACGGGACGACGCTCTACAACTCGATCTACCAGTTCGATGAAGAGATGCTGGTCAACCCGCACGTATTCGGGTTCCCGGCGGCGCACGCACCGACGCTGCACCTCCGTAGGATCGCAGGTGGAGACCTGTTCAACCTGTACGCCGACAGCTTCGACCGCATCTGGTCCGCATCGAGGCCCAAACGACAGGACCGAGAGGCGCCCTAGACATGGCACGGACCGAACACTTTCACGATCCCCACGCGCCGAAGCCCAACAGCATCGTCGTAGCTGTCACGACCTTCGTGCTCGACGGCCAAGACAGGGTTCTACTCATCCAGCGCACCGACAACGGACTCTGGGCACTGCCCGGGGGCGCGCAGGACGTTGGCGAATCGATCGCGCAGACGGTGGTGCGCGAAACCAGGGAAGAAACCGGGATAGACGTCGAGGTCACCGGCATGGTGGGCATCTACACCGACCCGAACCATGTCATTGCCTACAGTGACGGCGAGGTCCGGCAACAGTTCTCGATCTGCTTCCGCGCCCGCTACCTGGCTGGACAGCCGACGGAGAGCGACGAGTCATCACGTGTCGAGTGGATCGAACAACATGCCCTGGACGAGTTGAACATCCACCCCTCGATGCGTCTACGCATCGACCACGGCTACGCCAACCTGCCACAGCCCTATATCGGCTGATCACAGCTCAGCGAGACGCGCCTCAGTCCGTCGTACAGCAGCCACGATCTGCGGCTCGGCCCTGTTGATGAATCGGGTGACCAGATCGTCAGGGCCGTATCGGGTCCGAATCTCGTCCAGCCGGTCCAGCACGTCGAAGTCCTGCCCGTCCGGGCCGGTCGTCGCGTCGCAGTACCAGAGCGCGTCCCGTGTCGGTGAGTCCTCCTGACTGAACTCTGCGCCCAACTCGTCGGCCAGGCCTCGCTCCTCGGCCTCAAGGATCGCGCAGGTATGGTGCGCCACCAGGCACGTGACGCGCTCATCGAAACCACGAGATCGCAGCCAGCGCGCACCGTCCAGCGGATGAAAGCCGGACTGCGCCAATGGCGGGGCGTACCCGATGTCGTGCAACCAGGCCGCCGCGACCAACGTCTCCCGGTCCGCGCGATCCAGCGCCGCCGAGACGCGCTCTGCTTTCGCGCCCACCGCCTGCACATGCCTCCACCGCCGTGGCAACGACTCACTCAGCAGGGACGCGGCCAGGTCACGCGCATCAGTCGTCAGCTCCACCCAGACAGCCTACGAATTGTGCGCCGCCGTGCCAGCCGTTGATACCTGGCAGCGAGATGACGCCGACAGCCGGTCCGCACCTGCTGCCCTGCTCGGGATGCACGCTGCGACGACTCGTACCAGCTACCAACAGCACCGTTGGGCTAACCTGCGGCACGATCGACCACGTACTACCTCTGCTTCGCCTGCTACAGCTCACAGGCCCCGGACTGAGAGAGGAAGCATGACAGCGACGACGCCCAGCATCCCGCCGAACGTGCGTGTCGATGTCGAACGCCTGTGGACCTACCACGACATGCACCACGACCGCCGCCCCACCGACGTCGGCATCGGGCTCGGCAGTCACGACCTGGGCGTCGCGATGGTCGCCACGAACCTCTTCCACCTAGGCATGTACCCGCTCCTCGTCTTCACCGGCGCCAACGCCCCCACCACTATCGAGCGATTCCCACGTGGCGAGGCAGTTCACTACCGCGAGTACGCCATCGAGCACGGCATACCGCCCACCGCCATCGTCATCGAGACACAGGCTCGGAACACCGGACAGAACGTCGAGCTGACCCGCGCACTCCTGGCCGAGCGCCGGATCGAGGTCCGGTCAGTCACCCTCATGTCCCGGCCCTACCAGCAGCGACGCGCCTACGCCACCTGCAAGAAACTCTGGCCCGAGGTCGACGTCATCTGCGCGTCGCACCCGCTGCCGTTGGACGACTACGTGACCAGCATCGGCGACGTCGACAAGGTCATTAACATGCTCGTCGGCGACACCCAACGCATCACCAAGTACGCCGAACTCGGCTTCGCCATCCCACAAGACGTACCCACCGAGGTCGAACTCGCGTACGCCCGACTGGTCAACGCCGGCTACGACAGCAGACTCGTGTAGCCGCTGGGCTCCATCCTTTGAAACAGATAGGCCGTCGATGCGGTGTGAGTGTCCAAGTTCGGGCTACCTGAACACTCGCGCCAGGTGGCATGGTTGGTTGATGACCTTCGACCTGCTGCTCGACCAGGGCGTGCTGCTGCCGTCGGCGCTTCCGCTGGCGTTCGGCCTGCAGCGTGTCGAGGTTCTTGATGTGTGCCATGCGGCCGACATACACGACGTATTCGTCTGCGGGACGGTCTGGGCTATCGCGTTCGAGACTGGTGGCATCATTGTCACGATGTCAGCAGCCACGGCGAGGGGACTGGATGCGGTCTCCTTCCGCCGCACCGACTCGGCGGTAGGCACGATGCCCGTTGCCTTAGATAACGTGGATCTTTTCGGGTGGCCGACGGATGACGTCGTGACCGCGCTGGCCGACAGTCATCTGGTCGAGCGGCCCGCACCTACAAATGCCTGGATCGATCATCGCCGAGTGTTGCTGCATTGTGACTCGTCGGACGGAAGCAACAATTCCGCTCGCCGGAGGCCGAAACGCGCGCCTACGCCGTACTTCGATTTCGCGTGTCTGTACTCGCCACATCACCCCTGACGGTCCCCCGAACCGTGACCTCCGGCGCGCCTGGATTGGCTTGCCACTGACCGCCCGGGTTGCCTGTCGCCCCGCTGCCTGAAATGTCGGCGGGGACCGCCACACTGCCGGGATGACCTACGACCTTGCGGTTTGGGATGGCGAGCAGCCGGCCGACGACGCTGCGGGCGCTGCTGCCTTCGAGCGGATCTACCACAAGTACATCGGAGCGGATGAGGACTTCCCTCCGACTCCGCGTATCCGTGCCTACGTCGAAGCTCTGCTCGACCGTTGGATAGATATGACCGAGGACGACGATGACGTGAGCCCCTGGTCCGATGGCCCGCTGATCGACAACGCCTCGGGTCCAATCATCTACTTCGCCATGCGGTACAGCATGTGCGAGGACGTGTCGGCGGCTGCGGCGCAATTGGCGGCTGAGCGTGGTCTCATCTGCTTCGACCCGCAGTGGAACCGCCTCCGGCCCGCCCCGGAGGAGCAGACCGAGCCACCCACAAGCCATGAGCCGGAGACGGTCGCAAGGGCAGGTACGGGCACTATCGGACAGTCGATGACCAGAACCTTCGGACGGATCAGGTCGGTGAACCACGACCATCGAAACTGACTGCGCGCGCTCGGTTCTCGTCGCCCGCTTCACAGCTCCCGGCCTAGGTATCGCGATCGCGGTCCTGGTCGGCCGGGAGCTGTCGGACCCTCTGTCTAGGCTCAGGCGCCGTGAGCATGATTGGGAACTGGTTACGGGTGACGCCGGCCGAGCTGGCGAAGGCACGGGAAGACCTCGGTTGGGCGTACCAGCTCGTGCAGGCGGCGCAGGACTCCGAGAGCAGCCGGCTGTACCACCTGGACAAAACATGGCACGCCTTTGACTTCCTGCTGGAACGACACGGGTTCAGTGTCCCGATCGTCCTCGGCGCCGAGTCGTTCGTGGACACGCCGGACGACGAGCTCGCCGAGGATGACGAGGACGACGAGGACGACGACACCGACTGGGGCTACGGGCCGCCGACTTACCTCACCCCGGAGCAGGTGGCGACGGCCGCGACCGAACTCGCCACCCTCACCGAGGAGGCTCTGACGCGTGGCGTCGATCCGGCGGAGCTGACCCGCGCCGAGATCTACCCGAACGTCTGGGACAGGCCCGGGGAACTCGACTGGGCCGTCCACCACCTGTCGTACGTGCGGAGGTTCTTCGCTGCGGCGGCGAGGAGCGGCGACGGCATCATCTGCTGGATCGACTAGCCGTCGACCCCTCTCCGATGGGCGTGACGCGTCGATGGAACCGTCCCGGAAACGGTTCCCCGTGGGTCGTACGGATGTGCGATCCTTTCGCGGGTTTACAACGACACCCATCTCATTGCGGGAGGGCGACATGCGTGTACCTTCGCGCGCTCGTCGACGGGTCACGGCGCTGGTCACGGCGTCGATGCTCGGCTGCGGCGCGACCATCGGACTCACGGCCACACCGGCCGCCGCGGCGACAACGGCGCCGACGGATCTCAAGACCTCGAACCAGCCGTGTGCCACCGCCGCGCCGGGGCCATACCTGAGCCCGGAGATGCTCAACGACGCCCGGGCCGTCGTGCTACGCGGCACTTTCGACGGTGACGGCCTGGGCGCCGACCCGCAGGCCGACTTTCAGGTGTGGGACGTCGCCAACCCGGAGCAGCCACAGCAGTGGCTGACCGGCATCGCGGAGCAGAGCAACGAGGTCTACATCCAGCTCGAGGACCGGGCGAGGCAGCTCGACGGGGTCACGTACGCGTGGCGGGTGCGGGTCCTCGACGGCACGGACGCGTCGCCGTGGAGCGCTACCTGCTATTACACGGTGGACCGCAGTGGTGGCCCGGCCCCGACCGTCGCCTCCGCCGAATATCCGACCGGTAGCTGGGACAACCCCAGCGGTGGGATCGGTAAGCTCGGTTCGTTCACGCTCTCCCCGACCAGTCCCGATACTGTCAGCTACCGCTACCGGTTCCACGTGAGCGAGCCGACTGGTGACCCGGTCGAGACAACGGTGGAGGCCGAGGGTCTCGGTGGCCCGGCGACCGTCGAGTTCACCCCGCAGGCGGCTGGCAACCACGCACTCAGGGTCTGGGCCCTGGACCGGGCCGGCAACTTCTCCGAGCCGGCCCACTACGAGTTCTACGTCAAGGAGACGCGGCCGTCGATCTTCTCGGCCGCGTACCCGGACTGGAGCACGAACCTGAACTACAACGTCGGTGTGCCTGGCGCGTTCGAGCTGCGGGCCTCGGTCCCCGGCACCACGTCGTTCGCCTGGCGGATCGACGAGGACGGGCCGTCGGGCTCCGTGCCGGCGGCGGCCGACGGGACGGCGACCGTGATGATCGCTCCGGTCCGCGCCGGCCGGCAGACCCTCTACGTTCGGAGCGTCACCGGCGACGGCGCGAACCACGCCTCCCGCGCCTACGAGTTCCTGGTCGACAACGCTCCGAGGGTCACCGGTGACACGGACCGGAGTGTGACGATCGGGTCGTCGCTCTCCTACCACCTGGCACCTCGGACGCCGAACGTCGAGGCGTACCTCTACTGGGTCAGCTACTCGGGCCTGGAGGAACGGCCGATCGAGAAGGTCACCGTTCCGGCTCGCCCGGACGGCACCGCCGATCTCACCTGGACGGCGACCGAGACCAGCGTCAACGGGCTGCGCATCCAGAGCCGGAGCGCGGACGGCAGCCTTTCCGAGCCGCGCTGGACCTCCGTCTCGGTCGACGGCGCGTCGCCGACGGTGAACCGTACCGGCGGGGACGACCTGGGTACGACCGCCAGCTTCACCGCCCGTACCCGGATGGCGAACGTGGTCGACTACGTCGTGCTGTTGAACCGCGACGAGGCGACGGAGCAGGTTCTGACCCCGGCCGCCGACGGCAGTGTCACGTTCAGCTACACGCCGACGAGGGCCGGCTACAACTACGTCACCGTCGTCGCCCGCAACGCCGCTGGCGTACGGACGGAGGAGGGCGGCACGTACTGGACGGTGTTGGACTCGCCCAAGGTCACGTCGACCGACTTCCCGACGCGCGACGGTGGCCAGCTCGCCCCGGGCAGCTTCGATTTCGCCCCACGCCTGCCCAACACGGTCGCGTACGAGTACACGTTCAACTTCGGGCCGTACACGAATCTTGCCGCACGGCCGGACGGCACGGCGACGCTGGACTGGACGCCGACGCAGACCGGCCGGTACACCCTGAGCGTTCGGAGCATCGCGGCCGGCGGCGCCCGTTCCGCGACCACGAACTACAGCTTCCTGGTCGTGGACGGTGCCGCCAAGGTCAGCTCGGCGGCTCCGACCACGGCGTACCGCACCCACTGATCGTCCGACCGGCACGACTGCGACCAGCACGACTGCGACCAGCACGACTGCGACCAGCACGACGCAGGGCCATCCCGGGTTCGGGGTGGCCCTGCGCCGTCGGGACGGTCCGGCGACCAGTCGTCGGCAGCGATGGAGATGGTGATACCGCGCCGCGCGCCTCGGTCCCGACTCCTCCACCCTCGTCTCCACCCGCCGCTCGATCTTCCGGCGGTGTCGGTCCACCCGGACCGGTCCATAGCGTGGCCGTCATGAACGACCGGGACAACAGGTTGCCCGACCGGGTACGCACGATCAGTCGCCTGCTCACCGGGGGTCACCAGCCCTCCCGTGGCGTACGGCTGCTGGTGTTCGTACTCGGCCGGATCTTCGAACAGGGTGGAGGGAAAGTGACCGGTAAGGCGATCTTCGCCGCGCTGATCGTGCTCGTCGTGGTGGTGCTCGGCTTTGTCGCGTACCGGCTGGTGGTGCTGGAGCTCATCCTGCGCCTGGTGGAAGACCGGTAGCGGGATCGGCGAGACTGGGCCGATGGGCGAGGTGTGGCAGCGGGTACGACGCCTGCTGCTCGCCGACGACCCGGAGACCGGATGGCTGGTCCGGCTCACCCTCACCGGTCTGCTGGCCTGGACCCTCAGTTATTCGGGCGGCATGTCCGGCGCCGCCGGTTGGCAGTGGGCGGCACTCGCCGCCAGCCTGGCGAGTTGGCTGGTGTTCGCGCTCGGGGACGGGCGGGCTCCGCGTACGGCCCTCGGCGCGCTCGCGCTCTGCTCCGCGTTGGGCTCGGTGGCGGCCGGTACGGGCGGGACGGCCGGCTCGACCGCCGCCACCTTCACCCTGGTCGGTCTGCTCACGTACGCGCTGCACCTGGGGCCGACGCCACGGTCGATCGTCGCCGTGGCCGCCGTCGACCTCTGCCTCTACCTGCTCGGTTGCTGGTGGTGGGGGCAGGACCCAGCCGCAGCCCTGATCAATGTGGCGGTGGTGGTCATCGTCGTGCTGTTCGGGCTGCACCGGCGGGAGCACCGGCGGCGGGCGCGGCAGACCGCGCGGCTGCTCGAACAGACCCGACTGGCCCAGCGGGAGCAGGCCCGCGCGGCGGCGCTCGACGAGCGGGCCAGGATCGCCCGGGAGCTGCACGACGTGCTGGCGCACTCGCTCGGCGCACTCGGGGTGCAGTTGGAGGTGGCCGAGGCGCTGCTGACCGACCGGGGCGACGTGGAGGGGGCGGCGGTCCGGGTCCGACGGGCCCGTCGGCTGGCCGCCGAGGGTCTGGTCGAGGCCCGTGCCGCGGTCGCCGCGCTGCGGGCCGACGTGCCACCGCTGACCACCGCGCTCTCCGACCTGGTCACCGCGTACCGACAGGACCACCAGGTGCCGGTCGACTTCCGTACCGAGGGCACGCCCCGTCCGTTGGCGCCCGCCGCCGAGGTCTCGTTGCTGGGCACCGCGCGGGAGGCACTCACCAACGCCGCGAAGCACGCGCCGGGCGGGCCGGTCACGGTCGCCCTCCACTTCCGGCCCGAGGAGGTACGTCTCCAGGTGTGCAACGGACCGGGCCGGGCGACCCCGGCGGAGGCGGTACGGGTCAACGGCTACGGCCTGACCGGCAGTCGGGAACGGATCGCGCTGGTGGGCGGCACTCTGACCGCCGGTGATCCGGGACATCCCGGCGGCGGTTGGCAGGTCGACGTACGGGTGCCGGCGTGACCCCGGCGGGCGGGTCCCTGCGGGTGCTGGTGGTGGACGACCAGCAGATCGTCCGGGAGGGGCTGGTCGCGCTCCTCGGGCTGCTCGACGGCGTGACCGTGGTCGGTGACGCCGGGGACGGCGAGCAGGCGTTGCGGCTGGTCGCCGAGCTGGCGCCGGACGTGGTGCTGATGGACCTGCGGATGCCGGTGCTGGACGGGGTCGCCGCGACCGCCCGGATCAGCGGGGAGTTTCCCGGCACGGCGGTGCTGGTCCTGACCACGTACGCCGACGGCGAGTCGATCGACGCGGCGCTGCGGGCCGGCGCCCGGGGTTACCTGACCAAGGACGCCGGCCGGGTGGAGATCGGGAACGCGTTGCGGGCGGCCGGTGCGGGACAGGCGGTCTTCGACCCGGCCGTGGCCCGACGCCTGGTCGAGGCGCTCGACCGGCCGACCGGTCCGGCACCGGGCGCTGCCCGCCGGGCGCTGCCGGACGGGCTGACCGGCCGGGAGGTGGAGGTGCTCGCGCTGATCGCCCGGGGGCTGAGCAACGCGGAGATCGGCAGGGCGTTGTTCGTCGCGCCGGCCACGGTCAAGACGCACGTCAACAACGCGTTCGCCAAGATCGGCGTACGGAACCGGACCGAGGCGGCGGCCTACGCCAACCGGCACGGGCTGGCCGACGCCCGGTGAGTCGAAGCCGACGGCCCGAACCCGGCGCGCGGTCTCGACGGCCGGTACGTCAGCCCGCGGTACGGGTACGGGCGAGATGGACGGTGAACTCCGTACGCGCCCCGTCGGCGCTGCGGAGCCGCCGCTGACGCAGGTCGCCCGTACCGGGGTCGAAGGTGAGTTCGGCGGCCGTGGACTCGCCCCCGTCGGTGACCCGGGAGCCGGCGAGCCGCAGGTAGGGCACCCGCAGGGTCACTCCGGGTGCCCCGGTGACGTCACGGTCGACGTCCGGCACGAGGGTGGCGTTGCCCTCCTGCGCGGCCAGCCGGAGCGCGGCGGCCCGTTGCGCCGCCCCGGTCTCCGGGCTGGTGAGGAACTCGACCAGGAGTGTCCAGCGCAGCGCCGGGCAGTCGGTGGCCGGCTGGTTGGCGCAGAGTTTGCCCAGGCGGCGGTCCAAGTCGACCGGGTCGGCCGGGATGTCGGTGGCCGGGTCGGGGACGTTGAAGACCACGGAGACCCAGCGTGGACTGGTGTAACCGGGCAGCCCTCCCGGGACGCCGTCGCCGAGGGCGGCCCACCGGGCGTCGAGATCCTGGGTGGTGCCGTCGAAGAGGGTACGGGCGGCCGGGGCGGAGGCTGTGCCCGTACAGCCGGCCAGCCCGGCCGCGTCGGCGGGCGGTGTGCTCAGCTCGGCCTTGAGGCGCCCGGCGACCGGTCCACCGCTCGCCGGACGGGCGTCGACCCAGCTCGACGCGGCGACGGTGGTGACGGCGCAGGCGGCCGGCGCCCCGGTGACGAGCACCTCGAGGTCGTGCCGGTGGAGCAGGTCGGCGCCGGCCGGCGGGTCGGTGACGTGCGCCGCCGCCTCGGCGAGTCGGTCGAGCACCTCGCGCGGTGAGGCGGCGGCGACCGGGGGCGGGTTCCGGTCCGGCTGGTCCGGTCCGAACCCGACCGGGACCAGGTCGGCCGCGAGCAGCACCCCGGTCGCGGCGGCGGCGACGGCGAGCGGCGCGAGCCACCGGCGCCGCCGCCCCGGCGCGGCCGGCGGGGCGGCGGCCCGGCCGGATCGGGGCGCCGGCAACACGGTCGGCGGCGGCACCACCGGCGGCGGCCCGGCCTCGGCGGTACGTTCGCCGAGCCGGGCCAGGAGCAGGTCGAGGGTGCGCTGTTCGGCGTCGGTCAGCTCGTGCGCGTAGTCGGGATCACGGTTGCTTCGCATCAGGTCTCGTCCTTCGACATGGCCAGGGCGAGTCTGGCTCGGGCCCTGGCCAGGCGCATCCGGGCGGTACCCGGTCGGATGCCGAGGGCGGCGGCAGCCTCGGTGACGCTGAGCCCACGGTCGAGCATCACCTCGATCAGCTCCCGTTCCGCCGGGGGCAGGGAGGGCAGGGCGGCGAGCGCGGGCGCGGCCAGTTCGCTCGCGTCGATCCGGTCGTCGACCCGCTCGTACTCGTCGACGCTGGGGTGCGACTGCCCGCCGAGCCGGCTCATCGCCCGCGACTCGGCGGCGGCGCGCCGCCAGCGCATCGCGACCAGGTTGCGGGCGATGCCGAAGAGCCAGGCGCGTGGTTCGCCCTGGGCCGGGTCGTACCGGGTCGCCGACTCCATCGCGGCGATGAAGGTGGCTGCGGCCAGGTCGCCGGCATCGTGCGTGTCACCGACCGCCGAGTGCAGGTAGCGGGTCAGCGCCCGGACGTGCCGGCGGTAGAACTCCTCGAGCGCGGCCGGATCGCGGTCGAGTCCACGGAGCAGCTCACGATCGTCAATGGCGTCGAAGCTGGCATCGAGCACCCTCACATCTTGTCATTGCGCGAGCCGTCCCGGGCGTCACGTCGACCGCCGCTGCCGGCCGGACCAGCGACGGCGGCCGGACCAGGGCCGGAACCGAGCCGACCAGGGCCGGAACCGAGCCGGCGCGGAGCCGGACGTGACGCTTTCCCGGCGACGCGCAATGACCCTGGTAGATGTCCGCGAATGTGGAGGTGACCGAGTGTCCGAGGTATCTGTCGCGACGGGGACGACCAGGGCCCGCGCCGGACGGCCGGGCGGCACGCCGAGGTTCCGGGGGCTGCTGCTCGCCGCCGCCGGTGCCCTGCTGGTCGTGACGGCGGCCGGCTGCGCCGAGGAGCCGGATCGGGGGGTGGCGACCGCCCAGACCTCGTCCACGCCGAACCAGGAGGTGACCGCCGCCCCGGCCGGGAACGCCGGTGGGCTGGACCGGTCGCTGGCGTTCGTGAGGTGCATGCGTGAGGCGGGCGTCCAGGTGGACGACCCGGACCCGAACGGTGTCTGGGTGATGAAGCCCGGCGACAAGACCGATCCGGAGTTCCCGGCCGCGTCGGAGAAGTGCAAGGACCTCTTCCCGCAGCCGGGCGGGGCGACGGCGATCTCACCGGAGCAACTGGAGACGATGCGCAGGTACGCCCAGTGCATGCGGGACAACGGCGTACCGGACTTCGCCGACCCGGGTCCGCAGGGCTTTGTCACGCCGCCGAAGGACCCGGCCGCCGCCGAGCGGGCGCAGAAGCAGTGCGCGGGCATTCTCGGCAGTGACCCAACCGGCCCCGGTCAGGGATGAGCGAGCAGCGTCGGCCGGCCCGCCGCCTGATCCGTACCGTCGGGATCGGGCTGGCGGTGCTGGCCCTGGTCGCCGCCGCCGTCGTGGCCTCGGTCGGCCTCGGCGGCGGCGAGCCCGAGCCGGGTACCGCCGCCGCCCCGGGCGGCACCACCCCGGTCATCCGGGAGACCCTGGTCGAGTCGGCGCAGGCCGAGGCCGACCTGGGGTACGGCGACCGGGTCCCGCTGGTGTCGGCCGCACCCGGCACGCTGACCTGGCTGCCCACCGTCGGCACGACGGTGAACCGGGGACAGCCGCTGCTGCGGGCGGACGACAAACCCGTGGTCCTGCTCTACGGCACGCTGCCGATGTACCGCCAGCTCAAGAAGGACACCGAGGGCACGGACGTCAAGCAGTTCGAGACGAACCTGCGCGAGCTGGGCTATTCCGGCCTGACGGTGGACACCCGCTACACGGCGGCGACCGAGACGGCGGTCAAACGCTGGCAGAAGGATCTCGGCCAGCCGGAGACCGGGACGGTGGAGGTCAACCAGGTCAGCTACGCCGCCGGTCCGGTACGGGTCGCGGAGCACCGGGTCCGGCTCGGGGCCAGCGCGACCGGCGAACTGCTCGGCTACACCGGCACCGAGAAGATCGTCACGGCGCGGGTCCCGGTCGACGGGAGCGACTGGGCGAAGGCCGGGGTCGCGGTCACGGTGACCCTGCCCGGTGGTGCGACCGTACCCGGCACGGTGACCGGGGTCGGGGCGGAGGTGACCGAGCCCGCCGAGGGCGGGGACGCGCCGGGCGGTGCGGACGCGCCGACCGTACCGGTGACGGTCCGGGTCGCCGACCAGGCGGCGCTGCGCGAGTTCGAGAAGGCCCCGGTACGGGTGAGCCACGTGGTCCGGGAGCGCAAGGACGTACTGACCGTGCCGGTCGCGGCGCTGCTGGCGCTCGCCGAGGGGGGCTACGGGCTGGAGTTGGCGCAGGGGTCGGGCACCCGGATGGTCGCGGTCGAGGTGGGTCTCATCGCCGCCGGGCGGGTCGAGGTGGAGGGTCCGGAGATCACGGAGGGTACGACGGTGGTGGTGCCACGGTGAACCGCGACGCGGTGGTACGACTCGACCGGGTGTCGAAGATCTACCCGGGTGGGGTCGCCGCTCTCGCCGAGGTGAGCCTGCGGATCGGGTACGGCGAGTCGGTCGGCATCGTGGGGCCCTCGGGGTCCGGCAAGTCGACCATGCTGCACCTGGTCGGCACCCTGGATCGGCCGTCCGCCGGTCTGGTGGAGATCGACGGTCACGACGTGGCCCGGCTGGGTGACCGGCAGCTCTCCGCCCTGCGCGCCCGCCGGGTGGGCTTCGTCTTCCAGCAGTTCCACCTGGCCGCCGGGGTCTCCGCGCTGGACAACGTGGCCGACGGCCTGCTCTACGCCGGGGTGCCGAGGCGGCAACGGCGGGACCGGGCCGAGGCGGCGCTGGCCCGGGTCGGGCTGGCCCATCGGGTCGACCACCGCCCGCACGAGTTGTCCGGTGGGGAGCGGCAGCGGGTGGCGGTGGCCCGCGCGGTGGTGGGTGAACCGGCGTTGCTGCTGGCCGACGAACCGACCGGCAACCTGGACTCGGCGGCCGGGGCGGCGGTGCTCGCGCTCCTCGGTGAGCTGCACCGGGCCGGTACGACCGTCGTCGTGATCACGCACGATCTCCAGATCGCGGCGAGCCTGCCCCGTCAGGTACGGATGCGTGACGGCCGGATCGCCGACGACAGCGGACCCGGTGACGGGCCCGACGCCGGACCCGACGTCGACGCCGGATCCGACACCGGGGCGGCGGCGTTCACCGGCGACACCCCGCCGGACGGGGTGCGGTCGTGAGCGGGCCCGGCCCGGGGCCGGCGGACGTACGCCGGACGGCCGGCACCTCGGCGGACCGGCTGCGGCCGGCGCGGCTGCGCCCGGCGGACGTGCTCCGGGTCGGCGGGACCGGCCTGCGTACCCGGCCGTTGCGGGTCTTCCTCTCCACCCTGGGGATCGCGATCGGGATCGCGGCGATGTTGGCCATGGTCGGCATCTCCTCGTCCAGCCGGGCCGAACTGGACCGGACGCTGGACCGGCTCGGCACGAATTTGCTCACGGTGACGCCGGGCAAGACGATCGCGGGTCAGGACGCACCGCTCCCGGTGGAGTCGGTCAGCATGGTGCGCCGGATCGGCCCGGTCACGGCGGCCTCGGCGACCGGGGTGGTGGACGCCTCGGTCTACCGCAACGAGTACATCCCGTCCGGCCAGACCGGCAGCATCGCGGTGCTGGCGGCACAGCCGGACCTGCTCTCGACCGTCGGCGGCCGGGTGGCCCGGGGGGCGTGGTTCAACCCGGCGACGGCCAGCCACCCGGCGGTGGTGCTCGGCGCGACCGCCGCGAACCGGCTCGGTGTACGGATCGCCGGACCGCGAGTCTGGCTGGGTGGGACGTGGTTCGGGGTGGTCGGGGTGCTCGACCCGGTGCCGCTGGCGCCGGAACTCGACACGGCGGCCCTGGTCGGCTGGTCCTCGGCCGAGCGCTACCTGGGTTTCGACAGCCACCCGACGATGATCTACACGCGTTCGCTGGACTCCCGGGTGGAGGCGGTCCGGGCGGTGCTCGGGGCGACCGCCAACCCGGGCGCGGCGCACGAGGTACGGGTGTCGCGCCCGTCCGACGCGTTGGCCGCCCGGCGGGCGGCCGGTCACACCCTCGGCGCCCAGCTGATCGGGCTGGGTGTGATCGCCCTGCTGGTAGGAGGGATCGGGGTGGCGAACACGATGGTGATCTCGGTGCTGGAACGGCGTACCGAGGTCGGGCTGCGGCGGTCCATGGGTGCCACCCGGGGGCAGATCAGGAACCAGTTCCTGATGGAGTCGCTGCTGCTGTCGCTGCTCGGCGGGGTGGCCGGCACCCTGCTCGGGATCGCCGCCACCGCCGGCTACGCCCACCTGCGGGACTGGCCGACCCTGGTGCCGGCCTGGGCGACCGCCGGCGGGATCGGCGCGACCGTGCTGATCGGCACGCTGGCCGGGCTCTACCCGGCGATCCGGGCGGCCCGGCTGGCGCCGACCGAGGCCCTGGCCACCCCGTGACGCAGACGGGCGAGCGGCCCGCGCCTGCGCGGGCCGCTCGTCGGTCGTAGGATTCGGCGGCGGAGGTCGCCGTCCGGCGTCAGCAGGGGTAGTTGCTGCCGTTGCCGTAGAGCAGGGCGTCGTTGACCCAGCCGGACCGGTTGATCGCCGGGACGTAGACCCAGGTCCAGGTCGACCAGCCGTTGTAGGTGTCGCCCGAGGTGTAGCAGTAGTACTGGGCGGCGTAGCCGTTGTAGGCGCGGCCGACGACGGTGCAGGCCCCGCTGCCGAGGTGGTGCGGGCCGGAGCGGACGGCGGCGTCGGTGGCCGAGACGTAGCCACCGGTCCCGTCCAGGAACGGGTGGGCGTGGCTACAGCCGGCCTGGGCCGGGGTCGCCGTCAGCGCCACCAGACCGGTGACGGCGAGTACGAGCGCGGCAGCGGCGCTGAGAATACGTGATCTCATGGTGCGTCCCCTCGTGTTGTGCCGTTGCTGTCCAGGGCATCGTCGGGCGGGTCACTGAAGAACCGCTTAAGATATGCTGAAGGCCGTCCTATCAGGACGATCATTTCTTTGGCCGACCTGCTGTGATGCATTTGCCGTGGCGCAGTATATTTACCGACATCATTTACTGATGTTACGTAAGATATGATCCACACGGAGCTGACTCCGGACTCGGAGCTCGACCGGACCACCGAACAGAGGACGCCGATCAACGCTGGGAAATGTCGGCACGTGCCACACGGGGAGACGGTTCATGGGGGCAAGTCAGGCTGAACTGCGGTTGCTTGGTCCATTCGAAGTCCTGATCAACGGAAGACAGCTACCGGTCGGACAACCGAAGCAGCGGGCACTGCTGGCGCTGCTCGCCCTGCGCAGCGGCACCCAGGTGCCGATGTCGGAGATCATCGACGTGCTCTGGGACGGCGCGCCACCGGCCCGGGCCCGCAACCAGGTCCAGGTGTACGTCTCCGGCCTGCGCCGGACCTTCGCCGAGGCCGGATCGGGCTACCGGTTGATCGACACCCGGCCCGGCGGCTACCTGTTGGACGTACCAGCGAACTGGGTCGACCTGGCCGCGTTCGGACGGGCGGCGGTCGACGCCGCCGGGCAGGCCCGGGCCGGCGACTGGCGGGGCGCGGACCGGCTGCTGCACGCGGCCCTCTCCTGCTGGCGCGGTTACCCGCTCGGCGGCGTGCCGGGGGAATTCTTCGAGCAGACCGCCCATCAACTGGAGGAACGACGGGTGGCGGCGCTGGAACAGCAATTACGCGTGAAACTCGCGCTGGGCGACCACACCGAACTCGTCGCCGGATTGCGCGGGACGGTGGCGCAATATCCGTTGCACGAGGGGCTCCGACATGGATTGATGTTGGCGCTGTACCATTCCGGACGGTCCGCCGAGGCACTGGCGATATACCGGGACGGCCGTGACAAGATCGTGGATCAGTTGGGCATCGAACCCGGCCCGGAACTGCGCGCTCTGGAGCTGATGATCCTGCGCGGCGAACCGGCCTCGGTGGTCAGCGCGATGGTGCGGGATCGATCGGCGACAAAACTGCTCGACCGTTAGTCACGACTACTCGATCAATGGCCGGGATAGACTGCCCCGGTGAGCGCCGCGCCCCGACGGGTCCCCGGTGACCTGCTGGTCCACCTGCGGCGGGCCCGCGACCACGCCGACCGCCACTACGCCGAGCCGCTGGACCTGGAGACCCTCGCCGGGGTGGCCGGCCTGAGCAAGTTCCACTTCCAGCGGATGTTCACCGCGGCGTACGGCATCTCGCCCGCCGCCCACCTGTCCCGGCGGCGGGTGGAGCGCGCGCAGGACCTGCTCCGCGCCACCAACCTCACCGTGACCGAGGTCTGCCACGTGGTCGGCTTCTCCAGTCTCGGGTCGTTCAGCAGCCGGTTCCGGGAACTGGTCGGCGAGACGCCGAGCGAGTTCCAGCGCCGCTGGGCGGTGAGCGGGGCGCCGCGCATCCCGGGATGCTTCGTCTTCATGTGGGGGCTGGCCGAGCGGCGGGACCGCGCAATCGGGGAGAAGCCGGATCTCCCGGGCCGCTCCTAGCCTGGTCCCATGATTACCAACATCTCGATCACCAGCGTTTCCGTGAAGGACATCGACGCCTCCAAGGCGTTCTACATCGACGTACTCGGGTTCGCCGAACACACCGACATCACCCTCGGCGACGGTTACCGCTGGTGCACCGTGAAGCACCCGAACCAGCCCGAACTCGAGGTGCACCTCACCATCCCCGGCCCGCCGTACTCGCCGGAGATGGTGGACGCGATGAACCGGGCGCTCGACGACGGCGGGCTGTTCGCCCTCGGCCTGCGGGTGGACGACTGCCAGAAGACCTACGACGAGTTGCGAGCCAAGGGCGTGGAGTTCATCCAGACCCCGGAGCAGCGCCCGTACGGGGTGGAGGCGGTCGCCCGCGACAACTCCGGCAACTGGATGGTGCTGGTCGAGCCGCACGAGTTCGACCCGAAGGACTTCGCCTGACACCGAGGGGTGTGAACCGCCCGGCGAGGGGCCCCGCGACCGTACGAGCGGGGTCCGTCGCCCGGGTCAGCGCAGGTCGATGACGGCGGTCACCACGGTGCCCGGTGCCCCGTCACGGATCACCAGATCGGCACTCAGACTCCGGACGATCCACAGACCCCGGCCACCGATCTGGGTCGCCGCGGGTTGGGTCGTGCCGGTGGCCGGCTCGCTGATCCCCGGGCCCCGGTCGCTGACCTCGCAGTAGAGCGAGTCTCCGGTCCGCCACAGGCGCAGCCGGCCGCCGCCACCGCCGTGCCGGACCGTGTTGCTGGCGAGTTCCCCGGCGACGATCAGCAACTGTTGCAACTGCTCGTCGTCGATGGCGAGCCGGTCGGCGTGGGCCGCGATGGTGGCCCGCATCCCGTACAGGCCGTCGCCGTCGAAGGGGTGGTCGAGCGTGACCGGGTCCGGAACCAGGATCTCCGCCTGGTCCGAGGAGGTGGTGCTCGGGTCGGAGCCGGTCATGGGGCCGCTGTTATCCGGAGCCGGTCGGTGCCGACCTTGCCGACCAACTCCATCACCTTCCGCACCAGGCCACGACAGGTCACGGTCATCCGCCGGGAGGCGGGCAGCTTCAGCGCGGCGTGGGTGATCGCGGAGGCACAGGCGGCGTCGATGTAGTCCAACCCGCCGAGGTTCACGTGCGGGTGCCGGTCCAGCCGCACCGTCTCGGTGAGCGCCCGGTTCAGCTCGTCCAGGTGCTGGTAGTCCAGCTCACCGGCGACCCGGATGCCCGGCGGACTGTACTGGCGACAGATCCGCAGCAGCGCGTCGTCGTGGTACGCCAGCGCCGCGACCGCCTTCGGGTGCGCCTTGGCCGCGAAGGCCAGGGTGACCGCGTCGAAGCGCTCCCGGTCGTACTGGCAGATGACGCAGAGCCGACCGTCGGCGAAGAGCGCGCCGACCTCCTGCTCGAAGGAGAGCAGCTCCTCCGGCGCGGCCAGCGGGCGGGTCGCCCAGCACATGTCCGCGGTCACCCGCAGGCCCGGATAGCCCTCCCGGCCGGCGAGGTCGAGTTGTTCGGCCAGCGTGTCGACCATGTTCCGGGCGTCCGCCCCCCGGTCGACCAGCAGCGACGACTCGACCGTGGCGAGGTGGAGCTGTCCGCGCCGCAGCGCGCCGCCGGTACGCACCGACCGGTCCCGCAACTCCCGGCCCAACTGCTCCGGGTCGACCGAGTCGGTCAGGCAGAGCACCTTCTGACCCTGACGCAGGCCGTCGCGGACAAACGCGGCCAGCAGGTCCAGCCGCTCCTGCGGGTCAGAGAACGTCAAACATCCGTGATCCCCGAGCGTGAGCTCGTCTACCCGGACAGCCTCGGCCATGCAGCCCCGCCTCCGTACGTGATGAAGCTGGACCCCACCGTAAGGCCCGGCGACCGGCGCGTCATCTCGGGGGCGGCGCCGGCTCCCTGTCGCCCACACCCGTTACCCCGTCCACCGGGTGCGGCAGGCTGTCAGCCTGATCACATCGAGCAGTCACGGTACGTCAGCACCGGGCCGGGGGCTGCGGGGCTGTGCCAAGGTGGGGCGGTGACCGCGCCAGCCGAACCGACCCGTCCGCCGACCCCGGTCCGGCCCGGCCGGACCCGGCTCGTCCTGCGGGAGCTGCGGTCCTGGCGGCCGACCCTCGCCCGCCTGGCCGGGCTGCTGCGCAGCGCGGTCACGTCGTTCGTGGTCCTGGCCGGGACACTCTGGCTGATGCCGGGCGTGGACGCCGACGGGCTGACCTCGATCCTCTGGGTGGTGGTCCTGGTCGCCGTGGGTGGTGCCCTGCTCCGGCCACTGCTGCTCGCGCTGGCCACCGTGCTCGGCGGGCTGGGCGCGCTCGTGGTCGGTGCCAGCCTCCAGACGATCGTGCTGTACGTGGCGCTCTGGCTGGCGCCGGACGCGTACCTCTCCGGGCTGCCGGCGGTCTTCGCCGCCTCCTGGTTCGCGGTGGCGCTCGCCGCCGTCGTCAACTGGCTGACCGACTCGGGCACCGACGACGCCTTTGTCAGCGAGGCGGTACGGCTGATGCACAAGGTCAGCCGGGCGGCGCACAAGCGCGGTACGGCGGCGCACGGCGAAGGGCTGCTCGTCGTACAGCTCGACGGGGTGTCGGCGCCGCTGCTGCGCTGGGCGATCCACGCCGGCAACCTGCCCAACATCGGTCGCTGGCTGCGGCTGCGCAGCCACCGGCTGAGCGGCTGGCACACCGGCCTGCCGGCGACCACGCCCGGGGCGCAGGCCGGCATCCTGCACGGTGACGACCTGTCGGTGCCGGCCTTCCGCTGGTACGACAAGGAGGCCGGACGGTTGATGGTCGCCAACCGCCCGCGCGACGCGGCGGAGATCGAGCGCCAGCTCTCCGACGGCCGGGGGCTGCTGCGCGACGGGGGCGTCAGCATCAGCAACATCTTCTCCGGCGACGCGCCCTCGACGCTGTTCACGGTCAGCCGGGCCACCCTGCCCGGCCGCTCGTCCCGGGGCTACGCCGAATTCATGATCAGCCCGTACGGCTTCGCCCGGGCGATCGTGCTCGGCATCGGGCGCGTGTTCAAGGAGCTGCACCAGGCCCGTGGGCAGCGGCTGCGCGACATCCGGCCACGGGTCAGCCGGTCCGGGGCGTTCCTGGTGCTCCGCCCGCTCGCCGGCATGCTCCGGGACATGAACGTCTCGCTGATCGCCGAGCAGATGGCGCTCGGCGCTCCGGTGATCTTCTGCGACTTCGTCGACTACGACGAGGTGGCCCACCACGCCGGCCCGGCGCGGCCGGAGGCGCTGGACGCGCTCGGCCGGCTCGACCAGGTCCTCGGTGTCCTGGAACGGCTCGCCAGCGAGGCCGACCGCCGCTACCACCTGGTGGTCCTCTCCGACCACGGACAGAGCCAGGGCGAGACCTTCCGGCAGCGCTACGGCGAGTCGCTGGCCGAGACGGTGGACCGACTGGTCAACGCGAGCGCCGCCGCTGTCCTGACGCCCGGTGCCGGACCGGCCCTGACGCCCGGTGCCGGGCCGGCTCGGACGGCGGGCACCGGCCGGGCCGACAACCCGGAGCAGAACGGCTCGGCCCGCCCGGTCCGGCCGGAACGGACCGCGTCGGCGGCGACCGGACCGATCGAGCACTGGGGTCCGGTGAACACCCTGCTCACCGAGATCAGCGGTCGGCCGGGGGCGGGTGCGGCGGCGACCCGGGCGGCCATGCGTTCCCGTACGGTCGACCGCGAGGTGACGCTCGGGCCGGGCGGGGAGCGCAGGACGCCGCCCCGAGGGGCCGGCACCGGCGAGGCCCAGGAGCTCGCCCGTACGGACACCCTGGTCGTCGCGTCCGGAAACCTGGCGATGGTCTACTTCACCCGGTACCCCGGCAAGCCCGGCCGGGCGGAGATCGAGGCGGCCCACCCGGGGCTGGTGGACGCGCTGGCCGCCCACCCGGGCGTCGGGGTGGTGGTCGTCGGCGAACCGACCGGCCCGGTGGCGGTCGGACACCGGGGCGAGCACCACCTGCGTGACGGGCTGGTCGTCGGTGCGGACCCGCTGGCCGCGTACGGCCCCCGGGCGCGCGAGGACCTGCTGCGTCACCAGGAGATCGCGCACGTCGGCGACCTGGTGCTGGTCAGCACGATCGACCCGGGCACCGAGGAGGTGGCCGCCTTCGAGGAGCTCGTGGGCAGTCACGGTGGACTCGGCGGCTGGCAGAGCGACGCGTTCCTGCTCCGCCCGGCCGACTGGCCGGTCGACACCGACCCGCTGGTCGGACCGGCCGCGGTCCACCGGCAACTGCTGGCCTGGCTACGCCGGCTCGGACTGCGCGAGGCGGACCTGCCGCCCACCCCCGCCGAGGGGACACCCGAAGCCGAGCCGGCCACGGCGGGTGACCGCGAAGCCGCCAACGCACATGCCCGTGCAATGAGCGACCGGGCGCTGGTGCCGGCGCAGGCGGCGGGCGACGGCGCCCGGTCAGGCGGCTCCGGTACGACGCCGGACCCAGCCGACGACCTGGCTGATCACCAGCACGACCACCACCGCGACCAGGACGCCCTGCCACGGCTCGGCGAAGATGGAGCCGCCGAGGACACCGAACCCGGCGTAGACCACCGACCAGAGCCCGCAGGCCGGGGCGTTGGCCAGCGCGAAGCGCCGCCAGTCTAGGCCGGTCAGGGCGATGGTGAGCAGCACCGGAATTCGACCTCCCGGCACCAGCCTGGAGATCAGCAGCACCGACACCTGGCGCTCGCGCAGTCGTACGGCGAGCCCGTCGAGTCGGTCGGTGTCGCGCAGCCAGCGCAGCCGGCGGGCCAGTTGCTCACCACCCACCCGGCAGAGCAGGTAGGTCACCGCGTCGCCGAGGTAGGCGCCGGCCGCGCCGGCCAGCACCACCGCCACGATCATGATCGAGTGTTGGTGGAAGGCGAGTGCTGCCGCCGCGCTGACCGCGGCGCCGGTCGGCACCACCGGCAGCACGGCACCGAACGCCACCAGCGCGAAGAGCGAGGCCAGCACCCCGATGGCGTTGCTCACCGTACGGGTTCCACCGCTAGGGTCTCGCCCGGGCGCAGCTCGGTGACCCGGGTTCCGGGGGCGGCGGTGGCGGCCCGGTCGACAAAACGTCGACCGGGTTCGTGGAACATCGCCCGGCGGAACATCAGGCCGGCGGGCCAGAACGTACCGAAGTGCACCGGCACCGCGTGCCGGGGCGCGGCCAGACGTACCGCCTCGGCCGCCTGGGCCGGGTCGAGGTGGCCGGCGCCGAGCGTCGGACCCCACCCACCGACCGGGATCAGCGCCAGGTCGAGCGGGCCGAGGTCGGCCATGCCGCCGAAGAGGCCGGTGTCCCCGGCGAACCAGGTGTTGGCTCGACCGTGCACGGTGTAGCCGACCGCGATCGCGCGGTGCCGCGACCACGGTCCCCGGCCGCCGTCGTGCTCGGCCGGCACCGCCCGGACCGTGACCGAGTCGATGGTGTACTCCTCACCCGGCGCCAACTCGACCGCGCGCGCCGCCGCCGGGGCGCCGAGCCGGCGCCGCAGGAACGGTCGCGACCCGGCCGGCACCACCAGCGCGACCCGGTCGGGCATCCGGCGCAGCGACGCGACATCCAGGTGGTCGGCGTGCAGGTGCGAGATGAGTACGGCGTCCGGTTGGCCGGGAAGGTGCGGCGTCGGCCCACGCATCCGCCGCAGGTGGGCGACCCGGTCACGCAGTACGGGATCGGTCAGCAGCCGGACGCCGGAGTCCTCGATCCAGGCCGTGCTATGCCCCCACCAGGTCACCTGAACCGCGGACATCACCCGACCACCGTACGGGGGCGGTCCGGGCGGGCGGCCAGCGCCCGTACCGGTGTCCGATGGGCGCGGGGTGCCGAGCCGGCGGTCCGGGGTGCCGAGCCGGCGGTCCGGGGTTACGCGCCGAGCCGGTTTCGGCGTTCGCCGTCCTGGGCACAACCTTCGACAGCGGAAACACCGAGCCACCCGGACCCGGCGGGGCGGGCCGGCGATCGAGGCAACTGGAGGAGACAGTGAGCATCAGCGACAAGATCAAGCACAAGGCCGAAGAGATCACCGGTGCGGTGAAGGAGAAGGTCGGCGACGCCACTGACAACGAGCGGTTGCAGGCCGAGGGTGCCACGCAGCGGACCGAGGCGAACGTCAAGCAGGCCGGCGACCACGTCAAGGACGCCGCCCACGACACCCGGGACGCGCTGCGGCCCTGATCCACCGGTAACCCGCGCCGGGTGGGCGCCCCGATCGGGGCGCCCACCCGGCTGTCTGTCCAGCGCTCCGGAAGTCACCGAGGCCACACCTTCGTCGAAGGTGTGGCCTCGTCGTGTGCACGGCCACGAAACCCGTTGCGAAGTGATGAATTCGCATCCATTGACTTTTAATAGTTAAGTTTCCTAAGCTTTGAACCACCTGAAGCGTACCAAAAAGCACAACCCCCCTCCTCCCGCCTCGAAGCCGACCCTGGGCCCTGGTCGGCCGAGCGCTCGTGATCACCGCCCCTCCCCCACGGGGCCGATGGCGTGTACGCCGCGAAAGGTCGAACATGTCCGATACATCCTCTGCTACCGCCCGGATCGGGCGTAGCGGCAGATCCCGCCTCCTCACCGGGGCGATGGCCCTGGTCACCGCCCTCGTCGGTACGACCACCGCGCTGGCCCCGGCGTCGCCGTCGCAGGCGGCCGTGCTGCCCAACGGTTTCAAGAGCGTCGGCTACATGCCGTCCTGGGCCGGGAACGTCACCACCATCCAGTACAACAAGCTGACCCACATCAACTACTCGTTCGTGCTGCCGAACGCCAACGGCAGCCTCCAGCCGGTCGACCAGCCGGGCAAGCTCCAGCAGCTCGTCTCGCTCGGCCACGCGAACAACGTGAAGGTGCTGATCGCGGTCGGCGGCTGGAACGACGGCAACGACTCGGCCTTCGAGGCGCTCGCGGCCAACTCGGGCACCCGTACGACCTTTGTCAACAACATGGTCAACTTCGTCAACCAGTACGGACTCGACGGCGTCGACATCGACTGGGAGTACCCGGACCCGGGCACCTCGGCGAACAACTACACCCTGCTGATGCAGCAGCTCAGCACCGCCATGCACAGCCGGGGCAAGCTGCTCACCGCCGCGGTCGTCTCGGGCGGCGGCACCGCCAACGGCATCCAGCCGGCCGTCTTCGGCTACGTCGACTTCCTCAACATCATGTTGTACGACGGCGGTGAGCCGCACGCCAACTACGACTGGTCGATCAGCAACGCCCAGGGCTGGAAGAACCGTGGTCTGCCGGCGAGCAAGACGGTGCTCGGCGTGCCGTTCTACAGCCGCCCCGGCTACGTCACCTACAACCAGCTCGTGGCGATGGACCCGGCGAACGCCAACCGAGACTGCACCACCGTCAACGGCGCACAGCAGTGCTACAACGGCATCCCGACGGTCAAGCGGAAGACGCAGTGGGCCCTGGCCAACGCCGGCGGCATGATGAACTGGGAGCTGTCCCAGGACACGAACACCTCGACCTCGCTGGTCAGCGCCATCTACGACACGGTGATGGGCGGGGGTGGCACGCCGCCGCCGACCGGCCGGACCGGCCGGATCACCGGACTGGCGGGCAAGTGCGTCGACATCGCGGCGGCCAGCACCACCAACGGCACCGCCGTACAGCTCTACACCTGCAACGGCAGCAACGCGCAGACCTGGACGGTCGGCACCGACGGCACGATCCGGGGCCTCGGCAAGTGCATGGACGTCACCAGCGCCTCGACGACCAACGGCGCCAAGATCCAGCTCTGGGACTGCAACGGCAGCGGCGCCCAGGTCTGGCAGGGCCAGAGCAACGGCACCGTACGCAACCCGCAGTCCAACAAGTGCCTGGACGTGACCGACAAGAACAGCGCGGACGGCACCCGGCTCCAGATCTGGGACTGCTTCAACACGAGCAACCAGATCTGGCAGCTCCCCTGACCTGACCGAAGGGGTCCGCGCGGGGGGTGTCCGGTCGACTCGGCAACGTCGACCGGGCACCCCCCGCCGCGCGGCCGGATCCTGCGCACCGAGACGGTCGGCGGCCTGCTGCTGCTCGGCGCGGCGGTGCTCGCGCTGGGCGACGGTACGCGAAGCTCGGCGTACTGCTGGCCTCGCTGGTGTCGGCGGCCCTGGCGACGGTGGTGCTGCGCGCCCGCAACCGCCACTACCGCCGCCTCCGCACCGACAACGCCGAGGTGTAAGGAAGGGCCCCTTGTTAACGCATAGCGTTAACAAGGGGCCCTTCCTTACACCGGCAATGTCCACAGCGGGGGGTCGTTCGTTGGGATCTGGAGATCGCCCGAGCGACCAGGGGGTGCCGTGACCGATCCCGGCACGGTCGCCGGATGACCAGCGGCGAGGAATCGGAACGGGGTCTGCTGCGCAGCGCGGAGAGTACGCAGCGGGCCACCTTCCTCGAACTCTTCTTCGACCTCGTCTTCGTCTTCGCGCTCACCCGGATATCCCAGCGCCTGATCAACGATTTCAGCAGCGACCGGCGGATCCTGTTCTCCGAGGCCGGTCAGACGTTGCTGCTGTTCCTCGCACTCTGGCTGGTCTGGACCCTCACCGCGCTGACCACCAGCCGACTGGACCCGGACCAGCCGGCGATCCAGCTCGTGGTGGTCGGCACCATGTTCGGCGCGATGGTGATGGCGGTGGCGGTGCCGAAGGGGTTCGGCGAGCGGGCGATCGTCTTCGCCGGGGCGTACGTCGCCCTCCAGTTCGGCCGTACGCTCCTCCTCCTGGTCGCGCACAACCGAGACCGGGACGTCCCGGTACGGCTGATCATCTGGCTCGGGCTCAGCGCGGTGCCCTGGCTGTTCGGCGCCACGAGTGACGACGCCCGGCTGCGCGGGGTCCTCTGGACCATCGCCATCCTGCTCGACTACGGCGGGGCGATCGCCGGTTGGCCGGTCCCGGGGCTGGGCCGGGGTCCGGCCGCCAACGTCCCCATCGCGGGCGAGCACCTGGCCGAGCGCTACCAGCAGTTCCTGCTGATCACCCTGGGCGAGTCGATCCTGGTGATCGGCCTGACCTTCAGCGGCGCCGACTTCGCCGTCGACCGGGCCGCCGCCTTCCTGGTGTCGTTCCTGACCACCGTGCTGCTCTGGCGGATCTACTTCCACCAGGCCGGACACCTGCTGCCGCTGGCGATCACCTCGGCCCGCCACCAGGGCCGGTTCGGCCGGTCGATGTCCTTCTCGCACCTGCTGATGATCGCGGGAATCGTACTCACCGCCGTCGGTTACGAACTCGCCATCGCCCACCCGCTCGGGCACATCACACCGGTCTGGCTCTACACCATGCTCGGCGGCCCCGCCCTCTTCCTCACCGGACGGGCCCTGTTCGAATACCAGGTGTACGCCCGGGTCTCCCGGTCCCGGACCGGCGGACTGATCCTGCTGGGCCTACTGGTGCCGGCGATGCTGCACGTACCGCCGCTGGTCGTCAGTGTCTCGGCGGCGGTCGTACTGGCCGGGGTGGCGCTCGCCGACGCGTTCCGCTCGCGCGGCCGTACGACGCCGGAGCAGCCCACCCCCTCCCTCTAGACCGGAACGGGCCTTCTGTCCCGTCTTGCCCGGATAGGGTGGATCGGGCGTGATACCGGAGGTGGGCATGGCCGCGGACGCCGACGACCGGCCCGCGCTCACCGCTCCGCGACCGGCGGCGGTGGCGCCGGCCGAACCGCGCCCGGCCGGCCGAACCACACCGACCCAGCCGATCCTCGGCCTGGCCGGGCTCACCTTCGTCCTTCCGCTCTTCTTCCTGCTCGCCTTCCTGCTGGGCAGCGCGGAGGCGTCGCTGGTGGTCCTCGGTCCGCTGGCCACCTTCGCCCTACCGGTGATCGCGATGATCGCGTTCTGGTGGCAGGACTGGCCGGGCAGCCACCTGCGGGCGGGCTGGGTGGGGCTGACCGACACGCTGATCGCGGGGGTCGCCGGAGTCGGGCTGACCATCCTCGGCCAGCTCGTGGTGAGCCGGGTCGACCTGCGCGGGATCTTCGTCGCCGACGCCGGCCCCGGACACGTCGCCACCTTCCCGGTCACGCTGGCGCTGGGCGCCGGGACGTTCACCGCGATCCTGCAACTCACCCTGGTCTGCGAGCGGTGCCCGCTGGCCCGGTTGCCCCGGGTCCCGGCCGGGTTGGCCGCACTGGCGCTGTCGTGGGTGGTCGCGGTGCTGGCGTACCTGCTCGTGGTCAACCTGGACCACGTCCCGGCCGCCGTGCGCGCGGCCGACGGCCTGCGTAATCCCGGCGGTCCGCTGGCGGCACCGGTCTACGGCGCGCTGCTGGTCACGCTCGGGGTCTGGCAGGTGCTGCTCTTCGTCGCCCTGCGCGGCCTGCCGTTCTCGCTGATCGGGCGGCGCTGGTTACGGATCCTGGCCGGCAACGCGGGGGTGGCCGGGGCCACGGCGGCGACCTTCCCGCTGGTGTGGCGGGTCGCCGGCTGGCCACCGGCGCGGATCAGCGCCGTCGGCGGCACCGTCATCGCCGCCGCCCTGCTGGTCGCGATGCTCTTCGAGGGGTGGCCGGCGACCCGGCTGCGTCCGTACCCGGGCCGGACCGCGCTGGTCGGGCTGGTCGCCCTGGTCGCCGCCGCGCTCTACGGCGTCCTCTGGGCGTACGCGGGCCAGATCGACTGGGTACGCGCGACCGCCGAGGACTGGATCTCCACGGCCGCGCTGAACTTCATCGCGCTCGGTGTGGTGATGCACGTGGCCGTCTGGCAACGCTGGCCGGTACGTTCCGGCGCCACACCGGGTCACGCCCCCGGGTCGGCGACCGACGCGGGGGCACGATCCCGTAGCTGAACCTCGACGCCGGTCAGCGGGCCTGGGCGAGAACGTGCTGGGCGAGCAGTTCGCCGTGCTTCTCGGCCGAGGCGTGGCCCTCGCGCAGTTGCTGCCGGGCGAGGTCCCGCAGGTCGGCCATGGCGGGCGTGCTCTCGGCCAGGGTCAGTTCGATCTCACTGACGTGCAGCTCCAGACCGAAGAGGTCGCCGAAGATGCGCCGGTAGTAGGGCGTCGCGTGGTCCCAACCCTCGCGCGGGGTGCCGGGACCGTAACCACCGCCCCGGCTGGTGACGATCGCGGCCGGACGCCCGGCCAGCGGCTGCTGCCCCGGGGCGAGCCGGGGGTCGGTCAACAGCAGGTCGATCCAGCCCTTGACGTGCTGGGAGACGCCGTAGTTGTAGAGCGGTACGGCAAACAGGTACGCGTCGGCCGCGAGCAGTTCGTCCACCAGGGTGGTGACCAGGGCGACCGCCCGCGACTGCTCCTCGCCACGCTGGTCGGCGGGGACGAACCCGGCGGTGACCGCCGCTGTCCAGGTGCCGGTGGGCACCGGCGACGCGACCAGATCCCGGCGAGTGATCGGGCCCGACGGGTGCGTACGGGTCCAGGCGCGCTCGACCGTGTCGGCGACCGCGCGGCTGGTGGAAGCCCCGCCAAGGATGCTCGAGTCGAGTCGGAACAGGCTCACTATTACCTCCCGAAGATGTTCTGTGTTGCCGACTAAATTAACGACAGAACTTCTCTCATCCCCCACACATGTGAGCCATATCATCTGGAGCACAGCATTCCTCTATTGCAGATAATCTTGGATGCAGATTATCTACGGGCCTGGTTACACTTGCCGGGTGGCACAAGACGCAGCGACCGCGCCGCCGGCCCCGGGGTCCGAGGACGGGGGCGAACAGATCGCAGCCGACCTGCTCAAGGACGACTTCGGCTGGGTCGTCGGCGTCATCCTGCGGCGCTATCTGCGGGCGTCGGATGAGATCGTCAACGACATTCCCGGCGGCCCCCGCGGCTACCAGGTGATCGCCTCGGCGAGCCAGAACCTCGCGACGAACCAGGGCGCCATGGCCGCTCAACTCGGCATCGACCGGACCGTTCTGACCTACCTGATCGACGACCTGGAAGCCGCCGGACTCGTCGCCCGGCAGCCGGATCCGGCCGACCGGCGCAGCCGCAGGGTGGTCGCCACCGAAGCCGGGCTGGCCCTCTGGCAGGATCGACGCGAGGCCCTGGCCACGGCCGAGGCCGAGATCCTGTCGGTCCTCGGCGGCGAACAGTCGGCCTTCAAGGAACTGCTGCAACGCGTGGCGATGCACGCCGACCGCCTCGACCCGGTCCACAACGCCTGCCAGATCGTGCAGGAACTCGGCGAGGACACCGGCCCGCGCCGTCGTCGCCGTACCTGACCATCAGGGGGATCCACGTGCCAACCGAACTTCAGCCGGCGGTCCGTACGCTCGTCGACGCCGCCAACGCCAACGACCTGCCGGCCTTCCTCGCCGGTTTCACCGCCGACGGTGTGGTCGACGACTGGGGCCGGGAGTTCCACGGTGCCGAACGGATCGCCGGCTGGAGCGACGCCGAGTTCATCGGCAAGCAGGTCAGCCTCGACGTGCGGGACGTACGGCAGCACGGCCAGGAGACGGTGGTCGTGGCCGAGGTCGGCGGCAACGGCTTCAACGGGCCGAGCACCTTCTCCTTCCGGGTGCGCGACGACCGGGTCTCCCGGATGACCATCCGCGCCTGACCAGAGCGGGGTCCCGCTCCTAGAGCAGGTCCTCGATGGTGATCGGCAGGTGGCGTACCCGCCGTCCGGTGGCGTGGTGGACGGCGTTCGCGATCGCCGCGCCGGAACCGACGATGCCGATCTCCCCCACCCCCTTCACCCCGAGCGGGTTGACCACGGTGTCGGTCACCTCGACGGTGTCCACCACCACGTCCGGCACGTCGGCGTTGACCGGGATCAGGTAGTCCCCGAAGCTCGGGTTCGCCCAGCGGCCGAGGCGCGCGTCCATGTGACTCGCCTCCAGCAACGCCTGGCTCAGCCCCCACAGCATCCCGCTCATCAACTGGCTGTGTGCGGTCTTGCGGTTGAGCACCCGGCCGGGGGCGAAGACCCCCACCATCCGGCGTACCCGGATCAGGCCGAGGTCGGCGTCCACCGCGACCTCGGCGAACTGCGCGCCGAAGGTGTGCGTGCCGTACCCGGGATCCGGCGGTGGCGGGGTCCAGACCCCGAGCGACTCGACGTCCGGCGTGAACTGCCGCAGCAGCATCTCGGCGTAGCCCTCGCCGACCTCCGGCCGGTCGCGCAACCGCATCCGCCCGCCCTCGACCGACACCGCGCCCGGGTCGGCGCCGTGCAGCGGCGACTTGTCGTCCGCCACCGCCCGCGCGACGAGTTGGTCGCGCAGTTGCGTCGTGGCCAGGTGGACGGCGGCACTGACCGCGCTGGTGCCGGCGGAGCCGACCGCGGCGGTGATGTTCGGCAGGTCGCTGCCGCCGCCGATGAACCGGACCCGGTCGACCGGCAGGCCGAGTCCGTCCGCGGCGACCTGTGTCATCGCGGTGGTCACCCCGGTGCCGAACTCGGAGACGCCCGCCTCCACCACCACACTGCCGTCGCTGTAGATCCGGGCCCGCGCGCGTTGCGGATTCGGCGGTGACACGTGCGGGTACGCCGACGAGGCGACCCCCCAGCCGATCAGCGTCCGCCCCTGCCGGCGGGCACCCGGACTCGGGTCGCGCCCCGCCCAGCCGAAGAGTTCCGCACCCCGCTGGAAACACTCCCGGATGCCGTTGCTCGACCACGGGTGTCCGCTGGTCGGATCGTTGTCGGCGAGGTTGCGCAGCCGCAGCTCGATCGGGTCCGTCCCGAGCTGTTCGGCGAGTTCGTCCATCGCCGACTCCAGGGCGAACATGCCGGTCGCCTCGCCGGGGCCGCGCATGAAGGTCGGGGTGAGGGTGTTGCCCCGGGCCAACCGGTAGATCCCCTCGTAGTTCGGGATGTCGTAGAGGACCGCGGGCGACTGCAACGAGGTCTCGGCCCAGTCGTCGAAGTGCGAGGTGATGGAGAGCTTGTGGTGCCGCAGCGCGGTCAGCCTGCCCTCGTCGTCGGCACCGAGAGTGAGGCGCTGCTCCTGCTCCTCCCGGTGCCCGCAGGAGTGGAACATCTGCTCCCGGTTGAGCGAGAGCCGGACCGGTCGGCCCACCTGGCGGGCGGCGAGCGCGGCCAGGGTGACGTGCGGCCAGATCATCGCCTTGCTGCCGAAGCTGCCGCCGACGAACTCGCTGACCACCTTGACCTGCGTGGGCGAGATGCCGAGCAGGGTGGCCACGGTGAGCTGGGTCGCGGTCGGGCCCTGGGTGGAGTCGTAGATGGTGAGCCGGTGTACGTCGTCCCAGACCACGGTGGTGGCCGAGGGCTCGATCGGGTTCTGGTGGTTGGCCGCGAACCGGTATGTCTCGTCCACCCGGAACCGGGCCTGTTCCAGCCCGGCGTCGACGTCACCCCGGACGGACCGCCCCGGCAGCATCCCGCCGAAGATCCGCTCCGGCTCGTACGCCTGGTCGCGTACCTGGTCGAGGGTGGTCTCGGCGGGCGTCTCCGTGCAGTCGATCCGGAGCAGGCTGGCCGCGTGCTCGGCCCGCTCGACCGTGTCGGCGACGACGATCGCGACCGGTTGCCCGGCGTAGTGCACCACGTCGTCCTGCAACGGGAACCAGCTCACCCCGGGCGCGGCCATCCCGAGCAGCGAGGGCAGCAGTTTCGGCGTACCGGGGATTTTCGGCAGGTTGAAATGGCTCAGTACGGCGACCAGCCCGCCGGCCCGTTCCGCCGCCGTGGTGTCGATGCCCACCACCCGCCCGCTCGCCACCCGAGCGCCGACCAGGACCGCGTGCACCAGTCCGGGCAGGGCCAACTCGGCGGTGTAGCGGGCGGCGCCGCTGACCTTCGCGCGGCCGTCGACCCGGCTGAGTGTGGTGCCGATGGCCGGGCTCATGCCGCCCCTCCCAGGGTCGTCCGCTGCTGCTCCCGCCAGTCGTCGGCGGTGATCATCTCCAGCGCGCGGACGATACTGCGCCTGGCCAGCTCGATCTTGAACTCGTTCATCCCGTGCGAGACCGCCGGTTGCAATTCCTGCCGAGCCGCCTCGGCGAAACGCTCCGCGGTGGCGGGGGCCCCGATCAGCACCCGCTCGGCCTGACGGGCCCGCCACGGCTTGGTCGCGACACCGCCGAGCGCCAGCCGTACCTCGCCGATCATGCCGTCGTCGAGCGAGAGCGCGACCGCCACCGAGGCGAGCGCGAACTCGTACGACTCCCGGTCGCGGACCTTGAGGTAGAGCGACCGCTCGGCGACCGGGTTACCCGGCACCTCGACCTCGACGATCAGCTCGCCGTGGTGCAGCGGGTGCTCGCGTTCGGGGGTTTCGCCGGGCAGCGGGAAGAAGTCGTCGACGGCGAACTCCCGCCGGCCGGAGGAGCTTTCGGTGTGCACCACCGCGTCCAGCGCGACCAACGCCACGGCCAGGTCGGAGGGGTGGGTGGCGATGCAGCGCTCGCTGGTGCCGAGCACCGCGTGGCCCCGGTTGACGCCGTGCAGCGCGGCGCACCCGCTGCCAGGTGCCCGCTTGTTGCAGCCGGCCGCGAGGTCGCGGAAGTAGCCGCAGCGCACCCGTTGCATCAGGTTGCCGCCGATCGAGGCCATGTTGCGCAGTTGCGGGCTGGCCCCGAGCAACAACGCCTGGGAGATCACCGGAAAGCCCGTACGGACCAGCGGGGCCTGGGCCACGTCGCTCATCCGGGCCAGGGCGCCAATGCGCACCCCGCCGCCGGGCAGCGCGTCGATCTGGCGCAGCGGCAGGTCGTTGATGTCGACCAGGCGGCCGGGCTGTTCGACGTAGATCCGCAGCAGGTCGACCTGGGTGGTGCCGCCGGCCAGGAAGGCGCTGTCCGCGTCCGTGCTGACCACACCGATCGCGGTGGCGACGTCGGCCACCCGGGAGTAGCTAACGGGGCGCATCGGGGCCTCCGGCGACCATCGCGTCGTGGACCTGCCGGATCGCCGCCCGGATGTGCGGGTACGCGGCACAGCGGCACAGGTTGCCACTCATCCACTCGCGGATGTTGCCGTCGTCCACCTGGTGGCCCTCGTGCAGGAAGGCCACCGCCGACATGATCTGTCCCGGGGTGCAGTAGCCGCACTGGAAGGCGTCCCGCTCGATGAACGCCGTCTGCATCGGGTGCAGTTCGCCGTCCTCGGCGAGCCCCTCGATGGTGGTGATCTCCCTGGCCTCGCAGGTGATCGCCAGGGTCAGGCAGGCGAGCACCCGGCGCTTGTCCATCCAGACCGTGCACGCCCCGCAGGCACCCTGGTTGCAGCCCTTCTTGGTGCCGGTCAGGTCGAGCCGGTCCCGCAGCGCGTCGAGCAGGCTCACCCGGGGCTCGATCGGCAGGCTGCGTGACACACCGTTCACCGACAGCGTGATCATGACCTCACCCGGGCCGCGTACCACCGCCGTGTCCGCGGTTCCCACTGCCCCGACGTACGACTTCACCGCACCACCCCCGTTTCCGGTCCAGCCGAGGGTATCGAGAAATCACCTCCTTCCCGACAAAAACCTCTAATGCCGCCGACTGTCGACCAACCCGACACCGGTCCCGTCGGGTGTGGTTCTCCGCAGTAGGTGGCTGCGGTTGTCCGGTCGATCCCGGCGGCGCACCGCATGGTGACGCTCAGACTGGCCCCGTAACGTCTTGGCGGTGAATCGAACCTGGGATTGGAACACCAGCTCGTTACTCGCCGCCAACCCCGAGCCGGATTCGGGCGGCATCGTGGGTTTTGTCACCGGCCTGATGGAGACCCTCGGCGGTCCCGGCGCCGGGCTGGCGGTCGCCCTGGAGAACCTGTTCCCACCCATCCCGAGCGAGGTCATCCTGCCGCTGGCCGGCTTCACCGCCAGTCAGGGCAACCTGAGCCTGGCCAGCGCGATCATCTGGACCACCATCGGCTCGGTGGTCGGCGCACTCGCCCTCTACTACGTGGGTGCCCTGCTCGGCCGGGACCGGGTACGCGCGATCGCGGCGAAACTGCCGCTGGTGAAGCTCGCCGACGTCGACCGGACCGAGGCGTGGTTCCTCCGGCACGGGGTGCAGGCGGTCTTCTTCGGCCGGATGATCCCGGTCTTCCGCAGCCTCATCTCGATCCCGGCCGGGGTGGAGCGGATGCGGGTCACCACGTTCCTGCTCTACACCGCGCTCGGCAGCCTGATCTGGAACACGGTCTTCGTGCTGGCCGGCTACTTCCTCGGCGAGAACTGGCACGTGGTCGAGAGCTACGTCGGGGTGCTCCAGAACGTGGTGATCCTGGTCTGTGTGATCGCCGTGGCGTACTTCGTGTTCACCCGGGTGCGCCGGGCCCGGCAGGCGAAGCTCTCCAGCCCCGAGCCGGACGGGACGGAGCAGCCCTGGGAAACCAGCCCGGCGGCGGACCCGTACGCCGGGCAGCCGGTCGGGTCGGACCCGGTCGCCGACGCCCGCGCCTCGCGCGGCACCCTGTACGGCACCCCGCGCCAGCCGGGCGACCACTGGTGAGCTGACGCCGCTCGACGGTACGGACGCGGACGCCGTACGAGCCCCCCGGCCCCGTACGGCGTCCGCCCCCCGTTGCCGCCCGGCTACGTCCGTGCCGGCTCCGGGTCGCGCTCCCGGACGACGGGCGGCAGCGCCACCGGCTCGCCGTGGGAGAGGCTGGGCAGCCAGTCGAGCCAGCGCGGCAGGTACCAGTTCCGCTCCCGCAGCAGCACCATCACCGAGGGGAGCAGCACGGCCCGGACGATGGTGGCGTCGATCAGCACCGCGACGGCCAGGCCGAAGCCGAGTTCCTTCATCGACACCAGCGAACCGGTGACAAAGAGGCCGAAGACCGCGACCATCACCACCGCCGCGCTGGTGATCACCCCGGCGGTGCTCCGGATGCCGCGCGAGACGGCGAGCTTGGTCGGCCAGCCCCGGTCGTGTCCCTCGCGGATCCGGCTCAGCACAAAGACGTGGTAGTCCATCGAGAGGCCGAACAGGATCACGAAGAGGAACAGCGGCACCCAGTTCGTGACCGACCCGCTGGACTCGAAGCCGAGCGGCCCCTCCCCCCAACCGTGCTGGAAGACCAGGACCAGCAGGCCGTACGCGGCGGCGACGGAGAGCAGGTTCAGCACGATCGCGGTGAGCGCCACCACCAGTGACCGGAACGAGACCAGCAGCAGCAGGAACGCCAGCCCGAGCACAAATCCGAAGACCAGCGGAGTGCCGCGTCCCATCGCGTCGTTGTAGTCGACCGAGCCGGCCGCACGTCCGGTCAGCAGTGCCTCCGCGCCGTCAACCCCGGCGAAGGCGCCCGGCATGACCTGCTCGCGCACCGTCCGTACGGCCTGTTCCGAGGTGGCGTCGACGCCGGAGCCGGAGAGGCCGGCGCTGACCACCGCGACCGTCCGGTCCGGGTTGACCTCGACCGTCACCGGCTCGTGCAACGCGCCCGAGGCCAACCCCCGGGTCTTCAGGTCGTCGATCGCGGCGGTGACCGCCGGGCTGGTCACGTCGTCGGCCCGGACCGTGATCAGGGCCGGGTCGCCGCCGCCGGGGAAGGCGGCCTGGACCCGTACGAAGGTGTCCAGCGCCGGGGACGAACTCCGCAGGGTGGTGATGTCCTCCTCGGCGGTCCGCATGCCGAGCGCCGGTACGGCCAGCGCGAGCAGCGTGCCGGCGGCGAGTACGGCGGAGAGCCCCGGCCGGCGCAGCACCACCCGGAGGAACCGATTCCAGCCACGCCCGTTCGAGGCGCGGCGGTACAGGCCCGGCACCCGGCCGAGGTCGATCCGGTCACCGAGCTTCGAGAGCACCGCCGGCAGCACGGTGAGCGAGCCGAGCGCGGCGATCGCGACGACCAGGATGGTGCCGGTGGCGAGGCTCTCGAAGACGGTGTCCCGGGTCATGAACATGCCCGCGGTGGCGCCGATGACGGTCAGGGCGGAGATCAGCACGGCCCGGCCGGAGGTGGCCGCCGCGATCGCCAGCGCCCGTTCCGGGTCGGCGCCGAGCGCCCGTTCCTCCCGTTCCCGACGCAGGTAGAACAGGCAGTAGTCGACCCCGACGGCGAGCCCCATCAGCAGCATCAGGTGCATCGTGGTGTCGACCGCGGGAACCAGCCGGCTGGCCACCGCGAGCAGGCCGAGCGAGGCGGCGAACGCGGTCAGGGCCAGGCCCATCGGGAGTACGGCGGCCAGCAGCGCGCCGAACGCCACGATCAGGATGCCGAGCGTCACCGGGAGGGAGAGCAGCGACATCCGGTGCATGTCGGCACTCAGGATGGTGCCGATCGACTCGTCGATGCTGGCGTCGCCGGTCTGGGCCACCAGCAGGTCCGGATGGTCTCGCGCGACGGCGGCGACGGCGTCGCGTACCGGGCCGACCCGGTCGGCGGCGGTGTCGGCCGGACCGGTCAGATCGAAGGTGACCAGGGCGGCGTGCCGGTCCGCCGAGACGGCGCCGGCGTTGACGTTCTCCACCCGTCCGGTGCCCTGGACGGCGGTGACGGTGGCGTTGACGGCGGCCCGGAACGCGGGTGTGTCCGCGTCGAGTGTGTCGCTGCGGATCAGCACCAGCTCACCGGCCCGGTCGGGGAAACCGGCGGCGGCGATCAGTTCGCTCGCCCGACCCGAGTCGCCGTGGCCGTACTCGCTGTCTTCGGCGTTCACGGTGCCGAGTACGGCGCTGAGCGTGGTCGCCACGGCAACGAAGAGCAGCCAGCCGAGGATGGCGGTGGTGCGGTGCCGAGCGCTCCACCCGGCGACCCGCGCGGCGACGTTGCCGGGCGGCTTGCCCCGCGCCGTGACGTACGGGTCGGGGCGGGGCGGCGGCGGCGGAAGAACGGTCGACGTGGTCATGACTCCGACGCTATGGGCCACGCCGCGACGGATCGATCCAGCTCACACCCGTGTTGGCGGTAGGGCTGACCGGGTCGCCCGGGTAGTGCAGGCCCGACCACGCGTCCCGTCCGATCCGCGCTCCGGCTCCGGCTCCGGCTTGGGCTCGGGCTTGGGCTTGGGCTTGGGCTTGGGCTTGGGCTTGGGCTTGGGCTCCGCCCGGAGGCGGCCGGTGGCATCGACATCCGACTGTGGGTGGTGGAAGATGGCCGGACACGCGAATTCGGGGGTGGGAGCATGCGGCGTCACCGATCCCGGGCGGTCGGATCCGTCCTCCTCCTGCTCGCGCTGGCCACCGGCGGCTGCGGCGGAGGGCTGGACGACGCCTCACGAAAGGCGTGCGACGACACCGGCAAGCTGATGGTGCAGTTCGACGAGTTCAAGGGAAATGTCGAGGAACTCCGGGCGGTCTACCTCGGCGCCCTGCGCCCCAAGCTCGAAGAGATCGCCGCACCGGCGAGTGGCGACGTCAAGTCCTCGATCCAGCGGCTGGCCGACGTGATCCGGGAAGCCGACCTGGAGTCGAGCAGCTCGATCACCATTCTGCGGCCGAAGTTCGCCGCCTTCGACCCAAGGTTCGCCGAGGCCCGACAGGACTTCGTCGCCGCCTGCGAGTGACGCTCCGGAGCGCCGACCCGGTCCCCGGTGGTCGACCCGCCTGGTCAGAACCGATTGGGTGGAGCCGATGATCTTCGCTTCCGTGCCCCATCTACCGTTGTGTCCAATATGGACCGGTCGACTGGACGGAGCGCCTACGTGGCCGAGGAAACCGACGACCTGAGCGCACCGCACCGCCCCGGAGACGACTGGCGCTGCCGTGACGACGGCCGGGAGTGGCCGTGCCAGATCTTCCGGCAGCGGATGCGGCTGCTCTACCCGGACGACCCGATCCGGCTCGCCGCGTTCATGCGTCACTTCCGCGACAAGGCCGCACCCGCACTGCCGGAGCTGACCGCGCGGCAGGTCGAGGCCCGGTTCATCGGCTGGATCAACCAGCCACCGACCCGACACCTGCGGGCGGTCTGACCCGGGCAGCGCCGGCAGAGCGACCTCGATCTCGCCGACCACCGTCCCGCCCTCCCGCCCTCCCCGGTCGACGGCATGCGCCGCGTCGACGGGACGCGCCGCGCCGGCCGGATGCGCCGCGAAGCTACGAGGGGCGGTTGTGCGCCAAATCTCTACACGGAAAAACGTGTAGCTACATCATCTTCCATGTAGAGATTTGGCGACTCACATTCCCCGGCGGGGACATCTGTCTGCCTTGTCCCATGCGCCGCACGGCCCGCACGGCCCGCTCAACCCGTCTGACCCGCCGTGTCGACGACCTTCCCGGTGAGCCGGGTGATGGTGAACTGCACCTGGCCCTTCTTCTCCGTGACCGGCCCGTTCGGTCCGGTCTCGTACGTGTGGTCCTTGACCGCCACGGACCGGTAACCGACAAACTCGTGGGTGTCCGGGTCGAGCATGAGTTGGCTGAACCGCCAACCCTCCTGGACCCGGCCGACCACGTTCACCCGGCGCCCGTCCACCTCGATCGTCTCGGGTGCGTCGGTGACGCCGGGAACCAGTGCCGCCGCCCGCCAGAGCGCCGCCGTCACCTCCGGCGGAAGCAGGTTCTCACCGAGGATCCCGGCGACCCGGTCGAACAGCAGGCTGTTCAACTCCTCCGGGGTGCGATTCCCCTTCACCACCGGAGGTTTCGGGGCTCCGGGCGGGGCCGAGGGCACGGCCTCCATCTGCTCCCGCAGCAGGGCGAGCAGTGCCTGCGGATCGGTGGGCAGCGTGGACAGCATGGGATAGCCGTTGTCCTGGTCCCACGTGTCGAGCTTGCCGGTCATCGGATTGAACTCGGCCATCTTCTTCCCGTCGGCGCGCTTCCAGACCGCCACCGTCACGTCGGGCTCCTGCCCCTTGTCCGCCGCCATCGCACTGGGGGCGAGGTTCCGGTTCTGGACGTAGACCCACTGGTCCGCGCGGGGCGGCGTGAACGGCCTGGCGGCGGCGTAGGCGGCGGCCAGTTCGAACGTCCCGGCCACCGGCACCATCACCGGCGACGCCGGACCGGCGGTGTTCCGTGGGGCTTTGGTGGCCTCGGCACCCCGGTCGACGCCGAAGCCTCCGGTGCCGATCGCCGCCGCCGCTACGGCAACGGCGGCCAACGCCGAGGCCGCGAGGACGAACCGCCGCCTCGGTCTCGGGCGGGATACCTGCTCGACCGTACGCAGGTCCTGGTGGATGCGGGTCATCACGAACTCCTGGAGTCGACGCTGACGGTCGCTCGGCAGATCCCGCTCCACCAGCCCCGGCAACAGCCGGACCAGCTCGTCGCGCTCGTTCGAGTCGGGCTGAATCGGGTTGGGCTGGGTCGGATGGGGCTTCATCGGGCATTCTCCTGAGCGAGCCGGACCGCCATCTCGCGGTCTCCTCTTACCTGTCCGTGCCGGGGTGTCGGTTCCCGATCCGCGTCGGGCGACAGAGGGTTTCCGGCGGCGACGAGCTTGGCCAGCTTCGTCCGCGCCCTGGAGAGCCGGGAGCGGACCGTGCCGACCGGTACGCCGAGCGCCTCCGCCGCCTCGGCGTAGTCGAGCCCGGACCACACGCAGAGCGCCAGCACCTCGCGTTCGGGCTTGCGCAGCGCCGCGAGTGCCGTCATGGCCAGCGCGAGCCGTCCCCGGCCGTCGATCCGGGAGCTGACCTCCTCGGCGAAGTCCGGCACCGCCTCCGCCCTCGGCAGTCGCGCCAGCGCCACGTCGTGCCGGCGGGCGGCCCGGCGGACGTTACGCGTGACGTTGGTGGCGATCCCGAGCAGCCACGGGCGCAGCGAGCCCGCCTCGACGCCGACGTCCACCCGGTCGCGCAGCCGCCAAGCCTCCAAAAAGGTCAGCGACACCACGTCCTCCGCCGTCGACCAGTCGCCGGTCAGCCGGTAGGCGTGGTTGTACACCGAGCGTGCGTACGCGTCGAACAGTTCTCTGAACGCGTCCGGGTCCCCGTCGCGCACTCGGGCACGAATGCTCATCTCCACATCAGCGTCTGTCCGGCCGGGCGCCACGAGTTCCCGTGACGAGCGTCACCCGCCGCCGAGGCTCAGGTGTAAGGAAGGGCCCCTTATTAACGCTATGCGTTAATAAGGGGCCCTTCCTTACACCGCTACTTTGCGGTGACGTCGATGTCGGTGCGGCGGGGCGGGAGCGGGTACGCCGGGTCCAGGAAGAAGCTCGGGTGCGGGGGCTGGTTGTAGACCACGTTCTCCGAGGCGACCTGGTTGCGGTACTGGGGATCGTGCATCAACGTACGGATTTTGTGCTCGGTCGGGATGGTGGTGGTGTAGATCCGCAGGGCCGAGGTGCCGACCCGCCAGACCACCTCCTCCCGCCAGTCGCCGAACAGGTCGGCCGAGACGATCGGGCTGCCCTTGCCGCCGTCGCCGACGGTCGACACTCCCGGCGCCACCAGCAGGTCGGTCTTGGTCATGGTGGCCGGACGGGTGGTGTAGGCGGTGTCCGCCTTCGAGATCCGGTTGCCGTCCAGGATCTCCCGGGTCAGGTCGCCGTCCCAGTAGACGAGGAAGTTGGCCGGCAGGCCGTCGTGCGCGTACAACTCCTCGCCGGTGACCGCGCTGTAGACCTTGCCGCCGGTCCAGTACTCCGCGCCGGGCGAGTTCGGGTCGATGTTGTCGGCCGCGCCGCGCTCGTTGTCACCGCCGCCGTACATCGCGGCGACGACCTCGCCGGTCTCCGGGTCGTACACCGCCGCACCCGGCCGGTAGCCGAGGCCGGGCCGCCCGTCGCGCCCGACCGAGTCGAGCCCGGCGGCCTGCTCCTGCACCAGGAAGACCTCGGTGCCCGGCCGGTCCGGGTCGAAATCACCCACGTGGTACGCGTCGCCGTGCGCCAGGTGGATGAACCGGTCGTCCGCGTCCGGATTCCTGATCTGCGGGGTGAGGTCGACGTTCAAGGGCGGAGCAGGGTACGGGAACCAGGTCCCGCCCACCGTCTGCACCCTCAGTTCCTCGTCCAGCACCATCGCGCCGTAGACGATCTCGTCCCGGCCGTCGTTGTCGATGTCGGAGGTCATCAGCGAGTGCATGCCCCGGTCCTCACCGAGGTGCGGATCCGGCAACAGGTCCGAGTCGAACGTCCGGCCCAGCTTCAGCTTGTCGCCGACCAACGTGTACGCCGCGACCGTGGTCCGGGCGTAGTAACCGCGCGCCATGATCGCGCTCGGGTGCACCCCGTCGAGGTACGCCACCGAGGCGAGGAACCGGTTGGACCGGTTGCCCTGCGGGTCGCCCCACGGGTAGTAGCCCCACCGGGTCTCGGGATTGGTCCAGTACGCGTCGGGGATTTCGCTCGGGTCGACCGGCACCTGCTCACCGGGTCCGGAGCCGTCGCGTACCGCGCCCTGGAAGCTGGCGCCCCGGTGGTCGACCGGCGCGGCACCCCAGTTCGGTTCGCCGTACGGGAAGGCGTAGTCGACCGTGTCGATGACCCGCCCGGTCCGGCCGTCGAACGCGGTCAGGTACTCGTCGCTGGTCCCGATCGGCCCGTACGTGTAGACCTTGCCCCACTGGCGTACGTTCTGCTCCGGCGGCGTGTTGCCACCGGGCAGGATCCAGCTCACGTTGTAGCCGTTCATGGCGTCGTAGAACTGGTCCAACTTCTGGTCGTCACCGGCCGCGAAGTAACCGGCGAACCTGTCGTACGTCGCCTGCCTCTTCCCGACCACGTCCCGCACCTGGTAGCTGCCGTCGGCGAGGACCCTGCCGGTGGTGGTGCCGTCGGCGGTCTTGATCAGCAGTTCGGCCCGGCCGTCACCGTTGAAGTCGGCGACCACCGGCTGCGTGTCGTGCGCCCCGGCCCGGATGTTGTAGCCGACGTTGACCCGCCAGAGCAGCGTGCCGTCGACCTTGTACGCGTCGACGATCGCCGGAGCGGTGAAGCCGGACTGGGACGAGTCCTTCGCGCCGCTCGGGTCCCACTTCAGGATCAGCTCGTAACCGCCGTCGCCGTCGAGGTCACCGACGGTCGCGTCGCCGGGGGTGTAGGAGGCCATGGTGGTCCGGATCGAGCCGTCGTCGTTGCGCTGCCACTGGAGCTTCGGTCCCCGGTCGAGTTCGTCGACGTACCGGGTGAAGGTCTTGTCCAGCTCGGCGAAGAGCCTGTCGCTGATGCCGTACCGGTCACCGCCCTTCCAGGTCGCCCGGGTGCCGAACGGATTCCTCGGCGCCCACGACGGATCACCCAGGTACGTCCGGAACGGCGCGATCAACACCGCGAACTCCGCCTCGGTCAGACCGGCCGGGTTCTCGCGCGCCTCCCGCACCCGCCGCAGCAGGTCCATGTCCACCGGCTCGAACTGCTTGCCGCTGACCGTGGTCGCATACGTGGTGACCAGCGGGTACGGCGCCGACGGTGGCCGTTGCAACGGGATGTCCCGGTACTGCTGGGCCAGTGGGGTGGTGGCGGCCGACTTCGGCCGGGTCACCCCGTTCACGATCGCCGCCACCCGGTACGACGACGTGACCGTACCCGCGGCGTCGGTGAAGTTACTGCTCCCGGTCACCGTGCCAACCAACCTGTTGTCCCGGTACACCCGGTACACCACGTCGTCCGGCTCGTCACCCAGAAAACGCCAACTCAGGAAAACACCCTCGGCCACCTTGACCGCCACCAGACCACGGTCGAGATGTTCGAGCTGACGCAACGCCGGACCGGGATCGGCCACGGCGGCCGACGGGGCCACCAGCCCGGTCGCGGCGAGCGGGAGGACCGCCAGCATCGCCACCGTACGGCGCAGCCGCTGACTCCTTCGATTTCTGTCGGGCATGGGAATCCTTAATCCTCGCCGCTACTTCTTGGCCACGTCGATGTCGGTGCGACGGGGCGGAAGCGGGTACGCCGGGTCGAGGTAGAAGCTGGGGTGCGGCGGCTGGTTGTAGGTGATGTTTTCGCAGGCCACCTGGTTGCGGTACTGCGGATCGTGCATCAGGGTGCGGATCTTGTGCTCGGTCGGAATGGTGGTGGTGTACAGGCGCAGTTTGTCGTCGCCGACCCGCCAGACGACCTCCTCCCGCCAGTCACCGAGCAGGTCGGCCGAGAGCGTCGGGGTCGACTTGCTGCCGTTGTTGGCGGAGGCGTCCGTCGCCACCAGCAGGTCGGTCTTGTTGACCGTGCCCGGCCGGGTGCTGTAGTCGGTGTCCGCCTTGGAGATCCGGTTGCTGTCGAGCAGCTCGCGGGTCAGGTCGCCGTCCCAGTAGACGAGGAAGTTCTGCGGCAGGTTGCCCGAGCCGTAGAGCCGTTCGCCGGTGACCGCGCTGTAGACCGAACCGTTGGACCAGTACTCGGCGCCGGGACTGTTCGGGTCGATGTTGCCCGCCACCCCTCGGCCGTTGTCCTTGCCCGCGTAGAACGCGGTCGTCAACTCGCCGGTCACCGGGTCGTAGACGCCGCCACCGGGGCGTACGCCGTCGACCGTGTTGCCGGCCCGGTCCTTCGCGTCCTGCCAGGCGTTCCACGCCTCCTGCACCATGAACACCTCCGGGCCGGGGCGGTCCGGGTTCAGGTCGCCGACGTGCATGGCGTCACCGTGAGCGAGGTAGACGAACCGCGCGTTCTCGTCCGGGTTCCTGATCTGCGGGGTCAGGTCGACGTTGGTGGCCGGCGGCGGCGACGGGAACCAGGTGTTGGCCACCGTCTTGAGCGCCAGGTTGTCGTCCAGCACCATCGCGCCGTACACGATCTCGTCCTTGGCGTCGCCGTCCACGTCGGCGACCATCAGGCTGTGCGCGCCCCGCTCCTCGCCGACCTTCGGGTCGGGGAGCCGGTCGGAGTCGAAGGTGTCGCCGAGCACCAGTTGGTCACCCCGCATCGAGTACGCCGCGACCGTCGTCTTGGCGTAGTAACCGCGCGCCATGATCGCGCTCGGGTGTACGCCGTCCAGGTAGGCCACCCCGGCCAGGAACCGGTTGGACCGGTTGCCCTGCGGGTCGCCCCACGGGAAGTAGCCCCACCGGGTGCTCGGGTTCTGCCAGTAGGGATCGATCTCGGCCTTGAAGAACGCGCCCCGGTGGTCGACCGGCGCGGCACCCCAGTTCGGCTCGCCGTACGGGAAGGCGTAGTCGACCGTGTCCAGCACCCGGCCGGTGGCGCCGTCGAACGCGGTCAGGTACTCGTTGCTGGTGCCGATCGGCCCGTAGGCGTAGACCTTGCCCCACTGCCGCACGTTCTGCTCCGGTGGCGTGTTGCCACCCGGCAGCACCCAGGAGACGCTGTACGTGTTCATCGCGTCGGTGAACCTGTCCAGCTTCGCCTCGTCACCGCTGGTGATGTACGACTGGATCTTCTCCGCGGTGGCCCGGTTGTCGCCGACCACGTCCCGCACCTGGTAGGTGCCGTCGGCGAGGACCCTGCCGGTGGTGGTGCCGTCGGCGGTCTTGATGACCAGTTCGGACCGGCCGTCACCGTTGAAGTCGGCGACGACGAGTTGGGTGTCGTGCGCCCCGGCACGGATGTTGTAGCCGACGTTGACCCGCCAGAGCAGCGTGCCGTCGAGCTTGTACGCGTCGACGATGGCCGGCGCGGTGAAGCCGTACACCGAGGAGTCCTTGCTGTCGCTCGGGTCCCACTTCAGGATCAGCTCGTAGCCGCCGTCGCCGTCCAGGTCACCGACGCTGGCGTCGTTGGCCGAGTAGGTGGCGGTGTTGGTCCGCAGCGTGCCGTCGGGGTTCTTCGCGTACGCCAGCCTCGGTCCCCGGTCGAGTTCGTCGACGTACCGGGTGAAGGTCTTGTCCAGCTCGGCGAAGAGCCTGTCGCTGATGCCGTACCGGTCACCGCCCTTCCAGGTCGCCCGGGTGCCGAACGGATTCCTCGGCGCCCACGACGGATCGCCCAGGTACGTCCGGAACGGCGCGATCAACGCCGCGAACTCCGCCTCGGTCAGACCGGCCGGGTTCTCGCGCGCCTCCCGCACCCGCCGCAGCAGGTCCATGTCCACCGGCTCGTACTGCTTGCCCGAGACCGTGGTGGGGTAGGTCTGCAACACCGGCGTGATGGCCGGTGGGGGCTGCTTGAGCTGGATGTCCCGGTACTGCTGGGCCAGTGGCGTGGCCGGTGCCGACTTGGGCCGGGTCACCCCGTTGACGATCGCCGCGATTCGGTACGACGACGTGACCGTACCCGCCGGGTCGGTGAAGTTGCTGCTTCCGGTCACCGTGCCGACCAACCTGTTGTCCCGGTACACCCGGTACACCACGTCATCCGGCTCGTCACCCAGAAAACGCCAACTCAGGAAAACACCCTCGGCCACCTTGACCGCCACCAGACCACGGTCCAGGTATTCGAGCTGACGCAACGCCGGACCGGGATCGGCCACGGCGGCCGACGGGGCCACCAGCCCGGTCGCGACCAACGGGAGCGCCGCCAGCAGCGCCACCGTACGGCGCAGCCGCTGGCCCCTCTGTTCTCTGTTCCGGACGGGCGTTCTCGGCGGTGACCCGGACCCGCCCCAGCGCGGTGCCTGGGGGTCGGTTCGAGGTCGGGACGGGGGTGACTGCGGCATGTCGGAGCCTCCTGAGGGGAGCGGGGGAATTTCCGCAAGGAGATGAACCGTTTCAATAAGCCGCGGCCAAGATATCGAGGGCGTTACGAGGGTGTCAAGGAAAACTATGGCTTCGGCGGCTCGGCGACCGTTTTCAGCAGATAGAAGCCGAGAACGATTGACGCAGCCGCCGAGCCGCCGGTAACTTCCGAAGATTGAACTGTTTCAGCCGAACCCGGGCTGGACTCAGACCTGGCCGCCGAAGAAGCCGAACCGGGAGAGCGGCCCGACCAGTTCGCGCTCCTCGTACGCGAGGTGTGAGAGCAGCGCGTCGGTGAGCACGTCGACCGCCTCCTGGATGCCGGAGAGGTCGTCCGGGTGACGGACCAGGTCGACCAGTGCCCGGTCCACCGATTCGAGCACCTCGTGGATCACCTGGTGCTCCTGGTCCAGCCGTTCGATCACGGCGGCCAGTCTGCGGTCGGAGGCGCGCAGGTACGGGAAGATGCTGCCGCTCTCCATCGTGTGGTGCTGGGTGAGCGAGACGCAGTACGACTGGCAGAACGATCCCAGGGTCCAGTTGTTCGAGCGCAGCGTCATCGCGTTCAACTCACCCCGGGCGGCGCCGACGTCGATCGCGTTGGCGCGTACCTGGTCCAGGATGTCGCGTACCCGGGCGAGCTCGGTCCGGTAGTGGTCGTGCACCTCGATCAGGTGCTTGCCGGCGGAGAGTCCCCGGCCGGAGAACCGCACCTCCCCGTCGGGCTCGGGAGCGCTCGGCCGGGTGCTCTCGTCCCAGACCTCGGTGGCGCTGTGCCGGCGGGTCGGAGCGGGCGTCGGAACCAGCCCGGTACGGGCGGTCAGCCAGTGTTCGGTGTCGGTCACGTGGTCCTCGTCCTCGTCGTGCTCATGCTCGTGCTCGTACTCGTGCTCGTCGTGCCGCCTCACCTCGGCCAGTCTCGCCACCGCCGCAGGGTAGGGGTGATCGTGGCCTCCTCCAGATCGAGGTGGGCCAGCAGGACCGTCCGCACCTCGGCCAGGGTGAGCAGCAGTCGCTTCCGGGTCTCCGGGCGGTCGTCACCACTGAGCAGGTCGGCCAGCGACGTGACCTGGTCCAACAGGTCGGAGATCCGACGGTGGTCGGCCTGGAGCCGGTTGACCGCCGGAATCAGGGCCGGGTTGGCCCGACGCAACGCGGGGAAGAGGCGGACGTCCTCGTTGCCATGGTGGCTGTGCACCAGCCGGCACCAGGTGAGACAGTTCGTCCGGAGTTGCCAGAGCGGGCTGCGGGTCTGCAACGAATGGACGGTGGACCGGACCCGCTCCGGCGCCGAGCCGCGCTGGATCTCGTCCGCGAGCTGGCGGAGCTGGTTGAGGTCCCGGCGGAGCACCCCGTGGATCCACTTCAGCTCCTTGACCAGGTGCTCGCCCGGCGCCTCCCTGGTCCCACGGCCACGCTTCATGGGCCCGACCGTACCAGATCATTCAGGGACACAAATAATTAGCGGACCCTAATCATCTTGGCTCTGTTAGCATGACGCCATGACGGTCGAGGAGACCCGGTGCCGGCGGGCGATGGACCGCATCGGCCTGCTGCTGGCCCGGCACGGGGGGATCAGCAACGCCCGGTTACGGCAGGCGCTCGAGGCAACCGGCCTGACCACCCGGCAGGGCATGACACTGATGCACCTGGCCGAGACCGGCCCGATCGGACAGCAGGCGCTGATGGAGGCGATCGGGGTCGACGCGAGCGCGTTGGTCGCCATCCTGAACGACCTCGAACGGGACAACCTGGTCGAACGGCGCCGGGACCCGGCCGACCGGCGTCGCCACATCGTGCTGCTCACCGAGGCCGGCACCGAGGTCCTGACCGGGGTCGACACCGCGATGACGGCGGTGGAGCGCGAACTCCTCGCCCACCTCACCCCGGCCGAGGTCGCCACCCTGCACGACCTGCTGACCAGGATCAACACCAGCGCGCACGACGAGGCCTGCGCCGGGAGCTGAGCCGCCCGCCCACAGCCTGGAGCACCGGCAGGGGTACGCCGGTCCCCAACGGGTACGCCTCAACCGTCGACCCCGGGTCGCGCGAAGTCGCGTGGACCGCCCGGGTCGCATCGGGGAGGAGGCGTCACATGTTCGGGTTGCCGACCGAAGAGGATCCTCGCCTGGAGGCCACCTTCCGGTCCGACCGGGCCTGGAGCGGAGTGACCACCAGTGGCGACGGGCGGATGTTCGTCAGCTTTCCGGGCGCCGACAGTCCCGGTGTTCAGGTCGCGGAACTCGGCTCCGACGGGCAGATAGTGCCCTATCCGGACGAGACCTGGAACACGGTTCGCCAGGACAACGACCCGACAAACACCTTCGTACGGGTCAACGCGTTGCGGGTCGGTCCGGACGGGCGGCTCTGGATCGTCGACGCGGGTGCGCCGGGAGTCGGTCGTGCCGCCGTACCGGGTGGGGCGCGGCTGATCGTGGTCAACCTGAGCACGGACACGGTCAGCGACATCTACGACCTGGGTCCGATCACCAAGCCGCACAGTTACCTTGACGACCTCCGCTTCAACGGTGACCACATCTATCTCACCGACGCGGGTGAGCCGGGGCTGATCGTGCTCGACCTCGCCACCGCCGAACTGCGGCGAGTGCTGGACGACCACCCGAGCGCGTCCGACCAGCGCCCGATGTACGCCGACGGCCAACTGCTGCGTACGCCCGACGGCGGCGAGGTGCGGATCCACACCGACCAGCTCGAGGTCTCCCCGGACGGCCGCCAGCTCTATTTCCAGCCGGCCTCCGGGCCGATGTCCCGGATCGCGACCCGCTGGCTGGACGACCCGCTGGCCACCCCCGGCGAGCTGTCCGACCAGGTCGAGACGTGGTTGGACACTCCCACAACCGGCGGCACCGCGATCGACGCGAACGGCGTCATCTACCTCAACGACGCCAACCAGCGGCGGTTGCTCGCGATCACCCCGGACCGCGAGGTGGAGACGCTGGTCGCCGATCCCCGCCTGGTCTGGGCCGACGCGATGTGGCTCGACGGCCAGGGTGACCTCTGGATCCCGGTGCCCCAGCTCAACCGCAGCGCGGGCTTCAACGGTGGTGAGCAGGCGATCGAGTATCCGGTGTGGATCTACAAGATGCACGTCGGGGCGATGCCGGCGGCAAACGACCACCGCTGACCGGGAACGTACCGGGAATGGATCATGCATGATTACGGTACTTGTCGGATATGTGAGACTAAGCTAAAGTTAAGGCAGTTTTGATGCCGTGTCGTGCGGCAAACTCGGTTGGCCGTCGAACGCCGCGCCGCATAATGCTTCGCAGGTCGCCAGGCATCCGGCCAAAAGCGACAAACCAAGAGTGAAAGGTGGAGCCGTGAAGCTCACCTTCGTTCGCAAGACTGCGCTGTCCCAGGTGAACAACTGCCCGTCGCTATACCGCACCGACCGCGACACGTTTGTCGTACAGGGATGGCGGGTGTCGGATCCGGAGGCCCTGGCGCAGCTCGACGTACCCGCGCACGAGACCGTGGTCGAGGTTCCGGTCGACGTGTTGGCGGAGATCGCCAAGGCGATGTAGTCATGGGCGTTCGGCTCACCGACCAGTCGGACGCGACGCGTACTGGTCGGTGAGCCGAACGACCTCGGCCGGTCACCGGACGGCGGATGCGGGCACCACCGAGGCGGCCGTGGCGCCTCCCACCCGGGCCGGAGCGCCCTCCCCACCCGGTCAAGCCGTACCGGTACCGGCGGGCCAGGCCGCCTGCCCTACAGCGAGCGATGGCGTTCGAGCGGTACCGTGACGCCTACCCAAGCGCAGCTTAGGAGCAGGTGATGTCCAGCAACCAGACCGGTAACGATCGAGGGGTGCTAGGGGCGAGACTGCGGGAGCTGCGGGCGCGCGAGGGCATCTCGGGCATCAACCTGGCGGGCCGACTGGGCTGGGTCCAGTCGAAGGTGTCCCGGATCGAGACCGGTCGGCAGTTGCCCACCGAGGACGACGTACGCGCCTGGGGCGAGGCGGTCAACCTCGACGACTCCCTGCTCGACGAGCTGTTACGGCAGCTACGGGAGGTGCGTGGCGAGCACATACCGTGGCGGCGCGGGGCCAACGACCCGGCCCAGTCCGGCACCCAACGCTCCATGATGGAGCTTGCCGCCGAGGCGACCCTGGTGCGCAACTTCGAACTCGGTGTGGTCCCCGGACTGCTCCAGACCGCCGACTACGCGCGGGTACGCCTCGCCGAGAACGTCGAGTTCCACGGCGCGCCCCGGGACGACCTGGAGGAGGCGCTGCTGCTGCGGATCCAACGCCAGCAGGTGCTCTACGACTCCAGCAAGCAGTTCCGGTTCCTGGTGACCGAGTCCGTACTGCGGATGTCGCTCTGCCCGGTCGACGTGATGCGCGGGCAACTCGACCGGCTCACCGCCCTGATCGGCATGAGCAACGTCGAGTTGGGCGTCATCCCCACCAGCGCGCGCCTGCCCCTGGCCCCGCTGCACGGTTTTGTCATGTTCGACGACGCGGTCACCGTGGAGACCTGGGGTGAGGAGCAGACCTGGCAGACCTCCGCCGACGCGGAACGGTTCGGCCGGATCTTCGACCGGCTGCACGAGGTGGCCCGGCACGGCGAGGACGCGTACGTCATCCTCCGCGCCATCCTGACGGCGCTCCCCGCTCCCGCGCACTGAGACCCGGTCAGGCGCACTGAGACCGGTCAGGCGCACTGAGACCGGTCAGGCGCCGAACTCCCGGGCGAAGGCCGTGTGGACCGGGGTGCCGGGCAGCCTGTCGTAGATCGCGAAGACCACCTCGTCGAACCGGTCGACCTCGGCGAGCGCCTCGGCGAACGCACCCGCCACGGTGGCCGGGTCGTTGCGGAACACGCCGCAGCCCCAGGCCCCGAGCACCAGACGGTGGTGCCCGTGGGCGGCGGCGATCCGCAGCACGCGCACCGCCCGACGGCGCAGCACCGCCGGCACGTCCGCCGCGTACGCCGGCTGGTTGGCCAGGATCGCACCGAGGTTCGGCGCGGCCGAGGTGAGGAACGTGGCCCGGTACGGCCGGTCGAGCAGTTCTCCCCGGTCGTCCCGGAACACCGGCACCGCCGGTGAATAGATCACCCGGTCGCTGTAGCGCAGGTCCGCCTGGGAGCGGTGGAAGTCGTAGAACTCCCCCGCCGCGCGCAGGCACGGGTAGAGCGCGGACGCGCGGGCGATCCCCTCCTCCTGCGCCTTCGCACCGCCGAGGAAACCTCCGCCGGGGTTCTTGGCCGACGCGAACACCAGGCAGGCCACGTCCGGGGCGAGTCGGCGGGCGGCGGCCAGGGTGGACTCCCGGGTCACCGTGACCAGCGGCGCACCGACCGGTGGACGGCCACCCGTCGGATCGGGCAGCGGGGCGTCCGGCGGGTAGTGCCGGGTGCCGGTCACCGCCGCCGTGACCGCCTCGGCGATGTCGACCTCCCGCCCGGAACGGTCACGGTAGCGGCCCGACTCGGCGATCTCCACGGTCTGCCGGGCGATCTCCCGCAGCCGGCCGCTCAGCTCTCCCGTCCCCGGGCCGCGCACCCGGCGCAGGTGCCGAAGATCTCCAGGGTGTGCCCCACGTCGGTGAAGCCGTGCTCGTCGGCGACCCGCTTGGTCCAGGTCTCGACCGTCGGCCCGGCGACCTCGACCGTACGCGCACAGTCCCGGCAGACCAGGTGGTGGTGGTGGGTGGGGCTGCACCGGCGGTAGAGCTGCTCACCGTTCGGCAGCCGCATCACGTCGATCTCGCCCGCGTCGACCAGCGTCTGCAGGGTCCGGTAGACCGTGGTCAACCCGACCCCGACGCCGCGTTGACGCAGGTCGGCGTGGAGTTGCTGGGCGCTGCGAAACTCGTTCAGCTCCTCGAGCAACGCGACCACCTCGCCTCGCTGGCGGGTGTTGCGGGTCACCCCCGGCATTGACTTGATCACGAGTGGACACCTTCCGACTCGGCCTACGGGCGCACCCAAGTGTACGGGGCCGACCGTGGCGCGTTTCACTGCGCGCACCGCCGAAGCCTGTCGTGGCACCGGTACGCCCTTGACAGCTAAATGAAAATGATTATCGTTTTGGAGCGAGACACGGATTGTGTCTCCGTCCACGAAGGAGCACGCATGCGTTCCAGAGTCAGCGCGTTTGTCGCCACGACGGCGGCGATCACCACCGGGGTCCTGGCCTTCTCCGTGCCGGCACACGCCGACGCCGTCACGGTGATCTCGCAGGGTCACGTCGACGCGATCGACGTGGCCTACGAGGACGGCGAGTTGGGGATCACCATCCACGACGAGACGGTCGAGCCGGACGTCGAGCGCGACCCGGCCGACGTCATCCTGGTGGCCAGGTCGCAGGCGCGGAGCACCGTGCCGGCCGACCCGGCGTACGCGTTCCTGGGTAGCCCCGGTGCGGCCGTCTGGGTGCTGCCCGAGACACAGGACCCGAACCTGCTCTGGCCGGGTCTCTCCGGCGAGGAGATCGAGCCCGGCGTGTTCGTCGACGACAGCATCCGGATCCGGTTCAAGCAGGTACGGGGTCCGGACGGGCTGAGCCTGTTCACCACCGACCCGGTCGGTACGCCGAGCGTCCTGGTCGACAGCGAGGACGGACTGCCCGACGTGGTCACCCTGCCGGCGGGTCTGCACCAGCACGCGAACTGGGCCTTCGAGAAGGCCGGCGTCTACCGGATCAGGGTCGACGCGACCGCCACGCTGGCGACGACCGGCGCCACCGTCACCTCCGCCCCGGCGTGGATCACCTTCGCCGTCCTCCCCTGAACCAGTCCCGAAACCCGAGAAGGAGCAGCATGCACCGCAGAATCCGAATGCTCGGCCTGGCGGCCGTCCTGACCCTGGCCGCGACCGTCTTCGGCTCGTCACCCGCCATGGCGGCCACCGTCGAGACCGGTCACGTCGACGTCTTCGACCTCGACTACGACGCCGCGAACGACAGCCTCACCCTCGACATCAAGACGTACGCGCCGGAGAACGACGACGTCTCGCCGGCCGGCACGGTGATCCGGGTGGCGCCCACCTCCACGGCCACCATCCCCGGCGGCACCGCCTGGCAGTGCCTCGGCGCGGCGGGCAGCACCGTGTACGTGGCCCCGCAGACCCTGGTCGCGGACCGGCTCTACGCCGGCTGGAACAGCACCGACCTGCCGGCCGCGCAGGGACCGGTCAAGCTCGAACTGACCGGCTGGTCGGGGCCGGCGGGCTCGCGATTCGCGCTCTACACCACCGCCGGGTTCCCGGCCACGCCCAGCTTCAAGTTCAACACCAACACGGCCGCCGGCTGCCCGGTCACCGTCTGGCCCAGCGGTGTCGCCGCCGGTACGCACGCGCACGGCAACTGGGCCTTCTCCACCGCCGGCACCTACACGCTGACCTTCCGGGCGACCGCCCGCAACGGCGCCGGCGCCAGCTCGGGCCTGGTCACGTACACCTTCCAGGCCGGCTGAGCGGCACCTGACCCGACCAACACCGTGGGGGCCGATTCCGCCGGGAGTCGGCCCCCACGGCCGTGAGGAACAAGGAGAGACAACGATGCTAGGCACGGCGAGACTTCACCTCGCCACGTTGGCCGCCGCGGTGGCGGTGACGGCGGCCCTGTCCCCGTGGGCGCTGCCCGCCACCGAGGTGATGGCGGCGCCCCCCGCGAGCACCGAACGGACCGTCGTCAACGACGGCCACACCGACGTGATCGACCTAAGGTACGTGGACGGCGACCTGCGGTTGAAGAGCCGGATCGGCAACGCCCCGGACTACCTGCACGCCGAACCGGACGAGGTCCTCTTCCAGCTCCTCGACAACGAATCCTCGGCCGTGGCGGTGCCGGACATACCCGAGTACGGGTTCCTGGGACCGGTCGGGGCACCGCTCTGGCTCGCCCCCCAGACCCAGGTCGACGGGGTGCTCTGGCCCGGCTGGGACACCGAGAGCCTGCCGGTCGGGCTGTTCGCCGACGACGTGGTGGACCTGCACCTGCGCGCGGTACGCGGCCCGGGACGGGTCGAGGTGTTCCAGTGGGACGAGTTCGGCATGCCCATCCGTACGCTCAGCTCGGTCGACCCCGCGTACGGCTCGCTGCGCCAGGCGGTGAACTCGCACGTACACGCCAACTGGGCGTTCTCCGCCCTGGGCCGCTACACGCTGACCTTCGAGGCGACCGCGACCCTGCCGGGCGGCGCGGCACTGCGTTCGGGACCGGTCGACTACACCTGGTACGTCGGCGGCACCGCCGCCGGGGACGTGCTGGCCGAGCCGACCACGACCACGGTCACGGCCGCTCCCCCGGTCGCCCCGTCGGGGTCGCCGGTGGCGTTGACCGGCACGGTCGCGCCGGCCGGGGCGGCCGGTTGGATCGAGTTCCTCGACGGCGACACCCCGCTCGGCTTCACCGAGGTCGGCGCGGCCGGGACCGCGACCCTGACCACCAGCGCGCTGGCCCCGGGCGAGCACCCGATCAGGGCCCGCTTCTCCCCCAGGTACGGCAACGACTACCGCTCCTCCACGTCGACGCCGCTGACGTACCGGGTGACGCCCGGTCAGGGCAGCCCACCGCCCACCTTCCCGCCCACCCCGAGCCCGACCGGGTCGGCGAGCCCGAGCGGCACCCCCACGCCCACGCGCACCGCCACCGGGACGTCCGGCCCACCGCGTACCACCGGGCCGACGAGCACCGCGTCCGCCCGTCCGACCAGCGCCGCCGCGACCACGCCGGGCTGCGTACCGACCACCCGGACCAGCGGGGTGGTGCTGCGCCAGGGACACGTGGACTACGCCGCCCGGATCGTCGACGGCCGGTTGGTCTCCCAGATCAAGGACGGTACGGGCACCGGCGGCCCGGTCTGGCGCAGTCCCGCCCAGGTGGTGCTCCAGCTCCGGTCGGCGGCGGCGATCACCATTCCGACCGGGGGCGACTTCGGCTTCCTCGGCCCCCCGGCCGCGACGGTGTGGCAGATCCCGCAGACCCAGAAGCAGGACGTGCTCTGGGCCGGTTGGAACACCGAGGAGCTGAAGCCGTCGCAGGTGACCGGGCCGGTGACCTGGAAGCTCACCGGGGTGAGCGGTCCCGGGGCGGTGGCGGTCTACCAGCTCGACGCGTTCGGCAAGCCGATGGTCGTCTTCGACAGCGCGAACGGGCTGCCCGACGGCTACGACATCCCGCTCGGCACGCACGCCCACGGCAACTGGGCGTTCACCAGGCCGGGCGGCTATCGGCTGACCTTCACCCAGTCGGCGAGGCTCGCCTCGGGCAGCGTCTCGACCGACACCCAGGTGCTGACCGTGGCCGTGGGCGACACCGATCCGGCCGGACTGTTGCCGAAGACGACCGCCAGCGGCTGCGGCGGCACGGGTGGTCAGCTACCGACCACCGGCACCGCACTGCTCCGACCGATCGTCGTCGGTGCCGGCCTGCTCGTGCTCGGCACCGCGATGATCGTCCTGACCCGGGTACGTCGGCGCCGGGCGGTCGTCGACGGACCGATGATCGGCTGACGACCAGCGGCGGTACCCCCGGTGCCGGGACAGGCGAACGAGCCCTGTCCCGGCACCGTACCGTCCGGCCGGGGCCGGGCGGCGTCAGCGCAGGCGTCGGGCGAGCAGCCCGTGCCGGGGCGCGAGCAGCCAGGCGGTCAGGAAGACCGCGGTGAGGACGAGCACTATGGTGCCGCCGACGGGCAGGTCCCACGACCACGAGACGTAGAGACCGAGCAGGGCGGACAGACCACCGATCACCGGGGCCAGCAGCATCATCACGCCCAGCCGGTCGGTCATCAGCCGCGCCGCCGAGGCCGGGGTGACCAGCAGGGCGAGGACGAGGATGTTGCCGATGGTCTGGACCGAGATGACCACCGCCAGCGTCACCATCACGTAGAGCGCGAGGTCGAGCCAGAACGTACGCAGGCCGACCGCTCGGGCCATCTCCCGGTCCAGGCTGACCGCGACGAACTCCTTGTGCAGCAGGAACGCCACCAGCAGCAGGGTCAGCCCGGTCAGGCCGACGACGTAGAGGTCCCGGTCCGGGATGCCGGTGATCGAGCCGAACAGGAACTGTTGCAGCGACCCGGCGTAACCCGGCGCCCGCGAGATGACCACGACGCCGAGCGCGAACGCGGCGACGAAGAAGACACCGATCACCGAGTCCTCCCGCAACCGCCGGTTCTGCGCGAACACCGCGATCAGCAGCGCGGTGAGCACGCCCGCGACGGTGCCGCCGAGCACCAGGTTGCCGGAGACGACAAAGGCGACCGCGAGGCCCGGGAAGACGGCGTGGGCGACCGCGTCCCCGATGAACGCCATGCCGCGCAGGACCACGTGGCAGCCGATCACACCGCAGACGACGGCCGACACCACCGCGACGAAGAGGGCCTTGGGTAGGAAGGCGAGGTCGGGGTTGACCAGGTCGGCGAGGAACTCGAACGGCGACAAGTCAGACCCCCACGGTCGTGGTCGGTGAGGCCAGACCGAGCGTGCGCAACAGGTGGCTCCGCTCGCCCACCTGGAACGTCTCCATCCAGACCCGACGGTCGCGCAGTTCGTCGGGGGTGCCGACGGCGACCAGGGTGCGGTTGAGCAGGGCCAGCCTGTCGCACCCGTACACCGCCGCCGCCAGGTCGTGGGTGGCCATCAGGACCGCGATCTCCCGGGCGAGCGCGGCGAACAACTCGCCGAGCAGTTCCTGGGTGGGCATGTCCAGCCCGGTGAACGGCTCGTCGAGCAGGAGGATCTTCGGGTCGACGGCGAGCGCGCGGGCGACGAGGACCCGCTGCCGTTGACCGCCGGAGAGTTCGCCGACCGGGCGGCGGCGCAGTTCGGTGAGGCGTACCCGGTCCAGTGCCTCGCCCACCACGTGCCAGTCCGCCACCCGGGGGCGCCGGAGCAACCCCAGCCGGCCGGTCCGGCCGGTCATCACCGCGTCCTCCACGGAGATCGGGAAGTCCCAGGTGAACTCGTGCCGCTGCGGCACGTAACCGACCGCCGCCCGGCCCGCGCGCGCCGGAGCACCGGCCACGGTGACCCGACCGGCCCTCGCCCGGACCAGGCCGAGGACGGAGCGGAGCAGGGTGGTCTTGCCGGCGCCGTTCGGCCCGACCAGGCCCACCAGCTCGCCGGCCTCGACGGTCAGGTCCACCCCGTCCAGGGCGAGCCGACCACCGAGTTCCACGCCGAGACCCTCGATCGCGAGCACCGTACTCATCGGTCACCGTCCGGACCCACGGCGCCGGCCGGGCCGACCGCCGACCCGGTACGGCCGGCGGTACGTTCCGCCTCGGCCCGCCGCTTGGCCCGGCTGCCGCGTACCAGCACTCCGCTCACCGCCGCCACCAGGAGCACTCCGGCGACGCCGGTCACGACGCCGGCCAGGACGGCGGGGCGGGGGCGGGTGCCGCCGGAGGACGAGGTGGCCGCCGAGGTCGGCGCCGGGGTCGGGGTGCCGCCGGTCGCCGGGGCGGCCACGTCGGCGTAACCGGCGGCGAACGCCTCGTCGGTGCTGGTGCCGTCGCCGACCGCGAAGCGCAGCACGCCGGTCCCGGTGGCCGACCCGCCACCGGCCAGATCAGCCGTGATCTCGATCGCCACCAGGTAGACGCCGGGCTCGGCGAAGACCCAGTTCGCGTGGGTGTGCGTGTTCGTCTCCACCCAGAGGTCCTGCGGGAACGCCCGGGTGGAGTCCCAGAGCACCTGCGGGGCGCCGAGGTTTCCGGACTGGAGGTAGACGACCAGGCTCCCCGGACCCCGTACGCCGGTCAGCCGCATCGTCACGCCACGCTGGATCACGTCCATCACCGCCGGGTCCTGGGTGTTCCACCCGACCCACACCACGTCCTGGTTCTGGGTCTGCGGCACGACGTACACCGGGGTGCCGGGACGTCGGCCGAGGAACGCGTACGCCGGGTCGTCCGGGACGCGCAGGACGGCCGGGTCGCGTACCTGGATCACCGCGTCCGACGGCTGCCGCCAGACGGACGGTTCGACGGTGTCGTCGTGGACCTGGACCGTCCACCTGCCGTCCCGGTAGTGCGGGCCGATGTCGACGTGTCCGCCGTGCAGGACCACCCGGCCGGCGGCCTCGTGCTGCTCCGGGTCGAGCGTCTGACCCCGTCGGTCGTCCGCCGCCGCCGGTGGCGGCACCAGCAGGATCGCCGCGAGGATCGCGGCGGTGGCGGCGGCCAGCCGCCGGGATCGGTAGCCCCGGGCACGGGTGCCGTCCCGGGTCGTCCGAGTCAGTGTCGCGGTCATCGGCGCAGGCACCTCGCGAGGGAGTCGGCGTTGAAGCGCATCATCTTCAGGTAGGTGTCGACGGTCGCGTCGAACGCGTCGCCGTAGATCGGGCAGACCTGGACGCCCTGTTCCCTGGCCACCTCGACCAGCGTCGCGGAGCGTGCCCGGAGGTTCGGTTCGAGAAAGACCGCGCCCACCCGCAGGTTCCTGATCGTCCCGGTCAACCTGACCCGGTCGGCCAGGCTCGGCTCGGTCGCCGGGTTCGGGGTGACAAAACCGGCGACCGGGATGCCGTACGCCCGGGACAGGTAGGCGAACGCGTCGTGCGTGGTCACCAGGTACCGCTCGGCCGGCGGGATGGCGGCGATCGTCGCGGCCACGTACGCGTCCAGGTCGCTCAACCGGGCCAGGTACGCGTCGGCGTTCCGCCGGTACGTCACCGCCCCGGGCGGGTCCGCGCCGATCAGCGTGTCCCGGATCAGCTCCACGTAGGACTGGACGTTGCGTACGTCCTGCCAGAGGTGTGGGTCGATCTCGCCGTGCACGTGCCGACCGAGGACGGCCTGCGGCAACTGGAACACCCGTGCGCCGGCCCGGCCGAGGAACCGGAAGCCCCGGCCGGCGGGCACCTCCAGCAGGGCCTTGTTCGGCACCTCGACCACGGTGCTGGCGGGGTCGTACACCCGCTGGCTGGCCTCGCCGCCGCCGTGCGGGTCCGCGTACAGGTAGAGGCGTCCGGAGTCGACGTCGACCGTGATGTCGGCGTGTCCCCGGCCGAGCACCGCCGGGTCGGCGAACCCGGGCACCGTGTGCGGGTCGACGCCGACGGCGAAGGTGAACCGCTGCTGCCCGAGCGGGATCGGCGCGGACCGCTGGGAGACCCGCAGCTCCGCCCTGACGGTGAGCCGGTAGACACCCGGTTCGGTGAACGCCCAGCTCATGTGGGTGTGCGCGTCCGGTGGCAGGGTAGCCGTGTCGTCCCGGTAGCCGTTGGCGGGGTCGAACCCGTCGGCCGAGTCGAAGGTCACGTCGGGCGTGCCGAACGACTCGGTGAGGTACCCGACCAGCCGCCCCGGACCGGTCACCTCGGTCGCCGTCAGCAGTACGTCCGACGACCGGGTGGCCTGGAACCGCTGGCCGGTCCCGCGCACCCGCAGGCCGAGCCAGATGGTGTCGAGCGACGCGTCCTCGACCATCGGGATGACCTCGGCGGCGTACTTGGTGGCGCCCTCGGCGAGCGAGATGTTCGGCGTACCCTCCCGCAGGTTCGCGTCCAACGTCCTGATCACGGACTGCGCCTCCAGCAGGAGGTAGTTGCTGAAGGCGACGTCGGCGTAGACGATGTTGCGCACGTCCCGCAGGGTCGGCTCGTACCCGTGCGAGTCAGCGTTGTCCGGCACGACCGAATCGACCAGGACCCGGTCGCCGCCGACGTTGCGCACCAGGTCGGCCAGGATGCCGGTGGTGGTGACGACCTGGAGGCGGTCACCGCTGCCGGTGAAGGTGACCGGCGCGGCACAGGCCGGGAGCAGTCCCACGGTGGCGGCCACGCCGGCCACGAACGCGTACCGCCGGGGCGGGCGCGGTCGCGCCATCAGCGCTCCTCGCGGAAGTCGACGTGCCGGCGTACGAGCGGGTCGTACTTGCGCAGCACCAGCCGGTCCGGGTCGTTGCGGCGGTTCTTCCGGGTGACGTACGTGTAGCCGGTCCCGGCGGTGCTCTTCAGCTTGACCACCGGTCGGACGTCGGTCTGGCGGGCCATCAGAGCCGCACCCCACGGGCCCGCAGTTCCGCGACGACCCTGTCGATTCCCTTGCGGTCGACCGTGCGCAACGCCTTGGCGGTGAGGTTCAGCCGGATCCAGCGCCGTTCGCTGGCGAGCCAGTAGCGGTGGCTCTGGAGGTTGGGGTTCCACCGGCGGCGGGTGCGCCGGTGCGAGTGGGAGACGGCGTTGCCGAAGCTCGGTTCGGCACCGGTGACGTCGCATCGTCTGGACACGGTGTTCCTCCTTCGATCCAGGGTGGAGCTCCCACCGTAACGGAAACCGTTTTCATTTTCACCCCCGGGCCGACGGTCGGTAGGCAGGACGAGTCTGCCTATAATGACAACCGTTTTCATTTAGACCGAAGGGAGCCGCATGTCGTCACCGCTTGCCCCGACGGGCGCCCCGCAGGCCCGTACCGACCTGCGACCGGCGGTCACCGTGCTCTCCGGGTTCTGGCCCACGGCCACCTTCGCGGTGGCCCGCGCCCTGCTCGCCGACGATCCGTCGCTGCTGCTGGTCAGGCACGACCTGACCGACGTACGGGACGGAAAGGTGCGCCGAGTGGTACGCGACCACGCCGGAATCGTCGAGGACAAGACCATCACCCTCGCGCACGGCTGCGTCTCGTGCACACTCCGCGAGGACGTGCTGCCCACCCTGGCCCGACTGGCCGCCACCCGACCCGGCCGGGACCTGCTGCTGATGCTGCCCGAGGTGGTCGAGCCCGAGGCGGTCGCCGACGCCTGCGCGTACTGCCTGGTCGACGGGGTGCCGGTGACCGACCTGGTGCGCTTCGACTCGTACGTCACCGTGGTCGCCGCCGAACACCTGCTCGACGGTCTGGCCAACACCGACGACCTGGTGACCCTCGGCATCGCGGCGGCACCGGACGACGACCGCGCGCTCGCCGACGTCATCGCCCGTCAGATCGAGTACGCCGACACCGTCGTGCTGTGGGGACGGTCCCGCGACGGCGCGTACGAGACCGGGCAGGTGGGGGTGCTGCTGCGCCGGATGGCCCCGTGGGCCGGACACGTCAGCGCCGCCACCGAGCGGCTGGTCGACGTGACCGCCCTGCGCAACCAGCTACGGCACACCAACCGACACCGGCCGTGGACACCCGGCGTACTCGCCCGGGGCATCGAGGGCTTTTCGATCGGCGTACACGAACCGCTGCCCGACTCCGGGGTGGTCTCCGCGCTCTTCCGCGCCCGCCGGCCGTTCCACCCGACCCGGTTGCACTCCACCCTGGAGACGGTGACCGGCGAGGCGCTGCGCTCGCGCGGGCACCTCTGGCTGGCCAGCCAGCCAGAGACCGTGGTCGCCTGGGAGTTCGCCGGCGGCGCCCTGACCCTCCGCACACTCGACCGCTGGCTGGTCGGCCTGCCGCCGGAGCGCTGGACCGAGGCGAGCGACCAGCGCCGATTCGCCGCCGACCTGGACTGGGACCCCTACTACGGGGACCGGCACACCCATCTTGTCTTCATCGGTCTCGGCCTCGACCCGGTGGAGACACACCGGCTGCTCACCGATTGCCTGCTCACCGACAGCGAGTTGGCCGACGGGGAGGCCGGCTGGCGGGCCTATCCGGACCCGTTCGCCGACCACTTCCCGCCCGTCCCCCCGAGCGCCGGTCCGCCGGTGGTCCCGAGCGCCGAGGCGCCCGTGGTACCGACCGCCGGGCCACTTGAACCCGGATCAATCTCGAGAGGAAACGAACCACAGTGAAACCGAACATCCATCCCGCCTACCGCCCCGTCGTCTACCGCGACCGCAACGCCGACTTCGCCTTCCTCACCCGTTCCACCGCGACCAGCGAGAAGACGGTCGAATGGACGGACGGCAACACGTACCCGGTGATCGACGTGGACATATCATCGGCCAGCCACCCCTTCTGGACCGGCCGCCAACGCCTGATGGACACCGCCGGCCAGGTGGAGAAGTTCCGCGCCAGGTACGCCAAGCGCTGACCCCACCCGCTCCCGCCACCCGCCCCCGTTGATCATGAATTTATCGCTGTTCCGGCGCGCGAACCTCTGCGACAACTTCATGGTCAACGGAGCGAGGGGGGCGGGGCGAGGGCGGGGGGTGGGGTGGACGGGTGGGGTGGTCAGGGGTGGTCGGGGTGGTCCCAGGCCGGGAAGGGGTCGGGAAGTCTCGACCAGTTCTGCTCACCGGTGGCGAGTTCTTCATCGGTGAGCAGGCACTCGGAGAGGGCGAGGCGGAGCGGGTCGACGGCCAGGTCGACGCCGATGAAGACAAGCTCCTGCTGACGGTCCCCGTAGTCGGGGTGCCAGCGCGCGTCCAGTTCGGCGCGCTCCACCGGGTCGTCCGGCCACTCGCCGGAGACGGCCACCGGCACTCCGACGGGGTCGCACCGGCCCGACGGCCCGGCCTGGGACCAGAGCGCCTGTACGCCGGGTCGGCTCGCCAGCCAGAGGAAACCCTTGGAGCGCAGTACGCCGTACTCGGCGAGCCGGCCGCTGGTGAGCAGGTCCCAGAGCCGTCCGGGGTGGAACGGGGCCGACTCCCGGAACACGGTGCTGCTGATGCCGTACTCGATGGTTTCCGGTATGTGGGTGCCGTTCAGCTCGGCGACCCAGCCGGGTGCCGTCTCGGCCCGTTCCAGGTCGAAGCGCCCGGTGTCCAGGATCTCCGGCAGCGGCACCCGACCGTACGTCGCGCGCACCTGCCGGGCGACCGGGTTGAGCCGGGTGACCAGGGCCTCGACGGTCACCAGCGCCGCCGGGTCGACCAGGTCGGTCTTGTTGACCACGATCACGTCGGCGAACTCGATCTGGTCGACCAACAGGTCCGCGATGGTCCGGTCGTCATCGTCGTACGCGGAGAGCCCGCGCTCCTCCAGCGACTCCCCGGCGTCGATCTGGGCGATCAGGTTCGGGGCGTCCACGACGGTGACCATCGTGTCCAGCCGGGCCAGATCGGCCAGCACGCCGCCGGTCCCGCCGGCACCTTCCGGCCCGGCTTCCGGCCCGGCATCCGGCTCGATGCCGAAGGCGAAGGTGGCCGCGACCGGCAGCGGTTCGGAGATGCCGCTGGACTCGATCAGCAGGTAGTCGAACCGGCCCTGCCGGGCCAACCGGGCGACCTCGTCGAGCAGGTCGTCCCGGAGGGTGCAGCAGATGCAGCCGTTGGTCATCTCGACCAGGCGTTCCTCCGTACGGGAAAGGGCTCCCCCGTCGCGGACCAGCGCGGCGTCGATGTTGACCTCGCTCATGTCGTTGACGATCACGGCGACCCGCAGCCCGTCCCGGTTGGCGAGCACGTGGTTGAGCAGACTGGTCTTGCCCGCACCGAGAAACCCGGAGAGCACGGTCACCGGCAGGCGTACGGGGACGGTCATCGTGGTCTTACCACCGGCCATCGGGGGCTCCTTTCGACCCCGCCACGATAACGGTAGTCATTTTCATTAAGCTGCACCGGGGTCCCGGGCGCGGCGAACCGTCGGGGCGGTGCGGAGAATGTCCGGGCGGTAAGAAGAATGTCCGGCGGCGAGGGAATGGCCGGGCGCGAAGCGGGTAAAAGGCCGCGTGACGTGGTGGAGGGCGACGATCGGGGCACACCGGGTCCCGGTGGCGCGTCCGGCGCCGGTCGACTCCGGGCCCGGTGCCACCCCCGGGCCCGGCGGGCCGACATGACCGGCATCCCCGCCCGTCGATCCGGTCGGCGGGCCGCCCTGATGGCCACGCTCGGCGCGGTCGCCAACGCCGTTCCCGCCGTCACCGTCCTGCCCAGGATCCGACTGCGGCTCTTTCCCCGGCTCAGCGGTTTCGGCGCGGTCGACCACGTGGCGTTGACCTTCGACGACGGGCCGGACCCGGCCTCCACACCCCGGTTCGCCGAGGCGCTAGCCGCCCACCGGGTACGGGCGACGTTCTTCATGCTCGGCTCCACCCTGGCCGACGCGCCCTCGGTGGGCCGGGACCTCGTCGCCGCCGGGCACGAGGTCGCGGTGCACGGGTGGGCGCACCGGAACCTGCTGTTGCGCGGGCCGTACTCGACCCATCACGACCTGGCCCGCGCCCGGGACCTGGTGCAGGAGACAACCGGGCAGACGCCGCGTTTCTACCGCCCGCCGTACGGGGTGCTGAGCGCGTCGGCCCTGCTGGCGGCACGTCGGCTGGCCCTGAGTCCGGTGCTCTGGACCTGCTGGGGGCGGGACTGGACACGTACGGCCACACCCGCCTCGGTGCTCGCCACTTTGCGCGACGGGTTGGACGGGGGCGGCACGATCCTGCTGCACGACTCCGACTGCGCCTCCGCGCCCGGCGCCTGGCGGTCGAGCCTGGCCGCGCTGCCGTACCTGCTGGACGAGTGTGCCCGGCGGGGCTGGCGGGTGGGGCCGCTGGGTGAGCACGGGTTGCCGCCGGGGCGGTCGGCCCGGAACGGCCCGACCGGGTGGCGCACGCCGGTGGGGTGACCCGCCCGTTCCTCCCCGGCCCGGGGCGCGCCCGCCGCTGTCCCTCGTCCGCCACCAGCCGATCCAGCGACGGCGTCAGCGCACCCGGTCGCGTACCTCGCCGGGGATGATCACCTCGTTGGGCGGCCAGGAACGACCCGGGTTCGTCGCGGGCCCGGCGGTCGGGGCCGCCGGGTGGACCCGGACGGCCCGGACCGGGGCGGGACGTCGCCGAGCCAGCGCGCCGCCGACCCGGTTGGCCCGGCGCAGCGCCTCGAACAACCGGTACGCCCCGCTCGCGACCAGCCGGTGCTTGAGCCCGGCCGCACCCGGCGGCACCCGGTAACCGGCGACCGGCCGGTACCGGCGGAACCGGTCGACCATGGTGGCGAAGAACTCCCGGCGGCGCGCGGTCGGCACCCGCTGGGCGTGCCCGAGCACCTGGAGGAAGTGCCAGACCATCCGCTGGAAGACCAACCCGCGCAGCCCGGCCGGGATCTCCGGGTGCGCCTCCAGGAACGCGAAGACCCGGTCCCAGTGCGGGAAGAGTTCGAAGTGGCGTTCGCTGACCGTGTGGGTGATCGCGCCGCTGCGCCGCTGCCGGTACGCGTAACAGTCCCGGTCGAGCAGGCTGATCCGTTCGGCCGCCAGCATCAGCGGGAAGCTGAACGACACGTCCTCGTACCAGCCGTCGCCGAAGGACAACCCCAGCTCGGTGAGGAAGCCCCGACGGACCACCTTGTTACAGGCGATGTGCAGTACGGAGAGAAGCGCCGGTCGGTCCCGCAGCGAGAACATCTGCGGCGCACCCGGCTGCCCGGCCACCCCGGAGACCGACTCGGTCCGGACCCGGCCGTCCCAGTAGACCCGGCTGAACCCGGTGACCAGCAGGTCGGGCCGGGTCTCGGCGAGCCGGTCGGCGACCGCCGCGAGAGTGCCGTCGGGCAGCCAGTCGTCGCTGTCCACGAACCAGACGTAGGTCCCGGTCGCCCGGGCCAGGCCGGCGTTACGCGCCGCGCCCAGTCCTCGGTTGCGGTCGAGCGTGACCACCCGCAGCCGAGGCTCGCTCGCCGCGTACCGGGCGAGGATGTCGGCGCACCCGTCGTCCGAGGCATCGTCCACCGCGACCACCTCGACATCGGTGAAGGACTGACGCAGCACCGAGTCCAGGCATCGGGACAGGTACTCCTCGACCCGGAAGACCGGGATGATCACACTGAGCAGGGCCATCGTCTCGACCTCCGGGCACACGGGACCGGACGGTCGCTGCCCCCCGGCTGGCCTGACGAGGAATCAGGCACATGTATCACGACCGGACGGTTGGCTACGTTGCGTACCTGTCGAATAGCCGACAGTACGCAACCAGCCGGCCGCACGCCGTGTCGCGTACGTCCCGGAGTCGAATTCGCTCGGAGTCGGAGTCGGAGTCGGAAGTGGGCGGTGGCCGGATCGGGTCAGCGGCCGGATCGGGTCAGAGGCCGGCGATCCAGTTCCAGGCGTTGACCACCCACTCGGTCTGGCGCAGGTAGGCCACGCCGACGCCGGTCAGGAAGACCCCGGCGACCAGGTGCGCACCCCGGGCACTGCGACGTACGCGGCCGAGCTGCCGCTCCAGCACCACCCGACCGAGCAGGCGGGCCAGCGCGAAGAGGCCGACCGCCACCAGCAGGGTGAGCAGGAACGCCACCACCGGGCTGGTGAAGTCGCCCCGGGCCGAGATCGCCCAGATGCCCCAACAGACAAAGGCGAACAGGCCACCGAGCATGCTCCAGTGCCTGCCCTTGCGCAGTTGCCGGATGTGGTACGCGAGCGGCATCCGCTCCCTCGGCTCGTCCTCGATCGGCCAGCCGGTCCCGGTCTCCTCGTGCGGGGCGACCGGGAACGACTCGGTGCTCCGCTCGGTCCGGGCGGTACGCGGGCTGACCGAGGCCACACCGCGCTGGAAACCGTCCCGCTGCGGTGGCACCTCGACGGTCCGCTCGGCCCACGGGACCGTCTGTTCGGACCACGGCTGCGTCTGGTCTGCCATCTGTTCCAGTCCTCCCCCATCGGGGCCGGGTGACCCGTCCCGATTCGAGGGTAACCAGCCGACAAACCATCCGCCTCGCCGGCATCGATCGACCACCGAACACGATATCCACGGAGAGCGGCGCCACTGTCGCCCGTGGTGACCGGCGATCGTCCGCCCGCACCCTTAACCGGTCGGCCGGTCGCGGGTACCGTCGGCACATGGCTGATCCTGAGCGTCGTCGGCGCCGGCTGCGGCACGGCCCCACCCCGGGCACCGAGAGCCCGGACGAGTGGGCCCCGGAGGGGCGGTCGGCGACCACCTCCGAGGTGCACGATCCGGTGCCCGAGGCCGACGCGCCACGACGCCCACCCGCCACCGGCGGACAACGGGCCGAAAGCGCCGCCGGACACCGGGCGGACAGCAGCGGACACCGGGCGGACAGCAGCGGCGGACACCGGGCCGACAACGCGGTCGGGCACCGGGGCGGGAACGGCGGTGGCGGTGGCGGCGCGTCCGGTCACGGTTCGGGTGGCGGGCACGGCGCGGGCGCCGACGAGCGGGACAGCGAGCGGGGGCTGCGGGGCCTGATCGGCTCGGGGGCGTCCCAGGTCGGGGTGAGCGCGGCCATGCGGGCGCGGGACGCGTCCCGTCCGACCGAGGCCGACCTGGCCGAGGCCGAGCAACGGGTGGTGGTGATCCGCCGCAACTGGACGCCCCGCGAGGACCTCCCCCGCAACGGCCGCTGAGCCGTTCCCGGTTCCACCGGGGCTTGCCGGCACTCGCCGGAATCGGCCGGACGCCCACCGAGGGGCAGACCGAACGGATCACCTAATTGTCGCAGATCGGTCACTCTTGTTGCCCGTCGACCAATGACTCTGCGTAAATCCGAGCCGTACGTTCCGCACAGAGCGATGCCCCAAGCCCACCCACGCCGGACAATCCGCCGCGGCACTGATGGTCGTACTCCGGGCCCATCGACTCGACGGGCGCCGACGCCGGGCAGTGGGGCCGCAGGTAGGGGGCACGGATGTCGGATCCACGGAACAATCCCGGCGGTAGGCGCGGTGGGCGGTGGCGATCACTGGTCGTGACGCTCGGTGCCCTACTCGCCGTGACCGCGTCACCGGCAGCGGCCGGCGCCGATTCCCGTACCGGGCGACCGGACGCCGGCCGGGCGACGGGAACGGTGGCCGGCACCGGCGCCCGGACGACGGCACCGGTCAGTCCGGAGGTCTCCGCCGCGCTCCGCGGCACCGGCAGCACCACCTTCCTGGTCTACCTGCGCGAGCGGGCCGACCTGACCGCCGCCGCCCGGCTGGGTGGCTCCGACGACCGGGCCGCCGAGGTGTACCGCCGGCTAACCGACACCGCCCGGCACGCCCAGCGCGGGCTGCTGGCGGAGTTGGGCGCGCGGAAGACGGCACACACCGCGTACTGGATCAGCAACGCCGTCCGGGTACGCGGCGACCGTGACCTGGTCGACACCATCGCCGCCCGACCCGAGGTGGAGCGGATCGAGCCGTCCCGGAGCTACCCGGTCGTCGAGCCGAAGCCGGCGGAGCCGGTCGACCGGGCCGGTGCCGCCGAGGCGGAATGGGGCCTGCTCAACATCGGAGCACCCCGGGTCTGGGACGAGTTCGACGTACGCGGTGAGACCGTGGTGGTGGCGAACATCGACACCGGGGTCGAGTACGACCACCCCGCACTGGTCGACAGCTACCGGGGCAACCGGGGCGACGGCGGCTTCGACCACGACTACAACTGGTACGACCCGGCGGCCGTCTGCACCGACGCCGCCCCCTGCGACAACGACGGGCACGGCACCCACACCATGGGCACCATGGTGGGCGACGACGGCCCCGAGAACCGGGTCGGGGTGGCGCCGGGCGCGCGCTGGATCGCCGCCAAGGGTTGCGAGTCCAGTAGCTGCTCCGACGCCAGCCTGCTCGCCGCCGGCCAGTGGGTGCTCGCCCCGACCGACCGCGACGGCAAGAACCCCCGCCCCGACCTGCACGCCGACATCGTCAACAACTCGTGGGGCGGTGGTTCCGGCGACCGCTGGTACGCCGACACCGTCGACGCCTGGCGCGCGGTCGGCATCTTCCCGAGCTTCTCCACCGGCAACGAGGGCCCCGACTGCGGCACCGCCGGCTCCCCCGGCGACTACCCCCGGTCGTACGCCGCCGGCGCGTACGACGTCGACAACGTCATCGCCGAGTTCTCCAGCCGGGGCGCCTCCTCGGTGGACGACGGGATCAAGCCGAACATCGCCGCCCCCGGGGTGGACATCCGGTCCAGCGTGCCGGGGCACTCGTACGGTTGGTTCAGCGGCACCTCGATGGCCGCCCCGCACGTCGCCGGCACGGTGGCGCTGCTCTGGTCGGCGGCGCCGACGCTGCGCGGCAACCTGCCCGCGACCCAGACCCTGCTCGACGACACCGCGATCGACGTCGACGCGGTGGAGTGCGGCGGAACGGTGGACGACAACAACACCTTCGGCGAGGGCCGGCTGGACGCGTACCAGGCGGTCAAGCTCGCTCCGCGCGGACCGGTCGGCGAGGTGGGTGGCACGGTGACCAGCGCGGCCGGCGGCGCCCCGGTCGTCGGTGCCACGGTCAGCGCCGACGGCCGCACGGTGAGCACCGACGACAACGGCCGCTACCGCTTCACCCTGCCGGCCGGACGGCACCAGGTCACCGCGGCGAGCTACGGGTTCGTCGCGCAGACCGTGCCGGTGGTCGTCCCCACCGACGGCACGGTCACCCAGAACTTCGCCCTGGCGGTGGCGCCGACGGTGACCGTCTCGGGACGGGTCGCCGACGGCTCCGCCCACCGCTGGCCGCTCTACGCCACGATCGCGGTGCCCGGTCGTCCCGGCGGGCCGGTCTTCACCGACCCGGTCACCGGCCGGTTCAGCTTCACCGTCGCCGGCCACGCCACCTACCAGGTCACCACCACCGCCCGCTATCCCGGTTATCCACCGGTCACCACCACCCTGAAGCTCGGCTGGGTGGACAAGACCACGAACGTCGCGCTGCCGGTCGGGGCCGACTGTGCCGCTCCCGGCTACGCCACGGCTGGCGGCGCCTGCGCCCCGGTCCCGGGTGGCCTGGTCGTCGGCCTCACCACCGACCACAACACCGGAGCCGCGCTGAACGGGGTCCGGGTGGTACGCGCCGACTACGCCGACGGGCACCCGTACGGCCTCTCGGCGGCGACGCCGGAGGACCCGAACCTGCCCGACGGCCTCTACTGGCTCTTCTCCAACCGGGTCGGCCCACTCCAGTTCCAGGCTGGCCGCTCCGGGTACGCCACCTCGACCGGCCCGGTTGACGTACTCGCGGACGACGTCCGGCGGGCCGACTTCGCGCTGCGCGCCGGCCGGCTGACCGTCGACCCCACCGGTGTGGTCACCCACCAGCCGTACGGCAGCACCCGCACCGCCAAGGTCACCGTCCGCAACACCGGCAGCGCCCCGGCGCAGGTCACACCGGTGGAGCGGATCGGCGGTTTCGACCTGCTCGCGCTTCCCGGAACGCCGCTTTCCGGAACGCCACTCCCCGGAACGCCGCTTTCCGGAAAGCCGAGCGCCGGACCGCCGCTCAACCAGCGGAAGGTGGTCGGCGCCAGCACCGCCGCCCGGCCCGGCCAGGCCGTCCGCCGTACCGGTGCCGACCTCGCGCCCGCGTCCGTTCCCGGTACGGAGGCGGAGAAGAACTGGCAACGGATCTCCGACCTGCCCTCGGCGGCGTACGACAGCGCGGCCGTCACCTGGGACGGGAAGGTCTACTCCGTCGGTGGCGGGGTCGGCGTCGGCAACGCGCGACACGCCTCCGTCTACGACCCCGGGGCCGACGCCTGGAACCGGTTGCCGGACCTGCCGGTCGGGCGGGGCAAGCCGTCGGTGGCGGTCGCCGACGACAAGCTCTACGTGGTCGGCGGCTGGGAGGACGACGAGGGCAACTGGGACGCTCCCCCGCTGCCCGGCGTGGTCAGCTACGACCTGGCCGGCGGCGGCGAGTGGCAGCCGTTGCCCGGGGCGGTCAACCCGGCGCCGCGCGCCGCCGCCGGCACCGCCGTGGTCGGCGGCAAGCTCTACCTGGTCGGCGGATGCGTGGACGCCGGCTGCGAGAACTCGGACGACCTGGTTGTCTTCGACCTCGCCACCCGCGAGTTCAGCACCGGCGCGAACTATCCCCGCAACGTCTCCTGGGCCTCCTGCGGCGGCATCGACGGCCACGTGTACTGCTCCGGTGGCAGCGGCGACGAGCCGGTCAACGACGCCCACGTGTACGACCCCAGGACCGACACCTGGAGTCCGCTGCCCGCCCCGCCGGTGCCGCTCTGGGGCTCGCAGTACGCCGCCGCCGGCCGGCTGCTGGTGGTCAACGGTGGGATCGCGGCCGACCGGGACGAGGTCACCAACCGCACCATCGCCTTCGACCCGGCCAGCGGGAGTTGGCTCGACCTGCCCAACTCACGGTTCGCCCAGTTCCGGGGCGCCGGGGCGTGCGGGGCGTACAAGTTCGGCGGGATGCCGGAGCCGTTCACCCCGTCGGTCGAGTCCGAGCGGCTGGGCGGGTTGGAGTCCTGCGACGACCCGGTCGACGTACCGTGGCTGGCGGCGGCCCCGGCCACGTTCACGCTGGCACCCGGGCAGTCGCGGGTGCTGACCCTGACCCTGACCGCCACCTCGGCGAACACGATCACCCAGCCCGGTGCCTACCGCGCCGGGGTGGTGCTCCAGGCGGACACGCCGTACCCGTCGCCGAAGGTAGCGGTCACCGCGAACGTCGCGCCCCCGCCGAACTGGGGCAAGATCCAGGGGACCGTGCTGGGTCGACCGTGCGCCGGAGCGCCGGTCCCGGTGCCGGCCACGGTCCAGGTCAACGTGGTCAGCGACCCGGGCACCGGCTACACCGTGACCGCCGACGAACATGGCCGGTACGCCCTCTGGCTGCCCCGGGGACGGTACGAGGTGATCGTCGCCCGGGACGGCTGGAAGCCGCAGACCCGGCGGTTGCCGATCACCGCCGGAGTGGTCTCGACGGTCGACTTCACCCTCGACCCGGTCCGCTCGTGCGGAAACCGGGTGGGCGGGCTCTGACCCGTCGCCGGCACTGACCCGTCGCCGGCACTGACCCGTCACCGCATCCGACCCGTCAGGGTCGTCGCGTCACACCCGATCCGGTGGCCGTCGGAGCATCCGCTCCGGCGGCCACCGGTGATCCCGTCTCAGGAGGGCAGCGACGGCAGCGCGCCGGTCTCCTCGTACTCGGTGACCTGGGCGATCCGCCGGGCGTGCCGGATGTTGCCGGAGAACGGCGTGGTCAGGAACGCCTCGACGATCGCGGTCGCCTCGTCGAGGGTGTGCTGCCGGGCACCGACCGCGACCACGTTCGCGTCGTTGTGCTGACGCGAGAGCTGCGCCGTCTCGACGCTCCAGGCCAGCGCCGCGCGGACCCCGGCGACCTTGTTCGCGGCGATCTGCTCGCCGTTGCCGGAGCCGCCGATCACCACCCCGAGGCTGTCCGGGTCGTCGACCACGTGGTCGCCGGTGTGCAGGCAGAACGCCGGGTAGTCGTCGTCCGGGTCGAACACGTGCGGTCCGACGTCAACCACCTCGTAGCCCTGCTTGGCCAGGTGGTTGACCAGGTGCACCTTCAACTCGTAGCCGGCGTGGTCGGATCCCAGGTAGACGCGCATGAGGGCAGTCTCTCAGTCGACCACGGCGGCACGACGCGCAGGCGCCGGCAAGCTGACCGGGCTCACACCCGTACCGGCGCGGCTCACGCGTCCAGCTCCGCCAGCACCAGACCGCCCCGGGCCTTCGGGGTGAACCAGGTGCTCTTGCGTGGCATCTTCTGCCGGGCGAGGTTCACCGCCACGAAGTCCTCCACGGTCACCGGGGCGACCAGGATTGCCAGTTCCGCCCGGCCCCGGTCGACCTCGCCGGCCAGCCAGGAGGCGGGGTAGTCGCCGCCGACGTACGTGATCCGCTTGTCGCCCGGGTCGAGGCCGAGCGCGTCCCGCAGCAGCACCCGCTCGACCAGGGCGTGGTCGAGGTTCTCCACCGCCGTGCCCGGACCGGCCGGCAGTGTCACCGCGAACGTCCGGCCGTCGAGGTAGAGCTGGACCGGCTCGCCCGGGGTGGGTCCGGTCGGCGCCCCGGCGAGCGGTTCCACCCGGGCGCCCGCCGCGCGGAGCCGGTCGAGCAGCTCCGCCGGGCTGCTGGTCAGCTCGCTGACCAGTCGGTTGTAGGGCTGGATCGCCACCGACGCGGGGGTGGTGACCACGGCGAGGAAGCGCGGCAGGCCGCCGGTCTGCGCGGCCAGGCTCCGGTGGTTGCCGTCCGCCACGACCAGCTCGCCGCCGCCGGCCAGGGCGCACAGCTCGTCCTGGGTCTGCCCGGGGCCGAGCAGCCAGATCGCGTGCGTCCGGCCGGACTGGTCGGTGTCGGTCGCGGCGGGCGCCCCGGCCGCCTCGGTCGCCGCCGCCAGCGCGGCGTGCAGCTCGTCGCCGCGCCCGGTCTGGAGCAGCAGTACGGGAGAGAGCAGGTGACCGGTCGCCTGCGCCAGCGCCACCCGCTCCCTGACCTTGGCGATGAAGACGTCCTCGTTGCGGATCACCAGCCCCGGCTCGTCCGCGCTGGTGGAGATCTGGTCGGTGTCGACCAGGGCGAACATGCCGTAACCGGGTTCGTCGACCGGCGAGCTGATCCGGTAGAGGACCACCACCCGGTCCGCCGGGGTGTAGCTGCCGTCCGCCTTCGCCTCGGCCAGCCGGGCCACCGCGTCGGGCAGGGAGTCGGCGAAGGACCTGCCGAGACTCTCCGGCGCCCGGTGGGGCATCTCGATGGCGAGAGCGCTGTGCGGGTTGGCCTCGATGATCGCGGTGATCTCCGCGTCGTCGGCGAACTCGTCATAGTTCTGCGCGCCGGTGCCGCCGGTGGTGATCCAGGCCCGGGCGATCGGGTGTACGACCGTCATGCCCGGTGACGCTACCGGGCGGGTGCCGCCCGCGGCCGTCGATCCCCCGGGCGAGTCCACCGGCTGGACGTGCTCGACACGTCGCGTTCAGTTGGCCGGCGTACGGCGGCGGTGCCGCCCGGCCCGGCGGCGCGGTACGGCCGCCCCGGCGACCAGCGCGCTGGTCGGCACCGGCGCCACCCCGACCACGATCGGCGGGGCGACCAGGTCGGCGAGGTGTTCGGGCAGCCCGGGGTGGAGTGCCGGCCACCGGCAGTCGTCCACGGACCAGTAGGCGCCGCCGAGGTTGCGGGCCACCGCCTCGGCGGGCGGCGCGACGGACTGCTCACGATCCTGGTGGTGCTTGGGCATCGGGGCCTCTCCGGTGGTCGGACGTGACCGGGCGGCCGGTGCGACCGCCGCGACGGACGCCCGGTCCAACGAGCGCGCCCACCGTCCGGTCACGTTCGGCACCCCGGCGTACGTCGCACCGCAACGCGTACGGAGAGTCCGAGGGCCGACCGGGTCTCCCCCGGCCGGCCGTGCCGGGGCGTCAGTCGAAGATCGGGCCCAGGGTCCGGGACCGCTTCAACTCGTAGAAGCCGGGCGTGCCGGCAACCAGCAGGACACCGTCCCAGAGGCGACCGGCCGCCTCCCCCTTGGGCGCCGGGGTGACAACCGGGCCGAAGAAGGCGACCGTCTCGCCCTCGACCGGACCGGGGGCGTGGATCACCGGGGTGCCGACATCGTTGCCGACCGGGCGCATGCCGGCCTCGTGGCTGGCCCGCAGTGCCTCGTCGTACCCGGTGGAGCCGGCGGCCGAGGCCAACGCCGGGTCCAGACCGAGGTCCGCGAGGACGGCGGCGTACAACTCCGGTCCACGCTCCTGCCGTCCGGGGTGGATCCGGGTGCCGATGGCGGTGTAGAAGTCGCGCAGCGTCCGCTGCCCGTACTTCTGCTCGACCGCGATGCTCAGCCGCACCGGTCCCCACGTGGTCTTCATCGACTCCCGGTAGTCCGCCGGGAGTCCGTCCCGGCCCTCGTTCAGCACCCCGAGACTCATCACCCGGAACTCGATGTCGACCGGACGGACCTTCTCCACCTCCAGCAACCAGCGGGAGGTCATCCACGCCCAGGGACAGGACGGATCGAAGTACATGGTGACGCTCGCCCGTTCGGACACGGCGACTCCCTCCACTATTCACGAAAGGTGAATCGTATCCACCTTTGTGAATCCTCACCCCGGGGGTGCCGCAAAGGCACCGGGATGAGACCGTGAGTTAGACCACCCCCGCTCGCTCCCGCCCGTGAAACACTCGACCGGGAGCCACCGGGGGTGGATCTTCGCTGTCAGCGAGGACAGCGGGCTAGCAGCGGATGGAGAAATGACGTGCCGGGAGTGCGCAACCTTACCCAGGTCGAGGCGACCGAGCGGGCCCGCCTGCTCGACGTCAACGGGTACGACATCAGCCTGGACCTGACCTCCGGCGGCCAGGCCGCCGACAATCGCACGTTCCGGTCCGTGACCGAGGTGCGGTTCCGCTGCTCCGAGCCCGGCGCCAGCACCTTCATCGAGGTCGCCGCCGACGCGGTACGGTCGGCCACGCTGAACGGCGCCCCGGTCGACCTGGGCACCTGGTCGGCGGAGAACGGGCTCGTCCTGACCGGCCTGGCCGCCGAGAACACCCTGGTGGTCGAGGCCGACTACCTCTACTCGGCGAGTGGGCAGGGCCTGCACCGCAGCGTCGACCCGGTGGACGGCGAGACCTACCTCTACAGCCAGTTCGAGACGGCCGACGCGCAGCGGGTCTTCGCCTGCTTCGACCAGCCCGACCTGAAGAGCGTCTACACCTGGCACGCCACCGTGCCGGCGCACTGGCGGGCGATCTCGAACATGCCGGTCTCGGCCGAGGAGTCGCACGGCGACACCAAGACCCTCCACTTCGCCGAGTCGGCCCGGATGAGCACGTACATCACCGCGCTCTGCGCCGGCCCGTACCACGAGGTCCGCTACACCCACGACGGCATCAGCATGGGCTACTACTGCCGGGCCAGCATGGCGGAGTACCTCGACCCGGACGAGCTGCACCTGGTGACCACGCAGGGATTCGACTTCTTCCACGAGCAGTTCGGGGTCCGCTACCCGCTGCCCAAGTACGACCAGCTCTGGGTGCCGGACTTCAACGCGGGCGCGATGGAGAACTTCGGCTGTGTCACCCACTCCGAGACGCACTACGTCTTCCGCTCGCAGGTCACCGACTTCGAGTACGAGCAGCGGGCGAACACGATCCTGCACGAACTCGCCCACATGTGGTTCGGTGACCTGGTCACGATGCGGTGGTGGAACGACCTGTGGCTGAACGAGTCGTTCGCCGAGTGGGCCAGCCACTGGGCCAACACCAACGCCACCCGGTTCTCCGACGCGTGGACCACCTTCCTGTCCATCCGCAAGAACTGGGGCTACCGGCAGGACCAGCTCTCCTCCACCCACCCGGTCTACTGCGAGATGCCGGACCTGGAGGCGGTCGAGGTCAACTTCGACGGCATCACGTACGCCAAGGGGGCGAGCGTGCTCAAGCAGCTCGTCGCGTACGTCGGCGAGGAGCCGTTCGTCGCCGGCCTGCGCAACTACTTCGCCCGGTACGCCTGGGGCAACGCCACCTTCGACGACCTGCTCAGCGAACTGGAGTCGGCCTCCGGCCGGGAGCTGCGCAAGTTCGCCGCCCAGTGGTTGGAGACGGCCCAGGTCAACACGCTTCGTCCGGCGGTGGCGATCGACGCCGACGGCAACTACCAGCGGGTCGTCGTACGTCAGGAGGCGCCGTCGGACTACCCGACGCTGCGTACGCACCGGATCGGTGTCGGCCTCTACGACCTGCGCGACGGCCGGCTGGTCCGGCGGGAGCGGATCGAGGTCGACGTGACCGGGGAGTCGACCGAGCTGCCCCAGCTCGTCGGTGTGCCGGCGCCGGACGTGCTGCTGCTCAACGACGACGACCTGACGTACGCGAAGCTCCGGCTCGACGAGCGGTCGATGGCGACCGTGGTGCAGCACGTCGGCGCGTTCGAGTCCTCGCTGCCCCGGGCGCTCTGCTGGGCCGCCGCCTGGGACATGGTGCGGGACGCCGAGTTGTCGGCCCGTGACTACGTCGCCCTGGTGCTGGCGGGACTGCCGGCCGAGACCGACATCAACCTGGTCACCCAGACGCTGCGCCAGGCGAGCAGCACGCTGGCCATGTACGCGGACCCGGACTGGGCCCCGACCGGCTGGGCCGATCTGGCGCGCACGGCCAGGACCGCGCTCCGGCTGGCCGAGCCGGGCAGCGGCCTGCAACTGGCCTGGGCCCGCGCCTACGCCTCCGCCGCCCGGTCGGACGAGGATCTGGCCGCGATCCGGGCCTGGCTCGACGGTGCCGAGGTGCCCGATGGTCTGACCATCGACACCGAACTGCGCTGGACGCTGCTGCGGGCCCTGGTCGCCTGCAGTGCCGCCGATGCCGCCGACGTCGACGCCGAACTGGCCGGTGACCGGACCGCGAGTGGTGAGCGCGAGGCCGCGCTGACCCGCGCGCTGCTGCCCACCCCGGAGCAGAAGGCCGAGGTGTGGCAGGCGCTGACCGGCGACGAGGTGCTGCCGAACTGGCGCAACCGGGCGCTGTTGCAGGGCTTCCAGCACCCGGCGCAGGTGGAGCTGACGGCGCCGTACGCCGCGCGGTTCTTCGAGTCGGTGAGCCGGCTGTGGGCGAGCCGGGACAGCGAGCCCGCGCAGGAGTTTGTCGTCCTGGCCTACCCGGCCTACCAGGTGAGCGCCGACACGATCGCCGCCACCGACAACTGGCTGGCCCAGGAGGGCCACCCGGCGCCGCTGCGCCGCCTGGTCAGCGAGGGGCGGGACGGCGTGGTCCGGGCCCTCGCCGCCCGCGCCCGCGACGCCGCCGCGGCCTGAGTCGCGGGGCCACTGCCCGAGGCAGAAGAAACCCGGCCGCGGCACCGGTTCGATCCGGTGACGCGGCCGGGTTCTTTACGCTGTGGGCGGTCAGGCCCTGCGGGCGGGACGGTGTGGGTCGGTCACGCCTTGCCGGCGCGGCTGGCAAGCTGGTCCAGGCCGCTGATGATGCCACCGGCCAGGTCACCACCGCCGAACGCGGCCACCATGGAGAGTGCCGCCAGCTTGGCGTCCCGGTCCGGGATGCGCTTGCGTGACTCGGAGCCGGTCACCACCTCCAGCACCCGCTGGTTCGGCGAGACCGCGACCAGCACCGACCGGGACGGCTCGGCGAGCTGGTCCAGCAGCCGTACGGCGTGCTCGCGCACCGGCTCGTCGAGTGCGCCGACGTAGACCGTGAAGACCAGACCGCTGCCCTGGTCGGCCAGGCGCAGTGCCTCGTCGATGCGGAGAAGCTGACGGGTCGAGAACGGACCGTCGAGGACGTCCGGCCGACCGGCCGGCTCCGGCTCGGCCGGACTGTAGGTCGTCATGGCCTGCTCACCAGCGGTCACTTGCGCCTCCCGTTGTGCCCGCCTGACTCGGCGTACCCGTGCTCTCGGTCTGGGCTCCGGTCAACTCGGCCGCCCGACCACTGCCCCGCAGCGCGGCGGCGGCCGAACCGGCCAGGTTCTCCGGTGCGGACAGGAACCAGACCGGGGTGAAGTCGAATGGCCGTCCCGGCCGATAACGTCGGGCGCTCCGGCCGCTACCGGCGAACGCCAGCACGGCGATCACCAGCACCACGGCAGCCGGGATCCCGACGAAATACAGCAAGGTGTCGGTAACCGTCCACTGCTCGGTAGCAGACAACCTCAACGCTCCCAGGCGTGATAGGGACCAAAAACCCGGCCCAGGGTTGGGCGGCCAGGTTGCCGGTCCGCTCCGACTCAGACGATGTCAACGGTATCGGAGTGCGAGGCGCGGTGTATCTCGGGGTGGCGAACCCGACTGCCGCTGACCTGCTCGCGGTTGCCCGACGGCGACGCGGATCGGCCGCTGTCGCCGTATCGCGGCCCGGTTTTCACCACATCGCGGGCAACCGGACACCGGCCGGCTGCCGGTGCCATACCACTCGACGGATCATTCGTCGACCGTACGGGCGAGCGCGTCGGCGAGCCGCCAGCAGTCGTGGTACGTCGAGTAGAGCGGCACCGGGGCGGCCCGGATCACGTCCGGTTCGCGCGAGTCGGTGAGCACCCCGTGCTCGAACCGCAGCCGGCGGGCCAGTTCGGCGGCGCTGCCCGAGCCGATCCGCAGCGAGAGCTGGGCGCCGCGGCGCTGCGGGTCGCGCGGGGTCAGCAGGCTGATCGGACGGGTGGCGACAACCTCGTCGAGCAGCCGCTCGGCGTACCCGGTGAGCCGGACGCTCCGCTCGCGCAGCGCGGCCATGCCGATCTTGTCGAAGAGCTCCAGCGAGGTCCGGACCGGGCCCATGGCCAGGATCGGCGGATTGGAGATCTGCCACGCGTCGGCGGTGGCCGGGGGCCGGATCCGCGAGGTCATCTCGAACCGGGTCGCCGGCTCGTTGCCCCACCAGCCCTCGAACCGGGGCAGTCCCCGGTCGCCGAGGTGCCGTTCGTGCACAAACGCGGCGGCCACCGAACCGGGGCCGGAGTTCAGGTACTTGTACGTGCACCAGGCGGCGAAGTCGACGTCCCAGTCGTGCAACCGCAACGGCACGTTGCCGGCGGCGTGGGCCAGGTCCCAGCCGACCACCGCGCCGGCCGCCCGACCGGCCCGGGTGATCGCCGGGATGTCCAGCAGTTCGCCGGTGAGGTAGTTGACCCCGCCGAGCAGCACCAGCGCGACCCGGTCCCCCTCCCGCTCCAGGTAGTCGAGCACGTCGGCGGTGCGCAGGTTCTCCTCGCCGGGACGGGCCCGCAGCCGGACCACCACGTCGTCCGGGTCGAGCCCGTGGAAGCCGGCCTGGCTGCGCACCGCGTAGCTGTCCGACGGGAACGCGGTGTCCTCGATGACGATCCGGTTCCGGCTGCCGGTCGGGCGGTAGAACGAGACCATCAGCAGGTGCAGGTTGACCGTGAGGGTGTTCATCACCACGGTCTCCGCCGGCAGGGCGCCGACCAGTCGCGCGGCCGGCTCGGTGAGCAGACCGACGTACGGGGTCCAGGGGCGGTCGCCCTCGAAGTGGCCCTCGATCGCCAGCCTGGCCCAGGTGTCCAGCTCCTCCATCAGCTCGCCCCGGGTGGCCCGGGGTTGCAGGCCGAGCGAGTTGCCGACCAGGTACGCGCTGTGGGCGTACCGACCGCCCTCGGCCGGCGGGACCAGGAACAGGTCGCGGTGTCCCGGGTCGTCGGCGTCGAGCCGGCGGGCTTCTTCTTCGGATGAACGCATCGTCGTTTCCACTCTCGGTGTCGTTCCGGTTCCCGGTTCGTCGATCGGTCGTCGCGCACTACATGTCGGTACGGGCCGACCACAGCTCGGGAAAGACCGTACGGGCCATGCTCCGTTGCAGCCAGGCCACACCGCCCGAGCCGCCGGTGCCGGGCTTGGCGCCCATCGCCCGCTGGGTCGCCTTGAGGTGCTGGTAGCGCCAGTCGCCGAACTGCTCGGAGATCTCCGACAGCGCCTCGCCGAGCAGGCGCAGGTGGTTGTCCGGTCCGGCGTCGCGGTAGATCTCCACCCAGCACCGCTCGACCTCGGGGCTCGGTTCGGCCGGCTCGGTGAGGTCGCGGGCCAGCAGTTCGGCCGGTACGGCGAACCCGCGCCGGGCCAGCAGCCGCAGCACCTCGTCCCAGAGGCTCGGCGCGTGCAGGGCGTCGGCCAGCGCGTCGTACACCGCCGGCTGCCGCCGGAAGGGGCGGATCAGCGCGGGGGTCTTCAGGCCGAGCAGGAACTCCAACTGGCGGTACATCGCGGACTGGAACCCGGAGCCCTCGCCGAGCAGGTCCCGGAAGGTGTTGAAGTCGGCCGGGGTCATCCAGCGCAGGCCGCGCCAGGCGGCGTTCAGCCCCTCCAGGTGCAACGCGGCCCGGCGCAGCGGGGCGAGCGCGGCCCACACCTCGTCCTCGCCGAGCAGGCGCCGCGCCTCGCGCAGCTCGAAGCAGGTCAGCCCGAAGTAGAGCTCCATGATCTGGCTGATCATCAGGAAGGACATCTCGCCCGGGTCCTTGCTCAGCGTCTGCTGCAACGTGTGCAGGGTGCTGGCGTGCACGTACGCGTCGTACGGTGTCCGGTCGGCGAACTCCAGCGTCGGCTCGCCCTCGTTCGCCGCCGCCCGGGCGGCGCGCTCGTCCGCGTCGACCGGACGGATGCCGGTCCCTGCCCTCGACACCTCGCCGTAGCCGCCCACCGGGCCGTCGCCGACCGTCGATCCTGCCTGCCGCTGCCGCACCGTCGTCTCCTTCCGTTCCCGCTAGCGTCATGATCGCCCTGCGGGGGCGTCGCGCGGAATGCCGAACCAACGGCGCACAGCCACTTCCGCCCCACGACCCAGGGGGTAATTTGAGAAATCACCTCACGAAGGGAAGGTGTGTTGTGGACGACATGGACTGGGCGCTGCTCCGCGAGCTTCAAGCCGACGCCCGGCTCTCGTTCAGCGAGCTGTCCCGCCGCGTGCACCTGTCACCGCCCGCGGTCGCCGAACGGGTCCGCCGACTGGAGGAGTCGGGCGTGGTGACCGGCTATCACGCGCACGTGGACCTGACGCGGGCCGGGCGCCCGGTGGTGGCGCTGATCCGGATGTCCTGTTACGGCCCCCGGTGCATCCTGCGCGACCCGTCCGTCTCCGGCTGGCCGGAGGTGCTGGAGATACACCGGATCACCGGCGACGCGTGCAGTGTGCTCAAGGTGGCCGCCGGGTCGATCGACGCCTTCGAGCAGGTGATCGACCGGCTCGCCCCGTACGGGCAGCCGTCGAGCACGATGGTGCTCTCGTCCCCGCTGAACTGGCACCCGGTGACCGCACTTCCGGCGGAACCCGGACCGGACGCCCCCTGACCCGCCGCCCCGGCGTGATTCCCGGAGCCGGGTGGGAACACCCCTGGCGCACGGGTTAGGAAGGGGCCCTTCCTCTACCGAAAACGATAAAAAGGGCCCCCTCCTTATACGAGCCGGCCGGACCGGCCGGAAGGGGGAGGTCATGCAGCGTGTGACAACACTGCGTCGGACACTCGTCTCGGCGGTCGGGGCGGTCGCCCTCGGCGCGCCCGCGGTGCCGGCGGCGGCGGCCCCGACACCGGCACCGACCCAGACATCCAACGCGTTTGTCGAGGTCACTCCGAATACCGCCCAGGCGGGCAGCCGGGTGAACATCCGGGCCAGTTGTGACCAGGCGAACAACAATCAGGCGACGGTGGAGTCGCAGGCGTTCGGGCGAGCCATCGTACGGCCCAACAACGGCTTCCTGACCGGCGCGGTGACGATCCCGGGCAACCGGGCGCCGGGCACCTTCGACGTGAACCTGACCTGCCCGAACGGTAATACCGCGCACACCACCCTGACCGTGGTGAACATGAGCAAGCCGACCCAGGGTCCGGCCACCGGCGGTGGTGGCACGGCCGGCGGCTTCGGTGGCCCGATGGTGCTCGTCGGCGGCCTCGCCGTGGTCGTGCTGGGCGGTGGGCTCTGGCTGGTGAGCGCGCGTCGCCGGGCCGAGACGAGACTCTGAGTCGACGCCCGACGATGGCCGGTCGCCTCGCTCCGGTCCGGGCTGCCCACGGCCGGGCCTGGCGGGTGTTCTCCCGGCTGGTGACCGAGGCGTCGGCGGCGAGCATCGTCACCCCGGACACCGCCGATCGCACCGCCCCGGGCACGCTGCGTCCCGGCACGGCCGGTGCCACCGGTCCGGCGGTCGGCCCCGGTCCCGGAACCCGTGGCCGCGCGGTGGGCACCGCCCGACCCCCGGGTGCGGCGCCGGTGGCCGCCGGTACGCCGGGACACCGGCCGACCCGCGACCGGATCACCCGGGTTCGTGGTCAGGTACGCCGCCGACCCGGACCGGTGCCGGTCATCATCGTGCTGATCGGCCTGATCGTCACCGGCTTCGGCGTCCAGTACGTCACCGGGAGGAACTTCCTGCCCGGGTTCTCCTCGGGCACCCAGCCACCGCCCCGCAAGTTCCCGGTGATGGCCCAGAGCCCGCCGACCGCGATCACGATTCCGTCACTGGACGTACGGGCCCGGGTGCACCGGGTCGGGATCGCCCCGGACGGTTCGATCGCCGTACCACCACCGGACCGTTACCAGGAGGCCGGCTGGTACGACCAGAGCCCGACCCCGGGTCAGTACGGTCCGTCGGTGATCGTCGGGCACGTCGACACCCGCACCGGTCCGGCGGTCTTCCACGACCTGGCGAAGGTCAGGGCCGGGGCGCAGATCGAGATCACCCGGATGGACCGCTCGGTGGCGGTTTTCAAGGTCAATTCCGTACGCCGGTTCGACAAGTCCCAGTTGCCGACCGACCAGGTCTTCGAGGACTTCAACCGGCCCGGGTTGCGCCTGATCACCTGCGGCGGGCGCTGGGTCGGCGGCACCACCGGGTACGCGGACAACGTGGTGGTCTTCGCCTCGCTGGTCTCCGCCCGCCCACCGTGATCCGCGCTCAGGCGGCGAGGCCGGCGTCGCGTAGGTCGAGCCAGTCGGCCCAGCGCGGGTCCGGTGTCCGGTGGCCGAGCACCCGCCAGGCGGTCCCCTTCGGCGGGGCGGGGAGGGCGTGCAGCCGCCATCCCATCTCGGCCGGCGTCTTGTCGCCCTTGCTGTGGTTGCACTTGGCGCACGCCGCGACGACGTTCTCCCAGGCGTGCCGGCCGCCCCGGCTGCGCGGGAAGACGTGGTCGATGGTCTCGGCGGGACCCCGGCAGTAGGCGCACCGCCAGCCGTCCCGGGCGAAGATCGCGCGACGGGAGAGGCCGACGTGGCTGCGGTACGGCACCCGGACGAAGCGGGTCAGCCGCACCACCGAGGGGACCGGCAGCGAGTTGCGGGCGCTGTGCAGCATCCCCTCACCGTCGGCGACACAGACTGCTTTGGCCGAGAGCACAAGAATCGCTGCTCGACGCACCGAAACGACACACAGCGGCTCATACGTCGCGTTGAGCACCAACGAGCCGGAGCCCACCGTGGGTCGTATGTCAGGCATCGCGATCACCCTCCCGGTTGTGTCTAACCCCACCCCTGTCATCTGCCCGTGTCGACCGACGGCGCGGTTCGCTGCCGACCGCGGCCGACGCCGGCAGATCACCGGCGTCCGTGCGCCAATAGTCCCCGATAGGACCCCCGATTGCACGCACTAATCCGGGGTCCCCCATGAAGCTTTTGTGTCGCGTGGCAGGATGACCGGTTCCGCCCGGTTAACCTGGGCGCCGCCCGCGCCCCGCCGGTGCCGCGACGCACGCGGGCGACACCACCGCGCGGCGGGGCGGCCGAGGCCCACGCCCCCGGGTGCGGTACGAAGGCAACCGTGAATCTCGCGCTTCCCCTAGCCGTCCCGTCGCCGAGCCCGAGCGCTTCGAGCGGCAGTCCCAGCCCCGGCCCGGACTGCCTGAACAGCTACGCCTGCGACCTGCTGTGGCGCTGGACCGACGTCCCCTGGTTGGCGGAGGGCAGCTACTACCTGCTGGTGAAGCCCCTTCGCATCATCGCGATCGTGCTGATCGCGATGCTCACCCGCTACCTGCTGCACCGCACGATCAAGCGGCTGGTGGGCGCGACCGCGGAGGGTTCGGTACCGACCATCCTCAAGCCGTTGCGGGAACGGATCCCGACGGCCGCGGTGGATCCGGCGATGGTCGTACCGGAGCGGCGCCGCCAGCGCGCGGAGGCGATCGGTTCGGTCCTGCGCAGCCTGGTGACGGCGGTGGTGTTCGGGATCGCCGTACTGCTCGTGCTCAGCGAGCTCAGCTTCGACCTGGCGCCGCTGCTGGCCAGTGCCGGCATCGCCGGCGTCGCGCTCGGCTTCGGCGCGCAGACGCTGGTCAAGGACCTGATCGCCGGGCTGTTCATGCTGCTGGAGGACCAGTACGGCGTCGGCGACACGGTCGACCTGGGCGAGGCCACCGGCATCGTCGAGGCGGTCGGCCTGCGGATCACCACGATCCGGGACGGTCGCGGGGTGCTCTGGTACATCCGCAACGGCGAGATCATCCGGGTCGGCAACAAGAGCCAGGGTTGGGCGATGGTCATCGTCGACCTGCCGATCGGGTTCGCCGGCTCGGAGGAGGCGACCGCGGTGCTGCGTACGGCGGCGGCCTCGGTCGCGGTCGACCCGGAACTCGCCCCGGAGATCGTCGAGGCGCCGGAGGTGCTCGGCGTCGAGCAGATCACGGTCGACGGCGCGGTGATCCGTACGGTGGTCAAGACGACCGCGGACGGCCAGCTCGCGGTCGGCCGCGAGTTGCGCCGCCGGCTGGCCGAGGCGCTGGAGAACTCCGGTATCACCGCCCAGATCGCCGCCTCGCGGATGTACGTCCGCCCGCCCGCACCACCGTCGAACGGCACCGAGACGGGTCAGGGCGGGGCGACCTGAGCCGGGCGTCCGGGGCAGCGGAGGGGCACGCCGGGCGCCGGGGGTCGCGGACCGCACGGGTGGTCAGGTATCGTCCGTTCGTTCAGTCAGTGATGCGACGATCTACCTATCCACACTAGCCAAATGTCTGACGATCGGGCAGAATCCGGGACAAGCTCCTCTCGGAGCGTAACGAAGACCTCGCTGCCCCCCAATGTCTGACGCGTTTCCCGACAGCCCCATTCCGAGTGGTCAGCGGTCGAGAACGATGGAGGCCCCCCGTGTCCGACGCGACACGAACGCCCGAAGGGCCGGCTACCTTCCGCGAGGTGTTCGCCCAGCCGGAGTTCCGGGCGCTGTACACGGCCAACGCGTTCTCCTGGCTCGGCGACTACCTCGCGCGGGCCGCCGTCACCGTACTGGTGTTCCAGGAGACCGAGTCGGTCGCGCTCTCCGCCGCCGCCTTCGCGGTGAGCTTCCTGCCCTGGCTGGTCGGGGGTCCGCTGCTCGCGGCACTGGCCGAACGTCATCCGTACCGGACGGTGATGGTCATCTGCGACCTCACCCGGATGGTGCTGATCGGCCTCATCGCCATCCCCGACCTGCCGGTGCCGGTGATCCTGATCCTGCTCTTCGGCGTCACCCTGGCCAACCCGCCCAGTCAGGCGGCCCGGTCGGCACTCTTGCCGATGCTGCTCAGCGGTGACCGGCTGGTGGTCGGCCTCGCGGTCAGCACGAGCACCGGCCAGGCGGCGCAGATCGTCGGGTACGTGATCGGCGCCTCCGCGGCCACCCTGAACCCGACCACCGCGCTGCTGGTCAACACCGCCACCTTCGCGCTCTCGGCGGCGCTGATCCGGTTCGGCGTACGGCACCGACCGGCCGCGATGGCGGTGGAACACCGTACCCACCTGCTGCACGAGACGGCGGAGGGGTTCCGGCTGGTCTTCGGTACGCCGGTGCTGCGTTCCATCGCCGTGATCGTCTTCGCCTCGATGCTCTTCGCCATCGTGCCCGAGGGGCTGGCCGCCGGCTGGGCCTCCGAATTCACCTCGGCGTCCGATCCGGATCACCCCGGGCGAGGGCTGATCCAGGCCATGATCATGATCGCCAGCCCGCTCGGCTTCATCCTCGGCGGGCTGACCATCGGGCGGGGACTCCGGCCGGACCTGCGCCGGACCCTGATCCGGCCGTTCGCCGTGCTGGCACCGCTCGCCCTGGTGCCCGCCCTGCTCAGCCCGACGCCGCCCCTGATCGCGCTGATGGCGCTGGTCAGCGGTTTTGCCGTGGCCGGCCTGCTACCGGTGGCGAACGGGCTGTTCGTGCAGGCCCTGCCGGCCGGGTTCCGGGCCCGGGCGTTCGGCGTGATGAGCAGCGGGATGCAGGTGTTGCAGGGCGGCGCGGTGCTGGTCACCGGCGTCCTCGCCAGTCGGTTCGAGATTCCGGTCGTGGTCGGGCTCTGGAGCCTCGGTGGCGTACTGCTGATGTTGTTCGTCTCGGCCCGCTGGCCCAGCGCCGCGCAGTTCAACAGCGCGATCGCGGACGCCGCCACACAGAGCCGGACGGGTGGCCAGGGCCAGCCTGCGCGACACCCGGCCGAGGAACCGGTCGACGACCGGGCCACCGGCTCGACCAGCCCGCAGAGCGGCGTCAGTACGTTGTGATCAAGGCCGCGCCGACCGTGGCACGACCGATCGACGGGCACCTGGCAGGATGGAAGGGTGACGTCTCCAGCCGAGGGCGACCCGACCGGTACGCCGACCACCCTGTTCGAGGCGATCGGCGGCGAGCCGACCTTCCGCAAGCTGGTCGACGAGTTCTACGTCGGCGTCGCCACCGATCCGCTGCTGCGCCCCCTCTATCCCGAGGAGGACCTGCGTCCGGCGGCCGACCGGATGACGCTCTTCCTGATGCAGTACTGGGGCGGCCCGAGCACCTACTCGGAGCAGCGGGGGCACCCACGGCTGCGGATGCGGCACGCGCCGTTCCGGGTCGGCCCGGCCGAGCGGGACGCCTGGCTGCGGCAGATGCGCCGGGCCGTGGAGAGCCTGGACCTGCCCCGGGAATACGAGAGCACGCTCTGGGACTACCTGGAGCGGGCCGCGTACTTCATGGTCAACACGGACGAGGGTGATGTCACTCCCCCACCCCGACTCGGCTGACCCGGGGGCCGGCACCGATCGGCTCGTCGGGCGGACCGGACCGCCCCTCGGTCACCTCGGCGCGGCGGGTCAGAGCAGGGCACCCTCGTCGTGCAGCCAGTCGACGAAGGTGGTGGCCATGGCCGCGCCGCAGTCGAGCACCTCGACCACGAGCGCGTCGTGCGCACCGGAGCGCATCGGCACCTGCATCTCGGCGTAGATCGGCAACTGGCCGCGCTCGGTCGGGTCGCCCACGTACGCCTTGGCGAAGCGCTGGGCGTGGTTCCACTCGTTGACCACCCGGTACGCCCGATCGGCCCAGTCCGGCGGCACGGTCGAGTACGGCCTGGCGCGCATCACCAGGATCTCGTCCTCCGGCCCCTCGAGCGTGAAGAGCACCGCGTGCCGCTCCCACATCGCCAGCAGGCTGCCGTCGCCGTCGGCCAGGTAGCGGACGTCGAGCAGGTCGAGTGCCTCACCGAGCCGGCGCAGGGTGACCGGCGCGACCGTCGCCGAGGCGGCGGTGGGCGGCACGACGGCCGTCGCGCGTTCGTTCATCGCTGGTAGCTCCGCCGCCTCGCAGTCGTGCTGCGGCTCGCGGGGCGCGGGCGGTCCGACCCGCACGGCCTCGTCGACGGAGATCCTGCTTCGAGTCTCCGGCTCACCGCTCGCGGCGGTGTGACCGGGGCGCCATGACCACCACGGCATTGCTCGCGCACCTCGCTCCCCAGCGGATCCAGTCGCCTACGGTGCGTTGGATCCGAGGGACGACGGTACCCGGATAGCCGTTCCGAGGCATCCCCCCACCGGACGCCCGTGACCAGAGGAACTATATAGCATCAACCGTTCAGAGGATCTCGGATGGGCATGATCGACAATTGGCTCACCCTTTGCAGCCAAGCCGCTCCATAAGGTGCGGAAAGGCCGATCCATCGCCCCGTCGTCCGGACCTGGACCCCGTCGGGTCGCGGGATTGCGCCCCGATCCGTTCCGACCGCCCGGTCCGGACCGGAACCGGAACCGGAACCGGAACCGGAACCGGAACCGGAACCGGAACCGGAACCGACTGACTCGGCCGGACCGACCGGCTCGGCCAGACCGACTGGATCAGCCGGACCGACTGGATCGGCCGCGGGCGCGGGCGCGGCGGGACCGAGAAAGCCCATCCGGACCACCGCCTGGACCAGTCGCTGCGACACCTCGAACCGGCCGCTCGGACCCGACGGCGACGAACTGCTGGCCACCACCGCGACGTGGTCGAGCAGCGCGTCCCGGACCACGCGTTGGCCCACCGCCCGACCGCTCACCCCGTGCTCGGCCGCGTCGCGCAGCGCACCGGCCGCCGCAACGGCGATCCGGCGTACGTCCGCGCCGGCCATCGTGTCGATTAGTTCTCCGCTCGACGGCGGCAACGGCCAACGCCAGTCCGCGTCGCGTGCCGCCGGCAGGCCGGGGCCGCCCCGGGCCAGTTCGGCCAGAAGGGCGGCCGCCGAGACGGTCACGTCACCCGGGCCCGCGCCGGCCACCGTCCGGCTGACCAGCACGGTCCAGGGCAGGCGGGCCCAGAGCGTGGTACGTCCACCCGTACCGGCCGGACGCAGCCGCACCACCGCGGCCGGGTCCAGCCGGGTCAGCCGGGCCAGGAAGGCGCCCGCGTCGGCGATCCCGGTCAGCCCGTGCCCCGTCCCGGTGAACTCCTCACCGGTTCGGGGTGCACCCACCTCCGGACCGTTCACGGCAACACGTACGGCCGCAGGAAGGCCCGCTCGTCCTCGGAGAGCCGGCGGGGCTGTGCCCGTTCGAGGTCGTACGGCACCAGCACCGAACGGGCCCGGCTGGCCAGCACGTCGGCGTCGAAGAGCTCGTAGGCGATGGTGAACCGGGATGCCCGGATCTCCTCCACCCAGAGCTCGATCCGGACCGTCGGCGCCTGCTCGGCGGTGGCCCGGCCGAGGGCGTAGTCCACCGGTCGCAGGTAGTCCACCTCGTGCCGGGCGATCACCACCCCGTCGGCGAACGAGCTGAGCCCCCAGGCCCGCCCGCCGACGAACATCAGCGCCACCCGGGCCTCCTCGTAGAGCGTGAGGAAGCGGGCGTTGTTGACGTGGCCGTACGCGTCCAGGTCGGACCAGCGCAGGGCGCAGTGGTAGACGTACCGGGCGGCCGGCGGGTGCTCGGCGGCGACCGGACTAGTCACGGGTGAGCTTGCGGTAGGTGATCCGGTGCGGACGGGCGGCTTCGGCGCCGAGGCGGTCGATCTTGTTCTTCTCGTACGCCTCGAAGTTGCCCTCGAACCAGAACCACTTGGCCATGTTCTCGTCGTCGCCCTCCCAGGCCAGGATGTGCGTCGCCACCCGGTCCAGGAACATTCGGTCGTGCGAGATCACCACGGCACAGCCGGGGAACTCCAGCAGCGCGTTCTCCAGCGAGGAGAGCGTCTCCACGTCGAGGTCGTTGGTCGGCTCGTCGAGCAGGATCACGTTCCCGCCGATCTTGAGCGTGAGCGCGAGGTTGAGCCGGTTCCGCTCGCCACCGGAGAGCACCTTGGTCGGCTTCTGCTGGTCCGGGCCCTTGAACCCGAAGGCGGCCACGTACGCCCGGGACGGCATCTCGACCTTGCCGACCATCAGGTAGTCGAGGCCGTCGGAGACCACCTCCCAGACGGTCTTGTCGCCGTTGAGCCCCTCCCGGTTCTGGTCGACGTAGGACAGGTGCACCGTCTCGCCGACCCGGACCGAGCCGCCGGTCGGCTGCTCCAGCCCGACGATGGTCTTGAACAGGGTGGTCTTGCCGACACCGTTGGGGCCGATGATGCCGACGATGCCGTTGCGCGGCAGGGTGAAGCTGAGGTCGTCGATCAGGATCCGGTCGCCGAAGCCCTTGGTCAGGTCGTTCGCCTCGATCACCGTGTTGCCCAGGCGCGGGCCCGGCGGGATCTGGATCTCCTCGAAGTCGAGCTTTCGGGTCTTCTCCGCCTCGGTGGCCATCTCCTCGTAGCGGTCCAGCCGCGCCTTGGACTTGGTCTGCCGGGCCTTGGCGTTCGAGCGGACCCACTCCAGTTCCTCGGTGAGCCGCTTCTTCATCTTGGCGTCGCGGCGCCCCTCGACGGCCAGTCGGGCGGCCTTCTTCTCCAGGTAGGTGGAGTAGTTGCCCTCGTAGCCGATGGCCCGGCCACGGTCCAGCTCCAGGATCCAGCCGGCGACCTTGTCCAGGAAGTACCGGTCGTGGGTGATCGCCATGACGGTGCCGGCGTACTTGGCCAGGTGCTGCTCCAGCCACTGCACGCTCTCCGCGTCCAGGTGGTTGGTGGGCTCGTCGAGCAGGAGCAGGTCGGGCGCCTCCAGCAGCAGCTTGCAGAGCGCGACCCGGCGGCGTTCACCGCCGGAGAGCTGGGTGACGTCGGCGTCCGGGGGCGGGCAGCGCAGGGCGTCCATCGCCAGTTCGAGCTTGGAGTCGACGTCCCAGGCGTCCTCGTTGTCCAACTCCTCCTGGAGCCGACCCATCTCCTCCATCAGCTCGTCGGAGTAGTCGGTGGCCATCTGCTCGGCGATCTTGTTGAACCGCTCCAGCTTGGCCTTGGTCTCCGCGACCGCCTCCTCGATGTTGCCGAGGACGGTCTTGGCGTCGTTCAGCGGCGGTTCCTGGGCGAGCATGCCCACGGTGTAGCCGGGCATCAGCCGGGCCTCGCCGTTGCTCGGCCGGTCCAGCCCCGCCATGATCTTGAACAGGCTGGACTTACCGGCGCCGTTCGGGCCGACCACACCGATCTTGGCCCCGGGCAGGAAGCTCAGCGTCACGTTGTCGAGCACGACCTTGTCGCCGTGCGCCTTGCGCGCCTTTTCCAGAACGTAGATGTACTGGGCCACGGTGCGGCCTACCTCCATAGTCTGCGGAACAGGGAGCCTTGCCCGAGCCCGGGAGCGCCGCGAACGGGGCGCGAGCGCAGGGTCAACTCCGCGCGGGCCGTCGTCAATCCTGACAGGTGGAGCGTCGTACGCCCACATCACCCCGCCGACCCTGGGCGCCGGGTGCCGACGGGCGATATTGTCAAGATCACTTGCCGGTTTGCCCACAGCGTCCCGCAGGGCAGTAAGAGTGGCACCGCGAGGTAGGCGCCGCAGCTACGCTCAGTACGCTCAGCGGTGGACCGCGGAATCACCGGAGGTGCACAGATCGTGACGGAACGTAGCTCTTTCGTGGTCGTGGCGAATCGTCTGCCGGTCGACGAGGTGACCACCCCAGAGGGCCGCCAGTGGCGCCGAAGTCCGGGCGGCCTGGTCACCGCCCTGCACCCGGTCCTGGTCCAGCACCAGGGCACCTGGGTGGGGTGGGCCGGCGGCGTCGGCGCGGCCCCGGAACCGTTCAACCTCGATGGCATCGGGCTGCACCCGGTTCCGCTGAGCGCCGAGGAACTGGAGCGGTACTACGAGGGCCAGTCCAACGCCACCATCTGGCCGCTCTACCACGACGCGGTCGAGACACCGGCCTACAAACGTCGCTGGCGCGAGGCGTACCGGCTGGTCAACGCCCGGTTCGCGGAGGCCGCGGCCGACGTGGCCGCCGAGGGCGCCACCGTCTGGGTGCAGGACTACCAGCTCCAACTCGTGCCGGCGATGCTGCGCGAGCTGCGGCCGGACCTGAGGATCGGTTTCTTCCTGCACATCCCATTCCCCCCGATCGAGCTGTTCATGCAGATGCCGCTCCGGGCCGAGGTGCTGCGCGGCCTGCTCGGCGCCGACCTGGTCGGGTTCCAGCAGCGGCTGGCCGCGCAGAACTTCGTCCGGCTCGCCCGGCACCTGCTCGGCCTCCGGTACGAGGGACAGATGATCCAGGTCGACGGGCGTCAGGTGAAGGCCGGCGCCTTCCCGATCTCGATCGACGTCGCCGAGATGGAGCGAATGGCCGCCGACCCGGCGGTGCAGGCCCGGGCCAAGCAGATCCGGGCCGAGCTGGGCGACCCGAAGACCGTCGTGCTCGGCGTCGACCGGCTCGACTACACCAAGGGCATCGAACTTCGCCTCAAGGCTTTCCGCGAGCTACTGGCTGACGGAAAGTTGACAGTTCCGGATGCCGTTATGGTGCAGGTCGCCACCCCGAGTCGCGAACGGGTCGAGCACTACCAGGCACTACGGGTAAAGGTCGAGCGCGAAGTTGGCCGGATTAATGGCGAATTTGGGCGTGTCGGTGTACCTGCTGTTCACTATCTGCACCAGTCGTACAGTCGCAGTGAACTTGCCGCGCTCTACTGCGCGGCTGATGTGATGATGGTGACCCCACTGCGAGACGGAATGAACCTGGTGGCCAAGGAGTACGTTGCATCGCGCGCCGACTCTGGCGGCGCGCTCGTGCTCAGTGAGTTTGCCGGCGCCGCCACCGAGTTGCGCCAGGCCTTCCTCTGTAACCCGCACGACCCCGACGGGGTGAAGGACGCGCTGCTGCGCGCGGTCCACGTCGACAAGGTGGAGGCTCGGCGGCGCATGCGCATCATGCAGCGCCACCTGCGCACCCACGACGTCGAACACTGGGCCCGGTCTTTCCTGAACGAGCTGGGCGTGCCCGAAACGGAGGCAGTGTGAGCACGTCCGTACTGGACACCGGGTCGATGAGCCTGGACACGATCGATCCCGCACTGCGGGACGCGATCGGCCGGATCGCACGCTCCCCCAATTTGCTGGTCGCGTGCGACTACGACGGCACGTTGGCGCCGATCGTGGAGGACCCGAGCAAGGCCGTCCCGCTGCCCGAGTCGGTGGCCGCCGTACGCGCCCTCGCCGCCCTGCCGCAGACCACGGTGGCCGTGGTCTCCGGCCGGGCGCTACGGGACCTCGCCACGCTCTCCCGGCTCCCCAGCGAGGTGCACCTGGTCGGCAGCCACGGGTCCGAGTTCGACATCGGTTTCGTGGAGCGCCTCGCACCGGAACTGGTCGAGGTCCGCACCCGGCTCCGCAACGAGCTGCGCCGGATCGCCGCCGAGCAGCCCGGCGTACGGCTGGAGAGCAAGCCGGCCAGCATCGCGGTCCACACCCGTGGTGCGCAGCCCGAGGTCGCGTCCCGGGTGGTCGACGCGGTGCGCAACGGTCCGGCGACCTGGTCCGGCGTGACGGTGACCCAGGGCAAGGAGGTCATCGAGCTGTCGGTGATCCCCACCCACAAGGGCACCGCGGTCGACCAGTTGCGTACCCAGATCTCGGCCAGCGCGGTGCTCTTCATGGGCGACGACGTGACCGACGAGAACGCCTTCGCCAACCTGCACGGCCCCGACCTGGGCATCAAGATCGGCAGCGGCGAAACCCAGGCGGCGTACCGGGTGGCCGACCCGGTCGAGGCCGCCCGGGTGCTCGGCCTACTGCTCCAGGTACGCCGCACCTGGCTCTTCGGCGAGCGGGCGGTGCCGATCGAGCGCCACTCGATGCTGGCGAACGGGCGTACCGTCGCGCTGCTCACCCCCGAGGCCAAGGTCACCTGGCTCTGCCACCCGAAACCCGACGCCTCGGCGATCTTCGCCGACCTGGTCGGCGGCTCGCCGGCCGGTCACTTCAGCGTGGGGCCGGAGCGGGGCGGACTGCCGCTGGGCCAGCGTTACCGGCCCGGCACCATGACCGTGGAGACCCGCTGGTCCGGGCTGACCGTGACCGACTGGCTCGACCGGCCGTCGTCGGACAACGTGCCGGCCGGCTCCGCGGTCATCTCCGGTGACTCGACCCTGGTCCGGGTGCTCACCGGCTCCGGCCGGGTCCGGCTCGAATTCGCCCCCCGCCCCGAGTTCGGCCAGGTGGCGGTCCAACTCCAACCGCTCGCCGACGGGCTGCTGGTGCTCGGCTCCAACGAGCCCATCGCGCTCTACGCGCCGGGCATCGAGTGGCAGGTGGTCGCCGACGGCGGCTACGAGACCGCGCGGGCCGTGGTCGACCTCGCCGCCGCCGGCGGATCGGTCACCCTGGAACTCCGCTTCGGCTCGCACAGCCTGGCGCATCACCGGGTCCCGCTGGCCGAACGCCAGGCCGCCGCCGAGCAGCCGTGGCGGGACTGGGTGGCCAGCCTGAAGCTTCCCTCGCACGACCGCGAACTCGTCGCCCGCAGCGCGCTCACCCTGCGCGGGCTCTGTCACGAGGCCACCGGTTCGATCCTCGCCGCCGCGACCACCTCGCTCCCCGAGGAGCTCGGCGGGGTACGCAACTGGGACTACCGCTACTGCTGGCTGCGGGACGCGGCGATGACCGCGCGCGCCCTGGTCGACCTCGGCTCGCTCACCGAGGCCGAAGCCTTCCTGCGCTGGGTCGACGGCTGCGTCGAGCGCACCGGCGGCCACCCGGAACGGCTGCACCCGCTCTACACCGTCGACGGCTACGAACTCGGCGCCGAGGCGGTCATCGACACCCTGCCCGGTTACGCCGGTTCGCGGCCGGTCCGGGTCGGCAACCTCGCCAACCACCAGCTCCAGCTCGACGTCTTCGGGCCGATCGCCGACCTGCTCGCGGCCGTCGCCGACCTGCGCGGTGAGGTGCTGGAGACCGAGTGGCGGGTGCTGGAGTCGATGGTCGAGGCGGTCAGCCGGCGCTGGCACGAGCCCGACCACGGGCTCTGGGAGGCCCGCCTCCCTCCCCGGCACCACGTCTACTCCAAGGTCATGTGTTGGATGACGGTGGACCGGGCGCTGCACATCGTCCGCCGCCACGGCGACGGTGACCGGCCGGACTGGGTCGAGCTGCGTGACCGGATCGGGCACAACGTGCTCGAGTACGGCTGGCACGAGGGCGTCGGCGCCTACAGCGTCGCGTACGGCGACGAGGAGATGGACGCCTCCTCGCTCTGGATCGGGCTCTCCGGTCTGCTCCCCGACGACGACCCGCGCTTCCTCGCCACGGTCCTCAAGATCGAGGCGGATCTGCGCAGCGGGCCGGTGGTGTACCGCTACCACTGGGACGACGGTCTGCCGGGGCGCGAGGGCGGCTTCCACATCTGCACCGCCTGGCTGATCGAGGCGTACCTGCGTACCGGCCGACGGGCGGACGCGGAGGAGTTGTTCGGGCAGATGGTCGACACGGCCGGGCCGACCGGGCTGCTGCCGGAGCAGTACGACCCGCTGGCCGAGCGGGGGTTGGGCAACCATCCGCAGGCGTACAGCCACCTGGGGTTGATCCGGTGTGCGCTGCTGCTGGACGAGATGGTCAAGGAGTGAGGTAGTTGGGTGTGGGCTCTGGGCGCACCGTGCCCGGCGTGGACCGTCAGGCTTGATGTCCGCGCCGGGCACGGTGCGCCCAGAGCCTGACCTGGTGAGGGTGGTCGCGACGGTGACGGTGTGACCTCGGGCTCCGGCCGGGAGGGGGACCGGCCGGAGCCACTGGGTCAGGCAGTCGGGGTCGGTGCCACGGAGGCGGTGGTGGGCAGGGTGCCGACCACGTCGCCGACCACGACCACCGCGGGGGGCCTGATGTTGGCGGTACGGGCGGCGTCGGCCACCGTACCGAGGGTGGCCCGCAGGGATCGCTGGGCTCCGGTCGTACCCTCCTGGACCACGGCGGTCGGCGTGCCCGGCTCCCGCCCGTGGGCCAGCAGCGTCGCGGTGATCGCGGCCAGGTTCTTCAGCCCCATCAGCACCACCAGCGTCCCGCGCAGCCGGGCCAGCGCCGCCCAGTCGACCAGCGAGGCCGGGTCGTCGGGGGGCAGGTGTCCGGAGACCACGGTGAACTCGTGCGCCACCCCCCGGTGGGTGACCGGGATGCCGGCGAGCGCCGGCGCCGCGATCGAACTGCTCACGCCGGGGATCACAGTCACCGGTACGCCAGCCGCCGCACAGGCGAGCGCCTCCTCGCCGCCACGGCCGAAGACGTACGGGTCGCCGCCCTTGAGCCGGACCACGAACGCGCCGGCCAGGGCGCGCTCGACCAGGATCCGGTTGATCTCCTCTTGGGTACGGGCCGGGCCATAGGGGATCTTCGACGCGTCGACCAGCTCGGCGTCCGGCCGCAGCTCGTCCAGGAGCAGTCCGGGCACCAGGCGGTCGGCGACCACCACGTCCGCCTCGGCGAGCAGCCGCCGCCCCTTGACCGTGATCAACTCCGGGTCACCCGGCCCGGATCCGACCAGCGCCACCCGCCCGACGGTCCGGCCGTCGCGTCCCGTCCGGCCGAGCTCGGCGTTAACAGGGGGCCCTTCTACTACCGAATCCGATAACAGGGGGCCCTTCCTTACCAGGGTGCCGTCGGTGAGGTGGTCGCGGATGGCGTCGCGTACGGCCACCGCGCGGTGCGGGTCGCCGCCGCCGAGCACGGCCACGGTCACGGCGCCGTGCCGGACCACCGCCGGGGTCCACGCGCTGGCGGCGGTCCGGTCGTCGGCGCGTACGCAGAAGACCCGGCGCTCCAGTGCGGCGGCGCTCACCTCCTCGGCGGCGACCGGGTCGTCGACGGCCACCTGCACCAGCCAGGCCCCGTCCACGTCGGCGGGCTCGAACCGGCGCTCGGTCCACCGGACCCGGCCGGCGTCGACCTGCGCCCGCAGCGCGGGGGTCAGCTCGGGTGCCACGACCTCCACCAGCGCGCCCGCGTCGAGCAGCGCCGGCACCCGGCGGGTGGCCACCGCACCCCCACCCACCATGAGCACCCGGTGCCCCGCGAGCCGTAGCCCGAGCGGGTAGGGGTTGGCACCGATCTGTTGGGTCACTTCTCCGATACTCCCGCCGCGTCGAACGTGGCCACCTCGTGCAGCACCCGGACCGAGCCGGCGACCACCGGCAGCGCGAGCAGCGCACCGGTCCCCTCGCCGAGCCGCAGCCCCAAGTCGATCAGCGGCTCGAGACCGAGTTTGCGCAGGCCGGCGGTGGCACCCGGCTCGGCGGACCGGTGTCCGGCGATCATGGCACCCACCGCGTCCGGCGCGAACGCCGCCGCGACCAGGGCCGAGGCGACCGCGCTGACCCCGTCCAGGAGCACCGGGGTCCGCCGGGCGGCGGCGCCGAGGATGAACCCGGTGAGCGCGGCGTGCTCCAGACCGCCGAAGGCGGCGAGCACGCCGAGCGGGTCGGCCGGGTCGGGGCGGTGCCGGGCCAGCGCCGCCGCCACCACGGCCACCTTGCGGGCATACGTGTAGTCGTCCACCCCGGTGCCACGGCCGGTCACCTCGGCCGGCGTGAGGCCGGTCTGTACGGCGATCAGCGCGGCCGCAGCGGTGGTGTTGGCGATGCCCATGTCCCCGGTGAGCAGGATGCCCGCCCCCGCGTCGATCAACTCGACGGCGGTCCGTACGCCCGCCTCGACTGCGGCGAGCGCCTCGTCCCTGGTGAGCGCCGCCTCGACGGTCATGTCCCGGGTGCCGGGGCGGACCCGTGACTGGATCAGGGCGGGCACCCGGAACCCGGCGTTGCCGGGCTCCTCGCGGGTGGCGTTGCCGGCCGGCGCCACGGGACCGGCGGCGGTCCGCTGGGGCGGTACGGCGGCGGTGGGGGTGGGGCCGTCGAGGTCGACCAGGGCGTCCGGGGAGGTGAGATCGTCCAGCGCGGTGCGCTCGTCGAAGATGGTGGCCGGTGCGGTCGGTCGGCCCGTACCCGCCCCGGTGGCGGTGGCGGGGCCGTCCAGGTCGACCAGCGCGTCCGGGGAGACGAGATCGTCCAGCGCGGTGCGCTCGTCGTACGTGGTCGGGTGCTCCGGGTCGGCCGGCTCGTCACCACCGGCCGGTTGGAAGTCCGGCAGCGGGGTGGCCACCCCGACGTCGACCACGGTGACCGACGCGCCGGTCTCCCGGGCGAACGCGTTGACCACCGCGCCACCGGCGAGGAAGTTGCCCACCATCTGCGCGGTCACCTCGCGCGGCCACGGGGTCACACCCTGGGCGTGCACGCCGTGGTCCGCCGCGAAGATCGCCACGGCGGCGGGGGCGGGCAGCGGCGGCGGGCAGGTGCCGGCCAGCCCGGCGAGGCGTACCGACAGCTCCTCCAGCGCACCGAGCGACCCGGCGGGCTTGGTCAGCCGGCTGTGCAGGGCACGGGCCGCCGCCATCGCCTCGGCGTCGAGTGGGCGGATCGTGGCGATCAACGCCTCCAACATCATGCCTCCAGGATCTCCGCCAGCACGGCGACAAACGCGTCAGTGGTGGCAGTGTCCCGTACGGCCACCCGGAGCCAGTCGGCGCCCAGCCCCGGAAAGGTGTCGCCCCGGCGCACCGCGTAACCACGGGTCCGCAGGGCGAGTCGTACCTCGGCCGCACCGGCCAGGTGGACGAGCACAAAGGCGCTGGCCGGGGCGCCCTCGACGCGTACGCCGGGCAGGGCCGCCAGGCGCGCGACCAGGTGCTCGCGGTCGGCCGCGAGGCGTACCGCGATCTCCCGTTCGGCCGCGACCGCGACCGGCGTCGCGCAGGCCGAGGCGGCGGCGAGCGCCGGCGTCGATACCGCCCAGAGCGGCTGTACGGCGCCGAACCGACCGATCAGGTCGGCCGGTCCGAGCAGGTAGCCGATCCGCAGCCCGGCCAGTCCCCAGGTCTTGGTGAGGCTGCGCACCACCACGAGGCCGGGCAGGTCGCGCCGCGCCGCCAGGGACTCGGGCTCCTCGCCGACCGGCCCGTCGGGATTTGTGGTGGTGTCCGCGAACGCCTCGTCGACCACCAGCACCCGACCCGGTCGGGCCAGTTCGGCGAGTACGTCGGCGGGGTGCAGGACCGAGGTCGGGTTGGTGGGGTTGCCGACGAAGACCAGGTCGGCATCCTCCGGCACCAGCGCCGGGTCGAGCCGGAATCCGGTCTCGGCCGGCAGCAGCACCCGCTCGACCCGGTGCCCGGCGGCCCGCAGCGCCGCCTCCGGCTCGGTGAACTGGGGATGCACCACGACCGGCCGGCGGGCGCCGCGCAGCGCCTGGGCGAGCAGCACGAACCCCTCGGCGGCCCCCGCCGTGAGCAGCACCTCCTCGCTCGGCCGGCGGTGCCGGGCGGCGACCGCCGCGCGGGCCGGACCGGGGTCGGGGTAGCTGGCGAGGTCGCCCAGCGACGCGGTGATCGGGTCGGCCAGCCAGTCCGGCATCGGCGCCCGCCGGACGTTGACCGCGAGGTCCACCAGACCGGGCACCACCTCGACGTCACCATGGTGACCGAGGTCGATCTCGATCTCCCCGGGCCGATCGGGGACCGCCTCGCCGGGCGCCGGTGGCCGGGGCGCGCTCACCGGCGGGTGCGGCGCGGTTACCTGCGGATGCATGGTGGCGATCCTGCCCGGCGGCACAACCGCTGGCCAACGGGGTTGGGGCTGCGGCGCGGAGAACGACGCCCACGTTCGCGAATTTTTATCAGGTTAAAACGGACCTTGTCATAGCTTAAGAGGGTGACGAAGCCCACCCTCTCGCCTTCCGAAGGCAACCGCTTCCTTCCCCTGCTACGCGCCGGGCTCATCGCCGGCGTCATCCTCGCCGCCGCCGCGTTCCCGTTGGTCGCGATCGGCGGGCTCGGCGCCAAGGCGACCGGGGACCTGGTCCGCGACCGGCCCCGCGACCTGCGCCACACCTCACCCGCGCAGACCACCTACGTGTACGGCGCCGACGGCAAGACCCTGCTCACCACGTTCTACGAGGAGCACCGGAAGTACACCCCGATCGGGGAGATGTCGCCCTACATCCAACAGGCGATCGTCGCCTCCGAGGACTCCCGCTTCTACAAGCACAACGGCGTCGACGCCAAGGGCGTGGCCCGCGCCTTCGTGGCGAACCAGCAGGCCGGCGGCGTCTCCCAGGGCGCCTCGACGCTGACCATGCAGTACGTCCGGATGGCGCTGCGGGACAGCGCCCAGACGCCGCTGGAGGTGCAGGAGGCGACCGAGCAGACCAGCATCCGGAAGCTGCGCGAGATGCGGATCGCCCTCGACCTGGAGAAGGAGATGAGCAAGACCGAGATCCTGGAGCGCTACCTCAACTCCGCGTACTTCGGTCACCGCGCGTACGGCATCTACGCCGCCTCGGAGATCTTCTTCTCCAAGCACCCGAAGGACCTCAGCCCGGTCGAGGCGGCCACCCTCGCCGGCCTGGTCAAGGCCCCCTCCGAGTACGACCCGGCGGTCAACGACCAGAAGGCCGCCACCGACCGGCGCAACTACGTGATCGAGCGGATGCGCGCCATGGGCTACATCTCGCCGGACTCGGCGGTGGCGATGCAGGCCGAGCCGATCAAGCTCAAGCTCTCCACCCCGCCGAACGACTGTGCCTCGGTCTCGAAGGAGTACAACAGTTGGGGCTTCTTCTGCGACTACCTCAAATCGTGGTGGTCGGTCCAGCCCGGCTTCGGCACCAACTCGATGGAGCGCCTGGACAAGCTGCGGCGGGGCGGCTTCAAGATCACCACGAGTATCGACCCCCGGGTCCAGGAGATCGCCGAGAAGAACGTACTGGCCAAGGAGAGCGAGGGCAGCCCGTTCGCGCACGGCCTGGTCGCCGTGGAACCCGGCACCGGGCGGGTCAAGGCGATGGCGGTCAACCGGGTCTACTCGCTCGACTCCAGCGACAACGGCCCCCACTCCGACCCGAGCAAACGGGCCCGGATGAAGGGCAACTACCCGAACACGGTCAACCCGCTGCTCGGCGGCGGTGACCTCCCCGGCTACCAGGCCGGCTCGACGTTCAAGATGTTCGTCATGCTCGCCGCGCTCGACGCCGGCATGCCGCTGTCGACCGCGTACGACTCACCCATGAAAATCACCTCGATCTATCCTGGTGGCGGCACCACCAGCAGTTGCGGCGGGCTCTGGTGCCCGTCCAACGCCAGCGCCGCGATGACCGGCCGGCAGACCATGTGGTCCGGTTTCGGCAAGTCGGTCAACACCTACTTCGTCCAGCTCGAACAGGCGGTGGGCGCGGACAAGGCGGTCGAGCTGGCCGAACGGCTGGGGTTGCAGTGGCGTACGGACGTCGACAAGCGGCAGGCGTCACCGGAGAAGCGCAAGGAGTGGGGCGCCTTCGTGCTGGGCGTCTCCGACGTCACACCGCTGGAGATGGCGAACGCGTACGCGGCCATCGCCGCCGACGGCCGGTTCTGCGAGGCCATCCCGGTCACCTCGATCAGCAACCCGGACGGCACCCCGACGATGATCACCACCAAGAGCGGTGCGCAGGTCGAGGCCGCCAAGCCCCGGTGCCACCAGGAGGTGAGCGCGGACGCCGCCCGAGCCGCCACCGACGCGGCCCGCTGCCCGACCGGTGACACCCCGGCGCGCGGCTCGTGTGGTGGCTGGTCCACCGCCGACAGCGTCAGGGGCACGGTCGGCCGCCCGGTCGCCGGCAAGACCGGTACCACGGACAGCACCCGGTCGGCCTGGTTCGTCGGCTACACCCCCGAGTACGCGATGGCGAGCTTCCTCGCCGACCCGGACAACCCGTTCAACGCGGTCGGTGACGCCCAGTCGAACAAACCCGTCAGCACCGTCTCGGACACCCTGAAAGAGGCGCTCAAGGACCAACCCGTACGCCAGTTCGCCCCACCCTCCCTCAACATCACCCGCTGAGCTGTAAGGAAGGGCCCCCTATTAACGCATAGGGATAGGAAGGGCCCCCTCCTAACGCCTCAGAGAGTGAGGGGCGCGGTGGTGGGGTGGAGGTCAGCGGAGGTCGGCGGAGACAAACGACCAGGATTCCAGGTCGACCCGGCCGCCCTGGGCGTAGCCGGCGTTGCGCAGCAGCCCCTCGTAACTGAAGCCGGCCTTCTCCGCCACCCGTCGGGAGGCGATGTTGCCGGGCGCCACTCGCAGTTCCACCCGCTGGAAGCCGTGCTCCAGGATCAGCGCGATGGCGAGCGCGAGGACCGACTCTGCGGCGAGTCCGTACCCGCGCGCCTCCGGGGCGATCGCGCAACAGACCTCGGTGACCCGGCCGGACCAGTCGGTCCGTTTGGTCCAGAGCGAGCCGACCAGCCGGTCGTCCTCGCGACGGATCACCCCGTAGTGGTCACCGTTGCCACTGTCCCGCCGTTCCTGGGCCATCTCGGTACACCACGCGCGCGCGTCGATCGGACCGGAGGATTCCGGTAACGGCAACCAGCGCTGGGTGAGCTTGTCGGCGAAAATCGCCGCGACCGCCTCGACATCGGTGTCGATCAGCGGCCGTACGTGCGCGCGCGGGGTCGAGACGGTGAGGGTCGGAAAGCGGCGGACGGCCACCTCCCCGCTCACGCCGACATCCCGCCGTCCGGGCCACCCGGCCCCGGCCGCTCCCCCCGCCCCGGTCCGGCACCCGACTCCGCCGTGACCGTCGGCCGCCCCACCGGGACCGCCCGTGGGCCGGCGACCGGTTCGGCGCCCTCCCGGGGCGCCAGCGGCCCGCTCACCGGTCCGACCCGTCCACCGGCAACCGGCTCCGCCCCCGCCCGGGGCGCCAACGGACCCGGTACGGAGAGCGCGCCGAGCAACCGGCCCGCGATCTCCGGCGCACCCGCCCAGTGCAGGATGAGCTGCGACGCGTGCACCTGCCGCCAGACGAAGCCCTCCGGCGTACCGCTGCCCCAGGTCCAGGCCGGTGTCTGCCCGGCGCGCGGGTCGAGCAGGCCGCGATGCTGTTTGTAACCGACCAGCCGGGCCCCGAGCGGGGCGACCACGCTCGCCGCCCGCGCCGTCGCCTCGCGGTAGCCGACCACGATCCGGTCGGTGCTCACCCCGGTGGCGTCGAGCACCCCGCACATCGGCCGCCCGTCGTACTCCCGGGCCAGCCAGAGCGCCCCGGCCCCCTCGGCCAGCACCGGCCGGCCGCCCCGGGCGAGCTGGGCCACGTCCGCGCCGAGACGCCGGTTGGCCGACAGTTCCTCCGCGTACGACTCGGGCAGGGCACCGCCGACGACGAGCGCCTCGGTCCCCTCCGGCAACCGCTCGTCGTGGAGCGGGTCGACCGGCACCACCTCCAGGCCGGCGGCGGCCAGCAACTCGGCCGTCTCCGGGTAGGAGAAGGAGAGCGCGGCGGTGCCGGCGAGGGCGACCACCGGGCGCCGGGGACCGCCGGGGCCGGCCGGAGCGGGGCCGCGCTGCCCGGGACCGGGTTGGCCCGGAGCCGGCGTACGGAGACCGGCCAGCGCCTCCTGCGGCGACCACGGTTCGGTGGCGAGCCGGGGCGCCGAGCGGGCCAGGGAGAGGAGCCGTTCGAAATCGATGGTGGCGGAGATCGCCTCGCCGAGCCGGCGCACCCCCCGGTACGCCTCCACGCCCCGGTGCAGCACCGGCACCACACCGTGCTGGCGGGACGGGAGCGCGGCAGGCAGTTCATGCCGGCGCAGCGCACCGAAGACCGGTACGCCGATGTCGTCCAGCGCCTCCCGGAGCAGTTGCTCGTGCCGGTCCGAGGCGACCCGGTTGAGGATCACCCCGCCGAGCCAGAGCATCTCGTCGTAGGCGCGGAACCCGTGCACCAGCGCGGCCACCGACTGCCCCATCGCCGACACGTCGACCACCAGCACCACCGGCGTACGCAACACGGTCGCCACGGCGGCGGTGGAGTCGGTCTCGGAACGGCCGGCGAGGCTGTCGAAGAGCCCCATGGTCCCCTCGACCACGGCCACGTCGGCGCCGGCCGAGCCGTACGCGAAGATCGGCGCGACCCGGTGCGGTCCGACCAGCCGGGGATCGAGATTGCGCGCCGGCCGGTTGGCGGCGAGTCCGAGGTACGCGGCGTCGGTCTGGTCCGGCCCGACTTTGAATCCGGCGGCGTCGAGCCCTCGGGCCGCGTACGCGGCGAGCAGACCGACGGCGACCGCGGTCTTGCCGTGTCCGGAGGAGGGCGCGCTCACCAGCACGCGCGGCACGGCGGTCATGATCGGCTCCTCGGGGGCGGACGGATCGGCGACGACGGGCTGGGTCAGGGTGCGGGGTGAAGCTGTCAGTTGCGGACAAGCGCTTACCGGTAAGAACGTGGTCGTACGGCAGAACGGTTGCCCTGCCCACCCGGTCCCCCCGACCCGCCTTCGACGGACACGGGCGTAGCGGGCCAAGCCGGCACCGGTTCGCCGGCCGTGACGATACCGGGCGTCGGGGACACGTGCCGGCCGCCGATCCGGGCGCCAGCGTAGTGGCTGCGGTCACACGGGTAATCTCATGTCGTGTACCGCTTCCTGCTCACCCCACGCTGGCTGGGCATCCTCGCCCTGACGCTGGCCGCGGCGACGGTGATGGTGCTGCTCGGCAACTGGCAGCTCAGTCGGTACCGGGAGCGGTCCGCGATCAACGAACGGATCGACGCCGCCGACCGGGTGGCACCGGCCCCGCTGGCCGAGGTGATGCCGACGGCGGGCGGGGCGGCCGGGGTGGCGGGACCCGCCCCGGCGAAGGAGGACGCCTGGACCCGGGTCACCGTGACCGGGCGGTACGACAGCGGCAACACCATCGTCGTACGCGGCCGTACGGTCGACGGCAAGGTCGGCTTCGAGGTGGTCACCCCACTGCTGATGGACGACGGCAGCGCGGTCCTGGTCGACCACGGCTGGGTCCCGCCGCCGCCCGGTTCGGCCACCGCCCGGCCCCAGCTCCCGGCCACCCCGTCGGGGCAGGTGACCGTGGTGGGGCGGGTGCACATGTCGGAGAGCAAGCCGGGCGCGGTCGAGCGTCGGGACGGCCGGCTGGAGACCAGGCGGATCGCCGTGCCCCGGCTCGCCGGCGAGTTGCCGTACCCGCTCTACGGCGCGTACCTGCTGCTGGACGAGCAGACCCCGGCGGCCGACCCGGTTTTCGCGGCGGTGCCGATCCAGCACGAGAACAACTGGCAGAACGCCGGTTACGTGGTCCAGTGGTGGCTGTTCGCGCTGATGACCCTCTACGGCTTCGGCTGGCTGGCCCGCCGGGAGGCGCTCGGCGACAGCCGGACCAAGGCGGGCGACGGCAGCCCGCTCAGCCGGGACCGGGCCGCCGAGCCCAGCCCGAGCACGCCCGCCTGACCGCGCCGGCACGGGCGGCGATCTCCACAGCGTCGTCCACGGTTCAGCCGCTGACCCGGCCGTCGCGGATGGCTCGGACCATGTCCACGGTGTCCGCCTCGGCGGCGCTCTTGTCGTCGCGGTAGCGGACCACCCGGGCGAACCGCAACGCCATCCCGCCCGGATAGCGGGAACTGGTCTGCACCCCGTCGAAGGCGATCTCCACCACCTGCTCGGGCCGGACCCGGACCACCCAGTCGCCGCGCTCGACCGCCAACCCCAGGAAGCGCTCGGTCTGCCAGCGCAGCAACTCGTCGGTGAGCCCCTTGAAGGTCTTGCCGAGCATCACGAACCCGCCGGTGTCCGGGTCGCGCGCGCCGAGGTGCAGGTTCGACAACCAGCCCCGCCGCCGGCCGCTGCCCCACTCCACCGCGAGCACCACCAGGTCCAGGGTGTGCCGGGGCTTGACCTTGATCCAGCCGCCACCGCGCCGCCCCGCCTCGTAGGGCGCCTCCGGTGACTTGACCACGACGCCCTCCTGACCGGCGTCGAGCGCGGCGGCGAACGCGTCCGAGGCGGCCAGCACACTCTCCACGGTCACCCGGCCGACCAGGTGCGGCGCGGCGACCGTCCCGGCCAGGGCCGCCCAGCGCTCCCGGCCCGGGGCGTCGAGCAGGTCCGTGCCGTCGAGGTGCAGCAGGTCGAAGAAGTACGGGGTGAGCACGCTGGCGCCGACGCTCTCGGCGGCGGCCCGGACCGCCGGGGCGGCCGGGGCGGGACGCTCCGGGGCCGGCAACTGGGCCGGTGCCGGCCCGGCCGGGGTGGGCGCCTCCCGTCCGGTGCCCGGGTGTGCCGGGGTGGCCGGACCGACCGGCGCGGCGCCGAAGGAGCGGACCGGCTCGGTCTCCGACTGCTCGGCGGTGACCTCGGTGGAGAGGCCGGCGGTGGGACTCGGTCCGGCCGCCCGCCGGCCGGTCGTGCCCCGGGCAGCCGTGCCCCGGGCAGCCGTGCCCCGGGCAGCCGTGCCCCGGGTAGCCGCCCTGGCCGCCGTCTCCTGGAACGGCCGGGGACGGCCGGTGGCGTCGAGTGCGATCGCCTCGCCGTCGAGCACGAGTTCGCGGGCGGGCAGCGCGCGGACGGCGGCGACCACCTCGGGCACCCGGGAGGTGATCTCGTCGAGGCTGCGGGTGAAGACGGCGATCTCGCCCCCCGAGCGGTGCACCTGGATCCGGATACCGTCGAGCTTGACGTCCACCACGGCCGGCGTGCCGGTGGCGGTCAGGGCCTCGTCCACCGTGGGCGCGCTCTGCGCGAGCATCGGGGCGAGTGGACGGCCGACCCGCAGGGTGATCTCACCGAGCGCCGCGGCGCCGCCGGTCAGCGCCGTCGTGGCGACCGCCTTCAGGTCCCCGGCGAGCAGCAGAGCACGGCGTACGGCCGGCAGCGGCACCTCGGCGGCGCGGGCGATGGCGTCGGCCAGCAGCCCCGCCTGTGCACCCTGGCGCAGCTCGCCGTTGAACAGCCCGATCAGCAGTCGCTGCTCGTCGACCGTGGCGGCGGCGAAGAGCCGGCCGAGAAGGTCGCGGCGGCGGGCCTGGGAGCCGGCCCCGGAGACGGCGGCGATCCGGTCTATCGCGGTATCCACGTCGGCCACGGTCAGCACCGGCTGCTCCGCCGGTGGCGGCAGGTCACGCAGGCTGGCGTAGCCCACGCCGGTCTGCCGCTGACGCAGCTCGCCGGCGAGGTAGGCGGAGCCCGCCGTTATCTCGTCCGGGGCGAGGCCCCGGAGCGCGGCGGCCAGCAGCTCGACCTTGGCCCGCCGGCCGGAGGTGGCGCTGACGGCGGCCGAGGTGGCCGCCAGGTCGAGGAACCGCACGTCCCCATCCTGACAGCCACCGCCGACAAAACGCTGGTGAAGCTATGCGGAGATCGGCTCCTCGATCCGCAACCCCCGGGCCCGCACCTCGTCGGCGACCCGGGAGAGCAGCGCGTCGAGCGCGCAGAGAACGCTGGAAAGCTCGCCGAGCTGGTCCTTCAATGTCTCCTCGGACCACGCGGAGACGTTGACGTCCCCCAGAGCACTGACAGCGGCGTCGAGCCGCGTAATCGCCTCGTTCGTACTCATGTTCGAAACCTTACTGCACGAGTCGGGACGTACGCACGAACTTCGCCCATCGTGTCGGCGCGAGTCGCGACTTCCTCCACCCCGGCCGAACCACACCCGCGATGGAAACCGGGGCCGCGGTCAGGAGGATGCCGACCGCGGCCCCGGTGTCGTCCCGGTGGACACTCACGCCGCCTCGGCGGCCACCTCCGCGACCTTCGCCAGCAGCAGGGTCTCGGCGAGGCAGACCCGGGCGAACTCGCCGAGGTGCAGGCTCTCGTTCGGCCCGTGCGCCCGCGCGTACGGGTCCTCCACCCCGGTCACCAGGACCGCCGCCTGCGGGAACATCTCCTGGAAGGTCGCGATGAACGGGATCGAGCCGCCCACCCCGATGTCGACCGGGCGGACCCCGTCCCAGGCCGCCTCGAAGGCGCCCCGGGCCGCGTCGAAGTACGGTCCCGAGGCGTCGATCACGCACGGGTCACCGTCGTGTTCGATCGTGACGACCGCCGTCGTACCCCACGGGGCGTGCTTCTCCAGGTGCGCCCGAAGGGCGGCGTACGCCCGCTTCGGGTCGTCGCCGGGCGCCAGCCGTACGCTGATCTTGGCCTTGGCGGCCGGGACCAGGGCGTTCGGCGCACCGGCGGTGGGAGGCGCGTCGATGGCCAGGATGGCGAGCGCGGGCTTGGTCCAGATCCGGTCGGTGAGCCGGCCGGTGCCGATGAACGAGACGTTGTCCAGCAGCCCGGACTCGTGCCGGAGCCGGTCCTCCGGGTAGTCGACGGTCGCGCCGCCCTTGCTGACCAGTCCGTCCACGGCCACGTCACCGGCGTCGTCGTGCAGCGTGGCGAGCAGCCGGGTCAGGGCGGTCAGCGCGTCCGGCACCGCCCCGCCGAACATGCCGCTGTGCACCGCGTGGTCGAGCGTACGGATCTCGACGAAGCAGTTCACGATGCCGCGCAACGAGGTGGTCAGCGCCGGTACGCCGATGTCCCAGTTGCCCGAGTCGGCGATCACGATCACGTCCGAGGCGATCTCGTCGCGGTGCTCCCGGAGCAGCCGCTCCAGCGAGTCCGAGCCGAACTCCTCCTCGCCCTCGATGAACAGGACCACCCCGACCGGCAGGTCGTCGCCGAACGCGCGCAGCGCGGCGACGTGCGCCATGATGCCAGCCTTGTCGTCGGCCGCGCCCCGCCCGTAGAGACGGCCGTCGCGCTCCACCGGCTCGAACGGGTCGCTCTCCCAGAGGGTGCGGTCACCGACGGGCTGGACGTCATGATGGGCGTAGAGCAGCACCGTCGGAGCCCCGGGCGGCGCGGCCCGCCGGCCGATGACCGCCGGCTGCCCGCCGGAGCGCACGATGCGTACGTCGAGCGAGCAGCCACGCAACAGTTCGGCGACGGCCTCGGCGGAACGCTCCACGTGTGAGTGGTCGAAGCCGTCGAACGCGATGCCGGGAATCCGGACGAGACGCTCGAGGTCGGCCTGGACGCCCGGCAGTTCCCGCTCGATCGCGGCCCGCAAGCCGGCCTCGGTGAAGATCGGTCTGGTCATGACCGGCATCGTAGGCCCGCCCTACCGCCCCTCGCCCCCCGACCGCCCACCCCGCCCCACCCCCTCCTCCCACCCCACCCCTCGGCGATCTAGGGCGGATCCACCTGAGTTGATCACTGTCCCGCGGCGATTTGCCCTAGATCGGCGAGGGGGTGGGGGGGGTCAGGGGGTGGGGGGAGGGGGTCAGGGGGTGGGGGTGGTCGGGTCGGGGGTGGGGTGGTCGTCGGGGGTGGGGGTGGGGGTGGGGGTGGGGCGGCGGGAACGGGTGGCGGCGCGGGTGGCGGCCTCGCCGGCGGCACCCATCCAGGAGCGGGCCCGATCAGCACTGCCACCGGCCCAGTCGCCGAGATCGGTCGCGCCGTCACCGAGCCGACGCAGCAGGCCGACCAGCGGATCCTGACTCCGGCCGAACGCCTCCCGGTAGGAGGCCGCCGCCGCCCGGACCTCCTCGGTCACCGAGGCGGCCCGGTCGTCCGCCCGCCGGGGGTACTCCCCCGCCAGCACCTGCCCGTAGCCGCCCTGGTCGACCCAGTGCCGCAACTGGGACGCCCGGGCCACCGGCACCGGGTGCGTGCTCCACGCCGTCATCCTGATCTTGTGGAAGCTGTCCCGCAGGTCGCCACCGCCGTCGTACTCGGCCGCCTGTTCCAGGAAGGCGGTGGTATCGACCTGCGACAGGTCCCCACCGCCGGCCATCTTCATCAGCAGGCGCAGCGCGGCGGCCGGATCCTGTCCGGCGAGCAGCCCGGCCCGGTCACCGGAGAGTTCGGCCTTGCGCCACCATTCGAGCATCGCCGCGATGATCCCGCGCAGCGCGATCGCGCCGACCGGCAGCCAGCTCAGGCTGGCCGCCCACCGGGTCAGGATGGACAGGATGGTCTTGTAGACCGCGTGCCCGCTGCCGATGTGCCCGAGTTCGTGGCCGAGCAGGCAGCGCAGTTCGTCGTCGTCGAGCTGCTGCACGCAGGCGGAGCTGAGGGTGACAAACGGGCGGTCCAGCCCGATCGCCTCGGCGTTGAGCCAGGGCGACTGGGTGACGTACAGCTCGGGCAGCTCGACCAGGTCGAGCGTGCTGGCCGCCTCGGTGAAGCGCTGGTAGACCCCGGGATACTGGCGGTGGTCGACCCGGATCCCGGTGGCCAGGTGGGAGAGGCGGAAACCGCGCTCGTTCCACATTCCGACGAACGACCGGACCACCTCGTCGAAACCGCGCAGCTCGCGGAGCGCGGTCAGGGCGCCCCGATCGGCGGGATGCTCCCAAGCCCGCGAACTGATCCCGGTCAACACCACCCGGCTCCGGGCCCGGGCGGTCGGCGCACCCTCACCGGCTGTTGTCATGGCGCACTCCCCGTCGACGTTCCGTCGGCCTACCCTGCGATGGTGCCGTAGCGATCCGCCGCCGTCCATGGGCCGGACATGCCACTCAGGCCAATCGAACGTAGTGGATTTCCGGGTCGACGACGGGAGTCCGGTACCCATCGGGCGCGCCGTCGACCACAAGATCCGCCCGGTCGGCGGTGGCGTCCGCGCCGAAGTGCCGGCGCTCACCCTGTCGCCATCGCGTCAGGTACGGCAACGTCTCCGCCCCGTCCCGGGACAGCACCCGGTCCAGCCGCAGCCGGGGCGGCGCGGTCACGAAGACAGCGAACGTCAACTCCGGGGCGATCCCGAGCCGGCTGCTACTCACCCCTTCGAGCACCACCACCGGTGCCGCCGGCACCGGCACCCATTCCGGATCGAACTGCCCCCGGTTCCAGTCGTAGCGGCGGTAGCGCCCCGGCAGCCCCGAGCGCAACGGGGTCAGCACCCACTCCTCCAGCCTCGACCAGAAGCTGATCTGGTCCGCCCAGCCGGCGAGCAGGTCGTCCGTATGCACCACCGGCACCCGCCCCACCGCCTCCCGCCCCGCCGTCACCCCGACAGGCTGGTCCGTGAAGGCAGCCTGGTCCGGGAGGGCGGCCCGGTCCGGGAGGGCGGCCCGGTCCGGGAGGGCGGCCCGGTCCGGGAGGGCGGTGAGCACGGTCAGCGCGGCGGCGAGGCGCTCCGCGAAGACGGTCTTGCCGGACCCGCTGGGCCCGTCGACCGCCACCAGTCGGGTACGCCCGAGCCGCGCCGGACGGTCCACGATCCGCCGGGCGAGTTCCGGAAACGACTCCACCCACTCGGCCACCCCGGCACGTTACCGCCAGCACCCGCCCGGTCGGACGGGGACAACACCGTTCGGAGGCGCCAGCGGTCCAGGGCGTATCCGGATGAATCAGGTGGTCGGTGGCGCACCGGGCGGGATGAAGGGAAGACCGCCCGGCGGGCCGACCTCGACCAGCCGCCACAGTGCCTCGGTGTCCAGGTGTTCCTCGACCATGTCGCCGAGCAGGTCCAGGGTGCGTTCCCGGGCGGCGGCGAAGGAGGTGTCCGGTGCGATCCGGAAGCCGTGCCGACCGGCCAGCCGGGCCACCTCGCTCAGGAACCGGCGGCGGAACCCGTCGGACTCGAAGGCCCCGTGCCAGTGGGTGCCGAGGACCGCGCCGTGACTCGCCCCCTCCGCCCGCCCGTCTGCGTACGTCAGCAGGGGCGGCAGGTCCGGGTCGGCGTGGGAGACGTACCCGTGGTGGATCTCGTAGCCGTGCACCGGGAGCGTTCCGTAGGCGGAGCCGACCGAGCGGGTCACCGTCTTGCGCGGGTCGAAGGCGATCTCCGTCGGCAGCAGGCCGAGCGCCTCCACCGTGCCGCGCCCGCTCTCGACCTCGTCGTGGATGCTCCGGGCGAGCATCTGGAACCCGCCGCAGATGCCGAGCAGCGGTCGGCCGGCCCGGGCGTGCGCGAGCACCGCGTCGGCCAGGCCGGTACGGCGCAGCCAGGCCAGGTCATCCACCGTGGACTTGGTCCCGGGGAGCACCACCAGGTCGGCTGCGGCGAGTTCGCTCGGCTCGACGGTGAGCCGGACCCGTACGCCCGGCTCGGTGGCGAGCGCCTCCAGATCGGTCGCGTTGGAGATGCGGGGCAACCGGACCACGGCCACGTCCAGCCATTCGGTGCCGCGCGGTGGCGCCGGCCGACCGAGCAGCCGGTCGTACGCGAGTGAGTCCTCGGCGTCCAGCCACAGGTCGCGGTCCCAGGGCAGCACCCCGTACGTCGGCCGGCCGGTGACCCGGGCGAGCATGTCGATTCCGGGCTGGAGCAGCCCGAGATCACCCCGGAACTTGTTGATCACGAACCCGGCGACGAGTGCCTGGTCGGCCGGGTCGAGCAGGGCGACGGTGCCGAAGAGCGACGCGAAGACGCCACCCCGGTCGATGTCCGCGACCACGATGGTGGGGAGTGTGGCGTGCCGGGCCAGGCCCATGTTGACGTAGTCGGTGTCCCGCAGGTTGATCTCGGCCGGACTCCCGGCGCCCTCGCAGACAACCACGTCGTACTCGGCGCGCAGTTCGGCCAGGGCGGCGAAGGCGGTCCGGGCCAGCCGGGGACGCAGTTCCCGGAAGTTGGTCGCGGTGATCGACGTGGCCCGGGTCCGCTGACCCGGTACGGCGCCCGTCGCCGGTCCGCTCCCCGCCCCACCGCTCGACCCGGTCCCCGACCCGATTGCCGACCCGGTCTCCGGTCCGATCCCCGGTCCAATTCTCGACCCGGACAACGATCCGGAGAGCGAGGTCGGCTCGCGCAGCGCCTCGCCGAGCAGCACGACCTGGCTGGACAGGTCGCTGCCGGGCTTGAGCAGCACCGGGTTGAAGCGCAGGTCGGGGGCGAGTCCGCAGGCCGCTGCCTGCATCGCCTGGGCTCGTCCGATCTCACCACCCCGCCCGTCCGGGCCGATCACCACCGCCGAGTTGTTGGACATGTTCTGCGCCTTGAACGGAGCCACCCGGACACCGCGCCGGAGCAGCCACCGGCAGATGCCGGCGGTCAGCACGCTCTTGCCCGCGTCCGACGTGGTGCCGGCGACGAGCAGTCCCCCGCTCATCCGCGCCCCCGTGCGCGGACCAGCCGGGCCACCGCGCCGAGCAGCGCCCGTCGGGGTCGGGCGGTCAGGGTGTACGTCACCGCGACGCCGAGCGCGCCCAGCCCGACCGTGCCGGAGAGCCGAGCGGCCCGGCGGATGTGACGCGCCTCCGGACGAGGTCCGTCACCGAGGAAGGGACGTACCTCCGAGCGCCCGAAGTAGACGTTGCGGCCACCGAGCCGTACCCCGAGGGCGCCCGCCATGGCCGACTCGCACTGTCCCGCGTTGGGGCTGGGATGATCGTTCCGGTCCCGACGCCAGATCCGCCAGGCCCGGTCACGGTCCCCGCGTACGGACGGGGCGGATGCGATGGTGAGCAACGCGGTCAGCCGGGACGGCACCAGGTTGAGCAAGTCGTCGAGGCGGGCGGCCGCGGTGCCGAAGCGGGCGTACCGTGGCGACCGGTGCCCGACCATCGCGTCCAGGGTGTTCGCCGCGCGGTAACCGACCAGGCCGGGCAGTCCCGCCACCGCCCCCCAGAGCAGGGGCGCGACCACCGCGTCGGAGGTGTTCTCGGCCACCGACTCGACCGTGGCGCGGGCCAGTTCGGGCTCGTCGAGCATTGACGGGTCCCGCCCACAGAGGTGGCCCAACCGGCCCCGGGCCGCCGGCAGGTCACCCTGACGCAGTGCCCGGCCCATCAGCGTCGCCTCGTGCCGCAGGGTCCGCCCGCCGAGCACGGTCCAGGTGCCGGCCGCGACCAACGCCGCCCGGGCCAGCGGCCGGTGCCGGGTGGCCGTCGTGGCGGCCACCGCGACCAGCACGGGTACGCCCACCGCCAACGCCGCGTACCCGACACCGGCCGACCGGGTCGGTCGGTAGAGCCGGGCCTCCAGCGCGGATGCGGCCTGTCCGAATCCAGCCACCGGATGCAGCCGTCGCGGGTCACCGAAGATCGCGTCGAGCGCGTAGCCTGCGGCCAGCCCGACCGCGTTGGCCGTGCCGCTCTCCAGCCACGCCTCGTTCATCCCGGCCCGCGACCGCGCCGCGCTCCCCGCGCCCCGTCGCCCGGCCCGACCAATGATCGTCTCCGGTCGCACGCCGATCACCCCCGGCGGCAGCCTAGCCAGACGGCCGGCACGGCGGGGAGGCGGGCGGTCGTACGGTGCCCGCCACCCCACCGCCCGTCGCGCCGCTCATGGGCCATGGTGGCTCGCACGAGCCGATCGCCCCGACCGGTCAGGCCGGTACGGGCACCCTGCTCCGCCCACGCCGGCCGCGACCCGCCGGTGCGGCCCCGCCACCCGGCCCCGCCACCGGCCCGCCTCCGGAAAACTCGTCGTCGTCCGGCCCCACGGGCTCCTTCTTCCCCGCCCGCTCGGTCGACTCCGGCTCGCCCACCGACTCCGGCTCGTCCACCGGCTCCGGCTGGTCCACCGGCCCCCGGCCAACCGCCGAATCCGGCTCGTCCACCACGTCGCGACCGACCGCCGGCCCCGGCGCGTCCAGCGACCGCGGTACGGCCGCCGCCGGCCAAACCGACGGCTCCGTCCGATCCGCCAGATCCTCACCGGTCGACCCGCCGATCAGCCCGTCAGCGAGTTCTGCCCGCTCCGCGAGAGCGGCTCGCCCTGCGACGCCGGCCCGCCCTGCGACGGTCGTCCGCTCCGCACCAGCCGCCTGCCCTGTGGCGGCGGTCCGGTCCGCGACGGGAGCGAACCCGGCGTGCGGCGGCAGGCCGGGCAATTCGTCGCGGAGGGTCAGGAACGTCCGCGAGGTCTGCTCGTCGTCCGGCGATCCGAGCATGGGCGGGTAATCGGGAACGGGCAGGTGACCGGCTCCGGGCAGGTGACCCCCGTCGGTGACGTGACCGGTTCCGGGAACGTGACCGGTTCCGGGAACGTGACCGGTTCCGGGAACGTGACCGGTTCCGGGAACGTGACCGGTTCCGGGAACGAGACCAGCGACGGGCGCGTAGCCGGGTGCGGGTGCGATCGGGACCGGCACGCGCCCGCGGTCGTCCTCCGCCCCCTGGCCGTCGGGCCGGGCCGGGGCCTGCCCGACGGAGACCGGTTCGGTGGCCTCGCCGTGCACCCGGTAATCGGCCTCGGCGTCCTCGACCGAACTGGTCGTCGTGGTGGGACGGTTACGGGCGAACTGGCCCCGCCCGCGCGAGAGGTCGTGGCCGACGGCGACGGCCTCCATCTCGTACATGGTGCGGTGGTTGCCGGCGTCGTCGACCCAGTCACGGGTGTACATCCGGCCGACCACGACCACCGGGTCGCCGGTCATCACCGAGGAGGCGACGCCCTCGGCGAGCTTGCGCCAACAGTTCACCCGAACCCGCAGGCTGTTGCCGTCGACCCAGCGCCCGCTCTCGCGGTCCAGACGACGGGAGGTTGAGGCGACCTTGAAGTTGGTCACCAGCGTTCCGCTCTGGGTGGTACGTCGCCACTCCGGGGCGGTGAGCACGTTCCCCACCACGGTCACGTAGGTATCGAACATCTTCCCTCCATAGCTTCTCCGAGCCTGCACACGTCGAGTCGACTCGACGACGAGCGTGTTCCGTCGACCGCCAGCGGCGCCACCGCTCCGAGCCCGGCTGTGGACGAAGCCGAAGCCCTGTGGACAAAGACCTGATCAAGCGCGAATGTGCTAGAGCGCGATAACGTCGACCCGTGGAACCGGATCTGCTCGGCGGGCCCTACGAATGCCAGACGATCGATCTCGGGCACGACGACGAAGGCCCGGTGTTGGCCACCCTGGTCAGTCGACGTGCCGAACGACCGACCGGTCGTGCCGTGCTCTACCTGCACGGCTTCGCCGACTACTTCTTCCAGGCCCATCTGGCCGACTTCTTCGTCGAGCGCGGCTGGGACTTCTACGCGCTCGACCTACGTAAGTGCGGCCGCAGCCTGCTCCCGCACCAGACGCCCAACTTCTGCCGGGAGCTAGACGAGTACTTCCCCGAGCTCGACGCCGCCGCCGGCATCATCCGTGACCAGGACGGCCACCACACCCTCCTGGTCAACGGGCATTCGACCGGTGGGCTACTCGCGGCGCTCTGGGCGCACGCGCGGCGGGACGCGGGAATCGTCGACGGACTTTTCCTCAACAGCCCGTTCTTCGACCTGAACGCGCCCTGGCTGGCCCGTCGCCCGCTCGCGGCGGCCGTCGGTCAACTCGCCCGGCGGCTGCCGTACCTGGTCGTCCCGATCACCCTCTCCACCGTGTACGGCCAGACCCTGCACGTCGAGCACCGCGGTGAGTGGAGTTACGACCTGTCCTGGAAGCCGCTCGCCGGTTTCCCGGTCCGGGCGGGTTGGCTGGCCGCGATCCGTCGCGCCCAACGGCGGGTACAGCGCGGACTGGACATATCCGTACCCGTCCTGCTCGCCTCCTCCACCCGGAGCTACCGCCGCTCGGCGTGGCAGGAATCGGCGACCCTCGCGGACTCCGTACTCAACGTCGCCGACATGGCACGCTGGGCACCGGCGCTCGGACGACACGTAACCCTGGTCCGATTCGACGGCGGCCTGCACGACCTGACACTCTCCGGCCCGAGCGTTCGGCAGCGGGTCTTCAGCGAGTTGGATCGTTGGGTCGGCGCCTTCGTCGCTCAAACTCCCCCGGCTGCGGCGATTCCGACCACTGCACCACCGGACCGGATTCCGTTGACTCCGGCTCGGGTCGCTCGGCCGGCTCCGGCCGCACCACTCGCATTGGGCGATCCGGACGCTCCCCACGAACCGGACGTTCCGAACCCTCCCCTCGCGGCGAACGCTCGGCTCGACCCTGACGCTCCGCCCGACTCGAACGCTCCGGACGTTCAGCACGGCCGGAACGCTCAACCCGGCTCGGACGTTCCGTAGCCTCCGCACGGCCCGGACGTTCCGAACGACCCGGAGGTTCGACACTGTCCGCGCGGCCCGAACGCTCCGCACTCTCCGCCCAGGTCCGACGTTCCGGTCGCTCCGGGACCCGATGCTGATCGTCCCGCTGGTCGGCTCGATCCGCCGACGACTTGTACGACGACTGCCCCGTCCTCCCCGCCCTGGACCGGTACGACTCGACCCGGTACGACGGCTCCGGCTCCGACTCGTACGACGGCTCCGGCCTCGGCCCGAACGGCTCGGGCCCGAACGGCTCGGAACCAAACGGCTCGGGACCGAGTGGCAGGTTGTACGTCGACGACTCACCCCCGGACGGCTCGTACGCCGGTGACTCGTACGACGACTGCTCGTATGACGGCGACTCGTACGACGGCGGGTCGTAGGAGGATGACTCGTACGCGAGCGGGTCGTAGGACGGCAAGTCGTACGACGGTGGCTCGTAAGACGATGGGTCGTACCCGGTTGTCGTCGGCGCCCGGTACGACGGACGCCGCGGTGGCGGGTACGACGATCCCGCCTCCGACCCGGCCCCCTCGTCCGACGACGTCCATGACGGCCGCGCCGACACCGGCGGGTCCTCCACCGACCGCAACCGCCGCCCCGACCCCGGCCGGTCTTCCGCCGACCGCGACAGCTCAGACCGATCCGCCGACCGCGACGGCTCGGAGCGGTCCTCCACCAAGCGGGAGACCTCCGCCGGGCGGGACGACTCGGGCCGATCCTCCACCGACCGGGAGACCTCCGCCGGGCGGGACGGGTCGGCCGGGCGGGCGGGGCGCTGCGCCCGAGATTGGTACGGCGGACGGGATGCTTGTTGTGCCGGACGACGGCCCGGGACCGGACCGGCCGACGGTGTCGCCGTCGGCGCAGCCGGGTAGAACGGCAGCCACATTCCCTGCCGCCACACCAGCAGATCCCGGCTGAGCGGGTGCGGATCGCCGGCGAAGAAGACCCGGTCCACCGCACGGCGAGCCTTCTCCCGACCGGGGCGCGACTGCGAACCAGTGACGATCACCACGTCCCGGGCCGGGACGCCGATGACCAGCTCACCGGGGACGGACTGCTGCAGGTCGTCCCAGAACTCGTCGACCAGCAGCACGCTGGACTCCAGGCCGTCGAAGGAGAGCATCAACGCCGGTGGCTGTCCGGAGATCCGCAACCGGTTCATCGCCAGATCCAGGTTCTCCATCGCGGTACGCCGCAGCGCCCGCCGCCCGACTCCGCTCCGCTCCAGGTCCGCCCACGTCACCAGGCGCTCACCGTACGGTGGGCCGAAGGAGTAGGCGATACCTATGTCGTCGGAGAACTCGTCGAGCACGTGGTCCCCGCCGAGCTGCTCGTCGACGGTCGACACCAGCAGCGGCAAAAACTCGGTGCTCGTCACCTGCACCCGTGAAAACCTAGTATGTGCTGGCCGGGCCGGCGACCCCCGTCCAGCCGGAAACACGCTCCGGCGACGCGGGTAACCTTCTCGCGCACCACAGCAGGCGCTCGTAGCTCAGCGGATAGAGCAGGGGACTTCTAATCCCAAGGTCGTAGGTTCGATCCCTACCGGGCGCACCAGGAAATCGCAGGTCAGTCGCGGTCCATCGAGGCGGACGCGACTCGCTCAACGGTCGCCCGCGAGGGCCCGGGGACAGGTCGGGAACGCACTCGCCGACCGCGGCGGGCGGCGAGTGCGGGGTACGGGACGCGGCGGGACCCATCGTCGAAATCACATCCGACGGCCCCGCCGCGACCATGATCGGGTTACGCGTTGGCGAACTGTTCGCGATGATCGCGGACGAACTCCGCGAAGCTGCGCGCCGGGCGGCCGACAACGCTGGCAACGTGGTCGTTGGTGAAGTCGCCCCACCCCGAACCGTAGGCAACCCGGTACTCGGTGAGCACCTCCGCCGTCCACGCGTCGAGTCCCGCCTGGAGCAGGTTGTCGAGCGTCTGCTCGGGGCTCTGCGGCAGGTACCGGACCGACCGACCGGCCGTACGCGTGATCTCCTCCGCCGCCTGGTCCAGCGAGAAGCTCTCCGGGCCGGTGAGCGTGTAGATCTTGCCCTCGTGGCGCTGCGGCGCGAGGAGAATCTCGGTCCCGACCGCACCGATGTCCGCCACGTCGACCGCGCCGACCCGCGACTCGCCCAAGAGCCCGAAGAGGTGCTCCCCGGCCACGGTCCCGAGCAGGTTCTGCATGAAATGGCTCGGCCGCACGATCGTCCAGGGGATGCCGGAGTGCTGCAGTTCAACGTCGGAGAGTGCGTGCAGCCGGCCGTTGCGGGTCGGTGCGTCGTGTGCCGCACCGATCGCGGAGAGCCGGACGATGTGCCCGACCCCGGCCTCCTGGGCGGCCCGGACCGCGTGCATGCTCTGGCTCGGCGCCAGCGGCCCCATCGGCGTCAGCAGCCACAGCGTGCTCACGCCGTCGAAGGCCGGCGCCAGCGTGGAGGCGTCGTTCAGGTCGCCGACGACGTACTCGACGCCGTCCAGTTCGGGTGCGCGCGACTTGTCCCGTACGAGGGCACGCACCGGCGCCTTGCCGGCGACCTGACGCAGCACCTCGCCCGACACCATGCCGGTCGATCCGGTGATCAGAATGGTCATGACTCTCTCCCTGGGTCGTGCGGGTGGTGATCCCACCGCGGCCGTCCCGCGACCGGCTGCGGTACGACACCGTGCCGCGCCGGGTCGACCGGTGACCGATGAGTCACGGGTGGCTCGCCGCGCCTCCGCTGGTCGGCCCTACTGTCAGCAGGACCGGGCGGTGGTGCCGACGACCACGATATAGTCCAAAAACGTGACCGTCCAATGATTGGACTGATTTATGAAACGCAGCACACGTAAGGAGCAGGAGCCCGATCTCGGCATCCTGGCCGTACAGCTCTCCGCGCGGATCCAGCGCGAGATCTTCACCCGGGCCTCGGCCCAGGGGTTCGGGGACGTCCGACCCCGGCACGGTGCGGTGCTCGCGTACCTGGACGCGGAGGGCACCCGCCCCGGCGAGCTGGCCCGACTGGCCGGGCGCAACAAGCAGACAATGGGTGCGATTCTGGACGAGCTGGAGCGGCTGGGCTACGTCCGGCGTACCCCGGACCCGGCCGACCGGCGGGCAAAGCTGATCATCCCCACCGAACGGGGACTCAGCTTCATGGAAATCTCCGACGGCCTGGTGGGCCTGATCGAGCAGAACCTCTCCGACACCCTCGGGCCGGACGGGTACCAGTCGTTCACGGCCGCGCTGCGCCGCAGCGTGGCGACCCTGCCGGCGAGCGGCCAGGACACCGAGGGGTGAGCCGGGCGGTGCGGGGGGCGGTGCCGGGGCAGTGCCGGGGCGGTGGCGCCGGTCAGCGGGACCGGAGCACGACGTCCTTGCTCAGGCCCGCCCAACCGGTGGCCCTGGCCCGGGCCAGGGTCTCCCGCAACCCGGGCGCGTCGACCTCGTGTTCCACCCCGCCCCGGATCACACTGACGGCGAAGTTCCGGCAGAGGTAGTCCACCAGTTCCTCGTCCGCGTGCATCACCTCGCAGATCCCGGCGACACGGCGGCCGTGGAGCAGGCCGCTCATGCCCTCCAGCGCGGCCAGTTCGTGCCCCTCCACGTCGATTTTGAACAGCAACGTGTCGTCGGGCGCGAGGGTGACCCGCTCGTCCAACCGGAAGCAGTCCACCGAGACGCCCCGGTCACTGCGCAGGCGGAGCGAGGAGACCCCCGAGTGTTTGTGGAAGTTGAGCCGGGCGACCCCGGCGGTGTCACTCGCGGCCCCCTCGTGCAGCACGATGTCGGGGTAGTCCGCGCCGTTGTGCCGGAGCGTCTCGCGGAGCATGCGGATCACCACGGGATTCGGTTCCACCAGGTGCAGCGCGCGCAGCCCGTCGTGGTAACGGGTGGAGAAGGCCACCTCGCCGTAGTTGGCGCCGATGTCCAGGGCCACCGTCGGCCGCAGTTCGGTGGCGAGCCGGCGCCAGGTCGCGACCGCGCTCCGGTCGAGGTTCCCGTTGTACATCGCGAGCAGTACGCCCCGGATGTCGGCCGGGTCGGCGTGCATGAGCACGCCGATCTCGTTACGGAACGCGCCGGAGCGGGCGCGCAGCACGGTCCGTTGGGCGACGATCCTGACCCGTTGCCCCCCTGACTTGTGCAGCGCCTGTCGCAGCACCGAACGGAAGGTTGCCAAGCCGAGCCTCCCCTGCTCACGCGCCTCGGTCTCACGTACGGGCACGGAGTGCGGCGTCCTCACCGCAACGATGCAGGCGACCCGGAGGTGACGCGGTGCAGTGGGACGAGCGGAGGCTGGGCCTCAACGGGTCCCGGATCCGATCCGTTCAGTCGAGCGGGTTCGGTGGTTCGGACGGCGCGAGAAAGCCGGTCGAGGGGTTGCCGCCACGGCGACGTTCGGCCTTCTTCGCCCGCTGCTCAGCGCTGTACCGCTTGCGAGCCGCGAGGTCCCGCTGCCAGCCTTCCCGCGCCTCCGCGCTGGTGCCCTGGACGGCGTTCTCCACGGTCGGCGGCCCGAGGATCTTGAACAGGAAGTCGAACATCCGGTCCCGACCGGCCAGCCGTACGGGAAACGAACGCTTCGACCGTGACTCGCCCATGTCGTCCCCATCCCTCTCGCCCGACACATGCTTGGTGTACCAATCGTTTGTACACCAATCGCCTGCCTGGCAACAGTCCGGGATGCCTCCGGCCGACCCGGGGCGCGAGCGGCGGAGCGGGGCCACGGGAGCGGCCGGTCAGGCCCCGGCCGGCTCGACGTTCCGGGTCGCCTCGATCAGCCGGGAGAGCGAGGCGTGCAGCTTCTGCAACTCGTCGAGGTCCATCCCGAGACGCTCCAGCACCGCACCGGGGATCCGCTCCGCCCGTGCCCGCAGGGCCTGCCCCGACTCGGTCAGCACCACGGCCAGGACCCGCTCGTCCTGGGCGTCCCGGTGCCGGCGGATCAACCCGTTCGACTCCAGCCGCTTGAGCAGCGGGGAGAGCGTGCCCGGGTCGAGTTGCAACAGCCGGCTCAGCGCCTTGACCGAGAGCGGCGTCGTCTGCCACAGCGCCAGCATCACCAGGTACTGCGGATGGGTCAGCCCCATCGGCTCCAACAGCGGCCGGTAGAGCGCGACCACGTTACGAGAGGCGACCGAGAGGGCAAAACACACCTGCCGCTCCAGCGCGAGCGGGTCGACCACGCTCTCCCCGTCGCCCATCGCCGTCTCCCGCCCACTCGTCCAGGCCCGACCCGACCGGCCGGGTGACCCGCAGCCGCCGTACCCGCCATACCGGGACGAAGGCTACCCCTGGCCGGCCGGGCCACCGCAGAAAGACCGCTGACCGGGTACGAGACCCGGTCAGCGGCACAACGTACGCGGGTACGGTCAGGCCGGGAAGCCGTACCGGGCCGCGTGCTCGGGGTCGGCCGGGTCGATCTGCCGGACACCCTCGTCGGCGAGGCGCTTGTTGATCTCGTCAAGATTCTCCCGGACGAGCTGCGCCTCCTCCTCGGTGGTCTTGCCCCGGTGCGGCTTGCCCGCGTGTTCGAGGGTGGCGTAGTCGAGCCGGTCGTTGGCGGCACGCTTGGCCGTCTTCGTCGGCTTGATCCGCTCCGCGGTCTTCAGCAACTGGGCCATCGGTACGTCCGTGGCCAGCGCGTCGAACTCGTTGGCGGTGAGCACCACCCTTCGCGGCTCGCCACCCCCGAGGCTGTCGTAGATCTCCACGATCGCGACGTCCAGCGACGCGTCGTCGATGCCCTCCACCTCGACCGGCCTGGCCTCCAACTGCACGGGTCCGGCCACCAGGTCCGGGTGTTCCAGGACCACGACGCGTACGACCTCGTCGTCGGAGTGGAGGACCTTGCCGCTGAAATCGGAGACGTGAACGGTCTTTCTACCCATGCGGATAACTTCTCCTGTCGGACGGTGCTGCCAGGGCCAGGGAACGAAGTTACCCGACAGGTGTGCGAACGACGCGGTAGGGCCGGGGTCGGAACCACCGGTGTGTCGCCGGCCGAATCGCTGGCCGGGTCAACCCTGCGGCACCGCCTTCAGCAGGGCAAGTTCCTCGTTGCGCGCCTGTTCGAGGGCGGCGGCGAGCGCCTTGGCCCGTTCGCTGCCGCCGAACTTCTGCTCCGAACGCGACAGCGACGCGCCCTGGGCCAGATGTTCCTGGATGAGGGTGACCGCGCGGCGGCCGAACTCGCCGGCCGGCGCGGCCTTGAGGTCGTCCAGCCGCAGTTCCGTGATCATTCCGGGCATCTGGTGCCCCTCGTGGATGTTCTCCTCGGCCACGCCGCCCTCGTTCAGCAACGAGCGCAGGTCGGCCACCTCCGCCCGGTGGCTCCGGGCGAGGCGGCCGGCCAGTTCGCGTAGGGCCGGGGTCACGCCCTCGGCGGTGTCGAGGTAGGAGAAGAAGACCAGCGCACGGTCGTCCATCGGGATCATCAGTTGAACGAACGCGACGTCCGTCCCGCTGAGTACGACCGGCGCCACGGTCGGGCTCGCTGCCGGCTGGACCGCCTTCGCCCGGGTGCCACCGTGCAACCAACCCTGCGCCAGCGACACGGTCAGCGCGGTCGTGACCAGAATCGCCACCACGCCGACGAGACGCCAGCCGCGTTTCCCGGTCGACGAGGCGGTCATCCCGCTGCCACGGTCGGGCTCGACTCCGCTCATCCCGCCACCTTCCCCACCCCGCATCCTGCCGTACCGCGCGCCTCTGGCCCGTACCGCTCGCTTTGTGCCGTGGGGTCAGCCGGCGGCCTGGAACGCGCGTCCGACAGCGGTCGCCTCGGTCCCGGTCCGGAACAGCCCGGACTGGTCCTTGTCGGTCGCCGGCAGGCCGAACCATGCGTACCGGTGCAGGAAGGAGAGACCACCGAGCATCTTCGTGGCGGCCGTCAGGAAGGCCGCCTGCTGCTCCTGGGTCGGGAACCGCTGGGCACCGGCGGCGAAGTTCATCAGCGCGAACTCGGTCAGCCAGATCGGCACCTTGTAGCGGTTGTAGACGGCCGTCAGGTACTGCTTGAGCTGGTTCACCGCGTTGCTGGTGTTGAAGTCGCCGCCGTACCAGTGCAGGGCGATGAAGTCGACCCGCAGTCCGCGTGACTTCGCCCCGGCCATGAAGCGGTCCAGCCAGCCACCCGGGTCGGCGCCACCCCAGGCGACCGCCGGGCTGCCCAGCGTGTTGCCGGTGGCGACGAGCTGCGGCCAGAGGTCCAGCGCCTGCTCCGGCGTCATGTTCGACTGCTCCCGCAGGTCCGGCTCGTTGAAGCCGAGCAGGTACGGCCCGGCGGCCTTGGCACGGGCCAACTCGGTCGCGGTGACGCTCTGCGAACCCCAGATCATCGGTACGAACGTCGCCCCGCTCGGGGTGTTGATGCCGGAGTGCTGGGTGCTCCAGGTGTAGTACCAACTCGCCTTCGAGTTGGCCAGGGCCTGACTCACCCCGTTGAAGCTCCAGACCCCGACGCCCTTCTTGGCGGACGTGACAGCCGGTCCGGCGGCGGGCGCCCGACTGCTCGGCTTGGCGCTCGGGGTGGCCTTCTGCGACGGGCTCGGGCTGGCCGACGGCGTGGGAGTGGGGGTGGCGGACGGGGACTGACTGGCCTCGGCCGGTGCCAGCGCGGCGTCAACCGGCGGGGGCGCGGCGGCGGGAGGGGGCGTCGGTCCGGTCAGCTTGGTCACCACCAGCGCCCCGGCCACCAGCGTGGCTACTGCGGCGGCGGCGGTGAGCGGGATCAGCACCTTCTTGGCGCCGCCGGTGAACAGGTTGCCCAGCCAGCCCGCCCCGTCCGGCGGCGCGGCCTCCGGCCCGGGGGTCCAGGTCGAACCGCCGGCCGGGGTGGTCGCCTGCTGCGCCCCAGCGGCCTGGTACGCCCCGTCAGCCTGGTGGTACGTGGCATCAGGCTGGTAGTACGTGGCATCGGACTGGTGGTAGGCGTCGGACTGGTGGTAGGCGGTGGCGGCGTGCGGCGCGGCCGGGTTCGCGTACACGGCCGCGGTGATCGCCTGGTCGCCGAAGCCCGCCGGCAAGGGGAGCAGCGGCAGCCCGGCGAGCAGCCGGTCGATCGGGAGGAAGTCCTCGCGGTAGCGACCGCAGATGCCGCAGTCGCGTACGTGCCGGGCCAGGCGCTTGCGCCAGAGCGGGGTTGGCGTGCCGTTCCAACCGGAGGTCATGTTCCGCAGGTCGGGGCAGCCGGGCCGACCACGCAGCGCACGGACGACCGTACGCGCGGTCTGGATCTGCTCCTTCATCCGGTGGATCCGCACCGCCGCGTGGCTGACGCTGAGGCCGAGCGCGGCGGCCAGGTCGGCGCGACCGAGTTCGCCGGTCTCCTCCAACCACCAGAGGGCGAGCAGTTCCTGGTCGTCCGGGTCCAGCCAGCGGGTCGCCTCGGCGACCTCACGGCGCTGGTCGGTGAGACCGAGCCGGAGAATCGTCACCTCGGCGAAGTCGGCCGCCGGGTCGGGCACCTCGTGGATCGCGTCGACCCCGGCGTCGCGGATCAGCGCGGTACGTCGATGCTGTTCCCAGTCGCGGATCTGCCGGATCGTGATCGCGACCAACCAGGGCCGGAACGCCTCGGGGTCGCGCAGGTCGGTCAGGTGCCGCACCACCCGTACCAGGGTTTCCTGGACCACGTCGTCGACGTCGGTGTGCCCGCGCAGAGCGCGCCCGACGATGTTGTAGACGAGTGGGAGGGAGTTCGCCACCAGTTCTTCGAGCGCGTGCTGGTTGCCCCGCTGGGCCGCGATGACTATCCCAACCTCGGGTACGCCCCGTCCGGCTCCGGACATGGCGTCTCACTCCCCTTCGAATTCTCTTCGCTCGTGCGGCTTTCCGCCGGAATCGTGGCGGTACGTCAGAGCGTCAGGCGCCGAAGGCCGGATTTGTTCGGCCTCTCCCTGTCAGGAGACTGGGACCCGCCCGGCGGATTACGGAAACTCCACAACCTCGCCCTCGCCGGCCGGGTTCGGGCAGCTCAGCCCCGGGTCGCCCCCGGTGGCGGCACGAGTCCGACCTGCCGGCGCAGGCTAGGCAGCCGGTCACGGGCCTGTCAACCGACACCGGCCCACCTCGTCGCCCGGCGATACGGAGCAGGCGACAACGATTCGTTGACACCGTTGTGCGCCGACGGGACCATTTTTGCCATGGGGCAGACCGATTTTGCCGAGGGGCAGACGGACGAGCCACGGGCCCGGTCGCTGCGTGACCATCGGGCGGCGGCGGCCGTCGCCGCCGCCTCCGACTCCACGCCCGAGCAGGTGCTGGCCGCGCTCGCGCTCCTCGACGGGGTACGCGCGGATCTGGACCGGATCGAGCGCACGCTGATCGAGTCGGCCCGGGACGGGCGGACGAGTTGGGCCCGGATCGCCACCGCGCTGGGCCTGACCTCCCGTCAGGCGGCCGAGCAGCGCTGGCTGCGGCTACGCGGCGACAGCGGGCGCGACCCGGGCCGGGTACGCGAGACCCGCCAGCGTCAACAGTCCGTTGACATCACGTACGGCACCGCCATCCGCCGACTCAGGGCGGCAGCCGAGGCGGCGAACCGGCACCTCGACGCCGATCCGGAGTGGGACACCCGGCACCCGCGCGCCGAGTTGGCCCGGACCAGCATCGAGGCCGCCTCGACCGCCGCTCCCGGCGCGCTCTACGCACTCGTCGTCCAGGCACTGGCGGATCTGGACGCGATGGCGTCGCCACCCGACAGAAGGCCACCCGACAGAAGGCCACCCGGCGGAACCCCGCCTGGCGGAACCACGCCCAGCGGAACAACCCCCGACGGAGCGCTACCCAGCGGGACGATGCGTGGCGAGGCAATGCCTGGCGGGGCAATGCGTGGCGAGGCAATGCGTGGCGAGGCAATGCGTGGCGGGATGCTGCCCGACGCGGTGCCGCGACCGCTTCGGGCGGCACTGCACCGCCTGCGCCGCGCCGCCGACACCGCCCGCCCGGAACCCGACCCCGACCCCGACCCCGACTCCGACTCCGGTGGCGGATCCACCACGGCTTGACACCGGTCGAGACCATCCCCAAGATTGAGCCAACTCGGCTCAACTCTGGAGGTGGCCGGTGCGACTGCTCCGGGACCGGAACGCACTCCTCTTCGTCGGGGTCTCCCTGGTCGCCGGCTTCGGCGGCACGGCGATGTCGCTCGCCGCCGGGCTCTGGGCGCTCGACCTGACCGGCTCCACCAGCCTGGCCGCCCTCGCCGCCGCCTGTGTGTTCGCACCCAGCCTGCTCGGACCGGCGCTCGGCGTGCTGGTCGACCGGCTGCCGCGCCAGCCACTGCTGGTCGGGACCAGCCTGGCCATGGCCGGACTGCTGCTCCTGCTCTTCGCGGTTCGCTCCGCCGACCAGCTCTGGCTGCTCTACACGGTGCTGCTCGGCTACGGCGTCAGCTACGTACTGCTGGACGCCGCGGAGGCGGCAGTCCTGCCGGCAGCGCTGCCGGACGACCAACTAGGCGGTCTCAACGGCCTACGGATGAGCGCGCAGGAGGGCACCAAGCTGGTCGCCCCGCTGGTCGGCGCCGCACTGTTCAGCTGGCTCGGCGGCCCGGCGGTCGCCCTGCTCAGCGCCGCCCTGCTCGGCACCGCCGCCGCCCTCTACGCCGCCATCCGTACGACAGCTTCGCTCGCCGGGGACGGGCATGTCGTCCCGGAACCCCGCCCCGTCGGACGATCCCGCGACGGCGTCGACTTCCTCCTCGGCCATCGGCCACTGCGCGCCGTCGTGCTGGTCGCCTCGGTCACCATGCTGATGTCCGGGCTCGGCTCGGCGGTGCTGTACGCGGTGGTCCGCGACGGCCTGCACCAGCCGGCCACCTTCGCCGGGGTGATCACCTCCGTACACGGGATCGGTTCGATCGCCGGCGGCCTGCTCGCCGGCCGACTCCTCGACCGGTACGGCGAACCGTTCCTCGCCGGCTGGGGCGCGCTGCTCTTCGCCGCCGGTACGGCACTGCGTTGTCTGCCCTGGTCACCTGCCGTGCTGGTGAGCGCCGTGCTGATGGGAGCCGGTCTGCCGTGGACGGTGGTCGCGGCGATGACCGCGGTGCAGCGACGTACGCCGCACGCCCTGCTCGGGCGGGTCGCCGCCACCGCCACCTCGCTGGTCTTCGCGCCCACCTCGATCGCCCTGCTGGCCGGGGCCGGGCTGCTGGCCGTGGTCGACTACCGGATTCCGCTCGGTACGTCCGCGCTCGGCACGCTACTGGCCGGTGGCTGGCTGCTGACCAGCGCCCGCCTGGACCCACCCCCACCCGCCAAGCTCCCCAACACCCTGCGCGCCGCCCCGTCCGAGTGTTAGGAAGGGCCCCTTCCTCTACAAAAAGCGATAACAAGGGGCCCTTCCTTACCCCCCGGAGGGGTTGGTGGGGGTGGGGGGTGGGCAATAAGCGCGTGCGCGTCGGGCTACCCGGCCCGGGGCTGGCGACCAGGGCGAAGGAGCACCATGCAGGTCTGGCCGGGGGAACGGTACCCACTGGGGGCGACGTACGACGGGACGGGAACCAACTTCGCGATCTTCTCCGAGGTCGCCGAGTCGGTCGAGCTCTGCCTCTTCGACGAGTGGGACCTCGGCGGCGAGCGCCGGATCCGGTTGCCGGAGGTCGACGCGTACGTCTGGCACGCGTACCTGCCGGGGGTGCAGCCGGGACAGCGGTACGGGTTCCGGGTGCACGGGCCGTACGACCCGTCGGAGGGGCTCCGCTGCAACCCGCACAAGCTGCTGCTCGACCCGTACGCGAAGGCGGTCGACGGCGAGGTGGTCTGGGACCCGGCGGTCTACGACTACGAGCTGGCCGATCCGGACCGGATGTCGGAGACCGACTCGGCGCCGTTCGTGCCGAAGGCGGTGGTGGTGAACCCGTACTTCGACTGGGGAAACGACAAGCCGCCCCGTACGCCGTACCACCACTCCGTGATCTACGAGGCGCACGTACGCGGGCTGACCCGGCGGCACCCGGCGATCCCGGAGGAGCTGCGCGGCACGTACGCGGCGATCGCCCACCCGGCGATCATCGAGCACCTGACCCGGCTCGGCGTGACCGCGATCGAGCTGATGCCGGTGCACGAGTTCGTACACGATCATCGCCTGGCCGACCTGGGGCTGCGCAACTACTGGGGTTACAACACCATCGGCTTCTTCGCCCCGCACCACGGTTACTCGGCCCTGGGTCGACTCGGCCAGCAGGTGCAGGAGTTCCGGGCGATGGTCCGGGCGCTGCACGCGGCCGGCATCGAGGTGATCCTCGACGTGGTCTACAACCACACCGCCGAGGGGAACCATCTCGGCCCGACGCTGTCGTTCAAGGGCGTGGACAACCCGTCCTACTACCGGCTCTCCGAGTCCGACCGCCGGCACTACGTCGACTACACCGGGACCGGCAACAGCCTGAACGTACGCAGCCCACACTCACTGCAACTGATCATGGACTCGTTGCGGTACTGGGTGCGGGAGATGCACGTCGACGGGTTCCGGTTCGACCTCGCCGCGACCCTGGCCCGGGAGTTCTACGACGTCGACCGCCTCTCCACCTTCTTCGAGGTGGTGCAGCAGGACCCGGTGGTCAGCCAGGTGAAGCTGATCGCCGAGCCGTGGGACGTCGGCCCCGGTGGCTACCAGGTGGGCAACTTCCCGCCGGTCTGGACCGAGTGGAACGGCAAGTACCGGGACACCGTGCGCGACTTCTGGCGCGGCGAGCCGGCCACCCTCTCCGAGTTCGCCTCCCGGATCTCCGGCTCCGCCGACCTCTACCAGGACGACGGGCGCCGGCCGTTCCACAGCATCAACTTCGTCACCTGCCACGACGGCTTCACCCTGACCGACCTGGTGTCGTACGACGACAAGCACAACGAGGCCAACGGTGAGGAGAACCGGGACGGAGAGGGACACAACCGGTCCTGGAACTGCGGCGTCGAGGGGCCGACCGACGACCCGGACGTACTCGCCCTGCGGGCCCGGCAACGACGCAACTTCCTCGCCACGCTGATGCTCTCGCAGGGCGTCCCGATGATCGGCCACGGCGACGAGCTGGGTCGCAGCCAGCACGGCAACAACAACGCCTACTGCCAGGACAACGAGCTGGCCTGGGTGGACTGGGAGAACGTCGACGAGGAGCTGCTGGACTTCGTCCGTACGCTGACCGCCTTCCGCGCCCGGCACCAGGTGTTCCACCGGCGTCGCTTCTTCACCGGCCTGCCGGTGAGCACCCGGACCGCCGGCGCTCCCCTGCCCGACCTCGCCTGGTACACCCCGGACGGGCGGGAGATGACCGGCGAGGACTGGGGCAACGACTTCGGCCGCGCCGTCGCGCTCTTTGTCAACGGCGACGGAATCCGCGAACGCGGCCAGTACGGTCAGCGGCATCGGGACAGTTCGTTCCTGCTGCTGTTCAACGCGCACGACGCGGCGCTGGACTTCACCCTGCCCGGCGCCGAGTTCGGTCAGAAGTGGGAACGTGTGATCGGCACCGCCGAGCCCGACCCGGACGAACCGCTGGTGGTCGACACCGGCGCGACCGTACGGGTGCCGGACCGTTCGCTGGTGGCGCTGGAGAGGATGGTGTGACATGCCCACCGGTGCGAACCCACGGGTCAGGGCCACCTACCGGGTGCAGGTCCGCCCCGGCTTCGATCTCGACGCGACCGCCGGCCTCGCCGGTTACCTGGCCCGGCTCGGCGTCAGTCATCTCTACAGCGCGCCGCTGCTGACCGCCACCCCGGGTTCGGCGCACGGCTACGACGTGGTCGACCCGCGCTCGGTCAACCCGGAACTCGGCGGCGAACCCGGCCGGCGGCGGCTGGTCCAGGCCCTGCGCGAGGTCAACCTGGGCCTGGTCGTGGACATCGTGCCGAACCACACCGGGGTCGCCCTGCCGGCGGCGAATCCGGCCTGGTGGGACGTGCTGCGGCGGGGACGCGCCTCGGCGTACGCGGACTGGTTCGACATCGACTGGTCGCGGCCCCGGCTGCTGCTCCCGGTCCTCGCCGACGACGCGCAGCGGCCCGACAGCGGCCAGCCCGACGGCGGCCAGCCCGGCGAGACCGGCGCTCCGGACCCGCTCGACGATCTCAAGCTCGCCGACGGGGAGTTGCGCTACCACGAGCACCGCTACCCGGTCGCCGACGGCACCGCCGGTGGCAGCCCGCGCGAGGTGCACGACCGGCAGCACTACGAGTTGGTCTCCTGGCGACGCGGCGACACCGAGCTGGGCTACCGGCGCTTCTTCGCCGTCTCCGACCTGGCCGGGCTGCGGGTCGAGGACCCGGCGGTCTTCGACGCCACCCATGGCGAGGTGCTGCGCTGGGTGGCGGCCGGTGAGGTGGACGGCATCCGGGTCGACCACCCGGACGGGCTCCGCGACCCGGCCGGCTACCTGGCCCGGCTCCGGGCCGCGGCGCCGGAGACCTGGCTGGTGGTCGAGAAGATCCTGGAGTACGGCGAGGAGTTGCCGGACTGGCCGGTCGACGGCACCACCGGCTACGACGCCCTCGCCGAGGTCTGCGGGCTCTTTGTCGACCGTTCGGCGGCCGGCGACTTCACCGTCCTGGACACCACGCTCACCGGTCGGCCGACCTCCTGGCCCTCGCTGACGCACCACTGCAAGCGGACGGTGGTCACCCGGCTCCTCGCGGCCGAACTGAACCGGCTGGCCCGGCTGGTGCCGGAGGTGGCACCGGAGTCGGCCCGCGCGGCGCTGGCCGAACTCGTCGCCTGCTTCCCGGTCTACCGGGGCTACCCGCCGCACGGGACCCGGCACCTGGCGATGGCCCGATCGGAGGCGGGACGGCGGCGGCCCGACCTGACCGGCATCCTGGACACGGTCACCGCCCGGCTGCGCGATCCCGACGACGAGCTGGCCCAACGGTTCCCGCAGCTCACCGGCGCGGTGATGGCGAAGGGGGTGGAGGACACCGCCTACTACCGGTGGAGCCGCTTCGTCGCGCTCAACGAGGTCGGCGGCAGCCCGGCCAGGTTCGGCGTACCGCCGGCCGAGTTCCACGCCGCCGCGACCGCGCGGCAGGAACGCTGGCCGACCGGGATGACCACGCTCGGCACGCACGACACCAAACGCGGCGAGGACGTACGGGCCCGGCTGGCCGTACTCGCCGAACTGCCCGACGTCTGGGCCCGGCGGGTACGCGACTGGGCGGCCCGCGTACCGCTGGCCGATCCGGCGCTCGCGCACCTGCTCTGGCAGACCACGGTCGGTGCCTGGCCGATCGAACGGGACCGGTTGCACGCGTACGCCGAGAAGGCGGCCCGGGAGGCGGCGACGTACACCACCTGGTCCGACCCGGATCCGGCGTTCGAGCACGACCTGCACGCGCTGGTCGACCGGATGTACGACGACGAGAAACTGCACGCCGAGATCACCGACTTCGTCGACCGGATCACCCCGGCCGGCTGGTCCAACTCGCTCGGGCAGAAGCTGGTGCAGCTCGCCATGCCCGGGGTTCCGGACACCTACCAGGGCACCGAGTTGTGGGACAACTCGCTGGTCGACCCGGACAACCGCCGCCCGGTCGACTTCGACGTACGCCGGGACCTGCTGGACCGGCTCGACGCCGGCTGGCGTCCGCCGGTCGACGCGTCCGGCGCGGCGAAGCTGCTGGTGGTCTCCCGGACCCTGCGGCTGCGTCGGGACCGGCCGGAACTCTTCACCGGTTACCGTCCGGTGCCGGTCCACGGACCGGCCGCCGAGCACGTGGTTGCCTTCGACCGGGGCGGGGTGCTGGCGGTCGCCACCCGGCTGCCGCTGGGCCTGGCCCGGCGCGGCGGGTGGGGCGGCACCTGGCTGTCACTCGGCGTTAACGAAGTGACCGAGCTGTTCACCGGCCGCGTCTACAGTGACGAGCGGGTCCTCCTGGCCGAACTGCTGGCCGACTACCCGGTGGCACTGCTCACCCGAAGCACGCCCGTGGAGGCATCATGACCGAGTTCACGGTCTGGGCACCGGCAGCATCCCGGGTACGTCTTCGCCTGGTCGGAACCGGTGCCGGGGAAACCGCGACCGACCACGAGATGACGGCCGGAGCCGACGGCTGGTGGAGCGTCGACGTACCGGACGCCGGGCCGGGCACCGACTACGCGTACCTGCTCGACGACGGCGACCTGGCGCTGCCCGACCCACGGTCGGCGTGGCAGCCCGACGGGGTGCACGGGGCCAGCCGGGTCTACGACCACTCCGCGTACGCCTGGCACGACCAGCACTGGACCGGCCGGCAACTGCCCGGCGGTGTGCTGTACGAACTGCACGTCGGCACCTTCACCCCGGAGGGCACCTTCGACTCCGCCGTCGACAAGCTCGACCACCTGGTCGAACTCGGTGTCGACCTGATCGAGCTACTGCCGGTGAACGCCTTCAACGGCGACCACAACTGGGGCTACGACGGCGTCTGCTGGTTCGCCCCGCACCACGGCTACGGTGGGCCGGACGGGCTGAAACGGCTGGTCGACGCCGCCCACGCGCGTGGCCTGGGGGTGATCCTCGATGTCGTCTACAACCATTTCGGCCCCTCGGGGGCGTACGCACCACTGTTCGGTCCGTACCTGGCCGAGACCAGCAACACCTGGGGGCGTTCGGTCAACCTCGACGGCCCCCACTCCGACGAGGTACGCCGCTACATCGTCGACAGCGTGCTGACCTGGCTGCGCGACTACCACCTCGACGGGTTGCGGTTGGACGCCGTACACGCGTTGCGCGACCAGCGCGCGATCCCGCTGCTGGAGGAGTTGGCGACCGAGGTGGAGGCGCTCTCCACCCACCTCGGCCGGCCGCTGTCGCTGATCGCCGAGTCGGACCTGAACGACCCCCGGCTGATCACGCCGAGGGAGGCGGGTGGGTTCGGGCTGCACGCGCAGTGGAACGACGACGCCCACCACGCCCTGCACACCCTGCTCACCGGCGAGGAGCAGGGCTACTACGCCGACTTCGGCTCGCTGGAGTCACTGGCCGACGTACTGGCCGGGGCGTTCTTCCACACCGGTGGCCGGTCCGGTTTCCGGGGGCGGGGCCACGGCCGCCCGGTCGACCGGCACCGGGTGCCCGGTCACCGCTTTGTCGCGTACCTGCAGAACCACGACCAGATCGGCAACCGGGCCACCGGCGACCGGATGTCGGCGTCCCTCTCCCCCGCCCTGCAACGGGTCGGCGCGACGCTGCTGCTCACCGCACCGTTCACGCCGATGCTCTTCATGGGCGAGGAGTGGGCGGCCAGCACCCCGTGGCAGTTCTTCACCAGCCACCCGGAACCGGAACTCGCCGCCGCCGTGGCGGCCGGGCGGCGACGCGAGTTCGCCGCGCACGGCTGGCCGGAGGGGATTGTGCCGGATCCGCAGGACCCGCAGACGTTCGCCCGTTCCCGGCTCGACTGGGCCGAGTTGGAGAAACCCGAGCACCGGGAGATGCTCGACTTCTACCGGCGACTGATCGCCCTGCGCCGCAGCCGCCCGGACCTCTCCGACCCTCGGCTGGACCGGATCGACGTCCGGTACGGCGACCAGTTCCTGGTTGTCCGCCGGGGCAACTGCGTGGTGGCGGCCAACCTGGCCGGCAAGCCGCAACGAATCGACCTCGCCAGCGTCGTACGCACAGTGCTGCTCGCCACCGGTCCCGGCGCGATCGTCACCCGCAACGGGGTCGAACTACCTGCGGAGTCCGCAGTCATCGTCGCGGTCTGATCCGCCCGTGCTCGCTCTGCGCGTCCCGGACGACGAGATCAGGTTGCCGGATCACGAGATCAGGTTGCCGGATCAGCGCAGCCAAAAGCCGGGCCCCGTCTCCGGGACCCGGCTCTTGTACGTTGCTTACTTGGTCCAGACGTCCTGCACGATGTGCGCGGCCTGGTCCTCCCACTGCGCGTACGCATCCGGGAACGCCGACACCTGAACCTTCTGCGCGGCATCGGTCAGCGGCATGTCCTGCCAACCGTCAACCTGCTTCAGACCCTTCAGGAACGCCGTCGACGCATACACCGGGTCGGTGATCTGCTCAGGCGAACCCCAACCGGAGCTGGGGCGCTGCTGGAACAGACCCAGCGAGTCGTGGTCGTTCATGTCACCCAGGTGACCCAGGTTCTCCAACTTCGACTCCTGCATCGAGGTGGCGACCGCGATCACGGCGCCACGCTCACCCATGCCCAGCTTCTTCGCCGTGTCCGTGATGGCCTTGGCGTTGGCAAGCTGATCCTTACTCAGGGTGATGTGCGACTGGGCGCCTTGGGTGCCGTGCGGCACCAGCTTGTCCATGGCCGGCTTGCTGTCGGCGCTCACGGCGGCGACGGTGGTCATGGCCGGGGCGGTCTGCTCCGCCGGGGACGCGAACGCGTGGCTCGCCGGTCCGGCGACGGCGCCGCCGACAAAGGCGAGGCCGGCAACACCCAGGGCGGTCCTACGAACGAACGAGGTCTCTGCGACAGCCGGGAGCCATCGGGTCATGGTCGTCTTCACGATGGTTCACCTTCCATTCGGGGGTTCCGAGGCGCACACACGTGGGGGACACAGGTGCGTCACTCGGGAAGAAGTACGAGGCCACAGGCTCTATGAGGCGGGGGACGCCTCGGCGCTGCTCCGGTCGTACGCGATGTATAACGACCCCCGGCCAGCCAACATTCCGCCGATCATGACCCCAACCCAAGTTGATCAAGCCCAAAAACCTCGCAAACGGAACGGTCACGCCACCTGGCGCCGGCCCATTCGGAGGAGGGGTAACTAAGCGGGTGAAGTCGCCCGATGGTCGCCGGATGTCACGACTGGGCTCATCGCCCGATTTGTCGGCAACGACGCCCGGGGTGACGCCAGGCGGCTGTCGATGGCTCGGCGGGCCCGAAACGTCGCGCCAGGGTCGCGGTGCAGACGCAGGGCGTGGTTCAAGGCCAACATGTGGCCGACGAGTTCGAACACCACCTGATCCGGGTCGGTTCCGGCCGGCAGATCCCCGTCCGCGACCGCAAGGCGTACGTGCAGGCGCAGGTCACGTTCCCAGAGCCCGACGAGCCCGGCGACCGCGTCGCGCACGGGACCGTTCCGGTCGTCGTACTCGCTCGCGGCGGCGGTGAAGAAGCAGCCGCCGGGAAACACCTCGCGCTCCACGTGGGAGATCCACGCCTCACACATCGCGCGCAGGCGGGGCAGCCCGGGGCTGATCCCGACCTCGTCCGTAGCGGTCTCCCGGAAGAAACGTTCGGCGGCAGCGTCGACAACCGCCAACTGGAGAGCTTCCTTCGAGCCGAAGTGGCCCAGCAGACCGGACTTGCTCAGGCCGAGATCGGCAGCCAGCCGGCCGATGGTGAGTCCCTCCAGACCTTCGACCGAGGCAACCTCGACACCACGCGCCAGGATCGCGGCCCGGGTCTGACCGGCTTCGGTGCTCGAACGGCGCGGGCTCACGACGATCACTATAACCAGGATCGACCCTCATAGCGTCCGACCGTTCGGACGCTATAGTCCCTGACACCAGGCCCACCCCCGAACTCCCCGAGGAGAGCAGAGTGCTCTACCCGATCGTCAGAGCCCTGCTGATCCCGCTGGTCCGGATCATCTACCGCCCCGTCATCGAGGGCCGGTCGAACGTACCGATGCGGGGTGCGGTGATCCTGGCCAGCAACCACCTGTCGTTCTTCGACAGCATCGTCATCCCGCTGATGGCACCCCGACGCGTCGTCTTCCTGACCAAGGCGGAGTACTTCCAGGGCAAGGGTCTGCGGGGGCGGGTGGTGCGCTGGTTCTTCGAGGCGATCGGCTCGGTGCCGGTGCAACGCGGAGCCAACCGGGCCGCGCAGGCGTCACTCGACGCGGCGCTGGAGGTGCTCGCCTCGGGGGACGCCTTCGGCATCTATCCCGAGGGCACCCGCTCGGTCGACGGCCGGCTCTACCGGGGTCGTACCGGGGTGGGTTGGCTCGCACTGACCGCTCGCGTACCGGTGGTGCCGGTCGCGCTGGAGGGGACCGACCGCATCCAGCCGGTCGGCAACCGACTCCCCGGGATCAGCCGGGTGACCATCCGGTTCGGCGCCCCGCTGCATTTCGGCCCGGAGCACGGTGAGGCGACCTCCGCGTCCGACCGCCGCCGGGTCACCGACGAGATCGTACGGGCCATCGGTGCGCTCTCCGGACAGGAGTACGCCGCCAGCTACAACGACCCGAGCAAGGTGTAGCCAGGGGTGGGAACAGGGTGTGGCCGCCGGGAGGGACGAGGGCTACCCTGCCGGCGTGACCGACCAACACCTGCTCGACGTCGGCGACGTACGCCTGGGTTATCGGGTCGCCGGGGACCCCGCCGCCCCACCGATGGTGCTGTTGCACGGCGGCGCGGGTGACGGGTCGACCTGGCACGATCTGCTGACCGGGTTCGCCGACGGGTGGCGGGTGTACGCGCCCGACCTGCGTGGGCACGGTCTCAGCGACCAGCCCGGCCACTATTCGATCGAGCTGATGCGGGACGACCTGCTCGGCTTCCTCGACGAGTTGGGGTTGGGCCGAGTCACGCTCGTCGGGCACTCGCTCGGCGGTGTGGTGGCGTACCTCTTCGCGGCGACGTACCCGGACCGGGTCGGGGCACTGGTCCTGGAGGAGACACCACCGCCGGTGCCGTTGGGCCTGAGCGTTCCGCAGCGCCCCGACGGACCGCTCCCCTACGACTGGGCCGTACGTCCCGCCGTGATCCGGCAACTCAACGCGGCCGAACCGACGTGGCGTGCGGCAGTACGGCGGATCACGGCGCCAACCCTGGTCGTCGCTGGCGGCACCACCAGTCACCTGCCGCAGGACGAGATTGCGGCGATGGCCAACCACCTGCCGGCCGGTCGGCTGGTCACCATCGCGGCCGGGCACCACATCCACGCCACCCGACCCGCCGAATTCGCCGCCGAGGTCCGCGCCTTTCTACGTACGGCGGACTCGTAAAATCGGCACAGAAAAGCCGGGCACCCTGCTCGGGTGCCCGGCTCTCGTTCTGTCAACCAACGGTGGTGCTTGCTCGTGTCGCTGTGCTGTGGTGCTTACTTGGTCCAGACGTCCTGCACGATGTGCGCGGCCTGGTCCTCCCACTGCGCGTACGCGTCCGGGAACGCCGACACCTGAACCTTCTGCGCGGCATCGGTCAGCGGCATGTCCTGCCAACCGTCAACCTGCTTCAGACCCTTCAGGAACGCCGTCGAGGCGTACACCGGGTCGGTGATCTGCTCAGGCGAACCCCAACCAGAACTCGGACGCTGCTGGAACAGACCCAGGGAGTCGTGGTCGTTCATGTCACCGAGGTGACCCAGGTTCTCCAGCTTCGACTCCTGCATCGAGGTGGCGACGGCGATGACGGCGCCACGCTCACCCATGCCGAGCTTCCTGGCCGTGTCCGTGATGGCCTTGGCGTTGGCAAGCTGATCCTTGCTCAGGGTGATGTGCGACTGGGCGCCTTGGGTGCCGTGCGGCACCAGCTTGCCCATGGCCGGCTTGCTGTCGGCGCTCACGGCGGCGACGGTGGTCATGGCCGGGGCGGTCTGCTCCGCCGGGGACGCGAACGCATGCGACGCCGGTCCGGCGACGGCGCCGCCGACGAAGGCGAGGCCGGCAACACCCAGGGCGGTCCTACGAACGAACGAGGTCTCCGCGACAGCCGGGAGCCATCGGGTCATGGTCGTCTTCACGATGGTTCACCTTCCATTCGGGGGTTCCGAGGAGCACCCAAAAGGGGGGTGGGCACTACAACCCGGGAAAAAGTACGAGGCCACAGGCTCTATGAGGCGGGGGAAACTGCCTCCGGCGCTGCTCCGGTCGTACGCGATGTATAACGACCCCCGGCCAGCCAACATTCCGCCGATCATGACCCCAACCCAAGTCGATCAAGCCCGAAAACCTCGCAAACGGAACATTCCGCCCACCACCCGCCGGTCCGCCCCGCCCCCACCCCGTTGATCATGAGGTTGTCGCAGCCCGAACATGATCAAGAGGGCGATAACCTCATGATCGACGCACCGGGGCGGTTGGGGGTGGGGGCGATTGGGGGAGGTTGGGGTGGTTGGGGACGGGGACTCAGAGTGGGGCGCCGCCCTGTCGCTGGGCGGTCGCGAGCAGGGCACGGGCGGGGGCGCCCAGCCGGCGTTCGGCCGAGGCCGCGATCGAGGTCCGGAAGATCGGCGCGTGGTTTCGTATCGGGATCCGGCGTAGATCGGACTCGGCGCCGATCCTGCCCGCCGGCATGATGGCGACAGCCAGCCGGTACTGCACGAAGTCGAGGACGCTGCCCAGGTCACCGACCTCGTAACGGACGGTCCGCCGGACCTCTGCGGCGGCGAACGCCCGATCGGTCGCGATCCGGTTTCCCCAGTCCAGCGGTGTGTCGACAAACGCCTCGTCGGCCAGGTCGACAAGTTCGACCTCACTACGATCGGCGAGCGGATGCTCGGGCGGGCACACCAGTGGCATCGGCTCGGCCTCCAGCGGGACGAGGGTCAGCCCCGCCGCCGACCCGGCGGGCAGCGCCAGGTACGCCAGGTCGAGTCGCCCGCTGCGCAGGTCGGCCGCGTGCTCACCGCTCGCCCCGACCCGAAGTTCCACGTCGACGCCGGGATGCTCGGCACGGAAGGTGGCGAGCAGTCGGGCCACGCTCACCGAGGAGGCGCGTTGGGACTGCATCATGCCGAGTCGTACGGTCCCCCGAAGCCCACCCCGGAGCTGGTCGACGACCTCGCGGGCGCCCTCCGCCGCGGCGAGCGTACGCCGGGCCTCCGGCAGCAGGAGCCGGCCGGCATCGGTCAGCTCGACCCGGTGCGTGGTCCGTTCGAAGAGCGGTACGCCGAGTTCCCGCTCCAGGTTGCGGACTGCGGCGGAAACGGCGGACTGGACCACTCGGAGCCGCTCGGCGGCCCTGGTGAAGCTGCCCTCCTCGGCCACGGCGGTGAAGGTGGCGAGGTGGCGGAGTTCCATCCCTCGTGTTTATCACGGATCAAGATAATGGATAGAAGTTTTCTTCGTGGCTGGCGATGACTTTCCGGATCACCATCGGAGCTGACCCAACGGCTTTAGACAGGTGCTCCGAAACATGACCACGACCAGCTTGAACCTCATCAGCCGACCGAGTGTGCGCCCTTCGGCACGGGCGCACGGGCGAGGCTTCTGGGCGGTTGCGCTCGCCTTCCTGGCGGTGATGGCGCTCGGCACCCTGCCGTCTCCGCTGTACCCGCTCTACCAGCAACAGGATCACTTCTCCACCTTCACCGTGACCCTGATCTACGCGGCCTACGCCGCCGGAATCCTGGTGACCGTCTTCACCGCCGGACACATCTCCGACTGGCACGGCCGGCGCCGGATGCTGGCCCCGGCGGTCGCGGTCAGCGCGCTCAGCGCCAGCGTCTTCCTGATCTGGCCAGAACTGCCCGGCCTCTTTGTCGCACGGGTGCTCAGCGGCCTTTCGGTCGGCGTGGTGACGGCGACCGCGACCGCCTGGTTGGCGGAACTGCACCGGGCGCACCGGCCGGACGCCTCGCCCCGGCGGGCCCAACTTGTCGCCTCCACCGCCAATCTGGGCGGTCTCGGCCTCGGGCCACTGATCGCCGGCCTGCTCGCCGAGTACGCCCCCCAGCCGCTGCGGCTGCCGTACGCGGTGCTGCTGGTCGTGCTGGCGCTGGCGCTGGCCGGCGTACTGCTCTCGCCCGACAGCCGGGAACTGCCGAACCCGCGTCCCCGCTACCGGACGCAGCGCATCTCGGTGCCGGCGGCCGACCGGAGCCGGTTCTACGCCGCGCTGGCCGGCGCGTTCATCGCGTTCAGCGGGCTCGGCCTGCTCGCCGGACTCTCCGGTACGTTCCTCGCCGGCACCCTGCACCACCCCTCCCGGGCGCTCGCCGGCACGGCGATCTTCCTCGTCTTCGCCGCCGGCGTGGTGGTCCAGTTGACCACGCCGCACTGGCCGAACCGACGCAGTATCGCGACCGGGATGGTCGGCCTGCTGCTCGGCATGGGGCTGCTCGTGCTCGCCGCCTGGCTGCCCACACCCAGCCTGGGCGTCTTCCTGGCCGGCGGGGTGTTGACCGGTGCCGGGGCCGGCGCGATGTTCAAGGGCACCCTCGGCACCGTTGTCACCATTGCCAGCCCGGAGAGCCGGGCGGAGGCGTTGGCCGGGTTCTTCCTCGCCGGTTACCTCGCGCTGTCCGTACCGGTGATCGGGATCGGGATCGCGTTGCAGCAGGTCAGTACGCGGGTCGCGCTGCTCGGCTTCGCCGTACTCGTCGCGGTCGGCGCGCTGGCCGTCGCCCGCCGGCTGCTGGCCCACCCAAGCCCGGCCACCACGGCCCGGCCGGTGGCCACCAACCCGCGCTGACCCCTCTCCAGTTCGCCCGGCCGGACAGCGTGGTCCGGCCGGACAGGTGGTCCGACCGGACAGCGTCGTCCGGCCGGATCGGCCTCCGACCTGCCTCTGGTGCTCGACGCCGAGGGAACTGCCAACGCACCGGACGGTCTCAGTTTCTGACCAGTCGCTCGCGAGCGCGATCAAGGGCGAAGCGCAGCGGACCGGCCGTCGCGTCGGGCCGCCAACCCTCGGCCAGTCCGGCCCGGACGACTCGCTCGACGATTGCCGGGGTGACCGGCTCCAGCACCAGCACCTCGGCGATCCGCTCGGGTGGCGCGGTGAGGATGATCCCGAAGTTCAGCCACGGGTCGTCGAATGCCACCCGGACATCCAGCCGGCTGCCGCGCCCGGTGGCGCCGCCCCACACCCGTATCTCGATGTGACCCGCGCCGTCCTGGCGGATCAGCCAGCGGTAGTCGACATCATCGACACGGATCCGGCGTAGTCTGCGTTTCATCCGGCCACAGTAGGCGGGTGAAACGCGACGCGCGTGGTCGTTTTCCGTCGGGAGATTGGTGAACGATGCCGTCCCGACCCCGCACGGAGGCGCGGGCCCAGGCCCCGGTGCCGGCACCGAGATCGAGCGGGCGGAGCTGATCGCACCGGTCGGGATCGAGGTGGCGGTTCGCCGCGAACGCGTCGGCCTGCTCGGCCGCGTACTCCATCATCGCCGTCGCCGCTCCTGCGGACGTCACGGGTAGTTGCTGACCTCGATCAGGTTGCCGTCCGGGTCGCGCAGATAGATGCTGCTCATCGGCCCCATCGCTCCGGTACGCGACACCGGTCCCGACTCCACCGGCACACCCTCTCGATCGAGGTGGGCGAGCACGTCCACCAGGGGCGTGCTGGCGATCAGGCAGATGTCGGCGCTGCCCGGTGTCGCCCGAGCAGCCCTCGGGCTCAGCTCCGCACCCACCTGCTGGAGGTTGACTTGCTCGTACCGAAGGCCAGCGCCCTTCGTCCCGACCCGAAACTGAGTGGCCGCATACCCAACGCCCGCTGGTAGAAGTCGACGGTGCGCTCGACGTCGGCCACCGTCAGCACGAGATGGTCGAACACGTCGATCTCGACGGCCGCGACCGTCGGCTCGCCGGCCCAGCCGGTCCGGTCGAAGTGGCGCCGGCAGGACTGCCAGGCGGCGGGCGACATCCGGGACCTCAGTCGGCCGAACAGGCGCGACAGCGCGGCGCCGTGCTGGGCGGCCAGGGCCGGGCTGTGCGCCAGTACGTCCAGTTCGTTCGCGACGGTGATCTCCACGAACGCCCGCAGCTCCAGCTCGGAGGGCTCGACCACGTGACCGGTGAACCGGTCCGGGAACGGCACCGGTCCCGGCTCACCCAGCCGTGGGTAAACGGCCCGCCGGTCGCAACTGCCGTAGCGGTAGACCAGCGCCTCGGCGGCGCTGCCGACCACGGCCACCAGCATGTCGCGGTCGGCCGGTTCAAGCAGGGCGGTGTCGAAGCCGTCCGTGCCGTAGGTGGCGTGACAGAGCCCGGCCAGTTGGATGTCGTACGGCGCGCCCCAGGAGGCCAGCCGGTCGGCGACCCGGCACAGATGGTGGTAGAGCGTGCCGCCCGGATGGGCGATCTCCTCCGCCCCCCGGGCCCGCAGGAATTCCTCCGCCGAGAGCCGCGCGTCCCCGTCCACGGCTCCAGTTATAGACCGGTCCGGTCCGCCGTGGCCCCCCTGCGAGGAGAATGTGTCACAGCCAACCGGCCGCCGTCACCACACCCCGGTCGAACCGTCGGTCAGCTCCCGCAGGATGTCGATGTGACCCGCGTGCCGGGCGGTCTCGTCGATCATGTGGACGTAGATCCAGCGCAGCGACACCGGGCCCATCTGCTCGTGCGTGCCGGTGTCGTCGAGGGCGTAACCGGCGGCGGTCTCCCGCGACCGGGCACACTCCTGCGAATACTGTTCGAGCAGCTCGGCCATGGTGCCCTGGTCGACCGACCAGCCACCGTCGGCGTCCGCGGCGGGCGTGGGATGCCCGGCAAGATGGTGCTGGAACCAGTTGCGCTCGGCCACCGCAAGGTGCCGCAGCAGCCCGGCGAGCGTGGTCTCGGAGGGTACGAGCCGGCGCTTGGCGTCGGCGTCCGGCACGTCGTGCAGCTTGGTCACGACAATTCTTCGGTAGAAGTCGAGAAAGGACTCCAGCACCTGCCGTTCGCCGGCGGTGACCACGAGTTCCGGACCGAACGGCGGCGTGAGCGGCATCGTCTCCATACCGGCCACGGTAAGTGAAAGGAAGGGCCCCTTGTTAACGCTATGCGTTAACAAGGGGCCCTTCCTTTCACACGGAGGCGAGGTAGGTGGCGGTCTTGCCGGGGTCCATCAGCCAGTCGTCGAAATCGGACGGATCGGAGAAACCGTTGGCGAACCGTCGGGCCACCGTCGGGTTCGCCGCCGCGGTGCCGAGGATCTGCTGTACGTGTTCGGGTAGCGGCGCCAGCATCGCGTTTGTCCAGTTGGTGACCGAGGAACCGGCGCGCGCCCAGAAATCCTCGAAGGTCCGCTCCATCCATGCTCGGTCGAACGGCTGGTCGCCGTGGCGGACGATCGCCTCCAGGTAGGCGGCGGCACACTTGGCGGCGGTGTTGCTGCCCTGTCCGGTGATCGGGTCGTTGGAGATGACCACGTCGGCCATGCCCAGGATCAGGCCACCGGAGGGCAGTTCGGCGACCGGGCGCCGAACGGTCGGGGTGTACCGGCCGGAGAGGGTCGCCCGCGCGTCGGTCAGTTCCACCTCGGCGCAGCGGTCGTACACCCAGGGGGTGTAGTGCTGGGCCAGGTCCAGGGTGAGCTTGAGCTGCTCCGCCGGGTCGAGCCGGTCCTGCCACCGGTCCGCCGGGCCGCCCGGGACCGCCTCCCAGAACAGGATGTCGCAGGGTCCGCTGCGGGTCAGACCGGGGATGACGAACAACTCTCCCAACCCGGGTACGGCGTTGAAGCCCACACTCGGTGCCGGGAACCTGGGGTCGGGCGCCAGCCCGTGCACGTACGACACCGCCAGGGCGCGCTGCGGGACGGTGTACGGCGATCGGGCCGGGTCCCGGTCGAAGACGCCCACCAGGTCACTCTTGCCCGCGGCGACCACGGTCAGGTCGTAACGGCCGAGCCGGGTGAGCCCGTCCAGGTCGGCGGTGGTGACACCCTGGTAGTGCACGGTGCCGCCGCGCTCCTCGAACAGCTCCAGCCAGGCCGCCATCTTCACCCGCTGGTCGGTGCTCTGCCCCGGGTCGTCGAGCGGGGCGATGACGCTCAGGGCCCGCTGGCCGGGTGGCGCGGAGAGCGAGACGTGCAGTCCGGCGATCGCCGGTGCCTCTCCGTCCCAGAAATTCAGCCCGTACGCCCGCTCGGTCTGCAATGCCTGGTGGAACATCGCCTGGGTGCTCATCACCCAGCCACCACGGATCTCCTCCGGGGTGCGCGCCGACATCAGCGTCACCTGGTAACCCTCGGCCAGCAGACTCAGACCGAGTTGCAGGCCGGACTGGCCGGCCCCGATGATCAGGATCTTGCGCATCGTCTTCTCCCAGGGGTGGTAGGGACTACCGGCCGGCGGGCGCGGAGGTGGGGGTGACACCGGCGGCGACGGCACCGGCGCCGGGCCGTCCGGCGGGAGGGGCGCCACCGGTACGGCGCATCGTGTGCTCGACCACGGTGAGCAGCGCACGTGCCACCGAGCTGGTGTCGCGGGCGTCGCAACTGATCACCGGCACGCCCGGTCCGAGCGCGAGCGCCCGGCGTACTTCGGCCAGGTGGTGGGTGAGCTGACCGTCGAAGAGGTTCACGCAGACCACGAACGGCAGGTCGCTGTCCTGTTCGAAGTAGTTGACCGCCGCGAACGACACGTCGAGTCGGCGGGTGTCGACCAGCACCAGCGCGCCGACCGCGCCACGGCAGAGGTCGTCCCACATCGGCCAGAACCGCGCCTGTCCCGGCGTACCGAAGAGGTAGAGGACGAGGTCCTCGGCGACGGTCCGGCGGCCGAAGTCCATCGCCACGGTGGTGGTGGCCTTGTCGATGCCCGGATCGAGCCGGTCCACCGACTCGCTGGCCGAGGTCATCCACGCCTCGGTGTTGACCGGCGGGATCTCCGAGATCGAACCGACCAGGGTGGTCTTGCCCACCCCGAATCCACCGGCGACGACGATCTTGGCTGAGGTGATCACGGTCGGCGGCTCAGGCGAGTTGTAGGAGGCCATCGCGGAGTCTTTCCAGAAGCCGGGAGTCGAACGGGGTGGAATACGTCTCCGGATGGATCTGCAACCGGTTGGTGGTGGCGAGGTCGTCGATGACCACGCGGGTCACCCCGAGCGGCATCCCGGAGTACGCGGAGAGTTCGGCGACCGAGGTGGTGCGCCTGGCCCGGTCGTACAGTGTCCTGGTCTCGGGTGGTAAGCCGGCGGCGAACCGGGCATCGTAGTACGGCACCGAGATCAGGGTGTGTACGAAGAGGCGCTGCCGGGTGCGGGTACGACCGCCGGTCAGCACGTAGGGCCGCACCTTCCAATGTGCGTTGGCCACGATGGCGTTCGCTCCCTTTTCAGCGCGCGGACAGGATCGGGATCGGTGCTCCCAGGGGTCGGCCCCGGACAGCGCTCCAGGTACGGGTGCACGGGCGGCGCGAGTCAGCCGGCCGCCTGGCCAGCGGTCCGGCGCTGGAGGTCGCCGCGTACCTGTGGACTGAGCAGGTGGCCGACGGCGCCCACGAACTTCGTCATCTGGTAGGCCACCACCCGCAGGTCACAGCCGCTGGTGGCGGCGACCGCGAGACCGGCCGAGTCGCCCACCCGCATGAAGAGCAGGTGCCCGCCCGGCAGGCGAACGGTGAGGTACTCGGAGAGTCCGAGGTTGAGCAGCCCGGCGCTGCGGTCGGCCATGCTGATCAGGCCGGAGGTGAGCGCGGCGAGCTGGTCGCCGAGGTCCCGGTTCACCGCCTCGGAGGCGACAAGCTGGAGTCCGTCGAGACTCACTAGCAGTGCGTGGGTCACCCCCGCCGTCTCGTTGGCGAATCGTCCGATCAGCCAGGCGAACTCCTGGTGGGTGTGGGCTCCGGCCGGCGGGCGGGAGACGTCACTGCGAGGGCTGGTCATCACGGGATCCTTCGTTGCTGGGGTGCGGTTGGCGTCCGTCGCGGAACCCGGCCGCGAAGTCGAGCGTCTCGTCCGGCCAGGCGAGTTGGTCCGAGCCGGCGGTCGGAGCGCCGTCGGCGACGCCGGGGCGGGCGGGCGGTTCACCGCGCAGGCTGGTCGGCTCGCGTCGGGGCAGACCGTTCAGGGTCGCCCCGCCGCCCGAGCCCGCCGGGTCGACACCGATCCGGCCACCGCCCGGACCACCACCGACGAGCGGGCCACCAGCGCTGGCCTGGCCACCACCGTTGAGCTGGCCACCATTGGCCCGGCCAGCACCGTTGTGCTGGCCACCGCCGACGAGCGGGCCAGCACCATTGAGCGGGCCACCACCGTTGAGCTGGCCACCATTGGCCGGGCCAGCACCGTTGAGCTGGCCCTGGTGGGCGGCACCCGGCTGGCGGGGCGGTTGGTGGGGGGCCATCGGGTGCGACACGTTCGGGCGCGGCCCGCTGGCCGGGGACGGGGGTCCCTGAGGCGGCCCGGCCGCCGGAGACGGGGGTATCGGGGGCGGCGGTGCGGCCGGGGCCGGCACGTACGGCGGCGGCGCGGGCGGGAGTTGGCCGGGCGGCGGGGGCGCGGTCTCCTGGAAGGTGGGGATCTCGCAGAGCAGACCGGCGGGGAGCAGTACGGTCGCCGTGGTGCCGCCGCCCGGTCGGGCGGTGAGCCGTACGCCGATCCGGTGCGCGGCGGCCAGTCGCTGGACCACCAGCAGTCCCAGCCGGTTGACCCGGGGTCCGGCCACGGCCAGCGGCACGGTGCTGGCCAGCATGGCGTTGACGTCGGCGAGTTGCCCCGGCTTGAACCCGAGACCGACGTCCTCGACCCGTACCAGCACGCTTCCGACCTCGGTGAGGTGGACCGAGACGGTGACCGGTGCGGCGGGCGGGGAGAACCGGGTCGCGTTGTCCAGCACCTCGGTCAGCACCCGGATCACGTCGTCGGCCGCGAAGTCGACCACGGCGAGGTGGGCGATCACGCCGAGGCGTACCCGGGGGTAGTGCTCGATCGCCGAGGTCGCCGCCCGTACCACGTCGATCAGGGAGGTGACCTGGCGACCGGCGTCGTCGACCGGTCGCCCCGCGAGCACCAGCAGGTTCTCCGCCTGGCGCCGGATCCGGGTGTTGGCGTGGTCGATCCGGTAGAACTGGGCCAGCCGAGCCGGGTCCTGCTCCTCCGCCTCGACCGCCGCGAGCTGCCCCCCGGTCTGGTACGCCGCCGCCAGGATGCGCAGCGCGAACTGCTCGCAGAGCGCCGGCCAGGCCAGCGCCACCGCGTCCGGTCCGGGCGGGCCGGGTAGGACGGGGGGACCGGGCTGGACGGGTGGGCCGGGCAGGGCCGGCGCCTGGCCGGCGGAGGCGGGTCGGAAGGGTACGGCTCCGTTGCCCTGGGCGGCGGTGGAGGTGGCGTCCACGGTCGGGTCCACCCAGCGGGCCACCCGACGTCGCAGTCCACCTGGCCGGTTCATCGGTAAGCCTTTGAGCAGCACATATCCTGTTCTTCCGGATCAGTGATGAACTCACGCAGGGAACACCATTTATTTATGGTTCGAGGGGATTTCGCCATAGCTCGCTGTAGCTAATCAGCCCCGATCCGGCACGGCAATAGGGGTTGACGCTCCACCCGGGGTGCATACCCCTAGGGGCAGGCCATCGACGATCGGCGACACCAGCCCGGCGAGTTTGTCCGGTCTGCCGGCTTCCACGGCCCGCAGCGGCGACACTACCGGGATGGGAATTCTCCGCTTCGACGGCGCGACAGCGCTGGTCACCGGTGGGTCGTCGGGCATCGGCGCGGCGGCGGCCGCCCAGTTGGCCGGTGCCGGCGCCCGCGTCTTCCTGGGCGGACGCGACGCCGGCAAGCTCACCGCACTGGCCGACCGGATCGGCGGTACGGCGGTGATCGGCGACCTCACCGAGCCGGCCGGCGCCGCCGAGTTGGCCGAACGGGTGCTGGCCGAGGCGGGGCGGGTGGACGTACTGGTCAACAACGCGGGGCAGGGCTGGGCCGGCTCGTTCACCGGGATGGACGAACCCGAGATCGCCCGGATGGTGGCGCTCAACCTGACCGCGCCCGTCCTGCTCACCCGGGCCGTACTGCCCGGGATGCTGGAGCGTGGGCGGGGGCACCTGGGCTTCGTCGGCTCGATCGCCGGCCGGCTCGGCGTACGCGACGAGGCCGTCTACTCGGCGACCAAGGCGGGGTTGAGCGTGTTCGCCGACAGTCTGCGACACGAGACCGCCGGTCGCGGGATCGTCATCACCGAACTGGTCCCGGCCGTGGTGGACACCCCCTTCTTCGTACGCCGGGGTCGCCCCTACGACCGTCGCTCACCGCGTCCGGTCTCGGCCGAACGAGCCTCGGCCGCGCTGCTCACCGCGATGTCCGCCGGCCGCCCCGAGGCGTACCTCCCCCGCTGGCTCTACCTGCCGGTGGCGATCCGCGCCACCCTCCCCCGCACCTACCGCCACCTCTCCGGCCGCTGGGGCTAACCCGGCGCTCAGCTCTGCGAGCGCAGCGCCCGGATGGACTGGGTCAGGGAGTTCATGGTGGCCAGCACGGCGGTGGGCTCGTAACCGCAGTGGGCCATGCAGTTGGCGCAGCGGGGGTCCTTGCCCCGACCGTAGCTCGACCAGTCGGTGGTCTCGACCAGCTCCTTGTACGTCTTGGTGTAACCGTCGTTCATCAGGTAGCAGGGGCGCTGCCAGCCGAAGAGCGAGTACGACGGGATTGCCCAGGCGGTGCACGGGAAGTCGACCTTCCCCTCCAGGAAGTCCAGGAACAGCGGCGAGTGGTTCAGCCGCCACCTGCGCCGCCGACCGTCCGCGAACGCCTTGCGGAACATCGACCGGGTCTCCTCCACCCCGAGGAAGTGCTCCTGGTCCGGCGCCTTGTCGTAGGCGTACGCCGGGGAGAGCATCATCTGGTCGACCCCGAGGTCGTCGTTGAGGTAGTCGAGCACCTCGATCACGGTCTGCGGGGTGTCGGTGGAGAAGAACGTGGTGTTGCTGGTGACCCGGAAGCCGCGTCGCTTGGCCTCCTTCACCGCCGCCACCGCCTGGTCGAAGACGCCCTCCTTGCAGACCGAGGCGTCGTGCCGATCCTTCAGCCCGTCGATGTGCACCGCGAACGAGAAGTACGGCGACGGCCGGAACTTGTCCAGCTTCTTGATCAGCAGAGCCGCGTTGGTGCAGAGGAAGACGTACTTGCGGCGCTTGACCAACTCGTTGACGATCACGTCGATCTGTGGGTGCATGAGCGGCTCGCCCCCGGCGATGGAGACCATCGGCGCACCGGACTCCACCACCGCGCCGACCGCCTGCTCCACCGGCATCCGCCGTTTGAGCACGTCGGCCGGGTGCTGGATCTTGCCGCAGCCGGCGCAGGCGAGGTTGCAGGCGAACAGTGGCTCCAACTCCACCAACAGCGGGAAGTACTGCTTGCGGCGCAGCTTCTGACCGATCAGGTAGCGGCCGACCCGGATGCTCTGACGCAACGGCATACTCATCGCGGACGTATCTCCTTCGGCAGGGTGAAGTGCACATCTTCCGTACTGGTCGGGCGTTCCCGTACGGCTCGCGCGCCCAGTCCGACGAGGGCCGCGACCGTCTGCTCCACCAGGTGCGGTGGGGCCGAGGTGCCCGCGGTGACACCGACCGCGCGGACCCCGGCGAGCCAGCGCAGGTCCACCGCGCCGACGTCGTCGACCAGGTGGGCCGGGGTGCCGGCGCGCCGCGCCACCTCGACCAACCGGATCGAGTCGGAGCTGTCGGCCGAGCCGAGCACCAGCACCAGGTCGGCGCGCGACGATCGGGGCGCGGCCAGCACCACCTGCTCCACGGCGGTCGCCTCGGCCCACTCGGCGAGGCCCGGCCCGACCCGGGCCAGGGCCCGCAGCGCGGTGGCCACCCGCCCCAGGGTGGCGGCCCGGAACAGCGGTTCCGGCGAGACGTCGGCGATCACCCGTACGCACGCGGTCGGCCGCTCCGCCGGACCGGCGAGCAGCGCGGACGACTCGGTGTCGACGGCGAGCGCGCCGGTGGCGCCGAGCCGTTCCCGGTCGGCGCCGTCGACCAGCCGGTCGCTGCTCACCACCGGCCCGAGGTGGACCCGGAGCCCCCGCCGACGCAGCGTCGCCGCGAGCATCGGCGCCGACGGGCAGGGCAGCCGCTCGTCACCGGTCCGGCCGTCCCGGCGTACCTCGGTGGCCACCACCACGTCGCCCGGACGCAGCGCCGGGTCCAGGCCACCGGCGATGCCGGCGACCGCGAGCGCGGAGGTGTCGCCGTAGCCGGCGGCGGCCCGGGTGGCCCGGGACAACCCGCGACCGGTACGCCGCAGCGGTACGCCCGCCGGCAGGGTACGGCGCAGTGCGCGGGCCTCCATCCGCATCGGGGCGAAGAGCACCCAGTCGCCGGCCGGTTCGGTCCGTTCGCCGAGTCCGGTCACCCGCGCCTCCCGGCGACCGCGCCGACGCCGACATCCGCACCCGCGTCCACGTCGCCGTCGGCACCGGCAGCGGCACCGGCGCTCGTGCCGTCGGGAGTGTCGGTCAGGATTCGACCGAGTGCGGTGACCGGGAAGACCAGCCGGTACAGGTGGTAGTTGATGTAGAAGTCACCCGGGAACCCGGTGCCGGTGTACTGGGGCTCGTCCCAGCTCCCGTCCGCGCGCTGGGTCGCGGCCAACCAGTCGACGCCGCGCCGGGCCGGCTCACCGTCGCCGTGGCCGGTGGCGTGCAGGGCCAGCAGTGCCCAGGCGGTCTGGGACGCGGTCGACTCGCCCCGGCCGCGCCAGGACCGGTCCCGGTACGAGCGCATGTCCTCGCCCCAGCCGCCGTCCGGGTTCTGGGCCCGGTGCAGCCAACCGACCGCGCGTACCAGCACCGGATCGTCGGTCGGCAGGCCCGCCGCGACCAGCGCGGGCACCACGGCGCCGGTGCCGTACACGTGGTTGGCGCCCCAGCGGCCGAACCAGGAACCGTCGCGCTCCTGGGCGCGCAGCAGCCAGGCCACCCCGCGCCGGACCGAGGCCGAGTCGGACGGACCGCGCGCGCAGAGCGCCTCGACCACGTGTGCGGTCACGTCCGCGCTGGGCGGGTCGATCACCTCGCCGAAGTCGCAGAACGGCAGCTCACGGGCGAGCGTACGGGTGTTGTCCGCGTCGAACGCGCCCCAGCCGCCGTCCCGCGACTGCATGCCACGCAGCCACTGCTCACCCCGCTCCAGCGCGGCCGGCGTACGCGGGTCGCCGTCGGAGCGCCGCAACGCCAGCAGCACCTCGGCGGTGTCGTCGGTGTCCGGGTAACCGTCGTTGTCGAACTCGAACGCCCAGCCGCTCGGCGGCAGGTCCGGACGGCGTACCTGCCAGTCGCCGCCGACCCGGATCTCCTCGTCGAGCAGCCAACTGTTCGCCCGTCGCAGGGCCCGGTGGTCCGGCGGCAGGCCGGCGTCGGCTAGGGCGACCACCGCCAGCGCGGTGTCCCAGACCGGCGACTGGCACGCCTCCAACCGGCGCAACTCCCCCTCCGGGCTCTCCTCCCGTACGGTGAACCGGTCCAGCCCGGCCAGCCCGGCCTTCAGCACCGGGTGGTCGAGCGGGTAACCGAGCAGGTGCAGCGCGATCAGCGAGTAGACCCAGGGCGGTTGGATCCCGCCCCAGGAGCCGTCCGCCTCCTGCCGGGCCACGATCCACTCGGCCGCCCGGCGCAACGCGTTGCGGCGTACCGCCCGCAGCGGGTGCCGGTCGTAGCCGCGCAGCGCCCCGTCCAGCCGGTGGAACCAGCCGGCCCGGCTGCGCAGCGACGTCGGCGGCACCGGCCGTACGCCGGTCCGCAGCTCGTCCAGGGCGAAGCCGAGCGGGCGTACCGGACGCAGGGTGCGGACGATCGACAGCGGCACGATGGTCTGCCGGGCCCAGCAGGCGAAGTCGTAGATGTTCAGCGGCATCCAGGACGGGAGCAGCACCACCTCCGGCGGGACCGCCGGCACCCGGTCCCACGGCCACTCCCCGAACAGGGCCAGCCAGATCCGGGTGAAGACCCGGCTCTGCTCGATCCCACCCCCGGCGAGCACGAACTCCCGGGCGGTACGCAGGTGCTCGGCGTCCACCGGGTCCCCGGCGAGCCGCAGTGCCGCGTACGCCTCGATGGTGGTGGAGAGGTCGCCGGGTCCACCGTGGAAGTTCGCCCAGCTCCCGTCCGGCTGCTGTTGGCCACGGATCCACCGGGCGGTCGCCTCGGTCTCCTCCTCGGTACGGATGCCGAGGAACTGCCGCATCAGCAGGTCCTCGGCCTCCATCGTCACGTTCGTGGCCAGTTCACCCTGCCACCAGCCGCCGGGATGCTGGCTGGCGAGCAGGTGCTGCCGGGCCCGGTCCAGGGCCTCGACCGCCCGCTGGTGCCGGTCGCCGGTCGCCGGTGCGGGGGCGAGGTCGGTGGGGTCGGTGGCGTCCGGCAGCACGGCCGAGTCGACCGCCTCCGCGACCGCCAGGTCGACCGCCTGGGCCACCCCGAGCTCGACCACCTCGTCGACGCCGGGCTCGACCAGGGACTCGGCCACCGGGTCCGGCCGTGCACCAGCCACCCGGTCCGGCCGCGAACCAGCCACCGGGTCGACCGACGGATCGGCCACCGGGTCGGCCGGTGACCCGGCCGCCGGCCCGGTCCCGGGCTCGGTGGCCATCAATGGTCCCGGCCGGTCATGAACCGGGCGATCTCCACCAGTTCCCGGTGTACGGTGGCCAGCGCGTTCGCGTCCGGGCCACCGGTCGCGCCGATCTCGGTCAGCCGGTCCAGCTCGGCGAGCGCCTCGGTGAGCAGCCGGTCGGCCTCCTTCTCGGTCCAGTCCCGGGCCCCGGTCTCCTCGATCAGGGCGGCGGCCAGCGCCAGGTCCGGGCCGGAGAGTTCACCCGGGGTGGCGTACAGCTCGCGGAGCTGCTCGCTGGCGGTGCCACCGGCGGTGAGCGCCCGGACCACCGGCACCGACTTCTTCCGCGCCACCAGGTCGGCCAGGACCGGCTTGCCGGTGACCGCCGGTTCGCCCCAGATGCCGAGCAGGTCGTCGACGAGCTGGAAGGCGAGGCCGAGCCGGTCGCCGTAGAGGGCCAGGCCGAGGGTGAGGGCCGGCGGGCCGCCGCAGAGCACCGCGCCGAGGGTGGCCGAGCAGGAGAGCAACGCGGCGGTCTTGTCCCGGGCCATGGTCAGGCACTCGTCCAGGGTCACCGTCTCGCGGTGCTCGAAGGCGACGTCGGCCGCCTGGCCGGCGATCAGCCGCCGGACCGCCGCGTTCAGGTAGCGCAGCCCCCAGGTGCCGCCGTGGCCGGGCATCGCGGAGAGCACGTCCCCGGCGAGGCTGAGCATCGCGTCACCGGCCAGGATCGCCGGACCGACGCCGAACGCCGCCCACGCGGTCGGCCGGTGCCGCCGCTCCGCGTCCCCGTCGATCACGTCGTCGTGCAGCAGCGAGAAGTTGTGCACGAGTTCCACCGCCACCGCCCCGGGCAGCGCGTCCTCGGCGGTCTTGCCGGCGGCCCGCGCGGAGAGCAGCACCAGGGCCGGTCGCAGCCCCTTGCCACCGCCCCGGGTGGTGGGCTGGCCGTCGGCGTCCCAGTAGCCGAGCTGGTAGCCGGCGGTGAGCCGGGTGCGTTCGTCGATCCGGTCGAGCGCCGCCCGGATCTCGGGCTGCACGAGTGTGTCCACCTCGGCCAGGAAGCCAGGCAAGGTCATGGTCATGTCGGCGCCTCCGTCGTACTCGATCTCGACCCGAGATGGGCGAGCACGACGTCGGCGGCCTGCCGGCCGCTGCGTACCGCGCCCTCCATCGTGTCCGGCCATCCGGTGTCGGTCCACGCGCCGGCCAGCGCCAACCCGGGCAGCCGGGTACGCGACGCGGGCCGGTCCCGGCGGGTGCCGGGCCCCTGCCGGAAGGTCGCCCGTGGCTCCCGGGTCACGAAGACGTCCCGTACCGGGGTCCGTCGTGCCGCCGGGAAGAGATCGGCCAGCGCGGCGAGCTGGTCGCGACCCAACTGTGCGGCTGGCGTCCGCAGTACCGGTTCCGCCGCCGAGATCGAGGTGACCAGGTACTGGCCGGTGTCACCGGCCGGGGTCCGGTCGAAGACCCACTGCACCGGGTTGTCCAGGGCGGCGGCGAACTCCAGGTCGGTGACCCGCCGCCGGTAGCGGACGTGCACGTTGACGATGGGTGCCGCGCCGAGCCCGGCCCAGCGCTCCCGGTCCGGCGCCGCCTGGGCCGGCACCAGCCGGGTCGCCTGGGGGTGCGGGACGGCCAGCACCACGGCGGGGGCGGTGATCCGTACCCGGTCGGTGTCGACCCGGAATCCGCCCCGGTCCGGGGTGATGCCACGGACCCTGACCCCGGTGCGGACCTCGCCACCGTGGCGGCGCAACAGCGCCGCCGCCGGCTCGCCGTGCAGTTCGGACAGGGGCACGGTGGGACGGCCGATGTCACCGGCGTCGGCCCGGTCCAGCAGGCCGGTGCGGAACACCCGCGCGGCGAGCGCGAGCGACGCCCGGTGCGGGGGCGCGTTCAGCGCCGCGACGCAGATCAGCTCCCACAACCGGCGTACGGTCGGCGCGTCCTGCCCGTGCCGGGTCAGCCAGTCACCGAAGCTGACCTCGTCGTTGGCCGGGTCGTCCGGGTCGACGCCGCGCAGCGCCGCCGCCCCCCGGATCGCGGCGATCCGCTGCCCGACCCGCAGCGGCCGGTAGTTGATCAGGGCCGGCAGCAGGTGTGCCGGCGCCGGCAGTCGCCGGGTACGGGTGAGCAGGTGTGGCGGTACGCCGACGCGCAGGATCGGCACCGCGAAGACGTCCTGCAACCGGGCGTCTCCGGTGGTGCCGAGCCGGTCGAGCAGTTGCCGGTACTCCTGGTAGCAGCGGAGGAAGACGTGCTGACCGGTGTCGACCAGCAGGTCGCCCCGGCGGAACGAGTAGGTGGCGCCACCCAGCTCCGGCCGGGCTTCGAGCAGGGTGACCCCCACCCCGGCGTCGACCAGGCGCAGTGCGGCGGTGATGCCGGCCAGGCCGCCCCCGACGACCACGACCCGCTCGCCGTTCACGTACTGCTCCGGGTCATCGCCCGAGCCGCGACGTACGCCTTCTGCCAGCCGGGCAGCGAGACCCGGCGCCGGGTGACGGCCAGCGGGTCGGCCACGATCCGGGCCAGCAGCCGGTGGTAGATGCCGGCCATCGCGGCGACGCAGGCGGCACTGCGCCGGTCCAGCAGTGGCAGCAGCCGCAGCCCGGTGCGGTAGTAGCGCTCGGCCCGCTGGGCCTGCCACCGGACGAGTTCGGCGAGCCGCTCCGGCGGGTCGGCGAGCCCGCCGTCGACACCGGGGTCGAGCGTGCAGCCGAACCGGTCCAGGTCGGCCCGGGGCAGGTAGACCCGGCCGTCCTGCCGGTCCTCGACGATGTCGCGCAGGATGTTGGTGAGTTGGAGCCCGATGCCGAGCGTGTCGGCGAGATCGCTGGCGACCGTACGCGGCACGGTAGGCCGGAGGTCGAAGACACCGAGCGAGAGCCGACCGATCGAGCCGGCCACCTGCCGGCAGTAGCCGACCAGGTCGTCGAAGGTGTCGTAGCTGTTGCCCCGGACGTCGGCCACGCAGCCGTCGACCAGTTCGTCCAGCGCCTCGATCGGGATCGGCAGCCGGCCACCCGCGTCGGCGAGGGCGAGCAGCACCGGGTCACCACCGGCCTCGGGGAGTTGGTGCAGCGCGGCCCGTACCTGGTCCAGCCGGGCCAGCTTCGCCGTGGCGGGCAGGTCGCCGTCGCCGATGTCGTCGATCCGCCGGGCGACCGCGTAGACGGCGCAGAGCGCGCCGCGCCGCGCCGGCCGGAGCAGACGGATGCCGTACGAGAAGTTGCGCGCCTGGGTACGCGTGATCCGTTCGCACTCCCGGTAGGCCAGGTCCAGTTCGGAGAGCCCGGCGGACCGGCCCTGGGCGGTCATGTCGGCCTCGCGATCAGGGTCCGCAGCCACTGTCCCGCGGTCCCGGCCCGAGTCGGTCGGGGCACCCGGACCAGCGGGTCGTGGTCGGACCGGGCGAGCGCGGCCAGCGCCGCCCGGCCACCGGCGAGGTATCCGGCGACCGCCAGCCGGGCCCAGCCGTGCAGGTCGCCGACCAGCGGCGCACCGGCGTCCAGGGCGGCGCCGGCCCGTTCCGCCTGGAGCCGGATCACCGCCCGCAACCCCGGACTCGCGTACGGCGCGGCCAGTTCGGACGGGGCGACACCGTACCGGTCCAGGTCCTCCCGGGGTAGGTAGATCCGGCCCCGGGAGTAGTCCTCGGCCACGTCCTGGAGGTGTTCGATCACCTGGAGCGCGGTACAGACGTGGTTGGACAGGGCGATCCGCCGGGCCGACTGGGCCTCGAAGACGTGCAGCACCAGTTCCCCGACCGGGTCGGCGGAGAGGTGACAGTAGTCGACCAGGTCGGCGTAGCTCTCGTACCGGTGCACCACCTGGTCACGCTGGTTGGCCGCGATGAGCCGGCGCAGCGGCTCGAGCGGCAGCCGCCGGTCGGCGATGGTCGGGGCGAGCGCCACCAGCACCGGGTGGGTCGGCGGCCGTCCGTCGTAGACGGCCCGCAGTTCGTCCTCGAACCGGCGCAGCACCGCCGACCGGCTCCGTGGGTCGTCGAAGGGGTCCGGGTTGACCGGGTCGCGGGCCGGCGCGCTACCCGGGTCACGGGCCGGGTCGCTGCTCGGGTCGGTCGCGGGATCGTCGAACGGGTCGAGCGCGGGTTGGCTGCTCGGGTCGCGCGGTGGGCGGCCGGGCGGGTCGGTGGCGGGCTCGCTGAACGGGTCGAGCGCGGGTTCAGCGGCGGGAGGCTGGCCAGGACCGTCGCGCAGGGCCGGGGCCGTTCCGGGGTGCGCGCGCTGGGCGGACTCGTCATCCGGGGCCGGGGCCGTTCCGGGGTGCGCGCGCTGGACGGGCTCGTCGCCCAGGTCGTCCACGTAGCGCGCGTAACCGTAGAGCGCCAGCAGGTGTCGGCGGGTGGCTCCGGGCAGGATCCGGAGGGCGACCGGGAAGTTCTCGCCGGAGAGCGCGGTCTGTGGAATCCGCCGCAGCGCGGCCGGGTCCCCGGACGCCTGGGTCGGATCCCCGGAGGGCTGGGTCGGATCCCCGGGCGGCTGGGTTGGATCCCCGGGCGGCTGGCTGGAGACGTTGCCGGTCAGTTCGAGCACATGCAGCCTCTCGCGCAGAGTCCACCTGTCGACGCGAGCCGGCCGGACCGCCGCACCAGATGTCAGTGACCCATCACTCGCGCTAAGTAGTCGTGACTGAGCGTACCCAACTTCACCCGCCTGGACGGTGAGGCCGGCGAAGTCTGTTTCAGGTTCCGAGCGGGCCGGGTTACTTCGACCGGGTGGTGCTGGCCAGCGAAATCCCGACGATCATGAGAATCACCCCGACGATTTCGATCAGCAGGCGCGGGCCGTCGGTGGAGAGCGTCTCGTGGAACGCGGTTACTCCGATGACTACTCCACCGAACGGGTCGAGCAACGTGATCGCGGTCAGCGGGGCGGCGATCGGCCCGCTCTGGTACGCGTTCTGGTTCAGAACCAGCGCCGCCGCCCCGACCACGATCAGCGCGTACAGGTGCCAGTCGGCCAGCAGGGTCCAGGGGCGACTGGTGAGGTCCTCGCTGATGGTCTTGAGCAGCGCCGCGGCGACCGCGTACAGCACCCCGGTGGCGATGCCGAGCAGGGTGCCCCGGTGCGCGTCCCGGGCCCGCCAGGCGGCGAGCAGGCAGATTGCGATCAGCCCACCGGCCCCCGCGCCGACGCCGAGCCAGGCCAGGGTCGACGGCTGCTCCACGCCGGCCCGTGGATTCGCGGCGACCAGGAAGGCGGCCAGTCCGATGATCGCGATCCCGGCGAGGATCAGGTCCTTGGCGTGTGGCCGGCGCTTCTCCAGCGCCGCCTCCAGCGGGATCGCCATGAACAGCCCGGTCATCAGCAGCGGTTCGACCAGCGCCAGCGGCCCGAAGCGCAGGGCGACCGCCTGCAACCCGGTGCCGATCGCGTCCGGGATACCGCCGAAGAGCCAGAGCGGCCGGTGCAGCAGCCGGATCAGTAACCTCGGGTCCCCGGCCCTGGTCTGCTGCTCCTGCTTGGCGGCATGCTGTTCGAGCGCGGAACTGAACGCGAAGAACAGCGCCGAGGCGAGGCCCAACAGGACCGCGAGGAGCAGCACCGGGTCAGCCCGCTTGGCGCGGGCCCGGCCTCACCGGCGCCGTCCCGGCGGGGTGGGCTGCTGGGCGTGGTGGTGTGCGTACCAGTTGAGCGCGGCGACCGCGAGGCAGACCAGCACGCCGGCCCGGCGGGCCCGGCGACCTCGCCGACCCTGGGTCAGCGCCGACGGCTTCGGCGCCGGATTCGGCCGCACGCCCGTACCCCGGGCCAGGTCGGCGATCACCTCCGCCGGGTCGGCGCGGAACAGCGCCAGGCCCGCCTCGCGCTGGCGCCGCCCGCGTACGCCCTCGGTCAGCGCCAGCAGGGCCGGTCCCAGTTCGTCCGGGTGACGTACCCAGGTGACCATCCCGGCCTCCGCCATGGTGACCGCGTTCGCCCGGCCGTGGCCGGGGATCGGCCGGTAGGTGGCTACCGGCAGTCCGCTCGCCATCGCCTCCAGCGCGGTCAGCCCGCCCGCGTTCTCCACCAGTACGTCGGCGGCGCGCAGCAGCGCCGGCATGTCGTCGACCCAGCCGAAGACGTACGCCGTGCGCTGGCGCCGCAGCCGGCGGTAGAGCGCCTCGTTGTGCCCGCAGACCACCACCGGTACGGCGACCCCGGTCCGGGCGATCTCGGCGGCGGTCTTCGCCACCTCGCCCACCCCCCAGGAACCGGCGACCAGGAGCGCGAGCCGCCCCTGCGCCGGCAGGCCGAAACGCTCCCGGGCGTCCCGGCGAGCCTGCTCCGTGCCGGGGCCGAAGCCCGCCGAGACCAGCCGGCCGACCACCCGCACCTCGCTCGCGCCGAGCGCGCCGGCCTGGGCCCGGGTGCTCGGGTGCGCCGCGCAGTAGACGTCGACGCCGGGCGAGACCCAGAGCGGGTTGACCGCGAAGTCGGTCAGATAGGTGATCACGGGTACGTCCAACTGCCCCCTGCGCCGCAACGGCCCGAGCAGTTGGGTGGCGATCGGGTAGGTCGAGACGACCGCCCGGGTCTCCGGACCGACCAGCTTCCGGACCTGCGGGCGTACCGGACGCAGCAGTGCCCGGGTGATCGGACCGGCACCGGCGAAGCCACAGCCGATGGCGAACAACGATCCGTAGATCCACGGAAAGCGGCTCAGCATCCCGTGGTAGGTGCCACGGAGCAGCTTGCCGAGCCCGTACGGGAAGATATCCGCCAAATCACGGCAGTCGACCTGGAATCCCCGCGCCCGGAGCCGCTGCTCCAGCTCGCGACTGGCCCCCTCGTGCCCGGCGCCGGCACTGGCCGAAACGATCAACACTCGCGCCGGCCGCTCTGGCGCCACCCGCCGTCGCCCGGACGGGATCCCCGCCCGCGCGTACGGGTCCCACGCCGCCGGCCTCGGCGCCCCGCCGTGCGGCTTGGCCGCCGGGCGCGCCTCGCGCCACCCGCGAATCAATCGCATTTGACCATCTACCCAGTCCGGGTACGAAGAATCCTCGGAATCCGCATCCGGCCCGGATATCTCACCCGGAGCGGGTCACCTGCCCGTCGCCCCCGCCGCCGAGCCTGCCGGGCCGGAGCCGACCGCCCCCGCGACCGGGCCGGTCGGACCAGCGGCGATCATGGTGGGATGCCCCATCTCGGACTGGTTACCCTCGTCGTGCGCGACTATGACGAGGCGATCGCCTTCTACGTCGACCGGGTCGGTTTCACGCTGGTCGAGGACACCCCACGCGGCGGCGGCGTCCGCTGGGTGGTGGTCGCCCCACCGGGATCGACCGAGACCGCGCTGCTGCTGGCCCGGGCCGGAAACCCGGAACAGGCCGCCCGGGTGGGCGACCAGACCGGCGGGCGGGTGGCACTCTTCCTCAACACCGACGACTTCGACCGGGACCACCGACGGATGACCGCCTCGGGGGTACGGTTCGTCGAGCCGCCCCGGCACGAGCCGTACGGCTCCGTCGCCGTCTTCGAGGACCTGTACGGCAACCGCTGGGACCTGATCGAGCCGCGTACCGCCGCGATCCAGCCGCGTACCGCCGCGCAGGACTGACCTGGAGCCGCGCCCGACCGACCCGGCCGCGTACCGGCGCCACGTCCTGCTGACCCACCGTGCCCCTCGGCGGCGGTCAGCGCTCGGCCTCGCCCACCAGGTCGGCCTTGGGCCGCCGGACCGGGCGGGCCTCCCCGTCGAGTTCGGCCGCCTGCTCCGGGGTGGGCGCCGAACCGCCGAGGTGGGCCGGCTGCCACCAGGTGTCCTCCGGGCCGTCCGGCTGGTCCGGGTACTCCCGCTGGGCCCGGTCGATCAGGGTGGTGAGCTGTCGACGCAGCTCCCCCATCAGCGCGCCCGAGGTGCCGAAGTCGGCCGGGGCCAGCGGCTCGCCGATCAGCACGGTGATCGGGGTGTGCCGTCGGGTCAGGGTCTTCGGGCGGCCCTTGGTCCAGAGTCGCTGGGTGCCCCAGAGCGCCACCGGCAGCACCGGTACGCCGGCCGTGTCGGCCATCCGGGCCACCCCGCTCTTCGTCCCCTTGAGGGTGAACGAGCGGCTGATCGTCGCCTCCGGGAACACCCCGACCACCTCACCCGCGCGCAGGGCGCTGACCGCGGTCGCGTACGAGCCGGCGCCGTTGCGGCGGTCGACCGGGATGTGCCGCATGCCGCGCATCAGCGGGCCGGCGTACCGGTTGGTGAAGACCTCCTGCTTGGCCATGAACCGGACCAGTCGGCGGGACTGCTGGGCGCCGAATCCACAGAAGATGAAATCCAGGTAGCTGATGTGGTTGCTGGCCATCACGGCGCCACCGGAGCGGGGCACATGGTGCCCACCCTCCACCCGCAGCCGCAGGTCGAGCACGCGGAACAGCGTCTTGGCGGTCGCGATGACGGGTGGGTACACGAGTTCTGGCATCGTCAAACGTTACCCGGACCACATCATCGGGTAACCCACGGCCCGGTCGGGTCGCCCGGCCGTTCGGCGGATGGGTCGGCGAGCCACGCCCTGACCAGCGCCGCGACCCGGGCCGGTTGCCGGACGACCATGGCGTGGTCGGCTCCGGCCAGCTCGACCACCCGCAGCCACGGGGTGACCCCGGCCGCCTCGGCGACCCGCGCCGAGGTGCCCAGCCGGTAGGCCGCGTACAGCTCCCGGAACGGCTCGTGGACCGGCAGGTCCTCGGTCGCCAGCACCAGCAGCAGCGGGCAACGGGTCGCCCGCAGCGCCGGGGCCAGGTCGAACGAGTTCATCGCCAGGCGAATGTCCGCCACCGTCCCTGGGCCGGGACGCGCTGGCCCACCGGCACCCGGCGCGGTCATCGCGGTGAACGCGGCGTGCAACCGGGTCAGCTCGGCGTCCGCGCGCTCGGGCGCCATGCCGGCGAGCTGCTCCGGGCGTACGGGTGCCGGCACCCCGTCCAGGCTCACCGCGCCCGGACACTCGGGATGCCGCCGCGCCCACTCGGTCGCGACCATCCCGCCGAGCGACCAGCCGACGATCGCGGGCGCCCCGAGGGCGAGTTCGCCGACCACCGCGTCGATGTCGGCGAGGACCGCCGCCATGGTCCACGGCCCGTCGCCGGAACGGCCGTGGCCACGCAGGTCCACGCTCAGCACGCGGTGATCCGGCCGCAGTCCCTCGGCGAGCGCCTCCATCTGGGCGAGTTCGCCGCCCGCGCCGTGCAGCAGCAGCACCGGCGCCGCTGTCGCCGACCGCACCGGCGCCGGGCTCGCCGCTGGTGCCGGGCTCACCGGCGAGCCGGGGCCGCCGAGGTCGCGTACCGCGATCGGGACGCCGGCACCGGCCACCGTCAGGTCACCCATGGCGGGCCTCCCGATCGAGTTGGTGCAGCCGGTCGCGGACCGACCCGGGCACCACTCCGCCATCCGGGTGGCGGGCCAGCCGACCTCGACTGACCAGGTCGTGTACGCCCTGCCGGGTGATGCCGAGCATCGCCCCGGCCACCGCGTACGACACGGCGGGCGCGGTGGGGTGGCCGACCCGCCAGGCCACCGCCCGCCCGAGCGGGCCACGCCACCAGTCGAGCGGCGGATCGAACGGGCCGTCTCCGGGGTAGAGCGTCGAGACCACCCTCATGATCACGCCGACCGCCTGCCGGTCGTCGCCGAGGACGACCCGGTCCGCCCAGGTCGCGGCCCTGACCCGGACCACGGTACGCAGCGCGTCCACGGTGTCGTCACCGTCGAGCAGGATCTCCAGCGGGTCGAGCAGCCGGATGTCGAGCAGCCGGACGAGCTGCTCCGCGAGTTCGGTCCGATCCGGTGGTGCCACGGTGCCTCCCCTTCGCGCGACCCAGGAGCAAGTGCTTGACAATCACTGTCAAGCACTTGGCGGCGACTGTCAAGTAGACGAGTCGGGCGCGGCGGCGCGGGCAGGCCGGATTCGGGGGCCGTGCAGCCGATACAGTTACGGACGTGATCCCGCTCGAGGCAACCGCCGCCGCGTACCGGCGCTGGATCACGCCCGATCTGCCGCTCTACGGCAACGACCACGAACGCGCGGACTTCGCTCCCTGACCGGCGCCCCGAACCGATCGCCGTCCGGTCCCTTCCCTCAGTTCGGGAGCGCTTCCCCATGTCCGAGAACCCGTCCGTACCCGCCGCCGAGAACAGCTCGGCGCTGGCCGTACTGCGCGCACCACAGACCGCCCGGGTGCTGGCCGCTAGCCTGCTCGGCCGGATCCCGCTCGGCGCGGCACCACTCGCGCTGCTGATCTTCGCCCGCGAGACCATGACCCTGACCGTGGCCGGGCTGCTGGTCGGCGCCTACACGGCCGGCATGGCCGTGGGTCAGCCGATGCTCGCCCGACGCGCCGACCGTTGGCGCCAGCCGCCGGTGCTCTGGCTGTCGATGGTCGCCTCCAGCCTCGGATTCGCGCTGGTCGCCGTGCACGTCAACCTGCCCGTCACGGTCGCCGCCTCGGTGCTCGCCGGAGCGGGCGCACCGCCGTTCGAGTCGTGCCTGCGGGTGCTCTGGCGTGACCTGCTCCCCGCGCACCAGGTGCAGACCGCGTACACCCTGGACATCGCGGTCCAAGAGGCGATCTTCGTCCTCGGTCCGGTGGTCACCCTCGCCTCGGTTGGCCTGGTCGGCCCGACCGGCGGGCTGCTCGCCGCCGCGCTCTTCCAGGCCGCCGGCACGGCCTGGTTCGCCACCACCGGCGCGGTCCGTCGCTGGCGCGGCGAATCGGCGGTACGTCACTGGGCCGGGCCGCTGCGCGCCGGTCGACTGCGGCTGGTCCTCGGCGCGCTGCTGCTCGTCGGCGCCGGGGTGGGCAGCGTGACGGTCGCCGCCACCGGTTACGCCGAGGCGGCCGGAGCCCGTTCGTGGGCCGGTTGGCTGCTCGCCGCCCAGGCCACCGGGGCGCTGGTCGGCGGCCTGCTCTACGTACGCTTCGGCGGCCTGCGCCGGCACGCCACCCTGCCCCGGGCGATCGCGGTCTTCGCCGCCGGTTACCTGCCCCTGCTGCTCACCCCGGCCCCACCCGCGATGCTGGTGCTGATGGCGGTCAGCGGGCTCGCCCTGCCGCCCCTGCTCACCATCGCCTTTGTCGCGATCGACGAGGTGGCGCCGCCCGGCACGGTGGCCGAGGCGTTCGCCTGGGCGGCCACCGCCTTCTCGGTCGGCAGCGCCGTGGGCGCGGCGGCCAACGGTGCCCTGCTGGACGCGGCCGGGCAGGTGCCGGTCGGCTTCGTGCTCGCCCCGCTCGCCGCCGCGACGGCCAGCGGCCTGGTGTTGCTGGGCAGCACCCGGAACCGGCCGGTCACCGCCTGACCCGGCCGGCTCCGGGTCGGGGTAGGTACGGGCGATCCCGGGGCTCGGGACGCCCGCCGACCCGGCCGCTTCACCTGCTTCGGGTGATGTGCCGGCGACCCGGGCGGACGATCCTTCGAGTACGGGCACGACACGCGCGCGGCGTACGACGAAGGGGCGGGCCGGACGGGGGGTGCGGTGAGCGAGGCGACCACGAACTTCTTCCACGGCCTCGGCGAACAGGCGAACGACCTGCTACCGAGCAAGGTCCGGGGCACGATGCGCTTCGACCTGCGCCACGGCACCAAGGTCTCGCACTGGTACGTCGCCATGCACCACGGCAACATCCTGGTCTCACAGGACCGACGGGACGCCGACTGCGTCGTCCACGTGGCCGAGGACCTGTTCGACCGGTTCACCACCGGCGAGGCGAACCTGATCTCCGCGATGATCCGTACCGAGTGCGTGGTGGAGGGGAACTTCGCCCTGCTGATCATGTTCCGCCGGTTCTTCCCGGCCGCCCCGGACGCCGTCGACCCCCGCCAGGTGGTCCGTGAGCGGATGGCCCGCGAACGGGTGGACCGGTGACCGAACCGATCAGCGTGCTGGACGGGGCCACCTTCGTGGTCAGCGACCGCAACGGCGACATCGACCCGTCGCCCACCTTCCCGACCGGCCTCTTCGCGCTCGACACCCGGTTCATCGCACGCTGGGAACTCACCGTCAACGGCGAGCGCCTGCACTCGCTCGCGGTGGACGACCTGCGGTACTTCCAGACCAGCTTCTTCCTCGCGCCCGGTGAACCGACCCACTACATCGACGCCAAGGCGTCGGTGATCCGCAAACGTACGGTGGGCGGCGGGTTCGAGGAGCGGTTGACCGTACTGAACCACGAGGAGGAACCGGCCTCGTACACGGTGCGGTTGGAGATCGGCAGTGACTTCGCCGACCTGTTCGAGATCAAGAACCTGCTGCCGAAGCGCGGTGAGGTGGCGACTCTCGTCGAGGAGGGCAAGCTCCGGCTGCAGTACCGGCGCGGCGCCTTCTTCCGCGAGACCCTCATCGCGGCCGACGACGGCGCCGAGATCGACGACCACGGCATCACCTTCCGGATAACGGTCGAGCCGCACGGCAGGTGGAGCACCCTGCTGCGGGTGGTCACGCTCTTCCCCGGCGGGGACGAGACGGCGGTGGCGGAGCTGCACACCTTCGAACGGGGTCGGGGCCGCCCCGAGGTGCAGCGGCTGCTGGACGAGTGGGTGGCGCGGGCACCGCACCTGGCCTGCGACTGCGAGCCGTTGAGCGACTCGTACCAACGCAGCGTGATCGACCTTGCGGCGTTGCGCTACACCGGCCTGCTACGCAAGGAGAAGCTGCCCGCCGCCGGCCTGCCCTGGTTCATGACCCTGTTCGGCCGGGACAGCCTGATCACCTGCCTGCAGTCGCTGCCGTTCATCCCGGAGCTCGCGCCGCCGACCCTGCGCACCCTGGCCGGTCTACAGGGCACCAGACTCGACAATCTGCGGGAGGAGGAGCCGGGCAAGATCCTGCACGAGATCCGCTACGGCGAGTCGGCCGCGTTCGAGGAGCAACCGCACTCGCCGTACTACGGCTCGGCCGACGCCACTCCGCTCTTTGTCATCCTGCTCGACGAGTACGAGCGTTGGAGCGGTGACGCGAAGCTGGTCCGCGAACTCGCCGACGAGGGGCGGGCGGCGCTGCGCTGGATCGACGAGTACGGCGACCTGCTCGGCAACGGTTACGTCTGGTACGAGCGACGCAACCGCCGTACCGGCCTGGAGAACCAGTGCTGGAAGGACTCCTGGGACGCGGTCTGCTACCGGGACGGCACGCTGCCCGACTTCCCCCGGGCCACCTGCGAACTTCAGGGGTACGCCTACGACGCGAAGATCCGTGGTGCCCGGCTGGCGCGTACGTTCTGGGACGACCCGGCCCTCGCCGACCGGCTGGAGCGGGAGGCGGCCGACCTCAAGGCACGGTTCAACCGCGACTTCTGGGTGAGCGACGGCGGCTACTACGCGCTCGGGCTGAACCGGGACGGGCGTCAGATCGACGCGCTCGCGTCCAACATGGGCCACCTGTTGTGGAGCGGCATCGTCGACCAGGAACGGGCCGGTGACGTAGCCCGCCACCTGCTCGGCCCGTCGATGTTCTCCGGCTGGGGGGTACGCACGCTGGCCAACGGGAACGGCCGCTACAACCCACTGGGTTACCACGTCGGAACGGTCTGGCCGTTCGACAACTCGATCATCGCCGCCGGCCTGGCGAGGTACGGGTTCATCGAGGAGTCCGCCCGGATCGCGGAGAGCATCATCGACGCGGCGAAGTACTTCCAGGGCCGGTTGCCGGAGGCGTTCGCCGGATACGACCGGGACCTCACCACGTACCCCGTGCGGTATCCGACCGCGTGCAGCCCGCAGGCGTGGTCGGCGGGCGCGCCGCTGCTCCTGCTCCGTACGATGCTCGGGCTGGAGCCACAGGACGACGGCCTGACCGTGCGTCCCGCCGTACCGGCGAGCCTCGGTCGGATCGAACTGCTCGGCATACCGGGCAGGTGGGGACGGATCGACGCGTTCGGCCGGGGTCGGCTGCGTACCGCGGCTCACCGGACGACCGACTAGTCCACCTCGGGGACACGCAACTGCCGGAAATACGACTGTCCCAGGGGTGGTGACGCGATAGCCGTTACCGTCACGCCTACCTGCCAGTTTCCGTTTGGCCCACGTCAGACACGTCAATGGGATCGGGATGAGGTCCATGGAGTACGAGCGCGACCCGGCGGGTCGCTCACCGGGACGGACTCTGCTGACCCCTCAGGATGTGCACCGCAAGAGATTCGGCCCGACCCCGATCGGTCGACGTGGTTACGCGCCCGGCGAGGTACGCGAGTTCCTCCATCTGGTCGAGGTCGACCTGGCGGTGTTGTACCGGGAGTTGGTCAGCGCGCGTGAGGAGGCCAACCGGATGAAGATGGCACTACGAGAATGGCAGAGCCAGCACGGTGAATGTTCCGTCCGGGGCCGGCAGGAGGCGCAGGAGCTCTACCGGCGGCCGCATCCCCGGGAGCGGCGGGGTGAGTGACGCCGTCACCAACCATGTGGCCCTGCGACCGAACTGGTCGTGTGTCTCCTGCGGACAGGAGTGGCCCTGCACCGTCCGGAAGCGCCGGTTGAAGTACCTCTACCAGGGCAACCCCGCCGAGTTGGGCAACCAGCTCCGGCTCTGGCTGGAGCAGGCTCGCGGCGAGCTGCCGGCACTGACCGAGCAGGAGTTGACCGACCGGTTTGTCGGTTGGACGGACCGGCCGGTCACCAGGCGGGAGCCCGAGCTGTCGTGACGGTTCGCCGCCCCGACGCCACGCGCCGCCCTCGGACGCCAGGCGATCTTGAGCGCTGAGCGGTCTTGAGCGCTGAGCGGTCTTGAGCGCTGAGCGGTCTTGAGCGCTGAGCGGTCTTGAGCGGTGAGCGGCGTCGGATGCCGGACGGCATCGAAGGCCAGGCGGCATCGGACGCTAGGCGGTCTTGAGTCGGCTGCGGTAGGCCCGCATCGACATCTGGGAGCCGCAGGTGGCGCCGCAGTAGAGGCCGGACGAGTTCCGGGTCTTGTCGAAGAAGCCGGCGTGGCACGAGGGGTTCTTGCACACCTTCAGCCGGGACCAGCCGCCCCGGGCGGCGAGATCGGCCGACGCGGCGAAGAGCGCGCCGAACGCGCCCGGCACGCCGGACTGCGACGGGACGAAGGTGCAGCCGTCGGCGGTGAGCCTCGGCGTGAGCGGATGACGCTCGGCGATCCGCTGGAGATATGCCTCGGCCGCCGGGACGGACGCCGGATCGTCGACGCAGCCGGCGTGCGCCCGGAGGATGGTCTCGAAGGCGGACCGTAGCTCCCGAGCCGCCACCACGTCGGCGTAGCCGACCTCCGACGCCCCTTCGCCGAGACCGGCGTCGGCCAGCCAGTTCGCCAGTCCGGCCTGGTCGGCGAGCCCCTCGACCCGCCCGTTGGGGGAGGGGCGGGTGTTGACGAAGCGCAGGATCAGGGCCGAGCTCTCACAGAGGCCGGGCGGACAAATCCACCCCGCTGTCCGTTCCATGGTCATCCACCCCCTCGCCGCAACGCTACCCTATCTCGCCATCGCGCCGCCCGTGATGAGTTAACAGCATACGCTCCCAACGGTTTCACCATCGTCCGTTCGCTGGTTATGACCGAACCTGATACGGTCGTAACAGCGACGCGGGAACGCGCCGCGTCCTACCGGCCGGCGGTCCGCCGTTGGCCGCACATCCCTGGAGGTAACCCATGTCATCGATCCTGATGGTGCTGAGCGCGGCCCGCACCTGGAGCCAGCGGGACGGGAGCCAGCGCCCGACCGGGTTCTGGGCCGAGGAGTTCGTGGTGCCGCACCGCCTGCTCACCGAGGCGGGGGTGGACGTGACCATCGCCACCCCGGGTGGTCGGACCCCCGTGGTCGACCAGGTCAGCCTGGAGCTCTCGGTGAACGGCGGGGACGAGGCGAAGGTCGCCGACTTCCGCGCGTACCTGGAGCAGTCCGCGGGCCTGCTGGAGTCACCCGTACGTCTGGAGGACGTCGACCCGGCGGACTACGACGGCGTGCTGACCCCCGGCGGCCACGGCCCGATGCAGGACCTGGCGGTCAACCCGGACATCGCCCGGGTGCTGGCGGCCCTGCTGCCCGACCCGACCAAGGTGGTGGCCTCGCTCTGCCACGGCCAGGCCAGCTTCCTCGCGGCCGGTGACCCGGACGGCGCCTGGCTGTTCAAGGGGCGCCGGATGACCTCCTTCACCGACGACGAGGAGCGGCAGGTTGGTCTGGCCGACAACGCACCCTGGCTGCTGGAGGAACGGCTGCGTGGGGCCGGTGCCGAGTTCGAGTCCGGTCCCGCCTGGGGCTCGTACGTGGTGGTCGACGGCAACCTGGTGACCGGGCAGAACCCGGAGTCCGGGCGGGCGACGGCCGAGGCGATCTTGAAGGAGCTCGCCGCCCGGCGTTAGGAAGGGCCCCTTCCTACACAAAAAGCGATAACAAGGGGCCCTTCCTTCGGTGGGTCAGCGTGAGGTGTCGGGCAGGGCCTGCAAGACCGGTTGGGTGGAGCGTTCGCTCTCCAGGTCCACCACCTGCTGCTCGTGGTGGATGTCGACCCGACCCCGGCCGAACGCGTCGATCCTGCCCCACCGACCCGGTATGTCCAGGAGTTCGACCCGGCCCATGCCCTGTGGCAGGGCCGGGTCGACCACCAGGTGCTCGTCGTGCGGTTCGAGGCCGAGCATCGTACGGAGCAGCAGCATCGGAGTGCCGGTCGACCACGCCTGCGGGCTGCACGCCGTCGGGTACTGGACCGGGTACTTGGTCAACGCCCGGTCGTACCCGGCGAACGCCTCCGGCAGCCGGCCCCGGAAGTACTGCGACGCGTCGATGATCGCCTCGGCGATCCGGCCGGACTCCTCGTCGAAGCCGTACCGGCGCAGCCCCCAGGCGATGAACGAGTTGTCGAACGGCCAGACCGTGCCGACGTGGTAACCGACCGGGTTGTACCGCCCCTCCCCCTCGGCCAGTGTGCGCACCCCCCAGCCGGAGAAGAGCCGGGGGCCGAGCAGGTGCGCGGCGATCCGGCCGGCCCGCTCCTCGTCGACGATCCCGCTCCAGAGCAGGTGCCCGATGTTGGACGAGAGCGCGTCGACCTTTCCGCCGTCGGCGTCCAGGGCAAGCGCGTAGTACTCACCGTCCTCGACCCAGAAGTCCTGGTTGAACCGGCGTTTCAGGTCCGCCGCCTCCTGCTCCAGCCGGTCGGCGAAAGTGGGGTCGTGCCAGACCCGCCGGGCCAGCCGCGCCCCGCGCATCTTCGCGTCGTAGGCGTAGCCCTGTAGCTCGCAGGTCGCCCGGGGAAACTCCGGCAACCGGCCGTCCCGGTACGAGATCGCGTCGAACGAGTCCTTCCAGCACTGGTTCTCCAGGCCGTTGCGCCTGTTGCGCCGCTCGTACCAGATGTAACCGTTGCCCATGATGTCGCCGTACGTGTCGATCCAGCGCAGCGCGGCCCGCGCCTCCTGCTCCAACCGCCGGACCAGCTCCACGTCACCGGTCCACCGCTCGTACTCGTCGAGCAGGATGACAAAGAGCGGGGTCGAGTCGGCCGCGCCGAAGTACGGCGAGTGTGGCTGGTCCTCGAAGGCGGCGGACTCCCCGTACCGCAGCTCGTGCAGGATCTTGCCCGGCTCCTCGTCCCGGAAGTCGTCCAGCTTGCTGCCCTGCTTCATGGCGAGGATCTGCAACGTCGGCGCGGCCAGCTCCGGGGTGAACGGCAGTGACTGGAGGCAGGTGAAGATGCTGTCCCGGCCGAACAGGGTCATGAACCAGGGCAGGCCGGCGGTGGGCACCCTCGCCTCGAACGAGAGCGGGGTGTAACGCAGGGCCGCGAGGTCGGCCAGACTCCGGTCGTAGGTGTCGCCGAGCGGCTCGCAGTCGCAGGCCAGCTTCGGCGCCCGAGCCACCCACTCGGCCAGGTCCTTCTGCATCTCCTTCTTGATCCGACTGGGCGCGTTGATCAGGCCGAGCCGCAGGTCCCGCCCGCCGGCGCCCTCCACCATGGTCTCGACGTGCAGCCGGGTGGTCCACTCCGCGTGCGCCTCGATCCGGATCCGGTAGGTCAGGCCGTGCTCGTCGACCTCGGCCGGCACGGTGGAGGAGATTACGGTCTCCCGGCGGAAGGTGTCCCGCCGGTAGCTGAGACGCAGCCTCCCGTCCTCGACAAACGCCTGGGCCGCGCCGACCTTCTCCTGTACGTCCTTGATCTCGAACAGGTCGGCGAAGTCGCAGCCGGCCTCGATCCGCACGTTCAGCTCGACCGGCTCGCCCTGGTGGTTCAGGACTGTGAGCTGTTCGTCGAAGCTGCCGCCGATGGTGCGCTGGCGGATCACCGAGACCTTCGCGTCGACGTAGTGCGTCGGCTCACCGGGGACGAGGAAGAACCGGGTCTCGTAGTACTGGAGGTCGTCGATCGACAGCGCGTTGAGCCGTTGGCCGTCGATGCTCAGCTCCCAGCGGGAAAGGAACCGGGTGTCGAACGAGAACAGCCCGGTGGGGAACGTCGGCGACGGGTCGATGTCGCCCCGGGAATCGCTGACCAGGAAGGTGTTGCCGTCGAGGATGCTGACCAGATCCGTCATTTGCCCCGCCTCTCGCGGACCATCTCGCGCGGGTCGTGGGCGCCGGGCGGACCGGGCAGGAGCCGCTGGAAGTAGTGGAACAGGATGAGGTTGCCCTCGACCGTGATCTCGTTGCGCAGCAACGCCGCGATCGGATTCGCGTCGCCGGTGGTCACCCTGTCGAAGAACCGCAGCTCGGTGCTGATCACGCAGTCGGCCGGGCGCTCTCCCCGGCTGGCGCTGATGTTCCCCTCGCTCATCACCAGCACCCAGTGGTCGGTCCCGTCACGGTGCCCGAGGTCGAACCGGACGGTGCCCCTGACCTTGGTCAACATCGGGTCGGGCCCGCGGTGGCCGAGCCCGTCGAAGAACTCGGTGGTCGGATCTGCCATCGGTCCCCCTCTTCCCAACTGCGCGGGTGGTCACTTCTCCGGAGCGTCGCGCACGTCGCGGTGGTCGGGCATCGTCCGGGAGGGGTGAGGTTGCGCCGGCCCCGTCGCAGTCGTCCCCCGTGCCACTCCCGCCACGCGACCCTCGGGCCGGCGCCGGGTCGTACCGGGCGGTTACGCTCCGACAACCCGAGGTGCGGAGGGGACATGGAGGTGTGGAGGGGGACATGACCGTCGAGGTGGACCGGGACCGGGTGCTGGCCTACCGGGTGTACGCGACCCAACTCGCCCGTACCGACCTGCCGCCGGGCGAACTCGCGGTGCTCGACCTCGGCGTGCAGGACACCCCGTACGGTTCGGCCCGACTGGCACTGGCCAACCGCACCACCGCGGCGCTGGACGACGACTCGCTCGCCCTGGTCTGGGCGGCCCGGGGCGCCCCACACCTGCACCGCCGGGGCGACCTGCCCGCGCTCACCGCCGCGCTCTGGCCGCTGGGTGACGCCGACGCCGGTCGCCGGATCGCGAGCAGAGCCAGGTCAAGGGAGCCGCCGCGCTCGGGCTGGCCGCCTTCCGGGCCGCCGCCGACGCCTTCCGGACCGTGCTGCGTGCCCCGATGCCGAAGGGCGAGGTGAGCGGTGCGGTCAGCGCGCTCGTCCCGGCCGAGGTGACGTACGCCTGCTCCGCCTGCGCGGCGACCCACATCTCCGGTTCGCTGTTCCAGCAGGCCGGCCTGGCCGGTGGCGTACGACTCGAACCCACCGGCTCGGTCACCATGCTGGCGCCGATCGCCGACCGGCCCGCCGTGCCCGAGCAGGCGTCCGGCACCTCCGCCCTGGTCCGGACCTACCTTCGGCTGCTGGGGCCGGCGACATTGGTCGAAACCGCCGCCTGGCTCGGCACCTCCTCGCGCGAACTGCGCCGGGTCTGGCCGGAGGACCTGGCCGAGGTCCGCCTGGACGGCCGCGTCGTGTACCTGCCGCCGGAGAACCTGCCCGACCTGCTCGCCGTGGCGCCACCCCGGCTGGTCCGGCTGCTACCGCCCGGTGACCCCTACCTCCAGGCACGGGACCGGAACCTGCTGGTGCCGGAGAGGAGTCGGCACGCGCAGGTGTGGCGGATCATCGGCAACCCCGGTGCGCTGCTGGTCGACGGCGAGATCCTCGGCACCTGGCGGGCCCGGCTCGCCGGGCGGAGACGACTGGAGGTCGCGGTCCTCCCGTTCGGCGCTCTTCCCGGCCGGGTCCGCGCGGCGATCGAGGCCGAGGCCGAGCACCTGGCCGCCGCGCGGGGCGTCCCGGACGTACGGGTGACCGTCGAGGAGTGAGCTGAGAGGAGTGAGCTGAGAGGAGTGAGCCGAGCCGGGCAGAAGGTCCGGCCGACCACGCCGACGTGACCGCGCCGACTCCCGGTGGAGAAATCGGCGCGGTCACGGCCTGTCGTCTCGTGCTTCGCCCGCCACCGGTCCGGCGACGAGCGGGGCGGTTCAGTTGTTCGGGTCGTCGGCGCTGATGTCGGCCAGCACCGACTGCGGTTCGCGCTCGACCGCCAGGTCGCCGATCGAGACCAGCCCGATCAACCGTCCCTCTTCGATCACCGGCAGTCGCCGTACGCCATACGTCCGCATCAGGTCGGCCGCGGCCACCGCGTCGTCGTACTGGGTGACCGTGACGACATCCTGGGTGAGGATCTGACTGAGCGTCGCGGTTGTCACGTCCAGCCCGTCCGCCACCCCACGTACCGTGATGTCCCGGTCCGTGACGATGCCGATCACCGCGTCCCCGTTGGTCACGATCACGTCGCCAATGGCGCTGTCCCGCATCTCCTGGGCCGCGGCCGTGAGCGTGTCGGTGCCGTCCATGGTCACCAACCGGGTAGTCATGAACTCTCCGACGGTCGTCATGGCGCTCCTCTCTCTGTCGGCGGTTGCCGTCTACCCGCACCCGTCGAGAGGTAACGAAGGCCGCCCCGCCGGTTCCCGACCGGCGGGGCGAACCTGCCCGATGGCCGAGCGCGACCGCGACACGCCGCTCAGCGCCGAGCGCGACCGCGACACGCCGCTCAGCGGCCGAGCGCGACCGCGACACGCCGCTCAGCGGCCGAGCGCGACCGCGACACGCCGCTCAGCGGCCGAGCGCGACCGCAGATCAATGCTCGAGGCGACCGCGACGCGCCGCTCAGTGCTCGAGCGTGACCACGCGCCGCTCGGTGGCCGAGACCAGTGCCGCCTCGATCACCCGCAGCCCCTGCACCGACCCGGACGGGTCGACCGGGAAGTCACCCCGACCGAGCAGCGCCTCCCGTACCTCGGCGTAGAACCGCTCATACTGGCCGACCTCGGTCGGGACGGTCTCGACGGTGTCGTTGACCCCCAACACCCCCGCGTGCTCGGCCGGCTCCACGCCCCAGCCTGGGTCACCGGGCCGCTTTCCGTCGAGCACCTGCGGCTCCTGCACGTCCAGGCCGTACTTGGTGAACGTGGCCTGGTCGCCGAGCACCCGGAAGCGCGGGTTGCGGGTGCCGGCCAGCGCCGACGCCCAGAGGTGCGTCCGCACCCCGTTGACGTGGGACAACGCGACGAAGGTGTCGTCGTCCACCACCACCCCGGGCCGCCGCCGGTCCATCTCCGCGTAGACCTCGGCCACCGGGCCGAACAGTTGCAGCGCCTGGTCGACGATGTGCGCGCCGAGGTCGTAGAGCAGCCCACCGGCCTCCGCCGGATCGCCGAACTCGCGCCAGTTCTCCTTCGGCTTCGGCACCCAGCGGTCGTACCGGGACTCGAAGCGGTAGACGTTGCCCAGGCGCCCGGACGCCAGCACCTTCCGTACGGTCAGGAAGTCCGAGTCGAGCCGACGGTTCTGGAAGACGGTCAGGCCGACACCGGCGGCCGTCGCCGCGTCCACCACCCGCTGCGCCTCCGCCGCCGTCGGGGCGAACGGCTTGTCGACCACCACCGGCAGGCCCAACTCGATGGCGCGCAGGGCGAGTGGCACGTGGGTCCGGTTCGGCGTACTGACCACCACGAGGTCCAGCGAGTCGGCTGCGGCGAACAGGTCGTCGGCGGTCGGCACCACCCGCGCCTGCGGGTAACCCGCCCGCGCCTGCCCGGCCCGGTCCGGGTCGCCGGTGACGATCACGGCAACCGACATGCCCGGCGTCGCCGCCACCAGCGGTGCGTGGAAACGGTGTCCACCGATGCCATATCCAAGGATGCCGACGCGCAGGTCAGCGCTCTTTTCCGTACTCATGAGCGGTATTAAACGCGCCCCACCCCGAGGCGAAGGAAGGGCCCCTTGTTATCGCTTTTTGTATAGGAAGGGGCCCTTCCTAACTCTTCGGAGGTTGTTGGGTGGTCAGCCGGGCGGGTCGGGCGTCAGGCGGAGGGGGGCAGGCCGTAGAGGCGGCGGATGGTGAGCCGCAGGACGAGTCGCCGCTCGGCCACCATCGCCCGACGGTAGTCGTCCCAGTCCGGGTGCTCGCCGCGCAACGCCCGGTAGACGGTGACCAGTTCCTCGACGGTGGCGTCGTCCGGCTCGGCCGCCGTCGGGGAGAGCTCGGCGTCGGCCTCGACCACGACGTACGCCCAACCGTCGGCCGAACTGACGCTGAGGCTCGCCCTCGGGTCCCGGCGGAGGTTGGCGGTCTTGGCCCGGTCCTCGGCCACGGAGACCCGGAGCAGGTTCCGCTCCCGGTCCAGGTGGTAAACCACGTTGGACAACTGTGGTCGGCCGTCCCGTTTGATCGTCGCCAGTACTCCGACCGTCCGGCCGGCCAACAGTTCGAACAGCGGCCCGTCCAACCGGTCGCCCGCCATGCGCTCCTCCAGAATGGTCGAGGTCAGAATGGTCGAGGTCAGAATGGTCGCGGTGGGTCGGTCCGGGCGGTTCAGGCCGCCGAGCCGGTACGGGCGAGCAGTTCGGCGATCTGCACCGCGTTGAGCGCCGCGCCCTTGCGCAGGTTGTCGTTCGAGCAGAAGAGGGCGAGCCCGTGCTCGACCGTCTCGTCCGCCCGGATCCGACCCACGTAGCTCGGGTCCCGGCCAGCCGCCCGCAGCGGGGTCGGCACCTCCTCCAGCGCCACACCCGGCGCTGCGGCCAGCAACTCGGTCGCGCGACGCGGGCTGATCGGGTTGGCGAAGCGGGCGTTGATCTGCAGCGAGTGCCCGGTGAAGACCGGTACCCGGACGCAGGTCCCGGAGACCCGCAGCTCCGGAATGCCGAGGATCTTACGGCTCTCGTTGCGCAGCTTCTGCTCCTCGTCGGTCTCGGCGGAGCCGTCGTCGACGATCGAGCCGGCGAGCGGGAGCACGTTGAACGCGATCGGCTGGCTGAACTGACGCGGGGCCGGGTAGTCCACCGCAGCGCCGTCGAAGGTCAGTCCGGTGGCGTGCTCGGCGACCTTGCGCACCTGCTCGTCGAGCTCGGCGACGCCGGCCAGGCCGGCACCGGAGACCGCCTGGTAGGTGGCGACGACCATGCTGACCAGCCCGGCCTCCTCGTGCAACGGGCGCAGCACCGGCATGGCGGCCATGGTGGTGCAGTTCGGGTTGGCGATGATGCCCTTCGGGCGGTTGGCGGCGGCCTCCGGATTGACCTCGGCCACCACCAGCGGTACGTCGGGGTCCATCCGCCAGGCCGACGAGTTGTCGATCACCACGGCGCCGGCCTCCGCCACCTTCGGAGCGAGTACGCGCGACGTCCCCTTACCGGCGGAGAAGAGCACGATGTCCAGACCCCGGTAGTCGGCGGTCTCCGCGTCCTCGACCGTCACGTCGGTGTCCCGCCAGCGCAGCGGCCGACCGGCCGACCGGGACGAGGCGAACAACCGCACCTGCTCCGCCGGGAACTCCCGCTCGGCCAACACCTGCCGCATGACCCCACCGACCTGGCCGGTGGCGCCCACAATGCCAATCCTCATGCCTGCGAGGCTACCCAGACGATCGACCGGACCACGAGTCAGTTCCCACCGGCGCCCCCGGGAGCGACCGGTCCCACCGGCGTCCCAGGCGCGGCCGGCGAGACCGGGACCTCCGGTGGAACCGCCGCCAACGCCGGTGGAACCGCCGCCAACGGTGGAACCGCCGCCACGGGCGGGACCGGTGCCCCCGGTGAGACCGACACCTCCGGTGGGACCGAGGCCAGCGGTGGGACCGGCACCTCGGGTGGGGCGGCGGCCGGCAGGCCGGTACGGGTCGACAAGCCGGCGAGCCGACGCCGTACCCAGACCACGGGCCGGACCCGCTCCAGCGGCAGGAAACCGCTCATCGCCACCTGGTGTGGCATGAACGAGATGGTGATCGCCGACCAGGTGACCGCGTGGAAGAAATAGAAGAAGGCGATCATGGCGTACCGGGCCCGACCGCGTAGGACGAACACCAGCGGGCTGGCCAGCTCGAACGCCATGATCCCGAACTGGGCGAGGACGAGCAGGTTCGGCACGTCGAGCAGCCACTCGCTGACGAACGTACCGCGCCGGATCACCGCCCGGGCCAGGGTGGCGCCGGTCAGCCAGTCGAGCCCGCCGTACCGCAGCTTCGCCCAGGCGGCCAGGAAGTAGGTCGCGATGACCGCGAGCTGAGTGACCCGCAGGGCCCATCCGGCCTTGGCGCTGGCGGTCGGGTCGCCGTGCCGGGCCCGGCCGATCGTCGGCAGCACGGCCAGAGCCACCAGGATGCCGAACCGGTCGTGGTCGACCTTGCCGTAGCTGAACGCGATGACCAGCCACTCGAAGTAGAGGGCGAGCACGGTCCAGCCGAGCAGCCGGGGAGCCCGCCCGGTCGCGGCGGCCAGGGTCGCCGCCAGCAGCAGCCAGAACAGCGCCGTGACCAGGGTCGCGTTCGGCGTCGGCAGGGGCAGCACCCGGCCGACCAGCAACGGCGCGTACAGGTCACCGGAGACGGCGGTCCGGCTCCGGATCCACCCGGTGAAGAAGACGATGTCCGCGGCCACCAAGAGATAGATCACCGTACGGAACGCCGCCGCCCGGCCCAGCGGCACCGGTACGGTGAGCCAGTCACCCACCCGCCTCACCGGGACACCTGCCAGTCGACGACGGTCTCGTCCGTGTCGACCCCGTTCGGCCGTCCGTCGGTCATCCCGTGTCGACGGATCACGATGGAGACCGTGGTCAGCGGCGGGCGGTCCGGGTTGCGCCGGTGGTAGGCGTCGACCACCAGGCGCAGCCGCGCCGGATCCGCTGTGAACCGGCTGAGCTGGCCCTCGATCTCCGCCCGCCGGATGCCGGTCTCCCGTTCGGTCAGCACGAGTCTGCCTCCCGCCGCGTCGCCGGCCAGCACCAGCGCCTCGGCCACCGGCGCGTCGAGCCGGTCGGTGGTCGCGTACATCCGGAACGGGCCGAACGGGAAGTGGTCGTCCGAGCCGACCAGGGTCCCGGCCAGCAGCAGGCCCGAACCGACCAGGGTCACCACCACCCGGACCAGACGACCGCGAGCGGTCAGCGATTCCATTCGCCGCACGATACGGCCGAGCGCGAAAAAGATCACGTTCCGCGACCGCATGTCTCGTCCGCGCCCCCGTACCCGAATTCCCCCATAACCGCCCTGCCGACCGCTCTGACCTGCGCGGACAGCTAGCCTGGATCTCCGTGACCGAGGAGCGACCGGCGGGGTCGACGACCGGGGAGCCGCCCGAGCGTACGGCGGCCGACCTGCGTCGGAGACGGATCGGCGCGATGGCGTTGTGGGTCGTCGCCTTCGTGCTCGGCTGGCTGCTGGTCGGGTTGCCGACCGATCCGGTCTACGCGTTCTTCTGGCTCTGGACGGCGACCGTCGCCTGGCGCAGTCACCTGCCGTGGCGGCAGCACCTGACCTTCGCCCGGGACTGGCTGCCGGTGGTCGTCCTGCTCGCCATCTACAACATCTCGCGCGGGTTCGCCGACGACTACTTCGCGCCGCACGTCACCGAACTGATCCAGGCCGACGAGTGGATGTTCGGCTGGGCGACCGGCGGGCAGGTCCCGACGATCTGGTTGCAGCGGAACCTGCTCCACCCCGACGTCCGCTGGTACGACGTCCTCGCCAGTTTTGTGTACTTCTCCCATTTCGTCGCCGCGCTCACCGCGGCGGTGGTGCTCTGGCTGGTCTCCCGGCCGCGCTGGGCCGCGTTCATGCGCCGCTGGTTCGCGCTCAGCCTGGCCGGTCTGGTCACCTACTTCGTGTATCCCGCCGCCCCGCCGTGGTGGGCCTCGGTGCACGGCTTCCTCCCGGTCGAGGTGGCCCGGACCTCCAACCGGGGCTGGCAGGAGTTCGGGCTGCACGGGGCCGGCAACACGCTCAACGTGCTCCAGCTCGCCTCGAACCCGGTGGCCGCGATGCCGTCCCTGCACACCGCGTTCGCGCTCTTCGTGGTGCTCTTCTTCCTGCCGACGGTCAGACGCCGGTGGTGGCCGGTGCTGCTGGCGTACCCGCTGGCGATGACGTTCACGCTGGTCTACACCGGTGAGCACTACGTGATCGACGTGCTCGTCGGCTGGGCCTACGTGGCGGCGGTGTTCCTGCTGGTGGGGGCGGGCGAACGCTGGTGGGCGGCACGCCGGGCCGGCACCGCCGACAGAGCCCGCGAAGACGGGACCGGCGAAGACGGGACCGGGGCCGGCCAGCGGATTCGCTGACCGGCCCGGCGGCGGTGTTACGGCGGCGGTACGGCGACGGCTCAGCGCGCGGCGTCCACCACCTCGCCGAGCCCGGTCGCCACGATCTCGTCCCGGATCGTCGCCGCGTCACCCTCCACCACCAGGGTCAGGCTCTCCGGGCGCAGGTACGTCGCGGCGGCCGTGGAGACCTCCGCCTCGGTCGCGGCGAGCAGCCGGGTGCGCAGCGTGGCGTGGTAGTCGTCGGGCAGCCCGTACAGCACCAGGGTGCCGAGCGCACCGACGATCGCCCGGGGCGACTGCAACTCCACCGAGAGCTGGCCGGCGCGCCAGGACCGGGCCACCGCCAGCTCCGCCTCGGTCACGCCCTCCCCCTGGGTACGGGTGATTTCGCCGATCGCGTCGACCAGTGCCGGCGCGGTCACCGCGGTCTGCACGTTGCTGGCGACGACAAACCGGCCGAAGCGCCGGGAGAGGCCGAAGTCGGCCCGGATGCCGTAGGTGTACCCGCGCACCTCGCGGAGCAGGTGGTTCAGCCGGGAGGTGAAGGCACCACCGAGCACCGTGCCGACCAGGGTCATCGGCACGTAGTCGGGGTGCGCGCGGTGTGGCGCGGTGTGCCCGATCCGGAGGGTCGACTGCACCGAGCCGGGCCGGTCCACCACGATGATCCGCCGCTGGCCACCGGGCGGGAGGTCGAGCGGCGGGTCGGCCGGCGGCGCCCCGCCGACGGCTCCGGCGAACGCCGCCGCGCCGAGCGCGTCGAGGTCGATCCGGTCCAGGTCACCCGCGACCAGCAGGGTGCCGGTACGGGTCAGCCACTCGCCGTGGAACGCGCTCACGTCGTCCACACCGATCGCCGCCACCGACTCGGGGTCGCCGTCCAACGGCCGGCCCTGCCTCCGGTCGGCACCGAACAGGTCGGCCCGGAAGGCGGCGTCGGCCCGGGGGCCGGGGTTGGCCCAGTACATCCGGAGCGCGGTCACCTCGTCGTCGCGTACCCGGTTGATGTCGGCCGGGTCGAACCTGGGCGTCCGGACGGCCTCGGCCATCAGTTCCACGGCGGCCAGCAGCCGGCGCACCGGCACCTGGACCCCGGCCTGGAAGGCGTCCCAGTCGCTACCGACGCTCAGCTCGGTGCCGAGCCCCTCCAGCGCCAGCGCGTACGCGGTCGAGTCCCGACGCGCGGTCCCCTCCTCCAGCGCCTTCGCCAGCACGCCGCCGAGCCCCTCGCGACCGAGCGGCTCCCGCCCGGCGCCCGCGTCGATCAGCAGCGTGGCCGCCGCCAGGTTGTGGCCGGGCAGGTGGGCGGCGACCACCTCACCGCCGGCCACCGCACGCCGGACCACCCGGGGGAACCGGTACGGCCGGGGTTCGCCCGTCGCCGGACGGTCAACGATCAGCGTCATGCGCTCTCCTCGGGCAGGTAGGTCAGGGTCACCCGGTCCGACGGGCGCAGCACCTCGGCGGCCACCTCGGCCAACTGGTCCGCGCCGACCGCCAACCAGTTCGGTAGCCGGTCCGCCGCCCTGGCCGGGTCGCCGAACTGGGTGGCGTACCGGCCGAGGGTGTCGGCGCGGCCGTCGACCGTCGACAGCGAACGCCACCAGTCGGTGGTGAGCAGGGCGCGGGCGCGGTCCAGCTCCTGACCGGTCACGCCGCCGTCGGCCAGCTCGTCCACCACCTCGGTCAGCCCGGCGGTCAACTCGTCGGCGCTCACCCCCGGTCGGGCGGTGGCGGTGATGATCAGTGGCGCGGGGGCGTGCGCCAGGTCCACCCCGTACGAGCCGATGTTGTCCGGCTGGGCCAACCGGGCGCCGTCGGCGAGCCGCTGGTAGAGCCGGCTGCCCCGGCCGCTGCCGAGCAGGGTGCCGAGCACGGTCACCGCGTCGTACTCCGGGGTGCCGAACGGGTAGGTCCGGTGGGCCAGGTAGACCCTCGGCGCCGGCACCTCGGCGTGCACGGTCTCGCTGGCCGGTACGCCGGTCGACGGCACCACCAGTCCGTCCGGCGCGGGCGGGATGTCGGGGCGCGGGGCGAGCCGGCCGAAGTACTTCTCGGCCAGCGCGAAGACCTCGCCGGGCGAGGTGTCGCCGACCACGGTCAGCACCGCGTTGTTCGGCGCGTAGTAGGTGACGTGGAAGTTCTGGAAGGTGGCCAGGTCGGCGGCGTTCAGGTCGGCCATCGAGCCGATCGTCGAGTGGTGGTACGGATGCCCCGGCGGGTAGAGCAACGGCAGCAGGCGCAGCCAGGCGTCCCCGTACGGGACGTTCTCGTACCGCTGCCGCCGCTCGTTCTTCACCACCTCGCGCTGGTTGTCCAGCGTCTCCTGGGTGAGCGCCGGCACCAGGCCGCCCATCCGGTCGGCTTCCAGCCAGAGCACCAGTTCCAGGTGTTCGGCCGGCACGGTGTTGAAGTAGTTGGTCCGGTCCGGGTTGGTGGTCGCGTTGAGCGAGCCGCCGGAGCCCTGGATCAGCTTCATGTGCTCGGTCTTGGCCACGTTGACCGAGCCCTCGAACATCAGGTGCTCGAACAGGTGGGCGAAGCCGGTCTGGCCGTCGGGCTCGTGCCGCGACCCGACGTCGTACCAGAGGTTGACCGCGACCACGGGGGCACTGCGGTCCTCACTGACGACCACGCGCAGGCCGTTGTCCAGGCGCGTGGTCTCGATCGGCCAGGGGTAACCGGTCTCGGGCATGGGCACGACGCTATCCGATCCGACCACCACCACGGCACAGGTGGCGCCACGCGGCGCCGCACCTGTGTAAGGAAGGGCCCCTTGTTAACGCTATGCGTTAACAAGGGGCCCTTCCTTACCGCCGAACGGGGGAAACGGGGGTCCCCTTCGGGGGAACCTGGCGACGACGGCCACCGCCGTAGGGCGTGGCAGATCTACTGGGGTACGGATCGGGCGCGCCGACACCGGTCGCCGGGTGGAGCGCCACCGGCACCGGACGTACGCGCGCCGGTCGGTCACGTCCGCTGCCGGTCGAACCCGAAGGTGGTCTCGAATGCCCGCGCACCGACACGTTCGCCCGCACCGGGATCCCGACACCGGTCGGCGCCCCGCCACCCACCGGCTACCCCGGTCCGCCCGGCAGGTACGCATGATCAGGATCGGCACCATGCTGGTCGCCGGTGTCGCGGCCGGGGTGCTGGTCGCCGCTGCGGCCTTTCCCGCGCTGGCGGTCACCGGGCTGGCGGCCAAGGCCGGGATGGAGGCGTTCGAGAGCCTTCCGGTGGAACTCCGGGTGGCCGAGGCACCGCAGGCGAGCCGGGTCTTCGCCCGCGACGGGCGCACCCCGCTCGCCGTCTTCTTCGACGAGAACCGCCAGGACGTGCCGCTGGCCGACGTCGCCCCGGCCATGCGCGACGCCATCGTCGCCGCCGAGGACCACAGCTTCCACCGGCACAAGGGCATCGACCTGCGCGGTTTCCTGCGGGCCCTGGTCGCCAACACCGTCGGCGCGCAGCAGGGCGCCTCGACGCTGACCATGCAACTGGTACGGATGTCCGCCACGTACTCGGCGGCCGATCCCGAGACGGTGATCGCGGCGAGCGAGCACACCAAGGAGCGGAAGCTGCGGGAGATGCGGATGGCCTCGGTGCTGGAGGCGCACCTGGGCAAGGACGAGATCCTCCAGCGCTACCTGAACCTGGCCCCGTTTGGCCACGGCACCTACGGCGTCTCGGCGGCCAGCCGGTTCTACTTCGGCAAACGCCCCCGGGAGTTGACCGTGCCGGAAGCGGCGGTGCTGGCGGGACTGGTGAAGTCGCCGAGCTTCTACGACCCGCTGGACCGGACCGGCCCCGGGGCGACGCGGGCGCTCGACCGGCGCGACTGGGTGATCGGCCAGATGGTGGAGACCGGGGCGATCGACGCGGCGGAGGCGGACGCGGCGCGGGCCGTACCGCTGTCGGTGCAGGGGCGGGTGCCGGCGAACGGTTGTGCCGTCACCGGCAAGCGGCACTGGGGCTTCTTCTGCGACTACCTCTACCGCTGGTGGCTCGGGCAGGAGACGTTCGGCGCCACCGAGTACGACCGGGAGCGGCGGCTGCGCGGTGGCGGATACCGGATCGTCAGCAGTCTGGACGCCGAGACGCAGGAGGCAGCGCACCACAACATCGAACGGGAACTGCCGACCGGGGCGCCCCAGGCGCTGATGCTGGCGGCGGTCGAGCCCGGGACCGGGCGGGTACGCGCGCTCGCCACCAACCGCACCTTCGCCCTGGACGATCCGGCCAAGCCGACCAACGGACCGGCGACCGACCCGGCCCGGGCCGCCAACGGTGCCCGGGGCACCTATCCCCTTACCACCAATCCGCTGCTCACCGGTGGCGGGGACGTCCACGGTTACCAGGCCGGCTCCACCTTCAAGATCTTCACTGTGGTGGCCGCCCTGGAACAGGGCATCCCGCTGTCCCACTCGATCGACGCCCGGCAGCGCTACGAGTCGTCGTACACGGTCGAGCCGGGCAGTCCGGCGGCCTGCCCCGGCAGCGACCGCTACTGCCCGCGCAACTACGAGGAGGAGATGGCCGGTCGGCACGACATGTGGACCGCGCTCGGGGCCTCGGTGAACACCTACTTCGTACCGCTGGTCGAACGGGTGGGGGCGGCGAACGCGGTGGACGTGGCCCGGCGACTCGGGATCGGCTTCCGGGCCCCGGCCGACGCGGCGCTCGCCGACGACCGGAAGTCGGCCGACCGCTGGGGGGCGTTCACCCTCGGCGTCTCGGCGACCACACCCTTGGACCTGGCCAACGCGTACGCCACCCTGGCCGCCGGTGGACGGCACTGCGTACCGACACCGGTGCAGGAGATCAGGGACCGGTCCGGCGGCCGGCTCGACGCCGTACGCCCACGCTGTGACCAGGCGGTCCGGCCGGAGGTCGCGTACGCGGCCATCGACGCGGCCCGGTGCCCGGTCGGCGACCGGTCCACCGCAGACCGGTGCCGGGAGTCGACGGCGGGTGACACGCGGCGCCTGGTCGGGCATCCGGTCGCGGGCAAGAGCGGAACCACCGACGGCCGCCGGACCGCCTCCCTGGTGGTAACCACGACCTCGCTCACCGTCGCCGGCATCCTGGCCGATCCGGACTGGCCGGAGGGAACCGTCGAGATGCCCCGCGAGGTGGTCAACCCCGCGGTCGGCCAGACGCTCGCGGCGGCAATGCGCGAGCAGCCCGAACGGGACTTCCCGAGGGCGTCGGCGGAGCTGATGGGGTTTCCGGTCCGGGGAGAGTCGCCGCCGGACCGCTGACCGGGCCTGGGGAGGTCGCCCGAGAATGCCGCCCACGACCGACGTCGTGGGCGGCACGGACGACACCGTCGGCACGGACAAGACCGTCGGCGGCACGGACGAAACGGTGCAAAAAAATTACGCCGCCCACGGCTGTTGCCATGGGCGGCGCGGGTGTCGGTGTGCAGGTCGCCTCTCGGCGAGTGGCACGACGCGGCTCCAGCCGAACGGTATTCCGCGAGGGCTATTAGGTGAGGCCCGGGGACACTGGTCACACCGACAGTCATCACAACGACCCAACCCCGGTCGGGATTCCGGCTGACACTGTGGTCCATGTCACCATGTGTCGCACCGACGGGGGTACGTCCGCACGCGTCCCCCGGCCGGCGCGTTTGCCCGAGCCCGTACCGGGTAGCTGGGCTTGCGTGACCGACGACCAGCTTCGTCCCGACCTCGACGACCTGCTCGACGACCTCTACGACGGGCAGGAGCGGGTCACCCAGGGGGAGATCCACCGGCGCGCGGTGGCGGCCGAGTTGCCGGCCGAGCTACTGACCAGGATCACCGCCATGCCCGAGGGCGAGTACGCGGTCGACGAGGCGGCCGAACTGCTCGGCGGCACCTCGGCCTGAGCACGGGCACCCCTCGGCCCCCGACGGTCAGTGCCCCGACGGTCAGTCGTCGTCCCGTTCCGGTACGGCACCGCCGTCGGCCTTGCGCTGCGCGGTCGCGTACGCCAGTTGCAGGAAGTCGGAGGCGGCCACCGAGGTCAGTGCGGTGGCCACCAGCCGGGTCAGCCGAGGGGCGAGCACCAGCCCACCGGTGAGCCCTGTGGCCACCCAGACGGCCAGGCAGAACGGGCAGCTCAGCAGTTCGCCGAGCGCGTGCCTGGTCCCGCTGCCCTGGTCACGTACCTGTTCCATCACCTCGCCGTGGCCGATCGGCCGGTCGTAGCTGGTGAACGGGGCACGCAACGGGCTGGTGATGGCGTCCTTGCTGAGCAGCCGGCTGAGCTTGTGGGTGGCGATGCCGAGCAGCACGACGTCCGAGGTCGACGGCGCCTGCGGCACCGGGGTACGGGTGACCCGCACCACGGCGGTCAGCCCGGCGATGACCCCGCCGTAGGCGCCGAGCGCGACCAGGTAACCGCCGAGCGGCCGGTGCTCGTGCGGCGCGTACGCCCGGCGCAGCCGTGCCACCCTGCCCCGTACATCCATTCGCGGTCCCCTCGCGACAATATCGATCCGGTGACAAGTTCGGCGCGGCTCAACCCGAGGTCAGGCTCAAGCCGAGGTCAGGCTCAACCCGGGGTCAGGTTCTCCGCGACCTCGCGGGCCAGGTTCACCAGCGACTCGTCGGCGAGCCGGTCGAGTCCCCGGTCCGGCTGGTCGGCCTCAAGCTCCAGCCGTACGTTGGCCCCACCGGCGTCGGTGGAGCGGACCTGGAGCCGGGCCGACCAGTTCGGCGAGCCCCTGGTCTCCCAGTGCGCCCCGAGCGCGCCGGTGACCCGGGCCGGCGTGCCGCCGTCGGTGCGCAGCGGCGCCGGGAGCCAGGCGCCGACCCGGTCCGGGTCGGTGGCGGTGTTGAAGACCACCTCCGGTGGTGCGTCCATCCCCCGCTCGGCGTGCGCGGTCATGTCAGTCCCCGTCCCGCAGCCGGGACGGGTCGACCTCTCGACCCGGGTGCCGGCTGAGATATTCGGTCTCCAGCTCGGCGGTACGGCGCAGATGGTTGGCGAGCGCCGTGTCGGCGGCGTGCCGGAGGGTGTCCAGCCGGGTTCGGTGCAGGCTGTGCAGTTCTCGGATCAGGTCCTCGTCGCCGAGTTCGGCCGGGTCGATGCCGAGATCCTCGGCCTCCTCGACCACGACGTAACCCGCCGCGACCGGATCCCGGTCGCGCAGATGGTCGCCGTCCCACTCACCCACCCGCTGCTCGGGACTGTCGTCGGCGGACCCACCCGTCCCGAACCGGGCACCTCGCGCTGAATCGGTCATCCTCGCCCCCGCTAACTCGACTGGGTTGGCGACTGGACGGTTGCCCACCCCGGGTACGCCCCAAACCACACCTCGACGGGCGCTACTACGACGCCACGTCGGAGAGTCGGCCCGATCGCCGGTACGCTCTAGAGCCATGAGACGGCTGTGGACACCGGCGTGGATCGGCCGCCACGTGCTCACCCTCGTGCTCGTGGCCGGCTTCCTGGCGCTCGGCTGGTGGCAGATCAGCCGGGCGGCGGCCGGCAACACGCTCAGTTGGGCGTACGCGATCGAGTGGCCGGTCTTCGCCGGTTTCGTGATCTTCCTCTGGATTCGCGAGGCCCGGCACACCCTGCGTCCCGGCGAGCCCGCCGACCCCACGCCGCCACCTCCCCCGGCCGGAGCCCCCGGCGTACGCCGCCCGGTGCGCTCGGCCCGTACCGCCCGCGTCCTGGTGCCGGCGGCGGAGGAGAGCGACCCCGAACTGAGCGAGTACAACCACTACCTGTCGTGGTTGAACGCGAACCCGGGCGCCAAGCCCGGCGACTACCCCGGCCCCGGCCGGTAGGAAGGAACGGAACGAAGTGGGCGCAGCCCTGACCCGATACCGTGTGATCGCCTATGTGGTGGGCGTCGTGCTGATCATGCTCGTGGTGGTGGGCATGCCGTTGAAGTACGGCTGGGACCAGCCGGTGGTGGTGGAGACGGTCGGACCGGCACACGGCTTCCTGTACATGGTCTACCTGGTGGCCGCGTTCGACGTGACCCGGCGGGCGAAGTGGCCACTGGGGCAGATGTTGCTGGTGATGCTCGCCGGCACCGTGCCGTTCGTGTCGTTCTACGCCGAGCGGGTGGTACACCGGCGGATCAGCGCCCAGGCGCGGGAGGAGCAGCCCACACCGCAGACCGTGGCCGGCTGACCCCCGGCCGGTCCGGCGCGTGGGTGCCCCTCCCGCACGGCGGTGGGGTCGTGTCGCACGCGCACCCACGCCCCGGTGCTGGACCGTCCTGAGTGAACCGTGAGCGGCGACGTGAATCGCCACGGCGAGCCGGTCGTCCGCCGTACCGGTCGCCGCCGGACCAGAGCGACCGGTACGGGTGGAACCACGACTCAGTTTCGGTCGAACTCCCGTGCCCGCAGCGTGCCGACAAACGCCTGCCAGGCGGTGGCTGAGAAGACGACGTGTCGTTGCGGGTCGGTCGAGTTCCGCACCGCCATACCGGCCGCCACCTCGGCAACCTCGACACACTTCTGCGATTCGCAACGAGTGCTCTTCCGCCACGTACCCGTGACGGGACCCGGCTGCGACATGCGTCCTCCTCGACACCCGCTACCTTGCACGGCAGGCGCCGCGACGAGCAGACGATACCGGTCGACGAGCGGGGCGGATAGCCCGGAAATGCACGGATTATGGTGTTTCACTGCCGGGTTATACCGAGGGCCACGGTACGACTCCGGCCCGCTGCGAACTCTGGTGTCGGCTCCCGGCCCGGGTGTAGCCTGCACGATAGCTTTCCTACCTGGCAGGTAGCCGATAGCCAGGTGGCACCCCCTGACGACATCGGTGGCACCCTGACCACATCGGTACGGCGACCCCTCGCCCAGCCGCCGGTGTGCCGTTGACGGAGAGAGTCTGCTGATGAGCACGGCATTTGGCCCGACGGTGGGCAGACGCAGGCTCCGCTCGGCGATCCGCCGTGCCCGGGAGGCCTCCGGCCTGACCCAGGAGCAGGTGGCCGTCGCCATGGACTGGTCGCTCTCCAAGCTGATCCGGATCGAGTCCGGCTACGTCTCCATCTCCACCAACGACGTCAAGGCGTTGCTGCACCACTACCAGGTGACCGATCCGACCCAGGTGGCGAAGCTGGTCGACCTCGCCCGGGTGGCCCGGCAGCGCACCTGGTGGTCGCAGTACCGGGACACCGTGCCGCCGGCGTACTACGCCTACATCGGGCTGGAGGCGGAGGCGTCGCGGCTCTGCTTCTACCAGTCGGTCGGCATGCCCGGCCTGCTCCAGACCGAGGCGTTCGCCCAGGCCGTGGTCCGGTCCGTGATCCCGAACTTCAACGACGCCAGCGAAGCCCAGGCGTCGGTGGCCCTTCGGCTACGGCGCCAGCGCGAGGTGCTCGACCGCCCCGACCCGCCGGTCATCGACGTCGTGCTCGACGAGGCCACGCTGCACCGGCAGACCGGCGGCCGGGAGGTGATCCGGGACCAGTTGCTGCACCTGGTCCGGCTCGGCGAGGTCCCGCACATCACCGTGCAGGTGCTGCCGTTCACCTCGACCATCTACACGCCACTCGGTCAGTTCGTGATCGTCTGCTTCGACGGGTCCGAGGAGACCGACGCGGTCTACCTGGAGAGCACCGGCCTGGAGGACGTGCTGGACCACCCGGAGTCGGTCAGCTCGCACCTGGTGACCTTCGAGGGCCTGCGAGAGGCGGCGATGAGCCCGGCCGACTCACTCGCCCGGATCGCCACCATCGCCGGCACCCTCGACTGAAGCCACCACCCCGTCACCGCCGTCGCCGCCATTGGCGAGGGCGAGGGCGAGGGCGAGGGCGAGGGCGAGGGCGAGGGCGAGGGCGAGGGCGAGGGTCAACGGGCGGGTGGCTCCCAGGGCGGCGGGGAGGTGACCACGGGTTCGGCGACACCGCCGTACCGGGCGACCTCCTGCGCGCGGCGCAGCGCCCGGGTTAGCTGACCGAACTGGCGTTCCTGGTCGCTGGTGAACAACAGCGTCATCTCGCCCCGGTAGCGCCCCCAGAGCTCGTACGTCGGCGGTCGGAGCTTGTGACCGACAAAGGCGAGCACCACCGGCAGGAACGCTGCGGCGCCCAGGGCGAGGTAGGTGGCGGCGTTGAGCCGGTAGAACTCGCCGGTGTAGCCGAACGCGATGCCGATCACGGCCAGCACCGCGCCGGTGACCACCACGACCCGCACGGTGAGCGGGTCGTGCGGACCCCGGGCGGTCTTTAGCTGGGTCAGCTCGACCACCGGAAAGTGGCGTCCCGCCACGGTGAACGACTCACTGGTGACCCGGACTCCGGGCCGGTGGTAGAACTCGACCGGCACCGGGCGACGGGCCGACCTTCCGGTGACGGATTGTGTACCTGTTCGGCGCGCGGAGTCGCGAGTAGGATGCATGACAGCCTCCGACGGCTCGTGAACGGGCTGCGATGTGGCAGTGGTGAAGAGTGGTTTGCAAAGATCGGCACTTGGTGGCAGCCAGGTGCCGATCATCGTTTTGCAACGACGCTGTTGCCAGAAATCGATTCCGGCTCTGCAATCATTGTGCGAAGGACATGCCAGCAGAGGAAGGCTTGTTTCAGCCACCTGGCAGATTTCCAGGCGGCAGCTAGCTCCCTGGACAGATTTATGTCCTTCTTTGTGGTGCTTTAACCCGCCGGCAACCTCTACCCCATTTGCCAACACCGGCCATTGGGGCACTCGGTGAGTCGGAGCGTCGGACCCACCCGCTGTATCACTAAGCGACTACGTCTCACCACAATGGGTGATCGAGACATTCAATCCATCGATCGGTTCGACCAACGAATTCGCGGCCCCCACTGTTGCCGACACCCCACCGGGGACTAGGTTGGTTTCCGCTGGTTCGGTGGTCAGTCATCCCCCTGGGTGACGCCGGCCCGGCGCCGCCGAATCGCACCGGCCGAGCGCGACCTAGCGGTGACACTCCGCAGTCGCAGCCCGGAGCCGCTCCACAGCGGACGCCAACCGCCTCGCGGCGGGGGCGACCGCCAGGCTGGACTTCACCGACCAGGGCGCGCACATCGCGCGACCGAGCGGCTACACCGGCTCGACCCTGCTCCGGGGCACCGGAACGGGGCCGCGACGACGGGGGTCGCGGCATCGACCGGCGGCAGAACGGAAGGGGCTCCGCACTCTTGCCATCCGCGCGGATCCTGTTGCGCTCGCTCGTCCTGACGGGTCTGGCGGTCGGGCTGATCGCGCCCGCCACGGTCGCCCAGGCGGAACCATCCGCCGCCGAGCTGACGCAACAGATCAACAAATCCTCCAGCGAGCTCGAGAAGGTCATCGAGTCGTACAACAAGCTCAACGAGCAGATCAAGGTCACCAAAGCCACGGCTGCTCAACTCGCGGTCAAACTCGGCCCGTTGGAACAACAGGCCACGCAGAGCCGCGCCGAGGTGACCGCTCTGGCCACCAAGGCGTACAAGCAGGGCAACCTACGTACGGCGGACGCGCTGCTCGGCGACGACGGCGCGGAAAGCCTGCTCGACCGGCTCGGCACGCTCGACTACCTGGCCCGCGACCGGGAGCAGCGGCTCGCCGATCTGACCGCCTCGCAGCAGCAGTACATCGACCAGAAGGCACGGGTCGACGCGACGCTGGCGAAGCAGACCGCGCAGGCCAAGGAGCTTGAGGCGGGCAAGAAAAAGATCGAGGGCGAGATCAGCAAGCTCAACGAGACACGCCGCAAGGTGTACGGCACGGCCAGCAACGCCGGCAGCAAGTACACCGGCAAGATCCCGGCCATCGACGGCGACGCCGGCAAGGCGGTGACGTTCGCCTACAACGCGATCGGCAAGCCGTACGTCTTCGCGGCCGACGGCCCGAACGGGTACGACTGCTCCGGGCTCACCTCAGCGGCCTGGCGGGCGGCCGGCCAGTCGTTGCCGCACAACGCCGAGATGCAGCGGGATCGGACGACACCGATCAGCCGGAGCCAGCTCCAAGCCGGCGACCTGGTCTTCTACAACAACCTGTCCCACGTCGCGCTCTACGTCGGCAGCGGCAAGGTGATCCACGCGCCGCAGGTCGGCGAGAGCGTGACGCTCGCCAGCGTGGACATGATGACCCCGCAGGGCTTCGGCCGGGTCGGCTAACCTGCCCGGGTGACCTCACCCGAGACCACCGACCCGCTGGCGGGTACGGCGCTCGAACGCCTGACGCCGTACCTGCCAGCGGTTGGCACCACCCAGGAACCGGGTGTGGATCCCGCCGCCCGTCCGCTCTACGACCTCGTCGCCGCCCGACTGCGTGCCATCGGTGAGGCGGAGGCGTTCGCCGACTTTGTCCGGCAACCCCGGAACGACTCCCTGGTACGTCGCCTGCTCGCCACCGCCGTACGCGACGATCCCGCGTACGCCGCCGCGCTCACGGCCGCCGTGGCCGCCGTACCGGCCGGCGCGACGACCAGCCAGCTCCCGGACGGCACCGCCGGTTCAGCCGTGCCGCTGCCGCTGGGCGGGCGGGTCACCGGAGGTTCGGCCGACTCCGGGACCACCGCACCGGTCGGATCCGCCCCGGCACCGCGACTCTCCCGGCGTACGCTCCTCGTCGGCCTCGGCATCCTGGTCGTCGTGGTGGCGGTGGTCTGCCTGGTCGCCCGGAACATCCTCGGGAACCTCGACGACAGCGGCGGCCTGACCAGCCAGTCCACCTGCGCGGAGTTCCGCCAGGCGCCGAAGGAGGACCGCGCCGCCGCACTCCGGGCGATCGCCCTGGCCCGAGGGCTGCCCGAGCTGGACACCCCGCTCGGCCTCACCGCCGTCACCGAGTCCTGCGCCGCCCATCCCGGCCGCTCCCTGGCCGACACCATCGCCACCCTGCGCGACTGACCCCCGCCCACCCCTCTCACCCCCGCCCGGGGCCGGGGCCCGGTGGGGAGGGTGGGGTGGGGGTGGGGACAGGTCCGGCCGGTGTCCCCTGTGGGGAGCACCGGCCGGAGTTTCTGTCGTTCGGGTCAGGCGGCTTGCAGGCCCTCGGCGCGGGCCAGCTCGCGGAGCCGGCCGAGCGCCTGGATCTCGAGCTGACGGATCCGCTCCCGGGAGAGCGAGAAGCGCGAGGCGACCTCGGTGAGCGAGTGCTCGCGTCCGTCCTCCAGCCCGTAACGGGCCCGCATGATGCCGGCCGAACGGTCGTCGAGGTGGTTGAGTAGTCCTTCGATCCGCTGCCGCTCCAGTGCGGTCAGCACGATCTCCTCCGGCGACGGGGCGTCGCTGTCGGCGACCAGGTCACCGAGGTTGGTGTCGCCGTCGTCGCCGACCGGGGTGTCCAGCGACACCGTGTCCTGCGACCAGCGCACCAGCTCGTGCACCCGCTCCACCGTGACGCCCAGGGCCGCCGCGATCTGCTCCGGCTCGGGGTCGGAGCCCAGCTCACGGGTGAGCTGCCGGGCCACGTTACGCATCCGGTTGACGTCCTCGACCAGGTGCACGGGAAGCCGTACGGTCCGCTCCTGCTGGGCGATCGCCCGGCTGATCGCCTGACGGATCCACCAGGTGGCGTACGTCGAGAACTTGTATCCCCGCTCGTAGTCGAACTTCTCCACGGCCCGGACCAGGCCGGTGTTGCCCTCCTGGATCAGGTCGAGCATGGGCATCCCGGAGCGTACGTAGCGACGGGCGATCGAAACCACCAGCCGCAGGTTCGCCCGGATGAACAGATCCTTTGCCCGCTCCCCCTCGACCACCAGGCGCTCGAGCTCCTCGCGACTGACGCCGACCGGAACCCGTTCCTCGTCGAGGAGGTGCTCCGCGTAGAGGCCCGCCTCGATCGACTTCGAGAGGTCCACCTCCTTGGCCGCGTCGAGCAGCGGTGTGCGCGAGATCTCGTGCAGGTAGACGCCAACCAGGTCGCGCTCCTCGGCGACCTCGTCGGTACGCATCACGATGCTCTTCTCCACGTCGCTCACGGTCCCCTCGTCTGCCCCGGTTGCCCGGTTACCTGCCATCCCCACGTTCATCAGCCCTCCCCCGTAACCACTGCTGTGCCCTGTGGCGCTGACACCTACACAACAGTTGAGACGCGTTGGGGATTCCATCTCGTGGGTCGAAAGTGTCACGAATGCCTGAGTAGTTCCTGTGAGCACGATCGAAGTTTGCTGTCAGGAGGCCCTTCCAGCCGCACAAAGCCCGTTTCCGCACGGATAGGCGGATCGGTGGCGCAGCCGTTTGGCCCGGTAAATGGCAACACCGCGACATAACGACGCGCAGCGATCCGCATCACCGTTGACCTGCGATCCTCGTCACTACGACTACACGCGCCGGCACCCTGATCGGTTCACCACGGTCCGGGAATACCCCTGTCCCGGGTGAACAATCCGACCGGCCGGCAAAGTCCCCTTGATCAACGAGGGCCGGCGGCGGACGGCGGAAGGGCCTCGGCGACAGCCGCCAGCGCCCGTCCCGCCCTGGCCCGATTGCGGCTGGCCACGCCGATGAAGAGACAGTCGACCACGGTGAGCTGGGCCAGCCGGCTGGCCATCGCCCCGGTTCGGTAGGTGGTCTCGCGGGCCGCCGTGGTCAGCACTAGATCGGCCACCGCCGCGATGGCCGCCCTGGGAAAGTTGGTCAGCGCGACGGTGGTGGCTCCCCGGCCCCTGGCCACGGCCAGCACCCCGATCGCGTCGGCGCCGACGCCGGTGTGGGAGATCCCGACCGCGACGTCGCCGCGCCGGAGCAGAGCGGCCGACGCCAGCGCGCTCCGCCCGTCCGCGAAGCAGAAGGCGAGGCGGCCGATCCGGTGCAGCTTGCGTTGGAAGTCCGCCGCGACCAACCCGCTGGCACCGGCACCGTGGATCTCGATCCGGCCGGCGCCGTGCAGGGCCGTGACCACCCGATCGCAGACCACCGGGTCGAGCTGGGCGGCGGTCTCGGCGACCGCACCGGCGTCGTGGAAGCCGACGGTCGCGATGATCTGGGACATCTCGGCGCCGGGTGGGATGTCACCGGCCAGCACCCGCCCGTCCGGCGGTTCGATCCGGCTGGCCGCCTCGGCGGCCAGCCGGATCCGTAGCTGGGGATAACCCGACAGGCCGGCCGAGCGACAGAACCGGACGACGGTCGCCTCCGAGGTCTCGGCGGCGGTGGCGAGGTCGGTGATCGTACGGCGGGCGGCTCCGGCCGGATCGGTCAGCACGAAGCGTGCCACCCGCTGCTCGGACGGCGACAGGGACGGCAGCAGACCACTGATCCGGGCGATCAGCGCACCGGGTGCATGACCTGCGGAAACCATCGCACTCTTCGCCACCAGCGAAAATTACTGACCACATCGGTGGGCGTCAACCAATTCCCCGACACCGAGTTGTTCGGGGCGGGCGCGTTCTCAGGGCCGGCGGGCGGCGGCCCACTCCCGCAGCACCTCGGCCTCCTGCGCGGGCTCCAGCCCACCGGCCTTGACCTGGTCCGGATACGCCCGAAGCCAGTCGAGCGTACGGGCGGCGGTCTCCGCGGGCGGCCGGGTACGCAGCCCGGCGGCGAGCGAGTCCGTCACGTCCCGGCTGAGGAAGCCGGCGTACTCGGGTGACGGCAGCCAGAGTGGCAGGGACCGTTCGCCGGTCCACGGCCGTACGTCCCGCTCGACGAGGAAGTCCTGCTCGACCCAGGTCAGGTCGGGATCGGCCCGCCCCACCCCGGCGGCCACCTCGGCCAGGAAACGGCCACGGGGCATCGGGGCGCTCATCCCGTCGAAGGTGCCGGCGAGCCCGGTCTCGGCCGCGTACAGCAGCCATCGCGCGAGGTCGTCGACGTCGACGAACTGGACCGGGTCCTCCGGCGTCCCGGGGGCGAGCACCTCACCGCCCCGGGCCAGCCGGGCCACCCAGTACGGGAACCGGTCGCTCGGGTCCTCCGGTCCGACGATCAGCCCGGCCCGACAGATGAACGAGCGCTCGACGCCGATCGTGTCGCGTACGGCGCGCTCGCAGGAGACCTTGCAGGGGCCGTAGAAGTCGGCGTGCTCGCCCACCGGGTTGTCCACCTCGGCCGGGGCCGGTTCCTTGACCTCGGCCGAGGCGGCCCGCTGACCGGGGACGCTGTCGTCGGCGTAGACCGAGCAGGTGGAGACGTACGACCAGTGGCCGACCCGGTCGGCGAGCGCGGCGAGGGCGTGCCGGGCATGGCTCGGCCGCCGGGTCACGTCGACCACCGCGTCGAACCGCTCACCGTCCAGTGCGGACAGACCGTCGGGACGGTCCCGGTCCGCCTTGACGAACCTGACCCCGGTCACCGGCCGCCCGGAGGCGCCCCGGGCGGCACAGGTGACGTCGTGGCCGGCCTCCTGGGCCAGCCGGGACACCGCGCGGCCGAGGAAGACGGTGCCGCCGAGTACGAGTAGACGCATAGGCCGATCATGCTGCGGCTCGGGCCGCCCGGACACCCCCGTCTGCCGAGGGCAGAAGGGTCAGGTCGAAGCCCACCGCCAACCGCCGGGTCCGACCCGGCCACCGGTCGGTGCTGAACCGCCCCGGGTCACCACCGGGAACGCGCGCTCCGGCTCAGCACCATCGGTGGCGGGGGTGCCGGTGTCGAGGGCGGTGCCGGCTCGGGCGGGCCGGTCGGCGCCGGCTCGGGTCGGCGGGTGGTCGGCGCGGCGGGTGGCTCCGGGGTTAGCCACGGGCGTAGGTAGACCGCGATCTGCGCGGTGACCTCCTCGGGGGTGCGGTTGGCGTCGATCACCACGAAGGTTCCGTGTTCCGGCAGCGACCGGTACGCGGCGTCCGCCGCGTTCAGGTACTCCATGCTCTCGTGGTCGGTCCCCCGGATGCCGATCCTGCGGTACGCCTCGGCCGGGTCGACCGAGAGCAGGAAGGTGACCTCGGGTTCGGGAAAGGGACGGTAGAAGAACCGGGCCAGTCGTTCCAGACGGCGCCCGCCGCTGTGCACCTGGATGCTGGCGTACTGGTCGACCGCGTAGCGGTCCATCACCGCGAGCCGGCGGCGGATGACGGACCGGACCAGCGCGCGGGCGATCGCCAGCCAGCGGAGCACGGATTCGGCGAGCAGCAGTCCGGTGCGGCCGAGCAGCCGCTGGGCGTCCGGCCGACCGAGCCGCCGGGCCGCCCGGCCGAACCAGCGCCGGCCGCCGGCATTGCGGTAGTAGGTGGATGCCACACCGGCCCGGTTGAGCGCGGCGGCGAGTCGGTGTCCCTGGGTGGTCTTGCCTGAGCCATCGATGCCGACAAGTGCGACGACGCGGAGTCGCCCCCTGCCGACCGTTTCAACGTGCCGATCCTGCGCAGATGGGGCCACGCTCAGCAACGGTACCGGGCGCTCGCACCCCTCGATGCTTCTTGTAATGGTATGACCCTTATTTTCGGAAAAAGGATGCCGCTTTTACCCGATAATGACGGAATCGGAAGCCAGGGGGATTCGTGGAGTCGAAACCCAACCGAGGTGTGAACGAGCAGGGTGCCGGGTACCGGCGAATCAGCACCCAACCGACCACATGCCCGCCACCGACCACCACGGGAGATGTCATGGATCACCGCGGGGACGAGGGTCTGCTGCACACCCTCAAGCGGGTCGCCGCCGTCCTCAAGCAGTCCGAGATCCCCTTCGCCCTGGGCGGAAGCTTCGCGGTCTACGCCCACGGAGGCCATTCGAGCGACCACGACGTCGACTTCCTGCTCCGCGAGGAGGACACCGAACGAGCCCTGGCGGCCCTGGTGGGCGAGGGCTTCGTGGCCGAGCGCCCGCCGGAGGACTGGCTGGTCAAGGTCTACGACGACGGCCGCCTGGTCGACCTCATCCACCGGCCGATCGAAACCCCGGTCACCGACGACACCCTCGCCGACACGGTGATCCGGCCGGTCGACGCCATCCACATGCCGGTGCTCACCGCGACCCGGCTGATGGTGCACAAGCTGCTCAGCTTCTCCCAGCACTACTGCGACTTCGCCCGTGGGCTGCCGTTGGCCAGGTCACTGCGCGAGCAGATCGACTGGGACCGGGTACGCGAGGAGACCGGCCACTCGCCGTACGCGGAGGCGTTCCTGATCCTGCTGAACCGGCTGGACGTGGTGCCGGACGCGACCGCCGGGGCACCCGCCCCGACCGAGGCGGCCCGGACCGAGGCCGACCGGGCCGAGAAGGAGGTGCTGGCATGACCGAACCACCCCGACGGGTCGCCGTGGAGCGACCCGACGACTACCTGGAGGCGGCCGTACAGCGGTTGTTGACCGAGAACCCCGACATCGCCGAGCAGGGCATCACGGTGGACCGCCGGGACCAGTCGCTGGTCCTGTACGGCGAGGTGGAGAGCCCGCAGCGGCGGGAGGAGATCCTGCGCCGGGTGGCCGAGGCGTACCCGGACCTGCCGTTGAAGGTCGACATCGGACTCATCCGGGCGCAGGCCCCCACCGAGGTGGAGGAACTGCCGTGAGGGAGGCGACATGGTGATCCGGATCGCCGCCGTCGGCGACGTACATCTCGACCAGGACGTGGTGGGGCGCTTCCGTCCGGCCCTCGACCAGATCGCCGAGTACGCCGACGTGCTGTTGCTCGCGGGCGACCTGACCCGGCACGGCTCGGAGTCCGAGGCGCGCTGCGTGGCCACCGAGTTCGGCGGCCTGGACGTACCGGTGGTGGCGGTGCTCGGCAACCACGACCACCACTGTGACGAGGTGCCGTCCGTGGTGCGGGTGCTCCAGGACGCGGGCATCACCGTGCTGGAGGGGACCGGGGTGGTGCTGCGCTGCGGCGAGCACCGGCTCGGCATCGCCGGGGCGAAGGGGTTCGGCGGTGGTTTCGCCGGCCGCTGTGCCAGCGAGTTCGGCGAGCCGGAGATGAAGGCGTTCATCCGTACCACCAGTGCGGTGGCGGACCGGCTCGGCACCGCGCTGCGGGAGCTGGACGCCGACGTACGGGTGGCACTGACCCACTACGCCCCGGTGCCGGACACGCTCGCCGGTGAGCCGCTGGAGATCTACCCGTTCCTCGGCTCGTACCTGCTCGGCGAGGCGATCGACTCGGCGCCGACCGCGCTGGCGATCCACGGCCACGCACACCACGGCACCGAGCGCGGCACCACCCCGGGCGGCGTACGCGTACGGAACGTGGCGCACCCGGTGATCAAGCAGGCGTACAGCGTGTTCCACCTCTCAGAGCAGGCCGATCGGGCGAAGGTTTCCGCGGAAATCGGGTCGGGTATTGACCGGTCATGGACCTGATTCTTTGGATTCTCGCAGTCGTACTGGTGGTCTCCGGCGTGCTCGCACTGTTCCGGCGGCAACTCCTCTGGGGCATCGTCCTCATCGTCATCGGGCTGCTGGTCGGCCCGGGTGGGGTCAGCATCTTCAATTGACGCTCGATCCCCCGTTCCCCCGTCCGATCCCCTCCTGACCCCTCCCCCCCGAAGATCCCTCCCTCCCCTCCCTCCTGTCGAAACACCTCTTCCCCCGACCCGCCGGGGTCGTCGTTCCGAGTCTTTGTCCTCCCCGACGAAGGACCCGGAACGACGGCCCCGGTGTCGTGTGCCCGGCCGAAATCCCCACATGCCGGATCAATGTCCGCCGATGACCACGAGTTTGCATCCGTCGATTCGTCGATCCCGCAAGATCCACCATGTGGAACGGGGGCGTTTGTCGCGCCGCACGTCGGAGCGGCGGCCGGTAAACGAGCAGGTTTCCGAATCGTTACGGGCTCGTGCCGCCGCAAGTCTGGACGGCCGTACCTGCAAGCGCTTACATATGGGCACGCCCATCGGGGCCGGCGACGGGGCTGACCCGACGCGCCGGCGAAGGAAGGAGGACGGCATGGCGGTCTTCACCAGACCACGCCAGGCCCTCGTGATCGTCAGCGCGCTCGCACTGACCTTCAGCGCCACCGCCTGCTCTTCGAGTGGCGGCGACACGAACAGCAACGCGGACTCCCCGGAGTGCGCCGCCTACGAGGCATACCAGGGCAGCGACGGCGAGAAGGTCAGCATCTACGCGTCCATCCGCGACGCCGAGGCGGACGTCCTGCAGGAGTCCTGGTCGCAGTTCGAGAAGTGCACCGGCATCGAGATCGACTACGAGGGCAGCGGCGAGTTCGAGGCGCAGCTCCAAGTCCGGGTGGACGGCGGCGACGCGCCGGACATCAGCTTCATCCCCCAGCCCGGCCTGCTGACCCGGTTCGCCGACGCCGGCAAGCTCAAGGCCGCGTCGGCCGAGACCAAGACCCTGGCCGAGAAGAACTTCCCGCCGGACTGGTTGAAGTACTCGACCGTCAAGGGCACCTTCTACGGCGCCCCGCTCGGCTCCAACGTGAAGTCCTTCGTGTGGTATTCGCCGAAGACCTTCAAGGAGAAGGGCTGGACCGTCCCGACCACCTGGGCCGACCTGCTCGCCCTGAGCGAGAAGATCGCCGCGACCGGCGAGAAGCCCTGGTGCGCCGGGATCGAGTCCGGTGACGCCACCGGCTGGCCGGCGACCGACTGGATCGAAGACCTGATGCTGCGTACGGTCACGCCCGAGGTCTACGACCAGTGGACCACGCACGGCATCGCGTTCAACGACCCCCGGGTGGCGAACGCCCTGGACGAGGCCGGCAAGATCCTGAAGAACCCCAAGTACGTCAACGGCGGCTACGGCGACGTCAAGAGCATCGCGGCCACCTCGTTCCAGGAGGGCGGCCTGCCGATCCTCCAGGGCAAGTGCGCGCTGCACCGGCAGGCGTCGTTCTACGCGAACAACTGGCCCCAGGGGACCAGGGTGGCCGAGGACGGCGACGTCTACGCCTTCTACTTCCCCGCGATGGACCCGACCAAGGGCAAGCCGGTGCTGGGTGGCGGCGAGTTTGTCGTCGCCTTCGCCGACCGGCCCGAGGTGCAGAAGGTGCAGACCTACCTGGCTTCCGCCGAGTACGCCAACACCCGGGCCAAGCTGGGTAACAACGTCTCGGCGAACAAGGGCCTGGACGTCAACAACGTGCCGAACCCGATCGACAAGCTCTCCGTACAGATCCTCCAGGACCCGAACACCGTCTTCCGGTTCGACGGTTCGGACCTGATGCCGGCCGCCGTCGGCGCGGGCACGTTCTGGAAGGGCATGATCGAGTGGATCAACGGTAAGGACACCGCCGCCACGCTCTCCCAGATCGAGAGCACCTGGCCGAAATGAGTTCCCCGGTGGTCCGGTCCGGCGTACCCCGGACCGGACCACCGGTTCGTCTAGCGGCCCCGGGGAGGGCGGATGAACTTCGACTTCGCGGACGAGTCACCGAAGCTCGTCATGCTGTTGTACGGGCTGGTGGCGTTCGTCGTCGTGGTCGGCGGACTGCTGCTCCTGCTCGACGTCGTACCGAACTGGTTCGCCCGCCGACGTGAGGCCCGGCTGGTCGCGGTCGCGGCCGGCGGAGGGTCGCCGGCCGCGCCGCGCGCCCGGTCCCGACGGGTCAACCGGACCGAGGGGCTGTTCGGCCTCTTCTTCCTGCTGCCCACGGTGCTCCTGCTCCTGGTCGGCCTGGTGGTCCCGGCCATCCGGACGCTGGTGCTCTCCTTCATGGACGGTGGCAGCGAGAACTGGGTCGGGCTGCGCAACTACGGTTGGTTGTTCAGCCAGGACGAGATCGTCCGGGTGCTGGTCAACACCGGGATCTGGGTGATCCTGGTGCCGCTGCTGGCCACCACGACCGGACTGCTCTACGCGGTGATGGTGGACAAGGCCCGGTTCGAGGCGATCGCCAAGTCGCTGATCTTCCTGCCGATGGCCATCTCGTTCGTCGGCGCCAGCATCATCTGGCGCTTCGTCTACGCCTACCGGGGCGAGGGGCAGGAGCAGATCGGTCTGCTCAACCAGGTCGTGGTCTGGCTCGGCGGCGAACCCCGCCAGTGGTTGCAGGAGCCGCCGCTGAACACCCTGCTGCTGATCGTGATCCTGATCTGGATCCAGGCCGGTTTTGCCATGGTGGTGCTCTCCGCCGCGATCAAGGCGATCCCCGGCGACATCGTGGAGGCCGCCCGGCTCGACGGGGTCACCCCGTGGCAGATGTTCTGGCAGGTCACGCTCCCGAGCATCCGACCGGCGTTGATCGTGGTCGTGGTGACCATCTCGATCGGGACACTCAAGGTCTTCGACATCGTACGGACCGCGACAAACGGCAACTTCGACACCAACGTGATCGCCAGCGAGATGTACAACCAGGCGTTCCGCTACGGCGAGACCGGACAGGGCTCGGCGCTCGCGGTCTTCCTCTTCGTCCTGGTGATCCCGATCGTGATCTACCAGATCCGCAACCTGCGCAAGCAGCGGGAGGTATGACATGGCCACCGCCGTTCCGGTACGCGCCGGCACCCCCGCCACCGCGACCGACCAGCCCACCACCCGTGGCGGCCGGATCCGCAAGCGGCTGAACAGCCGGACCGCGACCGTGGTCTCGATCGTCATCGCGGTGGTCTGGACCCTGCCCACCTTCGGCCTGTTCATCTCCTCGTTCCGCCCCGAGGACCAGATCAAGACCACCGGCTGGTGGACCTTCTTCACCGACCCGCAGTTCACGCTGGACAACTACCAGCAGGTGCTCTTCGGCCGCTCGTCCTCCTCGGGCCAGCTCGCCAGCTACTTCGTGAACTCCGTCGTGATCACCATTCCGTCGGTGCTCTTCCCGCTGGCGTTCGCGGCACTGGCCGCGTACGCGCTGGCCTGGGTCAACTTCAAGGGCCGGGACTGGATCTACATCGGCATCTTCGCGCTCCAGATCGTGCCGTTGCAGATGGCGCTGGTGCCGCTGCTCAGCTTCTTCTCCCAGGGGGTGAACGTCGGCGGGGTGACGCTGATGCCGCCCTGGGACCTCGACGACGAGCAGCGGTTCGTGCAGGTCTGGTTCGCGCACACCTGCTTCGCCCTGCCGCTGGCCATCTTCCTGCTGCACAACTTCGTCTCGCAGTTGCCACGGGACCTGATGGAGGCGGCCCGGGTGGACGGCGCCACCCACCCGAAGATCTTCCGGACGATCGTGCTGCCGCTGATCACCCCGGCGATCGCCGCCTTCGGCATCTTCCAGTTCCTCTGGGTCTGGAACGACCTGCTGGTGGCACTGATCTTCGCCGGTGGCGGGGACGAGACAGCACCGATGACGGTACGCCTGGCGGAGATGGCCGGCACCCGGGGCAGCGAGTGGCAACGACTCACCTCGGGCGCGTTTGTCTCGATCGTCGTACCGTTGATCGTCTTCCTCTCCCTCCAGCGCTACTTCGTCCGCGGCCTGCTCGCCGGCAGCGTCAAGGGCTGAGCCCGGCGCCCGGCGGAGGTTGCGGGGCCGCGGACCGGCGGCCTGACCGAGCGGAGCAGGTAACACCGTGACCAAGATCGACGACGTCGCACGGCTGGCGCGGGTCTCCACCGCCACGGTCTCCCGCGCGCTGCGCGGGTTGCCGACGGTGTCGGAGGCGACCCGCGCCCGCGTGCTCGCCGCCGCCGAGCAACTCGGCTACACCGCCTCGCCCAGCGCCTCCCGACTGGCCGGCGGGCGGACCGGCGCGGTCGCGGTGGTGGTGCCACAGATCACCCGCTGGTTCTTCGGCACCGTGGTCGACGCCGCCGAGGAGACGCTGCGCGAGGCCGGGTACGACCTGCTCCTCTACAACCTGGGCGACCGGGAGAGCAACCGGCGGCAGTTGCTCCGCACCACCAACCTGCACAAACGCGCCGACGCGCTGATGCTGGTGGCCACCCCGCTCGCCCCGGCCGAGGTGGCCACGGTCGCCCAGCTCCGGCTGCCGGGGGTGACGGTGAGCTCCGGCGCCGCCGTACCGGGGTGGCCGAGCGTACGGATCGACGACGTCGGCGCGGCCCGAGCCGCCACCGAGCACCTGCTGTCGCTGGGCCACCACCGGATCGCCCACCTGGCCGGCGACGCCTCCGCCGAACTCTCCTTCACCACCCACCTCGACCGGCGGCACGGCTACCGGCAGGCGTTGCTCGCCGCCGGCCGGACCCCCGACCCGCGCCTGGACGTGGAGGCCGAGTTCACCGTGGACGGCGGCAGTTGGGCCACCGGTGAACTGCTCAGCCGGGGCGAACCGCCGACCGCGATCTTCGCCGCCTGCGACGAGATGGCGATGGGCGCGATGTCCGCCCTCCGGTCGGCCGGACTCCGGGTGCCGCAGGACGTCAGCGTCATCGGTCTGGACGACCACGACCTCGCCTCGGCCGTCGGGCTGACCACCGTTGCCCAGCCCGCCGCCAGCCACGGGCGGCTCGCCGCCGGCCTGCTCCTCGACCCTCTCGAAAATCGTGCCCGGCCGACCGCCACGACGTCGATCGTGCTGCCCACCCGGCTGGTGGTCCGCGAGTCGACCGGCCCACCCCGGACCGGATGACCCACCGTCGTCCTGACACCACCGCCGGCCGGTCCGCGCGCCCTCCACCGCCGGCCGGTCCGCGCGCCCCCACCGCCTGATGATCCGCGCCTTCGCACATCGCCGGTTCGCACATCGCCGGCCGGTCCGCGCGTCGGTCCGGCCGAGCCGGGCGGGTCGGCCGGAACACCGGCAGACTGAGTCAGAACGCCCGACCTCCGGACCACGTCGACCACCGGCCGGCCGTCCGAGTCCCACCATGTCCGACACCCACGGGAGTACGCCCTGAACAGCCAGCAGACGCACGCCTCGACCACCGGGACGCCGCAGTCCGTGCCCTCCTCGACCGACCAGTCCGAACCCACGCCGTGGTGGCGGGAGGCGGTCATCTACCAGATCTATCCTCGCTCCTTCGCCGACCTCGACGGTGACGGGATCGGTGACCTGCCCGGCATCACCGGCCGTCTGGACCACCTGGTCGAACTCGGGGCGGACGCGATCTGGCTCTCCCCGTTCTACCCCTCCCCACAGGCCGACGCCGGGTACGACGTGGCCGACTACCGGGGTGTGGACCCGCTCTTCGGGCGGCTGTCCGACGCCGACAAACTGATCACCGAGGCACACGCGCGCGGGCTGCGGGTCATCGTCGACCTGGTGCCCAACCACACCTCCGCCGCCCATCCCTGGTTCGCCGAGGCCCTGGCCGCCGAGCCGGGCAGCGTCCAGCGGCAGCGCTACATCTTCCGGGACGGTCGGGGCGCGGGCGGCGAGGAGCCGCCGAACGACTGGCAGAGCGTGTTCGGCGGACCCGCCTGGACCCGTACGAAGGACGCCGACGGTCGACCCGGCCAGTGGTACCTGCACCTGTTCGACCCCGGCCAGCCCGACCTGAACTGGGACCGGCCCGAGGTGCGCGCGGAGTTCCTGGACATTCTCCGGTTCTGGCTCGACCGGGGCGTCGACGGCTTCCGGGTCGACGTCGCACACGGCCTGGTGAAGCAGGCCGATCTCGCGGACTGGAGCTACCCGCCGGAACCGCTCTCCGGTGAGGGCACCGACCGTCCGCGCCCGCCGATGTGGGACCAGGACGGGGTGCACGACATCTACCGCGACTGGCGGCAGGTGCTCGACAGCTACCCGGGTGAGCGCATCATGGTCGCCGAGGCGTGGGTGCAGCCGGCCGAGCGGCTGGCCGCGTACGTCCGACCGGACGAGATGCACCAGGCGTTCAACTTCGAGTACCTGGAGGCGGCCTGGACCGCACCCGCCCAGTACGCGGTCATCACCCGCTCCCTGGAGGCGAGCGCGACGGTGGGCGCCCCGACGACGTGGGTGCTCTCCAACCACGACGTGATCCGGCACGCGTCCCGGCTCGGCCTGCCGGTCGGTCAGACCCGGCCGAACGGGATCGGCGCCGACGATCCGCAGCCGGACGGGGTGCTCGGGTTGCGCCGGGCTCGGGCGGCCACCCTGCTGATGCTCGCCCTGCCCGGTTCCGCCTACCTGTACCAGGGTGAGGAACTCGGCCTGCCCGAGCACACCACGATGCCGGACGAGGCCCGGCAGGACCCGACCTGGGAACGCAGTGGTCACACCCGTCGGGGACGGGACGGTTGCCGGGTGCCGATCCCGTGGGAGACAGACTCGCCGTCGTACGGCTTCGGTCCGGGCGACCGGAGCTGGCTGCCCCAACCCGCCGTCTACGCCGAGTACGCGCTGGACCTCCAGCGCGGGGTGACCGGTTCGACGTACGAGCTGTACCGCACCGCCCTGCGGCTGCGCCGGGAGCACGGCCTCGGCCGGGGCAGCGTCTACTGGCTGACCAGCCCGGACGACGTGATCATCTTCGACAACGGGGAGCTGACCGTGCTGACCAACTTCGGCCCGGCTCCCGTACCGCTGCCGGCCGGCGCCACCGTACTCGTCTCCAGCGCCCCGCTCGACGACAACAACCGGATCCTCCCCGACACCACCCTCTGGTACCGCACCTGAGGTGTAAGGAAGGGCCCCTTATTAACGCTATGCGTTAATAAGGGGCCCTTCCTTACACGTCGGCGGCGCGGGAGCGGTCGGCGCGGTCGTGCAGGAGGACGTGCACGTTCTCGATGTCGCGCGGGGACGTACGCGAGGCGAGCCAGTACATGATCCCGGTCGGGATGAAGAAGAGCTGGAACGCGGCCAGCCCGACGGCGAAGTTCAGCGGTGGCGGGAAGGCCGACCGCAGCCCCTGGAAGGCGATCCCGACCAGTCCGTTGCCGGCCGCGCGGCCGACCCCGTTGACCAGGTTGCCGAGACTGTAGACCGTGCCCCGGTGTTCGGGCGGGTTGACGTCGGCGATCAGCGCGAACCAGTTCGGCGAGTTCGCCGAGGTCAGCGCGAGCGCGACCAGCGCGGTGAGCAGGCTGAACCCGACCGTCGGCTCGGTCAGCACACTGCCGAGAACGGCCGTGATCACCGCGCCGGCACCGGCGCCGTCCGGCACGTCGATCCGGATCGGCACGAAGAACAGGACCAGGTAGAACGGCACGGCCGCGAGGATGCCGACGGCCGCGACCAACGCCCGACCCCGAGGCGTACGTCGTTGCAGCGCGTCGCCGACGAGTCCACCGACGATCGAGAGCACCCCGCCGAGTTGGAACAGGGTGGCGAAGACGCTGCCCACGATGATCGCGGTGGCGGTGGAGATGCCCTGGTCCTCGGCCCGTTCCTGGAAGAGCACCGGCAGCCAGACCAGCGAGCCGAAGGCCGCCTGCGCGGTCAGGCCCTGGAGGATCAGCCAACGGTTCGTCCGGCGGTCCAGGATCAGTGGCAGGTCGGCGCGGCTGATCCGGTAGTCGTACTCGTGGCCGGTGGCGAGCGCCCCCGCGAGTTCGGGCTCGCTCTGCCCCCGCCGGATGTCGTACGTGAAGAGGTAGGCGACCGTGGCGACCAGCCCGGCGGCGCTGAGCACCAGGAACGGCCGTCGCCAGTCGGTCGAGCCGAGGATGCCGCCGAGCAGCGTCCCGGCGAGCGTGCCGACGCCCTGGGAGAGGCCCCAGAAGCTCATCACCAGTCCCCGACGGCGGGGCGAGATCAAATCGGTCACCACCGAGAAGCCGACCGAACCGACCGCGCCGAGGCCGATCGCCGCCACCGCCTGCGCGGCGAAGAACGCGGGATAGCCGCCGAGGCCGCCGAGCCACGACGGGTAGTTGCCGGCGGCGGCGCTGCCGGCCGTACCGACCGCCCAGAGCAGGGTGCCGATCATCAGGAGCGGTTTGCGGTTGGTCCGGTCGCCGAAGTACGCCCAGCCGACCGCCGCGACCGCGCTGACCAGGAAGCTGACGGCGGTGACCAGCCCGATCGCCGAGGTGTTGACGTGCAGCGTGTCGCTGATCGGCCGGTAGAGCGGCGGCACCAGCCCGATCGCCACGTTGTCCAGCGAGGCGAGCACCACGAAGACAACGATGCTGTAGAACCGGTGCGCCGGTCCACCGCCCCGGGCCAGTCGCCCACTTCCGCTGCTCATGGTCGTCTCCGGCACCCGCACAGCATGCGGCACGAGGCCGACGGACCGTGGCACCCGGGCCGGTCGAGCATCCACGGGGCGAAATTGAGCAGCGATGAGGAGTCGCGGGGTCACCTTGCGCTGTCGGACCTGCCTAGGCTTGATGGCTGGCCAGCACGACTCGATCGAGGGGACTGGACGACACATGAACGTGACGGTCGCGGCGTTTGTCGTACGCGAACTGCGCCGAGCGCGGATCGCGGCGCAGGAGACGCAGGAGGAGTTCGGCCAGCGGTGCAACTTCTCCGGCTCGCACGTCGGCTCGGTGGAGACGGGAAGCCGTCCGCCGACGCTCGAATACCTCCGCGCGGTCGACCGGGCACGTGGGACCGGCGGGCTCTTCGAGCGGATGTGGCTGGAACTGTCCGGGCTGGACGAGATCCCACCCTGGGTACGCGAGCGAGCTTCCATGGAGAGCGACGCGACCATGCTCCGCTGGTACGAACAGTCCTGGGTCCCCGGCCTGTTGCAGACCGAGGAGTACGTGCGAGCGGTGTTCGCGAGTAACCGACGGATCAGCCAGGAGGAGGCGGAGCGCCGGATCGCGGATCGGTTGGAGCGGCAGCGGGTTCTGGACGGTGAGCACCTGTCCCTGCTGGTGGCGGTGTTGGACGAGGCGGCGCTGCGCCGGTCGGTCGGCGGGCCGAAGGTGATGCGCGGACAGTTGCTGCACCTGGCCGGGGTGGCGGTCGACCATCCTCGGGTCCGGTTGCACGTGGTGCCGGCGAGCGCGGGTGCCTACGCCGGACTCAACGGGCCATTCATCATCGCCCGGCTGACCAACGGGGAGGAGGTCGCCTATCTGGACAACCAGTTGAAGGGGCAGGTGGCGGCCCGGGAGCCCGAAATGGCAGAGCTGCGCGACGCGTGGGAGGCGATACTGGGTGAGGCGCCGACGCCCCAACAGTCGATCGACAAGCTCACGGAGGTGGCCGAGACATGGATCTGACCGGTGCGCGCTGGCGCACCAGCACCCGCAGCGGCTCGAACAACGGCGCCTGTATCGAGGTGGCGGACAATCTGCCCGGCCGAGTGCTGGTCCGGGACACCAAGGACCGTACCGGTGGCACCCTCGCCTTCGCTCCCACCGCCTGGCACACCTTCGTCACCCACCTCAAACACCCCTGACGCTGTTGATCATGAGGTTGTCGCACCCACTGAAGATCGAACCTGCGACAACCTCATAATCAACAGACTGGGGGTGGTGGCGAAGTATCCGGGGTTGAATGTAGTCGTTACTCGAATCGGGTGCTAGTGGTCCTTTTCGTCCTTCGGGAGGGGCGCTGGCCGGATCCGAGGCGGGGTAACGATGCGTCCAATTTGGCGTACGACGGTAGCGGCCGGACTGGCGGTGGCGGTGACCGCCGCGACCACCCTGACCCCGGCGGCCCCCGCCCACGCCTCGCCGGGTGGCGCGAGCGTCACCGTGGCGGACACCGAGCTTTACGCGTCCACCCTCGACGTCACCTTGCTCCAGGGCAGGAACTACGTCGAGTACAGCGCACCCGACACGCCCGGTTCGACCGTCGTGGTCGACGAGATCTTTGGCCTCGGCTCGGAGAACGTCGGCGGTGGAGGGTTGGTCCGACGGGCCACCGTCACCCGGGAACCTGGCCTGCTCACCGCGTCGGTCGAGGTAGAGGGCTTCTCGCTCACCCTCTTCGACGTCACCGCGATCACCGCCGAACGCATGACCAGCACGGTACGTTGTCCGACCTTCGGCACGCCGACAACCGAAACGACACTGACCAACCTGAGGCTCTTCGGCGAGCCGGTCGAGTTGGTGCCAAACGGCCCGGCGGTTACCCGCAGCAGCCCCGTCGACGCCTTCCCGGTGTTCAACGCGCAGGTGCACCTCACCGTGCGGAGGAGCCACACCACCGGCAGCGCGCACACTGCCGCTTTCCCGATCGACGGCGACCTGCGTATGACCGGTCTCCAGTTCGACGGGAGGCCGTTCGCGCAGGATGTTGGCTTCCTAAACTTCGGTGGCGCCTCCTGCTCGGAGGAGGTACCCCCGCCGGTGGTCACCGCGATCGTCCCGGACGCCGGAACCGTCGCGGGCGAGCAGCGGGTGACCATCACCGGTGAGAACTTCGCGCCCGGGGACACCAGGGTCAGCTTCGGTGGCCGGTTGGCGCAGGACGTGACCGTCGCGCCCGACCGGTCGTCGCTGACCGCGCTCACCCCGCCCGGAGACCCGGGACCGGTCGAGGTACGGGTGGAGACGCGCGGCGGGACCTCGGCTCCGGTGACGTACACGTACCAGTACGACGGGAGCCGCGCCCAGGCCCGCAACATCGTCCCGACCTCCGGGCCAACCGCCGGTGGCACACTGGTCGTGATCAACGGCTACCGTTTCGAGGGCGCGACCGGGGTGACCTTCGACGGTCTCCCCGGCACCGACTTCACGCTCAACCCCGCCGGCACCCGGATCACCGTGGTCACGCCGACCCACGAACCCGGGCCGGTTCCGGTCAGATTGGTCTTCCCGGCCGGCACCGCCACCGCCCCTGAATTCACCTACGTCCCGCCGACGGCCACCGGCGTCAGCCCGGACCAGGGACCGAGCACGGGCGGGACCAGGGTGACGATCAGCGGCACCGGCCTCGACCGCGCCACCGGGGTGACCTTCGGCGGCATCCCCGGAACCGACCTTTCGACCGGAACCGCCCTCTCGACCGGCGGTGCCCAGGCGCCCAGTGGCGCCGAGGCGACCCTGAGCGTCACGACCCCGCCGGGGCCGGTCGGCCCGGTCGACGTCGTGGTGGAACTGCCCGGACCTGACGCGACCGTGCCGGCCGGATTCCGCTACCTGCTCGCCGCCCCGAGCATCAGCACGGTCGACCCCGACCGGGGCCCCACCTCGGGTGGCACGACCGTGAGGGTCGACGGCAGTGGCTTCGTCCCCGGTCAGACGACCGTGACAAGCTGTGGCCGGGTCATCGTGGCCGGCTCGGTGACGGTCGCCCCGGACGGGCTATCCCTGACCTTCACCACCCCGCCGTGCGCGGCGGGAAGCAGCGCCATCACCGTGACCACACCCGCGGGCACCTCGGCATCGGCCGCCTTCCGGTACGTCGCCGGTGGACTCCCGGTCACCGGCACCCCGGCACGGATCCTGTTCGCGGTCGCGCTCACCCTGATCGTCGCGGGCATCATCGCCGTACGCCTGCTCCGCCGCTCGGCAATCCCCACCTTCACCCCCTGACGGCGCGCCCCCGCGTCCAGCCGACCACCGGGTGTAAGTCTGCCCGGGGAGGCAGCAGGGCGGGTGCGGGCGGCGTTGTTAGGGGCATGAAGGCACAGGCACAGGTACCTACATGAACGCTGATCTCGAACGGGAGTTCGGCGACTTTGTCGAGGCGCGCTCGTACGCGCTGTTCCGTACCGCGCTCGCGCTGACCGGACACCGGCAGCAGGCCGAGGACCTACTCCAGACCGTACTGGCCAAGGCCGTCCGACACTGGGGACGGATCCGCACCGGCAACCCCGAGGCGTACCTGCGTACGGCCCTGTACCGGCAACAGACAAGCTGGTGGCGCAGCCTGCGGCGGAGCCGCGAGGTGAGCACCGAACAGGTGCCGGAGACCCGTACGTCGAGGGACGACACAGCGATCGTCGACCTCAACCTCGCGCTCAGGCAGGCACTGGCACGGCTCGCCCCGAAGCACCGGGCGGTTTTGGTGCTGCGTTACTTCGAGGACCGGCCGGACGGCGAGATCGCCCAGATTCTGGGCTGCACCGAATCCACCGTACGCAGCCAGGCCATGCGAGCCCTCGCGCGGCTACGCGTGCTCTGCCCCGACCTGGACCTCCTCGGCACGAAGGAGAAGACGAACCGATGAATCCACATGTCGCTGAAGCAATTCGGAACGCGTTCGAGGAAGTGGCGGAGAGCGCTCCGGCGCCCACCGGGTTGGCCCCGACCGCGTTGGTCACCGCCCGACGCCACCGGCTCGCGCGACGACTCACCGGCGCTGGCACGGTCGCCGCCGTCTGCGCCGCGCTGATCGGCGTGCTCGCCGTCGCCGCCCCCAACGGTACGGCCGATCCCGACCAGGTCGCCGACAGGATGAGACCGCAGGTGGTGACCGCGTACAGCATGGTCCGGGACGTCACAGCCACAGGCTCGAGCCAGTCTTCTTTCTACTCGCTCCTGCTCAATTTCGAGACTGGTCGATACGAGCGGATGCCGTACCAGTGGGTCTTGCCGTCGCCTGACGGCAGTCGCATGCTGGTCTGCTCGACCGGTGACAACGCGCCCGGTCTGACACGGATCGGAATGATGGACCGGGCCAGCGGAGACGTACGTTGGATCAGCGAAGCCGCCCTCGGGGACACCGGCCCGGCTCTGACCCAGAACTTCCAGTGGTCACCGGACGGAGGACGGATCCTCTTCGTACCGATGCAGCGTCCGGACAGGCAGGGCTTCGTACTGTTCGACCCGGAGACGCTGGACGCCACGATGGTCCCGGTGCCCGATTTCGACCCCCTGAGAAATCCGATGCCAACTCTGGTCTGGACCTCGGACTCCGGCACGATCGCGATGCTGCAGACGCGGGTCACCGAGCGGCCGGAGGACACCGCGACCGGCGTACGCTTCTACGACCTTACCGGCGAGCTGACGCGTACGGTGGGCTTCAGCACCAGTGTCTATCCCTTCCGCCCGGTCTTCTCTCCCGGGGGCGACCAGCTTGCCCTGGGCACCATCATCGACAGGCAGCAGAGCGTCATCATCGTCTTCGACTCGACCACCGGCGCCGTTCGGCACCGGGTTACGCCGCCGTTCGACGGCAGTGTGGTCGGCTGGACCGACAACGCCCACCTGCTGGTACGGGCGACGAGTCCAGAGCAGGGACCGGGCCAGACGACCTCGACGGCCACGCCCGGCACCGAGGGGAACAGCCGACTGCTGGTTGTCGACCTCGACGGCCGGGTCGACCACTCCGTGCCACTCTCCGTCGGCGAGGACCAGACCTTCGGCCAAATCTCCGTCGGATCCTCCGACGGCCTGCCCCCGAGTGCCGCGCCCATCACCTTCTGAACCGCCAGCAGTGAAAGGAAGGGCCCCTTATTAACGCTATGCGTTAATAAGGGGCCCTTCCTTTCACGCGGGGCGGTTGGTGAAGAGGTCGCGGGCGGCGACGTACTGGTCGCGGATGTGAGGGGCGGGGCGGGCGTCGTACTCCTGGGTGGAGTTGGCAGCCCAGGCCGGCGGCGCGTCGCCGCCGAGGGCGACCCAGGCGGCCTGGCGCGCTGCCCCGTCGGCGACGTACTCGCCGGGGGCGGGGACCAGGACCGGGCAGCCGAAGACCTCGGGCGCGATCCGGCGGACCGCCTCGGAACGGGCGCCACCGCCGACCAGGATCACCCGATTGACCGTGGCACCCTGGGCGACCATCGCGTCCAGGCCGTCGGCGAGGCCGCAGAGCAGTCCCTCGACCGCCGCCCGCGCCAGGTGCGCCGGGGTCGAGGTGCGCAGGGTCAACCCGTGTACGGCGCCGGTCGCGAGTGGACGGTTCGGCGTCCGCTCCCCTTCCAGGTACGGCACCAGCACCAACCCGTCCGCGCCGGCCGGAGCCGAGAGCGCCAGCCGGGCCAGTTCGTCGAGGTCGACGCCGAGCAGTTGGGCCGCCGCGTCCAGCACCCGGGCCGCGTTGAGCGTGGCGACCAGCGGCAGGAAGCGCCCGGTCGCGTCGGCGAACCCGGCCACCGCACCGGAACTGTCCTGTGACGGCGTCTCGGCCACACTGAACACGGTGCCCGAGGTGCCGATCGAGACGATGACATCGCCGGGCAGCGCGCCCACGCCGAGCGCCGCCGCGGCGTTGTCGCCGGTTCCCGGCCCGAGCGGGGCGCCGTTGGCGAGTTCGCCCGCCCGGCCCGCCGGATCGAGCACCGCCGGCACCAGCGGGCGCCGACCGAATGCCTGTTCCAGCAGGTCGAACCGGTATTCGCCGGTGCGCGGCGACCAGTAGCCGGTGCCACTGGCATCGCCCCGGTCGGTACGCAGCAGGTCCAGGTCCCCCGCGCCGCCGAGCCGCCAGGTGAGCCAGTCGTGCGGCAGGCAGACGGCGGCGGTCCGCTCGGCCGAGTGCGGTTCGTTCCGGGCCAGCCAGCGCAGCTTGGTGACGGTGAAGCTGGCCACCGGTACGCTGCCCACCGCCTCGGCCCAGGCCTGCCGGCCGGCCACCAGGTCGCCGACCCGGTCGCCGACCGATCCGCCGTCACCGGCCGAGCGGCCGGCGCTGCCCAGCTCCTCGATCAGCTCGGTGGCCGCCCCGGCCGACCGGGTGTCGTTCCAGAGCAGGGCGGGACGGACGACCCCGCCCTCCTCGTCCAGGCAGACCATGCCGTGCTGCTGGCCGGCGACCGAGGCGGCGGCGACGTCCGCCAGGCCGCCGGCCTGCGCCACGGCATCCTGCAACGCCTCCCACCACGCCTGCGGATCCACCTCGGTGCCGGCCGGATGGGCCGCCCGGCCGGAGCGGACCAGTTCACCGGTTTCCGCGTCGCGGATCATCACCTTGCACGACTGGGTCGACGAGTCGACCCCGGCGACGAGCGCCATCTCCGGCCTCCGTGGCTGGCTGAGGGGTGGTGGTCTAGCGAAGGTTGGTACGGACGGGACCCGGCGTGCGGATCAACTCATGCCGGGCGGACACGCTGACCGACCAGCGCCTATCTGGTCGGTCAGCGCGGGCGCGGCTAGTCAGCGGGCGCCGAGCAGGTGCTCGACGGCGAGCTGGTTCAGCCGGACGAAGCCGAAGCCACGCCCCGACACCTCGGCGACGTCCAGGTCGTCGAAGGCGCTGCGGTCGGCGATCAGGTCGGCGTACGTCTCCCCCTCGGCCACGGTCGGGGTGGAGAGTTCGGTGACCTTGCTGGCGGCGAGCGCCTCCTGCACCTCCGGGTCGGCGCGGAACGCCGCCGCCCGCTCCTTCAGCAGCAGGTAGGTGCGCATGTTCGCGGCGGCCGACGCCCACACGCCGTCGAAGTTCTCGGTCCGGGACGGCTTGTAGTCGAAGTGGCGCGGGCCCTGGTAGGCCGGGGCACCCTCCGGGCCGCCGAACTCGAGCAGGTCGACCAGGGCGAACGAGTTCATCAGGTCACCGTGACCGAAGACCAGGTCCTGGTCGTACTTGATGCCGCGCTGGCCGTTCAGGTCGAGGTGGAACAGCTTGCCGGCCCAGAGCGCCTGGGCGATGCCGTGCGCGTAGTTGAGTCCGGCCATCTGCTCGTGCCCGGTCTCCGGGTTGAGGCCGACCAGCTCCGGGTGCTCCAACTCGTTGATGAACGCCAGGGCGTGCCCGACGGTGGGGAGCAGGATGTCGCCGCGCGGCTCGTTCGGCTTCGGCTCGATCGCGAACCGGATGTCGTAGCCCTTGTCCAGGACGTACTGCGAGAGCAGGTTGACCGCCTCGCGGTAGCGGTCGAGGGCGGCACGGATGTCCTTGGCGACGTCGTACTCCGAGCCCTCCCGGCCACCCCACATCACGAAGGTCTTGGCACCCAGCTCGGCGGCGAGGTCGACGTTGCGCAGCACCTTGCGCAGGGCGAACCGGCGTACGTCCCGGTCGTTGCTGGTGAACCCGCCGTCCTTGAAGATCGGGTGGGTGAAGAGGTTGGTGGTGACCATCGGCACCACCAGGCCGGTCTCGTCCAGCGCCTTGCGGAAGCGGCTGATGTGGTGGTCCCGGGCGGCGTTGTCGGAGCCGAACGGGATCAGGTCGTCGTCGTGGAACGTGATCCCGTAGGCACCCAACTCGGAGAGCTTGTGCACCGCCTCGACCGCGTCCAGCGGGGCGCGGGTGGCGTCACCGAACGGGTCGCGGGCCTCCCAGCCCACGGTCCAGAGGCCAAAGGAGAACTTGTCGGCGCGAGTGGGTGAGGCAGCCATCGATGACCTCCACGTAACATCCTTGATTTGTTTATCCGTTGAATTATTTGACCGACCTATGGCATTGTCAAGACGTGACGCACCCCGGCAGCGGCCAGGTGGGTACGGCGGGCACGGCCGTACGCCAGGCGAGCCTGCGTGAGCACAACCTGGCCCTGGTGCTGCGGCACATCACCCTCTCCGAGCGCCCACCGTCCCGCGCCGACCTCGCCAACGCCACCGGGCTGACCCGGGCCACCGTCTCCGCCCTGGTCGACGACCTGATCGGCGGGAACCTGGTGACCGAGGTCGACCCGGCACCCCGTACCGGCGCCGGCCGTCCCGCGCTCGGTCTGGTGCTGGCGACCGACGGCCCCGCCGGACTCGGCCTGGAGATCAACGTCGACTACCTGGCCGCCTGCGTGGTTGACCTGACCGGAGCGGTACGGCACCGCGCCATCCGCCGGGTCGACCTGCGCCCGGTCCCGCCCGACGAGGTGCTCGCCGATCTCGGCGATCTGGCCGCCACCGCCCTGGCCGAGGCGTCCCGGCAGCGCCTGCTGCTCGCCGGCACCGCGCTGGCCGTGCCGGGTCTGGTCACCTCCACCGGCGTGGTGCGACTGGCCCCGAACCTGGGCTGGCGCGACGTGGACCTGGCCGCCGCGCTCGACGCCCACCCCGCCCTCACCGGACACCGACCGGCCGCCCCGGGACAACCGGGCGCTCCGTCCGGACCACGGACCAGCGGTGACCCGACCGGGCAGGGGACCAGCGGCGTCAGGGTTCCGACCGGACAGCGGGCCGATGGTGGCGGCTGGTTGACCATCGACAACGAGGCCAACCTGGCGGCGCTCGGCGAGTTGCACGCCGGACCACCCGGCCCGGCGACGTTCCTCTACGTCTCCGGCGAGATCGGTATCGGCGCCGGGATCGTGCTGCACGGTGCCCTGTTCCGGGGGGCCCGGGGCTGGAGCGGCGAGCTCGGCCACCTCCCGGTCCACCCGTCCGGGCGGTGGTGCCGCTGCGGCGCCCAAGGCTGCCTGGAGCAGTACGCCGGCCAGGAGGCAATCCTCACCGGCGCCGGCCTGGCCGGACAGGGGTTGCCCGCCGACGCGGCGATCGCCCGGCTGGCCGAATTGGCAAAGGCCGGTGACCAGGCCGCGAGCGGGGCGCTCGCCGAGGCGGGAGCCGCGCTCGGTGTGGCCGTGGCGGGTGTGATCAATCTGCTGGACCTGGACACGGTGGTACTCGGCGGGATCTACGCACCGCTGGCAAGCTGGCTCGGCCCGCCGATCGAGGCGGAGATCCGGCAGCGGGTGCTCACCGCCGCCTGGTCACCGGTGACCGTACGTCCGTCGTTGCTCACCCGGGACGCCGCCGTGCTCGGCGCCGCCGGCTCGGTGGTCCGCGCGGTCCTCGCCCACCCCGCCCACTGGCTCACCCCACCACCCGCCTGACCCCACCCAGGATGGGGAGACCAGGGGTGCCGGGTCAGTAGGCGCCTCGGCTGTTGATCACCGCGCCGAAGGTCTTCCAAAGGATGGTGAGGTCGGCGGCGAGGGACCAGTTCTCCACGTAGTAGAGGTCCAGGCGGATGCCGTCCTCCCAGGTGAGGTCGGAGCGACCGCTGACCTGCCAGAGGCCGGTCATGCCGGGCTTGACCAGCAGGCGGCGGGCCACGTCGCCGTCGTAGCGGGCCACCTCGGAGGGGAGCGGCGGACGCGGACCGACCAGACTCATGTGGCCGAAGAGGACGTTCGCGAGCTGCGGCAACTCGTCCAGCGACCACTTGCGCAGGAACTTGCCCACCCGGGTCACCCGTGGGTCGTCGCGCATCTTGAACATCAGGCCGTCGGTCTCGTTCCGCGCGGTCAACTCGGCGAGCAGGGCGTCCGCGTTGGTGACCATGGTGCGGAACTTGTAGACGCCGAACTCCTCGCCGCCCTGGCCCACCCGGATCTGCCGGAAGATCACCGGTCCCCGGCTGTCCAGCTTGATGGCGAGCGCCAGCACGGCCAGCAGCGGCAGCGCCAGGGTGAGCGCGGCGAGCGCGGCGGCCCGGTCCACGAAACCCTTGACCACCTTGCGGGCGCCCCGGAACTCGGGTGCCTCCACGTGGATCAGCGGCAGCCCGGCGACCGGCGTGGTGTGGATGCGCGGGCCGGCGACGTCGGTCAGCGCGGGCGCCAGCACCAGGTCGATGCCGGTCCCTTCGAGCTGCCAGCCGAGCCGGCGCAGGCGGGTCGCGGTGAGTTCGCTGGACGCGGTCACCGCGACCGTGTCGGCCCCGCTGGCGACGGCGGCGTCGGCCACGCCGCGCAACGAACCGACCACCGGTACGTCACCGAGTCGCTGCGGCACCGGGGCGAGCAGCGCGTCCGGGATGCAGGCGCCGACCACCTCGTAGCCGGCGTGCGGCTCGCGACGCAACGTGTGCACCAGCTCCAACACGTGCGGAGTGTCACCGACCACCAGCACCTGCCGGGCCCAGCCGGTCCCCCGGGCACGGGCCCGGTGCAGCCGCTTACGGGTGGCGAACCGGGCGATCACCAGGCCGACCGTGCCGACCGCGAACGAGATGCCGAGGAACCCCCGGGAGACCCCCACGTCGGCGATGTAACCGGCGATCGCCACCCCACCGGCCAGCCGGAGACTGGCCGCGGTCACCCGCCGGTACTCGTCGGCGCCGTAGCCGAGCACCCGGTCGTCGTAGCAGCGCAGTCCGCGCAGCGACAGCAGCCAGACCAGCACCAACGCCGGCGCGATGACAACGTACGAGATGTCCGAACCGCGAGGATCGTCGCCGCCGAAGCGGGCGAAGTAGCCGACCAGCACCGCGATGCCGAGCACAAAGGTGTCGAAGATGACGGTGGTTCGGAGGTACGCCCGTTGCCGCGATCTGGTCGTGACAGCGGACGCCCCCGGCGGCATTTCCGGAGGCATCGTCGCGGAGCTCAGCAGTGTTGCCGACGTCACCGGCCCCTCCCAGCTCACTCAGTTGCGGCCCGACATAATCGCCGATCCTCCCCATCGGACCCGCAGAGCCGGGACGCACCTCGAACATCTTCACCTACGGATCCGATTACCGAGAGCTTCGGACAGATTACTGTCACTTCCCCTGAGTCCGGGGATCCGCCGGGCGTACCCTAACCCCCGGCCCGCACTCTCCGCCTCGGTGGATCGCAGGATGTCCGGGCGTACGGGCGACGTTTCGCCGGACGACCGGTCGGTGATCGGCCGACCGGTCGTCGCAGCTCACTTGATCGTCGCTGGCCGCAGCGCGATGGCCTGGAGGAAGATGTCGCCGATTTTGGCGGGGTCCTCGGTGACAAAGACACCACCGCCGGTCACCTTGGTGATCGCGTCCAACTCGCCCCGGTTGACGCCGTTTCCGATGCCGATAATCACCATTTGGATTGGTTTCTCCGGGTCCGCCGCCGCCTTCAGATCGGCCAGCAGCTTCTCCTGGGTGATGCCGTTCGGGTCCTCGTTCTCCCCGTCGGTCAACATGACCACCGAGTTGACCCTGCCCGGCTCCCACCCGTCCTGCACCGTCTTGTACGCGGCGAGCACGGTGTCGTAGAGCCCGGTGCTGCCGTTCTGCTTCGGTTTGACCCCGGCGAGGGCACTCTTGAGCTGGCCCCGGTTGCTGGTCAGCGGGCCGATCGGGACCAGTTCCCGGTAGTCGCGCGCACCCACCAGCTCGGTGGAGAAGGTCCAGAGTCCGACCGCCCACGACTCGTCGAACAGGTCCAGCCCGCCCTGGGCGGCAGCCAGGGTGACCTGCGCCCGGGTGGCGTTGTTGGCGGTCGGCACCTTCTCCAGCATCGAGCCGGAGACGTCGATCACCGCGAGCATCCGCGACGGCAGGGTGATCGCGGTCCAGGTGGCGAGCGCCTTGCCGAGCACGGCCGGATCCAACCCGCCGGCGGCCTTGCCACCCGCCGCCGAGGCGGAGCTGGACGGGGTGCCGGCCGGGACGGACGCGCCCTGGGGGGCGGCGAAGCCCTCGCCCCAGGTGCCGTCGGAGGCGCGCAGGTGCTGCTTGGCGAGATGGTCGCGGAAGCCGTTCTCGGTGAGCACCTTGAACAGGCCCTGCGCCGCCGCCGACCGGGCCGGTTCGATACCGGGCATCACCGCGTACGGGTAGTCCAGCGACATCGCGGCCGGCTCGACGTACAGCGCGGCGAGCGGGATCGGCGGCTGCTTGGCGTTGTACTCGATGACGTCTTCCTCGGAGAGCGGTGCCGCGCTCAGCCCGGCGGCGATCGCGGCCGAGTCGGTGCCCCGGGGGAACTTCGCCAGCATGTCCTGGCGCACCGCCGAGCGACCGGTGGCGAGTGCGCGCAGCGCGGAGGTGGTGGCCTGTTGTCCCCTGGCGCCCCCGGCGGCACCGGCGGCGGCGCCGAGCGCGAGCAGCCCGGAGAGCCCGGCCGAGTCCCGGGTCGGGTCGACGATGCCGGTCTTCAGCTTGGTCCCGGTGGTCACCTGGGTCAGCAGGTCGGCCCAGGTGATCTTCTTCTCCGGCCAACCGACCGAGCTGGCGATCGGCTGCGGCATGGCGACCACCACCGGGCTGCGGGCGATCGAGGCGTTGTTGGTCGGCGCGAAGCCGGCCGCCTCGGAGCTGAGTCGGAGCAACCAGGTGCTGGAGTCCGGCACCCAGACGTCCGGCGACACCGCGGCGCCGGGCGCCTGCCCGACACCGGAGAGCGACACACCGTGCTGGCCGGCGAGGATGGCGGCCACGTCGGCCGACTCGCTGGCGGTGACGTCGACCGCGACGCAGACCCCCTCGGCGGCGGCACCGTTCTCCGACCACTGGGCGGCGGCGGCCTGCACCGCCGGTGCGATCTCCGGGGCGGCCGCGACGGTCAGCTTGAGCTGGCCGGTGCAGGCGGGCTCCGAGAGCTTCCGGTAACCGAACCACGCTCCCGCCACGACAAGGACAAGCGCCATCGCCGCTGCGATGGCGCCTGCTCCACGAATACTGCTACGCATACGATGGCGGCCCGACACGATGACCATCTTGCGTTAACGAGTGGACACAATGCCAGTCGGGATCGGTTGAAAGTTACGCAGGAGATGCAGATCGTCGGTCAAATTTCACAGCGCGTAGTTGATCGACGGCAAACTGTCCAGTAATTCGCCCAGCAGATCAGCTTCCACACCGTTGGTTTCCAACCACGGCATGTCGCTCATTTGACATCGCGTACGCGATAAGCATTTATGCTGGTAAAAATTATCACCGTCGTCGAACGCCCTCACCGGCTCGTGGACCGCGTGCCCGCCAGCGGTCCCAGCACGCAGGTCGGGCTCGGCACCGCCACCGAGCCGGCCGGTTCGGGCACCCCACCACCCGGGTCTAGGACAAACACACTGACCACATCGGACCGTTCGTCGGCGACGTAGAGGTGTGCGCCGATCAATGCGAAATGTCTCGGCCAGGTGCCGCCGGTGGCCACCTCGGTCACGTATCGGGGCACCTCCGCGTCGAGTGCGAACACCGAGATCGTGCCCACACCCCGGTTCGCGAGGTAGAGATAACGGCCATCGGCGGCCACCGCGATCTCGGAGGGCTGGACCAGCCCGTGCCGGGCGCTCGCCGCGACCCGCCCGCGTTCCCGCAGCGTGCCGGCCTCCCAGGTGAACGCCACGACGGTCGCGTCCAGCTCCCCGGCCAGGTAGCACCGCCGCCCGTCGGGATGCCGGGCCAGGTGCCGGGGCCCGGTGCCGGGCCGGGTCCGGATCGCCGGTTCACGGGGCAGCAGCCGTCCACCGGAGGCGTCGACCCGGTACCGGTAGACGGTGTCCGTGCCGAGGTCCACCGCGAGCAACGACGCGTCGTCCGGGTCCGGCGAGACCATGTGGGCGTGCGCCCGTTCCTGCCGGTCCTGGTCGGGACCATGTCCGTCGTGCACCCGCAGGTCGGTCCGCTCACCCGGCACCCCGGCAAGATCCAACGGGTGTACGGCGACACTGCCCCCGCCGTAGTTGGCGCTGAACAGGTGCCGGCCGTCCGGCGCGACCGCGAGATGGCACGGGCTGTCGCCACCGGTGGACCAACTGCCGAGCGAACGCAGGCCGGTGCCGTCCTCGTCGACCGCCCAGGCGCTGACCGTACCCTCGGTCAGCTCGTTGACCGCGTACAGCACGGGCAGGCTCGGGTGCCGGGCCAGAAAGGACGGAGACCCGGTCGGCGCCACCGTGCCGAGCGGTTCGAGCGCGCCGCTGACCGGGTCCCGGCGTACCGCGACGACGCCGTCCCCGCGCCCACCGCTCGCCGCGGTGTAACAGCCCAGGTAGAGGATCTCACCGCCGCCAGTCGTCATCCGCCACTCCGTCCACCATTCACCGGACTCCGCCCGCCGACCGTACCCGCGGTAGCCGCCCCCCGCCCGCCCCCACAGGTAAGGAAGGGCCCCTTGTTATCGCTTTTTGTATAACAAGGGGCCCTTCCTAACCTGCGGGCGATCCTATAGGATCTTCGATCGTGATGGAGGGGGTACGACCGGCGCGGCGGACCACGCTCGCCGACGACGTGTACGAGTCCGTGCGGACGTTGGTGATGGACCACGCCGTGGCGCCCGGCGAACGGATCAACATCGACGCACTGGCCCGGCGGCTGGAGGTCTCCCCCACCCCGGTACGCGAGGCGCTGGCCCGGCTGGAGTCCGACGGGCTGGTACGCAAGCGCCCGCTCGCCGGTTACACCGCCACGCCGCTGCTGACCCGGGTCGAGTTCGACGAACTGGTCGAGATGCGGCTCGTCCTCGAACCGCTCGCCGCCGAACGGGCCACCCGACGGCTGGCCGGGACCGGCGTATCGACGCGTGCCGAGGCACCTGACGGAACGCGCGGTGGAACGTCCGATCCGGCGTACAGGACGTCGGGCGGGACGGCGCACGGCGCGGCGGGCGGGACGGCGGGCGGGACGGCGGGCGGGACGGCGCAGGGGGCGGCGGGCGGAGTGGGTGGTGTGCTCGGTCAGCTTCGGGTGGCGGCCGAACTACCCGGCCCGGCGCCGGGCGGCGAGGGCTTCGCGGCCATCGCCGAGTTCACCAACCGGGACGCGCGGTTCCACCATCTTGTCGCCGAACACGCCGGAAACCGGCTGCTGCACGACGCGATCGTCCGGCTCCGCTCGCACCTGCACCTGTTCCGGCTCTACTTCCCGGCCACCCACCACGGGATCAGCGGCCGGGAACACCACCGGGTGGTGGACGCGATGACGGCCGGGGACGCCGACGCGGCGGCGGCGGCGATGCGGGCCCACCTGCTCGCCGCCCGGGACCGGCACCTCCCCTTCTTCGAGACCGCCTGATTCCAGACCACCCGATTCCAGACCACCCGATTCGCGACCACCTGATTCCAGACCACCTGAGGAGAACCGTGCGCATCGCGCTCTTCGTGACCTGCGTCAACGACCTGGTCTTCCCCGGTACGGGGCGGGCGGTGGTGGAAATCCTGGAACGGCTCGGGCACACCGTCGAGTTTCCGGCCGAGCAGAGCTGCTGCGGCCAGATGCACGCCAACAGCGGCTACCGGGCCGAGGCGATGCCCCTGGTCCGCGGGTTCGTCGACACCTTCACCGGGTACGACGCGGTGGTCGCCCCCTCGGGCTCGTGCGTGGCGATGGTACGTGAGTCGTACCCCCGGCTGGCCGGCTCGAACACGGTGCTCGCCGAGCGGGTGGCCGAACTGGCGCCACGGGTGTACGAACTCTCCGAGCTGCTGGTCGACGTACTCGGGGTGACCGATCTGGGAGCCTCGTTCCCGCACCGGGTGACGTACCACCCGACCTGTCACGGGCTGCGGATGCTCCGGCTCGGTGACCGGCCGCTGCGCCTGCTCCGCGCGGTCCGGGACCTCGAACTCGTCGAGCTGCCCGGGGCCGAGGAGTGCTGCGGATTCGGCGGCACCTTCGCGGTCAAGAACGCCGGGGTCTCCGGCGCCATGCTGGCCGACAAGTGCGACGCCATCTGCTCAACCGGCGCCGGCTTTGTCGCCGCCGCCGACAACTCCTGCCTGGCGCACATCGGCGGCGGCCTGTCCCGCCGTGCCGGCGGCACGACTGCCGGCAACGACGGCACGACTGCTGGCAGCGCCGGCACGACTGCTGGCAGCGGCGGCACGACCACCGGCAGCGGCACAACCGCCGGCAACGACGGCACGGCCGCCGGCAGCGGCACGGACCGGCCCGGGGTACGGGCGGTCCACTACGCGGAGATCCTGGCCGGGACCGTAGGCGTTCCGGCCGGAACGACGGGAGGAGCGAAGTGACCGGGACCGGGAACATCGTCGCGCGGCAGCCCTTCCCGCTGGCCGTCAGAACCCGGCTGGCCGACCCGCAGTTGCGGGCGAACCTGCGCCGGGCCACCCACACGATCCGGGACAAGCGGCTACGCATGGTCGGTGAGCTGCCCGACTGGGAGGCGCTGCGGGTCTCCGGGGCGGCGATCAAGGACGACGTGCTGGCCCGGCTCCCCGAGCTGCTGGATCAGTTCGAGGCGGCGGCGACGGCCGCAGGGGCGACCGTGCACTGGGCCCGCGACGCCGAGGAGGCCTGCGCCGTGGTCACCCGGCTGGTACGCGAGACCGGCACCGACGAGGTCGTCAAGGTCAAGTCGATGGCCACCCAGGAGATCGGGCTGAACGAGGCGCTCGAAGCCGCCGGAATCGCCGCGGTGGAGACCGACCTGGCGGAGTTGATCGTCCAGCTCGCCGACGACCAGCCTTCGCACATCCTGGTGCCGGCGATCCACTACAACCGGCAACAGATCCGGGACATCTTCGCCGAGCGGATGCCCGGAGTGGACGTCTCCGCGCTCACCGACGAACCGGCCGCGCTCGCCGAGGCCGCCCGCCGGCACCTGCGGGCCAAGTTCCTCTCCGCCCGGGTCGCCGTCTCCGGCGCGAACTTCGCCGTCGCCGAGACCGGCACGCTGGTGGTGGTCGAGTCGGAGGGGAACGGGCGGATGTGCCTGACCCTGCCGGAGACGCTGATCTCGGTGGTGGGGATCGAGAAGCTGCTGCCCAGCTTCCGCGACCTGGAGGTCTTCCTGCAACTGCTGCCCCGCTCCTCCACCGGTGAGCGGATGAACCCGTACACCTCGATGTGGACCGGGGTGACCGACGGCGACGGGCCCCGACAGATGCACATCGTGCTGGTGGACAACGGGCGTACGGACACCCGGGCCGATCCGGTCGGGCGGCAGGCGTTGCGCTGCATCCGCTGCTCGGCCTGTCTCAACGTCTGCCCGGTCTACGAGCGGGTCGGCGGGCACGCGTACGGTTCGGTCTATCCCGGGCCGATCGGTGCGATCCTCTCGCCCCAGATGACCGGGCCGGACGCGGGCGCGAACCGCACCCTGCCGTACGCCTCGACGCTCTGCGGTGCCTGCTTCGACGCCTGCCCGGTCCGGATCGACATCCCCGAGGTCCTGGTCCACCTGCGCCAGCGCGGGGTGGACGGCAGACGGGGCAGGCCGTCGGCGGAACGTACGGCGATGGCGGCGATGTCCTGGGTGATGCGGGACCGGAGGCGGTACGCCGCCGCGTTGCGCGCGGCCCGACGGGGCACCGCGCCGCTGCGGCTCGGCGGGCGCGGCCGGGTACGGCACCTGCCCTGGCCACTGTCCGGCTGGACCGCCACCCGCGACGCGCCGCTGCCGGCGGCACAGACCTTCCGGGAATGGTGGGCCGGCCGTGGTCGGGGCTGACCGTGCGACCCCTACCGGGGACCAGACCGACCGTCGAACCCCGCTCCGGGTGGAGAAGCTGACCGTGGGACCCGTACGGGTGGAGGAGCTGACCGTGGGACCCGTACGGGTGGAGGAGCTGACATGACGGCACGGGACGAGATCATGAACCGGCTACGGGCGGTCCGGCCGATCGCCCCGGTCACGGTTCCCCGCGAGTACGTCGCCGGACCGGTGACCGAACCTCCGGCAGAGCGCCCGGAACTGGTCGAGTTGCTGGTGGACCGGCTGTTGGACTACCGGGCCACGGTCACCCACTGCACCCCCGCCGGTCTGGCCGGAGCACTGGCCGGGCTGCTCGCCGACGTACCCGTCGTGGCGGTTCCGCCGGGACTGCCGGTGGGCTGGCTGGAGACGTACCCGGGAACGGTCCGGCGTGACGGCGACCCGCACCCCCTGACGGTGACCGACCTGGACGCGCCGGGGCTTGCGGTGGTGACCGGATGCGCGGTGGCGGTCGCCCAGACCGGCACGTTGATCCTGGACGCCGGCCCGGACCAGGGACGCCGCCTGCTCACCCTGGTCCCCGACCACCACGTCTGCGTGGTCCGCGTCGACCAGGTCGTGGACCGGGTGCCGGAGGCGTTGCGTCGGCTGGCCGACCCGACCCGACCGGTGACCCTGGTCTCCGGGCCGTCGGCCACCAGCGACATCGAACTGAACCGGGTGGAGGGGGTGCACGGTCCACGCCGGTTGGAGGTGCTCGTCGTCGCCGGCTGACGCCACCGGTGGTACGGCCGACCGGGCCGACCGGGCGGAGGGGCCTCATCCGACCTGCCTCGTCCGACCGGGCTGGTGTCATTCGGGCCGACCGGGCCCGACCGGCGTCGTTCGACCGGGCCGGCGTCGGCCGGCGTCGCGTCGTCGGCCGGCATCGGCCGGGCCGACGGCGCCGTGCGCTCAGTTCGCCGAGACCGTCATGCCGCGCCGTGCCGCCACGTGCTCGACCAGTCTGACCAGCACGCCCTTGCCAGACTGCCGGCTGCGTGCGTCGCAGAGCACCACCGGCACGTCGGAGTCGAGGTCCAACGCACCCCGCACGGCGTCGGTGCCGAACCGCTGGGCGCCCTCGAAACAGTTCACCGCCACGACAAACGGCGTACCCCGGCGCTCGAAGTAGTCCACCGACGGGAAGCAGTCGGCCAGCCGCCGGGTGTCGGCCAGCACCACCGCGCCGAGGGCACCGAAGGCCAGCTCGTCCCAGAGGAACCAGAACCGGTCCTGCCCCGGGGTGCCGAAGAGGTAGACCTGAAGGTCGTCGTTGATGGAGATGCGGCCGAAGTCCATCGCCACCGTGGTGGTCGTCTTCCCCTCGACCCCGTCCAGGTCGTCGGTGCCGATGCCGGCGTCGGTCAGCACCTCTTCGGTCTGCAACGGCCGGATCTCGCTGACCGCGCCGACCAGGGTGGTCTTGCCGGCCCCGAAACCACCGGCGATCAGGATCTTCAGTGCGAGCGGCACCCGGCGCGCCGATCCTGGCCGGTCAGAGCGCACGGAGTCCATTGACCACCGCCTTGAGGATGTCGTCTTCGGGGAAGCTCGGTGCCGACGAGGGCTCGTGCATGGCGATCAGGTCGGCCGTGAGCAGGTCGGCGAGGAGGACCCGGACCACCCCGAGCGGCAGGTCGAGATAGGACGCGACCTCGGCGACCGAGATCGGCCCCTGGCTCAACCGCAGGATCTGCCGGTGCTCGGGCTGCAACGACTCGGCCCGGCTGTCGCCGCTGGTCACGGCCGCCACCACGAAGGCGACCAGGTCGAAGCCGCCGACCGCCGGGCGCACCCGGCCGCCGGTCATCATGTACGGCCGGACCACCGGCCCGGCATCGTGGTCCATCCAGTCGTGCTGTGACCCGGATGTGTCGTCACCGCGCATCGGCTGTCACCCCGCTGGCCCGGCTCGGCGCGCTCAGGTACTCGCCGACCCGGGTCACCAGCATCGCCATCTCGTACGCGATCAGGCCGATGTCGGAGTCGGCGGTGCAGAGCACGGCCAGGCAGGCGCCCTGGCCGGCGGCGGTGACGAAGAGGAACGCCGACTCCATCTCGATCACGGTCTGGCGTACCGGTCCGGCCGCGAAGTGGCGGCTGGCGCCCTTGGCCAGGCTCTGGAAGCCGGCGGCCATCGCGGAGAGGTGCTCGGCATCCTCCTGGCCCAGGTTCCGCGAGGCGGCCATCAGCAGCCCGTCCGCGGAGAGGACCACCGCCTGTTCCGCGGTCGGTACGCGCCCCACCAGGTCGTCGAGGAGCCAGGCGAGATGGGCCGGTCTCGTCGAGTGCGCCACTACGCGTCCCTTCCAGATTCGGTGGAGCCCTGGTCGACGACCGGGGGCTGGGCTGAGTCGGCCGGCGCCAGAACTGGACCGGCCGGTACGACGCCCGCCGGGGTAGCCGGCGGCGCGGTCACCGGTGCGGGAGCGGGCCGGTCCGCCGCCGGAACGGTGACCGTTGCGGGAGCGGACGGGTTCGCGGCCGGCGCGACCGGGGCGGCGGCGTCGCGGCGGCCCCGGGCGGTGCCGGCCTGCATCGCCGCCATCATCGCCCGTACCTCCTCCGGCGAACGTGCGGCGCGTTCGGCCGGACGCTCCGACGTGATCCCGTTCGCGGTGGAGCGGGCCGCCGGCCCCTCCGCCGGCTCGCGCAACTGCGGCGCCAGGCTGGTCTGCCGGACCCGTCGGGGCAGGCCGTCCTCGCCGAGTCCGGAGCCGGTCCGGTCCCGGACGATCGGCGTGACCGGAGCGGCGGACGGTTCGACGGCCGGCGGGTCCGCGTCGGTCGGTGACCCGACGGGCACCCGTACGGGCAGCATGGGCGTCGCCGCGACGGCGTCGCCGGTCGGCGCGGGCTCGGGCTGGTCCACGGGATCCGGCCGGCTCGGCACCGCGGTCAGCCGGCCCTGGGTCCGGGCCCTGCGTTCCGGCGTGCCCGGGCCACCCCGCTGCCCGGCACCCGTCCTGCCGGCGGCGGAGCCGAGCCGCTGGGCCAGCCCACCCCGGGTCGTGGTGGCCGCGCCCGGAAGCACGCCGGGTGCCGGCGTGACCGTCGGCGTCGGCACGGGGTCCGGTGCCGCGCTCAGGGCCGGCATCGGGGTGGACGGACGCTCCGCGTCCGGCGTCGCCGGACGATTGGGCAGTGCGAGTGGGCCGTTGCCCGGTGCCACCAGCTCGGCCGGGATCAACGCCACCGCGGTCACCCCGCCGTACGGCGACGGGCGCAACTGCACCTTCAGGCCGTGCCTGGCGCCGAGCTGACCGACCACGAACAGGCCCAGCCGGGCGCTGTTCACCGGGTCGAACTCGGGTGGGTCGGCCAGCCGCCGGTTCGCCGTCTCCAGCGCCTCCGGGGTCATCCCCAGGCCACGGTCCTCGACCTCGATCGCGTACCCGCGCGGCACGATCTGGCCGGTGACCCGGACCCGGGTGTGCGGTGGCGAGAACGAGGTGGCGTTCTCGATCAGCTCGGCGAGCAGGTGGATCACGTCGCCGACCGCCGGGCCGAGCGTCGACGCCGGCGCCACGGTGGCCACGTCGACCCGCGCGTAGTCCTCCACCTCCGAGATGGCGCCCCGGATCACGTCGACCATCGCGACCGGGTTGCGCCAACCCCGGCCGGGCGCGGCACCGGCCAGGATGACCAGGTCCTCCGCGTGCCGGCGCATCCGGGTGGCGAGGTGGTCGACCCGGAACAGGTCTTCCAGCTCCTCCGGCTCGGTGACCCGGCGCTCCATCTTGTCGAGCAGGGCGAGTTGCCGGTGCAGCAACGTCTGGCTGCGTCGGGCGATGTTGAGGAAGACCTCGTTGAGTCCACGGCGCAGGGTTGCCTCGTCGACCGCCGAGCGCAGGGCGGTGCGCTGCACCTCGCTGAACGCGTGTCCGACCTGGCCGATCTCGTCCCGGCCGTACTCCAGGTCCGGGGCCTCGCGCGTGATGTCGACCTCCTCGCCCCGGCGCAGCCGGCCGACGACCTCGGGCAGCCGGGTGCCGGCCAGTTCGAGAGCGGCCGTACGCAGGCCGGTCAGCCGGCCGATCAACGACCGACCGACCCGGATCGCGAGGAACATGGAGAGGATCACGGCGGCCAGCCCGAGCAGACCGGCGAGTCCGAGCCGGACCAGGATCCCGGCCGCGACCGGCGTGGTCCGCTCGGTCAGCGAGTCCGCCGCCGCCTGTTCGAAGTCGTGTAGCTGTTGTTGGGTGGAGTCGTAGCTGCTCCGCCACGCCTCGGCGCCGATCGGTGGTGGCGAGCCGGTACGCCCCTTGGCGACCAGGTCGGCGAGCATCGCCCGGACCCGGACGAAGTCGTCGCCGTCGATCATCCGCTGGTACGCCGCCCGGTCGTCGGCCGGCAGGTCGGCCACCGCCTCCTCGTAGAGGAACCGCTGTGTGCCGATGGCCTGGATGATCTGGGCGTACTCGCCGTCGCCGAAGCGGCCGGCGGCGAACACCCCGGCGAGTACGGCGTCCGCCTGGTCCAGCACCTCCCGGGCCTGGCCGAGCGCGATCAGGTTGAGCGACTGGAGGTTGACCCCGTCGTACGCGCGGGCCGCCATCGCGTCGAAGACCCGGTAGGCCAGCGAGATGGTGCCGGTGTAGAGGCCGAACGCGCCGGAGCGGTCCATGTCCCGCCGGTCGACGAAGCCCCGCCCCGAGGGAAGTGCGTCCAGGGCGGTGAAAAGCTGGTCGACCCGACCGCGCAGCAGCTCCCCGTTGGAGTCGAGCAGACCGCTCTCGTACGTCAGGCGACGCATCACGGCGATCGCCTCGTCGGTACGGACCCGCTGCTCGACCAGCTCGACCTGGTCGCCGCCGGCCAGGTACCGGATCGAGAGCCGGCGTTCCGCCTGCAACTCCTCGACCACGGCGGTGCCGGGGCGGCCCATGTTGTCCAGCAGCGACTGCGCGGAGAGCAACCGGGTCGCCGGCTCGACGGTGAGCAGGGTGGCGAAGATCCACAGCGCCAGCAGCGCGGCGATCGGCACGGCGACCAACGCGATGATCTTTGAGCGGATCGTCCAGGTACGGCTATTCATCGGACCTCGCCCGGGGGTGGCAGGAGGAAAACCGGGCCCGGCCGGTCCGTGTCCTCCGAGTGGAGTCACGGAATACGGGCGTGCGCCTCCGGCAGGATACGTAATCGCGGACGTATGCACTACCGGACGTTCCGCGTCGGCTTCCCGACGCACTGTCCAGTCACGACCCTAATGGGACAGGCACACATCGACCGACGAAGCCGTCGCCATTGTCACCGACCCATCACCGCCATTACCGCAAAACGTGCCGACCATCGATGAAACGCGGCGGCGGAGTTAGCCGCACCAACCATTCCGCCCGCCTCAGCAGAGCACTGAGCAGGCAAAACATGGCGCCGTCGGGCACATTGCCGGTCGCCTGCCCGATTGAAGTCCCAAACCGTCTTCCGCTGGCCGCGCCGGTCGCACCGGCCCGGCGGGTCGACGAGGTTCTTCACCGGGTCGCCCGGCCCCCACTCGCCACGACAGGGCATCGTCCACCGTCCCGCGCGTGGTTGTTCCGCCGCTTCGATCAGTGTGCCGAGAACCTCACGGGCCACCGTTGTCGCACGAGTTCCGGCACCACCCGTTCATCGCCCCGGACCCGCGTGGGTGCCGCCCACCCCGGCCCCTTCCTCGAGCCGATCAAGTTTACGAGCCCAGGGACCAGATGCTCCGGCACGGCAAGCCAGCAACGTCCCACTTATTCGGACATAAACTGACACTCCGGGCGCGACGGGGAAGTGGAAGGCAAAAGTCTTCGGCTTCGGGATTGGCGATCACTCCGCAGCGGGAATAGCAGGGGGCGAAGGAGGATCCCATGTCACCCACGCAGATCATCGTCATCGTCGTGGCCGCCATCCTCGTCGTGGCCGTCGCCACCGCGATCTGGGCGGTCGGCCGCCGGGCCGCACTACGGCGCCGGTTCGGCCCGGAGTACGACCAGGTTGTCGCCGACCGGGAGAGCCGGGGCGAGGCCGAGCGGGAGTTGCGCGAACGTACCCGCCGACATGCCGAGTTGACCCTCACCCCACTCTCCGAGCAGTCCCGCCAGCGGTACGCCACCACCTGGTCGGACATCCAGGCCAGGTTCGTCGACGCGCCGAACGACTCGGTCGGTGAGGCGGACGAGCTGGTCACCCGACTGATCGCCGAGCGCGGCTACCCGACCGGGGACTACGACGAGCAACTCGCCACCCTCTCGGTCGAACATGCCCGGACCCTGTCGCACTACCGCGAGGCGCACCAGATTCGCGAGCGTGACCAGCGTGGTGAGGCCGGCACCGAGGATCTGCGACAGGCCCTGGTGCACTACCGCGCCCTCTTCGCCGACCTGCTCGGCACCGACCCGGTACGCGCCGACGGAACGCCCGACCACCGTCAGCCGAGTGGAACGGACAGTTCCCTGCCCCGGTCGGAACGGACCGGGACGGACAGTTCCCCGCCCCGGTCGGAACAGAACCCGGAACAGAACCCGGAACACGCTCCGCGGCACTCGCCGCAGGACACCCCGAGCCGCTAGGAGACCCGCCGCCATGCGCCAGCAGGACCAGCAGATCGACGACCAGCCGGGCGACCGTACCCCCGGCCGGGTCGGCACCCGGGACCGGAGCGACGGCCCGGAGCGGGCCGAGACCCTCGACCGGGCCGGCACCAACGACCGGAGCGACAATCCGGACCTCGAAACCGCCCGGGAACACACCGACGACCTGCCACACGGTGACGATCCGAACCGGAGCGACGACCTGGTGGGCACCGACAACCTGGTGGGCACCGACAACCTGGTGGGCACCGACAGCCCGGACCGGGCCGGCACCGCCGACCGGACCGACGCCGCCGACCGGACTTACGCCGCCGACCCGGCCGACGACCGGAGCCGGACGGCCAACCGGGACCGGGACCGGGAGGACGACTTGGACCGGGTCGGATACCACGAACCCGCGCCACTGCCCACCTCCTTCGGCGCCCCCACGGTCAGCGGTGCGGTCGCCGCGTCGGCGCTGGCCAGCGGTGACCGGACCGAGGAGTTGGACGCCCGCGAGGAGAGCACGGCGGCACCCGACAACGGCGCTGTGGAGAACACCGTGGGCAGCACGACCGGCGGCGCCGCGGTGGCCGGCACGAGCGGCGGTGCGGCCCGGGCCGGCACGAGCGGCGGTGCGGCCGGGGCCGGCGCGAGCGGGTCGGGCTACGGTGTCGAGGGAGCCGGGCCGCTGCTCGACCCCGACACCACCGATCGGCTGCGGGACCGCTGGCGCGACATGCAGTTGCGCTTCGTGGACGATCCCACCGGTGCACTCGACGAGGCACGCGGGCTCGTCGACGAGGCGGTACAGACCCTCACCACGGCACTGTCCGAGCGACGCGGCCGGTTGGAGGAAAACGGCGCCACCGGTACGGACACCGGCGAGACCGAACGTATCCGGCTCACCATCCACCGCTACCGCGACTTCCTCGACCAGCTCCTCGACCGGTGATCCGCCCTGCGATGCGCCGTTTGAACCAGCCTGTGATGCGCCGCTTGAACCAGCCGGTGATGCACCCTCTGATCCGCCGTCCGCACCGCCACGTGAACCACCGTCATCTGGCCGGACACGATCCGTCGACCTCTTCGATCGACGGCATGGTGCCGGCGATCCTGGGTAGCCGATCGGGTGGGAACGGCGCCGCCACCGGACAGGAGGGCAGCAACGATGACGGAGCGTGATCCTGGCCTGAACCGGCCACTGGAGGAGTCGCCGGAGATGGCCTCGGCTGCCGACGACGAAAGCACACTGCCCCAGTTGCGTACCGGTGGCGGGCGGGACCGGGACACCCCGGACTTCGTCGGGCCGGACGACGTGCCGGGTGACTTTCCGCCCACCGAGGAGTTGATCGGCGACTCGCAGGGCGGCGGCTGGCCCGGCTCCGACGGGACGCGTACCGGCTCGGAGCAGCCGTGGGATCCGGAGGACCTGGTTGCCGCCTGGGGCGCGGATCCCACCCCGGAGAACCTCGAACGTGCCCGCCGCATGCTGGCGGAGCAGGGGCCGGCCGCGATCGAGAAGACCGTGCCCTGATCACCGCGACCCGGACCCCGCGCTCACGGCGAAACCCTGGTCCGACCGAGAGGTACCGGTCGGACCAGGGTTTTCCTTCGCTGCGGTACGCCGACCTACCCGAACGCCTACAGCGGCGGGTACGCGTTCTGCATGAGCTGCTGGAACTGGGCCGAGAACCAGTGGCCCGAGAGCGGGGCGTCGGCCAGGGCGCCGCTCATGTTGTTGCCGTTACGGGCGTTGCCGGGGTACGTCGGGTCGCACATCCGGTCGAAGCCCTTGCCCTCGTCGTTCGCGATCTCCCTGCTCGCGCCGTCCGACTCGCCCGGGGGCTTGATCCAGACGTACGCGTCGATGCCGGAGGCCGGGGCCGCCCGAGGGCGCTCGCCGATGCCGGCACCGCTCTGGTTGCACCAGTTGCCGAGGTGGATCCGGCGGTCCAGCCGGCCGCCGTCGACGAACGTGTTCACGTTGGTCTGCGGACCCGGGCCGGTCGGACGGGCCGAGCCACCCCAACCGTTACGACCGGTGTCGATCAGCATGCCGACGTTCGAGTTGAAGCCGGCGCTGACCAACTGGTTGCGGAACGCCTGGGCGAACGAGGTCTCGTCCACGTACCGGTTCCAGTCGACCCAGGTGGACTGTCGTACCGACGTACCGCCCACCGAGCTGTTGATGTTGTAGTACGGCTCGCTCAGGATGCCGTAGTTGGCGGTGTTGACGATGAAGCCGTGCACGTTGTTGACCGTGCTGCCGGAGGCGCGGGCGGCCTGGGCGAAGAGGGTCGCGGACGGGCCGAAGTTGTCGTCCCAACCGATCCAGCCGTGGTGCCCGGCGTCGATGTAGTTGTACGTGTTCGGCAGCGCACCGAGCTTCGCCAGGGCGTACCCGACGCCGTTGACGTAGTTGCCGTTGGCCAGCATCGTGTCGCACTGCGGCGTGGCGGTTTCCCGGCTACCGGTGTTGGTGATCAGGTTCGGTAGCGAGTCGATCTCGATCACGTTGATGATGCGGAGGTTGCGGTACTTGGCGTCACCCATGATCGCGGCGATCGGGTCGATGTACGCCGTCTTGTACCGGTCGATCTCGGTCGCCCCGAGTTCACCGTTGGACGCCAGGGCGGCACAGTCCCGGCCGGGCAGGTTGTAGATGACGATCTGGATGTAGCCGGCACCCTGGGCCAGCGCCCCGTCGAGGTGTGCGCGCAGGCCACGGGCTCCGGTGGTGCCGTTGATCGCGGCGATCCGGTCCATCCAGACACCGGTCGGGTTGTTCGAGATCCGGCTTCCGCCCGGCTCGGCGTCCGCCTTCGCCTTCCAGTCCGGGTTCACGTAGCCGGTCGCCCCGACGTACGGGTTGTCCACCCTCGGTCCGCCCGGCGGCGGCGTGCTGGTGGGCGGCGGAGTGGTGGTCGGCGGCGGCGTCGGCGGCGTGGTCGGCGGCCGGGTCGGCGGAGTGGTGGGCGGGGTGGTCGGGTTCCCACCGTTGCAGACGGTGCCGTTGATCGTGAACGAGGTCGGCGCCGGGTTGCTGCCGCTCCAGGCACCGTTGAAGCCGATGCTGGTGGTAGCGCCGGTGGCCAGGTTGCCGTTCCACGACATGCTCTGCGCGGTCACCTGGCTGCCGGACTGGCTCCAGGTCGCCGACCAACCCTGCTGCACCCGCTGGCTGCTGTTGGGGAAGGTGAAACCGAGGGTCCACCCGTTCAGCGGGTCACCCACGTTCCGAATGGTCAGGCTGGCGCTGAAGCCACCCTGCCACTGGTTTGCCGAGTACGTGACGCTGCACTGGGTGGCCGCGTGCGCCATGGTGACCGGAAGGGTGACGAGGCCGGCGGCGACCAACGTGCTGGCGCCCGCGAGGGCCAGCGCCTTACGTCGACCGGACAATCTACTTCGTAAACTCATGCGACTGATCTCCTTGGGCCAGCCGGTCCCCGGTTGCGGGACCCGGCGCGGCAGCCTCACGGACGTGGACCGGTGGGGTCGTCCGTCGGCGCCATGGGGGAATGCGGGTTGTCGCCCGACCCGGACGGGCTAGCAAGGGGTGGTGGTGCCGGCCGTAGCCGCCGGCCGAGACTGACGCCGTCCGGAAGAACCGGATGCCCTCGACGTCGTACCGCGTGGTGTGGCTGCCCTGCGTGGTGGATGAATTCTTGCATGGGAGCGCTTCCACCACAACACCCGGAGAACGATGACCGACGATCGCTCCCCGCACTGTCCACCCTCTCGCCGCGCACCTCAACCGGCTCCACGCACCCGGGGACGAGCCGCGACCGCGGCCGGCGACAGCCCGACCGGCGGGACACGGACCACGGACCGGGGACACGCCAGCGCGGCGTCACGCCGACACGCCCGTCGCCTCGCGGAAACACCGGCTGGAACCCCGCACGGAGCGCCTCCAAGCGCCAACGAGGACGCCTCGGGCGAGGCCAACCACGGCAACGATCCCGAGCCAGGCCGGGGCCGCCGGACGACGCCCGAACGGGCACCGGAGACGCGGTCCCATCGCGGTGACATTGCGCGCGGGAAAACGTTCCTGTTTCCGCTGTGAACAGTGGGACTGGATGGACTCGGACACTCTTTCCGAAAATGCACCACAGCCGAGGAGTCGACCCCGGACAGGATCAGCAACCCCGGGTACGACAACAGTTGTCGTTAGCGCCCGACGGCATCCCCCTACCCCGATCAATCACCACTCGACGCGTACCGCGCGATGGTTCGGATAGCACAGGCCAAGGCGCGTTTGTGGTCGATAGCCGAAAAGCCTCATTAATCCGACCAAAGCTCACAAACGCGTTAGCCTCGGTCATGGCTCGGCTGCCGTCGGGCCACGGTGAACAGGGGAAGGAGTGACGGGAGTCATGTCTAAGAAGTTCCTCGGCAAGGTCGTCGCCGGAGCTGCCCTCGGTGGCGCATCTTTGCTCGTCGGTGCGCCCGGGATCGCTCTGGCGGACGGTCCGTCCACCACCGCCGAAACGGGGCAGGTCCTGGCGAAGCCGCGCTGGGCAAAGCCTGGTCACGAGGTGACCATCGTCGAGGTCTGCAAGGAACCGCAGGAGAGCCCGTGGGTCTGGTCCAGGGTGACCGGGAAGCTCGAGCTCACCGGCAAACATGACAAGAAGGATCCGAAGGACCGGAATGGACCGGAGGAAGCGAAGGGCAGCGAAACCGCCCAGAGCACCCATAAAACCGACGACTTCAAGACCTACAAGAACACCGAGCAGTACAAGGAATACAAAGAGAACGAGGACTACCAGCTCGACAAGGAATACCAGGAGTACAAGAAGTACAAGGACTACCTGGAGTACAAGGAGTACCGGACCAAGAAAGCGCAGCCGGCGCCCGAGCAGAACGGCGCGGTCGAGGCCGCTCCGACCAAGGGACTAGCCGAACCCGGCGCGCCCGAGGAGGCACCACCGGCGGCCGACCTGGGACCGGTCGAGGAGTACGCACCGGAGGAGGCCGCCCCGGTCACCGAGCCGGAGCAGCAGGTGGAGAAGGGCGGTCACGCCGGCAGCGAGGGCGGACACGCGACCGAGGAGGAGCCAGCCAAGGTCGAAGAGCCTGCGGCCGAGGCCAAGGATCCAGCGAAGGATCCAGCGAAGGATCCAGCGAAGGCCGAGGCGAAGGATCCGGTGAAGGCCGAGGGCGGATCGGCCGAGAAGGACTGGAAGTCGGACGAGGGCGCGAAGTCGGACGAGAAGTCCGAGTGGAACCAGAAGTCCGACTGGGAGAAGAAGTCCGAGTCGGGCGCCGGGTCGGAGTGGGAGAAGAAGTCCGAGTGGGACGGGGAGAACGTACACACCTACTCCGCGACCACCACGATCCCGGCCGACGCGAAGCCGGGCCACTACGAACTCAAGGGGTCGTGTGGGTTCGGGACCCTGGTGGTCGTACCGAGCGGTTGGGTCGACGGCGGCGACGGCGGAGCCGGCGGCAACGGTCTCGCGACCAGCGGTGCGGCGATGCTGGGTGCGGCGGCGCTCGGCGGCATCGTACTGATGCGGCGGCGTCGGATCGATGGCCCGCTCGTCTGACGGGTCGGGGGAAGGGGCCGGCGGCCGTCACGTGTGGACGTGGCGTGCCGCCGGCTACGCCCTCGTCGCCCTACTTGCCCTGGTCGGCTCCGGACTCATCGGCGCCGCACTGAACGCGGCGCCCGAACTACCGCCCCAACCGGCCGCCGACGCCGCGCCGGCCTATCTCGACGACGCCGAAGCGGACCCGGTCGGCCCGGAAGCGTCCTCGAACATCGACCCGGCCCTGCTGCCGCCGGCCATCCCGGCGCCCTCACCGTCGGTCGGATCGGCGACCTCACCATCGGTCGGCCCGGTGCCGTCGGCATCCGGATCGGGATCGGCCAGCCCGGCACCGTCCGCCCCGGCGGCGGTCAGCCCGAACCCGGCCCCGCCCGGCACCACCGGTACGGCAACCGCCACGACGCCGTCCGGCGGAATGGCGCGTTCGGAACCGACCGACGTCACCATCAGCAAAATCGGGGTCGCCGCGAAACTCATGTCCCTGGGTGTCGACCCGACCGGGATGATCGAGGTGCCGCCGCTCTCCCAGGCCGAACTCGCCGGTTGGTACCGGCTCGGTCCGAGCCCCGGCGAGATCGGCAACTCGGTGATCGTCGGCCATGTCGACTCGCACGAGATCGGCCCTGCGGTCTTCTTCAAACTCGGCTCGTTGAAACCCGGCGACAGGATCAAGGTAAGCCGGAAGGACGGCAGCGTCGTCGAATTCACCGTGGACGGCGTCAAGTCATATCCGAAGGTGGCCTTTCCCACCGAACTGGTCTACGGGCCTTCGGAGAAGGCGGGCCTCCGCCTGGTCACCTGCGGAGGTCAGTTCGACCGAAAGAAGCGGAGCTATCCGGACAACATCATCGTGTTCGCTACCGCGACCACACCCACCGGCGCCGCTGCGCAGCGATAACACGAATCTCCGCGCATCCTCCCCGTCCTGGCCGGGTCCCACTCGGGGCCCGGCCAGGATCGACTTCTTCCCCCACTGTTCATTTGCGAGATCGTTTCCGCTTGCCTGCCCGTGCGACCTTCCAAGGTCGGGACCCGAGCAGCATCGGAGATGCAATGCCTGGCAGAAAGATATACACGGCGCTCACCGTCGCGGCCGTTGCCGCGAGCACCCTCACCGGTGCCGGTACGGCCGCCGCACACCAGAAGTCGGACCGTTCGCTCTCGTTCGACCGCACCGCCACCTACCCGGTCTTCCAGAACCGCCCGGCGGGTGAGGACCCGGCCACCGCGACCGTCGCCGAGATCTCGGCGGTCAGCGAGGACGGCCGTACGCTGATCTACACCGACGCCCTCGCACGCCGGATCGGCTTTCTCGACCTGACCAACCCCGACAAGCCCCGTGGCCTCGGCACCCTCTCCCTGGCCCAGTTGGGCGACGCCGAGGACGAGCCGACCTCGGTAGCCGTGGTCGGCCAGTACGTCCTGGTCGTGGTCAACACCAGCCCCAGTTTCACCGCGCCCTCCGGCCGGCTGGACGTCATCTCGCTGCGTACGCGGCAGCGGGTGGCCAGCTTCGACCTCGGCGGACAGCCCGACTCCATCGCGATCAGCAAGGACAAGCGGTACGCCGCCATCGCGATCGAGAACGAGCGGGACGAGGATGCCGCCCCGCCCGGGGGCGAGGACGGCGACCTGCCCCAGGCCCCGGCCGGCTTCCTCCAGATCATCGACCTGACCGGCAGCAACCCGAGCCGCTGGCAGACCCGGCCGGTCGCGTTCACCGGGGCGAACGGCGCGGCGCTTCCCGCGTTTGTCGGCGCCGGGTTCGCCGCGCCGACCGACCCGGAGCCGGAGTACGTCTCGATCAACCGGAACAACGAGGTCGCGGTCACCCTGCAGGAAAACAACGGGGTTGTCCTCGTGGACCTGCCGACCGGCCGGATCATCCGCGTGTTCAGCGCCGGTACGGCCTCCGTCAGCGGCATCGACACCGTCGAGGACGGCGCGATCGACCTGACCGGCTCGATCAGCGACGTACCCCGTGAGCCGGACGCGGTCGCCTGGATCGACGACCGCTATCTCGCCACCGCGAACGAGGGCGACTGGCGGGGCGGCACCCGGGGCTGGTCGGTCTTTGACAGCCGTACCGGGCGGGTCGCCTGGGACGCGGGCAACAGCTTCGAGCGGCTCGCGGTCACGTACGGGCTGCACAACGAGGACCGGGCCGAGAACAAGGGCACCGAGCCGGAGGGTGTCGCGATCGCCGAGTACGACGGCGTCCGGTACGCCTTCGTCGGCTCGGAGCGGAGCAACTTCGTCGCCGTGTACGACATCAGCCGGCCGACCAGCCCGGTCTTCAAGCAGGTGCTGCCGGCCACCAACGGGCCGGAGGGACTGCTGCCGATCCCCGGCCGCAACCTGCTCGCGGTTTCGAGCGAGGAGGACGACGCGTCGGTCGGCGTACGCGCCTCGGTGACCGTGTACGAGCTCGGCAAGGGCACGCCCGCCTTCCCGAGCATCGTCTCCGCCAACCTGAAGAACGGCCGGGACTCCGCGCCGATCGGCTGGGGTGCGCTCGGTGCGCTCTCCGCCGTACCGGGCAAGTCCCACCTGCTCTACAGCGTGACCGACGCGGCGTACTCGCCGACCCGGATCCTCACCATCGACCCGACCCGGAAGCCGGCGCTGATCACCGGCGCGCTCACCGTCTCCGATGCCGAGGGCAACCCGGTCGGCTACGACGCCGAGGGCATCTTCGCCCGTCCCCAGGGCGGCTTCTGGCTCGCCGTCGAGGGCACCACCGGCGCCGGCAACAAGCTGGTCCGGCTCGACCGCGACGGCGTGACCCGGCAGGTCGTGGAGCTGCCGGCGGAGGTTGCCGGCGGCCTGGCCAAGCAGGGCTTCGAGGGCGTCACCGCGACCACCGACTCGCGTGGCCGCGAGGTGCTCTGGGCCGCCCTCCAGCGGGAGGTCTCCACCGACCCGGCCGGCACCGTCCGGCTCGGGCGCTACGACGTGACCTCGGGCACCTGGAGTTGGTTCGGCTACCGGCTGGCCAGCACCAGCACCGCCGGTGACTGGATGGGCCTCTCCGAGATCACCGTCGTCGGCAACAAGCTCGCGGTGATCGAGCGGGACAAGCTGAACGGCCCTGCCGCCCGGATCAAGCGGGTCTACACCGTGGACCTGCCGAAGACGGCGGCCGCGCCGGGTCCGCTGCGTGTCCTGCCGAAGACCCTGGCGTACGACGTGCTGCCCGACCTGCGGGCGACCAACGGCTGGACCCAGGAGAAGCTCGAGGGTCTGACCGTTGCCGGCGACGGTCAGGTCTACGCGGTCACCGACAACGACGCGGTGCAGGACGCCACCGGCGAGACCGTCTTCCTGCGCCTCGGCTCCAGCAAGCGGGTCTTCGACCAGCGCTAACCGCTCACGCGGGTAAGGAAGGGCCCCTTGTTAACGCATAGCGTTAACAAGGGGCCCTTCCTTACCCAGCTAGGCGGCGGCGGAGGTGCGGACGAGGGTACGGATCTGGCGGAGCAGGACGGAGAGTGCCGCCAGGTCGGAACGGGACTCGTCGAACTCGCCCATCGCCTTCTGCGCCCGGCTGATCGAGGTCGCGTTCGACTCCTCCCACTGGCGTACCCGCTGCTCCGCCGGCACCGAGTCGGCGGTCGACTGGAGCACCTCGGCGGTGAGCGCCGCGAGCGCCGCGTACAGGTCGTAGCGCAGGGCCATCCGGGCCAGCGTCTGCCAGCGGTCCTCCCGTGGCAGCAGGGAGATCTTCGACAGCAGCGAGTCGACCCGGAACCGGTCGGAGAGGACGAAGTAGACCGAGGCCACCTCGCCCACGTCCCGCCCGGCGCCGGCTGCCGTCTCCACCACGTCGAGCAGCCCGAAGCTGTACATCAGCCGGGTCGTCCGCTCGGCCAGGTCGCGCGGCAGGCCCCGGGAGACGAGCAGGTCGACGTGGGCGGTCAGCGCCTGCCGCTCGGTGCCGTAGAAGAGGTCACCCAGCTCGGGCAGGAGCCGTGAGACGCCGTCGCGCAGCCGGGCGATCTCGGCCGGTACGTCGATCGGCGAGCGCCGGTTGGTGACCAGCCACCGTACCGCCCGGTCGAGCAGGCGGCGGGTGTCCAGGTAGACGCCGGTCTGCACCTCGGTCGGCACCTTGTTGTCCAGTGCCTCGACCGCCTCCCAGATCTGGCGCAGCTCGAACACGTCCCGAACCACCACGTAGGCCCGGATCACGTCGGCGGCGGTCGCCGCGGTCTCCTCGACCACGCGGTAGATGAAGGAGATGCCGCCCCGGTTGATCGCCTCGTTGACCAGAACCGTGGTGACGATGTCCCGGTGCAGCCGGTGGTCGGCCATCCGGTCGGCGAACCGCTCCCGCAACGGGGTCGGGAAGTAGCCGGCGAGCACCTCGGCGGTCCACGGTTCGTCCGGCAGGCCGTCGGCGAGGATCTCCCGTTCGAGCACGATCTTCACGTACGCGAGCAGCACCGCGAACTCGGGCGCGGTCAGCCCGTTCTCGGTACGGACCGCCAGCTCCTCGTCCGGCGGCAACGCCTCCAGCTCCCGGTTGAGCGCGCCGGACTTCTCCAGGTCGCTGATCATCCGGCGGTGCACCGGCAGCAGCGACGCGGCCTGGGCCTGCGCATTGCCGATCGCCCGCGCCTGGTCGTAGTTGTCCCGGAGCACGTGCTCGGCGATCTCGTCGGTCATCTCGGCCAGGAGTTCGTCCCGCTCGGGCATGGTCAGCTCGCCGTCGGCGACCGCCGCACCGAGCAGGATCTTGATGTTGACCTCGTGGTCGGAGGTGTCCACCCCGGCCGCGTTGTCGATGAAGTCGGTGTACATCCGACCACCCGCGACCGCGTACTCGATCCGGCCGAGCTGGGTGAAGCCCAGGTTGCCGCCCTCGCCGACGACCTTGGCGCGCAGCGCCTTGCCGTCGACCCGGATGGCGTCGTTGGACTTGTCCCCCACCTGGCTGTTCGACTCGGTGGCGCCCTTGACGTAGGTGCCGATGCCGCCGTTCCAGAACAGGTCCACCGGGGCGGTGAGGATGGCCCGCATCAGCTCCTGCGGCGACATCGCGTCCACCCCCTCGTCGAGGCCGAGCACCGCGCGGACCTGCGGCGTGATCGGGATGGTCTTCGCCGTACGGGAGAAGATGCCGCCGCCTTCGGAGATCAGGTTGGTGTCGTAGTCCTCCCAGGACGACCGGGGCAGGTCGAACAGCCGCCGCCGTTCGACGTACGAGGTGGCCGGGTCCGGGTCCGGGTCCAGGATGATGTGCCGGTGGTCGAACGCGGCCACCAGCTTGATGTGCTCGGAGAGCAGCATCCCGTTGCCGAACACGTCGCCGGACATGTCACCGACGCCGACCACGGTGAAGTCCTGGGTCTGGGTGTCGACGCCCATGTCGCGGAAGTGCCGCTTGACCGACTCCCAGGCACCGCGCGCGGTGATGCCCATCTTCTTGTGGTCGTAGCCGGCCGAGCCGCCGGAGGCGAACGCGTCGGCCAGCCAGAAGCCGTGCGACAGCGAGATCTCGTTGGCGATGTCGGAGAACGTCGCGGTTCCCTTGTCCGCCGCGACCACCAGGTACGGGTCGTCGCCGTCGTGCCGTACCACCTCGCGGGGCGGCACGATCTGCCCGGCGGAGAGGTTGTCGGTCACGTCGAGCAGGGCCGAGATGAACTGCTTGTAGCAGATCACCGCCTCGTCCCGGTCGCCCGGCTTCTGCTTGAGCACGAAGCCGCCCTTGGCGCCGACCGGCACGATCACGGCGTTCTTCACCATCTGCGCCTTGACCAGGCCCAGCACCTCGGTACGGAAGTCCTCGCGCCGGTCGGACCAGCGCAACCCGCCCCGGGCCACCGGCCCGAACCGCAGGTGCACACCCTCGAACCGGGGCGAGTAGACGAAGATCTCGTACTTCGGGCGGGGTGCCGGCAGCTCCGGGATCGCCTGCGGGTCCAGCTTGAAGGCGACGTACGACTTCGGCCGCCCGTCGGTGGCCCGCTGGTAGAAGCTGGTCCGGAGGGTGGCCTGGATCAGCGTCAGGTAGGAGCGCAGGATCCGGTCCTGGTCGAGGCTGGTCACCTCGTCCAGCGCCTCGCCGATGTTCGTCACGAGCTGCTTGCTCTGCAACTCGCGCTGGCCGGCGTCGAGCTGGGAGGTCGGCGAGAACCGGACCTCGAAGAGCTGCACCAGCAGCGAGGCGATCTCCGGGTAGGCGATGAAGGTCGACTCCATGTACTCCTGGGAGAAGACCGTGCCGGCCTGGCGCAGATACTTCGCGTACGCCCGGAGCACCACCACCTGACGCCAGGTGAGCCCGCCGCGCAGGACCAGCTCGTTGAAGCCGTCCACCTCGGCCTCGCCCCGCCAGGTGGCGGAGAAGGCGTTCTCCACGTGCGGGCGTACCTCGGCCAGGTCGCGCGCGCCGTCCTGCAACTGGAGGCCGAAGTCGTACAGGTAGATCCGGCCGTCGACCCGGTCCACCTCGTACGGGTGCTCGTCGACCACGCTGACCCCGAGCGAGTGCAGCACGGGCAGCACGGCGGAGAGGACCATCGGCTCGCCGTACCGGTAGACCTTGAACCGGACCTCGAGGTCGTCGTCGGCGGGCACGCCCGCGCTGCCCGGCCGGGCCGAGCGCTGCTTGCGGAACATGTGCATCTCGAGCTGGCCGGGCTCCTCCAGCAGCTCCAGCTTGGCCAGGTCCTTCATCGCCTCGTACGGCGTGTGGTCGTCCTTGTAGCCCTCGGGGAACGCGTCGGTGTACCGCCGGAAGAGGTGCTTGGCCTGCTCGTCGCCGAGTTTGCGTTCGAGCACGAGACGGTAGTCGTCGTCCCAGAGCCGGGTGGCGTCGGCGAGCCGCTCGGCGAGCAGGTCGGCGTCGACGCCACCGGGCGGGTTCGCCGGGTCGGTCCGGACGATGAAGTGCACCCGGGCGAGCATCGACTCGGTGACCCGGGTGGTGTAGTCGACCCCGACACCGTTCAGCTCGCGCAGCAGGATCTCCTGCATCCGCAGCCGGTTCTGCGTGGTGAAGCGGTCCCGGGGCAGGTAGATCAGGCAGGAGATGAACCGCCCGTAGCCGTCCCTGCGCAGGAACAGCCGCAACTGGCGGCGCCCGGCCATCCGCAGTACGCCGATCACCGCGTGGTAGAGGTCGTCGGTCTTGATCTGGAACAGCTCGTCGCGCGGGTACGTCTCCAGGATCTGGAGCAGGTCCTTGCCGGAGTGGCTGCGCGGGCTCAGCCCGGACCGGTCGAGCACCTCGGCGACCTTGCGTCGGACCACCGGCAGTTCCCGCACGCTGGTCCGGTAGGCGGAGGTGGAGAAGAGGCCCAGGAAGCGGCGCTCGCCCACCACCTCGCCCGCCTCGTCGAAGATCTTGAACCCGATGTAGTCGAGGTAGGCCGAGCGGTGCACGGTGGCCCGCGAGTTGGCCTTCGTGATGATCAGGAGGCGCTTCTCCAGCACCTTGTCGTGCGCCTCGGGCGTCATCGAGGCGAGCACCCGGGGCGAGGTCGAGTCCTGCCGGAGGATGCCCAGGCCGGTGCCGAGCACCGCCTCCAGCGCCTGCTCCGCGCCGGTGCCGTCGGGGCCGACCCCGGTGTCCGTACCGACCCCGGCGCCCTCCGCGTCGACCAGCCGGTACTCCCGGTAACCGAGGAAGGTGAAGTGCTCGTGCGCCAGCCAGCGCAGCAGCTCCACCGAGTCGGTGATGTCCTTCTCCGGCACCGGCGGCCGGTTCTCCGAGGTACGCGCGGCGGCCAGCTCGTCGGCGAGGGCGAGGGCCCGCTGGCGCATCTTCGGCCAGTCCTCCACCGCCTCGCGTACGTCGGTCAGCACCCGCTGCAACTCGGCCCGGAGTTGGTCGCGCTCGGCCGCGTCCCGGATCGGGTCGATCTCGATCCGCATCCAGCTCTCGACCACGTCGCCGTCGATCGCGTCGTCCGGCTCCACGTCGGCGGCGACCTCGGTCAGCCGGCCGAGCGGCTCCCGACGGACCACGACCAGCGGGTGCACCAGCATGTGCAGGTCGAGGTGCTGCGCGGTGAGCAGCGCGGTCACCGAGTCGACCAGGAACGGCATGTCGTCGGTGACGATCTCGATCACCGTGTGCTGCTGTTCCGGGGCCGGTTCGTGGATCCGCAGCTTCAGCTCGCCCGGCACCCGCTGCTGGGCCAGGTCGCGGTGGGCCTGGGCGGCGGCAAGCATCTCCGCCCCGGTGAAGCCGATCAGCTCCTCGTCCGGTGCGAACCGCCAGAACCTGTCCACCAGCGTAGCCGCGTCGTGGTCGGCGCCGGCCAGCGCGACCGCCTGCGCGACGAGCCGCTCGGCGTTCGGGACCGGCTCGTCGAGATCGGCGTCCTCCACGTCGTCGGTCAGCGCGTCCGGCGGCAGGCCAAGATCATAGAGGGTGTCCACGCTGGCACCCGTGACTCCGGTGTCGAGCCGAGGGCCGGGGCCGTCGTCATCGATCGCCGCCGGATCGGACCCGTCCTCCCGGCCAGTGTCTGCCGGTCGCAAATCGGACTCCGGAAATTTAATCGCCGGACGCCGGTCCATCGGTGCCACTCCCCTCGACCCACCGCGTTGTGGGTGCTCAACCCGCCCAGTATGACCCTGTCGGTTCACTCCTTGATCGGCGGACCGACCTCTGGACGTACGGTTCGCGACTCTGCCCTTTCACCCCTTGTGGGTACGGGGCACTGGTGCTGGTGAGTACCCCTACTCAGCACGTCATCACACCTGGATCTCGGTCGGCCGGGAACCCTTCCACCGACTCCACCAGGGTGGACACGCGTACTACCGTCGGGAGTCGAATCGGGGACGAACGACCGAAAGGTGGCCTACGCCACATGCACCCGTACGAGCAACGCCGCCGCGACGGCGGCCTCCGGCCGCCGACCACCCGCCTCCGCCGACCGATCCTGGCCGCCCTGGCCGCCCTCGGGCTGCTGACCGGCTCGCTGGCCGGGTGCTCCGGCCAGCCCTCGCCGGAGCAGGCGGTGGACGACTTCCTCGGTGGTTGGCGGGACGGGAAACTCGACCAGTTCCGCTTCCTCGACGACCAGGGGCAGCAGATCACCGGGGCCAAGGTGCTGGAGGAGATCAAGTTCCTGGCCGGCGACCTGCCCACCCCGGCGGTGCGACGCAACGGTGACGCCTCGGTCGGCGGAGACGCCGCGACGGCAAAACTGACGGTCGACTGGACCCTGCCCGGTGGCACCCACTGGGCGTACCCCACGGCGGTGCGACTCAAGCGCGACACCGAGGACCAGTGGCGGATCATCTGGGAGCCACGGATCGCCCAGGAGAAGTTGACCGAGGGCGACCAACTGACCGTACGCCGGGTCGCCGCCCCGCGCGGGCAGATCCTGGACGGCGCCGGCCAGCCCATCGTGGCGCCCCGGTCGATCATCGTGATCGGGGTCCAGCCGAGCGAGGTCAGTGACGTCCCAGCCCTGGTCAAGGAGCTGGAGGCGGCGTTCAAGGCGATCCGGCCGGCGATCACACCGGCGATCGAACTCGACGACCTGCCGGAACAGATCAAACAGGCGAAGCCGGACGCCTTTGTCGAGGTGGTCAGCCTTCGGAAGGAGGCGTACCAGCAGATCAAGCCGCGCATCTACGACCTGCCCGGGACAAAGTTCCGGGAGGAGCAGCGGGAGCTGGCGCCGACCCGGGAGTTCGCCCGTGCCCTGCTCGGCTCGGTCGACCCGGCGCAGAAGGAGGACCTCGACGCCAACCCCGGGGTGTACGTCGCCACCGACATGATCGGGCACGGCGGCCTCCAGGGCCGGTACGAGAAGCCGCTGCGCGGCACCCCGGGCAGCACCGTGGTGATCAGTCGGCGCAACGACAACGGGCAGCTCGTGCCGACCGACACCGAGCTGTTCCGCACCGAGCCGACCCCGGGTACGCCGCTGAAGACCACGATCGACGTGAAGACCCAGAGCGCCGCCGACGCGGCCCTCGCCCCGGACTCGCACCGTACCGCCCTGGTGGCGGTCAGGATCAGCGACGGTTCCGTGCTCGCCACCGCGAACGGTCCGGGCGGTGGGGCGGAGAACCTCGCCCTGACCGCGCAGGTGCCGCCCGGATCCACCTTCAAGATGGTCAGCGCCCTCGGGCTGCTCGACCAGAACGCGGTCAGCCTGGACGGCAAGGTGGCCTGCCCGAAGACGTTCACCGTCGACGGCCGCTCGTTCAAGAACGCCAACGACTTCGAGTTGGGCGACGTACCGTTCCGGACCGACTTCGCCAAGTCCTGCAACACCGCGTTCGCCGCGCTGGCCCCGAAGCTCGGCGACACCGGGCTGGCCGAGACGGGCCGCACGCTGGGCCTGGAGGCCAAGTGGGAGTTGGGCGTCGAGGCGTTCACCGGCAAGATCTCCACCGGTGGCTCGGCCGCCGAACGGGCCGCCGCCGCGTTCGGCCAGGGCACCAACCTGGTCAGTCCGATCGCCATGGCCGCCGCCACCGCCGCCGTCGCCAAGGGCCAGTGGCAGCAGCCGAAACTCGTGCTCGACCCGGCCCCCGCCGGGTCCGCGCCGGTCGGTCCACAGCTCAAGCCGACCTCGGTGGAACCGCTGCGCACGATGATGCGGGAGGTGGTCACCGCCGGCAGCGCGACGGCGCTGAAGAACGTCCCCGGCGGCCCGGTCCACGGAAAGACCGGAACCGCCGAGTACGACAACAACCCGGCGCACACGCACGCCTGGTTCGTCGGCTGGCAGGGTGACGTGGCCTTCGCGGTCTTCGTCGAGAACGGCGGCGGCAGCGGTGACACCGCCGTCCCGATCGCCGACCGGTTCCTGCGCAACCTGGCCGCCCGCTGACCCGGTCCCGCACGGCCGCCGCTCGGCGGCCGTGCGGGACTACGGCCGCCGTCGCCCGGTCAGGCGGGCGTCGCGGCCGGGTCCGTGCCCTCGGTGCCGGTCCCGGCGCCGGCCGGTGGCTCCGTCGGCTGAGCACGGCGTAGGCGCCCCGGACCCGCCGACGGCGGTGGGCCGACCGGCTCCGGAGCGGGGGGAACGGGCGGGACGTCCGTCCCGCCCGGCGTCCGTGGAACGATGCTGGCATCCCGGTCGGTGGTCGACCCCGAACCGGTGACCCAAGCGGCCGGTGCCGCCGGGGTCGGCGGGGCGTCGGCGGATTCGGGTACGGGTGGCGGCGACCCGAGCGTCCCACTCGACGCCGGCTCGGCGGGGGTGGCGGCCACGGTCGGCTTCGGTGCCGAACTCGGGCGGGGCGCCGTCCGGGAAGCCGGACGGCTCGGATCGACAACCTGGTCGACCGGGGTCGGCGCGTCGACACCCATGCCGGCGACCGACGACAGCCCCCGCCGGGGTCCGGCGGAGGTCTTCGACGTACGGGAGCCGCGTCCGGTGCCGACGCCCGCCCCGGACGCTCTCGTCCCGTCCCCGCCCGCCCCGGACGCTCTCGTCCCGTCCCCGCCCGCCCCGGACGCTCTCGTCCTGGAGGCGCTCGTCCCGCTCGTGCTCGCCCCGGACGCGCTCGCCACCTCGGCGCCAAAGGCGTTGACCGGGCCGAAGGCGCTCGACACCATCGAGGCGCCCGGCGTACCGGGGCCGGTCGAGCGCCCGGCGGCGGTGGCCGGGACCGGCGCGGCCGGGGTGACCGGCGTCGGCGTCGCGGGCGCCTCCCGGACCGGCCGGAGGCCGCCACGACCGGCGGCGGAGGGCTGGGTCGGCAGCAGCCGGGGCGGCGGCGTCTCCGGGGTGGTGACCGGGGCCAGGCCGGCCGCGAGGGTGCCGACGATCTCCGCCGCGTACGCGCCCTCGGGGTCGTAGTCCGGGTCGAAGACGGTGACCTCGACTCCCAGGCAGTGCGGCGAGTCGACCAGCCCGGCGAGCAGCAGTTCCAGCTCCGGGAAGGCGATCCCACCGGGGTCGGGCGCGTCGACGGCGGGCATCACCGCCGGATCGAGTACGTCAACGTCGACGTGCACCCAGTAACCGGCACAGTCGGCGAGCTGGTCGTGCGCCCACTGGGCGGTCCGGGCCGCCCCCTCGGCCCGCAGGATCGGCACCGGGCGGGTGACGATTCCGGCCGCCTGGAGGTCCAGCCGGTACTCGTCCTGGGCGCGGATGCCGAGCACGACCACGTCGATGTCCCGGAAGTACGGGCGGCGCCCCTCGATCGAGGCGAGGTCGGGCTGTCCCCGACCGGTCACCAGGGCCAGCCCCTCGCCGGCCGCCGCGCCGACGTACGACGCGTTGCCGGGATGCCGGAAGTCGGAGTGTCCGTCGACGTAGACGAGGCCGATCCTGCCTCCCACCGCCTCGCCGAGCCGGTGCATGGCCAGGGCCGAGCCGAGCACGATCGAGCAGTCGCCGCCGAGCACGACCGGGAACTCACCCCGGTCGATTATCGCGCCGATCCGGTCGGCGAGCGCCCGCGAGTACGCCGCGATCGCCCCGGCGTGGGCGACCCCGTCGCCGGGGCGCCAGTCGCCGGGGTCGTACCGCGAGGGGGTGAGGCAGCCCGCGTCGCGGGCCGTCAGCCGGCCGATCAGGTCCTGGTCCCGCAACGCCCCCGGTGCCTTCGCGCAGCCTGGCACGGAGGTGGCGGTGGGCGGGCGCAGGCCCAGGTTCGAGGGTGCGTCGAGGACGGCGATCCGGCGCATCATGGGCTCCCGTCCTCGTTGCCGACCGCGGGGCTGACCGGTGACGTGCTCCTACTCACCTGATCAGGCCTTCAGCACCCATGTGATCACACTTTCCGCACGCCCAGGGTCAGGCATTTCGCACTTGCCTCGGCAGACTTTTCACGCTCCATGGTCAACCATTGCCTGTTGCCCGGCCGGACGGCCGGCCGGGCGCCGGTCAGAACAGTGCGCTGGCGAGCGCCCGACGGGCCCCGGCGACGGCCGGATCGTCCGGCCCGGCCACGGTGAACAGGGAGAGCAGGTGCCGGCGGATTCCCTCCCGGTCCTCCCCCGAGCTGCGCCGGACCAGGCCGACCAGCCTGGCGTACGCCTGCTCGGCCTGACCGCTGAGCACCTCGATGTCGGCGGCGAGCAGGTTGGCCGGCACGTCGTCGGGGCTGGCCTCGGCGGCGGCGAGCGCCGCAGCCGGGTCGACCCCGGCCACCCTGCGGGCCAGGGCGACGTGCGCCAGGCCGGCTTCGGCCGCCGCGTCCGCCGGAGAATCCGAAAGGATCTTCTTGTACGCCCGCTCGGCGGCGTCGAGGTCGCCGGTGATGAGCGCCTCGTCGGCGTCACCGAGTCGCGGGTCCTCCGGGGTCTCGACCGCCACCCCGCCGGCCTTGAGCACGGCGTCGATCCACTGCCGCAACTGCGACTCCGGTACGACGCCGGAGAAGGCGTCCACCGGCTGGCCGCCGATCACCGCGTAGACCATCGGGATGCCCTGCACCCGGAACATCTGCGCGATTCTCGGGTTGCCGTCCACGTCGATCTTGGCGAGCACCCAGGCGCCGCCGCCCTCCACGGCCAGCCGCTCCAGCACCGGGGAGAGCTGCTTGCACGGCTCACACCACTCGGCCCAGAAGTCGATCACCACGGGGGTGGTGAGAGAGCGTTCCAGCACCTCGGACTGGAACGTCGCCTCGGTGACGTCTATGACCGTGACGCCACCCCCGCCAGCGGCGCCGGTCGGTGCGGCGGCGGGTGCGGAGCCGGCCGGAGGCTGGCCGGCGGGTCGGGCGGACGGCTGGGCGGCGCTGCGCAGCGCGCCGAGGTCTACCGCGCCGCGGGTGAAGATCGACGAGGTGATCCGTGGGTCGCTCATGGTTGTCTAGTCTCGCACGCGCGACGCGTTACCCAGACCCGCCGCCACGGCCGTAAACATCACCCCGCCCACCCCTCCACAACCCCGAAACCCGGAATAAAACCCACCCCCCTCCCCCACCCCCTTCCGCGATCTAGGGCTAATCGTCACGCGTTGATCTCCACCAACGCAGATTTGCCCCAGATCGCGGCGGAGGGGTGGGTTGGGGGGAGGGGAGAAGGGTGGGGGTTGGGAGCGGGGGGTTAGTCCTTGTCGCCTCTGGCGAGGTGGCCCGTTCCGGGCTGAAAATCGTGTTGGTCGCTCGCTGACGTCGTCGCTCCTTGGTCCTACGA
>NZ_JBJDPS010000009.1:0-248005 GCF_044901685.1 Micromonospora sp. NPDC050397
CGAGTCCGCTCGAGGAGCTGCGTGAAGTCCGGGCTCCCCGACAGGTCCGAACGCACGACGAGGGTGTTGACGAAGAACCCGACGAGATCGTCGAGCGCTTCGTCGGTACGCCCGGCGACGGGACTGCCGATCGGGATGTCGTCCCCGGCGCCGAGACGGTGCAGCAGGACCGACAGTGCGGCCTGCATGACCATGAACACGGTCACGCCCCGCGCCCGAGCCAGATCCACGACCGCCCGATGAACCTCGACATCGATGTGCAGATCGACGGTGCCGCCCCGGTGCGAGGCCACCAGCGGACGCGGCCGGTCAACCGGCAGGACCAGTTCCTCGGGGATCCCGTCCAGAGCGTCGCGCCAATAGGTGAGCTGCTCCGACAGCAGGCTGGCGGAGTCGGACGCGTCGCCCAGCAACTCCGCCTGCCACAGCGTGTAGTCGGCGTACTGCACGGACAACGGCGCCCACACGGGAGCGTCACCGGCGGCGCGGGCCCCGTACGCGGTCGACACGTCGTGCGCCAGTGGGCCCAGCGACCAGCCGTCACCGGCGATGTGATGCATCACCACGACCAGCACGTGCTCGTCCGGGCCGGTCCGGAACAGATGTGCCCGTAACGGGATCTCGCCCGCCAGATCAAACCGGTGCTGAGCCGTCTCGGTGATCAGTCGGGTCAGCTCGGTCGGGGGTAACTGTTCGGCGTCGATGATCGTGAGCAGATCGTCGGTCGGGTCCGTGATCTGCTGGTGGGGCTGGCCGTCGACGGTGCTGAGAACGGTGCGCAGGACTTCGTGCCGGTGCAGCACGTCGCGGAGTGCACCGTGCAGGGCGTCGGTGTCGAGTGGGCCGGTCAGGCGCACGGCCATCGGGATGTTGTAGGTCGCCGACGGGCCCTCCAACTCGCTGAGGAACCACAGCCGCTGCTGGGCGAACGACAACGGCACCAGCTCGGGCCGCTGGGCCGCCGTCAGCGGGGGGCGCGAGGCGCTGGGAGTGGTCAGCCAACCGACGAGGGCTGCCGGGGTCGGGGTCTCGAACAGTGCCCGGATGGGCATGTCGACGCCGAACACCGAGCGGATGCGGCTGACCAGACGGGTCGCGAGCAGGGAGTGGCCGCCGAGTTCGAAGAAGTTGTCGTCGACCCCGACCTGGGAAGTGTTGAGGATCTCGGCGAAGACCGCGCAAAGGATTTCCTCTTGCACGCCGACCGGAGCGCGGCTGGTGGTGCCGGCGCTGTAGTCGGGGGCGGGGAGGGCTCTCCGGTCAAGTTTGCGGTTCACGCTCAGCGGGAGTGCGTCCAGTTCGACGATCGCCGCCGGGACCATGTAGTCCGGCAGCAAAGCGGCGACGTGGGCACGCAGATCAACGCCGCCGGACCCGGGCACGACGTAGCCGACCAGGCGTTTGTCGCCGGGCTGAGCCTCACGCACCACCACCGCCGCCTGAGCCACCACCGGGTGGGAAACCAGCGCCGCCTCGATCTCGCCCAACTCGATCCGGAAGCCACGAATCTTGACCTGGTGGTCGGTCCGGCCCAGATATTCCAACTGCCCGTCGGCGTTCCACCGGGCCAGGTCACCGGTGCGATACATCCGCTCACCAAGCCGACCATGAGGGTTGGCGACAAACCGCTCCGCGGTCAACCCAGGCCGATCAAGGTAGCCCCGGGCCAGACCAGCCCCGGAAATGTACAACTCCCCCGGAACACCGACCGGCACCGGCCGCAGAGCGGCGTCCAGCACGAACACCCGGGTGTTGAGGATGGGCCGTCCGATGCGGACGCCTCCAGGCCGCAAGGCCGCGAACGTTGACCAGACAGTGGTTTCCGTAGGGCCGTACAGGTTGGTGACCGACCCTGCTGCTGCTGTCAATTGCTGAGCGAGAGCCGGGGGCAGTGCCTCACCACCGACAAGAACCCGAAGGCCACCGAGGGCATTCGGGGCATCCTCGCTGAGCGACTGCCACACCGCAGGTGTCGCCTGCAGAACAGTGGCTTCCGACCGATGGATCAACCTGGCCAGGGCGTGTGGATCACGAGCGGTGTCGCGGTCGGCAAGCACCACACGGGCACCCGACACCAACGGTACGAACAGCTCCAATATGTGAATATCGAACGCGACCGTGGTCACGGCCACGAGGGCATCCTCGCCATCCAGCATCAGATACTCACACATGGCACCGACAAAATTCCCGAGCGCCCGGTGGGAAACCACGATGCCCTTCGGCCGACCAGTGGAACCCGACGTGTAAATCACATACGCGGGATGGGCAGGCCGCAGCGCCACCGCCGGCAACTCCCCACCCTCGAACCGCGACATCTCCACGGCGTCCACCACCAACCACGGCATACCTTCGGGCAGCACCACCCCCACCGAACCAGTGGTCACCACCAACGCAGGCCGCGCATCAGCCAAGACGTACGCGATGCGATCGACCGGATGACCGGGATCGACCGGCAGGTAGGCGGCTCCGGTCTTGAGCGTGGCGAGGATAGCGACGACGAGATCAACTGAGCGGGGAAGGGCGAGAGCGACCAGGCGTTCGGGTTGTGCCCCGTGCTCGATCAGCAGCCGGGCGAGTCGGTTGGCCCGGGTGTTGAGCTCGGCGTACGACACGGTGACGCCGTCGAAGACCAGGGCGGGTGCCGAGGGAGTGCGGGTGACCTGCTGCTCGATCAGCTCCGGGACCGTGGTTCGCGGTACCGGTCGGGTGGTGTCGTTCCATTCGACCAGGATGCGGTGGCGTTCGACCGGGCTGAGGACATCGATCCGATTCACCAGCACGGACGGATGCGCGGTGACCGTTCGCAGGACCTGGACGAAACGTTCACCGATACCCGCGACGGTGTGGTGGTCGAACAGATCGGCCGCATAGACGATCACACCGTGCAGGCCGGCGGGCTTGCCTCCCTCTTCGACATGCTCGTTGAGCTGCAGGTCGAGGTCGAACTTGGCGGGCGTCCCGCCGGTGGGCAGGGTGGCGACGGTCAGACCGGGCAGGTCCAACTCGGCCCGCGTGTTGTTCTGCAGGGTCAGCATCACCTGGAACAACGGGTGACGGGCCATCGACCGGGTCGGCGAAAGCTCTTCCACCAGTCGTTCGAACGGAACGTCCTGGTGCGCGTACGCGCTGAGGGCTGTCTCGCGCCCCTGGCTCAGCAGGTCGAGGAACGTGGGCCGACCGGAGAGGTCGGAGCGTAGGACGAGGGTGTTGACGAAGAACCCGACGAGATCGTCGAGTGCTTCGTCGGTACGCCCGGCGACGGGACTGCCGATCGGGATGTCGTCCCCGGCGCCGAGACGGTGCAGCAGGACCGACAGTGCGGCCTGCATGACCATGAACACGGTCACGCCCCGCGCCCGAGCCAGATCCACGACCGCCCGATGAACCTCGACATCAATGTCCAGATCGACCGTGCCGCCCCGGTGCGAGGCCACCAGCGGACGCGGCCGGTCAACCGGCAGCGCCAGTTCCTCAGGGATCCCGTCCAGAGCATGGCGCCAATAGGTGAGCTGCTCGACCAGAAGACTGCTGGGGTCGCTCCCGTCGCCGAGGAGATCACGTTGCCACAGCGTGTAGTCGGCGTACTGCACGGACAACGGCGCCCACACGGGAGCGTCACCGGCGGCGCGGGCGCTGTACGCGGTCGACACGTCGTGCGCCAGTGGGCCCAGCGACCAGCCGTCACCGGCGATGTGATGCATCACCACGACCAGCACGTGCTCGTCCGGGCCGGTCCGGAACAGATGTGCCCGTAACGGGATCTCGCCCGCCAGATCAAACCGGTGCTGAGCCGTCTCGGTGATCAGTCGGGTCAGCTCGGTCGGGGGTAACTGTTCGGCGTCGATGATCGTGAGCAGATCGTCGGTCGGGTCCGTGATCTGCTGGTGGGGCTGGCCGTCGACGGTGCTGAGAACGGTGCGCAGGACTTCGTGCCGGTGCAGCACGTCGCGGAGTGCACCGTGCAGGGCGTCGGTGTCGAGTGGGCCGGTCAGGCGCACGGCCATCGGGATGTTGTAGGTCGCCGACGGGCCCTCCAACTCGCCGAGGAACCACAGGCGCTGCTGGGCAAAGGACAGCGGCAGCAGGTCCGGTCGCTGAACCGGCGCCAGCGGGGGCCGGGACGTACCGGTGGTGGTGAGGCGGCCGGCGAGCCCGGCGACGGTGGGGGTGTTGAACAGGGTGCGGATCGGCATGTCGACGCCGAACACCGAGCGGATGCGGCTGACCAGACGGGTCGCGAGCAGGGAGTGGCCGCCGAGTTCGAAGAAATTGTCGTCGACCCCGACCGACGACAGGCCGAGCACCTCGGCGGCCAGGGCGCACAGGATTTCCTCCTGGGCGTTCGCCGGACCCCGGCTGGTGGTGCCGGCGCTGTAGTCGGGGGCGGGGAGGGCTCTCCGGTCGAGTTTGCGGTTCACGCTCAGCGGGAGTGCGTCCAGTTCGACGATCGCCGCCGGGACCATGTAGTCCGGCAGCAGAGCGGCGACGTGGGCGCGGATGTCGGTGCCAACGAGGTCGCTCCGAAGGACGATGTAGCCGACCAGGCGTTTGTCGCCGGGCTGGTCCTCGCGGACGATGACGGCGGCTTGAGAGACAGCCGGGTGGGAGGCCAGGGCCGCCTCGATCTCGCCCAACTCGATCCGAAAGCCACGAATCTTGACCTGGTAATCGGTCCGGCCCAGGTATTCCAACTGCCCGTCGGCGTTCCACCGGGCCAGGTCACCGGTGCGATACATCCGCTCGCCCGGCCCGCCGTACGGGTTGGCGACAAACCGCTCCGCGGTCAACCCAGGCCGATCAAGGTAGCCCCGGGCCAGACCAGCCCCGGAAATGTACAACTCCCCCGGAACACCGACCGGCACCGGCCGCAGAGCGGCGTCCAGCACGAACACCCGGGTGTTGAGGATGGGCCGTCCGATGCGGACGCCTCCAGGCCGCAAGGCCGCGAACGTTGACCAGACAGTGGTTTCCGTAGGGCCGTACAGGTTGGTGACCGACCCTGCTGCTGCTGTCAATTGCTGAGCGAGAGCCGGGGGCAGTGCCTCACCACCGACAAGAACCCGGAGCCCACCGAGGGCATTCGGGGCATCCTCGCTGAGCGACTGCCACACCGCAGGTGTCGCCTGCAATACAGTGGCTTCCGACCGATGGATCAACCTGGCCAGGGCGTGTGGATCACGAGCGGTGTCGCGGTCGGCAAGCACCACACGGGCACCCGACACCAACGGTACGAACAGCTCCAATATGTGAATATCGAACGCGACCGTGGTCACGGCCACGAGGGCATCCTCGCCATCCAACAGCAAATGCTCCCGCATCGCGGCGACAAAATTCCCGAGCGCCTGGTGAGAGACCACGATGCCCTTCGGCCGACCAGTGGAACCCGACGTGTAAATCACATACGCGGGATGGGCAGGCCGCAGCGCCACCGCCGGCAACTCCCCACCCTCGAACCGCGACATCTCCACGGCGTCCACCACCAACCACGGCATACCTTCGGGCAGCACCACCCCCACCGAACCAGTGGTCACCACCAACGCAGGCCGCGCATCAGCCAAGACGTACGCGATGCGATCGACCGGATGACCGGGATCGACCGGTACGTACGCCGCCCCCGCCTTCAGCACCGCCAGCAGGGCGACGACCAGGTCGACCGAGCGATCCATCAGCACGGCGACCCGGGCCTCCGGTTCCGCACCCCGGGTGACCAGCAGCCGCGCCAGCTGGTTCGCCCGGGCATCGAGCTCCGCATACGTCAGCCGGGTGTTCTCGAACACCACCGCGGTCGCGTCCGGCGTACGCGCGACCTGCGCCTCGATCAGCTCGGGCAGAGTTGCCGGGGAGACGCCTCGGGTGGTGTTGTTCCATTCCACCAGGGTGCGGTGGTGTTCGACCGGGGTGGCCAGGCCCAGCCGGGCGATCGGCGCGTCGGGCCCCAGTTGGGCCAGGGCCGTGAGCAGATGAAGGAACCGCGCCTGGTGGGTGGCGTTCTCTTCCTCGGTGTAGAGCGCGGGGTTGGCCAGGAAGTCGACCCGTAGGCCCGCGTCCCGCTCGTAGACGAGGATCGTCAGGTCGCCCACCGCACCGTTGGCGAGGTACGTGCGCGCGGTGGTCTCACAGCGGCCGAACCGGGGCAGTGTCCGGTCGTCGGGAACAAAGTTGATCTCGGGGCCGAACATGCGGCTGTCCGTGCCGGCGAGTTTCTGGTCGCGGAACAGGTCCGCGTATCGGTAACGCTGGTGCTGGAGCACTCCCCGGCTCCCTGCGGAGGCTTCGCGAGCCAGGTCACGTACGCTCATGCCTGCCGCGATGCGCAGACGCAGGGGCAGCGCCTGGGCCAGGCTCGCCACCGACCCGCGCACCCGCGACCCCTTGCGCGCCGTGACGGTCAGGCCCAGCGTGACGTCCTGCGCCTGCGCCACCCGATGCACGTACAGCCCGGTGGCCCCGATCAGCAGGGCGGGCAGGGCGACGCCGGACGTGCGGGCCACCTGCCGCAGCGACTGCGTGACTTCGGCCGAGACCAGGGCGGTCCGGCGATGAGATCGGTGGGACGCCGACGCCGTCCGCGAGGCCAGGGTCACGACCTCGGGTGCGTCGGCCAGCCGCTCGGCCCAGTACGCGCGGTCTTTGGCGAACTGTTCGCTGTCGCGGTACGACTCGTCGTCGGCCAGGATCTCGTCGAGGGTCGCGAACGGCGTGAACGGGCAGTCCCGCCCCTCTTCGAGCGCGGTGTAGATCTCCGTGACCCGGTTCAGCCACACCGCGTACCCGACGGCGTCCACCGCGATGTGGTGGGCCCGCAGATACACCACGGTCCTGTCCTCGCCGACCAGGAGCGCGGCGAAGGTGATGATCCGGCCGTGCTCGAGATCGGCGGGGCGGGCGGCGTCGGCTCGCATCCAGGCCTCGGCGGCCGCCGCCGGCTCAAACTCCTCCCGCAGGTCGATCAGGGGTAACCGGTAGTCGAGCAGGGGTCCGACCACCTGCCACGGTCCCTCGTCGCTCTGCCCGAACCGCCGATGCGACAGCTCGGCCTCGGCCAGCGTCTGGCCGAACGCCTTCTCCAGCAAATCGAGCCGCAGAGGGCCGGCGATGTCCAGGTACTCCACCATGTTCTGGGCCGGGCTCTCCGGATCCAATGCCTGGGCGTACCAGATGCCTTCCTGGGCTGCGGTCAGGGCCTTCTTGGCATTGTTCGGCATTGTGAGTACCCCGTGTATTCGATGTTCCAGCGGGAATTCGGCGGACTCGGCATCCGTCAGCGACAGAAACGGCCGGGCCCATTTTGTTCAGGCCCTCCGGAGTCCGGCCGCGAGCGCGATGTCATGCTGGACCCACTCGGGTGGCGACCAGTGAAGCCCTATGAATTTCAGGGAAAAGAACGAGTTTTTCCGCTGCCATGAATTCGGTCGGAATGAACAGCGCGGCGCCGGTCAGGTCACTTGTGGTCCGGGTTCATCCCGGGCGGCGGACCGGAAGTCGCCTCGAAGCCCGGGGGATGGCGCGGTCAACGGTTCGCGCGGAGCCACCGCGCTCACTTGCCGCCCATGGCGTCGATCAGACTCTGGGGCCGCATGTCGGTCCAGGTCCGCTCGACGTAGTCCAGGCAGTCCTGTCGCGAAGCCTCGCCGAATGCGATCTCCCAGCCGTCGGGGACATCGACAAAGGTCGGCCACAGCGAGTGCTGCTTCTCCGCATTGACCAGCACCAGGTAGGTGGCTTGCGGGTCCTCGAACGGGTTCGTCATGTCTGATGCTTTCTGATACTTGTGCAAGGTGCTCATGCTTGCGCGAACTGTACAGCGGCACGTGCGGTCGCAAGCAAACATGAAGTTAAATTTAGTCTCTACCCTCAACCCTTCACTAAAGGCTGCCCAAGGAGTGGACCGGAAACGGAGGAGTGTCTTCTGACCAGGAAAAATACGGCCGGTCGAAGGTCCTATAGTCCCGCCACGGAAGGCCGGCTGCTCGCTGTTCGCGGTGGTGCCAGCGGGTTGGCCAGCGGGTTCACTGGGGTCTTGGCGGGTCTGTGGCAGCGCCGCAGCGGCTTCGCCAGTAAAGCGTGCCATCCAGCCTGCCGGGACGGCTGTCGGTCGAGTTTGGCTGGCCCACGGGCTGTTCGCCCTACCGCCGGTGCGGCGCGGACCATCTGGTTGGATCGGCGGTCATGCAGATGGTGGAGCGTCCATGGGGGATCACCGCGTTCGGCGCGGCGAGTGTGAAGGCCGTCCCGGATCTCGTACGGGTGAGGTTCAAGGTCGTGCGGGTGGAGCAAACCCCGAACGCCGCGTTCGAAGCGGCCCGCGCCGCCGTCCGGGCCGTACGCGGGGCGCTACGCGCGCACGGGATCAGCGACGCGGCGGTCGAGGGCTCGCGGCTGGACCTGAGGACCGCTACCGGGTACGTCGACGGCGCACGTAAGTTCGTGGGCTACCAGTGCCAGGCTGCCTTCGCGGTCGAGTCTCGCGCGCTGGATGACGTTGAGCCGCTACTTGTCGATGTCGTCGCGGCCGGCGCGAACGAGATCGAGGGCGTCGACTTCGATGTCGTCGCCAAGCGGGAACTGCGGGCGGAAGCCCGGCGCAAGGCAGTCGTCGCGGCCCGCGCGAAGGCCGAGCTGTACGCTGAGGCGGCCGGCGTCCGCGTCGGCGCAGTCCTCCATGTGGAGGACGTCGACCCCGAGCAGCCCGGCACCGCCCGCTACCGCAGCCACGCCGAGGCCGCCGCCACCACAGCCCAGGACCTCGCCCCAGGCCACATCGTCGTGTCCGCCGCCGTAATCCTCGGCTACGCAGTGGCCCACGACTGAAACCTTGGCGCACTGATTCGCCGCCGACCGTGCGCGCTGGTGCCGGAGCATTCGTCACCTCCGGTAGCTGTCGGAGGTCGTGCCGGTGCGGATGCGTACGCTCGGCTTGAAGTGACACACTCCCGAAGTGGAGAGCTTTCAGTGCGCGACGTGCGGGAACGAGTTGAGCGTTCCGGTGCGGCTGGTCGAGCTGCCCGCCGGACCGCACTGGTCGCTGCTGGACCACCACCACGTGAACCCTCCACGGCTCCAACCCGGCAACTATGCGATCGACGCGGCCGTCTACGGCCGTGATCAGATCGTAAACACGTTCGTGCTTTCGCCCGGCGACGTTCGCGGTACACGATTCGTCCACGCTCTCGTCCAGGTCGGCTGCTGGTCTCTCGTGGGGTGGAACCCTTGCGTATCCTGCGAGAAGTGCGGGGCCTTGGTCGCTTCGCGGACCGACGACTGCGATGTGGCCCAGGAAACGCGCTTTTATCCATCCATGGTCGTCCGAAGGACCTGCGACGACACAGCGGGGATCATCCCAGACCCGTTCGCGGCGATCGCCGACTGGAACAATGAAGCGCCCGACACCAGACGACACCGCTGGGTGCCCAAACCCGTCCGGCAGAGGCCGGAACTCGCGGCCACTCGCTGGGGCGGGCGAGATGTGAGATCAGATCTCTACCGGGACGACCCACCTGCCTGACCAAAGGCCGTGACCAGTCCACCAATCCTCGTACGGTGTCGGCCGGCGCCCCGCTCGCCGTTACCGGACTCATCGCCGTGTCGCCGCCGACACAACCATCTGCCGCCGATCATGCGCCGACTCCGAGGCATCCGTCACCTTCGGTGACCGTCAGCGGTAGTACCTCCGACGGTGAAACGCCCGCTCATGCCGAGATGAGTGCGCTCGGAGTCCGGCAAGCCGTGGAGGGAGGCCACGTCACTGCATGGCGGTGGCCGGGGGGTGGTCGAATGATTCGGGGCAGCGAAAGGTGTACAGCGAGTAGCCACGCCCGATCTGCACGCCGACGGTGTCCGGGGACGCGGTGGGGTTCTCCTCGGACGGGCGCCAACTGCAGTGCACGCCGTTCCAGTCGCCCGAGTCCACGGTGAAAATCAGGGTCATCGCGGTGCCGCAGGCAGCACAATCCATCGGGTACGGATCGGTCAGCGACCAGTTCGCGTACCCGCCGACCTTCCATCCCGGCGCCAGCGACAAGTCGGTCTGGTAGCCGGGACGGCTATCGTCTTCGTCGTCATCCCATTCGTCGAGCCGCTCGCGCAGGTCATCGGGGAGCAGATCGGCGTATTGGTACTCGCGAACCTGCTCGGGATGCACCACGCATGGAACCGGCAGGTACATGTCGCTGATCACCGGCGGCTCGGGAGGCGCTTCGAGCAGCGGGCCGACAGCGGAACTGTCGCGCCAGTAGAGGAAGACGCGAGGGCTGTAGTGCCGGTCCGAGTGGTCCACCGGGCACCACAGCACCTGGAGCAGGTCGGTGCCGTCCGGACCGGCGTAGTCCGGGATATCTCGCCGATGGAGCTGCGCGACCGGGACCAGCGGGATCGGATCCTCGTTCAGGTCGTCCGGGTCCAGAGCATCGGCCGCATCAAGCTCGGCCCGCTCCGACGCGGTCAGGAAATCCCCGCCCGGCAGCGGCTCCCGGGCTTGCGCGGTCGCGAGGATCTCCCGCCTGCGGCGCACGGCGGCCGGGGTGGTCAGGTTGTACGGCTCGTGCGCCCCGGCGTCGTCGCAGACCGGCCATACCTCGTCGGCCGGCCACAGCAGCGGTCCGCCGACCGAGCTGTCCGCGACGGTCGGAGCGCCGGGCCGGGGATGCAGGCGGGTAGCGGTGGTGGAATGTTCCCGCAGCTCGGGGAAGAGCGCGGTGATGTCCAAGGGACGTGCAGGTGTGGTGCGGGCCATAGCAGTGGAGCTTAGGGCCCGCGTACTGGTTCTGGGTTCCGCGTAATGCAGGGCGGCTACGGTCCCGGCTCAGCCGGGTCCGTTGGGATTCCGCCGCATCCGCCATGCCCGAAGTCGCTCAGGTCGGTCGAGCCGTCCCCGAATGGGCTCACCCGCGCGGCCCTCCTGACCAACGCTTGGCTCAGAAAGCTACGAAGCCCGGCGTACCTAACCGGGTCAAGGTCGCGATGTGGGCGTACGAGACCAGCCGCGGACGGGTGCGCCGACGGCGGAGCCGATCGGGCCGGTAGACGACGACGGTGACCGCCGAAGGTACGACGAGCACGTACGACCAAGGGTCCACCCGATCGCGGCCCATCCAGCCGATGAGCCGAGGTGGGTACGGCGTCCACCATCGATGGTATGACGATGCGCGAGTGGCGGCTACCGACCGCGCTGATCCTGCTGGGCCTGATACCGATCATCGCCGGCCTGGGACGGCTGGGCGAGTTGGGCACCGGACCGGAGGTCACCCCGGCGAACGCCCGCTTCGTCGCCGATCCGCTACCGGTGGTGCTACACATCGTCGGCGCGGTGGTCTACACGATCCTCGGCGCCTTCCAGTTCGTGCCGAGCCTGCGCCGCCGCCGTTGGCACCGCCTCGTCGGCCGGGTGCTCGTTCCCTGCGGCCTGACGGTCGCGCTCTCCGGTGTCTGGATGGCATTCGCGTACGACCTGCCGGCCCACGACAACGACGTGCTCGCCGCCATGCGACTCCTCTTCGGCTCGGCCATGGCCGCCTCGATCCTGCTCGGACTCGCCGCCGTGCTGCGCCGCGACTTCGCCCGGCACCGGGCGTGGATGGTGCGCGGCTACGCGATCGCCCTCGGCGCTGGCACGCAGGCGTTCACCCACGCACCCTACTTCGCCGCGACCGGCGAACAGCCCGACGGGAACGTCCGGGCCGGGCTGGTGGTCGCCGGCTGGCTGATCAACCTTGCCGTGGCCGAGTGGTACCTACGCCGCCCGGCCGGTACGCGGCGTGCCCGACCGGCTCGTCAGCCGCGTACCGCTGCTCGATGACGTTGACTCGCCGAGACGAGTGCGGCAGGGCGGCATCTTCCACCTCCACTACCGTGGCGTCGTGACGAACCTGAGGTATCCACGGCTCTCCGGTCTGGGGAGGAATCCGGCCACGCCGGAGGATCTCTTGATCCGTCTGACGGCACATGTTGCCGGCCGACACGGGATGTCACAGCGGAAAGGCCGGCTCGCGGACCCCGTCGTCGAAGCTCTGCTGACGCACGGCGACAGCGGTACGGCTGTACGCCTGCACGGCGATCGCATATCAACAAGGATGAGACTCCCCCGAGCTTCCGGTGGACATACTCGAACGACTCTCGGCCAGCCCCGAGCCGTTACTGAGACGTGGCGTGGCACGGCACGCCAAGGCCACCACGGCGTTGCTGGAGAGACTGCTGGCCGACCCCGATCCCGAGGTTGCCGACGAAGCCGCCGCCAATCCGGGGCTTCCGCTCGCGAAGATGCGCCGCATTCTCGATGAATCGGGGTTGTAGCCGGCGGGTCGACGGGAGTCGTGCGTCACCGTCCGGCCAGCACCCGGTCCATCACCGCGACGAAGCGGTCCGGCTGTTCGAACATGGCTCGGTGCCCCGCCGTCTCGAAGACGTCCAACTGCTTGTGTGGCGCCCGCAGCCGCTCGTACCACTGGTCGAAAACCGTCGCCAGGCCGCGCATTTCGTGCCCACCCTGTACGAAGTACACCGGCACCTCCAGTTGCGGTACGTCGCGTCGCAGGTCGACGTGCTGCATCCGGGGGTACAGGGCGCTCCAGGCGTCGAGCACCCCGTTCATCATGTGGATCTTCTGTAGCAGGGTGTACTCGGGCACGTCGAGGCCGAAGCCGGTGGCGCCCTTCGCGTTCGGCTCGTGGTCGTAGTCGTACGCACGCGGCGCGTACGTCATGATCGGCTCGTACAGGTAGACGTCGGCGTACGGTGGTGGGCCCTGGGCGGTGAGCTGCCGGGCGAGACCGTCGTTGCCCGTCTCGCCCGCCCAGACGAGGATGTCGTCGTAGAACATCCGGTCGCTGGCCCGGAGGGCGACCGCCTGGCCGGTACCGATGTAGGCGTGGTACTTCTCCGGATGACGCTGCACCGCGAGGACGCTGACGATCGAGCCGCCCGAGTGGCCCAACAGGTAGATCCTGTCCTGGTGGAACCGGTCGCGCAGGTGGTCGGTGACCGCCAGGGTGTCGGCGACCTCCCGGTCCAGGGTGAGCGTGCGGGTGGGTTCCAACGCGGGGTAGGACGAGCCACCGCCGCGCCGGTCCAGGGTGACCACCACGAACCGCCGCTCCAGGGCGGCGAGCTGCTGACGCATCGAACCGATCTCGGTGCCGCCCGGCGCGCCGGGAATGAACAGCAGCACCGGCGCCTCGACGTCGGTGCCACGGATCATCATGCCGAGCCGGTACGGGCCGACGCCGACGGAGGTCAGTTCGGCGACGCCGTTCGGCCCCGGGGTCGGGGCCGTCCGGGCCGGGACGGACACCGCCACCGTGGCCGCGAGCAGGGCTGCCGTCAGCACACCCGTACCGATCCGCCGGATCAGGCTGCCCCGGTGACCCCGACGGGTGACTCCCGCGCCACAGGCGGCGCCGAGTCCGAGCGGCAGGATCGACAGCACACCGTGCACGCCCCGACCGGCGAGCAGGGCGACGATTCCGAACGGGCTCAGGTGCGGTAGGTCGACGGACGGTCCGCGTACCCCGATCCTGGTCAGTTCCAGCGCCACCACGAAGGCCGCCGGGGCCGCGAGCATCGCCCACCGCGAACGGCTCCACCAACCGGCGGCCAGCCCCACCACGGCGCTGATCGCCACCGACCAGAGCGCCTGCGCGTTTGTCAACGGTCCGCGTGGTGTCCACTGGGCCGCCACGAGTCCCCAAGCCGCTGCGGCGACCACCACCGCGACCATTCGCCAGAGTTCCTTGTGTCTCATGGCGCCGAGAATGGCCGGGCCCGCGTCCGTCGCGCGACGGCCGACGGTAGGGACCGGGACGGGTCACCGGATCCGGCCCGACCACAACTTTGGTAGGTCCCGCCCGATACCCGCACCTCGTAGGCTGCGGACATGTCGGCCCTGCTTTTTGCCCTGCTCGTGCCCGGGCCTGCGGGCAGCAGCCGATCGGCGTGGCGCGACCGGCTCGCGGACGGCATCGCGATCGCGCTGGCCTGCGGTTACGGGGCGCTGATGGTGCCTCTCGGTGACGCGACCGCGCCGGGGGCGGCCCTGCCCTGGCCGGTCGACGTCGGGATCGGCACGCTCTGCGCGTTCGCGCTCGTCGTACGGCGACGCTGGCCGCTCGGGCTCGCCGTGGTGCTCCTGCCGTTCGGTGCGGTCTCCGTGATGGCGACCGGCGCGATCACGGTCGCGCTCTTCACCGTCGCGATCCGTTGCCGGGCGCGGGTGGTGATGCTGCTCTGTGCCGTCAACGTCCTCACCGGGGTCGGGTACTTCCTGATGCAGGACGATCCGCCGTACCCGCTCTGGGTCGACGTCGTGATGCGGGTGGTGATCAGTGCCGCCGCCGCGGGCTGGGGGCTGTTCGTGCAGGCGTACCGGGGGCTGACCCGGTCGTTGCGCGATCACGCGAACCGCGTCGAGGCGGAGCAGCACCTGCGCGTCGAACAGGCGAGGCTGACCGAGCGAGCCCGGATCGCCCGGGAGATGCACGACGTGCTGGCTCACCGGATGTCGCTGGTCAGCCTGCACGCCGGTGCCTTGGAGGTGCGTACGGACGCGAGGCCGGAGGAGGTGGCGCTGGCGGCCGGGGCGATCCGGGCCAGTGCCCACGAGGCGTTGCAGGAGTTGCGCGGCGTCGTCGGTGTGCTCCGGGACAACGCGGCCGGACGGCCGGAACCGCCGCAGCCGGGCCTCGGTGACCTGCCCGAGCTGATCGAGAGCGCTCGCGTGACGGGCATGTTGGTCGACTTCACCTGCCGGGTGCCGCCGGCCGGCCCCTCCGCGGTCCTCGGACGTACGGCGTACCGGATCGTGCAGGAGGGGCTGACCAACGCCCGCAAGCACGCGCCCGGCGCACCGGTGGAGGTACTGCTCGCCGGCACCGCCGGTGAGCAGCTACGGATCGGGATCACCAACCCGTGCACGGGTGCCGCCGGGCAGCCGGTGATACCGGGTGCGGGAATGGGGCTCGTCGGCCTCGGCGAGCGGGTCGAGTTGGCGGGCGGCCGGGTCGAGTACGGCGTCGACCAGGACATCTTCCGGCTCCGGGCATGGCTGCCGTGGCCGACCTGAACCGGGACCGGCCGATCCGGCTGGCGATCGTCGACGACGACCCGCTGGTCCGGGCCGGGCTGCGGATCCTGCTGGGCGGCTCGCCGGACATCGAGGTGGTCGCGGAGGGCGGGGACGGCGCCCAGGCGGTGTTGCTCGTGGACGCCCACTGGCCGGACGTGATCCTGATGGACATCCGGATGCCCAAGGTCGACGGCCTGATCGCCACGCAGCGCATCCGGTGCCGGCCGTCGCCACCGCAGGTGATCGTGCTGACCACCTTCAACGCCGACGAGTACGTCCTGGAGGCGCTGCGCGGCGGAGCCAGCGGCTTCCTCCTCAAGGACACCCCGCCGCAGGACATCATCGAGGCCGTCCGCACCGTCGCGGCGGGCGCGGCCAGCCTCTCCCCGACGGTCATCCGTCAGCTCATCGACCACGTCGCCGACCCGGCGGCCGGCCCACGGCGGGTCCGGGCTCGGGACCGCCTGGCCACACTCACCGAACGCGAACACGAGGTGGCGGTCGCGCTCGGCCACGGCGCGTCGAATGCGGAGATCGGCACCGCGCTGGGCGTGAGCGTCCCCACGGTCAAGGGTCATGTCTCCCGGCTGTTGGCGAAGCTGGAACTCAACAACCGCGTCCAGGTCGCACTGCTCATCCACGACGCCGAACTGCTCCGGTAGGAGGAGCGTCGACCCAACCCGGTGCTCCGGTGACGAAGACATGCACACACGAAACGACAGGTCATCAAAGCCAAGCTACCGATGCAGATCGTGACAAAGTGCTCCCGACAGGACCCCTTTTAAGATCTTGACGGTGTGCAGTCGATCCCATACGATCCGCTGTCCACTTTCGAATCTTCGGAGAAAGGTCCCGTCGTGTCCTCCTTCCTAGATCGATCCACGCGTTCACCAGGTCTTCGTAGGCACGTCCCTGCGGCCGTCGCCACACTTCTGTTAGCGGCGACCGCACTGGCTACCGATCCCGCTCCGATCGCAACCACCGAGACGGTGCCCCCGGACGCGAGTGTGACCGGAGAGATGCGGGACGACATCACGACCCGGGCCGACGCCGCAGGCACCGGTAACCGACTCACGCTTGGACTACGCACTCCCGACCACGGCACCAACCAGCAACGAAAGAGGGTCCTTCCAGGCACCGCCAAGCTCACCGTCGAGCAGAACACCGCGCCGGCCGTACCCAGTCAGTTGACTACGTACCCTCCGACTCGGTGCGGGAGTGCGACCAGCCCGGCCCGGCTCCCGGGAAGCATGCGGAACCCGACCTTCACCGCCGGGTTGTCCGACGCCGACGCGGACAACCTGACCGCCTACCTGGAGATCAGAGAGGCGTCCGGGGACGCACCGGCATACGGTCCGGCCGCCTCGGCGACCATCCCGTCCGGCGGGGTGGTCACCTGGCCCATCGTCCCCGACGGCACCCTGGCGGCCGACGAGACCGTCTACTACTACACGGCCAGGGCTCGGGACACCGGCGGCGCCATCGGCGAACCCACCCCCCGGTGCTACTTCCTCATCGATGGCACCGCCCCCGGGGCAGCGACCATCACCTCGACCGACTACCCCGTCGGCGGCGAGAACACCAACGTGGGCACCATCGGAACCGTCACGATCAACCCAGCCGCCGGTGACAACGACATCGCCGGTTACCGCTACGGCTTCGACAACAACGTCGCCTTGTGGGCGCCGGCCGACGCGACCGGCAAGGCCATCGTTCCGATCACCCTCTGGGGTGACCCCGACTTCCCCGGCACCGCCGTCGCCAACCTGTGGGTCAGGGCCGTCGACAAGGCGGGCAACGTGCAAGCGACCGCCACCGGGCCTCGACTTCTCTCCGCGGGCGGCGACGCCACGGTCGCGGACAAGCAAAACGACATCAACGGCGACGGCATGGCCGATGTCGCCGCGATCCTCGACATGGGCGACGGCCGCACTGCGGCCTGGACGATGCTTTCCTCCGGGACCGACTTCCATCCGGCCACCATCGCCTGGGACAGCCCCATCCACAGCGGCCACTCCATCGACAGAATCCAAACCGCAGGCGGAGACTTCGACAACGACGGACGCGCCGACATCGCGCTCTTCCGGCAGGACCCCGACGGCCACGTACGCCTGTCCCTCCTCCGCTCCGACACCAACCAGTACCGTGACGAGTGGGCCGAGTTCGACGCCGGCACCTGGCTGCTCAGCGACGCCCGTACCTTTGCCGGCGACTTCACCGGCGACGGCATCGCCGACGCCGCGGCCGTTGTCAACGACGGCGCCGGCGGCTGGCGTGCCTACGTCTACCCCTCCACCGGAACCAGCTTCACCAGCACCGGAACCCCCGCGTACACCCAAAGCGCCGGCACCTACACCTGGAACAACACCAAAACCGTCGCCGGCGACTTCACCGGCGACGGCAAGACCGACCTCGCCGTCGCCCAGGACACCACCGGAACCCACACCACCGTACGCATCCACGCCTCCACCGGAACCGGATTCACCGCCGGAACCCAGTGGTGGGACAGCGACACCGACACCGACCCCACCACCTTCACCGGAAACGCCGCCAACTGGTCCGCCGTCCACGTCGACGGCAGCACCGCCGACGACCTGGTAGCCCTCTACGACCACGACGCCAAAACCACCATCAAAGTCCTCACCTCGACCGGTACGGCCTTCACCTCCCCCGCCACCTGGTGGGACAGCGAGGTCGACAGCACCGACGGCTGGGACTGGCGACGCACCCTCCAACTCTCCAACGGCGACTTCGACAACGACGGCGACAACGACCTCGCCGCCATCGTCGACTGCTGCGAACCCGGCAACCGGGAACTCTGGCGGCTCCCCCACACCGGCACCAAGTTCGGCCAAGCCGTCAGACAGGGCCACGCCATCGCCACCACCGCCCGCACCGGAACCGCAGACTGACGCTTCGACGAAGGCAGCGGCACCACCCTCGGCGACGACAAACAGCAACACGCAGCCGCTGGGCAGAGGCTTGCCTCTGCCCAGCGGCAAACGACATCGGTCGACCGCCTGGCCGCTACGAGGGGTTGATGGCGACGAGGTAGGCCGCGTGCAGGCGTTCCCGAACGCTCGGTGATCGCGGTGGGACATCGGCGCCAAGGTGCGAGTGACGCAGTTCGTCGCTCAGGAATTTCTGGCGCAGGACAAACTCGACAAACGGCCTGGCTGGCCTGGGCCTGCCCCGAGACGCGTAGCCGCCCCTTCATCCGGTTGCCACGCCGGTCTGCGTCTCGAGATCGGCCAAGAACCGCTCGGCACGGCGAGCGAAGAGGTGGGCGCCCCGTTCGCCGGATCGGACCCGGGCTTTGTCGGCGGCGGCTCGCACGACGTCGACGGGTTCGCCGCGAGCGTGCAGCAGGCGCGCGCGTAGCAACAGGAGAAGTCCTTCGGCGTAGCGCTGGCCATAGGCCTTGATGGCCTGGTCGGCCCGGTCGAGGGCGGTCGCGGCCTTGTCGGGCATCTCGGCTGCCAGCCACATCTCGGCGATCAGTCCGTACCAGTAGGCGAGGCCCCATCGTGGCGGGTCGGCCAGGGTCGCGGCCAGGAGAGGTTCGGCCTTGGCCGCGTTGCCGGCCGGGTCGTCGCCGGTGATGGCACGGGCCCAGTACCAGTCCAGCCGGATGTAGGCTTCCTGAGCGACGCCCGGAAGGTCGGCGCCGGCCGCGACCCACCGCTCGGTCGCGTGCATCGCCCAGGCCGCGTCACCAGCCATCGAGGCGGCCATGGTTTGGTAGCGGGTCCAGCCCGACATCTCAAAAGTGTCTCCCTCGGCCTGGTACACCGCGCCGAGCAGGGACCGCGCCGTCTCGACATCACCCTGCAGCGCGGTGATCACGGCCAGATAACCGACCCACTCATCCGGGATCCGCCAACGTCCGAGGTCGTGGCGGCGTCGAATCGGGACACCCCCGACCTGGCTGGCAAGGTGGTACAGGCTTTCCTGAGCCGGCCCCGGGTGTGGGTCGGCCGAGTTCGCAAGCAGCGAGGCAATGCCGTCCGCAGTGGTATGGCCTAGCCAGCTGAAACACTGATACGCCGCGCCGATGTCGCCGATGTCCCATTGGTACAGGCCCCAGGCCTGCCGGCCGTACGCCTGGATGATCGGGTCCGCCGACGCCTGGCCTTGCTCGTACAGCCGGCGAGCCCACATCCCACGGTCCTTCTCGGTGTTGACGTAGGCCCCGGTCATCCGAAAGAAGAGGAACTCGGCGGCGGCTGTCTCGCGGCCGAGTTTGCCGGCAAGGACCGGCATCCACTTCGACGCCGTCGCACCACACCCGCAACGGACCAAGGACCTGAAGGCGTACGAGAGTGCCACCGGCCAGCCGATCTTCGTTGCCCGGCCGGACAGGATGAACGCGCAGGGCCACGCCGACTCCCGGGTGAAACGACAGATTGTTAGCTGAAAAACCGTCAAACGCGCCACCATAGCAGTGCGACCCTACCGGGTCCACAGTCATGTCGGACTCGTGTGTCCGTGTTCGTGGGCGTTGCTCGTTGCGCACGGGGCGATGCTGGCACGGGCGAGTCAGGGACCCGGTGACGACCCACCGGCGAAGAACGCGTCACTGTGTGACAGCGGCGACGAGCACATGGTCGGGCTGCGCAGCGCCGTGAAGTCCAGGCCGAGTCCGAGCGTGGGGGGTCAGCACGTTCCGTACGGGGATTCGGGCCCGCCAGCACCTTGTCGTCCAACGGGCCGTCAACCCGTTTCAGCACCCGCCGGTCGGCGAGCTCGGGCAGCCAGGGCTCCACCGGGTCGTCCAGCCGTCTCCGGCACTCGTCGAGCCGGACCATGCCGTGACGGGTCGTCGGGACGAGTTGACTTGGCAAGGCGCATCTGGCGGACTACCGAGGTGAATACCGCCGATCTCGCCGCACGCCTGGGTTGTGTTGGGCGAACCTGGACTCCGCAGCAGCGGCTGCACCCCGGCAATGTCGCATGGGCCTCCGCCCGCGGGGACGGCAGCACGAATCCCGACATCGCCTTGACCTGGGGAAATCCTCTTTGGGGTTTCGCCGACATATGGCTACCGCCGTCGGGTGCCCGGCCGGCGAGCGTGACCCTGCACCTGGCACCAGGGATGACCGCTCACCAACTGGCGATCGCCATCGACGAGGTTTTGCGGGTGGCACCGCACGTCACGGCAGAGGTGTCGCTTCAGCAGACCGAGTTGGTCGACGCGCTGTCGGGTCGGGGCTTCCATCGCGCTGACGGGCCGTGGTTCGCGCAGCTCTGGCGCGGTCTCGCTGACCTCTCCGACCTGCGGGCGCATCACCTCCCAGACGGCTATTCCATTCGTCGGGTTCGTCGTGACGAGCTGGTGGAGCGGGTCGAGGTACATCGCCGCTGCTGGGATCCGGTGCGCATCAAGCAGCTACTCAACCTGCCGGTGACCGGTGAGGAGCCTGGCTCGAGTTACTCGATCGAGAAGCACCTGGCGGTTATCGGTTCGCCGGTCTATCGCGAAGAACTGGACCTGGTCGTCGAGGCGGCCGACGGTTCGCTCGCCGCCTTCGCGCTGGGATGGCTTGACCCCGAGGCGGGGTCGATCTTGTTCGAGCCGGTTGGGACCGTGCCGGCCCACGCCGAACGTGGACTGGCCCGAGCCCTGTGCGCCGAGCTGCTACGCGTCGCGCGTGATCTCGGCGCCACTCAGGCGGTTGTCGGCCCGCGTGGCGACGGTGCGTACCGGGTGCCACGGAAGGTTTACGAAGGACTTGGAATGCGCGAGGTTGCCCAGTTCGTCTCGTTCACAAACCGATGACGCAAGTCCGGGGTGATCACCGGGCACGTCGAGATCGGCTGGACCGATGTCTCGAGGCGGGTGTTGTCTTTCCGGTGAAGCCGTCCGGCGACTACGCGGCGTTGGACCACGGGCGGCTTGACAGCACGAGGCGGTAACCGTCCGGATCCTCGACCGTGACACCCCACCGATCCCAGTACGCACCCTGGGTGACGCGTCTGCCGCCGGCCCGTTCGAGGCGGGCCACAACCGTGTCGCCGATCGGTTCGGACAGGTAGAGCACAAGAAGATCCTCGCTCGTCGGTGTCGGCCACACCGAGAGGTTCGGGCCTCCGACCAGTTCCAGATGCCACGACGCCTCGCGCCAGCCGAGCATCAGCAGGTCATGCTCCTCGGGGCCGCCCTCGGCCCGGTAGAGCACCTCCAGCCCCAGCCCCCGGACGTAGAAGCGCTCCATCGCGGCAAGGTCCCGGCTGGGCCGGGCGAGACGGATACTGACCTTCGGGTCGATCATTTGATTGGCTCCGTCCAGGCGATTGACGATCAAGGCTGCAACCTGAACCTTGCTTGAAGTCAAGGCAGCTCATCTCGAAGCGCCCGTCGGTCAGATTCCGCTTTCCGCGATTCGCGCGCACCCGAGCGCCGCGTTGGCCAGCGCCAGCCCCCTTGTCAAAGACAGCGCAGTCCGTTCTTATATTTATTGATGTAAATATTCTTGTCGACGGGTGCTGGCGCGGCCCGCCCGTCGACCAAGTTTGGGAGGCTTCGATGTTGCGATCGACCGTTGGCGTCGCTCGACTGGCACTCGGACTGCTCAGCGCGGTGGTGCTGGCGCTGATCAGCAGCTCACCGGCCACCGCGTCAGGTTCCACCACGTCGGCGACCGGTTGGCAACTGACGGGCGTCGGACAGCGCATCTGCATCCCGGCCGACGAGTCCTGGTGGACGTACTTCTGGATCATGATTGACGGGGAATGGTCGACCGCGATCGAGGTGGGGGCCCGGAACCTGCCCGCCGGCACCACCACGAGCCTGCCGCACGCACCGATCCCACCCGGGTCGAGCGATGGTCGTCACGCGCTCAACCTGATCGCGATGACCCTGCCCCCGCTGCCGCACGGGGTGTACCAGCCTGAACTGACGGCGACGGACGGCGTCCAGACGCAGAGCATCCCGGTCACGATCCAGGTGCAGGACCGCTGGGGCTGCTCCTGAGTCTCGGCGACGTCGACGGTGTCGCGTACGGTCGCGCGACACCGCCGACGTGCGTCAGTGCGGTGGCTCCCGTCCTGGCGTCAGCTCCAGGAGAGCACGACGTCGCCCCGGGCGGCGCCGATCCCGTCGACCCACAGGTAATAGGTCTGCCGGGCGGTGGTGGCGAAACTGACGATCGACTGGGACCCACAGCCGGAGTTGTCGTTCGACGCGATCTTCGTCAGCCCGGTGACGGCCGTACCGGTGGCCGCCGCCAGGGCGGTGTCGAAGGTCGAGCCGCAGGTGCGGAACTCGACGGTGCCCGTACTGGGCGCGGTCCAGCGGTACCAGACGGTGTTGTCGGGGGCGGATTCGAGGGCCGGCTCGCCCGGCTCGGCGGTGGCCCGGTGGTTCGACCCGACGACCGTACCGGAGGCGCCGCTGATGACCTGCGCGGCGGCGTACAAATCGTTGGCCTCCGGGTTGACGCTGAACTGGAGGCGGACCGCGCCCCGTTGCTCGTTGTATCCGCCTATTTGGATCCGGTAGACCGAGGTTGCCGTCACAGGAAACGAAATCGAGGACTGTAACTTGTCGTTGAAGTCGTCGTTGTGGGCTGTCGCGTTCAGCTCGGACAGGAAGTCGCCGGTATAGGCGGCCAGCGTGGTGTCGAAGGTGGATCCGTACGTGGTGAAACGCGCGACGCCCGACTCCGGCGCCACCCAGGTGTACCACAGGGTCGCGTCCGCCCACCCGTCTTCCTCGCTGGGCTCGCCCGCCTGCCCGGTGGCGTTGGCCGTGCTCGCGGCAAGCACGCCGAGCGGGCTGGTGAGCAACTGGGAGTTGGCGAAGTCGTCGTTGACCGGCCGGTTGACACCGTAGCCGAGCCGGAACCTGCCGTAGTCGAAGTCGTAGCCGTCGACCCGCAACCGGTAGGTGGTGCCGGCGACGGCGGAGAAGTCGACCTCGGACTGGAGGGTGCCGTTGGCGTCGTCGTTGTACGCCACCTGGGTCAGCGCCGACACCGACGAGCCGGTGTAGACGTGCAGTTCCGAGTCGAAGCCGTGCTGGTTGAGCGTGACCTTGGCGTTGCCGCTGATCGTCGGTGTCCAGGTGTACCAGACGGTGGTCTCACCCGCTGGTTCGGCCGGATCCACGGTGGCGTTCTCGTTGGTGCCGACGACCGACCCGGCGTTGCCGGCGAGCGTCGACGCGGCGGTGAACTGGTCCTGGGACGGGCGGGATACCTGGCCGTTGACAAAGGTCGCCAGGGAGCCCTGGTGGAGCTCGCCGTACACGCCGGGGTAGTTGGGTTCGGCGCAGCCGTTGCCCCAGCTCACGTTACCGATCTGGATGTCCTGCGGGGTCGACGTGATCACCAGTGGGCCGCCGGAGTCGCCCTGGCAGGAGTCCTTGCCACCGGCGAGCGGACCGGCGCCGAGCATCGTGGGGCCGTGGAAATCCGCGCCGTACGCCGTCGACATCGTCGCGTCGGACTGGATCGGCACCGCCACCTTGAGGAGCTGGTTCGACATCGTGCAGCCCCAACAGATGTCGCCGTGACCGATCACCGTCGAGGTGTCACCCGGATCGACCAGGCCGAGTTCGTTGCCGCGCGCGAGCCGCAGCCACTGCACGACCGGGTCGGTCCGGACGATCGGGGTCGCCAGGGTCAGGATCGCCACGTCGTTCTGGGACGTGCTCGGACTCCAGCCGGGGTGGACCGTGATCGCGCTGATGTCCCGGACGATGCCGCTGCTGGGGACGATGGTGACCCCGCCGATGCTGACCCGGACGCTGGCCGGGTTGAGGCCGCCGTCGACGCAGTGCGCCGCGGTGAGCACCTTCGTGGTCGACATCAGGGAGCCACCGCAGAAGGCCTGCCCGGTGGTTTTTCGCTGCAGCGACACGAAGTAGGGGAACTCGCCCGGCGCCGCCGGGGAGCCGCCGACGATGTTGGTGCTGGGGCCGCCCGGTCGGGGCTTCGGGCTGGGTTTCTTCTGTGCCGGCAGCAGCGGCTCCGGTACGGCCTCCTGCGTCCGGCCGTGGGGGGCGGGTTGAGCATGGGCCGGCTCCACGGGCTTGCGTGGGTCGGCCTGGGCCACCCCGGGCAGCACCATGACCGCGACCAGCGCGGCGGCGACCGCTCGGCCGATCGGTCCGACGGGTCGACGGGGTCGTCCGGTGATCGCGGGATGGTTCGGGTGGTCGTGCTCATCGAGTGGTGGCACGGGTGGACCTCCGGAATCGCTGACGGGTGATCCGCAATCGGAGTGCGGACGAGAGGACGGCCGCCGCACCTCGTCGGCACGGGCGTGGCGGGATGGCCCAGCCGGAGCTGGGCCATCCCGCGTGCTTTTTGCGTTAGTCGCTGTCGAACGGGCGATCAAGCCCTCTACAGCCGCCGGCCGGTGAGCACCCCGCCGGGGGACGGTTGCCGTCGACGACCGGCGCCACGCGGCCGACGTACACGGCTGCGGCCAACGCGGTGCCGAGCACGGCGACGTCCAGGGTGCAGCTCTCCAGCCACGCCTGCTGGACCCCGGCCTGGCGGCACCTCGACTCGGCCGACAGTCGCAGTCCCGAGGGCAGGTCGCGGGCGAAGAACGGAGCGGTCGGGTTGCCCGGTGCGACCTGGCTGCAGGGAGCGAGCAGTGAAGAGCTGGCCGGGACCCGCCAACTGGGGCCGAACCTGCCGTACAGGAAGTTGAAGAACTGGGCGTTGAATGTACTTGGCACAACGAACTGGGTGCCGTCCCTGGCTTCGAGTCGGCGAGGGTCGTTGCCGGGGTTGCCGAGCAGGCCGCGTACCGTTGTCGGCCACCGACCGAGGCCGACGTGCAGATCGATGTAGGGGCCCCTCAGCTCGACCCGCATGCTGTTACCGGACGCGTCTCTGACGTGATGGATGTTTCCGGCGCGTTGGATCCGCACCCCGGAGGGGAGGGTCACCGAGCCGCCCGGAGGCATGACGGCGGATGCCCCGTTGACGAACAGACGCGATCCGTCGCACACCGCCACCGTTGTGCTGCCCATCCTGACGCCGGCCGATCGGTTGAGCGAGGTGTTCGGCCAGGTTGGTGCGCCCGACACTTTCCGGCTCTGGACCTCGAAGTCGGTGCCGACCTGCGCCTCGACGAAGTCGCCCGAGGCCTGGAAGTCGTACAGGAGGCCGGCGAAGGTGACCTGATGGGTGTCCCCCACGGTCAGGGCCTCATCGCAGTTGACACTCGCCAATCCCATCCCGCCCTTCTGCTGAAAGACGAGAGCCGGGCCGGGGGCGGTGGGCGGCGGCGCCCCCGTGAAGCCGATCTGGAAGAGGTTGTTGCTTTCGGCCGTGAAGCCAGCGGTCGCGCAGAGGGGGGCGGCGGTGCCGCCGTAGTCGATCCTCGTCCGGACCCGAATGGACGCGTCCTCGTTAAATGTGGCCTCGGCACCGTTGCCGTAGCCGAACACGTTGAACTCGGCCTGTTTCCAGTCCGTCCCGACGTCGAGGATCTTCGCACCACTGTGCTGGTACAGGGTGAACCCGTTGTCCGGGGTGAAGGTGACCTTCGTCTCCGCCCCGGTGATGTCGCCGGTCAGAGCGAACTTCTCCATCAGCTTGATCGATGTGTTGGCGGCGACGGGCGTTGCCGGGGTGTCCTTGTAGCAGGAAACTCCCCCGCCGAAGCTGGTAGACGTGCTCCAGGTGTCCGGGCAGGGTGTGGGGTCGCCGAACGCGGCGTAGTCGCGCAGCCAGTATTCGATGAACAGCAGCCCACTGGTGCCATCGTTGGCGAAGATGAACTGCTGCCAACCCTGGCAACCCGGGCTGTTCGGATTGCACAGCGAGGTGTCGAAGAAGTTGGTGTTGAGCTGGAGCGTGTAAGCGTTGGCGACATCCGGACCACCGGCCTCGATCTGTGACCGAACGGCCTCCACGTCCATCACCTCTTCGAAGGTGCCGGCCGCGCGATAGATCGACCCGGTCGGACTCTCCGCGACGAGATGCTCGCCACCGCCCACCACCAGCGGGGTCGGCTCGGTGGTTCTGGGCTCCATCGGGGTGTCCGGCGCAGCCGCACACGCGATCTCGCGCCAGGTCACCGCCGGATAGCGGGCGGTGAAGCAGCCCATCGCCGACGGCTCGGGCACCTTCTCCATCTTTGTCTGCCAGACCTGAAGGTCCTCCGCCGTGGGCGGTGGCGCACTCGCCGCCGCACCCGTGGGTGCTCCTGTGGTCAGCAGGATCACCAGTAGCGTCACACCCGCCAGCCTGCGTCTTGCTCCGGGTGTTCGTGGGGATAGCCGCATGGTCTTCCTTCCGTGCGGTGCGGTCGTCTGGGCGGGGCCGAGCTGCTCACGCGGCCACCGGTCGTGGCGCGGCACCAGTCTCGGCTGGACCGTCCACGGATCGTCCACGACCGGGCCACGGCGCTCGCCAGGTCGGCGGCGACCGGCACGGACGTCTGTCGTCGTCGATCTGCCGCATTGTGCGAATCACCCCTGAAGCGACCCGCACCAGCCGTCACCGGATCGACACACACGGATCATCGTGGGTGGAACAATCATGGAAAGGGCTCGGATCGTCCCTCCCGGACGGACCGGTCGCGCGCCGGAGCCGGCCTCGGTACGGACCAGGGTGGGGCTGCGTGGGGTTTCGGGTACTGGGTCCGATGGAGGTCCGGTTCGGCCACGGCCGGCTGGAGTTGGCCGGGTCGCGGGAGCAGCGGATCCTCGCCGTCCTGCTGCTCGACGCCGGGCAGGTCGTGCCGGTGTCGCGGCTGGTCGAGGCGCTCTGGGACGACCGGCCACCGCCGAGCGCCGCCAAGGCCGTACGCAACTGTGTGTCGAGCCTGCGGGCACGGTTGGCCGCCGTGAGCGGTACGACCGGCCTGATCGTCAGCGAGTCGGGTGGGTACGCGCTCCGGGTCCGGGACGACGACGTCGACCTGCGCGTCTTCGCCGAGCGGGTACGCCACGGTCGGCGCCTGGCCGCCGACGGGAACCTCGGCGACGCGGTCACCGAGCTTCGGCGAGCCCTGGCCCTGTGGCGCGGACGCGCGTTCACCGGGGTGACGGGGCGGCTCATCGAGATGAGCGCGGCACGCCTGGACGAGCAGCGCGGCGCCGTACAGGAGGAGTGCCTCTCGCACGAACTCGGGCTCGGTGGCGGGGCCGAGCTGGTGGACGAGATCGCCGCGCTGGTCGCGGCGGAGCCGCTGCGGGAACGGGCGCAGGGGCTGCTCATGCTCGCCCTCTACCGGGCCGGCCGGCGCAGTGAGGCGCTCGACGCGTACCAGCGGATGCGGCGGCTCCTGGTCCAGGAGCTGGGCATCGAGCCGGGACCGGAGCTGGCCGAGTTGCAGCAGGCGATCCTCCGGGGCGACCGGCGGCTCGGTGCCGTGACGGCGGTGACGCCGCTCCCCCGGGCGGCGCCCGGTGAACCGGCCCGGTCGGCCACGCACCCGGTCCCGGGGCAACTGCCCGGTCAGCCGTACGCCTTCACCGGCCGTACCGCGACCCTGGACGACCTGCACGGCCTGCTCGACGCGGCGGCCCGCTCGGGCACCACGGCGCTGGTGATGCTCTCCGGCACCGCCGGGGTGGGCAAGACGGCGCTGGCGGTCCACTTCGCCCGGCAGGTCGCCGACCGGTTCCCGGACGGACAGCTCTACGTCGACCTGCGCGGGTATCACCCGAGCGGGGCGGTGTTGGATCCCGGCGAGGCGGTACGCGGGTTCCTGGACGCGTTCGCCGTACCTCCCGGGCATCTGCCCGCTGGTCTCGCCGCCCAGTCGGCGCTGCTGCGTACCCTCCTCGCGGGTCGGCGGGTGCTGCTGGTCCTGGACAACGCCCGCGACGCGGAGCACGTCCGGCCGCTGCTGCCCGGCGGCCCGGGTTGCCTCACCCTGATCACCAGCCGCAGCCGTCTGACCGGCCTGATCGCCGGTGAGGGCGGGCACCCGCTCACCCTGGGGCTGCTCTCCCCCGGCGAGGCCCGCGAGCTGATGATCCGCCGACTCGGTACGGCCCGGATGGGCGCCGAGCCGGACGCGGTGGCCGCCATCGTCGCCCACTGCGCCGGGCTCCCCCTGGCTCTGGCGATCACGGCGGCGCGGGCCGCGAGCCATTCCACCTTCCCGCTGGCCGCGATCGCGGACGAGTTGGACGCGGCCCGCGGTGGGCTGGACGCGTTTGCCGGCATGGACGCCAGCACCGACGCGCGCTCGGTCTTCTCCTGGTCGTACCGGGCCCTGACCGAGCCGGCGGCGCGGATGTTCCGGCTGCTCAGCCTGCACCCCGGGCCGGACGTGGAGCTGGCCGCGGCGGCCAGCGTCGCCGGTGTCGCACCGCTGGCGGCCCGCCCGTTGCTGGCCGAGTTGGCGGACACGAACCTGATCTCGGAGCACGTTCCCGGCCGGTACGCCTCGCACGATCTGCTGCGGGCGTACGCGGGGGAACGGGTGCGCGCCGAGGAGTCCGAATCGGCGCGGCTGGGCGCCACCCGCCGGATGTTCGACCACTACCTGTACGGTGCCCACGCCGCCGACGTACGGCTGCACCCACACCGGGATCCGATCGACCTCCCGGCGCGGGCCGACGGGGTGACCGTGGTGGCGGTCGGCGACCGCGACGCCGCGTGGGCCTGGCTCAGCGCGGAACACCCGGTGCTGCTCAACCTGGTCCGGCAGGCCGTCGGCGACGGGCACGACCGGCACGCGTGGCGGCTGGGCTGGGCCCTGACCACGTTCCTGGACCGCCGTGGCCACTGGCACGAGCAGGCGGTCGTGCAGCGCGCCGCGCTCCAGGCGGCCCGCCGGCTCCGGGACCGCGACGCCCAGGCCCGGGCGCTGCGTAATCTCTCGGTGGCGGGCCTGCGCCTGGGCCAGGACGATGCGGCCCGCGCCCACCTGCGGCACGCGTTGCGGCTCTACCGCGTCCTCGACGACCGGGTCGGGCAGGCGCGTACCCTGCTCAACCTCGGCACCGTGGCCGAACGCGGACGCCGGCCCCGGCTTGCCCTGCGCTACGCCGAACAGGCCCTGGACCTGTTCCGGGCCGCCGGTCACCGGTCCGGGCAGGGGAACGCGCTGAACAACGTGGGCTGGTACCACATCCAGTTGGGCGACCACGATCGCGCGTTGCGGTACTGCCGGGAGGCGTTGCCGCTACAGCAGGAGACCGGGAACCGCTACTGGGAGGCCCACACCTGGGACAGCCTCGGGTACGCCCACCACCATCTGGGCCAGTATCCGCAGGCCACCGAGTGCTATCGGCGGGCGCTGGCGCTCTGGCAGGAGGTCGGCGAGCGCTACTACGAGGCGATCAGCCTGTCCCACCTGGGCGACACCGGCCTCGCCGGGGGCGACCCGCAGGCGGCGCGTGAGACCTGGCGGCGGGCGCTGGAGATCCTCACCGAGCTGGGACACCCCGACGCCGAGCGAATCGGGGCGAAACTCGCCGGGTAGTCGACGGGCGGTCCGGCTGACGAGCAGGGTCGTGCCCCGCCCATGGAAGGACGGGGCTCCCCCGTCGACCCGGTGAGGTCCGGCAGGTCGGAACCCGACGGACCTCACCGGCTGGTTTCGATTTCACGGACCGATCGGAAGCGGCGGCTTCGCCGTCACCGGCACAGCGCGGTGTCCACGACGTCGAGGACGTGCTGGTGCGCCGTGTCGGTGGCGGGCAGCGCGGTCACCGCGACCGTGGCCGCCCGGCCGTCGTCGGTGGCACCGCCCCGGGTCTCGTAGCCGGGGATGTCGCCACCATGACCCCAGGCGACTCCGCCGCAGCTCAACGGGCTGCTGGACAGGCCGAGCCCGTACCTGGCCCCGGGCCAGAGGCCCGGCGCCTCGACCGTGGTACGCATCGCCGCGAGCTGCGCCGGTGCGAGCAGCCGACCGCCGAGCAGGCCGCTGAAGAACCGGTTGAGGTCGCTCGGGGTGCCCACCATCTGCCCGGCGGCCCAACCCCACGACGGGTCCAGCTCGGTGATGTCGCGCAGCGGCGCACCGGGGGCCGGCGGGTGGTAACCCTTCGGGTGCCGCTCCCGGATGCTCCGCTCGCCGACGCTCGGGAAGTAGGTGTCGCGCAGGCCGAGACGGTCGATGATCCGGCGGTCGATCTCCTCGGCCACCGGTCGACCGGTCACCCGCTGGATCAGCAGACCGGCCAGGACGTAGTTGGTGTTGCTGTACTCCCAACGGCTGCCCGGTGGGAACGACGCGGGATGCGCCAGGGCCAGGTCGAGCAGTTCACGGGGCTCCATGTACCGGTCCCGCAGGGCGAAGAAGTCGTCGCCGATGTAGGCAGTGTAGTTGGGGATACCGCTGGTGTGCTGCAGTAACTGCCGTACGGTGATGGCGCGCCCGTCGATGCCGTCGCCGTGGACCAGCCCCGGCAGGTAGGTCTCGATCGGTTCGTCGAGGCCGACCCGGCCCTCGCCGACGAGTTGCAGCACCACCACGGCGACAAAGGTCTTCGTGTTGCTGGCGATGCGCACCTGGCCGTCGACCGGGACCCGGGACCCGGTCTCCAGGTCGCCGACCCCGGCGGTGAGGTCACGGGTACGGCCGTCGCGGCCCCGGACGGCGGCCAGCGCCCCGGGGAAGCCGTCGTCGCGTACCAGGCGCTCCAGGCTCTGTCGTACGGTGTCGCCGGTGACGCTGGTTTCGACCGTTGCCGGAGTCTGGGACCCGGACGCGGGTAGCGCGCCGCCCAGGGCGAGACCGGTGAGCGCGGTGAGCGCGATGGCAGTGGTCGCGATTCGGCGCCGCCGGCTGGCGCGCGGATGACGTGGGAATGGTCGACGACTGTCGGACACGGGAGCCCTCCTTGGCCACGCTCGGGGCGGGCGGCCCCGAGGCAGGGACCCGTCCAGTGTGGCCGTTTCCGGACGTCCGAGGCGATCCGGACAGCGCCCCTGTCCGAGGTGGTGCAGGCACCACCGCCGAGGTACGGGTACCACCCCCGAGGTACGGACCCGGGCGTTCGCGGTTGTCCGGCTCGCGTGACCGGGATCGGGTCAGGACGGGTATTCGAAGAAGCCCGAGCCCGCCTTGCGGCCCAGTTGACCGGCGGCGACCAGGTCCCGCAGAAGCTGCGGTGGCGCGTAGAGCGGCTCGCCGTACTCCGCGTACATCGCCTCGGCGACCGACGCGACGGTGTCCAGGCCGATCAGGTCGGCCAGTTCCAGCGGGCCGAGCGGGTGCGAGCACCCGAGCTTCATGCCCCGGTCGACGTCCGTCCGGCTCGCGTGTCCCGTCTCGACCATCCGCACCGCCGCGAGCAGGAACGGGATGAGCAGCGCGTTGACGACAAAGCCACACCGGTCGGCGGAGCGGATCACCTGCTTGCCGAGCACGTCGGTCAGGAACGTCTCGGCGGCGGCCACCACGCGTACGGCGGTCTGGTTGGTGGGCACCAGCTCGACCAGCGGGAGCACCTGCGCCGGGTTGAAGAAGTGCATGCCCACCACCCGCTCGGGGCGCTCGGTGCGCTCGGCGAGGGTGGCGATCCGCACGGACGAGGTGTTCGACGCCAGGATCGCGTCCGGGTCGCTGACCGCCGCGTCGAGCGCGGCGAACAGGTGCCGCTTGAGCTTCTCGTCCTCGGGGATCGACTCGATCACCAGTTGCCGGTCGGCGAGGTCGGGCAGCGCGTGGGTGAACGAGACCGAGGCGAGGGCCCGCTCCCGGGCTTCGGCGGTGAGCTTGCCCCGGACGACGGCCCGGTCCAGCGACGCGGCGATCCGGCGGCGACCGGCCTGCGCCGAATCCGCCGAGGAGACCGCCACCCGCACGTCCAGCCCGGCCTTGGCGCAGAGTTCGGCGATGCCGGCGCCCATGGTGCCGCAGCCGACGACGCCGACCCGGGTGATGCCCGCACCGCTGCTCGCGGCGGCGGCGCTCACGGGGTGGCCGTCCAGCGCAGCAGGGCCGCGCCGAGCGACATGCCGCCACCGAACCCGGCGAGCAGCACCAGGTCCCCGGCGTCGAGGTGCCCGTTGCGGTGGGCGTCGTCGAGCGCGAGCGCGACCGACGCGCTGCCGGTGTTGCCGTAACGCTCCAGCGTCCGGTGCGTGTGGGCGTGGTCCAGGCCAGCCCGGGTCACCAGCTCGCTGAGCAGCACACCGTTGGCCTGGTGCGGCACGAAGTGGTCGACGTCGGCCAGTTGGTGACCGGCCCGCTCGACCAGGGTCCGGACCGCGCCGGGCACGTTCTCCATCACGAAGTCCCGTACGCCCCGGCCCTTCATCCGGAAGAAGTGGCCACCGTTCTCGACGGTCTCGTACGTGGTCGGCAGCCGGCTGCCGCCGGCCTCCACCCGGATCAGCTCACGGGCCGAACCGTGACTGGACAGCTCCAGGTCGAGAAAACCGCCCGACGGTACGGCACCGACCAGGGCCGCTCCCGCACCGTCGCCGAGCAGTACGACGGTCTTGCGATCGGTGACGTCCAGAATCCGGGAGTAGACGTCGGCGGCGACCACCAGGGCGTACGCGCCCGGTTCCTGGGCCACCAGCGCCCGGGCGAGTGCCAGTCCGTAGACAAATCCGCTGCATACCACGTTGATGTCGAAGCAGACGGCGCCGTGCGCCGCCAGCGCCTCCTGGACGATGTAGGAGGTGGGCGGCTGTGGCGAGTCCGGGGTGGAGGTGGAGACGATCAGGTACCGCACCGCCCCGGCCGACAGCCCCGCCTGGTCGAGCGTCCGCCTCGCGGCGGCAGCGGCCAGGTCGGAGGTCGCCTCGTGGGGTGCGGCGTAGCGGCGGGCGAGGATCTGGGTCTTCCGCTCGATCCACTCCTCGGTCACCCCGGCCGGGCCGGCGACGTCCGCGCCGGTCACGACCTGGTCGGGTACGTAGGAGCCGGTGGCCAGGATTCCGATCGCGGTCATCGTCACACCCTCGCCGTCGACGCGTACCGCCGCCACGAGGTGAGCCGACCGACCCCGATGCGTTCCCTGGCCTCCTGATCGGTCACCCCCAGTCCCTCGTGCGGGGCGAGGCAGAGCACGCCGACCTTGCCGACGTGCCGGTTGGTCTGCACCAGCCGGAGCGCCTCGCCGGTCTCGGCGAGCGGGTACACGTCGGTGAGGATCGGCACCAGACCGCCCTGCCGGAACAGCCGGGCGGTGTCCCACTGCTCCTGGAGGTTGGCGATGTGACTGCCGATCACCCGTTTGAGGTTCATCCAGAGATAGCGGTTGTCGTACTGGTGCTGGTAGCCGGTGCTCGACCCGCAGGTGACGACCACACCGCCGCGCCGTACGACGTGCACGGAGGTGCCGAACGTGGCCCGGCCGACGTAGTCGAACGCCACCCGGGGGTCCTCGCCGAGTTCGGCCCGGATCCTGCGGCCGAGCCGCTTGCCGAGCTCGATCGCGTCCACCGTGGCCTCGGGGCCGTCGCCCATGCCGATCTCCCGGCGGTCGATGACCACGTCGCAGCCCTGCTCCCGCAGGATCTGCGCCTTCCGCTCGGAGCTGACCACCCCGACCGCGACACCGCCGCCGTTCTTGACCATCTGGACGGCGAACCCGCCGAGGCCGCCGGTCGCTCCCCAGACCAGCACCACGTCGCCCTGCTTGATCTGGGCGCCCCGGTCGCTGACCAGCATCCGGTAGGCGGTGCCGGCGCAGAGGGTGAGCGAGGCGGCCTCCTCCCAGGTCAGGTGCGGAGGTTTGGGTACCAACTGGCTGGCCCGCACCACCGTGTAGTGGGCCAGGCCGCCGAAGTTCGTCTCGTACCCCCAGGCCCTTCCCTCCGGGCCCATCATGCCGTCGGCGTGTGCGCCGGGGTCCTGGTCGTCGACGTAGGCCGGGCTGACCATGGCGTGGTCGCCGACGTTCCAGTGCCGCACGCCGTCGCCGACCCGGACCACCACGCCGACGGCGTCCGAGCCGACAATCTGGTGGGGCAGGTCGTGCCGGGCGGCGTACCCACCCTGCCGGGCGAACCGTCGCAGCGCGGTGAAGGTCGAGATCGGTTCGAACATCGCCGACCAGACCGTGTTGTAGTTGATCGAGCTGGCCATCACGGCGAGGACCACCTCGTCCGGTGCCAGTCGTGGCATCGGCACCGGCCCGACGTGCAGCGACCGCCGAACGTCCCGGTCCGACGCACCGTCGAAGATGCCGACGTCGGCGGCCCGCAGGTGCGCCGCGGGGAACACCTGCGGGAGCGGGAGCCGGCCGAGCTCCTCGGGCGCGGCGCCGGAGAGCACCGCTTCGGCCAAGGTATCCATAGAGTCCTCGCGATCGCGATCTGGTGTGCCGGTCAGCCGATGACGTCGAACGCGTCGACGCCGTCGGCGACCGGAACCGGAGTGAGGAAGGTGACCGCGGGATACTGCGGCCAGAAGACGCCACTGTGCGGGAAGACCCAGAGCCTGCCGTCGCGGCCGATCGCGAGCAGGTCGGCCAGGCCGTCGCCGCCCACGTCGGTCGCGCCGACCACAACCGCGTCGTCGAAGCCGGCACCCAGGTCGTGCCAGAGTCGTCCGGCGCCCGGGGTCGACAGGAACTCGCAGGCGCTGACCCCGCCGTCGGTACGGCGCAGCAGCAGGTTCGGTCGGCCGGTGCCGGTGACGTCTCCCATGCCGAGCAGCACCGCGCCGGGGTCGATCGTGGTCAGCGTCTCCCCGTCGTCCGGAGCGAGCGCCGTGGAGAGGCGGACCGTGCCGTCGGGCGCGGCCCGCAGCACCTGAGCGGGGCGTCCCTTGACCGAGCGCACCACGACAACCTGAGTGGTCGGCGCCGACGCCGTACCCGACCCGGCGGGCCGGTCGGACGCGGTGACCGAGCCGGTGGTTAGGCCGGACGCGGTGACCGAGCCGCTGGCCAGGTCGGACGCGGCGACCGAGCCGGGGACGGGGAGCAGGACCTCGGCGCCGCCGGGCAGGACGCAGAGCAGTTCCAGGCCCCCGTCGCCGTGGAAGTCCCCGGCGGCCAGCACCGGGGCGACCTCGGGAAGGAAGCCGGTGCCGATCCGGACCGGGGGGCCGTAGCTGCCGGGGCCGACGGGTCCGGGGCGGTGCGGGTAGCCGAACACCTCACCGGTGGATCGGTTGCGCACGTACAACGTGCCGTCGACGCCGAGCCGCTGGGGGGACGTCACCATCCCGGTACGCGTGTGCATCGAGCTCTCCCACCCGTTGCCGTGCATTTTGTGCCCGTACGGATCCTCGGCGTCATTCCCATCGGTTCACACCCCAGCGCCACCCCTACGCAGCGGGAACGGCGATCGCCGTGATCACCAGGCCGTCCCGGTGGACCCAACGGCCGGTGAATCCGGTGAGCGGTTCGGTGACGGTCGCCGGCGGCGCCACGAGCAGCGTCGCGGTGAAACCACCGGCCGGGTCGAGCTCGATCCGGGCCTGGTCGAACTCCAGGAACGTACGGGTCAGCGGGAACCACGCCTTGTAGACCGACTCCTTGGCGCTGAACAACAGTCGGTCCCAAGGTGTCCCGGGGCCGAGCTGATCGATGTCGGCCCGCTCCTGCGGCAGGGCGATCGCGTCCAGGACGCCGTCGGGCAGCGGTGCCGCCGGCTCCGCGTCGAGGCCGATCGTGCGCAGGTCGGTGGCGTGGGCCAGGGCGCAGCCACGGAAGCCGGCGCAGTGGGTCATGCTGCCCACGACACCCGCCGGCCAGGTCGGCGCCCCGCGCTCGCCCGGCAGGATCGGCCCCGACGCCTTGCCGAGTCGTCGTAGCGCGTCGCGGGCACAGTGCCGGACGGTGGTGAACTCGCGGCGACGTTTGTCCACCGCCCGCGCGACCACCTCCTGCTCGGCAGGGAACAGCGCCAGACCGGGCGGGTCGGTGTACACCTCGGCGGTCACGGCCTGCGGCGGCAGGATCTCCGCAAGCAGGCCGGTTGTCGTCAGCGCGGTGCCGCTCATGCTTCGGGTACCCGTACGGCGTCGGCCGCCGCCGCGAGGGTCTCGGTGGCGTCCCTGCCGGGCGCACAGGAGCGGCGCAGTGCCGCCAGGAGGCGCGGGTCCAGACGGGTCGAGGCCGCCCGCCGACCGGGGTCGACCAGGTTCGCCGCCTCGGTCAGCCACCCGGGCGACGCCGGGATGCCGAGGAAGTCGGCCAGCCGGGTCAGCTCCGACCGGCTCTGGGCGACCAGCGCCTCGTAGGAGATCATCATCCAGCTTTCGGCGGGCAACCTCAGCAGCTCGTCCGCCCCCTCGCGGATCATCGTCGACCAGAGCGCCCCGAACGCGGTCACCGGGATGTCCCGCCGCATCAGCCGGGGCAGCTCCGACGGGGTCGTCAACAGTCGACCCAGCTCCGGCGGGAGCAGCCGGAACTGGTCGGGTCCGAGTTGTTCCGGGGAGGTCACCCCGGTGATCCGGGCGGCCTCGTGTCCCAGCAGGATCAGCCGGAACCCGGCGTGGCGGCTCATCGACAGCGCCGAGTCGGCACCATCCCGGGTGAGGTAGACGAAGCGGGCTTCCGGGAACTGCTCCCGCAGCCGGGGCAGCATGCCCAGTGAGCCACCGGAGCGCTCCACCACCACCGGCCGGTCGAACCGTTGCGCCAGGTAGGCGAAGAGCGCCCGGTACTGGTCGGCGACCGGACGCGCCGGCCAGCCGGGCACCTCGGCGGCCAGCTCGTCGTAGAGCGCGTCGGGATCGTCGGTGAGCATGGGCAGCGTCATGTGGCAGATCGCCGGGAGGCCCTCGGCCGGGTCGAACCGGCCGGTCCCGTACGGGTAGATCAGCTCGGAGACCTTCAGGTCCTCGGTGACCATGATGTCCATGACGGGTTCGGGTTCGCTCAGCATCCGCCAGAACTCCGCGCCGTCCGGGGTGCCGTCGAGGTAGCCACGGTTGCGTACGGTGCTGAACAGCTCGCTGAGGCTGAGCACCTCCGGATGGACACGCAGCATCTGGGAGACCAGGGTGGATCCGCACCGGCCGGTGCTGATCATGAACGTCAGAGCCATCGCCGTCCTCAGAGCGTCAGGGAGAGGAGCTGGTCGCTGATCAGGTTGATCACCGCGCGCTGGTGCTGGGCGAGGTAGAAGTGCCCGCCGCTGAAGGTCCGCAGCTCGAAGCCGCCACTGGTGTGGTCGGCCCAGGCCCGGGACTCGTCCAGGGTCACCTTCGGGTCGCTCTCCCCGGTCAGCGCGACGATCGGGCAGTCCAGCGTCGGGCCGGGCTGGTACCGGTAGGTCTCGGCGGCGGTGTAGTCGCCTCGGATGGCCGGCAGGATCATCCGCAGCAGCTCCATGTCACCGAGGAGGCGGGAGTCGGTGCCGCTGAGGCCCTTCAGCTCGGAGATGATGCCGTCGTCGTCGCGCTGGTGCACGGTCTCCACCCGGTGCCGGGAGGGGGCGCGGCGGCCCGAGGCGAACAACGTCACCGGCGCGCCGGCCAGCTCACGCTTCATCCGTACGGCGACCTCGAAGGCCACCGTGGCGCCCATGCTGTGACCGAAGAAGGCCAGCGGACGGTCCATCAGCGGGCGGAGCGCGGCGAACGACCCCTCGGCCAGCTCGGCGATCGTGGTCAGCGGTCGCTCGCTGCGACGGTCCTGCCGGCCCGGGTACTGCAACGCCACCACCTGCATCGTGGACTGCATGGCGTCGGAGACCGGGTAGAAGAAGCTGGCCGAGCCACCGGCGTGCGGGAAGCAGACCAGGGTGACCGGGCTGCTCGGCTCGTGGTGGAACCGGCGGATCCACGGGTTGTCGTCGGCGGGGTTGGTCATCGGGCCGTCGCTTTCGGGTCGGAGGAGGTGGTGGAGGCGGTGGTGGTGGAGGCGGTGGAGGCGGTGGTGGTGGTGAAGGTGGTGGAAACGGTGTGGGAAGCGGGTCCGACGGAGAGCCACTCGTCGACAACCCGCGCGGTGGCGGTGGCGTGTTCCTCCATCACGGAGAAGTGGTTGCCGGGGGTGTCCAACGTGGTGTGCGGCAATGTCCAGGACGAGCGCCAGTCGCCGTCGCGGGACCAGCCGAACATCGGCTCGCTGGCCCGTACCAGCAGCGTCGGGGTCTGGATCGGGGTCGGCTGCCAACCGTGGAAGAGCCGTACGTAACCCCCCATCGCGGTGAGCCTGGTGTCGTCCATCGGGACGTAGCCGTCCTCCCGTTCGATCATGCCCTCGCTGAGCACCGGCTGGATACCGGCGAGCGCCTCGACGTCGTGGGAGTAGATGTCGATGAGCACCAGCGCCTCGACGGTGACACCGACCCGTTCCAGTTCCACCGCGACCGCGTGCGCGAGCATGCCGCCGGAGGAGTGACCGACCAGCGCGAACGGCGCCCCGCCGGTCTGCGCGAGGATCGCCTCGACCTGGGCCGAGACCAGTGCCTCCACCGTGGCCGGCAACGGCTCGTCGCGACCGAACCCGGGTGCGGCGACCGCGACGACGCCACGCCGTCCCCGCAACGCGCCGGCGAACCGGACGTACTGGTGCGGGCCGGAGATGGCCAGGATCGACGGGAGGCAGACCAGGCCGGTGGCGTCCGTACCGGTGGCCAGCCGTACGACGTCGACCGGCCTGGGCAACTCGCGGCTGGTACGGAACGACGGGCGGAACTGCGACGCGGCGACCAGGACGCCGAAGAACTCGCCGCTGCGCCCGCTCACCGACGCCTCCCGGAACATCGCCCCGAGGGTGCCGGCCGGCTCCGGCGACGCCGGCTGGGCATCGGCGGTGAACTGCTCGGTGAGGTGGGCGACGAGGGCACCGGGGGTGGGGTGGTCGAACAGCAGCGTCGTCGGCAGACGCAACCCGGTGGCCGCGCTCAGCCGGTTACGCAACTCGACCGAGGTGAGCGAGTCGAAACCGGCCTCCAGGAACGGCCGCTGCGGGTCGAGGGCGTCGGGCTCGGCATGGCCGAGAACCACCGCGGACTGCCCACCCACCAGGTCGGCCAGGGCCGCCCGGCGCTCCTCGGTGGCCAGTTGCGCCAGCCGACGTTGGAAGGCGACGAGCGCCTGCTCGTCGGGTGCGCCGCCGCCGGACCTGCCCGCCGGGACCAGCCCGGCGAGGATCGGCGGCAGCGCCTCGGCGGCACCGGCCGCGCGCAGCCCGGCCGGATCGAGAGCCACCGGTACGAGAAGCGGGTGCCCGGTGGCCAGGGCGGCGTCGAAGGCGGCCAGGCCCTGCTCGGCGGTGAGCGGGAGGATGCCTCCCTGCCGCAGTCGCCGTTGCTCGGTGTCGGTGAGGGTGCCGGCCATGCCGCTCTCCCACAGGCCCCAGGCCAGCGAGGTCGCCGGAATTCCCTCGGCCCGCAACCGGGCCGCGTACGCGTCCAGGAAGGCGTTCGCGGCGCCGTAGCTGGCCTGGCCGACGTTGCCGAAGATCCCGGCCGCCGAGGAGTAGAGGACAAACGCGCGCAGCGCTTTGTCCCTCGTCGCGGCGGCGAGATTCCGGGCGGCGTCCACCTTGGCTCCGAAGACGGCGTCGAGCCGCTCCGGGGTCAGGTCGGTGAGCAGCCCGTCGTCGAGCACCCCGGCGGCGTGGACCACGGCGGTGATCGGCTCGTCGCGGAGGGCGGCGGCGACCGCCCCCGCGTCGGACACGTCACAGGCGACCAGCCGTACGTCGGCCGGTGCGAGCTGCCGTACCAGGTCGGCGTCGCCGCCCGAGCGGGACAGCAGCACCAGTTTCCGCACGCCGTGGACCTGCACCAGGTGTCGGGCGAGTAGCCGGCCGAGGGTGCCGGTGGCGCCGGTGACCACCACGGCCCCGTCGCCGAACGCGATCGGTTCCGCGCCCCGCACCCGGGTCAGCCGCGGCACCATGACCTGGCCGTCGCGTACCAGCGCCTGCGGGAGCGGGAGCAGCACGTCCTCGGCCCCGTCGAGCAGGTGGACGCGGTCGGGGTACTCGGCCTGCGCGGACCGGACCAGGCCCCACAACGCGGCGGCGTCCGCGTCGCCGACCTGCTCGCCGACCGCGCCGAAGGTCCGGATCACCAGCCGGGAGTCGGCCCAGCCGGGGTCGACCAGCCAGGTACGCAGGAGGGTGAGCAGGGCGCCGGCACGGGCTCGCGCGGCGCCGGGCGCGGTGGCGTCCACCAGCAGCACCGGCGCAGGTTCCGGCAGCGGGGCGCCGAGCGGGATCACCACGTCCGGGGCGGTGCCCTGGGCCCGCGTCGCGACCCACTCGACACCGTAGAGCAGCCGGTCGGCGGCACCTCCGCCGAGTTGCGCCGCGCTGACCGGCCGCAACGTGAGCCGATCGACCTGGGCGACCGGCAGTCCGGTCGAGTTCGCCACGACCAGTCGTACGGTGTCCACCCCACTCTCGACCGTCAGCCGGACCCGCAGCGCGGTGCCCGCCGGGGCGAACCGGTACACCCCGGAGAACGCGAACGGCAGCCGTAGGCCGTCGCCGGGCAGCAGCCCCGCCGGGCCGATCGGGTGCAGGACCGCGTCGAACAGCGCCGGGTGCAGTCCGAACCCGTCGGCCGGCGCCTCCGTACGGACCTCGGCAAAAACCTCGTCGCCGCGCCGCCACAGCCGCCGCAGGCCCTGGAACGCCGGCCCGTAGACCAGCCCGGCGTCGCCGAACGCCTGGTAGAGCCCGGACAGCGGCAGTTCCTCGGCGCCGGGCGGCGGCCAGGTGACCAGGTCGGCGTCGATGTCGGCGGGCCGCGCGGCGGCGAGCACACCGGTGGCGTGCAGGACCCAGGTCTCGTCGTCGCCCCGGGAGTGGACGGTGACCGGGCGGCGTCCGTCCGCCTCGGTCACGGTGACCCGCACCGCGACCGGGCCGCTCTCGGGCAGGACGAGCGGCGCCTGGAGCAACAGCTCCTCCAAGGTCGGCGCGTCGGCCCGGTCGCCGGCGGCCAGGGCCAGCTCGACCAGCGCGGTGCCGGGCAGCACGGCCCGGCCGAGCACACCGTGCTCGGCCAGCCACGGCTGGGTGGCGGTGTCGAGCGTCCCGGTGAGGACCATCGTCCCGCTGTCCGGAACCTCGACCACGGCGCCGAGCAGCGGGTGGTCGCTCGGGTCCAGGCCGAGGCCGTACGCGTCGGCGACACCGCCGGGCCGCGGGCGGGGCCAGAGCCGCCGGTGGGTGAACGGGTACGTCGGCAGCTCCACGTGTCCGGTACCGCCGACGACAGCCGGCCAGTGGACGTCGGCACCGTCGACGTACAGGGCGGCTACCGAGGTGAGCAGGGTACGGATCTCCGGGCGCCCACGACGCAGCGCCGGCACGGCCAGCAGCCCGGCGTCGGCGTCCTGGAGCATCGCGGTGAGCACCGCGTCGGGGCCCACCTCCAGCACCCGGGTGACGCCCTGGGCGGCGAGTGCGGACCCGGCGTCGGCGAACCGGACCGGGCGACGTACCTGGTCGACCCAGTAGTGCGGGTCGCTCCACTCGCCGGGGCCGACCGGGGCCCCGGTGACGGTGGACACGGCGGCCAGCGTCGGCTCCGCGAACGTCAGCCCGGCGGCGACCACCGCGAAGTCGGCGAGCATCGGCTCCATCAGCCGCGAGTGGAAGGCGTGGCTGGTGCGCAGGCGGCTGGTCTTCCAGCCGTGCTCGGCGACCCGGTCGATCTCGGCTGCCAGCCCCGACACCACCACCGCGTTCGGGCCGTTCACCGCCGCGATGTCGAGCTGCGGGAACGCGGCGCGTACGTCCGCCTCGGGGGCGCCGACCGCGAGCATCGCCCCACCCTGCGGCAGTGCCTGCATCAGCCTGCCCCGGGCGCGCACCAGGGTCGCCGCGTCGGTCAGCGAGAGGACCCCGGCGGCGTACCCGGCGGTGATCTCTCCGATCGAGTGCCCGGCCACCACCTCCGGGGTCAGTCCCCACTGTCGCAGCAGCGCCAGCAGCGCCACCTCGACGGCAAAGAGCGCCGGCTGCGCCACCCCGGTCTCGTGAATCCGATCCTCGTCGTCGAGGAGGTCGTGCAGCGGCAGGTCCAGGGCGGCGGTCACGGCGTCGAACGCTTCGGCGTACGCCGGGAACGCGGCGTACAGCTCGCGGCCCATGCCGACCCGTTGGGCCCCCTGGCCGGTGAAGACAACGGCGAGCCGGCCGGTACGCGCGGTGCCACGGACGGCGCCGCCCTCCGTCAGCGCGGTCACCAGTTCGGAGCGGTCGTCGCCGAGCGCGACCGCCCGGTGCGGTAACCGGGCCCGGCCGCCCAGCGCGCGGGCGACCTCGGGCAACGGCACGTCCGCGCGCTCGTTGAGGTACGCGGCCAGCCGGCCGGTCTGGGCGTCGAGCGCGTCCGGGTCGGCGGCGGTGAGCACGATCGGGGTGAGCGGCAGGTCCCCGCTCGGCGGAAGCGGCGTGGGTGCGGGTGGGGCTTCGAGGATGACGTGGGCGTTGGTGCCGCTGATCCCGAACGACGACACGGCCGCCCGCCTCGGCCGGTCCACCGCCGGCCACTCCCGCGACTCGGTCAGCAGCTCGACCGCACCGGCCGACCAGTCCACCTGCGTCGACGGCGCATCCACGTGCAGCGTCGCCGGCAACACACCGTGCCGCATCGCCTGGACCATCTTGATGATCCCGGCGACCCCGGCGGCGGCCTGGGTGTGACCGAGGTTCGACTTCACCGAGCCCAGCCAGAGCGGCTCGCCCCGGTGCTGGCCGTACGTCGCCAGCAGCGCCTGGGCCTCGATCGGGTCGCCCAGCGGGGTGCCGGTGCCGTGCGCCTCGACGATGTCCACGTCACCGGTTTCGAGCCGGGCATTCGCCAGCGCCGCCCGGATGACCCGCTGCTGGGAGGGGCCGTTCGGCGCGGTCAACCCGTTGGAGGCACCGTCGGAGTTCACCGCGCTGCCGCGTACCACCGCCAGGATCGGATGCCCGAGCCGCTGCGCGTCAGAGAGCCGCTCCACCAGCAGCATGCCGACGCCCTCGCCCCAGCCGGTGCCGTCGGCGCCCTCCGCGAACGACTTGCACCGCCCGTCCGGCGCCAGGCCACGCTGGCGGGAGAACCCGACGAAGGTGTTCGGGGTGGCCATGACGGTCACCCCGCCGGCCAACGCCAGGTCGCACTCCCGGTTCCGCAGTGCCTGGGCGGCCAGGTGCAGCGCGACCAGGGACGACGAGCAGGCGGTGTCGACCGTGACGGTCGGCCCCTCCAACCCGAAGGAATAGGCGACCCGGCCCGAGGCGATGCTGCCGCCGGTGCCCATGAAACCCTCGGCCGCGTCGGCCGACTCCCCCACCACCAGCGCGTAGTCGTTGTACATCACCCCGACGAACACACCGGTACGTGAGCCGCGCAGCCCCAGCGGGTCGAACCCGGCCCGCTCGAACGCCTCCCAGGAGGATTCGAGCAGCAGCCGGTGTTGCGGGTCCATCGCCAGCGCCTCACGCGGCGAGATGCCGAACAGGCCGGGGTCGAAGTCCGCGGCGCCGGTGAGGAAACCGCCGTCCCGGGAGTAGGTCGTGCCGGGATGGTCGGGGTCGGGATGGTAGAGGTTCTCCACGTCCCAGCCCCGGTCGTCCGGGAACGGACCGATCGCGTCCCGGCCGGCGGCCACCAGATCCCAGAGCTCCTCCGGCGAGCCGACCCCGCCGGGAAACCGGCAGGCCATGCCGACGATCGCGATCGGCTCGGACGCGGCCTGCTCGGCACCGCGCAGGCGCTCCCGGGTCTCGCCGAGCTCGGCGGTGACCCGCTTGAGGAAGTACCTGAGCCGATCCTCGGGGACCTGACCTGGCTCGCTCATTGTGCTATCGCCTCTCTGCGCCTCGGCGGATCAGGAAATGCCGAATTCCTTGCCGAGCAGGTCGAACATCTCGTCGTCGGTGGCGGTTTCCAGCTCGTCGGCCAGGGCGACGCCGACCGTCGGTGCCGCACCCGTTCCGTGCCACGCGGCGAGCAGCCCGGTGAGCCGGGCGGTGACCCGGGACCGTTCCTCGTCGTCCGCCGTCGTCGTGCGCAGCCCCTGTTCGAGCTGGTCGAGTTCGGCCAGCAGCGCCACGACCGGGGAGACCACCACGGGCCGGAGCCGCTCGGCGAGGTGTTCGGCGAGCGCGGCGGCGTTCGGGTAGTCGAAGACCAGCGTCGAGGGCAGCCGCAGCCCGGTCACCGCCATCAACCGGTTGCGCAGGTCGACCGCGGTCAGCGAGTCGAAGCCCAACTCGCTGAACGCCCGCCCGGCCGGGACGGCGGCGCCGGAGTCGTGCCCCAGCACGGCCGCTACCTGTGTCTGGACGGCGTCCAGCACGAGCCGGTCCTGGTCGGCGGCGGAAAGTCCGTCCAGGCGCTGCCCCAGCGTCGGCCCGGTCGGGGTGGCCCGCCGGCCGCGCGGCGCGCGGACCAGCCCGGCGAGCAGTGGTGGCAGCAGGCCGGCTTCGGCGGCCTGCCCGAGCGCGGCCGGGTCGAGGGCGAGCGGCGCGACGAGTGCGGTTCCGGTGCCGAGCGCGGCGTCGAAGGCGGCCAGCCCCTGCTCCGGCGTCAACGGCAGCACACCACCCCGCCGCATCCGCTCCCGCTCCACGTCCGAAAGCGAACCGCCCATGCCCGCGTCCCACAAACCCCACGCCAACGACGTCGCCGGGACCCCCTCGGCACGAAGCCGCACCGCGTACGCGTCCAGGAACGCGTTCGCCGCCGCATAGTTACCCTGACCCGCGTTACCGAACAGACCCGCCGCCGACGAGAACAACACCAGCGCCCGCAGCGACTTGTCCGCCGTCGCCGCCACCAGGTTACGAGCCGCGTCGACCTTCGCCCGGAACACCCTCTCCAGACGCTCCGGAGTCAGGTCAGCCAACAGGGCATCGTCGAGCACACCAGCCGCGTGAACAACGGCGGTCACCGGCTCGTCACGCAACACGGCCGCGACCGCAGCCCCGTCGGCCAGGTCACACGCGACCGAACGGACCTCCGCCCCGTCGACCTCGACCTCACGACCCGAACGGGACAACAGCAACAACCGCCGAACGCCGTGGACCCCCACCAGATGACGGGCGATCAGACCACCGAGCGTCCCCGTCGCACCGGTAACCACCACCACGCCGTCGTCGAACTCCACCGGATCCGAGACCGGGACCCGGACCAGACGCGGCACCCGCACCACACCGTCGCGTACCACCACCTGCGGCACCGGATAAAACACATCTTCGGCAGCGTCGAGCAAATGAACACGACCCGGGTGCTCCGACTGCGCCGACCGGACCAACCCCCACAGCGCGGCACCCTCCGGGTCCGAAACCACCTGACCCACCGCACCGAACGTCCGCACCACCAACCTGGATTCGACCCACGCCGGATCAACCAACCACGACTGCAACAACCCCAACAAGGCAGCCGCACGATCACCAGCCGCACCCGAAGCCGTCGCATCCACCAGCAGCACAGGGGCCGGATCCGGCAACCCATCACCGAGCGCGATCACCACCGGTGCCTCGGCAGCCGGGGCGACCTCCTGCACCGACCAGTCCAGGCCGAACAGGAAGCGGTCCGCGATTCCGCCGAACTGGGCGGGCGCGACCGGCCGTAGGGCAAGGCTCTCCACCGCCAGCACCGGATTGCCCGCCGGGTCGGCGAGCGTGAGCCGGACCGTGTCGGTGCCGGACGCGGGCGCGATCTCGACGCGCAGGCCGGTCCCGGCCGAGCCCGCGACCCGTACTCCGGTGAAGCTGAACGGTAGCCGTACGCCGCCGTCGGACGGCAGCGCACCGCCCGCGCCGATGGCGTGCAGAGCGGCGTCGAACAGGGCCGGATGCACCGCGTACGCGGTTGACGGGTCCTCGGTCTCGATCTCGGCGTACACCGTCTCGCCGCGCCGCCAGACCCGCCGCAGGCCCTGGAACGCCGGCCCGTACTCCAGTCCACCGGCGGCTGCGGTCGGGTAGAAACCGTCGATGTCGATCTCGTCGGCGTCGGCCGGCGGCCAGACCGTCAGCGTGGCGCTGACCGGGAACGGCTCGGCGTCGGTGGTCAGCAGACCGGTGGCGTTGAGCACCCACGGGTCGTCCTCGTCGGGCCGGGAGTGGATCGTCACGGCACCGCGCCCGGCGTCGGGCTCGGCCACGGTGACCCGAACCTGGACCCCACCCTGGTCGCCGAGGGTCAGCGGGGCCTCGATCAGCAGCTCGTCCAGAACCGGCAGGCCGACCTGGTCGGCGGCGGCGAGCACCATCTCGACCAACGCGGTGCCGGGCACCACCAGCCGACCCGCGACCGCGTGGTCACGCAGCCACGGGTGGGTACGGACGGAGAGCTTGCCGGTGAAGACGCAGTCGCCGGACGGTAGCGCGATCGCCGCCCCGACCAACGGGTGCCCGGTGCCGGCCAGGCCCAGGCCGGCCGCGTCACCGGAGGGGCCGGTACGGGGCCGGGGCCAGAACCGCCGGTGCCGGAAGGCGTAGGTGGGCAGATCGGCGCGCGGGCCGTCGCCGAGCACGGCCGACCAGTCGACGTCCTGACCCTCGACGAACAGCGTGCCGACGGCGGTGAGCAGTGTCTCGACCTCGGCCCGGCCCCGGCGCAGCGCGGCGACCACGGTCAGCTCCGGGCGCAGGTCGTCGACCAGCGCGGCGAGAACACTGTCCGGGCCGAGTTCGAGGACCCGGCCCGCGTCCAGGGCCGCGACCGCGTCGGCGAACCGGACCGGGCGGCGTACCTGGTCGACCCAGTAGTTCGGGTCGCTCCACTCCCCCGGTGCCACCGCCCTGCCAGTAACCGACGAGACGGCCGGGGTCACCGGCTCGGCGAACCGCAGCGAGTCCACGACGGCGCGGAAGTCGGCGAGCATCGGCTCCATCAGGTGGGAATGGAACGCGTGGCTGGTACGCAACCGCGAGGTCTTCCAGCCGTGCCCGGCGACCCGCTCGATGTCCGTCAACAGACCCGACACCACCACGGCGTCCGGCCCGTTGACGGCCGCGATGTCGAGGTCCGGGAAGGCGGCGAGCACGTCGGCCTCGGACGCCCGTACCGCCAGCATCGCCCCACCCGACGGCAGCGCCTGCATCAGCCGACCCCGGGCCGCGACCAGCGTGGCGGCGTCGGCCAGGGTGACCACCCCGGCCGCGTACGCGGCGGTGATCTCACCGATCGAATGACCGGCGACGACGTCCGGCTCCACGCCCCAGGATCGGACGAGCGCCAGGAGCGCGACCTCGATCGCGAAGATCGCCGGCTGCGCCCAGCCGGTCTGGTCCAGCCGGGACTCGTCGTCCAGCACCTCGTGCAGCGGCAGGTCCAAGGCGGTGCACGCCTCGTCGAAGGCCGCCGCGAAGACCGGGAAGGTACGGTGCAGCTCGCGCCCCATGCCGACCCGCTGCGCACCCTGACCGGTGAAGACGAGGGCCAACCGGGCCGGTGATGCCTCTCCGCGCGGGGCCGTCTCGAGGTCGGCCAGCCCGCCGTCGAGCGTGACGTGGTCGGGGGCCAGGAGCAGGGCGCGGTGCCGCAGCGCCGCACGACCGGCGAGTGCCCGGCCGATCCGGTCCAGTGGCAGGTCCGGTGTCAGGCCGAGGCGCAGTCGGCTCGCGTACGTGTCCAGCGCGTCCGGGTCGGCCGCGGTGAGCACGATCGGGGTGACCGGCAGGCGCACGGTCGACGGGGTCGACGTCGATACGGGTGCGGGTGTGGGTGCGGCTTCGAGGATGACGTGGGCGTTGGTGCCGCTGATCCCGAACGACGACACCGCCGCCCGACGTGGCCGACCCACCACCGGCCACTGCCGCGCGGTCGTGAGCAGTTCGACCGCGCCCGCCGACCAGTCGACCTGCGACGACGGCGCATCCACGTGCAGCGTCGCCGGCAGAACGCCGTGCCGCATGGCCTGGACCATCTTGATGATCCCGGCGACACCGGCGGCGGCCTGCGTGTGGCCGAGGTTCGACTTGACCGAACCGAGCCACAACGGCTCACCAACCCGATCCCGACCGTACGTCGCCAGCAACGCCTGCGCCTCGATCGGGTCGCCCAACGGGGTGCCGGTGCCGTGCGCCTCGACCACGTCCACCTCGTCGGCGGAGACTCGCGCGCTGGCCAGCGCCTGACGGATCACCCGCTGCTGGGACGGACCGTTCGGCGCGGTCAGGCCGTTCGACGCGCCGTCCTGGTTCACCGCACTGCCCCGGACGACGGCCAGCACCGGATGCCCGAGACGTTCCGCGTCGGAGAGGCGCTCCACCAGCAACATCCCGACGCCCTCGGACCAACCCGTACCGTCCGCGCCCTCGGCGAACGACTTGCACCGACCGTCGGCGGCCAAGCCACGCTGCCGCGAGAAACCGATGAACGTGTTCGGCGTCGCCATCACCGTCACACCACCAGCGAGGGCCGAATCGCACTCGCCGTTGCGCAGCGCCTGCACCGCTAGGTGCAACGCGACCAGCGACGACGAGCAGGCGGTGTCGACCGTGACCGCCGGCCCCTCCAGACCGAACGTGTACGACACCCGACCGGAGGCGATGCTGCCGCCGGTGCCCATGAAGCCCTCGGTCTCCTCCTCGGAGCCGCCCAGCACCATGGCGTAGTCGTCGTACATCACCCCGACGAACACCCCGGTACGTGAACCGCGCAGGCCGGTCGGGTTCAGCCCGGCCCGTTCGAACGCCTCCCAGGAGGTTTCCAGCAGCAGTCGGTGCTGTGGATCCATCGCCAACGCCTCACGCGGTGAGATCCCGAACAGGCCCGGGTCGAAGTCGGCGGCTTCGCGCAGGAAACCACCCTCGCGTGCGTACGAGGTGCCGGGGTGGTCCGGGTCGGGGTGGTACAGGTTCTCCACGTCCCAACCCCGGTCCTCGGGGAAGGGCACGATGCCGTCCCGACCAGCCGCGACCAGCTCCCACAGGTCGTCCGGGGAGGCAACCCCGCCCGGGTAGCGGCAGGCCATGCCGACGATCGCGATCGGCTCGTCGTTGGCGACCGTCAGGGCGGTTCGGACCTGTTCGACCGATCCGGCCTGCTCGGCGGCTCCGGTGAGTTCGGCGGCCAGGTGCCCGGCGAGCGCGCCAGCGTTCGGGTAGTCGAACACGAGCGTCGAGGGCAGCCGCAGACCGGTGACGGTCGCCAGCCGGTTACGCAGGTCGACCGCGGTGAGCGAGTCGAAGCCCAACTCGCGGAAGGCGCGCTCGACCTCGACCGCGTCCGGCCCCGAATAGCCGAGGACCGCCGCCACGTGCGTACGGACCAGGTCGAGCACGACCCGATCGCGTTGCGGCGCCGGCAGGCTCGCCAGGCGTCGACCCAAGCCCGTGTCCGCCTGCTTGCGGACCGGCACCCGAACCAGGCTGGCCAGCAGCGGGGGCAGTAGCCCGGCTTCGGCGGCCGCACGCATCGGGGCGAGGTCCAGCGCGAGGGGCGCGACAGCCGCGCGTTCGGTGGCCAGTGCGGCGTCGAACGCGGCCAGCCCCTGCTCCGACGTGAGCGGCACGATTCCGCCCTGCCGGGCGCGAGCACGTTCCGCGTCGCTGAGTGACCCGCCCATGCCGGCGTCCCACAGACCCCAGGCGAGCGAGGTCGCCGCAACGCCCTCGGCACGAAGCCGCACCGCGTACGCGTCCAGAAACGCGTTCGCCGCCGCGTAGTTACCCTGACCCGCGTTACCGAACAAACCCGCCGCCGACGAGAACAACACCAACGCCCGCAACGACCTCCCCGCCGTCGCCGCGACGAGGTTACGAGCCGCGTCGACCTTCGCTCGGAACACGTTCTGCAGGCGCTCCGGAGTCAGGTCAGCCAACAACGCGTCGTCGAGCACACCAGCCGCGTGAACAACGGCGGTCACCGGCTCGTCACGCAACACGGCCGCGACCGCAGCCCCGTCGGCGAGGTCACACGCGACCGAACGGACCTCCGCCCCGTCGACCACCACCTCACGACCCGAACGAGACAACAGCAACAACCGCCGTACCCCATGGGTTGCCACCAGATGACGGGCGATCAGACCACCGAGCGTGCCGGTCGCACCGGTAACCACCACAACCCCATCGGGGTCACCACCGAGATCAACCCGGTCGGACACCGGAACCCGAACCAGACGCGGCACCCGCAGCACACCATCGCGCACCACCACCTGCGGCACCGGATAGAACACATCCTCCGCACCATCAAGCAAGTAGATGCGGTCCGGATGCTCCGACTGCGCCGACCGCACCAACCCCCACAACGCCGCACCATCCGGATCAGTGACCCGCTCACCCACCGCACCAAACGTCCGCACCACCAACCGCGAATCAACCCACCCCGGATCAACCAACCACGACTGCAACAACCCCAACAAGACAGCAGCACGATCACCAGCCGCACCCGAAGCCGTCGCATCCACCAACAACACAGGAGCCGAATCCGGCAACCCATCGCCGAGCACCATCACCACCGGAACCTCGGCAGCCGAGGCAACCTCCTGTGGCGTCCAATCCACGGCAAAGAGCAAGCGTTCGGCCATGCCCGACCCGACCTGGGCGGTCGACACCGGCCGCAACACCAAGCCGTCGACCTCGGCGACCGGCGTACCGGAGGCGTCGGCCAGCGCGAGCCGTACGGTGTCGGCGCCGTCCGTCCGCCTGAGGTGCGCTCGGAGTCGTGTCCCGGCCGGACCGAACGTCCGGAGCCCGGTGACCGCGAACGGCAGCCGGGTGTCACCTTCGGTGAACAGCCCACCGGCTCCGATCGCGTGCAGCACGGCGTCGAACAGCGCCGGGTGCAGCCCGTACCCGGCGGTCGGGTGGTCCAGCTCGACTTCGGCGTACACCTCGTCGCCGCGCGTCCAGACGGCCCGCAGCCCTTGGAACGCCGGGCCGTAGGCGAGTCCGCTCGCGGCGGTCTCGCGGTAGAAGCCGGATACGTCCAACGGCTCGGCGTCGACCGGCGGCCAGGTGACCAGGTCGACCTCGGCGGCGCCCCGATCGTCCGCGACGGCCAGAGTGCCGGTGGCGTGCGCCGTCCAGGGCTCGTCTTCTTCGGTACGGGCGTGGATCGTCACCGCCCGGCGGCCACCGATTCCCGGCTCGGCGAGAGTGGCCCGCAGTTGAACCCCGCCGCGCTCGGGCAGCGGCAGCGGAGCCTGCAACAGGAGCTCTTCCAGGACCGGAACACCGGCCCGCTCGCCGGCCGCACGAGCCATCTCGGCCAGCGCGGTGCCGGGCACCAGCGGGCGGCCGAGCACCACGTGGTCGGCGAGCCACGGGTGGGACCGCAGCGACAGCCAGCCGGTGAGCAGCGTCGTCGCGGCGTCGGGGGCTTCGATGGCCGCGCCGAGCAGCGGGTGGCCGGTCTCGGCGAGGCCCAGGCCGATCGCGTCCCGACTGGCGCCGGTCCGTGGCCGGGGCCAGAAACGCTGGTGCTGGAAGGGGTAGGTGGGCAGGCCGACAAGGGGTCCGTCACCGAGCACGGCCAGCCAGTCCACGTGCTGGCCGTGAACGAACAGCTCGCCCAACGCGGTCAGCAGCGTCACGGGCTCGTCCCGGTCACGACGCAGTGCGGCCACCACCGGAGTGTCGGGCCTGGCATCGCTCACGAGAGCGGTGAGGACGGCATCGGGTCCGAGTTCGAGCACCCGTACGGCGCCGAGGGCGGCAACCGCGTCGGCGAACCGGACCGGCTGTCGAATCTGCCGCACCCAGTAATCCGGATCGGTCCACTGGCCCGGTGTCACCGAGGTCCCGGTCACGGTGGAAACGGCCGCCAGAGTCGGTTCGGCGAATGTCAGGGTCCGCACGACGGCACGGAAGTCCGCGAGCATCGGCTCCATCAACCGCGAGTGGAACGCGTGACTCGTCCGCAACCGCGACGTCTTCCACCCCCGCTCCGCAGCCAGCCCCACCACCCGCTCGACGTCACCCTCGTCCCCCGACACCACCACCGCGTCCGGACCATTCACCGCCGCGATGTCGATCCCGGGGAATGCCTCCCGAACCTCGACCTCAGAGGCACGCACCGCCAGCATCGCCCCACCAGCCGGCAACGCCTGCATCAACCGACCCCGAGCAGAAACCAACACGGCGGCGTCAGCCAACGTGAGCACCCCAGCCGCATACGCAGCGGTGATCTCACCAACCGAATGACCCGCCACCACATCCGGGTTCACACCCCAGGAGCGAACCAACGCCAACAACGCCACCTCAACCGCGAAAATCGCCGGCTGCGCCCAACCCGTCTGATCCACCACCGCCTCATCCGGCACCGGCAAACCCAACAACCCGCCAACCTCGTCGTACGCCGCCGCGAAAGCCGGGAACGCCTCGTACAACCCCCGACCCATACTCAACCGCTGCGAACCCTGACCCGTGAACACCACCGCCAGACGACCAGGCTCGGCCGCATTCACCGACAAGTGGTCGCCACCAGCCACCGCCGCCAAGCCGGCGTCCAGGGCCGGTCGGTCGCCGGCCACGACAACCGCACGGTGCCGCAGCAGCGGGCGTCGGGTCAGTGACCGCGCCAGGTCGGCGATCGGCGCTTCCACCCCACGCACCCGCACGGCCTGGGCGCGCAGCCCGGCCTCGTCGGCGGCGGTGAGCACCACCGGCACCGGCCGGGCGACGGCCAGCACCGGAGCCGACACGGTCATGGACCCCGCCGGGGCCGGTATGGCCGCGGATTCCGCCGGAGCCGGCTCGGCCGCCGGGGCTTCGAGGATGACGTGGGCGTTGGTGCCGCTGATCCCGAACGACGACACCGCCGCCCGACGCGGCCGACCCACCACCGGCCACTCCCGCGCGGCCGTGAGCAGCTCCACCGCACCCGCCGACCAGTCAACCCGCGACGACGGCGCATCCACGTGCAAAGTCGCCGGCATAACACCGTGCCGCATCGCCTGCACCATCTTGATGATCCCGGCAACACCAGCAGCCGCCTGCGTGTGACCCAGGTTCGACTTCACCGAACCCAGCCACAACGGCCCACCAACCCGATCCCGCCCGTACGTCGCCAACAACGCCTGCGCCTCGATCGGATCACCCAGTGGTGTCCCCGTACCGTGCGCCTCAACCACGTCCACGCCACCCGGCTCAACCCGAGCATTCGCCAACGCCTGACGAATCACCCGCTGCTGCGACGGACCATTCGGCGCCGTCAAACCATTCGACGCACCATCCTGGTTCACCGCACTACCACGAACCACCGCCAACACCGGATGCCCAAGACGCTCAGCGTCGGACAACCGCTCCACCAGCAACATCCCGACACCCTCGGACCAACCCGTACCATCCGCACCTTCGGCAAACGACTTACACCGACCATCGGCCGCCAACCCACGCTGCCGCGAGAAACCGACGAAGGTTCCCGGGGTGGCCATCACCGTGACGCCACCGGCAAGGGCCAACTCGCACTCGCCGTTGCGCAACGCCTGCACTGCCAGGTGCAACGCGACCAGCGACGACGAACACGCCGTGTCGACCGTGACCGCCGGCCCCTCCAGACCGAACGTGTACGACACCCGACCGGACGCGATACTGCCGCCCGTACCCATGAAGCCCTCGACCTGCGCCTCGGCCTGCTCCAGGACGTTCGCGTAGTCGCCGTACATGATTCCGGCGAATACGGCGGTCCGGGACCCGCGCAGGCTGCGGGGGTCGACCCCGGCGCGTTCGAACGCCTCCCAGGAGGTCTCCAACAGCAACCGGTGCTGCGGATCCATCGCCAACGCCTCACGCGGCGAGATCCCGAACACCGCCGGGTCGAAGTCAGCGGCCTGGTAGAGGAAACCGCCCTCCCTGGCGTAGGAGGTGCCGGGGTGATCCGGGTCGGGGTGGTACAGATTCTCCAGGTCCCAGCCCCGGTCATCCGGGAACGGACCGATCGCCTCCCGGCCACCCGCGACCAGCTCCCACAGCTCTTCCGGCGAGCGGACACCGCCCGGGTAACGGCAGGCCATCGAGACGATCGCGATCGGCTCGTCGGCGTGCGCGGCCAGCGTCGGCGCGGCTTCCACCGGGACGGCGCCGGCAAGTTCCGCGCCGACGTGACCGGCCAGCACGGTGGCGTTCGGATAGTCGAAGACCAGGGTCGAGGGCAGGCGCAGCCCGGTCACGGCGGCCAGGCGGTTGCGCAGTTCGACGGCGGTGAGCGAGTCGAAGCCCAACTCGCTGAAGGCGCGCTCGGGGTCGACGTCGTCGGCCCGACCGTACCCGAGCACCTCCGCGACCTGGACCCGGACCAGACCGAGCACCGCCGCGATCCGCTGGTCGGCGGGCAGGTCGGCGAGCCGGCGTCCGAGCGCGGTGTCGGTGTTCGGGCGGGTGGGGGTGTGCACCAGCCCGCGCAGCAGCGCGGGTGCTCCGGTGGCTTCGCGCAGGGCGACCGTGTCGACCGCCAGTGGGGCGATCAGCGGCGTCGCGGCGCCGAGCGCCGCGTCGAACGCGGCGAGTCCCTGCTCGGGCGTGAGCGGCAGGACGCCGCCACGGCGCATCCGGTCCCGGGCCGCTTCGGTGAGCGTCTCCGCCATGCCGGTGTCCCAGAGGCCCCAGGCCAACGAGATCGCCGGAACCCCTTCGGCGCGCAACCGGGTGGCATACGCGTCGAGGAAGGCGTTGGCGGCGGCGTAGTTCGCCTGGCCGGCGTTGCCGAACAGTCCCGCCGCCGACGAGTACAGCACAAACGCGCGCAGGGGTTTGTCCATCGTCGCGGCGGCGAGGTTCCGGGCGGCGTCCACCTTCGGGCGGAAGACCGTTCCGAGGCGTTCGGGGGTGAGCGACCCGAGCGTGCCGTCGTCCAGTACGCCGGCCGCGTGGATGACCGCCGTCACCGGCTCGTCGCGCAGGACCGAGGCAACCGCCTCGGCATCGCCGAGGTCGCAGGCGATCGACCGTACCTGGGCGCCGTCGATGTGCACGTCTCGTCCGGACCGGGACAGCAGCATCAACCGACGTACGCCATGGGTCCGCACGAGATGCTCGGCCACCAGCCGGCCCAGCGTGCCGGTGGCCCCGGTGACCACCACGACACCGTCACCGTCACCGAGGTCGACGGCTCCGGACGACTTCGGCCGGGTGAGCCGGGGCAGGTGCACCACACCGTCGCGGACCAGCGCCTGCGGGACCGGGTAGAGCGCGTCCTCGGGCGCGTCGAGAAGGTGGATCCGGTCCGGATGCTCGGACTGGGCGGACCGGACCAGACCCCACAGTGCGGCCCCGTCCGGGTCGGAGATCTCGTCGCCCACCGCCCCCGAGGTCCGTACCACCAGCCGGGAGGTGGCCCACGCCGGATCGGCCAGCCACGTCTGGAGCAGCACGAGCAGCGCGGACGCGCGCTCCAGCGCATCGCCGCGAGCGGTGGCGTCCACCAGTACGGCGGGCGCGGGCAGCGGCAGTGGATCACCGAGCGCGATGACGACCGGCTTGCCGACCTCGGGCGCGACCTCCTGTGGCGCCCATTCGAGGCCGAACAGGAGGCGGTCGGCCGCTCCCCCCGACACCTGGGCGGCCGTGACCGGCCGGAGCTGAAGCGCACCCACCTCGACGAGCGGCAGCCCAGCCCCGTCGGCCAGCAGCAGGCGCACCGAGTCGGAGCCCGCGCCACGGGAGAGGCGGACGCGCAACTCTCCGGCGGCCGCCCCGGTGACCCGGACACCGGAGAAGGCGAACGGCAGCCGTACCTCCTCGGTCGGGAAGAGGCTTCCCGCACCGATCGCGTGCAGCGCCGCGTCGAACAGCGCCGGATGTACGCCGAACCCGTCCGTCACGTTGTCGACCGCGACCTCGGCAAGAACGGTCTCGCCGGCCCGCCATACCCGCCGCAGGCCCCGGAACGCCGGTCCGTAACGCAGACCGGCGTCGCCGAGCGCGTCGTACAGCCCGGCGCAGTTGATCTCGTCGGCGTCGTTCGGGGGCCAGGCGACCAGGCTCAGATCCGGGTCGTTTTCCGCAGCCGGGGCGAGGGTGCCTTCGGCATGGGTGGTCCAGTCGTCGGCGTCGCCCTCCTCGGGCTGGGCGTAGACGGTGACCGCGCGTCGGTCCGCGTCGTCGGCGGGCCCGACCCGTACCTGGAGCCGGATGCCGCCCTGGGCCGGGATCACCAACGGCTCGCGGAGGATCAGCTCTTCGACGCCGACCACACCGACCCGCCGCCCTGCGGCCAGGACGAGGTCGAGCAGCGCGGTCCCGGGCAGGAGTACGGTGCCGAACACCTGGTGGTCGGCGAGCCAGCCGGGCGCGTTCGCGGCCAGCCTGCCGGTGAGCAGGGCGCCGTCGCCGTCGGCCAGCACCATCGTGGCGCCGAGCAACGGATGGTCCGACGCGTGAAGGCCAGCTGTGGTGACGTCGCCGCTGTCGACGGCGGTGTCGAGCCAGTACCGCTGGTGGGTGAAGGGGTACGTGGGCACGTCGACCGGCCGGGCGTCGGTGCCGTCGAACACCGACCGCCACTGCACGTGCTGACCCTGGACGAAGAGTTCGGCCAGAGCGGTGAGCAAGGTGGTGGGCTCGTCCCGGTCACGACGCAGCGCCGACACCGCGACCACGTCCGGGTCCACGTCACCGACCAGGGTGGTCAACACACCATCCGGACCGAGTTCCAGCACCCGCTCGGTACCCAGGGCGGTCACCGCGTCGGCGAACCGTACCGGCTGGCGAACCTGCCGCACCCAGTAACCCGGATCAGTCCACTCGCCTGCCGTCACCGGGGCCCCGGACACCGTGGAAACAGCCGCCAACGTCGGCTCGGCGAACGTCAACGTCTCCACCACGGCACGGAACTCAGCCAGCATCGGCTCCATCAACCGCGAATGGAACGCGTGACTCGTCCGCAACCGCGACGTCTTCCAACCCCGTTCCGCAGCCAGCCCCACCACCCGCTCGACATCAGCCTCGGCCCCCGACACCACCACCGCGTCCGGCCCGTTCACCGCCGCGATGTCGATCCCGGGGAATGCCTCCCGAACCTCGGCCTCCGACGCCCGCACCGCCACCATCGCCCCACCCGACGGCAACGCCTGCATCAACCGACCACGCGCCACCACCAAAGCCGCCGCATCCGACAGCGACAACACCCCAGCCGCGTACGCGGCCGTCACCTCACCAATCGAATGACCCGCCACCACATCAGGACTCACGCCCCAGGAGCGGACCAACGCCAACAACGCCACCTCGACCGCGAAGATCGCCGGCTGCGCCCAACCCGTCTGATCGACCGACGCCTCATCCGGATCAGCCGGCAGACCCAACGCCTCACCAACCTCGTCGTACGCCGCCGCAAAAACCGGGAACGCCTCGTACAACCCCCGACCCATGGCCAACCGCTGCGAACCCTGACCCGTGAACACCACCGCCAACCGGCCCTCGGCCGCCACACCCCGAACCACCAGATCACCCAAAAGCACCGCCCGTCGTTCCAACACCGCCCGCGAGGTCAACGCCGCACCCACGTCGAGCAACGGCGCACCCAGCTCACGCACCCGCTCGATCTGCGCGTCCAGCGAACCGGCCGACTTCGCCGTCACGACCAGCGGCACCACCGGCAACGTCACCGCCGGCACCACCGAGCGCTCCACCGGCACCACCACCGGCGCCTGCTCCAGAATCACGTGCGCGTTCGTCCCACTGATCCCGAACGACGACACCGCGGCCCGACGCGGCCGATCCACCGCCGGCCACTCCCGAGCCGACGTCAACAACTCCACCGCACCCGACGACCAGTCCACCTGCGGCGACGGCGCATCCACGTGCAGGGTCGCCGGCAACACACCGTGCCGCATCGCCTGGACCATCTTGATGATGCCCGCGACACCGGCCGCCGCCTGGGTGTGCCCGATGTTCGACTTGACCGAGCCGAGCCACAACGGCTCGCCGGCCCGGTCCCGCCCGTACGTCGCCAGCAACGCCTGCGCCTCGATCGGGTCACCGAGCCGGGTCCCCGTACCGTGTGCCTCCACCGCGTCCACGTCGGCGGGTGACAGCCCCGCCGACGCCAGGGCGGCCCGGATCACCCGCTGCTGCGACGGCCCGTTCGGCGCGGTCAGCCCGCTGGAGGCGCCGTCCTGGTTGATCGCCGAGCTCCGGACGACGGCGAGGATCGGGTGCCCGTTGCGCTGGGCGTCGGAGAGCCGCTCGATCAGGAGCAGGCCGACTCCCTCGCCCCAGCCGGTCCCGTCGGCCGCCGCCGCGAACGACTTGCACCGCCCGTCGGCGGCCAGGCCGCCCTGGCGGCTGAACTCGACGAACGTGGTCGGCGTGGCCATGACGGTGACCCCGCCGGCCAGCGCCAGGTCACATTCGCCGTTGCGCAGAGCCTGCCCGGCCAGGTGGAGCGCGACCAGCGAGGAGGAGCAGGCGGTGTCGACCGTGACGGCCGGACCCTCCAGCCCGAACGTGTACGCGATCCGCCCCGACGCGACGCTGCCCGAGTTGCCGTTGCCCAGGTAACCGGCGACCCCGTCGGGCAGGTCCAGCGGACGCGAGCCGTAGTCGTGGTACATGACCCCGGCGAAGACGCCGGTACGCGGGAACGACGCCGTGGTGGGGTCGAGACCGGCCCGCTCGAACGCCTCCCAGGTCACCTCCAGCAGCAGCCGCTGCTGCGGGTCCATGGCCAGCGCCTCGCGCGGGCTGATCCCGAACAGGGCCGGGTCGAAGCCGGAGGCGTCGTGCAGGAAGCCACCCTCGATCCGGGCGCCCCGATCGAGGTCGCCGGTCTCGTGGTCGTAGAGGCCCTCGACGTCCCAGCCCCGATCGGTCGGCGGGGCACCGATCGCGTCCGAGCCGCTGGCGACCAACCGCCACAGGTCCTCGGGGCCGGCGATGCCACCGGGGTAGCGGCAGCTCATCGCGATGATCGCCAACGGCTCGCTGCCCCGGTACTCCAGCTCCTCCACCCGTCGGCGGGCGGCGCGCAGGTCCGCGGTGGCCCGTTTCAGGTAGGCGAGGTACTTCTCCTCGGTCCCGGCGGCTTCGGTTGCGGAGGTCATGGCGGAACCGCCTTCGGATCTGGGTCGGCTCACGGGGTGCCGAGTTCGTCGAGGAGGTCGAAGATCTCGTCGGCGGTCGCCGACTGGAGGTCTTCGGTGTCGGCACCGTCGGCGGGCGCGACCCAGGTCGCGGCGAGCGCGCGCAGCCGCTGTCCGATCGCGACCCGGTGTCCGTCGTCGAGGGTGGCGGCCTTGAGGCGGGCCTCCAGGCCCGCGATCTCGGCGTACACGGCGTCGACCGGGTCGGCCTCGGTCACCTGGTCGGTACGGAGCAGGTCGGCGAGGTGCCGGGCGAGCGCGGTTGGCGTCGGGTGGTCGAACAGCAGGGTCGCCGGCAGGCGCAGCCCGGTCTCGGCGTGCAGCCGGTTGCGCAGTTCCACCGCGGTCAGCGAGTCGAAGCCCAGTTCGAGGAAGCCACGGCTGGGTTCGACACCCTGGGGTGTCGGGTAGCCGAGGATGCCGGCGGTCCGGGCCCGGATCAGGTCGAGCAGGACCCGGTCCCGCTCGGCGGCGCTCAGCGGTGCGAGTTCGGCCGCGAGCGTCGGGGTGGGGGCGGTGTCGTTGGCCCGGCGGGCCACGGCGACCAGGCCGCGCAGCAGTTCGGGGACCGTGCCGTCGCTGGCGTTGGCCCGGACCGAGGCCAGGTCCAGGGCGATCGGTACGGCGAGGGGGCGACCGGTCGCGAGGGCCGCGTCGAAGGCGGCGAGGCCGTCGGCGGGTGTGAACGCGCCGAAGCCGGTACGGGCCAGCCGGACCCGGTCGGCGTCGGTGAGCGTACCGCCCATGCCGGCGTCCCACAGTCCCCAGGCCAGCGAGGTGGCCGGCACCCCCTCGTCCCGCAACTGGGCCGCGTAGGCGTCCAGGAAGGTGTTGCCCGCCGCGTAGTTGGCCTGGCCGGGGTTGCCGAACAGACCCGTCGCCGAGGAGTAGAACACGAGGGCCCGCAACGGCTTGTCCCTGGTCGCCGCGACGAGGTTGCGCGCCGCGTCGACCTTCGCCCGGAACACGACGTCGAGGCGCTCGGGGGTGAGTGATTCCAGGGTCCCGTCGTCGAGCACCCCGGCGGCGTGCACAACCGCGCTGACCGGCTCGTCACGCAGCACCGCCGCGACCGCTTCGGCGTCGGCGAGGTCGCACGCGACCGACCGCACCTCGGCGCCGTCGATCTCCACCGCCCCGCCGGACCGGGAGATCAACACCAACCGGCGTACGCCGTGCGCCCGTACCAGGTGCCGGGCGACCAGACCACCGAGCGTCCCGGTCGCTCCCGTCACCACCACGGACCCGTTGCCGAACTCGACCGCGCCCGAACCCTCGGCCCGGACCAGGCGCGGGACCCGCACCACACCCTCGCGTACCGACGCCTCCGGCACCGGGTAGGCGGCCGGCTCCATGGCGTCGAGCAGGGACACCCGATTCGGGTGCTCCGACTGGGCCACCCGGACCAGGCCCCACAGGGCCGCACCGTCCGGGTCGGTCACCGCGTCACCGACCGCACCGAAGGTGCGCACCACCAGCCGCGATTCGGTCCAGGCGGGGTCGTCGAGCCAGGTCTGGAGCAGGGCGAGCAGGGCGGCGGTCCGCTGTCCGGCCGCACCGGGTCGGCTCGCGTCCACCACCAGCACCGGCACGACCGACACGGGCAACGGATCGCCGAGCACGATCACCGACGACGGCTGCGCCGAGGCGGTCAGCTCCTGCCGTACCCAGTCCACGCCGAACACCGATCGGGCACCCACCGGTACGGCGCTGACCTGCTCGGCGGTGACCGGCCGGAACGCCAGTTCGTCGATGGTGAGCACGGGCGCGCCGGAGTTGTCCAGGGCGGTCAGGCGGACCGCGCCGTCGCCCACCCGCACGAGGTGGACGCGGAGCGTCCGGGCACCGACGGCGTGCAGGCGCGCGCCGCTGACCGCGAACGGCAGCCGAACGGTCCCGTCGAAGAGCCCGGTCGCGCCGATGGCGTGCAGTGCCGCGTCGAGCAGGGCCGGGTGGACGCCGAACCCGTCGGGGTCCGCGCCGTCGAGTCGTACCTCTGCCACCACCTCGTCGCCGTCGCGCACCGCACCGACCAGACCCTGGAACGTCGGGCCGTACCGCAGGCCCGCGTCGGCCAGGCGCTGGTAGAGGCCGTCGAGCGGGACCGGGTCGCCGCCCGGCGACCGCTCGGGAAGCGGCACCGGCGCACCGGCGTCGGGGGCGAGGGAACCGGTGGCGTGCGTGGTCCACCCGTCGGTGTCGTCGGACTGCGAGTAGACGGCCAGCGCGCGGCGTCCGGCTTCGTCCGGGGCGCCGACCGTGATCCGCAGCGCGACCCCGCCGGTGGCCGGCAGCGCCAGCGGCGCCTGGAGCAGCAGTTCGTCGAGGACGGGTACGCCGGCTCGGGCGCCCGCCGCCAGGGCGATGTCGACCAGGGCCGCACCGGGGACGACCACGGTGTCGAAGACCATGTGGTCGGCCAGCCAGCCCGGTGCGTTGGCGGCGAGCCGCCCGGTGAACAGCAGCGCGTCGCTGTCCGGCAGGGTGACGGCCGCGCCGAGCAGCGGGTGCTCGACCTCGTGCAGGCCGGCACCGGAGAGGTCGCCGGCCGGGTCGATCACGTCGATCCAGAGCCGCTGTCGCTGGAACGGGTAGGTGGGCAGGTCGAGGACCGGCGCCGGGGCGGCGCCGAAGGTCGCGGCCCAGTCGACGGTCTGGCCGGCGACAAAGAGCTGGGCGACCGCGGTGAGCAGCGTTTCGACCTCGCCACGGCCGCGACGCAGCGTCGCGACCGCCGTCAGCTCGGGACGGGCGTCCTGGACCAGTGCGGTGAGCACGCCGTCCGGGCCGATTTCCAGGACGCGGGCCGCGTCCAGCCGGGTCACCGCGTCGGCGAACCGGACCGGACGGCGGACCTGCTCGACCCAGTACTCCGGGTCGGTCCAGCGCGGTGCCTCCCCGGGCTCGACCGTGGAGATCACGGTCAGCCGGGGCTCGGCGAAGGTCAGCCCACGCACGACGTCGGCGAACCGATCGAGCATCGGCTCCATCAGCCGGGAGTGGAACGCGTGGCTCGTACGTAGCCTGTTCGTCTTCCAGCCGTGGGCGGCGACCCGTTCGACGTCCGCCTCCGCGCCGGAGACCACAACCGCGTCCGGTCCGTTCACCGCCGCTATGTCGATCTCCGGGAACGCTGCCCGTACCTCCGCCTCCGGGGCGCGCACCGCCAGCATCGCCCCGCCGGCCGGCAGGGCCTGCATGAGCCGGCCCCTGGCGGCGACCAGCGTGGCGGCGTCCGCCAGGCTCAGCACACCGGCCGCGTACGCGGCGGTGATCTCGCCGACCGAGTGGCCGGCGACGATCTCCGGGGTCACCCGCCAACTCCGGAGCAGGGCCAGCAGCGCGACCTCGACCGCGAAGATCGCGGGCTGCGCCCAGCCGGTCTGGTCGAGCCGTGACTCGTCGTCGAGCACGTCGTGCAGCGGCAGTCCGAGGGCGTCCGCCGCCTCGTCGAAGGCGGCGGCGTACGGCGGGAACGCCCGGTACAGGTCGCGTCCCATCCCGACCCGCTGGGCGCCCTGTCCGGTGAACACCATCGCCAGTCGCCCCTCGGCGGCGCGGCCGGTCGCGACCGGTTCGCCGTCGCCGGGACTCAGCAGCACCGCGCGGTGCGGCAGGGCGGCCCGGTTGGTCAGCGCGTGCCCGATGTCGCCCGGCCGGACCTCCGGCCGGTCGCGCAGCACGGTGCGGATCCGCCCCACCTGCTCGGCGAGTGCGGCCGGGTCGTTGGCCGAGACCACCAGCGGCACGCTGCGGGTCCAGGTCGGTCGGGGCGCGAGCGCCGGTGCCGGGGGTTCCTCCAGGATCACGTGGGCGTTGGTGCCGCTGATGCCGAACGAGGAGACCGCTGCACGACGCGGGCGGTTCACGCCCGGCCAGGGCCGGGCCTCGGTCAGCAACTCGACCGCGCCCGCGCTCCAGTCGACCTGCGGAGTGGGCGCGTCGACGTGCAACGTCCGGGGCAACAGGCCGTGCCGCATCGCCTGGACCATCTTGATGATCCCGGCCGCACCTGCGGCGGCCTGGGTGTGGCCGAGGTTCGACTTGACCGAACCAAGCCACAACGGCTCACCCGACCGATCCTGACCGTACGTCGCCAGCAACGCCTGCGCCTCGATCGGATCACCCAACGTGGTACCCGTACCGTGCGCCTCCACCGCGTCCACATCTTGCGGACGCAACCCCGCGTTCGCCAACGCCTGCCGGATCACCCGCTGCTGCGACGGACCGTTCGGCGCCGTCAGACCGTTCGACGCACCGTCCTGGTTCACCGCAGTGCCCCGGACGACCGCGAGCACCCGGTGCCCGCGTCGCTGGGCGTCGGATAGCCGCTCGACCAGCAGCATGCCGACACCCTCGCCCCAGCCGGTCCCGTCGGCACCGGCGGCGAAGGACTTGCACCGGCCGTCGGTGGCCAGTCCGCGCTGCCGGGAGAATCCGGTGAAGGTGTCCGGGGTGGCCATCACCGTCACGCCGCCGGCCAGCGCCAGGTCACACTCGCCCGACCGGAGGGCCTGGGCGGCGAGGTGCAGGGCGACCAGCGACGACGAGCAGGCGGTGTCGACGGTGACCGCCGGCCCCTCCAGGCCGAGGGTGTAGGCGATCCGCCCGGAGGCGACGCTGCCGGAGTTGCCGGTGCCGAGGAAACCCTCGACCTCCTCCGGTACGGCGGTCAGCCGGCCGAGGTAGTCGTGGTACATGAGTCCGACGTAGACCCCGGTGCGGGAGCCGCGCAGCCCCAGCGGGTCGACACCGGCACGTTCCAGGGTCTCCCAGGACGATTCAAGCAGCAGTCGTTGCTGCGGGTCCATCGCCATGCCCTCGCGGGGGCTGATCCCGAACAGGCCCGGGTCGAAGTCGGCCGCGTCGTAGAGGAACCCGCCCTCCCTGGCGTACGACGTACCGGGGTGGTCCGGGTCCGGGTGGTAGAGACCGTCGACGTCCCAGCCACGGTCGGTCGGGAACAGCCCGATGCCGTCCCGACCCTCGGCCACCAGTTCCCACAACTCGTCCGGGGTGCTGACACCACCGGGGTAGCGGCACGCCATGCCGACGATCACGATTGGGTCGTCGTCGGCCGCCGCGCCGACCGGGGTCGCCGGGACCGGCGCCGGTGCCGAGCCGGACAGTTCGGCGGTGAGGAACTCGGCGAGAGCGCTGGCGTTCGGGTAATCGAAGATCAACGTCGCGGGCAGCCGCAGTCCGGTGTCGGTGGCGAGCCGGTTGCGCAGCTCGACCGCGGTGAGCGAGTCGAAGCCCAGTTCACGGAAGGCCCGACCGGCCGGGATCGTGTCCGCGTCGGGATAACCGAGCACCGCCGCCGCATGCGTCCGTACGGTGCTCAGCGCCGCCGCGACCCGCTCGGCGTCGTCCAGGGTGGTGAGGTGCCGGGCCAGTGAGGCGCCGCCAGCCTCGACCGACGCCGTTGCCGCGCGTCGCCGTACCGTGGTCCGGACCAGACCGTGCAGCAGCGGCGGAAGGTTCTCGGCTCCGCGCAGCGTGGCGAGGTCGAGTCGGATCGGTACGGCCACCGGGCGGTCCGCCGCCAGGGCGGCGTCGAAGAGCGCGAGACCGGCCGGGGCGTCCAGTGCCCCGTAGCCGGCGCGAGCCATCCGGCGGCGGTCGGTGTCGGAGAGCGCGGCCCCGAGGCCAGCGTCCCACAGCCCCCAGGCCAGCGACGTCGCCGGAATCCCCTCGGCCCGCAACTGGGTCGCGTACGCGTCCAGGAAGGCGTTGGCGGCGGCGTAGTTGGCCTGCCCCGCGTTGCCGAACAGCCCCGACGCCGAGGAGTAGAGGACAAGTGCCCGCAACGGCTTGTCCCTGGTCGCGGCGACGAGGTTGCGCGCGGCGTCCACCTTGGCCCGGAACACGGCGTCGAAGCGCTCGGGGGTCAGATCGGTGAGCAGACCGTCGTCGATCACACCGGCCGCGTGGACCACCGCGCTGACCGGCTCGTCGCGCAGCGCAGCCGCCACGGCGGCGCCGTCGGAGAGGTCACAGGCGACCGACCCCACCCGCGCACCCTCGATGTCGAGACTTCCGCCCGACCGGGAGATCAACACCAGTTTCCGTACGCCGTGGACCCGCACCAGGTGCGCGGCGACCAGACCGGCCAGGGTGCCGCTGGCACCCGTCACCACCACCGTCCCGTCACCGAGGTCGACCGTGCCCGGGGCGTGTAGCCGGGCCAGCCGGGGCACCTTCACCACGCCGTCGACCACCAGCGCCTCCGGCACCGGGTAGAGCGGCGTCTCCGTCGCGGCGTCCACCAGGTGCAACCGGTCCGGGTGTTCCGACTGGGCCACCCGGACCAGGCCCCACAACGCCGCCCCGTCCGGATCGGTCACCACCTCGCCGACGGCACCGGACGTACGCACCACCAACCGCGAGCCGTCCCAGGCGGCGGCCGAGAGCCACACCTGGAGCAGTGACAGCAGTACGGCGACCCGGTCCCGGGCGGCGCCCGGCGCGGTCGCGTCCACCACCAGCACCGGCACCGCCGACGCCGGCAACGGATCACCCAGGGTGATCGACGTCGACGACTCGACGGTCCCGGTCAGCTCCTGCGGCGTCCACTCGACGGTGAACAGCGAGCGGGCCGCCTCGGCGAGTCCGGCCACGGTCTCGTCCACGGTCACCGGGCGGAAGACGAGGCCCTCGATGGTGGCCACCGGCTCACCGGCCGAGTCCACCGCGTCGACCCGGACGCTGTCGCCGTCCAGCCGCAGCCGGGCCCGCAGCAGCTCGGCACCCTCGGCGTGCACGGTCGCCCCGGTGAACGCGAACGGCAGCCGGGTGGCGCCGTCGCCGTCCGGGCCGGCGCTCAGGCCGTGCAGGACCGCGTCGAGCAGGGCCGGGTGGACGCCGAACCGGTCCGGGTCACCCGCCAGCTCGGCTTCCACGTACAGGTCGTCGCCCTGCCGCCAGACCTCGCGCAGGCCCCGGAAGACCGGCCCGTACTCGTATCCGGCGACGGCCAGCCGGTCGTAGAGGTCCTCGGTGGCCAGGCGGGTGGCGCCGACCGGCGGCCAGGCGAACACCTCGGCCGGCGGCGCGGTGCGGCCGACAAATCCGGTGGCGTGCACGGTCCACGGCTCGTCGGTCCCGGAGGTCGGCTCGCCCGGGCGGGAGTGGACGGTGATCGGGCGGCGACCGCTGTCGTCGGGGACGCCGACGCCGATCTGGACGGCGGCGCCCGCCGGGGAGCCGAGCGGGAGTGGCTGCTGGAGCACCAGTTCCTCGACGGTCGGGGCGCCGACCATGGCTCCGGCGGCGAGGGCGAGGTCGAGCAGCGCCGTCCCCGGCACCAGGACGGTGCCGAGGATGGTGTGGTCGGCCAACCAGGGTTGGGCGCGTTGGGTGAGGCGCCCGGTGAGTACGGCCCCGACACCGTCGGCGAGCGGGACCGCCGCTCCCAGCATCGGGTGCTCGGCCAGGCCCAGCCCGAGACTCGCCGGGTCGACCTCGGTCTCGGTCCCGGCCAGCGGCCAGTAGCGCTGCCGCTGGAAGGCGTACGTCGGCAGGTCGGACAGCGAGGTGCCGGCTCCGTCGAGCGCGGCCGCCCAGTCGACCTCGGTACCCCGGGTGAACACGGTCGCCACGCCGGTGAGCAGCGTGCTGACCTCGTCCCGGTCCCGGCGCAGCGTCGGCACGGCGAGCGCGTCCGGCTCGATCGAGCCGACCAGCGCGGTCAGCACGCCGTCCGGCCCGACCTCGAGGAAACGGGTGACGCCCTGGGCGGTGAGCGCGGCGACGGTGTCGGCGAACCGGACCGGCTGCCGAACCTGCTCGACCCAGTAGCCCGGCTCGGTCCAGCGCGACGGACCGGCCGGATCGACCGTCGAGACCGCGGCCACCAGTGGTGTGGTGAAGGTGATCCGGTCGACGACCGTACGGAACTCGGCGAGCATCGGCTCCATCAGCCGGGAGTGGAAGGCGTGGCTCGTACGCAGCCTGCGGGTCTTCCAGCCCCGCTCGGCCACCCGCTCGACGTCGGCGTCGAGCCCCGACACCACCACCGACGCCGGCCCGTTCACCGCCGCGATGTCGACGTCCGGGAACGCCGCGCGTACCTCGGCCTCGGACGCCTGCACCGCCAGCATCGCCCCGCCCGGGGGCAGGGCCTGCATCAACCGACCCCGGGCCGCCACCATGGTCGTGGCGTCGGCCAGGGAGAGGACACCAGCGGCGTACGCGGCGGTGATCTCGCCGATCGAGTGCCCGGCGACGAAGTCGAACGGCACGCCCCAGTGCCGGAGCAGGGCCAGCAGGGCGACCTCGACGGCGAAGAGCGCGGGCTGTGCGTACGCGGTCCGGTCGAGCGCGTCCGGGTCGGCGAAGACGACCAGTCGCAGCGGCTGGTCCAGCAACGGGTCGAAGTACGCGCACACCTCGTCGAACGCGACCGCGAAGACGGGGAAGGCCGCGTACAGTTGCTCGCCCATCGCCAGCCGCTGCGCGCCCTGACCGGTGAAGAGCAGGGCGAGCCGACCGTCGCCGGTCTCGCCGCGCGCCACGGTGTCCCGGCGCCTGAGCGCGCGGAGCAGCTGGGCCCGGTTCGGCGCCAGGTAGACCGACCGGTGCGCGAGCATGGCCCGCACGGCCGTGGTCCGGGCGACGTCGACCAGGTCGGCGTCCGGGTGGGCGTCGAGCCAGTCACGAAGGCGTTCGGTCTGCGCGTCCAGGCCCGCCTCGGTGGCCGAGGCGACGACGATCGGCAGCACCGGGGGTGCGCCACGGCCGCGCGTTCGCTCGTCCTCCGCCTCGGCCGGCGGCTCCTCCAGGATCACGTGGGCGTTGGTGCCGCTGACCCCGAACGCGGACACGCCGACCCGGCGCGGCCGGGAGCCGGCGGGCCAGGGCCGGGCCTCGGTCAGCAACTCGACCGCACCCGCGCTCCAGTCGACCTGCGGGGTCGGCGCGTCGACGTGCAACGTCCGGGGCAACAGACCGTGCCGCATCGCCTGGACCATCTTGATGATCCCGGCCGCACCGGCCGCCGACTGGGTGTGGCCGAGGTTCGACTTGACCGAGCCGAGCCACAACGGCTGCTCCCGGTCCTGACCGTACGTCGCCAGCAACGCCTGCGCCTCGATCGGGTCACCCAGGGTCGTACCCGTACCGTGCGCCTCCACCGCGTCCACGTCCCGCGGACGCAGACCGGCACTCGCCAACGCCTGCCGGATCACCCGCTGCTGCGACGGACCGTTCGGCGCGGTCAGGCCGTTGGAGGCGCCGTCGGAGTTGACCGCGCTGCCGCGTACCACGGCGAGCACCGGACGCGCGGCGGCTCGTGCCGAGGAGAGCCGCTCGACCAGCAGCATGCCGACGCCCTCGGCCCAGCCGGTGCCGTCGGCGGCGGCGGCGAAGGCCTTGCAGCGACCGTCGGTGGCGAGTCCGCGCTGGCGGGAGAACTCGGTGAAGGTGCCCGGGGTGGCCATGATCGTGACGCCGCCGACCAGTGCCATGCCGCACTCGCCCTGCCGGAGCGCCTGGGCGGCGAGGTGCAGGGCGACCAGCGACGACGAGCAGGCGGTGTCGACGGTGACCGCCGGCCCCTCCAGCCCGAACGTGTACGCGATCCGACCGGAGGCGACACTGCCGGCGCTGCCGATGCCGACGTACCCGCTCAGGTCTTCGGTGCTCTCCTCCAACAGGGAGACGTAACCCTGGTGGGTGGTGCCGACGAAGACGCCGACCTGGCGACCACGCAGCGAGTGCGGGTCGACGCCGGCCCGTTCGAAGGTCTCCCACGCCGTCTCCAGCAGGAGCCGCTGCTGCGGGTCCATCGCCAGGGCCTCGCGCGGGCTGATCCCGAACAGGCTCGGGTCGAACTGGTCGGCGCCCCGGACGAACCCGCCGTTGACCGTGTACGACGTACCCGGCCGGTCGGCGTCGGGGTGGTAGAGCTCCTCGACGTCCCAGCCCCGGTCGGTCGGGAACGGGCCGACCGCGTCGACCTCCGCCGCGACCAGGTCCCACAGTTCGTCCGGGGTGGTGACACCCCCGGGGAATCGGCAGGCCATCGCGGTGAGCACGATCGGGTCGTCGTCGGCGGGGGCAGCGGTCGGGGCGGTCACCAGCGGGGCGTCCTCGGTGCCGAAGACCTCCTCCTGCAAGTGACGGGCGAGGTCCAGTGGCGTCGGGTAGTCGAACGCGAGCGTCGGGGAGAGCCGCAGCCCGGTTTCGGTGGCCAGCGCGTTGCGCAGGTCGACCGCCGTCAGCGAGTCGAAGCCGAGTTCACGGAAGGGCCGCTTGACCGCCACCGCCTCGGCGGACGGGTAGCCGAGGACCCGGGCGGCGTGACCCCGTACCAGGTCGACCAGCGCGGTCTCGCGCTGCGCGGCGGGGAGCGCGGCCAGCCGCGAGCGCCAGCCGGTCTCGACCACCGGCTCCACGGCGGCCAGAGCCGCGACCTCCGGCAGGTCCTCCAACAGCGGGCGGCGGCGGGCGGCGGCGAACGTCTCGGCGAAGGACGCCCAGTCGACGTCGGCGACGGTGAGCAGCGGTGAACGCCCGGTGACGGCCTGTTGGAGGATGTCGACCGCCAGTTCGGGGGCGATCGAGGCCAGGCCGCGCCGGCTGAGCGAGTCGCCGGTGTCGCCCTCGGCCATGCCCGGTCCGGACCACGGGCCCCAGGCCAACGACGTGCCGGCCAGGCCACGGGCGCGCCGCCGCTGGGCCAGGGCGTCCAGCCCGGCGTTCGCGGCGGCGTAGGCGCCGCCCCAGCCGCTGCCCCAGGTGGCGGCGATCGAGGAGAAGAGGACGAACGCGTCCAGGTCGGTGTCGCCGAGGAGGTCGTCGAGATGGAGTGCACCGGTGGTCTTGCCGGCCAGCACCCGCGCGAGGGCGGCGGGGTCGAGATCGGCCAGGGGCGCGCTGTGTGAGATGCCGGCGGCGTGCACGACGCCGGTCAGCGGGGCCCGTGGATCGGCGGTGGCCTGGTCGACCAGGGCCGCTACCGCCTCCCGGTCGGCCAGGTCGGCGGCGACGACCGTGACCCGGGCGCCTGCCGCGCGGATCTCGTCGGCCAGGTCCCGCGCGCCCGGGGCCTCCGGCCCGCGCCGGCTGGCGAGTACGAGGTGCTCGGCGCCGTTCGCGGCGGCCCAGCGGGCGACGTGGCCGCCGAGCGCACCGGTGCCGCCGGTGACCAGTACGGTGCCGCGTGGCCGCCAGCCCTCGTCGGGGGTCGCCGGGGCGTGCTCCAGCCGACGTACGAACAGCCCCGAGGGGCGGATCGCGATCTGGTCCTCGGCGTCGAGTGCGCCGGAGAGGACCGTGGTGAGCCGGTCGGCGGCGCGCGGGTCGAGGATTTCGGGGAGGTCCAGCAGGCCACCCCAGCGGTCCGGGTACTCCAGGCCGACAACCCGGCCCAGGCCCCACACCTCGGCCTGGGTGATGTCGGACCGGTCGCCGGGGACGGCGACGACCGCACCCCGGCTGACGATCCACAGCGGGCCGGTGACGGCGGCGTCCTCGACGGCCTGGGCGATCGCGAGCGTTCCGGACAGGGCCGCCGGACCGCCCGCGTCGTCGGTGTCACCGTCGAGCGCGTGGAGCGCGACCACCCCGGCGATGTCGGCCTGGTCGCGGAGCCGGGCCGTGAGCGTGGCCCGGTCGGCTGCGGCGATCATCGCGACCTTGGCGCCGGCCCGGGTGAGGACGTCCTCGACGCCGTACGGGTCGGCGGTCGCGACCAGCACCCAGGTGCCGTTCAGCGCCCGGGTCGGCGGGTCGGGCAGCCCCGTCCAGGTCTCCCGGTAACGCCAGCCGTCGACCCTGTCGCGCCGCTGCTTGCGGCGGTGCCAGGAGGAGAGCGCCGGGACGAGGGTGTCGAGTGCCTCCCGGTGTGCTTCGGCGTCGATGCGCAGTTCCTGCGCGACGGTGCTGAGGTCGGCGGAGTCGATCGCGGCCCAGAACCCGGCGTCCACGCCGGTCGGGGCGACCGCGTCGCGGGGGGTGGGGCGCAGCCAGTACCGCTGGTGGGTGAAGGGGTAGGTGGGCAGGTCGACCGGTCGGGCGTCGGTGCCGTCGAACAGCGACCGCCAGTCCACGTACTGGCCCTGGACGAACAACTCGCCCAACGCGGTCAACAACGTCGCCGACTCGTCCCGGTCACGACGCAACGCCGCCACCGCCACCACGTCCGGGGTCACGGCACCGACCAGAGCGGTGAGCACATTGTCCGGACCGAGCTCGAAGACCCGCTCGGTCCCCAGGGCGGCGGCCGCGTCGGCGAACCGGACCGGCTGACGAACCTGCCGCACCCAGTACTCCGGATCGGTCCACTCCCCCGGCGCTACCGCCGCGCCGGTCACGGTGGAAACAGCCGCCAGCACCGGTTCGGCAAACGTCAGGGTCCGCACGACGGCACGGAAGTCCGCGAGCATCGGCTCCATCAACCGCGAGTGGAACGCGTGACTCGTCCGCAACCGCGACGTCTTCCACCCCCGCTCCGCAGCCAGCCCCACCACCCGCTCGACGTCACCCTCGTCCCCCGACACCACCACCGCGTCCGGACCATTCACCGCCGCGACGTCAACATCCGGGAACGCCTCCCGAACCTCGGCCTCAGAGGCACGCACCGCGAGCATCGCCCCACCAGCCGGCAACGCCTGCATCAACCGACCCCGAGCAGCAACCAACACGGCAGCATCCGGCAGGGACAACACCCCAGCCGCATACGCAGCGGTGATCTCACCAACCGAATGACCCGCCACCACATCCGGGTTCACACCCCAAGAGCGAACCAACGCCAACAACGCCACCTCAACCGCGAAAATCGCCGGCTGCGCCCAACCCGTCTGATCCACCACCGCCTCATCCGGCACCGGCAAACCCAACAACCCACCAACCTCGTCGTACGCCGCCGCAAAAACCGGAAACGCCTCGTACAACCCCCGACCCATAGCCAACCGCTGCGAACCCTGACCCGTGAACACCACCGCCAACCGGCCCTCGGCCGCCACACCCCGAACCACCACATCACCCAGGAGCACCGCCCGCCGCTCCAACACCGCCCGCGACGTCAACGCCGAACCCACATCCAACGAGCCCGCCGCCACACCCCGCACGCGCTGGATCTGCGCCTCCAGCGAGGTCGCGGATCGCGCCGTCACGACCAGCGGCACCACCGGCAACGTCACCGCCGGCACCACCGAGCGCTCCACCGGCACCACCACCGGCGCCTGCTCCAGAATCACGTGCGCGTTCGTCCCGCTGATCCCGAACGACGACACCGCGGCCCGACGCGGCCGATCCACCGCCGGCCACTCCCGAGCCGACGTCAACAACTCCACCGCACCCGACGACCAGTCCACCTGCGGCGACGGAGCATCCACGTGCAGGGTCCGGGGCAGTTCGGCGTGGCGCAGGGCCAGCACGGTCTTGATGACACCACCGACGCCGGCCGCCGCCTGCGCGTGGCCGATGTTCGACTTGAGCGAGCCCAGCAGGAGCGGCCGTTCCCGGTTCTGGCCGTACGTCGCCAGCAGTGCCTGCGCCTCGATCGGGTCACCGAGCCGGGTCCCCGTACCGTGTGCCTCCACCGCGTCCACGTCGGCGGGTGACAGCCCCGCCGACGCCAGGGCCTGCAGGATGACCCGCTGCTGGGCGCCACCGTTCGGCGCGGTCAGTCCGTTGGACGCACCGTCGGAGTTGACCGCGCTGCCCCGCACGACCGCCAGCACGGGGTGGCCGAGTCGTTGGGCGTCCGAGAGCCGCTCGACCAGCAGCAGTCCGACCCCCTCGGACCAGCCGGTGCCGTCGGCGGCGGCGGCGAACGACTTGCACCGGCCGTCGGGCGCGAGGCCGCCCTGCTTGGTGAACTCGCCGAACGAGTCCGGGGTCGACATGACCGCCACCCCACCGGTGAGCGCGATCGAGCACTCCCGGCTGCGCAGGGCGCGGCAGGCCATGTGCAGCGCGACCAGCGAGGAGGAGCATGCGGTGTCGATGGTGACGGCCGGACCTTCGAACCCGAACGTGTACGCGAGCCGGCCGGAGAGGACCGCCGGGGCGGTCCCGGTGAGCAGGTGGCCGAGGACCCCGTCGGGCAGGTCTTCGGCGTAGGAGCTGTAACCGAGGTAGCTGCCGCCGACAAAGACGCCGGCCGGCGTACCGCGCAGGGTGGCCGGGTCGAGACCGGCCCGTTCGAAGGTCTCCCAGGCCACCTCCAGCAGGACTCGCTGCTGTGGGTCCATGGCCAGCGCCTCACGTGGGCTGATCCCGAAGAACGCCGGGTCGAAGTCACCGGCGTCGTAGAGGAACCCACCGGGTACGTCCATCCCGGTCGAACCCGGCTCGTACCAGGTCTCCCAGCCCCGGTCGGTGGGGAACGCCGAGATCGCGTCGGTGCCCTCGGTGACCAGTCGCCAGAGGTCGTCGGGCGAGGAGACACCGCCCGGGAACCGGCAGCCCATCGCCACGACGGCGATCGGCTCCTGCTCGGCGGCTTCCAGTTCGGTGAGGCGGTGGCGGGTCTGGGCCAGGTCCGCGGTCACCCACTTGAGGTAGTCGCGGAGGGTTTCCTCAGTCGCCATTGCGCTCCACCTCTGCGGATGACCGATCGCACGCCGAAATGACGACGTCCGAATTCGAAGGCCGTTTCCCCGGAATGGTGAGAATCCACCAGCCCGAGGCTGAGGCTAGGAGCGCCGGATCGACGCCCGGAACCCCTAGCGCTCCCCTAGGAAGGGCGCCTGATCAGGCCCGTCCCAGCTGCGTGTCGATGAACTTCAGCAGCTCGTCGTCGGAGTCGCCGTCCGGCGTACCGGCCATGGGTGCGGGTGCCGGAGGGCTTCCCGCTTCCAGTGCGGACAACAGCGAGCGCAGCTTGATCCGCAGTTTGGTGCCGGTGATCGCGTCCGGTACGGAGCCGGCGAGCCGCCGTTCTATCTCGTCGAGTTCGTCGAGTACCGAACGCGAATTGTTCGGAACCATTTGGTCGAGCAGGTACGTCGCGAGTGCGGCCGGGGTGGGGTGGTCGAATACCAGCGTCGCCGGGCACCGCAGTCCGGTCGACGCGTTCACCCGGTTGCGCAACTCGACGGCGGTGACCGAGTCGAACCCGATCTCCCGGAACGCCCGGCCGGGCGGGATCTTCTCCGTGCCGGGGAAGCCGAGCACGGCCGCGATGTGACCGCGCAGCAGGTCGACCAGTTCGCCGTTCGCCTCCTCCGCCGGTAGGGCGGCGAGGCGGGTCCGCAGCGCGGCGGCGGCGTCGGTCTCCTCGACCTGCTCCGCGCCGGCCGGATCGGCGGCTTCCAGCTCGGCGAAGAAGCGGCCGGGCCGGGCCAGGCCGAACGCCGGCAGGAACCGGGCCCAGTCGACGTCGGCGGCGACCAGGTTCGGCAGCGCGGTGGCCAGTTCGGCCACGGCCCGGCCCGGGTCGAGCGGGCGGATGCCGAGCCGGAGCAGCGAACCGTCGGCGGCGGCCCGCGCGGCGATCCCGCCGCCCGCCCAGGGGGACCAGGCGATGGCGGTGGCCGGCCGGCCCTGGGCGCGGCGCCAACCGGCGAACGCGTCGAGGAAGGCGTCGGCGGCGGCGTAGGCGGGGTGGCGCGCGGTGCCCCAGACCCCGGCCACGGAGGAGAAGACCACGAAGGCGTCCAGTTCGACGTCGGCCAGGAACTCGTCCAGCAGGAGCGCGCCGGTGACCCGGGCGCCCGTCACGGCGGCGATCTCGGCCGGTGTCAGGTCGGCGACCGACGTGTCCTGGGCGACACCGGCCGCGTGCACGACCGCGCTGAGATCGGTCGGGAGGCCGGCGACGAGCGCGGCCACCTGGTCCCGGTCGGTGAGGTCACAGGTGACGAGGGTGACGTGGGTGCCGAGGTCGGCCAACTCGGCCCGGAGCGCCTCGGTGGCGTCCGGACCACGGCGGCCGGCCAGGACCAGGCCGGTCGCACCGTTGCGGGCGGCCCACCGGGCGACGTGGCCGCCGAGCGCCCCGGTGCCGCCGGTGATCAGCACGGTTCCGCGCGGGCGCCAGCCGCCGGCCGGCGCGGTCGCGGGCCGCAGACGCCGCCCCCACGCCTGCCCGTCCCGGAGTACGAGCTGGTCCTCTCCGCCGGCACCGCCCAGCACCCCGGCGAGTCCGTCAGCGCCGGCGCCGGGCAGGTCGACCAGTCCGCCCCAGCGCTCGGGGTGTTCGAGCGCGGCGACCCGGCCGAGACCCCAGACCTGTGCCTGCGCGAGGCTGCGCACCGGCTCGCCGCCGACCTCGACGGCGCCGCTGGTGACGATCCAGAGTGGGGCGTCGACCCCGTCCAGCGCCCGCACCAGCGTGACGGTGTCGGCGAGACCACGGGGTACGCCCGGGTACTCCGGGTGTGGACGTTCGTCGAGCGCCAGGAGCGACACGACGCCCGCGTACCGGCCCGGCGGCAGCTCGTTGACGTCGGCGGTGAGCACCTCCGCCCCGGCCGACGCCAGTTGCCCGGTCACCGCCCGTACCACCGGGTTGTCGCCGGCCGGTGTGACGACCAGCCAGCGGCCGTCGAGCCGGGCCGCGCCCAGCGGCACCGGCGCCCAACCGACGGTGTAGCGCAGGCCCGCGCCCACGGCGGGCAGGGGCTCGCCGGCGTCGCTCGGCGAGAGCCAGTACCGGCGGTGCTGGAACGGGTACGTCGGCGCGTCCGGCAGCCGGCGGCCACCGGCCAACCACGGCGTCCAGTCGACGTCGACGCCGTGCACCCAGGCGAGCGCGAGGGCGCGGATCTGCCCGGCCGGGCCGTCCTCGCCACGGCGCAGCGTGCCCCACACCGCCGTCTCGGGGGCGCACTGTTCGAGCGCGAGGGTGAGCACCGGGTGTCCGGAGATCTCCGCGAACAGCCGGAACCCGTTGCCGGCCAGTTCCTGGACGACCGGGGCGAATCGCACCCGCTCCCGCAGGTTCGCCCACCAGTAGCCGGCGTCCACCGCCTCGGTGACCGGCGCCCCGGTCACGGTCGAGTACCAGGGGATGGTCGGCACCGCCCCCCGGATTCCCGCCAGCGCGGCGAGTACGTCACCACGGACCGGCTCCACCTGCGGGGAGTGCGACGCGTACCCGACCTCGACCAGTCGCGCCCGGGTGCCGTTCCGCTCGCACCAGGCCACGAATCCCTCGATCGCCGGCCGCTGCCCGGCCACCACCACCTGGCTCGGGGAGTTGACGGTGGCGAGGGTCAGCCCCGCCCACTCCGGCCCGGTCAGCCAGGCGGTGACCTCGTCCGGGCCGGCGCCGACCGACGCCATGCCGCCGGTGCCGTCCAGCTCCACCAGGGCCCGTGACCGTGCCGCCACCACCCGGGCGCCGTCCTGGACCGACAGTGCGCCGGCCACCACCGCGGCGACCACCTCGCCCTGCGAGTGTCCGACCACGGCCGATGGTTTCACCCCGTACGACGCCCACCAGGCCGTCAACGCCACGCCGACGGCCCAGAGCACCGGCTGCACGACCTCGACCCGGTCGAGCCACCGCTCGTCGGAGTGCAGCACCTGCTCGACGGAGAAGTCGACGTACGGCCGCAGCGCCTCGTCGCACTCCCGCAGCCGGTCGGCGAACGCCGGTGAGCCCGTCAACCCGGCGGCCATGTGCAGCCACTGGCCGCCCTGACCCGGGTAGACAAAGACGACATCCTCGCCGGTGACCGTGCCGGAGACCGGCGCCAGACCGGCCACGGCCGCCGCCAGGCCGTCGGCGTCCCAGACCACGGCCCGCTCGGCCAGCCGGGCCCGGGTCGCCAGCGTCGCGCCGACGTCGAGCGGGTCGGCGCCACCGGCCAGGTGGTCCCGTACCACGGTGGCCTGTGCCCGCAGCCCGGCGTCGTCGGCGGCGGAGAGCAGCAGTGGCACCGACCCGACGGCCGGCGCGGGCTGCCGTGGTTGCGCCGGGGCGGGCTCGTCCGGGGCCTGCTCGACGATTACGTGGGAGTTGGTGCCGCTCACGCCGAACGCGGACACCCCGGCGCGGCGCGGCCGTCCGGTCGCCGGCCAGGGCCGGGCCTCGGTGAGCAGTTCGACCCCGCCCAGCGCCCAGTCCACGTGCGGGGACGGCTCGTCGACGTGCAACGTCTTCGGCAGCAGGCCGTGCCGGATCGCCTGCACCATCTTGATCAGTCCGGCCATGCCGGCCGCCGCCTGGGTGTGCCCGAGGTTCGACTTCACCGAACCGAGCCAGACCGGCTCACCGTCACGGCCGCTGCCGTACGTGGCCAGCAGCGCGTTGGCCTCGATCGGGTCGCCGAGCGTGGTGCCGGTGCCGTGTGCCTCCACGGCGTCGATGTCGGCGGGGTCGAGCCGCGCGTTCGCCAGCGCCTGCCGGATCACCTTCTGCTGCGATGGCCCGCTCGGAGCGGTGAGCCCGTTGGAGGCGCCGTCCTGGTTGACCGCGCTGCCGCGTACCACGGCGAGCACCGGGCGTCCGGCCCGGCGGGCGTCCGAGAGTCGTTCCACCACGAGCACGCCGACGCCTTCGGACCAGCCGGTGCCGTCGGCGGCGGCGGCGAAGGACTTGCACCGCCCGTCGGCGGCCAGGCCGCCCTTGCGGCTGAACTCCACGAACGGGCCGGGTGTGGACATCACCGTGACCCCACCGACCAGGGCCAGGTCGCACTCTCCCTGCCGCAGTGCCTGCGCGGCCAGGTGCAACGCGACCAGCGACGACGAGCACCCGGTGTCGACGGTCATCGCGGGTCCCTCGAGACCGAAGGTGTACGAGATCCGCCCGGACAACACGCTGGCCGCGTTTCCGGTGCCCAGGTGACCTTCCAGCTCGCTGGGGAAGACGCCCAACGACCACAGGTAGTCCGAGCCGTTGGTGCCGGCGAACATGCCGGTGCGGCTGCCGCGCAGGCCGAGCGGGTCCAGACCGGCCCGTTCCAGGGCTTCCCAGGAGCATTCCAGCAGCAGCCGCTGCTGCGGGTCCATGGCGACGGCCTCACGGGGGGTGATCCCGAACAGTCGCGCGTCGAAGCCGGCGACGTCGTCGAGAAAGCCGCCTTCGCTGGTGTAGGTGGTGCCGCGTACCGACGAGTCGGCGTTGACCAGGTCACCGAGGTACCAGCCCCGGTCGGTGGGGAACGGCGACATGGCGTCGACCCCGTCGGCCACCAGCCGCCACAGGTCCTCCGGCGAGCCGACACCACCGGGGAACCGGCAGCTCATCGCGGTGATCGCGATCGGTTCGTCCAGCGTCGCGACGCTGCCGGTGACGGTCACGGTCGCCGCCGGGACGGCGGGGGCGCCGACCCGGGCGAGCAGGTACGCGGCGAGGGCGGCGGCGTTCGGCTGGTCGAACACGATGGTGGCCGGTAGCGGCACCCCACTCTCGGCCCGCAGCCGGTTGCGTAGGTCGATCGCGGTCAGCGAGTCGAAGCCCAGCTCCCGGAAGGGCCGGCGGGGAGCGATGTCGTCGCTCGACGAATGGCCGAGTACGGCGGCGGCGCTGGCCCGGACGAACTCGACGACAACCCGCTCCCGCTCCGCCACGGGCAGCCCGGCCAGCCGGGCGGCGAGACCGGTTCCGTCACCGACCGGCTCGGCCGACCGCGCCAGCGCGTCCCGTACGGCGGGGATGTCGCCGATCAGCGGCCGGGGGCGCTCGGCGGTGAACAGTTCGGTGAAGCGCGGCCAGTCGACGTCGACGACGCAGATCGTCGTGTCGTCCTGGGCGACTGCGCGACGCAGTGCCTCGATCGCCGGCCCGGGTGGCATCGCGACGATGCCGCGACGGCGCAGCATCGCCCCGACCTCGGCCGAGGCCATGCCGGACTCGGCCCACGAGCCCCAGGCGATCGCGGTCATCGTGCCGCCGCGAGCCCGACGCTGCTCGGCGAGCGCGTCCAGGGCGGCGTTCGCGACCGCGTACGCCGCGTGTGACTGACTGCCCCAGACGCCCGAGAGCGAGGAGAAGGTGACAAACGCGTCCACGTCACCGACCAGGGCGTCGAGGTGCACCGCACCGGCGACCTTCCCGGCGAGCAGGCGTTGCACGAGTGCCACGTCGGTCTCGTCGAACGGTACGTTCGCGCCCACCCCGGCGGCGTGTACGACGGCGTCGACCGGGCCGACGGTCGCCAGCAGCGCCTCGACCGAGCTCCGGTCGGCCAGGTCGCACGCGACGATCTCCACCTCGGCGCCGGCACCGGCCAGTTCGTCGCGCAGCCGGTCGGCGCCGGGGGCGTCGGAACCGCGCCGGCTGGTCAGCACCAGCCGCTCGGCGCCGTTCGCGGCGGCCCAGCGGGCGACCCGGGCGCCGAGTGCGCCGGTACCACCGGTGACCAGGACCGTGCCGCGCGGCGACCAACCCTCGCCGCCCCGGCGGGCCGGGGCCGGGGTGACCCGGCGGGCCCAGAGCCCGCCCGCGCGGATCGCCACCTGGTCCTCGGCGCCGAGCGCCCCGGCGAGGACGGTGGCGAGGGTTTGCGTGGCGTGCGCGTCCACCGTCTCGGGCAGGTCGACCAGCCCACCCCAGCGGCGCGGCAGCTCCAGCCCGGCGATCCGGCCCAGGCCCCAGACCTGGGCCTGGGCGAGGCTGCGCGGGGCGCCGTCGACGCCGACCGCGCCCCGGGTGAGGACCCACACCGGGGCGTCGAGCCCGGCGTCGCCGAGCGCCTGGATCAGCGTCAGCGAACCGGCGACCGCCCGTGCGACCAGGGGATGTTCCGGCATCGGCCGCTCGTCGAGGGCGAGCAGTGACACCACCCCCGCGTACGGTCCGGCGGGCAGGGCGGCGGCCAGTGCGGACCGGTCGGTGGCGGCGTCGACGACCAGTACGTCGAAGTCGGGGAACAGGTCGGGGGTGTCGACGCCGTCGGGGCGTACGAGCAGCCACCGCCCCTCCGGCCGCGCCGGTACGGGAACCGGCAGGGGTGCCCAGCCGACCGCGTACCGCCAGCCGTCGATCGTGGACGTCAACGTCCTACGGGTCCGCCACGACGTCAGACCGTCGAGCACCGGTTCGACGACGTCGGCGGTGAGGCCGAGTTCGTCGGCGAGGGATTCGGCGCCGGCCTCGACGGCGGTCCAGAACTCCGGGTCAGCGCCCTGGTCGCGGCGCTGCTCCTCCGGGGTCAACCAGTAGCGGCGGCGCTGGAACGGGTAGGTCGGGAGTTCGGGGAGCCAGCGGGTGTCGGCGAACCACGGCGCCCAGTCGATCGGGACACCTCGGGTCCAGGCGTCGCCGAGGGCACGGATCTGCCCGGCCGGGCCGTCCTCGCCACGGCGCAGCGTGCCCCAGACCCCCGCGTCCGGGGCGCACTGTTCCAGCGCCACGGTCAGCACCGGGTGACCGGAGACCTCGGCGAACAGTTGGAATCCCGCCTCGGCCAGGCTCTGGATCACCGGCGCGAACCGTACCCGCTCGCGCAGGTTGGCCCACCAGTAGCCGGCGTCGACCGGTTCGGTGACCCGCTGTCCGGTGACGGTCGAGAACCAGGGGATGCGTGGCGTCGTGCCGCGTACGTCGGCCACGCCGTCGAGGACGGCGTCGCGTACCTGGTCGACCTGGGGCGAGTGGGACGCGTACCGGACCTCGACCAGCCGGGCCCGTACCCCCTGCTCCTCGCACCACGGGCCGAACGCCTCCAGCCGGGGCCGGGGGCCGGCGACGACGACCTGCGCCGGGCCGTTGACGGTGGCCACGACGAGGTCGGACCAGTCCGGTCGGCCGGACTCGGGCGCCGGGGCCAGCCAGCGCTCGACGTCGGCGGCGGGGGCGTTCACCGAGAGCATGCCGCCGTCGCCGGTGAGACCGATCAGCGCCTGGGAGCGGACCGCGACCACGCGGGCGCCGTCGGCGACGCTGAGCGCGCCGGCCACCGTGGCCGCGACAACCTCGCCCTGCGAGTGGCCGACCACCGCGGCCGGGACCAGGCCGTGCGACTCCCACCAGGCGGTGAGGGCCACCCCCACCGCCCAGAGCACCGGTTGGACGACCTCCACCCGGGTCAGCCAGTCGTCCGCACCCCGCAGGACGGCTTCCACCGAGAACCCGACGTGTGGGCGCAGCGCCTCGTCGCACTCCCGCAGGCGGTCGACGAACGCCGGTGTCTCCAGCAGCCCGACCGCCATGTTCAGCCACTGGCCGCCCTGCCCTGGGTAGACAAAGACCACCTCGGAGGCGTCCAGGGCGGCGTCGGAGACGGCTCCGGACTCGATCCGGGTCAGGCTCTCCAGGTCCCAGGCCACGGCACGGGTGGGCAGCGCGGCCCGCCGGGCCAGGGTCGCGCCCACCTCGCCCGCCGCCGCACCCGCCAGGGCATCGCGTACGGAGACCGCCTGCGCCCGCAGCGCCGCCGGCCCGGCACCGGAGAGCAGCAACGGAACCGGCCCGACACCGGTCACCCGGTCGGGCCCACCGACCGACTCACCGGAGTCCCCGACCGGCTGGTGCTCACCGGGGTTTCCGGCCGGCTGGTCGGGCTCGCCGACCGGATCGCCCTGTTCGAGGATGACGTGCGCGTTGGTGCCGCTCATGCCGAACGACGACACCGCCGAGCGGCGCGGACGGTCCACCGCCGGCCAGGCCCGTGCCTCGGTGAGCAGTTCGACCGCGCCGGAACCCCAGTCGACCTTCGGGGTCGGCTCGTCGACGTGCAGGGTCTTGGGCAGCAGCCCGTACCGCATGGCCAGAACCATCTTGATGATGCCGCCGACGCCCGCCGCGGCCTGGGTGTGCCCGATGTTCGACTTGAACGAGCCCAGCCAGAGCGGCCGGTCCCGGTCCTGGCCGTACGTGGCGAGCAGCGCCTGCGCCTCGATCGGGTCGCCGAGCGTGGTGCCGGTGCCGTGCGCCTCGACCGCGTCCACCTCCTGCGCCGTCAGGCCCGCGTTGGTCAGCGCGGCCCGGATGACCCGTCGCTGGGACGGTCCGTTGGGGGCGGTCAGGCCGTTGGAGGCGCCGTCGGAGTTGACCGCGGTGCCCCGTACCACGGCCAGCACCGGACGTCCGGCCGCCCGGGCCGAGGAGAGCCGCTCGACCAGCAGCACCCCGGCGCCCTCGCCCCAGCCGGTCCCGTCGGCCGCCGCGGCGAACGACTTGCAGCGGCCGTCACCGGCCAGCCCGCGCTGCCGGGAGAACTCCAGGAAGGTGCCCGGGGTCGACATCACCAGCACACCGGCGACCAGCGCCTGGTCACACTCGCCCGAGCGGAGGGCCTGCGCCGCGAGGTGCAACGCCACCAGCGACGACGAGCAGGCGGTGTCCACGGTGACCGCCGGACCCTCCAACCCGAACGTGTACGCCAACCGACCGGAGAGCACGCTCGACGCGTTCCCGGTGCCCAGGTGCCCCTCCAACTCGCCCGGGTGGTCGCCGAGCAGGCCGAGGTAGTCCTGGTCGTTGCTACCGGTGAAGACCCCGGTACGGGCACCGCGCTGACCCAGCGGGTCCATGCCGGCACGCTCGAACGTCTCCCACGCGCACTCCAGCAGGAGCCGCTGTTGCGGGTCCATCGCCCTGGCCTCGCGCGGGCTGATCCCGAACAGTGACGCGTCGAAGTCACCGACGTCGTAGAGGAAGCCGCCGGCCCGGGCGAACGAGGTGCCGGACGCGTCCGGGTCGTCGCTGAACAGGGTGGTGAGGTCCCAGCCCCGGTCGGTCGGGAAGGTGCCGACCGCGTCCCGGCCGTCGGCGACCAGCCGCCAGAGGTCGTCCGGGCCGCGTACGCCGCCGGGGTAGCGGCAGGCCATCGCGACGATGGCGATCGGCTCGCTGGCCCGCGCACTCGCCTCCTGCTCGCGTCGGCGGAGCCGGTCGGTCTCCTTCAACGCGCTGCGCAGGGCCTCGACGAGCTTCTCGTCCGGCTGGGTCATCGTTCACTCCGCTCGTCGGGCCGGGTCAGTGGCCGGCTGGCGTTGGATCGGCCGGGTCGTGCACTCGCCGCGCCCACGTCCGGGGCGGCGGCGCGGACTCACTCAGCCCGCGTCCGGGGCGGCGTCAGGGCTTACTCAACCCGCGTCCGGGGCGGCGTCGCCCAGGGCGAGCTTCACCAGGTCGGCGACGTCCATCGCGTCGAGATCACCGGCGGGTTCCGGTTCGGACCGGCTCGGCTCGGCCGGCGCCAGCCGCAGGAGCCGGTGCAGCAGCCCGGACTCCCGCAACCGCTCGACCGGGATCGCGGCCAGCCGGGCGCGGATCTCGGCGTCGGGCAGGTCCACCTCGTCCTCGGCGGGAACGAGCGTCTCCCCGATGTGCCCGGCGAGTTGCTCGGCGTTCGGGTAGTCGAAGACCAGCGTCGGCGAGAGCCGCAGTCCGGTGACGGTGACCAGCCGGTCACGCAACTGGACCGCGGTGAGCGAGTCGAAGCCGAGTTCGTTGAACGCGCGGCCGGGCGCGACCGAGGTCCCCGACTCGTGGCCGAGCACGGCGGCCACCTCGTCGCGTACCAGACGCAACAGGATGCGTTCCCGTTCGGCCGGGGCGACGTCGGCCACCCGGGCGGCCAGGTCGTCACGGGCCAGGTCGTCACGGGCCAGGTCGTCACGGGCCGGGCCGGTCTCGGGCTGCGGGTCGGGGAGCAGGTCATCGAACAGTGGCCGGGCCCGCGCGGTCGAGAACACCGGAACAAACCGCGCCCAGTCCACGTCGGCCACCGTGACCAGCGCCTCGGCCGTACCGGCCGCGACGCTGAGCGCCTCCATCGCCCGGGCCGGGGCCATCGGGTTGAGACCGCGCCGCCGTAGTCGGTCCGCGACCCGCTCGTCGGCCGCCATGCCGATCCGGGCCCACGGCCCCCAGGCGATCGCCGTTCCGGGACGGCCCTGCGAGCGGCGTCGCGAGACGAGCGCGTCCAGGGCCGCGTTCGCCGCCGCGTACGCGCCCTGCTCCGCGCTCCCCCACACGCCGGCGATCGAGGAAAAGACGATCAACGGTACGTCCGGCAGCAGCTCGTCGAGGTGGACCGCGCCGTCCACCTTGCCGGCCGCCACGGCACGCAGGTGCTCCGCGTCCTCGGCGCCCAGTGGCACGTCCTGGCTCACCCCGGCCGCGTGTACGACCGCGTCCACCTCGCCGACCTCGGCGAGCAGTGCCTCGACCGCCGACCGGTCGGACAGGTCGCAGGCGTACGCCCCGGCGGTCGGCAGTTCGGCGAGCAGTTCCGCCACCCCGGGGGCCGAGGCGCCCCGGCGTGAGACCAGCACCAGCCGCCGCGCCCCCTGGGCCGACGCCCACCGGGCCACCTCCGCGCCGAGCCCGCCGGTGCCCCCGGTGACCAGCACGGTGCCGGTCGGCACCCAACGGGCCGGCTCGGCCGGCACCGGGGCGGGGACCAGTCGCCGCAGCAGCGGACCGGCCGCGCGGATGGCGACCTGGTCCTCGGTGCCGAGTCCGCCGGCCAGCACCGACACCAACCGGTCCAGCACCACCCGGTCGAGCCGCTCGGGTACGTCGACCAGCCCACCCCAGCGCTGCGGGTCCTCCAGGCCGGCGACCCGGGCCATCCCCCAGGCCGCCGCCGGGCCGAGTTCGGGCGCCGGATCGTCCGGACCGGTGGAGACCGCGCGCCGGGTGAGGAACCAGTGCGGTGCCGGATGGCCCGACCGGACGACCGCGAGGGCCTCGGCGGGTGTCGACACCACGGCCAGTACCCCGTCCAGGGCCGGACCGGGCTCGGCCACGACCTTGACGCCCGCCGCGCGCAGCGCCTCGGCAAACGTCGCGCCGTCGTCGCCATTGTCGTTCTCGTCGCTGTCGCCGTTGTCGCTGTCGCCGAGCACGAGCCAGGTGCCGGTCAGCGGCGCGGCCGACGGCTCGACGGCCGGCTGCCACTCGATCCGGTAGCGCCAGCGTTCGACGCCGGGTTGTGCCAGCGGCAGCGCCTCCAGCCAGAACCGCCGCCGGTGGAACGCGTACGTCGGGAGGTCGACGCGGCCCGCGCCGGGCAGCAGCGCGGCCCAGTCGACCGGGGCGCCGTGGACGAACAACGTGGCCAGTGCCGTGAGCGCGGTCGTCGGCTCGTCCCGGTCCCGACGCAGCATCGGGACGCAGGCGGCGTCCGGCCGCAGCCGCTGGACCATCGCGGTGAGCACACCGTCCGGCCCGAGTTCCACGAACGTACCGACGCCGGTACGCGCGCCGATCGCGGCGGCGAACCGCACCGGCCGGCGTACCTGCTCGACCCAGTACTCGGGATCGGACCAGAGCCCCGGCTCCACCGCGCGGCCGGTGACCGTCGAGATGACCGGCACGGTCGGTTCGGCGAAGGTCAGGGTTCGTACGACGGCCCGGAACTCGGCGACCATCGGCTCCATCAGTCGCGAGTGGAACGCGTGGCTGGTACGCAGCCGCGAGGTCTTCCACCCCTGCTCGGCGACCCGGTCGAGGTCCGCCTCGGGCCCGGACACCACCACCGCGTCCGGGGCGTTGACGGCCGCGAGGTCCAGGTCCGGAAAGACCGCGAGTACGTCAGCCTCGCTGGCCTGCACGGCCAGCATCGCGCCGCCCGACGGCAGCGCCTGCATCAGCCGGCCCCGGGCGGTGACCAGCGTCGCCGCGTCGGCCAGCGACAGCACCCCGGCGACGTACGCCGCCGCGATCTCGCCGACCGAGTGGCCCACCAGGACGTCGGGTCGCACGCCCCAGTGGGCGAGCAGGGCGTGCAGGGCCACCTCGACGGCGAACAGCGCGGGTTGGGCGTACCCGGTGTGGTGGACGAGGTCGTCGTCGGCGAGCACCTCGGCCAGGGGCCGGTCCAGGTGCGGGTCGAGCGCGGCGGCGACGGTGGCCAGCGTGTCCGCGAAGACCGGGAACTCGGCGGCGAGCGCCGCGCCCATGGCCGGTCGTTGCGCCCCCTGGCCGGTGAAGAGGAAGGCCCGCTTGCCGCGTGTCGCGACCCCCTCCACCACAACTTCGCCCCGGCTGCCGGCGGCCCAGGCGGTCAGCGCGTCGCCGGCCTTCGCGGCACCGCCGTCGGCGGCTCGGGTGAGAAGCACCGCCCGGTGCGGCAGCGCCGCCCGCAACGTGGCCGACCACGCCACGTCGGCCAGCGGCCCGTCCGGGTGCTCCCGCAGGTGCCCGCCGAGTCGTCCGGCCTGCCGGCGCAACGCGTCGGCGTCCGGCGCGGTGACGACCAGCGGCAGCAGCGTCCCACCCGCCGACGGTCGGGCACGGGGCGTGCCGGCGGCGGTCGCGGGGGCGACCTCCGTGGCCGGGGGTTCTTCCACGATGACGTGGGCGTTGGTGCCGCTGATCCCGAACGACGAGACGCCGGCCCGCCGTGGCCGCTCCCCGGCTGGCCAGGGGCGCGCCGTGGTGAGCAGTTCGACGTTGCCCGCATCCCAGTCGACCTTCGGGGTCGGCTGGTCGACGTGCAGCGTACGGGGCAGAACGCCGTGCCGCATGGCCTGGATCATCTTGATGATCCCGGCGACCCCGGCGGCGGCCTGGGTGTGCCCGAGGTTCGACTTGATCGACCCGAGCCAGAGCGGCGTCGGCCGGTCCTGGCCGTAGGTCGCCAGGAGCGCCTGCGCCTCGATCGGGTCGCCGAGCGTGGTGCCCGTCCCGTGCGCCTCCACCACGTCGACGTCCCGGGTGGTCAGGCCGGCGCCGGCCAGGGCGGCCCGGATCACCCGCTGCTGCGACGGCCCGTTCGGGGCGGTGAGCCCGCTCGACGCGCCGTCCTGGTTGACGGCGCTGCCGCGTACCACCGCGAGGATCGGATGACCCAGCCGCTGGGCGTCGGAGAGCCGCTCGACCAGCAGCATGCCGGCGCCCTCGCCCCAGCCGGTCCCGTCGGCACCGGCGGCGAAGGACTTGCACCGGCCGTCGGCGGCCAGTCCGCGCTGCCGGGAGAAGCCGATGAAGGTGTCCGGGGTGGCCATCACCGCCACCCCGCCGGCCAGCGCCAGGTCGCACTCACCCGTCTGTAGTGCACGGGCGGCCAGGTGGAGCGCGACCAGCGACGACGAACACGCGGTGTCCACGGTCAGCGCGGGCCCCTCGAGCCCGAGCGTGTACGCGATCCGCCCGGAGGCGACGCTGCCGGAGTTGCCGGTGCCCAGGTACGCCTCGACCTCGTCCGGTACGTCGAGCAGGCGCGCGGCGTAGTCGTGGTACATCAGCCCGACGTAGACGCCGGTACGGCTGCCCCGCAGACCGAGCGGGTTGACCCCGGCGTGCTCCAGCGCCTCCCAGGCGGTTTCGAGCAGGAGACGTTGCTGCGGGTCCATCGCCAGCGCTTCCCGGGGCGAGATCCCGAACACGTCCGGGTCGAAGTCGGCCGCGTCGTAGAGGAACCCGCCCTCCCGGGCGTACGACGTACCGGGGTGGTCCGGGTCCGGGTGGTAGAGACCGTCGACGTCCCAGCCACGGTCGGTCGGGAACAGCCCGATGCCGTCCCGACCCTCGGCCACCAGTTCCCACAACTCGTCCGGGGTGCTGACACCACCGGGGTAGCGGCACGCCATGCCGACGATGGCGATCGGCTCACCTGTTCCGGCCTCGACCTCCGCCAGCCGCTTGCGGGTCTGGTGGAGGTCCGCGGTCACCCGCTTCAGGTAGTCCCGAAGCTTCTGCTCACTCGACGACACCAGCGCGTCACCTCACTCCGGCGGACACCGGGTTGCGGGGCGGCGCCGCGCACCGGCGGCACCGTCCCGGACGCTAGGAGCGCCCGCCCGCCCCCTCAACCCCTACGACTCCCTTAGCGGGTGCCCCGGCTACAACCCCAGCTCGTTGTCGATGAAGGCGAACATCTCCTCGTCACTGGCGTCCTCCAACTGGTCGGCGACGTCGTCGGCCTCGGCCGGCTGCCAGCCGGCGAGCAGCTTGCGCAGCCGGTTCGCGATCTGGTCGCGTACCCCGGGGTCGAGTCCTTCGGCGGTGAGCGACGCCTCGAAGCGGTCGAGTTCGGCCAGCGCGGGCAGCGGCGCGGCCGCCGGGGCCAACTGGTCGCGCAGGTGACCGGCCAGGTCCTCCGGGGTCGGGTAGTCGAAGATGACCGTCGCCGGCAGCCGCAGCCCGGTCGCCGTGGCCAGGCCGTTGCGCAGCTCGACCGCCGTGAGCGAGTCGAAGCCCAGGTCCAGGAAGCCCCGGGTGGGTTCGATCTCCTGGTCGGCCGGGTAGCCGAGCACGATCGCCACGTGGTTGTGCACCAGGTCGAGCAGCAGCACCCGCTGGGCTTCGACCGAGAGCCCGAGCAGCCGTTGGGTTACCGGTACCGCCGTCGCCGCCGTCACCGTCGCCGCAGCCCTGGTCACGGGCTGCCCGACCAGGCCGCGCAGCAGCGGCGGCACCTCCCCGGACGCCCGTACGGCCGCCAGGTCGAGCCGGATCGGCACGAGCGCCGGGCCCGGCGTGACCACCGCCGCGTCGAACGCGGCGAGCCCCGACTCGACCCCGAAGGTCAGTACGCCGGCCCGCGCCATCCGCTGCCGGTCGGCCTCGTTCAGGTCACCGGCCATGCCACCGTCGTCCCACGGTCCCCAGGCGAGTGCCTGGCCCGGCAGCCCGAGCGACCGACGGTGCACCGCGAGCGCCTCCAGGAAGGAGTTGGCCGCCGAGTAGTTCGCCTGCCCCGGCGTGCCGAAGACCGCCGACGCGGACGAGAACAGGACGAACGCCGACAGCTCCAGGTCACGGGTGAGCAGGTGCAGGTTCAGCGCACCGTCCACCTTGGGCCGCAGCACCCGCTCCAACTGGTCGGGGGTCATCCGCTCGGCGATGCCGTCGGCCAGCACGCCGGCCGTGTGGACCACCGCGGTCAGCGGGTGCTCCGCCGGGATCTCGGCCAGCACGGCCGCCAGGGCGTCCCGGTCGGCCACGTCCGCCGAGGCGAGCCTGACCTGTACGCCGAGGCCACCCAGCTCCTCGGCGACCGCCTGCCCGCCACCGGTACGGCTGACCAGGACCAGTCGGTCGACCCGGTGGGCGGCGACAAGATGCCGCGCCACCCGACGGGCGAGCGCACCGGATCCCCCGGTGATCAGCACGGTTCCGGCACCGATCGGTCCGGTGACCGGGTCGGTCAGCGGGACACGGGACAGCCTCGGTGCGAACAGCGCCCCGTCCCGGATCGCCAGTTGCGGTTCACCGGACGCCACCGCCGCCGGCAGCGCCCGCCAGGATGCGGCCTCGGCGTCGACGTCGACCAGCAGGAACCGGTCGGGGTTCTCCTGCTGGGCGGAGCGGAGCAGCCCCCAGACCGCTGCCCCGCTGAGGTCGACCGCGTCGCCCACCGGCCGGACCGCGTTGCTCGTCAGAACCACCAGCCGGGAGTCCGTGGCGAGGACCCGTTGCAGGATGTCCAGCACCCGACGGGTCTCGTCGTGGGTCGCCCGGACAACCTCCTCCATCGCCGTGACGCCACCGGCGGCCAGAAGCACCACCGGGGTGCCCGGGGTCGCCTGCGCCGGTACGCCGGGCAGCTCCGGCAGTGGATCGCCCAGCACCGCCCAGCCGGCCGTCGAGGACGGGGCCGCCGAACCGGAGGGGACCGTCACCCGATCCCATTCGACGGTGAACAGGTCGTTCGCGCCGGGGCGGGCCGAGGGCATCGGCCGCAGGACCAGTGACCCGACCGTGAACACCGCCTGCCCCGCAGTGCTGAACGCTTCGAGCCGAACCGCGTCGTTGCCGGCGGGGCTGAGTCGTACCCGGAGTCGATCCGCGCCGGTGGCGTACACGGTCACGTCCGACCAGATGAACGGCAGCCTGGCCGGGGCGTCACCGTCACCGTCACCGGTCAGGGCGAGCGCGTGCAGCGCGGCGTCGACCAGCGCGGGATGCGCGCCGAACCGAGGGGCCACCCGCTGCTGCTCGTCGTCGAGTGTCACCTCCACGTACAGGTCGTCGCCGCGCCGCCAGACCGTACCCAGGGCCTGGAACGCCGGCCCGTAGTCCAGGCCGAGGTCGCGCAGGCTCGGGTAGAAATCGTCGAGCGGAACCGGCGTGGCGTCCGTGGGCGGCCACGCCTCGGTGACCGGCTCGGCCGCCGCCCCGGTCGACGTGAGGCTGCCGCTGGCGTGGTGCTGCCAGTCGTCACCGCGTGAGTGGATGCGCAGGGCCCGGCGTCCCCGCTCGTCCGGGCCGTCGACCGTCACCTGGATCTGGACGGCGACGGAGTCCGGGACGACGAGTGGCGCGTGCAGCGTCAACTCCTCTACGGTGTCGCAGCCGACCTGGTGGGCGGCTTGCACCGCGAGTTCCAGCAACGCGGTGCCGGGCAGCAACGCGGCGCCGCCGACCACGTGGTCGGCCAGCCAGGGATGCGTACGCAGCGACAACCGACCGGTGAGTACGGCCCCGCCCCCGTCGACCAGCGGAACGACCGCGCCGAGCAACGGATGGTCGGTGGCGTCGAGCCCGGCGGCGCTCAGGTCCCCGGCACCACGGGTCGCGGTGATCCAGTACCGCTGTCGCTGGAACGCGTACGTCGGCAGCTTCGCCGGACGTACGCCCCGGTGCAGCGGCGCCCAGTCCACCGGTACGCCGTTGACGTGCAACGTCGCCAACGCCGTCAACACGGTCGTGACCTCGTCGCGTTCCCGACGCAGCATCGCCACCGCCACCGCGTCCGGCCGGTGCACCAACCCGGTCAACACCCCGTCCGGGCCCAACTCAACGAACCGGGTGACCCCGTCCAACGTGTTGATCGCATCGGCGAACCTGACCGGCTGACGAACCTGCTCGACCCAGTACTCCGGATCCGACCACTGCCCCGGCTGCACCGAAAGGCCGGTCACCGTGGAGACCGCCGGGGTCGACGGCTCCGCGAAGGTCAACCCCCGCACCACCGTACGGAACTCCACCAACATCGGATCCATCAAGCGGGAGTGGAAAGCGTGACTCGTCCGTAGACGGGACGTCTTCCAACCATGAGCGGCGACCCGTTCGATGTCGGACTCCGACCCGGACACCACCACCGCGTCCGGACCATTCACCACGGCGATGTCGACGTCCGGGAACGCTGTCAGGACGTCCGTTTCGGAGGCTTGCACCGCGAGCATCGCCCCACCCGACGGCAACGCCTGCATCAACCGACCACGAGCCGCAACCAAAACAGCCGCATCACCCAGCGACAACACACCCGCCACATACGCCGCCGCGACCTCACCAATCGAATGACCCACCAACACATCCGGGGTCACACCCCAAGACCGCAGCAGCGCATCCAGAGCAACCTCAACCGCGAACAACGCCGGCTGCGCATACCCCGTCTGATGGATCAACTCCTCGTCGGCCAGCACCACCGACAACGGGCGGTCCAAGTGCTGATCAAGGTGCAACGCCACCCGATCGAACGCCTCCGCGAACACCGGAAACACCTCGTACAAACCCCGACCCATACCGACCCGCTGCACACCCTGACCCGTGAACAGGAACGCCACCCGACCCGAACGCACCGTCCCGGTCAGGCCACCCATCCCGGAAACGATCGCGTCCAGACCGTTGGCCAGTGCATCCGGGTCGGCCGCGAGCACCACCGCCCGGTGGCTGAGCGCGGAGCGCCTGCTCGCAGCCACCGCGAGCGCGTGCAGGTCGCGGTCCGTGGCCGTCCGCAGCCGCTGCGCCTGCGCACGCATGGCCGCGTCGGTGTGCCCGGAGACCAGGACCGGCACGAACGGCAACGTGGGGGCCGACACCGCGTCCTGCGACGTCGGCGCCTCCTCGATGATCACGTGCGCGTTGGTGCCCGAGACCCCGAACGCCGACACACCGGCCCGACGAGGCCGACCATCCGCTTGCCACGACCGAGCCTCGGTCAACAACTCCACACGGCCGGCAGCCCAGTCCACGTGCGGCGACCGCTCCAGCGCGTGCAAGGTCGCCGGCAACACCCCGTGCCGCAACGCCAACACCATCTTCGCGATCCCCGCGACACCGGCCGCCGCCTGGGTGTGGCCGATGTTCGACTTCACCGAACCCAGCCAGAGCGGCGTCTCCCGACCCTGCCCGTACGTCGCCAACAGAGCCTGGGCCTCGATCGGATCACCCAGCGAGGTCCCCGTACCGTGCGCCTCGACCGCATCGACGTCCTGCGGGTTGAGTCCGGCAGCGGCCAACGCGGCCCGGATCACCCGCTGCTGCGAAGGGCCGTTCGGCGCCGTCAAACCATTCGACGCACCATCCTGGTTCACCGCCGTGCCGCGTACCACCGCAAGGATGTCGTGCCCGTTCCGCCGGGCGTCGGACAGCCGCTCGACCAGCAACATCCCGGCACCCTCGGACCAACCCGTGCCATCCGCACCCGCACCGAACGACCTGCACCGACCGTCGGGCGAAAGACCCCGCTGCCGGGAGAACTCGACGAACACGTCGGCGTTCGGCATCACGGTCACACCACCGACGAGCGCCATCGAACACTCGCCGGACCGCAGCGCCTGGCTCGCCAGATGCAACGCCACCAACGACGACGAACAGGCAGTGTCGACGGTGACGGCCGGACCTTCCAGACCGAACGTGTACGACACCCGCCCCGACATCACCGACGAAGCCGTACCGGTCAACATGTGGCCTTCGAGTCCGTCGGCCGACTCTCCGGGTCCGTTTCCGTACCCCATGTACGAGGCGCCGACAAAGACACCGACCGGCTCGCCACGCAGACCGAGCGGATTGACGCCAGCGGACTCGAACGCCTCCCACGAGATCTCCAACAGCAGCCGCTGCTGCGGATCCATCGCGGTCGCCTCGCGCGGCGAGATGCCGAACAGGCCGGCGTCGAAGTCACCCGCGTCGTAGAGGAATCCACCGTGCTGGGTGTACGAGGTGCCCGCGTGGTCCGGGTCCGGGTGGTAGAGCGCCTCCAGGTCCCAGCCTCGGTCGGTCGGGAACGTCCCGATCCCGTCCCGGCCCGAGGCAACCAGATCCCAGTAATCCTCCGGCGTCTGCACCCCACCGGGAAGCCGCACGCCCATCCCGACGATGACGATCGGGTCGTCCGTCGTCACCTGCGTGACCCTGGCTTCCACGGCTGGGTCGGTCACGCCGACCGTCTGCTCGATCACGAACGTGGCCAGCCGCTCGGCGCTCGGGTAGTCGAAGGCCAGGGTCGCGGGAAGCGCCAACCCGGTCGCGGCCCGCAGCCGGTTACGCAACTCGACCGCGGTCAGTGAGTCGAAGCCCAGGTCCTTGAACGCGCGGGACGGCTCCACCGCCTCCGTCGACGGGTAGCCGAGCACCGCCGCCACCTCAGTTCGGACCAACTCCAGCACGGTCCGCATCCGTTCCGACGCGGTCAACCCCGCCAACCGCACGGCAAGACCGGACTCCACCTCCGTCGAGACGGACACCGTGCCCGCTTCGGCAAGCCGGTCGAACAGCGGCCGCGCACGGCTCGCGGTGAACAGTGGCAGGAACTCCTCCCACCGTACGTCGGCGACCGTCACCGCCTCCTCGCCGGAGCCGACCGCCAGCGCGAGCGCGGCCAGGGCCCGGGCCGGCGTCATCGGGCTCAGTCCCCGGCGCCGGAGTTGCTCGGCGGTCTCGGTGTCGGCGGCCATGCCGACCTCCGCCCACGGCCCCCAGGAAACGGCCGTGCCAGGCAGACCAACCGCCCGCCGTCGTGTGACCAGGGCGTCCAGTGCGGCGTTCGCAGCCCCGTAGGCGGCCTGCCGGGCGCTCCCCCAGATTCCGGAGATCGACGAGAAGACCACAAACGCGTCGACGTCACCGACCAGCTCATCCAGGTGCAACGCGCCGTCGACCTTGCCTCGTACGACCCGGTCGACGTGCTCGGAGTCGACATCGGTGAGGGAGACGTCCTCGCTCACGCCGGCCGCGTGCACCACCGCGTCCACCCGGCCGACCGTCGTCAACAACGCTTCCACCGCAGACCGGTCGGCCAGATCGCAGGCGAACACCTCGGCGTTCGGCAGCTCGGCCAACAGCTCCGGGACACCCGGCGCCGCAGCACCCCGACGCGACACCAGGACCAACCGCTCGGCACCGCTTTCCGCCGCCCAGCGGGCGACCTGGGCGCCGAGCCCACCCGTTCCACCGGCGACCAGCACCGTCCCACGCGGCTGCCACGGCACGGCACCGGCAGCCGATGTACGAAGAAGCCGGCGCACCAGCAGCCCACCGGCCCGCACCGCGACCTGGTCCTCCGCGCCCAAGGCTCCGGCCAGGACCGCGGCGACCCTCCTGACGCCCCGCTCTTCCAGGTCAGCCGGCAGATCCACCAGCCCGCCCCAGAACTCGGGATGCTCCAACGCCACCGCCCGACCCATGCCCCAGAGCTGCGCCTGCTGGACGTTCACCTCGCCGTCGGCCCGACCGGTGGCGACCGCATGCCGGGTCAACAGCCACAGCGGGGTGGTGATCGCGGCATCGGTCATCGCCTGGGTCAGTGCCAGCAGGCCGTCCAGAGAATCGGGAGCGGCCAGGATGCCGCTGGCGTTCATACCCCGCAGCCTCGCGGCCAGTTCCGACCGTGAGCCGGACGGCACCGATACGACCGTGGCTCCGTACTGTTGGAGGGCGTCGGCTAGTGGAACGTCGCCCACCAGCACCCAGCTCCCCGCGAGGCGCGCCGCTTCCGGCTCCGCGAGCGGTTCCCAGCCGACGCGATAACGCCAGGCATCCAGCGTGGAACGCTCCCGGCCCTGGGCACGCCACCCGGCCAGCGCGGGGACGACGCCTTCGAGGACGGTCTCCGCCACGCCGAGCTGCGTGGCCAGGCCGGGCAGGTCGCCCTGCTGGATCCGTTCCCAGAAGCTCGCCTCGACCGGGTCGGCCGCCGGGGGCCGGAATTCGAGCCAGTAACGCTGTCGTTGGAAGGCGTACGTCGGCAGCTCGGCTGGCCGTACCCCGGCGAACATCGGGGACCAGTCGACCGGTACGCCGTTGACGTGCAACGTCGCCAGTCCGGTCAACGCGGTCGTGACCTCGTCGCGTTCCCGGCGCAGCATCGCCACCGCCACCGCGTCCGCGTCCGACTGCTGCACGAGCCCGGTCAACACCCCGTCCGGGCCGAGCTCAACGAACCGGGTGACCCCGTCGAGCGTGTTGATTGCGTCAGCGAACCTGACCGGCTGACGAACCTGCTCGACCCAGTACTCCGGATCCGACCACTGCCCCGGCACCACCGAAAGGCCGGTCACGGTGGAGATCGCCGGGGTCGACGGGTCGGCGAAGGTCAACCCCCGCACCACCGTACGGAACTCGACCAACATCGGATCCATCAAGCGGGAGTGGAAAGCATGACTCGTCCGTAGGCGGGACGTCTTCCAACCATGAGCGGCGACCCGTTCGATGTCGGCCTCGGGTCCGGACACCACCACCGCGTCCGGACCATTCACCACCGCGATGTCGACGTCCGGGAACACCGCCAGAACATCCGCCTCGGAAGCCTGCACCGCGAGCATCGCCCCACCCGACGGCAACGCCTGCATCAACCGACCACGAGCAGCCACCAAAACAGCCGCATCACCCAGCGACAACACACCCGCCACGTGCGCCGCCGCGATCTCGCCAATCGAATGACCCACCAGAACGTCGGCCGACACACCCAGATGCGACAACAACGCATGCAACGCAACCTCAACCGCGAACAACGCCGGCTGCGCGTACCCGGTCTGATGGATCAACTCCTCGTCGGCCAGCACCACCGACAACGGGCGGTCCAGGTGCTGATCAAGGTGCAACGCCACCCGGTCGAACGCCTCCGCGAACACCGGGAACGCCTCGTACAGACCCCGACCCATACCGACCCGCTGCGCACCCTGACCCGTGAACAGGAAAGCGAGCCGACCTGCGTCACCTGAGCCGGTCAAGCCACCGGTGCCGGAAACGATCGCGTCGAGACCGCTGGTCAGGGTGTCACTGTCACTCGCGAATACCACTGCCCGATGTGTCAGTGCGGCCCGCCGAATCGATGCGGCGGCCAGCTCGTGCAGGTCACTGTTCACGGCCGTACGCAGCAGGGCTGCCTGTGCCCGCAACGCCGCCACGTCATGTCCCGACAGCAACACCGGAACCACCGGCAGCTCCACCGACGGTGCAGACTGCGGCACCGGCTCGACAACCGGCGGCTCCTCGATGATCACGTGAGCGTTGGTGCCCGACACCCCGAACGCCGACACACCCGCGCGACGAGGCCGACCGTCGGACTCCCACGACCGGGCCTCGGTCAACAACCCCACATTCCCCGCAGCCCAGTCCACGTGCGGCGACCGCTCCAGCGCGTGCAAGGTCGCCGGCAACACCCCGTGCCGCAACGCCAACACCATCTTCGCGATCCCCGCCACACCGGCCGCCGCCTGCGCGTGGCCGATGTTCGACTTCACCGAACCCAGCCACAACGGCACCTCCCGACCCTGCCCGTACGTCGCAAGCAGCGCCTGGGCCTCGATCGGATCACCCAACGAGGTCCCCGTACCGTGCGCCTCGACCGCATCCACCTCGGACGCGTCCAACCCCGCAGCCGCCAACGCCGCCCGGATCACCCGCTGCTGCGCCGGACCATTCGGCGCCGTCAAACCATTCGACGCACCATCCTGATTCACCGCACTACCACGAACAACCGCAAGAACGTCATGACCATTACGCCGGGCGTCGGACAACCGCTCGACCAACAACACCCCCGCACCCTCGGACCAACCCGTGCCATCCGCACCCGCACCGAACGACCTGCACCGACCATCGGGCGAAAGACCACGCTGCCGGGAGAATTCCACGAAGATGTCCGGGGTCGGCATCACCGTGACGCCACCGACCAGCGCCATCGAGCACTCACCCGACCGCAGGGCCTGGCTCGCCAGATGCAACGCCACCAACGACGACGAACAGGCAGTGTCGACGGTGACGGCCGGACCTTCCAGACCGAACGTGTACGAGATCCGACCGGAGATGACCGAGGACGCCGTACCCGTCAGCAGATGGCCTTCGAGTCCTTCCCCGCTTTCGTTCGACCCGGTGCCGTACCCCATGAACGCGGCGCCGACGAACACGCCCACCGGACGGCCCGCCAGGTCGCGTGGATTCACCCCTGCGCGCTCGAACGCCTCCCACGAGGTTTCCAGCAACAACCGCTGCTGCGGATCCATCGCCAACGCCTCACGCGGCGAAATCCCGAACAACCCAGCATCAAAATCACCCGCACCATGAAGAAACCCACCCCCACGCGCATAGAACGTCCCCACATGATCAGGATCCGGGTGATACAACCGCTCAAGATCCCAACCACGATCAACCGGAAACGCCCCAATACCCTCACCACCCGACACCACCAAATCCCAGAACTGCTCAGGCGTCTCCACCCCACCCGGCAACCGCAACCCCATCCCCACGATCACGACCGGGTCGTCGTCCGTGACGGCCGTCGGCAACGGAGTGATGGGAGAGGCAGTCTCGGAGCCGCCGATTTCGGCCAGGACGAACCGGGCGAGCCGCTCGGCGCTCGGATAGTCGAACGCCAGCGTCGCCGGCAACGCCAAGCCGGTCGCGGCCCGCAGACGGTTACGCAACTCGACGGCGGTCAACGAGTCGAACCCGAGTTCCTTGAACGCCCGGTCCGGCTCGATCGCACCGGCCGAGGCGTGACCGAGAACAGCCGCCACCTCGGCGCGCACCAACTCCAGCACGGTCCGCATGCGTTCCGACGCGGCCAACCCCGCCAACCGCGCGGTGAGTCCGGAGTCCAGCTCTGCCGCCCGATCGGGCGTGGTCGCCTCGGCAAGCTGGTCGAACAGTGGCCGCGCGCGGCTCGCGGTGAACAGCGGCAGGAACTCCTCCCACCGTACGTCGGCGACCGTCACCGCCTCCTCGCCGGAGCCGACGGCACCGGCCATCGCGGTCAGCGCGCGATCAGGTGTCATCGGGGTGAGGCCCCGCCGCCGCAACTGTGCCGCCACCTCGCCGTCGGCCGCCATACCGACCTGGGCCCACGGACCCCAGGCAATCGCGGTGCCGGGCATCCCAAGCGCGCGACGTCGAGCGATCAGCGCGTCGAGGGCGGCGTTGGCGGCACCGTACGCCACCTGCTGCGCGCTCCCCCAGATCCCCGAAATCGACGAGAACACCACAAACGCGTTTACGTCACCAACCAACGCGTCCAGATGAAGCGCACCATCAACCTTGCCGACCACGACCCGACGCAGATGATCCCCATTCACGTCACGCAACGGCACATCTTCGCCAACACCGGCCGCGTGCACCACCGCGTCCACCCGACCAACCGTCGCCAGAAGCGCCTCCACCGCAGACCGGTCGGCCAGATCGCAGGCGAGCACCTCCGCGTTCGGCAACTCGGCCAACAACTCCGACACACCCGGCGCCGCAGCACCCCGACGCGACACCAGGACCAACCGCTCGGCACCGCTCCCGGCCGCCCAGCGGGCGACCTGGGCACCAAGCCCACCAGTCCCACCGGCGACCAACACCGTCCCACGCGGCCGCCACTCACTCACACCCGAAGCCGGAGCCGCAACCAGACGCCGAACCAGCACCCCACCGGGACGCACCGCGACCTGATCCTCCGCACCCAACGCCCCGGCCAGGACGGCGGCAACCCGGGCCGCGCCTCTCGAATCCAGATCGACAGGCAGATCCAGCAGCCCGCCCCAGAACTCCGGATGTTCCAGGGCGACCGCACGGCCGAGTCCCCAGGTCTGTGCCTGCAACGGGTCGGCCGGTGCATCCGCCCGGCCGGTGGACAACCCACCACGGGTCGCCAGCCACAGCGGTACGTTCAGACCGGCGTCCAGGTGAGCTTGTGCGACCGTGACCGAGTCGAGCAGGGGCGCGTCGTCGAGCGCGGCCAGGCTGACCACACCGCCGACGGAGCCGCCCAGCTCCCGCAGCCGTTGTACCAGCGCGGCACGCTCACCCGTCCCGATGGCGAGGACGTCGACGCCCTGGCTGGTCAGAGCCGCGCCGAGCCCAACCGGGTCGGAGCCGACCAGCACCCAGGTTCCCGTCGGCGCGGCCGAACGCGGCTCGGGTACGGGCTGCCAGGTGACGCGGTAGCGCCACCCGTCGACCTGGGAACGCTCGCGACCACGCGCGCGCCAGGAACTCAGCGCCGGCAGCACGCTCGCCAGCGGCGAAGAGGGGTCGACCCCTAGCTCAGCGGCGAGGGTGGTGAGGTCGCCTCGGTCAACCGTGTCCCAGAACCCGGCCTCGGCGGGATCGGCGGCGGCAGCCTCCGGTCGGGACTCCAGCCAGTACCGCTGCCGTTGGAATCCGTACGTCGGCAGCGACACGGGCCGAATGCCCTGGTAGAACGGCGTCCAGTCAACCGGTACGCCGTTGACGTGCAGCGTCGCCAACGCCGTCAACGCCGTCGTGACCTCGTCACGTTCGCGGCGCAGCATCGCCACCGCCACCGCGTCCGGCCGGTGCACCAACCCGGTCAACACGCCATCCGGGCCAAGTTCCACGAACCGGGTGACCCCGTCCAGCGTGTTGATCGCATCGGCGAACCTGACCGGCTGACGAACCTGCTCGACCCAGTACTCCGGATCCGACCACAACCCCGGCACCACCGGTTGACCCGTCACCGTCGACACCACCGGGGTCGACGGCTCCGCGAAGGTCAACCCCCGCACCACCGTACGGAACTCAGCCAGCATCGGGTCCATCAACCGGGAATGGAAAGCATGACTCGTCCGCAGACGGGACGTCTTCCAACCATGACCGGCGACCCGCTCGACGTCGACCTCCGACCCCGACACCACCACCGCATCCGGACCATTCACCACCGCAATGTCCACGTCCGGGAACACCGCCAGAACATCCGCCTCGGAAGCCTGCACCGCGAGCATCGCCCCACCCGACGGCAACGCCTGCATCAACCGACCACGAGCAGCAACCAGGACAGCCGCATCACCCAGCGACAACACACCCGCCACATGCGCGGCAGCGATCTCGCCAATCGAATGACCCACCAAAACGTCGGCCGACACACCCAGATGCGACAACAACGCATGCAAGGCGACTTCGACCGCGAACAACGCCGGCTGCGCATACCCCGTCTGATGGATCAACTCCTCGTCCGTCAACACGTCCGCGAGAGACCGTTCCAGGTGCTGATCAAGGTGCAACGCCACCCGGTCGAACGCCTCCGCGAACACCGGGAACACCTCGTACAAACCCCGACCCATACCGACCCGCTGCGCACCCTGACCCGTGAACAGGAACGCCACCCGGCCCGAGCCGGCGACACCGCGTACCGAACCATTGCCAGCCGCAATCTCGGCCAACCCACCAACCAACGCCCCGGCATCCTCCGCCAGAACCACCGCCCGGTACGGCAACGCCGCCCTCCGGACCGACGCCGCACCCACCTCCGCAGGTGCGGCAGTGACGAGATCGGGAAGGGCGAGCAGCCGCTCCGCTTGGGACCGGAGTGCCGCCTCGTCGGCCCCGGAGAGCAGGACCGGTGCGATCGGTGGGACCGGTGCGGCCACCAGCCGCTCGACCGCAGGAGCCTCTTCGAGGATGACGTGCGCGTTGGTGCCCGACACACCGAAGGCCGAGACACCGGCCCGCCGTGGCCGGTCGCCCGCTTCCCACGGCTGAGCCGAGGTCAGCAGTTCCACCTTCCCGCCGGCCCAGTCCACGTGCGGTGACGGCTGATCCGCGTGCAACGTCGCCGGCAGCACCCCGTGCCGCAACGCGAGCACCATCTTCGCGATTCCGGCCGCCCCTGCCGCGGCTTGGGTGTGGCCGATGTTGGACTTGATCGAGCCGAGCCAGAGCGGCGCCTCCCGCCCCTGCCCGTACGTCGCCAACAACGCCTGGGCCTCGATCGGATCACCCAACGACGTCCCCGTACCGTGCGCCTCGACCGCGTCAACCTCGGACGCGTCCAACCCCGCAGCCGCCAACGCCGCCCGGATCACCCGCTGCTGCGCCGGACCATTCGGCGCCGTCAAACCATTCGACGCACCATCCTGATTCACCGCACTACCACGAACAACCGCAAGAACGTCATGACCATTACGCCGGGCGTCGGACAACCGCTCGACCAACAACACCCCCGCACCCTCGGACCAACCCGTGCCATCCGCACCCGCACCGAACGACCTGCACCGACCATCGGGCGAAAGACCCCGCTGCCGGGAGAATTCGACGAACACGTCGGCGGTGGGCATCACGGTCACACCGCCGACGAGTGCCATCGAGCACTCACCCGAGCGCAGCGCCTGCCCAGCCAGGTGCAGCGCGACCAACGACGAGGAGCAGGCAGTGTCGACGGTGACGGCCGGACCTTCCAGACCGAACGTGTACGACACCCGCCCGGAGATCACGGACGACGCCGTACCGGTGAGCAGGTGTCCTTCGACCCCTTCTCCGGCGTCGACCGCGCCGCTGCCGTACCCCATGAACGTTGCTCCGACAAAGACGCCGACCGGCTCGCCACGCAGACCGAGCGGGTTGACGCCAGCGGACTCGAACGCCTCCCAGGAGGTCTCCAACAACAACCGCTGCTGCGGGTCCATCGCCAGCGCCTCGCGGGGCGAGATGCCGAACAGTCCGGCGTCGAAGTCACCCGCGCCGTAGAGGAACCCGCCCGCGCGCGCGTAGGAGGTGCCGGCGTGGTCCGGGTCGGGGTGGTAGAGCCTGCCCATGTCCCAGCCCCGGTCGGTGGGGAACTCGTCGATCGCGTCGGTGCCGGCGACGACGAGGTCCCAGAGCGCCTGCGGGGTGTCGACACCGCCGGGAAGGCGCAGCCCCATGCCGACGATCACTATCGGGTCGTCGTCGGTCGCGACCGTGGCGACCACCGCTGTCGTGGGTACGTCGGCGCCGAGGGTCTGCTCCAGCACGTACGCGGCCAGCCGCTCGGCACTCGGGTAGTCGAACGCCAAAGTCGCCGGCAGCGCCAGTCCGGTGCCGTTCTGTAGCCGGTTACGCAGCTCGACCGCGGTCAGCGAGTCGAAGCCCAACTCCTTGAACGCGCGGTCCGGGGCGATGGAGTCGGCGGAGGCATGTCCCAGCGCCGCCGCGACCTCGGCCCGTACCAGTTCCAGTACGGCGCGTCGCCGCTCTGCCGACGACAGGGTGGCGAGCCGTGCGGCCAGGCCGGAGTTGGTCCCAGCGGCCGGGGCAGCGCCTTCGGACGCCTCGGGCAGGTCGGCCAGGAGCGGGCGCGGCCGGGCAGCGGTGAAGATCGGCAGAAACTCCGCCCAGCGTACGTCTGCGATCGTGACCAGGTCGTCCCCGCCGCCTACGGCGTAGGCCAGCGCGGCGAGCGCGTGCTGGGGGTCCAGGGCGGCCAGCCCTTGCCGGCGGAGCGCGGTTGCCGCTTCGGGGTCAGCGGCCATGCCGACCTGGGACCAGGGGCCCCAGGCGATCGAGGTACCGGGAAGCCCGGCGGCCCGGCGACGCAGGATCAGGGCGTCGAGGGCGGTGTTCGCCGCCCCGTACGCGGCCTGCCGGCCACTGCCCCAGGTCGCCGAGATGGACGAGAACACCACGAACGCGTCGACGTCGCCGACGAGCGCGTCCAGGTGGAGTGCACCGTCGACCTTGCCACGGATCACGCGGTCGAGATGGGCCTGGTCGGCGTCGCCCAGCGGCACGTCCTCGCCGACGCCTGCCGCGTGCACCACCGCGTCAACCCGGCCGATCGTCGTCAACAGCGCCTCGACCGCCGACCGGTCGGCGAGGTCACAGGCGTACGCCTCGGCGGCCGGCAGCTCGCCGAGTAGCTCCGTGACGCCGGGTGCCTCCGCGCCCCGGCGCGACACCAGGATCAACCGCTCCACGCCGGAAGCCGCAGCCCACCGTGCCACCTCGGCACCGAGACCACCGGTGCCCCCGGTGATCAGCATGGTGCCGTTCGGTCGCCAGGCCGGTGCGGCGGCGGCCGGGGCGTGCGCGAGGCGCCGGACGAGCACCCCGCCGGTACGGAGCACGACCTGGTCCTCGGCGCCGAGCGCGCCGCCGAGGACCAGGGCCAGGCGACCTGCGGCTCGGTCGTCGACGATGGTGGGCAGGTCCAGCAGGCCCCCCCAGAGTTCCGGATATTCCAGCCCCACGGCCCGCCCGAAGCCCCACAGCGCGGCCTGGTCGACGTGCACCGCGTTGTCCGCCCGGCCGGTGGCCACCGCACCCGCGGTGACCACCCACAACGGTGTCCGGCTCGTGCTGTCCGCCATCGCCTGGACCAGCGGCAGCGTCTCCTCGACGGAGCCGAGCGTCGAGACGACACCGGCAGCGTGGAGCCCGGTCAGCCGAGTCACCAGCTCGGTCCGGGTGCCGGCCGGCACCGCCACGACGGTCGCGCCGACTCCGCTCAGCACCTCGGCCAGGCCGAACCGGTCGTCGCCGACCAGCGCCCAGGTTCCGTCGAGTCGTGCCTGGCCGGAGACGGTCACGGGTTTCCAGGTGATCTGGTAACGCCAACCGTCGAGTAGCTGGCGCTCCCGTCCGCGCGAGCGCCAGGACACCAGTGCGGGAAGCAAGCTCTCGATCGTGGTGGTCTCGACGCCGAGCCGGTTGGCAAGTGTGTCGGCGTCACCGTTCTCGACCGCGCTCCAGAACCCGTCGTCCTCCCGGTCGTGGCGACGCCTGGCACCCTTGGCAGGCCAGTACCGCTCCCGCTGGAACGCGTACGTCGGCAGGTCGGTTCCCCTGGCCCCGGCGAACATCGGGGACCAGTCCACCGGTACGCCGTCGACGTGCAACGTCGCCAGTCCGGTCAACACGGTCGTGACCTCGTCGCGTTCCCGACGCAGCAATGCCACCGCCACCGCGTCCGGCCGGTGCACCAACCCGGTCAACACCCCGTCCGGGCCCAACTCAACGAACCGGGTAACCCCATCCAACACGTTGATCGCATCGGCGAACCTGACCGGCTGACGAACCTGCTCGACCCAGTACTCCGGATCCGACCACTGCCCCGGCACCACCGGTTGACCCGTCACCGTCGAGACCACCGGGGTCGACGGGTCCGCGAAGGTCAACCCCCGCACCACCGTACGGAACTCAGCCAGCATCGGGTCCATCAACCGCGAATGGAAAGCATGACTCGTCCGCAGGCGAGACGTCTTCCAACCATGAGCGGCGACCCGCTCGACGTCGGCCTCCGACCCCGACACCACCACCGCATCCGGACCATTCACCACCGCAATGTCCACGTCCGGGAACACCGCCAGAACATCCGCCTCGGAAGCCTGCACCGCGAGCATCGCCCCACCCGACGGCAACGCCTGCATCAACCGACCACGAGCAGCAACCAAAACAGCCGCATCCCCCAGCGACAACACACCCGCCACATACGCCGCCGCGACCTCACCAATCGAATGACCCACCAACACATCCGGGGTCACACCCCAAGACCGCAGCAGCGCATGCAGAGCAACCTCAACCGCGAACAACGCCGGCTGCGCATACCCCGTCTGATGGATCAACTCCTCATCGGCAAGGACATCCGACAACGGGCGGTCCAAGTGCTGATCAAGGTGCAACGCCACCCGATCGAACGCCTCCGCGAACACCGGGAACACCTCGTACAGACCCCGACCCATACCGACCCGCTGCACACCCTGACCCGTGAACAGGAACGCCACCCGACCCGAACGCACCGTCCCGGTCAGGCCACCCATCCCGGAAACGATCGCGTCCAGACCGCTGGTCAGTGACTCGTTGTCGCTGGCGAGCACCACCGCACGATGTGCCAACCCGGTGCGCCGGGTGCTGGTGGCGGCCAGTGCCCATAGGTCGGTGGCGGCGGCCACCGTATGCAGTCGCTCGGCCTGTGTCCGCAGCGCCGCCTCGCTCGCCCCGGAGAGGAGCACCGGCACCATCGGCAGCGGCGCTGGTTCGGCCGCCGGCTCGTCCGACGGCGCTTCTTCGAGGATGACGTGTGCGTTCGTACCGCTGATCCCGAACGACGACACTCCCGCCCGGCGCGGCCGCTTCCCAGCCGGCCACGGCTGGGTCTCGGTCAGCAGTGACACCGCCCCGGAGTTCCAGTCGACGTGTGCGGACGGCTGCTCCGCGTGCAGCGTCGGCGGCAGCGTCTGGTACGCGAGCGCGAGCACCATCTTGAGGATGCCGGCCGCACCGGCGGCGGCCTGGGTGTGGCCGATGTTCGACTTGATCGAGCCGAGCCAGAGCGGCGTCTCCCGCCCCTGCCCGTACGTCGCCAGCAGGGCTTCTGCCTCGATCGGGTCGCCCAGCGTCGTCCCGGTCCCGTGTGCCTCGACCGCGTCCACGTCCTGGGCGCGCAGACCGGCGGCGGCCAACGCGGCCCGGATGACGCGTTGCTGCGACGGACCGTTCGGCGCGGTGAGCCCGTTCGACGCACCGTCCTGGTTCACCGCCGTGCCGCGCACGACGGCCAGGACCCGGCGACCGGCGGCCCGTGCCGTGGAGAGCCGCTCGACCACGAACACCCCGGCGCCCTCGCCCCAGGCGGTGCCGTCGGCACCGGCCGCGAACGACTTGCACCGGCCGTCGGCGGCCAAGCCGCGCTGCTGGCTGAAGTCGAGGAAGGCGGTCGGGCTCGCCATCACGGTGACCCCGCCGACCAGTGCCATCGAGCACTCGCCCGACCGCAGCGCCTGCCCGGCCAGGTGCAACGCCACCAGCGAGGACGAGCACGCCGTGTCGACGGTGACCGCCGGCCCCTCCAGGCCGAACGTGTACGAGACCCGACCGGACAGCACGCTCGCGGCGTTGCCGGTTCCGATGTGCCCGGCCGAGCCGGCGATGCTCTCGGTCGCCTCGTCGAGCAGGGTGACGTAGTCCTGCCCGTTCGTGCCGGCGAAGACGCCGACCTGCTCGCCCCGGAGGGCGAGCGGGTCGATCCCGGCCCGCTCGAACGCCTCCCACGAGGTTTCCAACAGCAGCCGCTGTTGCGGATCCATCGCCAGGGCCTCGCGCGGCGAGATGCCGAACAGGGCGGCGTCGAAGTCGGTCGCGCCGGACACGAAGCCGCCCTCGCGGGCGTACGTGGTGCCGACGTGGTCCGGATCCGGGTGGTAAAGGGCGTCCAGGTCCCAGCCACGGTCGGTGGGGAACCCGCCGATCGCGTCGGTGCCCGAAGCCAGCAGGTCCCAGAGCGCCTCGGGGGTGTCCGCGCCACCGGGCAACCGGCAGGCGAGCCCGACGATGACGATCGGATCGTCGGTGACCGGCGCGGACGCGACGGTGGGTGCCACCACGGGCAGCGCGCCGACGAGCCGGCCGAGCAGGAACGTGGTGAGCCGCTCGGCGTCCGGGTAGTCGAAGACCAGGGTCGCCGGCAGGGTGAGCCCGGTGGCGGCGGTCAGTCTGTTCCGCAGTTCCATCGCGGTCAGCGAGTCGAACCCGAGTTCCTGGAACGAGCGGTCGGGGGTGACCGCGTCGGCGGATCCGTGCCCGAGTACGGCGGCGGCCTGGTCGCGTACGTCGGTCAGGACCGCCCGGCGTGCCTCGACGGGCGAGAGGTCCGCCAGTCGTTCGGCCAGGGGCAGCCGACCGGCGACGACCGTACCCCGGACACCTGGCGTACGCAGCGCGGGAAGATCCGCCAGGATCGGCGCCGGACGGATCGCGGCCATCTCGGCGGCAAAGCGTTCCCACCGTACGTCCGCGACAACCACCGCCGGTTCGCCGCTGCCAACCACGGCGGCCAGTGCGGCCAGCGCCTGCGCGGGGCGCAGCAACGACAGGCCACTGCGGCGGAACTGCGCCGAGTCCGCGTGGCCGGCCATCATGCCGGCGTCGGCCCAGGGTCCCCAGGCGATCGAGGTGGCGGGCAGCCCGTGCGATACCCGATGCTCGGCGAGCGCGTCGAGTGCGGCGTTGGCGGCGGCGTAGTTGGCCTGGCCCGGGTTGCCGAACACGCCGGCCGTCGAGGAGAAGAGCACGAACGCCGAGAGCGGCCGGTGCGCGGTGGATTCGTGCAGCCACCAGGCAGCGCCGGACTTGCCGGCGAGTACGACCTCGATCCGGGCCGGGTCGAGGCTGGCGATCAGACCGTCGTCCAGGACCCCTGCGGCGTGCACGATCGACAGGTCGGGTTCGTCGTCGAAGTCACGTACCAGGCTCGCGACCGCGTCCCGGTCGGTCAGGTCACAGGCGCGCGCCTCGATGTTCTCGAACTCGGTCAGCAGATCGGCGACGCCGTCCGCGTCAGGCCCTCGCCGGCTGACCAGTACGACCCGACGTGCTCCCCGCTCGGCTGCCCACCGGGCGACCTGACGGCCGAGGCCACCGGTACCGCCGGTGACCAGGACGGTGCCGCGCGGCTCCCAGGTGCTCCCCGGACGTTGCGAATCGGGGGTCAGGCGGCGGACCAGCATCCCGGCACGACGTACGGCGACCTCGGTCTCGTCGCCCAGCCGACCGGCGAGCACGCTCGCCAGACGGACAACGGTACGCGGATCGAGCCGCTCGGGGAGGTCGATCAGCCCACCCCAGCGGTCGGGGTGTTCGAGCGCTACCACCCGGCCGAAGCCCCAGCTCTCGGCGTGGCGTGGGTGGACGGCCGGGTCGGCGGTCCCTGTCGCGACCGCGGCTCGGGTGATCAACCAGAGTGGTGCCGTGACGCCGGCGTCGCCGAGTGCCTGGACGACGGCGAGTGTGTCGGTCACCCGACCGGCGGGCACGAGCACACCGGCGAGCGGTGTGTCGAGCGTGCGTAGCCGATCGGCGAGTTCGGTTTGCGCCCCGGTCGCCAGTCGGACCACGACGGCACCATGGCTGGTCAGCGCTTCGACCAACCCGGCCGCGTTCTCGTCCTCGCTGACCACCAGCCACCTGCCGGTGAGCTGGGCCGGACCGGGGTCGGCGACCGGCGTCCAGCCGACGCGGTAGCGCCAGCCGGCGATCTCGGATCGTTCCTGACCCCGTGCCCGCCAGCTCACGAGCGCGGGAAGCACGGTGGCGACGGCCTCCGTGTCGACCCCCAGCTCGGCGGCGAACGCGGGGAGGTCCTCCTGCTCGACAGCGTTCCAGAAGCCGGCCTCCGCCGGATCGGTTCCGTGGGTGGGTGCCGCCGCTCGCAGCCAGTAACGCTGCCGTTGGAACGCGTACGTCGGCAGCTCGGCCGGACGTACCCCGGCGAACATCGGGGACCAGTCCACCCGTACGCCGTTGACGTGCAACGTCGCCAGTCCGGTCAACACGGTCGTGACCTCGTCGCGCTGCCGGCGCAGCATCGCCACCGCCACCGCGTCCGGCCGGTGCACCAACCCGGTCAACACCCCGTCCGGGCCCAACTCCACGAACCGGGTAACCCCGTCGAGCGTGTTGATCGCGTCGGCGAACCTGACCGGCTGACGAACCTGCTCGACCCAGTACTCCGGATCCGACCACTCACCCAGCTCCACCGGTTGACCCGTCACGGTCGAGATCGCCGGAGTCGACGGGTCCGCGAAGGTCAAGCCCCGCACCACCGTACGGAACTCAGCCAGCATCGGATCCATCAAGCGGGAGTGGAAAGCGTGGCTCGTCCGTAGGCGGGACGTCTTCCAACCATGACCGGCGACCCGCTCGACGTCGGCCTCCGACCCCGACACCACCACCGCATCCGGACCATTCACCACCGCAATGTCCACGTCCGGGAACGCTGCCAGGACATCCGCCTCGGGAGCCTGCACCGCGAGCATCGCCCCACCCGACGGCAACGCCTGCATCAACCGACCACGAGCAGCAACCAAAACAGCCGCATCACCCAGCGACAACACACCCGCCACATGCGCGGCAGCGATCTCACCGATCGAATGACCCACCAGAACGTCGGCCGACACACCCCAAGACCGCAGCAGCGCATGCAGAGCGACCTCGACCGCGAACAACGCCGGCTGCGCATACCCCGTCTGGTGAATCAACTCCTCGTCAGCCAACACGTCCACGAGAGACCGGTCCAGGTGCTGATCCAGGTGCAACGCCACCCGATCGAACGCCTCCGCAAACACCGGGAACGTCTCGTACAGACCCCGACCCATACCGACCCGCTGCGCACCCTGACCCGTGAAGAGGAACGCCGCACGACCCGGACGTGCCACTCCGGTCAGACCACCGGTCCCGGAAACGATCGCGTCGAGACCGCTGGTCAGGGTGTCGCTGTCACTCGCGAACACCACCGCCCGCTGCGGCAGAGCGGCCCGCCGCGCCGCAGCAGCCCCCAGCGCCCGGAGGTCACCATCGGCCGCCGTACGCAGCAGCGCCGCCTGCGCCCGCAACGCCGCCTCGTCGTGCCCGGACACCAACACCGGAACCACCGGCAGCTCCACCGACGGTGCAGACGGCGGCACCGGCTCGACAACCGGCGGCTCCTCGATAATCACGTGAGCATTCGTGCCCGACACCCCGAACGCCGACACACCCGCCCGGCGAGGCCGACCGTCGGACTCCCACGACCGGGCCTCGGTCAACAACTCCACACTGCCCGCAGCCCAGTCCACGTGCGGCGACCGCTGATCAGCATGCAACGTTGCCGGCAACACCCCGTGCCGCAACGCCAACACCATCTTCGCGATCCCCGCCACACCCGCAGCCGCCTGAGTGTGGCCGATGTTCGACTTCACCGAACCCAGCCACAACGGCACCTCCCGACCCTGCCCGTACGTCGCAAGCAGCGCCTGAGCCTCGATCGGATCACCCAACGAGGTCCCCGTACCGTGCGCCTCGACCGCATCCACATCCTGCGGGTCCAGCCCGGCAGCCGCCAACGCGGCCCGGATAACCCGCTGCTGCGCCGGACCATTCGGCGCCGTCAAACCATTCGACGCACCATCCTGATTCACCGCCGTACCACGCACCACCGCGAGCACCGTGCGTCCCGCCGCCCGCGCCGACGAGAGTCGCTCGACCAGCAGCATCCCGGCACCCTCGGACCAACCCGTGCCATCCGCACCCGCACCGAACGACCTGCACCGACCATCGGGCGAAAGACCACGCTGCCGGGAGAATTCCACGAACACGTCTGCGGTGGGCATCACCGTCACGCCACCAACGAGCGCCATCGAACACTCGCCCGAGCGCAGCGCCTGCCCGGCCAGGTGCAACGCGACCAACGACGACGAACAGGCAGTGTCGACGGTGACGGCCGGACCTTCCAGGCCAAACGTGTACGACACCCGCCCCGACATCACCGACGAAGCCGTACCCGTCAGCAGATGCCCCTCGATGCCGTCGGCGGACTCGACCGGGCCGACGCCGTACCCCATCGCGGTCGCGCCCACGAACACGCCGATTGGCTGACCTGAAAGGCTGAGTGGGTCGAACCCTCCGCGTTCGAACGCCTCCCACGACGTTTCCAGCAACAACCGCTGCTGCGGGTCCATCGCCAACGCCTCACGCGGCGAAATCCCGAACAACCCAGCATCAAAATCACCCGCACCATGAAGAAACCCACCCCCACGCGCATAGAACGTCCCCACATGATCAGGATCCGGGTGATACAACCGCTCAAGATCCCAACCACGATCAACCGGAAACGCCCCAATACCCTCACCACCCGACACCACCAAATCCCAGAACTGCTCAGGCGTCTCCACCCCACCCGGCAACCGCAACCCCATCCCCACGATCACGACCGGGTCGTCGTCCGTGGCGACGGTCGGCGTCCTGACGTCCGCCGGGGCGGTCTCCGAGCCGGTGACAAGGTTCAGCAGGAAGTCGGCGAGCCGGGCCGCGCTCGGGTGGTCGAAGGCAAGCGTCGCCGGCAGGGTGAGCCCGGTCGCGCCCTGCAACCGGTTGCGCAGTTCGACGGCGGTCAGCGAGTCGAACCCGAGTTCCTTGAATGCCCGCGACGGTTCGATCGCGGTGGTGGAGTCGTGGCCGAGCGCGGCGGCCACATGCGTGCGCACCAGCTCCGCGACGAGCCGTTCCCGGTCGGCGGTAGCCAGGCCGTTCAGTCGCTGCGCGAGGGCCGACAAGGCGGTGCCGCCGCTGGGCGCCGGGCTGTCGAGCACCTGCGCGGCCGCGAGGTCCGCGAAGAGTGGACGGGCGCGGGTAGCGGTGAAGGCGGGTAGGAAGTCGGCCCACCGTACGTCGGCGACGACCAGCGCGTCCTCACCTGCCCCGACGGCGGTGGCGAGTGCCGTCAGCGCGTGCTCCTGGTCGATCGGGGTGAGACCTCGGCGCAACAGGTGGTCGGCCACCTCGGCCTCGGCCGCCATGCCGACCTCGGCCCACGGGCCCCAGGCGATCGCGGTGCCGGGCATGCCGAGCGCGCGACGCCGGGCGACCAGGGCGTCGAGTGCGGCGTTCGCCGCCGCGTACGCGGCCTGCCCCGCACTACCCCAGATTCCGGAGATCGAGGAGAAGACCACGAACGCGTCGACGTCGCCGACCAGCGCGTCCAGGTGCAGTGCCCCGTCCACCTTGCCGGCGAGCACCCGGTCGAGGTGCGCCGCGTCAACGTCGACCAGGTCCACGTCCTCGGCCACCCCGGCGGCGTGCACGACCGCGTCGACGGCACCGATCCGGGCGAGCAGCGCCTCGACGGCACCCCGATCGGCCAGGTCACACGCGTACGCCTCGGCACCGGGGCAGGTGGCGAGCAGTGTTTCGACCCCGGGTGCGGCGGGACCACGACGGCTGACCAGCACGAGTCGCTCCGCGCCGTTCGCTGCCGCCCAGCGGGCGACCTGGGCGCCGAGTCCACCGGTTCCGCCACTGATCAGCACGGTGCCACGGGGACGCCAGATGTCACCGCCGCCGGCCGGTGCCACTGCCAGTCGTCGGACGAGGACGCCGCTGCTCCGGATCGCCACCTGGTCCTCGGCGCCGAGTGCACCGGCGAGCACCGCTCCGAGTCGCGTGACCGCGCGGGCATCGAGGGTTTCCGGCAGGTCGAGCAGGCCACCCCAGCTCTGCGGGTGTTCGAGGCCGGCGACACGGCCCAGGCCCCACTTGGCGGCCTGCAAAACGTCCGGCACACCATCCGCCCGGCCGGCGGCCACCGCGCCGCGCGTCACCAGCCACAGGGGCATGCTGGCGTCGATGTCCGCCAGTGCCTGGACCACGGTCGACACCTGGTCGAGGGCGACCGCCGGCAGCACCAGGACGCCGTCGGGTGCCAGTCCGCGAAGGCGCGCGGCCAGGTCGGCGCGGTCACCGAGCGGAACGGCCACCGGTACGGCACCGAGCCCGGTCAGCGCATCGGCGAGCCCGAGCGGGTCGTCGCCGATCAGCGCCCAGGTGCCGCCCGGTGCCGCCGGGGGAACCTCCGAGGTCGGCTTCCACGTGACGCGGTAGCGCCAGCCGTCGATCAGTGAACGTTCCCGGCCACGGGCACGCCATGCGACGAGCGCGGGAAGCAGCGGTTCGAGCGCGGTGACCGGTACGCCGAGCCGGGTGGCCAGCCCGGCGGTGTCACCCCGGTCGACCGGGTCCCAGAAACCGGCGTCGGCCGCAGCCCCCTCGGCCTCGGCACGGGTACGCAACCAGTACCGCTGTCGCTGGAACGCGTACGTCGGCAGCTTCGCCGGACGTACGCCCTGGTGCAGCGGTGTCCAGTCCACCGGTACGCCGTTGACGTGCAACGTCGCCAACGCCGTCAACGCCGTCGTGACCTCGTCGCGCTCCCGACGCAGCATCGCCACCGCCACCGCGTCCGGCCGGTGCACCAAACCGGTCAACACGCCATCCGGGCCAAGTTCCACGAACCGGGTGACCCCGTCCAGCGTGTTGATCGCATCGGCGAACCTGACCGGCTGACGAACCTGCTCGACCCAGTACTCCGGATCCGACCACTGCCCCGGCCCCACCGGCAGACCGGTCACCGTCGAGACCGCCGGGGTCGACGGGTCGGCGAAGGTCAACCCCCGCACCACCGTACGGAACTCGACCAGCATCGGATCCATCAAGCGGGAATGGAAAGCGTGACTCGTCCGCAGACGGGACGTCTTCCAACCGTGGCCGGCGATCCGCTCGATCCGGGCCTCGGGTCCGGAGACCACCACCGCGTCCGGGCCGTTGACCACCGCGATGTCGATGTCCGGGAATGCGGCCAGGACGTCGGCTTCGGAGGCTTGCACGGCGAGCATCGCCCCACCGGACGGCAACGCCTGCATCAACCTGCCCCGAGCAGCAACCAACACAGCCGCGTCATTCAGCGACAACACCCCGGCGACGTGTGCCGCCGCGATCTCACCGATCGAATGACCCACCAGCACGTCCGGGATCAGACCCCATTGCGTCAGCAACGCGTGCAGGGCGACCTCAACCGCGAACAACGCCGGCTGCGCGTACCCCGTCTGGTGGATCAACTCCTCGTCGGCGAGGACATCCGACAACGGGCGGTCCAGATGCTGATCCAGATGCAACGCCACCCGGTCGAACGCCTCCGCGAACACCGGGAACGCCTCGTACAGACCCCGACCCATACCGACCCGCTGCGCACCCTGACCCGTGAACAGGAACGCCAGCCGGCCGGGCGCGGCCAGCCCGGTAATCGCGCCCGCCCCGGAGGCCACCGCGTCCAACCCGGTACCCAACGTCTCGGCATCACCCGCCAAGACCACCGCTCGATGGACCAAGTTGGCCCGCCGTACGGACGCGGCGGCCAGCTCGTACAGGTCCACGTGGCCGGCATCCCGGAGCCGATCAGCCTGTGCCCGTAGTGCCGCCTCGTCGTGCCCGGACAGCACTACCGGAACCACCGGCAACCCCACCACCGGCGCAGACCCCGACACCGCCTCGACAACCGGCGGCTCCTCGATGATCACGTGAGCATTCGTGCCCGACACCCCGAACGCCGACACACCCGCGCGACGAGGCCGACCGTCGGACTCCCACGACCGGGCCTCGGTCAACAACCCCACATTCCCCGCAGCCCAATCCACATGCGGAGACGCCTCATCAGCATGCAAGGTCGCCGGCAACACCCCGTGCCGCAACGCCAACACCATCTTCGCGATCCCCGCCACACCCGCAGCCGCCTGAGTGTGGCCGATGTTCGACTTCACCGAACCCAGCCAGAGCGGCGCCTCCCGACCCTGCCCGTACGTCGCCAACAACGCCTGAGCCTCGATCGGATCACCCAACGAGGTCCCCGTACCGTGCGCCTCGACCGCATCAACCTCGGACGCGTCCAACCCCGCAGCCGCCAACGCCGCCCGGATCACCCGCTGCTGCGCCGGACCATTCGGCGCCGTCAAACCATTCGACGCACCATCCTGATTCACCGCACTACCACGAACAACCGCAAGAACGTCATGACCATTACGCCGGGCGTCGGACAACCGCTCGACCAACAACACCCCCGCACCCTCGGACCAACCCGTGCCATCCGCACCCGCACCGAACGACCTGCACCGACCATCGGGCGAAAGACCACGCTGCCGGGAGAATTCGACGAACACGTCGGCGGTGGGCATCACCGTCACGCCACCGACGAGCGCCATCGAACACTCGCCCGACCGCAGCGCCTGGCTCGCCAGATGCAACGCCACCAACGACGACGAACAGGCAGTGTCGACGGTGACGGCCGGACCTTCCAGACCAAACGTGTACGACACCCGCCCCGACATCACCGAAGACGCCGTACCCGTCAGCAAATGCCCCTCGACGCCGTCGGCCTTCTCCACCAGCCCGCTGCCGTATCCCATGAACGAGGCGCCGACAAAGACACCGACCGGCTCACCACGCAGTCCCAGTGGATTCACACCCGCTGCCTCGAACGCCTCCCACGAGGTTTCCAGCAACAACCGCTGCTGCGGATCCATCGCCAACGCCTCACGCGGCGAAATCCCGAACAACCCAGCATCAAAATCACCCGCACCATGAAGAAACCCACCCCCACGCGCATAGAACGTCCCCACATGATCAGGATCCGGGTGATACAACCGCTCAAGATCCCAACCACGATCAACCGGAAACGCCCCAATACCCTCACCACCCGACACCACCAAATCCCAGAACTGCTCAGGCGTCTCCACCCCACCCGGCAACCGCAACCCCATCCCCACGATCACGACCGGGTCGTCGTCCGTGGGTGCGATCGCCTTGGCGATGGTCGCGTCGGATACGACGGTGCTCGGCGTGAGCCGTCCCAGCGCGAAAGCAGCGAGCCGTTCGGCGTTCGGGTAGTCGAAGACCAAGGTCGCGGGGAGCGACAGCCCAGTCACGGCTTGCAAGCGGGATTGCAGGCGGTTACGCAGTTCAACCGCGGTCAGCGAATCAATGCCCAGTTCCTTGAACGCCCGGTCCGGCTCGATCGCGCTGGCCGAAGCGTGGCCGAGAACAGCGGCGACTTCCGCCCGGACCAGGTCAAGCACCACGCGCTGCCGCTCCGCCGGGGGCAGTGGCGCGAGCCGGGCGGCGAGACCGGTCTCCGACCGCTCCACAGCGGCGGCCGGGGCAGGGGTCAGGTGCGCGAAGAGCGGCCGTTCGCGGGTGGCGGTGACCAGTGAGAGGAAGTCCGCCCAACGTACGTCGGCGACGACGATCTGTTCGTCGCCGGTGCCGACCGCCGTGGCCATCGCAATCAGCGCACGGTCCGGGTCCATCGGGTTGAGGCCGCGACGGCGCAGTTGGTGAGCCACATCCGCGTCGGCCGCCATACCGACCTGGGCCCACGGACCCCAGGCAATCGCGGTGCCGGGCATCCCAAGCGCGCGACGTCGAGCGATCAGGCCGTCGAGGGCGGCGTTGGCGGCACCGTACGCCACCTGCTGCGCGCTCCCCCAGATCCCCGAAATCGACGAGAAAACCACAAACGCGTCAACATCACCAACCAACGCGTCCAGATGAAGCGCACCATCAACCTTGCCGACGACCACCCGACGCAGATGATCCCCATCCGCCTCGCTCAGTGGCACATCCTCAGCCACGCCAGCCGCGTGCACGACCGCATCGACCCGGCCGATCGTCGCCAACAGCGCCTCCACCGCAGACCGGTCGGCCAGATCGCAGGCGAACACCTCCGCGTTCGGCAACTCGGCCAACAACTCCGACACACCCGGCGCCGCAGCACCCCGACGCGACACCAACACCAACCGATCGGCACCACGCCCCGCCGCCCAACGAGCCACCTGAGCGCCGAGCCCACCCGTCCCACCAGCGACCAACACCGTCCCACGCGGCCGCCACTCACCCACACCCGAAACCGGCGCCGAAACCGGCGCCGGAGCAGCAACCAAACGCCGAACCAGCACCCCACCGGGACGCACCGCGACCTGATCCTCCGCACCCAACGCCCCCGCCAGGACCGACCCGACCCGGGATACGGCACGGGCATCGAAGATCGCGGGCAGATCCAGCAGACCACCCCACAGCTCGGGATGTTCGAGTGCGACCGCGCGGCCGAAGCCCCACAGGGACGCCTGGGTGACGTCGACCGCGCCGTCCGCCCGCCCGGTGGCGACTGCTCCCTGCGTCACCAACCACAGCGCAGTGCCCCGCCCTGCCTCCACCAACGCCTGGACCAGGCTCAGTGCCTCGTCGAGTGACCCGGGCGACGCGACCACACCGGCGAGTTCCAACCCGGCGACCTCGTGTCCGCTGGCCAACGGCACCACCGATGCCCCGAGCCCGGTCAACGCCCCGGCAAGGCCATGGGTGTCCTCGCCGACCACCGCCCAGGTGCCGGAGAGCGCGGCCGTTGCGGCACTCGCCGCCGGCTCCCAGGTGACCCGGTACCGCCAACCGTCGACCTGCGAGCGCTCCCGTCCCCTGACTCGCCAAGCGGCGAGGGCCGGGAGCAGCTCCTCGATCGTGGCGGCCGGGACTCTGAGCTGTTCGGCGACGGCGGCGAGGTCGCCACGTTCGACCGTGGCCCAGAAGCCGGCGTCGTCATGCTCCCGGTCGGGGGTACGACCGACGGGTGCCTCGTCAGGCCAGTACCGCTCACGCTGGAACGCGTACGTCGGCAACTCGACCGGCCGCACCCCGGCGAACATCGGTGACCAGTCAACCCGTACGCCGTTGACGTGCAACGTCGCCAGTCCGGTCAACACGGTCGTGACCTCGTCGCGTTCCCGACGCAGCAATGCCACCGCCACCGCGTCCGGCCGGTGCACCAACCCGGTCAACACCCCGTCCGGGCCAAGCTCCACAAACCGGGTAACCCCATCCAACACGTTGATCGCATCGGCGAACCTGACCGGCTGACGAACCTGCTCGACCCAGTACTCCGGATCCGACCACAACCCCGGCACCACCGGTTGACCCGTCACCGTCGACACCACCGGGATCGACGGGTCCGCGAAGGTCAACCCCCGCACCACCGTACGGAACTCGACCAACATCGGATCCATCAACCGCGAATGGAAAGCATGACTCGTCCGCAGGCGAGACGTCTTCCAACCATGACCGGCGACCCGCTCGACGTCGACCTCCGACCCCGACACCACCACCGCATCCGGACCATTCACCACCGCAATGTCCACGCCCGGGAACACCGCCAGAACATCCGCCTCGGAAGCCTGCACCGCGAGCATCGCCCCACCCGACGGCAACGCCTGCATCAACCGACCACGAGCAGCAACCAAAACAGCCGCATCACCCAGCGACAACACACCCGCCACATGCGCGGCAGCGACCTCACCAATCGAATGACCGACCAACACATCCGGGGTCACACCCAGATGCGACAACAACGCATGCAAGGCGACCTCGACCGCGAACAACGCCGGCTGCGCATACCCCGTCTGATGGATCAACTCCTCATCGGCAAGGACATCCGACAACGGACGGTCCAAGTGCTGATCAAGGTGCAACGCCACCCGATCAAACGCCTCCGCAAACACCGGGAACGTCTCGTACAGACCCCGGCCCATACCGACCCGCTGCGCACCCTGACCCGTGAACAGGAACGCCACCCGGCCCGAGCCGGCGACACCGCGTACCGAACCATCGCCAGCCGCAACCTCGGCCAACCCACCGACCAACGCCCCGGCATCCTCCGCCAGAACCACCGCCCGGTACGGCAACGCCGCCCTCCGGACCGACGCCGCACCGATCCCGGCCAGGTCGGCATCCTCGGCGACAACCCCCAGTACGCGCTCGGCCTGAGCCCGCAGCGCCGCCTCGCTCGCCCCGGAGAGCAGCACGGGTAGCAGCGGCAGCGGCAGCGGGTCCGGTGCCGGTACCGCCGACACCGCGACGGCCGGCGGCTCCTCCAGGATCACGTGTGCGTTGGTGCCACTCATGCCAAACGAGGAGACACCGGCCCGACGTGGCCGTTCCCCCGCGCTCCACGGCTGCTCAGTGGTGAGGAGTTCGATGTTGCCGGCGGTCCAGTCCACGTGCGGTGACGGCTCGTCCACGTGCAACGTCGCGGGCAACACGCCGTGTGCCATCGCCTGGACCATCTTGACGATCCCCGCCACACCGGCCGCCGCCTGCGCGTGGCCGATGTTCGACTTGATCGAACCCAGCCAGAGCGGCGCCTCCCGCCCCTGCCCGTACGTCGCCAACAACGCCTGGGCCTCGATCGGATCACCCAGCGAGGTCCCCGTACCGTGCGCCTCGACCGCATCCACCTCGGACGCGTCCAACCCCGCAGCCGCCAACGCGGCCCGGATAACCCGCTGCTGCGCCGGACCATTCGGCGCCGTCAAACCATTCGACGCACCATCCTGATTCACCGCCGTACCACGCACCACCGCGAGCACCGTGCGTCCCGCCGCCCGCGCCGACGAGAGTCGCTCGACCAGCAGCATGCCGGCGCCCTCGGCCCAGCCCGTGCCGTCGGCCGCCGCCGCGAACGGTTTGCACCGCCCGTCCGTGGCCAGACCACGCTGGCGGGAGAACTGGACGAAGGTCTCGGGGCCCGACATCACGGCAACCCCGCCGACCAGGGCCATCGTGCATTCACCGGACCGCAGCGCCTGCACGGCCAGGTGCAGCGCGACCAGCGACGACGAGCAGGCCGTGTCGATGGTCACCGCCGGACCTTCGAGCCCGAACGTGTACGACAGCCGGCCGGAGACGACGCTCGCGGCGGTCCCGGTGAGCAGGTGACCTTCGAGTCCGTCGGGCAGCCCGTCGGCGCGGCTGGCGTAGTCAAGGCTGTTGGTGCCGGCGTACACGCCGACCTGCTGACCCCGCAACGACAGCGGGTCCAGCCCAGCCCGCTCGAACGCCTCCCACGACGTCTCCAACAACAACCGCTGCTGCGGATCCATCGCCAACGCCTCACGCGGCGAAATCCCGAACAACCCAGCATCAAACTCCGCCGCACCGTACAGAAAACCACCCTCACGCGCATACGACGTACCCGCATGATCCGGATCCGGATGAAAAAGACCCTCCAAATCCCAACCACGATCAGCAGGAAACCCACCAATCGCATCAGAACCCGAAACAACCAGATCCCACAAACCCTCCGGCGTATCCGCACCCCCCGGAAAACGCACCCCCATCCCCACAATCACCACCGGATCGTCACCGTCAGCGGCGGCGGCGGTTCCCGGGGTGACGGTGGCGGCGTCGATCCCGGTTAGTTCGTCGAGAAGGTACGCGGCCAGCCGCTCGACGCTGGGATAGTCGAACGCCAGCGTCGCCGGCAGGAACAACCCGGTCGCACCCTGCAACCGGTTACGCAACTCAACCGCCGTCAACGAGTCGAAACCCAACTCCCTGAACGCCCGACCAGGCGCCACCTGCTCACCCGACGAATGCCCCAGCACCCCGGCAACGTGCGTCCGGACCACCTCGGCGGCGAGCCGCTCACGGTCGCCAGCGGGCAGGCCGGCCAGCCGCTGGCCGAACGTGGAGAACACCGCTCCGGCGACGGTCGGCGCCTCCGCCTCGGGCAGGTCGTCGAAGAGCGGTCGCGCACGGGCGGCGGTGAATGCCGGCAGGAATTCCGCCCAGCGGACGTCCGCGACGGTCAGCGCGCCCTCGTCCGCCCCCACCGCATCGGTCAGTACGGCCACTGCCCGTCGCGGATCCAGCGGCACCAACCCGTAACGGCGCAACTGGTCGGCGACGGTGCTGTCGGCGGCCATGCCGACCTCGGCCCAGGGTCCCCAGGCCACGGCCGTGCCGGGCCTGCCGTTCGCCCGGCGTCGGGTGATCAGCGCGTCCAGGGCCGCGTTCGCCGCCCCGTAGGCCGCCTGCTCGCCACTGCCCCAGATTCCCGAGATCGACGAGAAAACCACAAACGCGTCGACATCGCCGACCAGCGCGTCCAGGTGCAGGGCACCGTCGACCTTGCCGGACATCACCGCGCGGAAGTGCGCCGCGTCCGCGTCGCGCAGCGGTACGTCAGCCGCGACGCCGGCCGCGTGCACGACGGCGTCGACCGTGCCGACGGCGGCCAGCAGGGCTTCGACCGCCGACCGGTCGGCGAGATCGCAGGCGTACACCTGGGCGTTCGGCAGCTCGGCCAGCAGAGACTCGACCCCGGGGGCGTCCGGGCCGCGTCGCGACACCAGCACCAGCCGCTCGGCCCCTTCGGCCGCCGCCCATCGGGCCACCTCGACGCCGAGCCCACCGGTCCCACCGGTGATGAGTACGGTTCCCCGTGGCTGCCAGGCCGGACCCGTGCTCGCCGGGGCGTGCTCCAGCCGTCGGACGAGGACGCCATTGCCCCGTACGGCGATCTGGTCCTCGGCCCCGAGCGCGCCGGCCAGCACCGCCCCGATCCGGCTCGCGGCCCGCGAATCCATCATTTCGGGCAGGTCGAGCATCCCGCCCCAGAACTCCGGGTGCTCCAGGCCGACCGTCCGGCCGCACCCCCAGAGCGCGGCCTGGTCCACGTCGACCAAACCGTCCGTTCTACCGGTTGCCACCGCACCACGGGTGACCAGCCACAACGGCACGCGGGAGTCGATACGCGCCAGTGCCTGGACCGTTGCCAGCGCCGCGTCGAGCGATCCCGGCGCCATCGCGACACCGGCGAGGCCGGGCTCGGCCAGCACCACCGGGTCGATCACCGGCATGGCGACAACCGTGGCTCCGAGCGCGGACAGCACCGCACCCAAGCCGAAGTTGTCGTCACCGACGAGGGCCCAGCGTCCGGTCAGCTCGACGGCTGGCAGGTCGACCGGCTTCCAGGTGACGCGGTAGCGCCAGCCGTCGAGCAGCGTCCGCTCGTGACCACGCGCCCGCCAGGATGCGAGCGCGGGCAGGACATTCTCCAGTGAGGCGGCCGGAACGCCCAACTGCGTCGCGAGACCGGCCAGGTCACCCTGCTCCACGGTGGCCCAGAAGCCGGCCTCGGCCGGGTTGGTGGCGGCGAGCAGTGGCTTGCTCTCCAGCCAGAAGCGCTGACGCTGGAAGGCATAGGTCGGCAGCTCGGCCGGACGTACCCCGGTGAACATCGGTGACCAGTCCACCCGTACGCCGTTGACGTGCAACGTCGCCAACGCCGTCAACGCGGTCGTGACCTCGTCGCGCTTCCGACGCAGCATCGCCACCGCCACCGCGTCCGGCCGGTGCACCAACCCGGTCAACACCCCGTCCGGGCCCAACTCCACGAACCGGGTAACCCCGTCCAGCGTGTTGATCGCATCGGCGAACCTGACCGGCTGACGAACCTGCTCGACCCAGTACTCCGGATCCGACCACTCACCCAGCTCCACCGGTTGACCACTCACGGTCGAGATCGCCGGAGTCGACGGGTCGGCGAAGGTCAACCCCCGCACCACCGTACGGAACTCAGCCAGCATCGGGTCCATCAAGCGGGAGTGGAAAGCATGACTCGTCCGTAGACGGGACGTCTTCCACCCATGAGCGGCGACCCGCTCGACGTCGGCCTCCGACCCCGACACCACCACCGCATCCGGACCATTCACCACCGCGATGTCCACGTCCGGGAACACCGCCAGGACGTCCGCCTCGGAAGCCTGCACCGCGAGCATCGCCCCACCCGACGGCAACGCCTGCATCAACCGACCACGAGCAGCAACCAACACGGCCGCATCACCCAGCGACAACACACCCGCCACATACGCCGCCGCGACCTCACCAATCGAATGACCCACCAACACACCCGGGGTCACACCCAGATCCGACAACAACGCATGCAACGCAACCTCAACCGCGAACAACGCCGGCTGCGCATACCCCGTCTGATGGATCAACTCCTCGTCGGCCAGCACCACCGACAACGGGCGGTCCAAGTGCTGATCAAGGTGCAACGCCACCCGATCGAACGCCTCCGCGAACACCGGGAACACCTCGTACAAACCCCGACCCATACCGACCCGCTGCGCACCCTGACCCGTGAACAGGAACGCCACCCGACCCGAACGCACCGTCCCGGTCAGGCCACCCATCCCGGAAACGATCGCGTCCAGACCGCTGGTCAGTGACTCGTTGTCGCTGGCGAGCACCACCGCACGATGTGCCAGTGACCCGCGCCGGGTTGAGGCCAGCCCGAGCCCGAGGAGTTCGACTCCGACCGCCGAACGCAGCCGCTCGGCCTGTGCCCGCAGCGCGTCCTCGGTCTGGCCGGACAGCAGCACCGGGACCACCGGCAGATTCGACACCGGTGCCGATGCCTGCTCCGTAGCCGGCGGCTCCTCCAGGATGACGTGGGCGTTTGTGCCGGACACTCCGAACGAGGAAACGCCCGCACGACGCGGTCGCTCCCCGGACGGCCAGGGCTGAGCCGAAGTCAGCAGCTCGATGCTGCCACCCGCCCAGTCCACGTGCGGTGACGGCTCGTCCACGTGCAACGTCGCCGGTAACACGCCGTGTGCCATCGCCTGGACCATCTTGACGATCCCCGCCACACCGGCCGCCGCCTGCGTGTGGCCGATGTTCGACTTGATCGAACCCAGCCAGAGCGGCGCCTCCCGACCCTGCCCATACGTCGCCAACAACGCCTGAGCCTCGATCGGATCACCCAACGAGGTCCCCGTACCGTGCGCCTCGACCGCATCCACATCCTGCGGGTCCAGCCCGGCAACCGCCAACGCGGCCCGGATAACCCGCTGCTGCGCCGGACCATTCGGCGCCGTCAAACCATTCGACGCACCATCCTGATTCACCGCCGTACCACGCACCACCGCGAGCACCGTACGTCCCGCCGCCCGCGCCGACGAGAGTCGCTCGACCAGCAGCATGCCGGCGCCCTCGCCCCACGCGGTGCCGTCGGCACCGGCCGCGAACGACTTGCACCGGCCGTCGGCGGCCAGGCCCCGCTGCCGGCTGAAGTCGAGGAACGCGTCCGGGGTGGACATGACGGTGACCCCGCCGACGAGAGCCATGGTGCATTCGCCGGACCGCAGCGCCTGTACGGCCAGGTGCAGCGCGACCAGCGACGACGAGCAGGCGGTGTCTACGGTGACCGCCGGCCCCTCCAGTCCGAAGGTGTAGGAGATCCGTCCGGAAACGACGCTGCCGGCGGTCCCGGTGCCGAGATATCCCTCCAGGTCGGTGGGGATGTCGTTCCGCTGCGTGGCGTAGTCCTGCCCGTTGGAGCCGGCGTACACGCCGACCTGCTGACCCCGCAACGACAACGGGTCCAGACCAGCCCGCTCGAACGCCTCCCACGACGTCTCCAACAACAACCGCTGCTGCGGATCCATCGCCAACGCCTCACGCGGCGAAATCCCGAACAACCCAGCATCAAACTCCGCCGCACCGTACAGAAAACCACCCTCACGCGCATACGACGTACCGGCATGATCCGGATCCGGATGAAAAAGACCCTCCAAATCCCAACCACGATCAGCAGGAAACCCACCAATCGCATCAGAACCCGAAACAACCAGATCCCACAAACCCTCCGGCGTATCCGCACCCCCCGGAAAACGCACCCCCATCCCCACAATCACCACCGGATCGTCACCGTCAGCGGCGGCGGCCGACGCGACCGGGGACGACGGCGTGGGTAGCGCCCCGGCGAGTTGCTCGTGCAGGAAGAGGGCGAGTCGTTCGACACTGGGGTGGTCGAACGCCAGCGTCGCCGGCAGGGACAACCCGGTCGCACCCTGCAACCGGTTACGCAACTCAACCGCCGTCAACGAGTCGAAACCCAACTCCCTGAACGCCCGACCAGGCGCCACCTGCTCACCCGACGAATGCCCCAGCACCCCGGCAACGTGCGTCCGGACCACCTCGGCGACCAACCGCTCCCGTTCCGGCGCGGAGAGTTCGAGCAGCCGCTGCCCGAAGGTGGAGAACACGGTCCCGCCGGTCTTCGGCGCGTCGACCAGCCCGGCGATCAGCGGCCGCTGGCGGGCGGCGGCGAACAACGGGGCGAACTCGTCCCAGCGGACGTCGGCGACGGTGATCGTGCTGTCGTGCGCACCGACCGCGCCGGCCAGCGCCGCGACTGCCTGAGCCGGCGCCATCGGGACGAGCCCCTGCCGTCGCAGCAGTTCGGTCTCACCCTGATCGGCGGCCATTCCGATCCGTGCCCACGGCCCCCAGGCGATGGCCGTGCCGGGTCGGCCGGCGGCGCGGCGGCGTTCGACGAGGGCGTCCAGGGCGGCGTTCGCGGCGCCGTACGCGGCCTGGCCCCGGCTGCCCCAGGTGCCGGAGATCGACGAGAAGACCACGAACGCGTCGACGTCGCCGAGCAGCGCGTCCAGGTGCACGGCACCGTCGACCTTGCCGGAGATCACCCGGTGCAGGTGTTCCGCGTCGGCGTCGAGCAGAGCCGCGTCCTCGCCGACGCCGGCCGCGTGCACGACCGCGTCGACCCGACCGATCGTCGCCAGCAGCGCCTCGGTCGCGGACCGGTCGGCCAGGTCGCAGGCGTGGATTTCCGCGTTCGGCAGGTCGGCCAGCAGGTCGGCCGCGCCGGGCGCCGCCGCACCGCGCCGCGAGACGAGGACCAGCCGCTCCGCCCCGTTCGCCGCCGCCCAGCGGGCGACCTCCGCGCCGAGTCCGCCGGTGCCGCCGGTGACGAGCACCGTCCCACGCGGCTGCCAGGTCCGGCCGGAGACCGCCGGGGCCGGCGCCAGGCGTCGTACGAGTACGCCGCTGGCGCGTACCGCGATCTGGTCCTCGGCGCCGAGCGCCCCGGCGAGCACCGCCCCGGCGCGGGCCACGGCCCGGCTGTCGACCACCTCGGGCAGGTCCAGCAGGCCGCCCCACAGCTCGGGATGCTCCAACCCGATCACCCGGCCCAGGCCCCAGAGGGCCGCCTGGTCCACGTCGACCGTGCTGTCCGCCCGGCCGGTGACAACCGCGCCTCGGGTCACCAGCCACAGCGGTACGCGGCGTCCGGCCCGCACCAGCGTGCGAACCAGCTCCACCGCGTCCGCCAGGGAAGACGGGGAGGCCACCAGACCGGCAAGATCCAGTTCCGTCGTCGCCGCCGCGTCGGTCACCGCGACGACCGACGCCCCCAGCGCCGACAGGGCGGCGCCGAGGCCGTGGAGGTCCTCGCCCACCACCGCCCAGGTGCCGGCGAGCCCGGTCTTCGCGGGGTCGGCCGCCGGCTGCCAGGTGACCCGGTACCGCCAGCCGTCGACCAGCGAACGGTCCCGGCCACGGGCCCGCCAGGAGGCGAGCGCCGGCAGTACGTCGGCGACGGCCGCGACGTCGACTCCGAGCTCCGCGGCGAGCGCGGGCAGGTCGGCGCGGTCGACCGCCGCCCAGAACCCGGCGTCGCCCGGGTCCGTGGCGCCCGCGTGGGCCGGCGCGCTCTCCAGCCAGAAGCGCTGACGCTGGAACGCGTACGTCGGCAGGTCCACCACGCGGGCCGGTGGGAACAGGGCCGGCCAGTTGACCGGCGCCCCGTGGACGTGCAGCGCGGCGAGCGCCGAGGTCGCGGTGGTGGCTTCGTCGCGGTCGCGGCGCAGCAGCGGTACGCAGACCGCCTCCGGGTCCGCCTGCCGGGCCAGCGCGGTCAGCACCGCGTCCGGCCCGAGTTCGACGTAGTTCGTGACGCCTTCGAGTGCGGCCAGCGCGTCGCCGAACCGGACCGGGCGGCGTACCTGCTCGACCCAGTACTCGATGTCGCTCCACTGGCCCGGCTCGACCGGGCGGCCCGTCACCGTCGACACGATCGGCAGTTTCGGTTCGCGGAAGGTGAGGAAGCGCAGTACGCGACGGAACTCGGCGAGCATCGGCTCCATCAGCCGCGAGTGGAACGCGTGACTGGTCCGCAGCCGGGTGCTCTTCCAGCCCCGCTCGCCGGCCGCCAGCGCGACCCGCTCGATCTCGATCTCGGTCCCGGAGACCACCACCGCGTTCGGCCCGTTGACCACCGCGATGTCGACGTCCGGGAACGCCTCGTGCACCGCCGACTCGGCCGCCTGGATCGCGAGCATCGCGCCGCCGGCCGGCAGCGCCCCCATCAGCCGGCCGCGCGCGCCGACCAGGGCGGCGGCGTCGGCGAGCGACAGCACCCCAGCGGCGTACGCGGCGGCGATCTCGCCGACCGAGTGTCCGACCAGGACGTCCGGGGTGACTCCCCAGTGCCGGACGAGCGCGAGCAGGGCGACTTCCACCGCGAAGATGGCCGGTTGGGCGTACTCGGTCCGGTCGAGCAGTTCCTCGTCGACGAGGGCGTCCGTCAGCGGCCGGTCGAGTTGCAGGTCGAGGTACCAGGTGACCTCGTCGAAGGCGGCGGCGAAGACGGGTTGGGCGGCGTACAGGTCGCGGCCCATCGCCAGCCGCTGTGCGCCCTGGCCGGTGAAGAGGAAGGCGGTCCGGCCCCGGCTCAGCTCGCCCGTGACGACGTGCGAGGACGGGTCCCCGGCGGCGAGCGCGGCGAGTCCCCGGGTGAGCTGCTGACGGTCCGCTCCGAGGACGACGGCCCGGTGGGCGAAGTGCGTACGCGTGGTCGCCAGTGAGAGACCCAGGTCGGCCGGGTCGGTCTCCGGCTGCTCCAGCGTGGTCAGCAGGTTCGCCGCCTGATCGGCGAGCGCCGCCGGCGTACGTCCGGAGACCGGCAGCGCGTGGACCGGGGTGACCGGCGCGGTGGGCTGCGGTTGCGCGGCGCTCGGCGTGGGTGGCGCCTCGAGGATGAGGTGTGCGTTGGTGCCGCTCATGCCGAACGAGGAGACCGCCGCCCGGCGCGGTCGGCCGGTCTCGGGCCAGGGCTGGGCCTCGGTGAGCAGCCGTACGCTTCCCGCACTCCAGTCGACGTGCGGGGTCGGCTGGTCCACGTGCAGGGTCTTGGGCAGCACCCCGTGCCGGAGCGACTGCACCATCTTGATCACGCCGCCCACCCCGGCCGCGGCCTGGGCGTGACCGATGTTCGACTTGAGCGAGCCGAGCCAGAGCGGGGCGCCGTCGCGGTCGCGCCCGTACGTGGCCAGCAGCGCCTGTGCCTCGATCGGGTCGCCGAGGGTCGTACCGGTGCCGTGTGCCTCGACCGCGTCGACGTCGGTCGCCTCCAGCCGCGCGTTGGCCAGGGCCTGCCGGATCACCCGCTGCTGCGCCGGGCCGTTCGGCGCGGTCAGTCCGTTGGAGGCGCCGTCCTGGTTGACCGCGGAGCCACGGATCACCGCGAGGATCGGCCGGCCGGCGGCCTGCGCCGAGGAGAGCCGTTCGACCAGGAGCATGCCGACGCCCTCGGCCCAGGCGGTGCCGTCGGCCGAGGCGGCGAACGGCTTGCACCGGCCGTCGGCGGCGAGTCCACGCTGTCGGGAGAACGCCACGAACGACGCGGGGCTGGCCATCACCGCGACGCCGCCGGCCAGTGCCATCGTGCACTCGCCCTGGCGCAGTGCCTGAGCGGCCAGGTGCAGTGCGACCAGCGACGACGAGCAGGCCGTGTCGACGGTGAGCGCCGGGCCCTGCAGTCCCAGCGCGTACGAGACCCGGCCGGAGGCGACACTCGCGGCGTTGCCGGTGACCAGGTAGCCCTCCAGACCGTCGGCGGCGTCCTGTAGCCGGGGTCCGTACTCCTGGGTCTCGCTGCCGACGAAGACACCGACCCGTTGCCCGCGCAGCGACTCCGGCAGGATGCCGGCCCGTTCCAGCGCCTCCCAGGAGGTTTCGAGCACCAGGCGCTGTTGGGCGTCCATGGCCAGCGCCTCGCGCGGGTTGATCCCGAAGAAGTCGGCGTCGAACTCCGCCGCGTCGTAGAGGAAGCCGCCCTGCCGGGTGTAGCTGGTACCCGGCTGGTCCGGGTCGGCGGAGTAGAGCGCGTCGAGGTCCCAGCCCCGGTCGTCCGGGAACTCGCCGATCGCGTCGACCTCGGACTCCACCAGGCGCCACAGGGCTTCGGAGGACCGTACGCCGCCGGGGAACCGGCAGGCCATGCCGACGATCGCGATCGGCTCGTCGGCATGGCCGGCGGCGGCCTCGACCTCGACCCGCTCCGGGGCGAGGCCGAGCAGTTCGGCGTAGAGGTGCCGGGCGAGCGCGGCGGGTGTCGGATAGTCGAACGCCAGCGTGACCGGGAGCGCCAGCCCGGTCGCGGCGGTCAGCCGGCTGTGCAGTTCCACCGCGGTGAGCGAGTCGAACCCGGTCTCGAAGAACGTGCCGTCGGCCGTGATCGGCTCATTCGCGGGTCGGCGCAGCGCGGCCGCGGCGAGCCCGGTCACCAGGTCGGTGAGCATCCGTTGTGCTTCCGGCGTCGGCAGGTCGGCCAGCCGCCCCCGTAGCTCGGATCCCGCCTCGACGCCTCCGTCGCCAACCGGCGTGGGTGCCTCGAAATCCCCGGACGAACTCATCATTTCGCGCCCACCATTCGGCGAAAAGAACAGCGAATAGCCCAAACTATTCGGCGAGGCTATCCAGGTGGGCCTTTTGCGACATCCCCTACCGCACCCCTAGCAGCACAATGGCTGATCAGGCAGTGTGGCGTGTCCCCGGCAGCGCCGGGGCGATTTCCCCGGCGGACTCGGAGCGCATTTCCGGGATCGGTTCGAGAAATCCGTCGAGCATTCCGGGGGTCGCCGCGCGGACCAGCGCGAGGCCGTCGGTGAGGGCCACGTCACGGATCTTGTAGCCGCCCTGACCGGCGGCGACCACGGCGACGAGGGTGGCCAGACCGGCTCGACGCTGGGCCGCGGTCTGGTTCACGCTCCAGGCGAGGATCCCCGACCGGTCGAGCAGGACGGTACGTCGGGCGTACGTGCCGTAGCGGGTGACCAGGTATCGGCCGAGCAGACCGGAGCCGAGGCTGCGGTACGCGTCGACGGCTGCGGCGAGGGCCACCGGCAGCAGCACGAGGCCCAGCGCCCAGGCGACGTGCAGGAGCACGTCGGTGACGAGCAGGCCGAGCAGCACCAGGGGTGCCTCCACCAGGGCGACCGCCGACAGGGCCCAGACGATCCGGCGCCGCAGTGCCGCCCGGGGGGCGGGTGCCAGCCGCAGACCGGCGAGGAGGTCCGGGTCCTCGCCGAGGACGGTGGCGGCCATCCGCTCCGCCTCCGCCCGCGCGGCGGGCGGCAGCAGCGCGCTCTTGGTCGACGTCGACCCGTCGTCGGCGCTGCCGAGCCCGGTGGCGATCGCGTTGAGCCGACCACCCCGGGCCCAGCGCAACGGGACCGGTTCGGCGATCTGGACACCACGCAGCCGGTGCCGTTCGAGCCAGACGGACCGGGTGCTGAGCAGCCCCCGGCGCAACCGGAGTGCGTCGTCGCCGACCGTCTCCAACCGGTAGTCCCACCAGGTCTCGACGAACGTCACCAGCGAGGTGAGCGCGCCGAGCAGGACGACGGTGAGGATCGGTACGGCGATCGCGGCCCAGAGCGGCAGGGTGGTCAACGCGAACCAGGTCGCGCGGAGGATCCCGACCTCGGCCGGGTTGATCCGCAGCGAGTCGAGGAGCCGGGCGAACCCGCCGACGACAAAGCCGACCCCGGCCACGCCCCAGACGGTCAGCGGCGCATAGCGCAGCCAGCGCCAGCGCAGGACGGCCAGGGCGTCGTCCGAGGCGGCCTCGCCCGATGCCAACTGCCGCCGCAGTTGCTCGGCGTGCTGGTGCGCGACCCCGTCGAGGGTGAGCTGCCGATTCTCCGCTTCCACGTGCGCGCCGGCACTGATCCGTACGGCCCGCAGTCCCAACACCCGGTGCAGCGGGCTCGCCGTGACGTCGACGCTGCGGATCCGGTCGCGGGGTACGGCGCGGTGGCGCCGGAAGAGGGCGCCGGTCCGCAACTCGACCCGGTCGTCGGTGATCCGGAAGCGGGTGGTCAGCAGCCGGACGGCGAACGCCGCCGCGACGATGACGAAGGTGAGCCCGATGGAGCCGAGGGTGATCACGGCGGCCAGGTCGAGGTCACCGCCGGTGAGCAGCAGGGTCAGCAGGGTCGAGCCCAGCGGTGGGACCAGCCAGGTGAGGCTGGTCGCGAGCATCCGAGGCTCCAGCCGCCGCCAGTCCGTGGTGGTCACTGGCCGTCCCCGGGCGCGGCCTGGGCCCGGGCCGCGAGGGACTCGGCCAGGTCGTTCGCGAGGTGCCGGTCCAGGCCCTGGATCCGGACCGGGCCGGCCGCCGACGCGGTGGTCACCACCAGCCCGGCCAGCCGGAACAGCCGCTGGAGCGGTCCGCTGGCGACGTCGACGGTCTGGATCCGGGCCATCGGCGCGATCCGTGACCGTTGCCAGAACCAGCCGGACAGCGCGTGGACCGCGTCGTCGGTCGCCTCCCAGCGGTGCACCCGGTACCGCCAGGCGGGCATCACCAGCACGTACCCGAGGCCGGCGGCGGCCACGACGCCGAGGCTGAGCCCGAGCCAGGTACGGGCCGGGGCGATCAACGCGGTCAGCAACGCCAGCACCGCGACCGGGGGCAGTACGACGACGACCGCCTGGATGGTCCACCAGGCGAGGGCGCGGCGTTCGAGCCGGTGACGGGGAGGCCGAAGTCGCAGTGGTTCACGGCTGGACACGGCAACAGCATAGGGGTCCACACATTCACTGAAATACGCGTACGCGAAGCACAGGGGTATCCGAGTCGACTAGGGGTTGTCGCTGTCCAGACCTGCCGGTAGCAATCTCTCCGGCACGTCAGAACGCCTGCTCGAATTGCGAGGCGAACGATCGGTGAATGCTTCGGAAACAGCGGTTGTGACGCGGGTCGCGTGTTGGCAGCCCGAATGGGTCACCAGCCGCTCGCATCGCGACGAATTCCTCGACCGGCTGGCCCGGATCGCGGCCGGCGCGGCGGACGGCGGCGCGACACTGCTGATCACGCCGGAGATGTCCGCGACCGGATACCACCTGGGTCGGACCCGCACCGCCGAACTGGCGGAGCCGGCCGACGGGGCCCTGGCCGACGGCGTACGGGCGATCGCCGAGCGCACCGGCGTGGCGATCGTGTACGGCTGGCCCGAGTCGACCGGCGAGGGCATCTACAACAGCGTCCAGCTCGTCGACGCCGACGGCACGGTGGCGGCCCGGTACCGCAAGACCCACCTCTACGGCCAGGTCGACCGGTCGGTGTTCGTCCCCGGCGAGCAGTTGGTGGTCCAGGCGAGGATCGGCTCGCTCACCGTCGGCCTGGTCGTCTGCTACGACGTCGAGTTCCCCGAGACCGTACGGGCGCACGCCCTGGCCGGCACCGACCTGCTGGTGGTCCCGACCGCGCTGGTCCGCCCCTGGGAGATCGTCGCCCGGACGCTGCTGCCGGCGCGTGCCTTCGAGAGCCAACTCTTCGTCGCCTACGTCAACTGGTACAGCTCCGGGCCGGAGGGCTACTGCGGGCTGAGCGCGGTTGCCGGCCCGGACGGGCGGCGCCGCGCCGACGCGGCCGGGATCGTCGGCGAGACCCTCCTCTTCGCCGACCTGGACCACGCCGCGCTGGAGACCGCCCGGCTGGCCACGACCTACCTGCTCGACCGGCGCCCCGACCTGTACGGCGCGGCGCGGTGAGCATCGTGAACGTCGCGGTGCCCTCGATCCAACGGGCACTGACCACGCTCGCGCCGGCCCTCTCCGCGCCGCCGGTCACCATGTTCGGCCCCGACTTCCCGTTCGGCTACGACCGCTGGCTGACCCACACCGACGGGCTGGGCTCGGTCCCCGCCGAGCGGCTCGGTACGCCGGTCGCGGTGGTCGGCGGTGGGATCGCCGGACTGGTCGCGGCGTACGAGCTGATGCGCCTGGGGCTGCGCCCGGTGGTGTTCGAGGCCGAGCAGCTCGGCGGGCGGATGCGTACCGCGACCTTCCCGGGGTATCCCGGTAGCGTCGCCGAGCTGGGCGCGATGCGCTTCCCACCGTCGGCCACCACCCTGTTCCACTACGTCGACCTGGTGGGGCTCGAGACCCGGCCGTTCCCGAACCCGTTGGCCCCGGCGACCCCACACACGGTCGTCGACGTCAACGGCGTCCAGCACTCCGCCCGGATGACCGACGACCTGCCGGCGGTGTACCAGGAGGTCTACGACGCCTGGAACAAGGCCCTGGAGGAGGGCGCCGACTTCGCCGCGATGGACGCCGCGATCCGCCACCGGGACACCGCTACCGTCAAGGCGCTCTGGAACCGGCTCGTGCCGCTCCTGGACGACCAGTCCTTCTACGGTTTCCTGGCGTCATCGCCGAACTTCGCCTCGTTCCGGCACCGGGAGATCTTCGGTCAGGTCGGCTTCGGCTCCGGCGGCTGGGACACCGACTTCCCCAACTCGGTGCTGGAGATCCTCCGGGTGGTGTACACCGGGGCCGACGACCGGCACCGGCTGTTGGCCGGTGGAGCCCAGCAGCTTCCGCTGCGGCTGTGGCGGCACGCACCGGACCGCCTGGCGTACTGGCCGGCCGGCACCTCGTTGGAGTCCCTGCACGTTGACGGCCCGGGGCCGGCGGTCACCCGTATCTCCCGGGCCGGCGGGCGGATCCGGGTGGAGACCGCGCGGGGGGCCGACGACTTCGCCACGGCGGTGCTCACCCCGCAGGTACGGTTGCTGCTCTCCCGGATCGAGACCGACGAGGATTTGTTCCCGGTCGACGTCTGGAGCGCGGTCGAACGCACCCACTACATGGGCGGCTCGAAGTTGTTCGCGCTGGTCGACCAGCCCTTCTGGGGAGAGGTCGACCAGCGCACCGGCCGCCCGGTGATGGGCATGACGCTCACCGACCGCTCGCCACGGGGCGTCTACCTGTTCGACGAGGGCCCGGACGCGCCGGGCGTGATGTGCCTGTCGTACACCTGGAACGACGACTCGTTGAAGGTGGCCGCGCTGCCGGCCGCCGAACGGCTGACCGTCATGCTCCGTCATCTGCGTCGGATCTATCCGGACGTGGACGTCCAGCGTCGGATCGTCGCCCCGCCGATCGCCGTGACCTGGGAGAACGAGCCGCACTTCATGGGCGCGTTCAAGGGCAACCTGCCCGGCCACTACCGCTACCAACGGCGCCTGTTCACCCATTTCATGCAGGACGCCCTGCCCGTACACCAGCGGGGGATATTCCTCGCCGGCGACGACGTGTCGTGGACCGGTGGGTTCGCCGAGGGGGCGGTGACCACCGCGCTGAACGCCGTCTGGGGAGTCCTGCACCACCTCGGCGGTCGCACCCCCGAGGCCAACCCCGGTCCCGGGGACGTCTTCGCCTCCATCGCGCCGATCGAACTGCCCTACTGAGCCACCGTCCGGCCGGGAACCGGTCGGCCCGGCGGTGAACGCCCCGCCGGGCCGCCCCGCTATCGGCGGGGACGGACCAGCACCCGACGGAGGTCGCAGAGTTCGACGTCGAAGTTCTCGGCCGTCGTGCGCAGCCGGGAGAACATCGCGTCCGGCCCGGCCACCCAGAGCCGGTCGACGCCCAGCTCACGCAGCGACCGTACGGTGTCGACCCAACGGATCGGGCGGACGAACCCGTCGAGCAGGGCGGCCCGCAGCGACTGCGGGTCGGTCAGCACCGAGCCGTCCTGGTAGGAGACGATCGGCAGCCGTGGCGCCGAGAGGGTGTAGGGCGCGTACACCTGCTCCATCTCGGCGCGGACACCGGTGAACAGCGACGAGTGCGCGGGCGGACGCATGGTGTACAGCGAATATCCGCCGGCCTCGCTGATCGCCGCCTTGAAGGCGGCCAGTTCCGCCTCGCGCAGCGACACCATGTGGAAGTCGGCGTCCAGCCGACCGGAGATGTCGTGCCAGTCCAGGTCGGCCAGCAACGCTTCCAGCCGCTCGCCGGGCACCCGGACGAACGAGTGGGTGACGACGTCGCGGTGGGTGGTCGCGAAGTGGTGGCGTTCGACCCGGGCGATCTCGTCCACCAGCCGTACGGTGTCGGCGAAGGGCAGCGCCCCGGTGTACGCCAACGCGGCCCGTTCCCCGAAGCTCGGCCCGACGCAGTACTCCGGAGCGGCGCCGAGCCGCTGCTCGGCCCACTCGGCCAGCGCCACGCAGGCGACGAGCACCGCGACCTGGACCGGTTCGGCGTAGTCGTCGTCGGGCGGCGCGTCGGCCAGCGCGTCGGCGAGGTGGTAGCCGAGTGCCTCGTTGGCCTCGGCGAGCCGTCGGCGCGCGATCGGATGGATCATCAGGAAGGTGCCGAGGTCCTTTCGGCGGACCGGCGAGAGGGCCGGGAAGACGATCGCGGCGGTCACGCGTTCACCTCCACCGGCTCGTCGTGGGCCGGCTCGGTGGCGAGCTTCTCCAGCGCCTTCCGGTCGGGCTTGCCGTTGCGGTTGAGCGGCAGTCGGTCCACGACGACAACGCGGTTGGGCTGCTCGTACGCCGGCAGCACCGCGCAGATCCGCTCCCGCCAGTGGGCGGGGGTGGCGCCGGCCTCGTCCTCGACGAAGAAGACCAGTGAGCTGCCACGCCGGTCGTCCGGCACGGCGATCACCTTGGCCGAACAGCCGGCCTCGGCGACCCGCGTCTCGATCAGCTCGGGGTAGAGCGTGTAGCCCATCCGGTGCACGGCCAACTTCCGACCGACGACGGAGAGGTTGCCGTGCTCGTCCAGACGACCGAAGTCGCCGGTACGTCGCCAGCCCCGTGGTGCGGGGGCGAGTTCCCCGGACGGGTCGAGGTAGCCCTCCATGAGGTCCGGGGAGTCGACCTCGATCTCGCCGATCTCGCTCGGGCCGAGCACCACGCCCGCGTCGTCGACGACGCGCACGCCCATGCCCTCGACCGGCGCTCCGGTGGCGACCGGGTTCTCCTCGGTCGCGAAGGAGACGTTGCCCAACTCGGTGCTGCCGTAGCTGTCCAGCAGGGGCTTGCCGCACAGTTCGACGTACCGGTCGACCAGGGTGGGGTCGAGCGGGGCGGCGCCGCTGCAGAACAGCCGTACGCCGCGCAGGTCGGCCAGCGGGTCGGGGCGCCGGGTGACGATGTTCCAGATGCTGCGGTAGGTCGCCGGGGTCGCGTCGAGCACGGTGACGCCGACCTGACCGGCCATCCGCAGCGCCCGGTCGACCCGGCGGTACGGGGCCACCACCAGGGAGCACCGCACCAGCCAGGCGATGAACACCATGGACAGCCCGTACTGGTGGGAGAAGGGCAGCAGCGGGGCCAGCACGTCGTCCGGGCGGTGGCCGATCTGGGCGGCGTTGCGCTCCAGGTTCCTCAGGAACCGGGCACCGGTCTTCACCACCCCCTTCGGCACGCCCGTCGACCCGGAGGACCACATGATCAGTCCGTCCGGGAGGTCTCGCCAGAGCGTCAGGTCCAGCGGGCCGTCCAGTCCGGGTACCGGCCGGGACGCGGCGTCCGCCAGGATCTGGTAGAGGTAGACCGCCTTGCCGTCGGCGGGTGGCAGGGCGTCGTCGTCGACGATCGACAGCGCGGCCCGGGTCAGTCCGGCGATCCGGGTGGTCTCCTCGGCCTTGTCCTGGTGGTCGACGAGCACGATCGACGCGCCGGCGTGGGCCAGGCCGAGCAACACGGTGACCCAGGCCGCCGAGTTGTCCGCCTTCAACATCACCCGGGTGCCCGGGCGCACCCCGAGGTCGGCCAGAACCCCGGCGACGGCGGCGGCGGACCGCTCCAGTTCTACCAGCGGTTGGGCGGAGTCGGGCGCGAATACAGTGGCGGTCATCGGCGGATGCCGTCCTTCCGCGAGTGCAGGTACGGGCGGGTCAGGTCAGCGGGAACTTGAGCTGGCCGGAGGCGATCGGGTTGACGTAGTCGGGGCTGACCATGCCCGCCTTCCTCATCGCCAGACCGGTCAGTCCCTCGAAGATGGCCCGGCGGGCGTTCATCGTGGTCGAGTAGCCGGGATCGAGGTGCGGCGCGACCTCCACGACGTCGATCCCGATGACGTTGGTCTCCGCGCAGAGCCGCCGGAACGCCCGGAACAGCTCGCGCGTGGTGAGCCCACCCGGCTCCGGTGTCCCGGTGCCGGGCGCGAACGCGGGGTCGAGGACGTCGATGTCGAGCGACAGGTAGACGAACTCCGGTCCGTCGAGGGTTTCCTCGATGACCTTGTCGAGCACCGCGTCGAAGCCCGACCGTTCGATCTCGACCATGAAATGGGTTCGCAGGCCGTTACGACGCATCCAGTTGAACAGTGCGTCGTCCGGTCCGGTCGGCGTACGCAGACCGACCTGGACAAAATTCTTGCCCGGGATGCGCTTTTCCTCGATCAGCCGCCAGATCGGTGTCCCGTGGGTGACCCGGTGGCCGAAGATGTGTTCGTGGCAGTCGGGGTGGGCGTCGAAGTGGACGACCCCCACCTTGTCCGGCCCGTAGAGGTCGGCCAGCGCGCCGACGCTCGCGATCATGAGCGAGTGGTCGCCACCCAGGATCACCGGGACGGCCCCGACCTCCGCCACCTCACGGACGGTCGCGGCGATGGACGGCAGTGACTTCTCGACACTGAAGATGTCGATCGCCGCGTCGCCGTAGTCGACCACCTTGAGCAGGTTGAACGGGCTCACCCTGGTGCTGGCGTTCACCATCAGCTCGGGGGTGTTGAACAGGTAACGCTCGTCGGAGCGGAGTGCCCGGGGGCCGTAGGCCGCACCCCGGTGGCCGGACGAGGAGTCCAGCGGCACGCCGAACACCGCGACGTCGACGGCGCCCGCGCGCAGATCCGCCTGGTCGAGGCAGACCGGCACTCCCATGAACGTGGGAATACCGGTGTACGCGGCCTGGAGGAAGTTGCGCCGCAGGTCGATCGGGCCCGGTTCCCGCGCCGGGGCCTGCGAGCGGTCGATCGGGGCGCGCCAATCCTCTTCGGCACCGTTCTCCGTCACGCTGCTCCTAACTTGAACACGTCTGTCCGAAAGTTACCCAACGCCAGCGGCACGCTACTGAACAACGTTTGGTCGAGCCAACCCCAGGCCATCCCCTACCCGCAATCCGCGCGCATTCTTGTCCGACACGACCAAGCGACGAATCCGTACCGAATCATTCCATTAATGCACGGTACACACTCTCATCAATTCCCCGATAGCTCTCATTAATCTACCCCTGGTCGACAGGTGAAGGCCGAGGAAACTCTTCCCCCAGATCGGTTACAGGGCGAGAGAGTCGCTGCTCATGGACGGTTTTTGATCTAGACGGCTGGGGTACCAGAGCGGATTTAGTATGAAATACAGGCATGACACTTTGCCCGATAACTGCATTTTGTCCCGCCGGAACTCACAACATTGTTCACAGTTCTGTTCATTGCCCGACTCAACTGCGTGATGACATACTGCCGATGCCGCACGACGGAAAATCGGACACGTCACCGGATTCCGAATAACGGAACAACGGGCCGGGACCTCAGGAGAAGCCACACATGGTGTTTGTGGAACGGCAGGCGCAGTTCACTAGCTTCACGGCCGCGCTCGCGGAATGTCAAGCCGGTAATGGACGACTATTAGCAGTCACCGGTCCATTGGCGAGCGGCAAGACGACACTACTGCAAACATTCGCCGAACGTGCCGCCGCCGAGGGGTTCCAGGTTCTGCGAGGTAACGGCGCGCGGACCGAGCGGGAACTGCCGCTGAGCGCGGTCAACCAGTTCTGCCACGATCTCCCGTTCGAGACGGACCACGCCAACCAGGCCGAGCTGATACGTGAGGTGCACGGCACCGCCGTACGTCATGGCATGGGTCTCTCGGTCCCCGGCCGCCGGCTGGCGGGCGTGCTGCACAGCATCTCCAGGGCGGTGCTGACCGCCGGCGCACGGTCGCCGGTGCTGCTGGTGGTCGACGACCTGCACCATGTCGACCCGCTCTCCCTGCACTGCCTGCTCTATCTGGTTCGACGCATCCGCAGCGCGCGGATCCTGGTGGTGGTCAGCGGCAGGGACAACATCCAGCCGACCGACCGGCAGTTGTACACCGAACTGATGGAACTGGCATCCGACAACCATCTAACGTTGCCACCGCTGTCCCGGTTCGAGGTTGGTGAACTGCTCGCCGGAGCCATCGGCGACCAACCGGCCGACGCGCTGGTGGAGGCCTGCGCGCTGGCCTCCGGGGGCAACCCGCTGCTGACCCGGGCACTGATCGCGGACCTGTGCGGCTCCGGCTGGCCCAGCCTGGACCAAAACGGGCAGGTGGTGACCGGTCGTGCCTACGCCGCCGCAATCCGCCGGTACGCGGAGCGTTGCGACCCGGTGACCCGACGGGTGCTGGCCGCCACCGCCCTGTTCGACGGGCGGCCATCGGTCGGTCCGATCGGCCTCGCCCGCCTCGCCGAGGTCGACACAGCCGCGGCCCGTCGGGCGCTGTCCGATCTGGAGAGCGCGGGACTGGTCCGCGACGGCCGGGTCGCACACCCGCAGGCCCGCCGGGCGGTGCTCGACCAACTACCCCCGACGGCCCTGACCGACCTGCACCAACGCGTGGCCCGGCTGCTCTACGAGGAAGGGTCGGCACCGTTGCCGGTCGCCCGACACCTGCTGGCCGCGGGGCAGACGCCGGCATGGGCGGGGCCGGTGCTCAGGGTCGCCGCCCAGGGGATGCTGCGCACCGGCGACACCGATCTCGCCGTCGCGCTGCTGCGACTGGCCCACGACGGGGCGGAGGACGAGCGGGAACGGGCGGCGCTCAAGGTAGCGCTGTTGCAGACGGAATGGCGTACCGATCCGGCTGCGGCCGGACACCGGCTCGGACAGGTCACCGAGGCGGCCCGGGCCGGCCAGCTCGGCGTGGAAGCACGCGTGACCACCGCCCACTGCCTGCTCTGGCTGGGCGAGACGGCCGAGGCGGTGGAGGTCCTCGACGGGCTCGGCGCGCTGGAGGTCGACGCGGAGCAGGGGGCGGAGATCCGGTTCCTCACCACCTGGGTCCGGTTCACCCACCCGGGTCTGCTCGGTGCCGAGCCGGCCGAACCCGGACCGGCCAGGCGTGGCCCCGAGACCGTGGTCAACACCCGGGACACGCTGGCCCACGCCCTGGTGACCGTGCTGACCAAGGGCCCGAGCAACGCGGCCGTGGTCGCGGCCGAGCAGGCCCTCCAACGTTCCCCGTTCAACGGCAGCGAACTGGCCGCGCTCGCGGCGGCGCTGACCATCCTCGTCTACGCCGACCACCTCGAGACCGCCACGCTCTGGGCCGACCGACTGCTGGCCCAGGCCAGCGAGCACCGTGCACCGTCCTGGCGGGGCATGTTGCTGGCGATCCGCGCCGACATCGCGCTGCGCTCGGGTCAACTGGCCGAGGCCCAGCGCTACGCCGAGGTCGCGCTCGCCACGATGTCCCGGGAGAGCTGGGCCGCCGCGATCGGCGTACCGCTGGGCGCCGTACTGCTGGCGCACACCGCGCGCGGTCAACTGGTCGAGGCGGGTCGGCTGCTCGACCAGCCGGTCCCGGACGTGATGTTCCAGACCGTCTGGGGCCTCTACTACCTACGGGCACGCGGCGGCTACTACCTGGCGACGGATCGGCCGGAGGCCGCCCTGGACGACTTCACCACCTGCGGCGACCTGATGGCCCGCTGGGACCTCGACCTGCCCGCCGTCGTGCCCTGGCGCATCCACGCGGCCCACGCCCACCTGGCGCTGCGGCAACCGGAGCAGGCCCGCGCGCTGGCCGAGAGCCAGCTCACGCAACTGGGCGCGGAGCCGAGCCGGACCAAGGCCGCCGCGCTGCGCGTCCTCGCCGCGGTCGCCCCGCTCGCGCAGCGCCCGACCCTGCTGCGTGAGGCCGCCGAGATGCTCCGTTCCTGCGGCGACCGTCTGGAACTGGCCCACACGCTGGCCGACCTCAGCGAGGCGCAGCGCTCACTCGGTGACTTCCACCGCGCCCGGCTGACCGTACGCCGCGCCTACGACCTGGCCGGCGACTGCCACGCCGACGCGCTGCGCCAACGGCTGCTCCCCGACGTGGACGACATCGTGCTGGAGACGGCCGACGAGACCGACACGGAGGCGTTCAACTCGCTCAGTGACGCCGAGCGGCGGGTGGCCGCGCTGGCCGCCCAGGGCAGCACCAACCGGCAGATCTCCAACAAGTTGTTCGTCACGGTCAGCACGGTCGAGCAGCACCTGACGAAGGTCTACCGCAAGCTCAACGTGACCCGACGGGCCGACCTGCTGGTCAAGTTCGGGCCAAGGATCGGCAACATCGTGTGAGGGTCGGTGGCGGGAACTCCCGCCACCGGCTCAGCCGAGCACCCGGCGCAGCGTCCCCGGTGGGGTGCCGCGCCGGCGCCACTCTCGTGGATAACCGACCGACACCTCCTCGAATCGGACCCCGTCGTACCAGGTGGTCCGGGGGATGTGCAGGTGGCCGTAGACGGCGACCTCGGCCCGGTAGCGCAGGTGCCAGTCGGCGGTCCGGTCGGTGCCGCACCACTGGGCGAACTCCGGGTAACGCAGGATCCGGGTCGGGTCGCGTACCAGCGGGAAGTGGTTGACCAGCACGGTCCGCAGATCGGGATCGACGGCTGCCAGCCGGCGCTCGGTCAGCTCCAGACGCGCCCAGCACCACGCTTCCCGACTCGGGTACGGGTCCGGGTGGAGCAGGATCTCGTCGGTGCACACCACACCCACGTCGTACGCGCGGGCCAGCGACGCCGCCTTGGTGTCGAGGCCCGGCATCCGGAACGAGTAGTCGTAGAGCAGGAACAGCGGCGCCACCGCGACCGGCCCGTCGGCACCGGTCCATACCGGATACTCGTCCTCCGGGGTGACGACGCCCAGTTCCCGGCAGGACTCGACCAGGCGACGGTATCGGGCCTCGCCACGCAGTTGGACCGGGTCCTCCCGGGGCGTCCACAGCTCGTGGTTGCCCGGCGCCCAGATGACCTTCTCGAACCGGCCGGCGAGCAGACCCAGTGCCCATTCCACGTCGGCGAGGATCTCTCCGACGTCACCCGCGACGATCAACCAGTCGCCGTCGTGCGTGGGCTGGATCCGCTCGACGATCTCACGGTTCTCCGCGTACGCGATGTGCAGGTCGCTGATCGCGAACAGCGTCGGGGCTCTCACGGTCGAAGGCTAGGCCACGTTCGCCCTGGGCCCAACCCCTACCGGACCCCGGCGGGAGGTGGTGCCCCGGCACGGCTGGTGCAGGCCGGGCAGGCGCCCCGCCGATCAGGTCACGGTGGGTAACCGGTCCCCGCACGCACGGAAGGGCCCCTCCCATCCACCCACATCGACGGGAGGGGCCCTCCTCGGCGTTCGGTCAGCTCAGTGGCTCGATCCAGATGTTGCGGTAGCGCACCTTGTCGCCGTGGTCCTGCAACCGGATCGCACCGAGCGACGGCCCCTCCGGCCGGCCCGCGCCGGTCGGCCCGTTGATCGCCACGTCGTCGTGCACCACCGTGCCGTTCCACACCACGGTCACCCGGGCGTTCTCCGTCTTGGCCCCGTCGGCGTCGAAACGGGCCGCACGGAAGGTGATGTCGTACGTCTGCCAGGTCTCGGGCGGCAGGGCGGCGTTGCTGTCCGCGGCCTTCTGCTGGTAGATCGCCGCCGCGTCGTCCAGGGCCAGCGGGTTCTTGCCGTACGAGTCCAACACCTGGATCTCGTACCGGTCCTGGAGGTACACGCCGCTGTTGGCGCGGGCCTGCCCGGTCACCTCCGGCGGCATGTTCGGCAGCCAGAACTCCAGGTGCAGCTTGAAGTCCCCGTAGGCGTCCTTGGTCCGCAGGTCACCGCAGCAGACCTCCATCGCACCGTCGGCCACCGGCCACTGCGCCGCACGCCCGTCGGTGTGCCGCCAGTTCGAGGTGTCCGTACCGTCGAAGAGCACGACCCGGTCGTCACCGCCGGGTTTGTCGATGGTGATCCGATCGAGGTTCACGTGACCAGTGTCCCCGGTTTCGTGCCGATAGGTAATGGTGTTGGTCCCGGCGCGCAGTCGCAGCGCCTCGGTCTGGGTCGACCAGCTCTTCCAGTCGTCGGTGGCGAGCAGGGTGGTTTGTCTGACCTTCTGACCGTTGACGATCACGCTGATCGTCTTCGGCCCGACAAACGGGTTGGGCCCGTTGGAGTAGCGCAGGCCGACGTCGTACCGGCCGGTTTGCTGCACGTCGACGGTGAAGGTGGTGGTGGCGCCGACGGCGCCGTACCCGTCGACGAAGCCGAACCCGGAGTAGCCGGCGTGCTCGGCGGTCACGCCCGCGCCGCCGCTGATCTTCGCCTGCTCGGCCTCGTAGACCCCTGCCGGCCCGGCCGGCGACTGCTTGCCGGGCAGCGCGTTGAGCGTGTACCACGCCTCGGTGCTCCAGAGCGACTCACCGCTGGCCGAGCTGAACGGGCGGGGCGAGCGGACGTGCACCACCCGGTCGGGCTTAAGGCCGTCGATCTGGAGGGTCACCCGCCTGCCGTCGCGGGACAGCTTCGCCGACCGTACGGTGAGCGTCTCCTCGGCGAACCTGGGGCCGCCGTAACGGTCCGTCGGGGCGTACCGCCACTGCTCGACCTGGTAGCGGCTGGCCAGCTCGCCCGCCGTCTCGGCCGAGACGGGCTGGGTGTACTCGAACTCGAACCCGTTGGGCTTGGCCCGCATGGCGAGGATGTCGAACGCGTTGCCGCCGTTGGGGGTGAGCTTCTGTAGGCCGTACGTCAGCTTGCCCGCCTGCCCCCAGTTGCCGCCGGCGCCGAGGCCACCCGCGTAGATCGCGCCGTCCGGCCCCATGCTGATCCGGTTGATGCCGGCCTCCAGTCCCTGGGTGAGGCGGAACACCGCACCCTGGTACTCGCCCTGCACCTGCTCCAGGTACGCCCGCTGGATCCCGCCGTAGGTCACGTCGCCGAACAACATCTGCCCGGCGAACGGGCCCTGGGTGAGGTACAGCGGCGTGCTCGGCGAGTTGGAGATCTCGTTGTGCGGCAACCAGAGCACCGGCGCGGTGACCGGCTTGGTGTCGAACCGCCCCTCCGGGTTGGTGTAGTGGTTGAAGAATCGGCCCTGCTTGACGTGCACCAGCTTCGACGTGGGCAGCCAGCCGCCCTGGTTGTCGAGGACGAACATGTCGCCGCCGGGGCCCCAGCCGATGCCGTTGGGGGTACGCAGACCACCGGCGACGTACGTCACCTTGCCCGACTTCTTGTGCACCTTGATCGTGCTGCCCCGGTTGGGCGCGGGTTGCGGGTTGGTCGTCGCGCCACCGTAGTCGATCGCCACCGAGAGGTTCAGGTAGAAGTACGGGTCGTCGTAGAGCAGGCCGAAGGCGAACTCGTGGAAGTTGCCGCCGAACGGCCACGTGGCAACGGTTCGGTACCGGTCGGTGACCCCGTCGCCGTCGGTGTCGTTGAGTTCGGTCAACTCGTGCTTCTGGGAGACGTACAGCTTGCCGTCGACGTACTTGATGCCCATCGGCTCCTTCAGACCGCTGGCCACCAGCTTGGTCGTCACCCGGCTCGGGTCGGTCTGCCCGGTGACGTTGCCCAGCAGGTAGACCTCGCCGAGCGTGTTGTCGGTGCCGCCCCAGGTGGCCACCGCGAGACGCCCGTCCGGCAGCCAGTCCATCGCGGTCACCTGCGGCTCGAAACCGGCTGGGCGCAGGTCGGTCAGGGTGTAGTCGGGGTGCACGCCGGTGAGCGGCAGGCCGTCACCGGGAGTGTCGGCGAGACCCTCGCACTCCTTGCGCCCTGGCGCCGTCACCCGGACCACCCCGGCGTCGGTGCTCAGCACCGCGTTCGGGACGACCGAGAAACCGGTGGTGCCCGGCGGCTGCCAGGCCAGGGTGAGCTGCTCGCCGCCGGTGTTCTCGAAGTACTCGACGCGCAGCGAGTGGTACCCCTCGGTGAGGGTGACAGCGCCGTCCTTCGAGGTGGCACCGTGCAGGCCGTCGTGGTCGACGACGAGTTGGTCGTCGACGAACAGCCGGGAGCCGTCGTCGCTGGTCAGTCGGAAGGTGTACGCCCCGTCCCCCGGGACGTCGATGTTGCCGGTGACCTCGGCGACAAAGTAGTCGCCCAGACCGAAGCCGCCCGAGGCGATGTCGACGGTGGAGGTGAGCCGGTCCACGTTCGGTGTCTGCCCCGGCTTGAGGGTGCAGATCTCGGTCATCGGGGCCTGGATGTCGAAGACGCGCAGCGTCACGCCGGGCTCCTGCGGCGGTAGGTCCGCGTTGGCCTGGGCCGGGGTCGGCGACCAGAAACCGCCGCTGAGCACGGTGGCGACGAGGAGCGCGCCGAGCCTGCTACGACGTTGCCGATACAGCCGTGGATCCAATTCGTCCTCCTGGCGAGACGTCAGAAGACGGAGGTGGGCACGGGACCACCCCGTCGCGGCGAGTGGCCGGCCCGGATCCGGAGGCCGACCAGTGTTCACATGCGTGAAACTTCGACGCGTCTTGATCGAAACACTAGGGACTTCTGCTGCCGGTGTCCATACATCCGCATGTATCAACGGAACTTCTGTCTCCAGCGCCGAAAGTCCCGGAGGCGCCGGGGATACGTTCAGGCCAACGGCAGGTACCACTGGGCACCGGTGACCCGGATCCGGGTTGACTGCTTCCGGTTCCACTCCACCCGCATGCCGTGCTTGCGCAGCACCGGAAACGTGATCTCGTCCAGCAGTCGCTCCAGGTCGGCCTGGTAGCCGACCTGCCGCTCGGCCTCGGTCAGGGCGGCGTAGGCGACCTCGTCGAAGTCCGCCGGTGGATAGGCGCCGTAGCCGAGGTAGACGACGCCCTCCTCGCTCGCGATCAACGACTCGGTGAGTTCGGCGAAGGCACGGGTCAGGTTGCCGGTACGGTCCCACGACGCTCTGTCCGGCCTGCTCAGGGTGCCCGGGGTGGGGCGACGGTCGACCCGAGAGTGTGCGTGCAGGGAAGCAGGATCTGCTGTTCGTGATCTCCGGTCGGATCGGTGAGCAGTACGGTGAGTAGTCGTACCGCTCGGCGTCCCATCGCGTTGCGGGGGATCCGCAGCGAGGCCCACCGCTCGTTCCCCTCGCCGGCCGGCGCGTCGACCAGCAGGATGACCGAGAGGTCCTGTGGAACGGACAGTCCGCGCAGGCGGATCATGGCGGCCAGGACGCGCAGCAGGCTGACCGACTCGACCAGGACGGCGGTGGCACCGGCCCGGACCGTGTCGTCGAGCCACTGGGCGGTCAACTCCTCCGGCTGGCCGATCGCCGGGGTCGGGATGGCGAGTCCGAAGCGGTCCAGCGCCGCCGCGAAGCCCTCCCAACGATCGACCTGCGGCTCGTACCGCACCGCCTCGCCGAGGTACGCGAAGGTGCGGTGCCCCATCGCCACCAGGTCGTCGACGATCCGCCCGGTCGCCACCCGATAGTCGCCACCGACGTAGGCGATTTCCGTGCCGGGCACCTCACGGTGCCCGATGTAGACAAACGGGTGTCCGTCGCTGGCGAGTCGGGCCAGGTCGTCCCGGTGGGCGTGGTGGCCGAGCAACAGGCTGCCCGCCGCCTGCCTGAGTCCGTTGACCGCGCCCTGGTAGATGCGACGGACGCCGTCCTCGTTCTGGGCCGCGGTGAACAGCACCAGATTGCAGCCCTCGATTCCCGCCTGTTCCTCGATCCCCTTGAGGAACTCGAAGTAGTAGTCGCGGGCACTGGTGGGGAAAATCGGCTCAAAGGTGTGCACGCCAAGCAGAAGGGGTGCGTTGCGGGTGCCGACTCCACCGGTGCGCTGTGGGGCGGCCGAGGTGTAGCGCAGCCGGCGGGCCGCGCTGAGTACCCGTCGTTGGGTCTCGGTGGAGATCCTCGCGAGGTCTCCGGAACCGCTGAGCACCATGGACACGGTCGACTGGGAGACGCCGGCCTCGCGTGCGATGTCCGCCTGGCGCGAGCTGCGGCTGCGTGGTTTTGTCACGCCCTCATCCTCCTACTAGACCGATGGTGGCCAGGTCAGGATCGCACCGGTTCGGGTGAGTTCCTTGCGTAGCTCTTCGTAGTCGACGCTCTGCACGGCGACCTTGCCGGCGCTGGCCAGTCCGGCCGCCGCACCGGCCGCCTCGCCGAGCATCATGAACACCGGCTCCATCCGGACGGTCGCGAAAGCGATGTGCGAGGCGGATACCGCCGAGGCGACAACAAGGTTCGCGCACTCCCCGGCCCGAGGGACCAGCGAACGGTACGAGACGCCGAGCGGAACGGTGACCGGGTGCTGGACGTTGCCCTCGTTGCGGACCTCTCCGTCACGCAGAACTCGTTTGGCGTTGTGCGAGTCCATCACGTACGTGGCGAGCGCGATCGGGTCGGCGACCCGTACCCGGCCGGTGGCGTCGTGCTGGGTGATCACGTGCTCCGAGACCATTCGCCGGGCCTCCCGGACGTAGAGCTGGTGTGGCCAGTGCGAGGTGTCGGCGAACTGGCTCGGGGCCAGCCCGTACTCGCGGGTCGCGTCCCGCACCGCCGCCGGCAGGCCGGGATCGTTGGCCAGGAAATAGAGGAGTCCGGCCTGGTAGCGGACGTGGTCCTGGAAGATCTCCTCCCGTCGGGCATGGTCCGCCTCGGGCCAGTCGTAGTTGGCGCCGATGTGGTCGGAGGAGAAGGCGCCGTGGTTGTTCATGTCGAACACGTCTTCGCGTACGCGGGTGGTTCGGCCGTACAGCTCGTAGACGCCCGCCTCGATGTAGCGCCGCAGCAGCTCGTACCGGGCCGGGTCGTAGCCCTCCGGTCGGGGGAACGGGAGGCGCTTGGCCGAGGTGGTGACGTGCAGCCGGAAGTTGTACGCCTGGACCCGGCGGTCGCCGTCGCCGACCGTGCCGTACGGGTCCGGCGAGATGCCCGGTAGTAGTCCGCTCGCGGGCTGGCCGGGTACGACGTACGGGTCGACCGGGCGTTGGAACTGGTGGTTGACGCTGTGCTGCACACCGGCGTTCGGCTCGCCGTACTGTGCCGAGGATTCGCGGCCGACGGTGTAGGTGACCCCCGCCCGGGCCATCAGATCACCCTCGTAGGACGCGTCGACGAAGACCTTGGCCTGGAACCTGCTTCCGTCGTCGGTACGGACTTCGACCAGCCGGTCGAACTCGCGTCGTACGTCGCGCAGCGGGCGCCGACGGTACACCCGTACGCCCGCTTCGGTGAGCCAGTGCTCGAAGATCTCCTCCGCGACCGAGCCCTCAACGTCCCAGTGTGGGTCCGATGCCTGGTACACCGCCGCGACCTGCCGGTAGAAGGCGCGGGCGAGGCCCCCGACCGCGGCGGCCCGGCCGACGTCCGTGGTGCCGAGCCCGGAGGCGCTCATCCCGCCGATGTGGTCGCCGAAGGCGAGCAGGACGACCGACAGCCCGTCGCGAGCGGCGCGCACCGCGGCGGTCACCCCGCCGGAGGTCGCGCCATAGACGACCACGTCCGCTTCGACCACTTCGGACCCGACCGGGGAGGTCCAGCGATGGTGTGACGGACGGTAGTGATACAGGCCGGGCAGAGCGGGCGTCGATGTCATGGATCCGGTTTTAACATGAGCATCAGCGGTCGTGAAGAGCAAATATTTGCTAATAACTTTGGGTCTACACGGCAGCAAAACTGCGGCCGAAACCTCTTGACATCAGATCGACGACCGCATGTAACGTAGCCGCAATCCTTTTGGTGGTGGCGCAGAAGCGCAAATACATTAGCAATCACTGGGGTGTTGCTGAGGATGACTACGAAGTGGACACGAGGAGCGCGGTCATGAGCAGAGACGTCGAGGTGCTGGCCGATCTGCTGGTGGTCGGCGGCGGTCTGGGCGGAGTCGCCGCGGCCCTCACCGCCGCACGGCTCGGCCGTCGGGTGGTACTGACCGAGGAGACCGACTGGCTGGGAGGACAGCTAACCGCGCAAGCGGTCCCGTCCGACGAGCACCCCTGGATCGAAACCGAGCACATCTCCGCGGGCTACCGCGACCTGCGTCACCGCATCCGGGACTACTACCGGCGTAACTACCCGCTGCGCCCCGAGGCCGCCGGCAACCCCACGCTCAACCCGGGGCTGGGCAACGTCAGCCGGCTCTGCCACGAACCACGGGTCGGCGTCGCGGTCATCGACGAGCTGCTCATGCCGTACATCTCGGCCGGTCGCATCAGGGTGCTCTACGAGAACGTCCCGGTGGCGGCCGAGACCGACGGCGACCGGATCACCTCGGTCACCACGGAGAACCGGCGGACCGGAGTGCGGACGACCGTGAGCGCCCGTCTGGTCGCCGACGCCACCGAACTCGGTGACCTGCTCGAACTGGCCGGGGTCGAACACGTGGTCGGCGCGGAGTCCCAGGAGGAGACCGGAGAGCGGTACGCGGCACCGGTCGCCGACCCGACCGACCAGCAGGCCATCACCTGGTGCTTCCCGCTGGAGTACCGACCGGGCGAGGACCACGTCATCGACCGCCCTGCCTCGTACGACCACTGGAAGACCCACGTCGACCCGTTCTGGCCCGGCCCCCAGCTCTCCTGGGAGAAGATCGACATCCACACCATGAGTGGGCGGGTCAACCACATCTTCGAGGGCGACATGGACGCCGTCCGCCTGCCCGACCTCTGGCACTTCCGGCGTATCCGGGCCCGCTCGCAGTTCGACCCGGCCCTGATCGACACCGACATCTCACTGGTCAACTGGCCCAACACGGACTATTGGGAGGCGCCACTGGTCGGGGCGGGCGTGGACGCCGAGGCCCGCGAGCGCGCCCTGCGTCGGTGCAAGGAACTCTCCCTGTCGTACCTCTACTGGATGCAGACCGAGGCTCCTCGGCACGACGACGGACACGGCTACCCGGGGCTGCGGCTGCGACCCGACCTGACCGACACCGAGGACGGTCTCGCCAAGCACGTCTACGTCCGGGAGTCCCGACGGATCAAGGCCCGCTTCACGGTGCTGGAACAACACGTGTCGGTGACCGACCGGCCCGACGGCACCGGTTCCGAGGTCTTCCGGGACGCCGTCGGCGTCGGCCACTACAACATCGACCTGCACCCGAGCACCGCCGGCATCAACTACGTGAACCTCGAGTGCTACCCGTTCCAGATCCCGCTCGGCGCGCTGGTCCCGGTACGCCTGCGCAACCTGCTGCCGGCGAACAAGAACATCGGCACCACGCACATCACCAACGGCTGCTACCGGCTGCATCCCGTCGAGTGGAGCATCGGCGAGGCGGTCGGCGCCCTGGCCGCGTTCTGCCTCGACCACGGCACCGAACCGCACGCCGTGGCCGATTCGACAAGCCTGACCGAGGACCTTCAGGGCCTGCTCACCACCGCCCTGGGAGTCCCGGTGGCCTGGCCCGACGAGATCCGGCGTACCCGGCCCTCGCAGGCGGGCAAGGGCGCCACGCCGGTGCTCGCCCCACCTCTGCCCCGCGTACCCACGGCCTGACCGGAAGAGGAAGCAACGGACATGGGACAACAATCGGTGACCACCGCCGGCCAGCGCACGCCCGACGGAGACGACAACTACGACGTCATCATCTACGGCGCCACCCTCGCCGGCATCATGGCCGCGCTGCGACTGCGACTGCGCGGGCTGAGCAGCCTGGTCCTCGAGCCGACCGGGCACGTCGGCGGGGTGATCGCGGGCGGGCTGGTGAAGTCGGACGCGCCGAACATCATCACGGCCCTCGCCGGACTCACCCACACGCGCTACTTCGAGGGGATCGGCGCAGAGTACGGCAAGGACGGCGCGGAGTACCGGTTCGAGCCGAAGGTCGCCGAGCGGGTGGCCCAGCGGCTGCTCGACGAGGCGAAGGCGACGGTACTGGTCGGACACCGCATCCACGGTCCGGACGACCTGGAGATGCGGGGCCGGCGGATTCGAGGCGTACGCACCACGCGCGGTTGGGAACGGGCCCGGTTCTTCATCGACGCCAGCTACGAGGGTGACCTGATGGCGGCGGCCGGGGTGCCGTACACCTTCGGCCGCGAGTCCGCCGACCAGTACGACGAGCCGTTCGCCGGCTTCCAACCGGTGCAGGCGCTGCGCCGCAGGGTGTTCCGCCCGAACACCGGCTACCCGGTCGGACCGGTGCCGGACATGAAGGCGGGCGAGGCCGACGACAAGACCCAGGCGTACAACTTCCGGGGTGTACTGTCGCGCAACGCCGACCGGATGCCGTTCACCAGGCCCGACGACTACGACCCGGGGCTCTACCCGCACCTGCGGGCGATGCTGGAACAGCGCGGGATCACCGGGCTCTCCGACATCGTGACCCACACCGCGCTGCTGCCGAACAACAAGTACCAGACCAACCAGGCCCTCTTCATCGGCTTCGACCTGCCGGGCGCCTCCTGGGCCTACCCGGACGGCACCTGGCGGCGCCGCGACGAGGTCATCGCCGAGCAGGTCCGGTGGCACCGGGGGATGTTGTACTGGCTCGCCAACGACCCGTCGCTACCGGAGTCGTTCCGCGCCGACACGCAGACCTTCGGCCTGCCGCCGGACGAGTTCGTGGACAGCCCGTACGGGCACGGCTTCCCGCACGCCCTCTACGTACGCGAGGGGCGACGGATGGTCGGTGCGAAGGTCCTGACCCAGCACGACCTGCTCAGGCCGAACAACACCAAGGACACCTCGGTCTGCTGCTGGAAGTACGGCATGGACTGCCACGTGGTGCAGTACTACACCGAGGGTGACGACACGATCGTCGGCGAGGGCACGCTCAGCGGCACCGAGTACAACCCGCCGGTCGATCTGTACCAGATCCCGGCGGAGGTGCTCTTCCCCGCCCGGGGCGGCGTCGAGAACATCGCCGTACCGGTCTGTTTCTCGGCCTCGCACGTCGGGTTCAGTTCCCCTCGGATGGAGCCGAACTACGGCATGCTCGGCGAGGCGTGCGGGGAACTCGCCGCCCAGTCGATCCAGGCCGACCGTCCGGTGCAGGAATACCGGTACGCCGAACTCGCCGCGGCGTTGGCGGAGTACGGCAGCGTGCTCGCCCTCCCGGAACTGCACTGAAATGGCCGGCGTGTCCATCCAGACCCCGGCGGTGCCGGTCGCGCCGCCGCTGACCCTCGCCGTGCCCGGCGTGGACCTGCCGGCGTTCCAACCCGGGCCGTTGAATGCCTCCACCGGGTGGCGCCCGCACCGGGTCGAGCTACCGTTCCGGGTCGACCCGGTGCCGGCACCGACCGCCGGTTGGCTGCTCCGGTTGGAGTTCGCCGCCGGTCACGGTCCCTGCCCGGACCTGGAGATCGAGATCGACGGAACGCACCGTGGGCTGTTCCATCCGTCGGTGCGCCGCGAGGACCGGTCCGAAACCTACCGGCACGGCCCCATCGCCGGTGACGTCACGCTCGACGTGCCGCTGCCGGCGGCCTGGCTCGGTCCGGGGGAACACGTCGTCGCGCTGACCACGACCGTCGACCGGGACGCGGTGACCGGGCCGGTCACCGGGGTCGGCCTTGCCGACGGCGCGCGACACCGGGAGCAGTTTGGCAACCACTTCGGCAGCGGCATCACCTGGCACCGGCTCACCCTGCTGCCCGCCCCGCCGACCGGGGTGGACCCGGACGCCGGGTCCGGGCACGGCCTCGACCTGGTGGCGACCCCGCTCTACCTCCACCGGGAGACCGGCCTGTGTCAACTGCTGGAGCTCACGGTCACGGTGGCCGCCGGGTCCGCGGGTCGGCCACGGCAGGCGCGGGTACGGCTCGGCGACGCCAGCCACGATCTGGAGTTGGACCGGCCGGGGCGGCACTTCGGTCAGGTCCGGGTACGGTTCCCGGTGCCGGAACTCGTCGCCGTGACCGATGCCGAGGTCCGCCTCGACGATGCCGCCCCGGTCACCTTCACGCTGCGGCCGGGGCGGAAGTGGACCCTGCACCTCATCCCGCACGTGCACCTGGATGTCGGCTACACCGACCTGCAGGGCAAGGTCCTGGAACTGCACAGCCGCAACCTCGACCGGGCGCTGGACGCGCTCGATCGGCCGGAGCGGTTCGCCTTCTCCGTCGACGGTTCGATGATCATCGACCAGTACCTGGCCACCCGCTCGGACCAGCGGGCCGCACGGGTGCTCGCCGCGTTGCGCTCCGGCCGGTTGGCGGTAAACGCCTTCCACAGCCTGTTCCTCTCCGGGGTGGCGAGCCTCGAGGAGGTGTACCGGGCCGCCTACCTGGCCGCCCGACTCCGTGCCGAGCACCAGGTGCCGGTGACGTACGCCAACCTCACCGACGTGCCCTCGTACAGTTGGGCGGTCCCGTCGATGCTCCGTGCGCTCGGTATCGACGACTTCGTCGGCATCGAGAACCACCACCGTGGCGGCAACGCCGACAGCGACCAGCAGCACCTGGCGAGCCCGGTGATGTGGGAGGGGGTGGACGGCGAACGTGTGCTGACCCATTTCTCCGACACCTACTCCCAACTGCGGTTCATGGTCGGCGACCCGCAGACCGTCACCGGCGGGGCACACTCGTTCCCCCGGCTGCTGGCCCGTTACGAACGCCCCGACTACCTGCCGCACGACCTCGCGGTGATCGGCACCCACGCTGACAACGAGGACCTCGGCGACGGGGACGCCGGCTTCGCCGCCCGGTGGAACGCCGTGTACGCGTACCCGAGGATGCGGGTCTCCACCATCCCGGACTACCTGGACGCGGTCCGTCCGCTCGCCGACCGGCTACCGGTCTGGCGTGGTGACGGCGGCAGCTACTGGGAGGACGGGGTCGGCACCGGTGCCACGGTCGCGGCCGAGCATCGGCGGACACAGAGCGCACTGCCGGCAGCGGAGGCGCTGGCGGGTCTGGTGGCCCACCTCGACCCCGCCTACCGGCCGCACCGTGCGGTGCTCGACGCGGCCTGGGAAGGAGCCTTGTACGGCTGCGAGCACACCTGGACCTGGGCGCACGCCAACGCCCACCCGCACGGCGAGCAGGTCGCCGACCAGCTCGACTGGAAGCGGCACCAGGTGCACACCGCGTACCGGTCGGCGGTGGACGAGACCCGCCGGGCGCTCAGCCAACTCGGTGAACTGGTGACCACGGCCGGCCCGACCCTGCTCGTACACAATCCGCTGGGCTGGCGGCGCGACATCGAGGTCGAGGTGGAGGCGAAGGCCGGCACCCCGTTCCTGCTCGACGGTCGGCCGCTCGGCGTCGAGGTGCTGGCGGACTGCAACGGGCTGCGCCGGTTCCGGCTCACCGTGCCGGACGTCGCGCCCTTCGGCTACCGCGCGGTGCCGGTCGGCGATGCTCGTACCCTCTCGCCCGGCGAGGAGGACGGGGGCGACGTCCCCGTCCTGGCCCGGGAGGAAGACGACTGGGGGCCGGTGCCGGCGACGTTGACCACCGAGCGGTGGCAGCTCAGGCTCGACCCGGTCAGCGGCGCGGTGCTCGGGCTCGCCCACCGGTCCAGCGGACGTGAACTGCTCGACAGAACCTCGCCGTGGCGGCTCGGGCAGGTGCTGCATGTGCTCAACGGTCCCGACTCGCTCACCCGGAGCGACCAGATCGAGCACCCGCACGACCATCACCATTCCGGTATGCCGCACGCCCATCCACCGGCACCTAGGACGACCCTGCTCGGTCGGCGTCCAGTGGCCGACCGGCCCGAGTTGACGGTAAGCCCGGCGACGATGCGGCCGATCGGGTTGCGACGTGGTTACGACGGGTGGCGACTGCGTGCCGTCGGTACGGCGCCGAGCCTGCCCCGGATCGAGGTCGACATCGTGTTGCGCGACCACAGCGACCGGATCGACGTGCTGGTCGGGTTCGACAAGGAGCGGGTGCTCGGCAAGGAGTCGGTCTACGTGGCGTTCCCGTTCGCCGCCGACGACCCGACCTTCCGGTACGACCGGCAGCAGGGCTGGGTCGACCCGGCTACCGACCACGCCCCCGGAGCCTGCCACGAGTGGTTCACCACCCAGTACGCGGTGGCAGTCGAGGCGGCGCCGGCCGGTCCGGCGATCGTCTGGACCTCGGCCGACGCCCCGTTGTTCACCGCGGGCGACATCGTGCGGGGTGCCTGGCCGGAGCGGTTCACACCGGTCACCGGCGGGCTCTTCTCCTGGGTGATGAACAACTACTGGCCCACCAACACCCCGCCGGAGCAGGACGGCTCGCTGACCCTGCGGTACGCCTTCACGCCGCTGCCGGCCTTCGACCCGGTGGTCGCCGGACGGTTCGCCCGGGAGGTGCGGGCCGCCCCGGTGGCGACCGAGGTGACCCGGCTGGACAAGTTCGACCTCGATCCGAGACCACTGGCCGAACCGGCCGGTTCGCTGCTCGATCTGGACCTGCCCGAGTGGGTGCACGCCACCGTCGCGCAGTCCCGCCACGGCGACGGGCTGCTGCTGCGGCTGCAGGATCTGGCCGGTCGGCCGAGCAGTTTCACCCTGCGCCACCCGGCCGGCGAGGCCGGGACCGCGATGTTGTGTCACGCCGACGAGCGTGAGATCGCCCCACGGCGTTCTGGCCCGGACGGCCGTTTCGCCGTTGACCTGCGCGCCTGGCAGGTCATCACGCTCATCCTGCGCTGAGGACATATCTGGCCGTTCACGACAGATGGGAGAGTGCCGTGGTTGACGCGCGTTTTGACAGGCGTCGGTTCCTGACGATGGTCGGTGGTACGGCCGTGGCGGCCGGTACGGGCGGCCTGCTGTCCGCCTGCGACACGGTGGAGTCGGGGCGGCCGTCCGGCCCGTCCACCGCCCGGTTGCCCGACTACATCGCTTCCGAGTTGGTCAAGCCGGACCTTCCGGCGACTCCGGAAGGGGTGATGGCGGCCTACTACCGCTACCCCCGGACGCTGGTCGAAGCCTTCTCCGACAAGCCCGGTGCCGGTGCCGGCGAGGTGTCGATCTTCACGAACATGTTCAACCCGGTGCCGCCGGGCCTCGGTGACAACAGCTACTGGCAGGAGCTCAACAAGCGGGTCGGGGCTCAGCTCAACATCACGATGACCCCGTCGGGGGACTACCTGAACAAGTTGTCGACCGTGATCGCCGGTGGCGACCTGCCCGACATCATGCTGATCTCGGCCCGGTTGACCAGGCGGGCCGACGTGCTGACCCGGCTCTGCGCCGACCTGGGCGACCTGCTCTCGGGCAGTGCCGTGAAGGACTTCCCGTTCCTGGCCAACATCCCCCGCGACTCCTGGCTCTCCACCGGGTACGGCAGCGGCATCTACGCCGTACCGATTCCCCGGGGGGTGGCCGGCACCATCATGTTCTCCCGGCAGGACCTGATCCGGCAGCGCGGTCTGAACCCGGCTCCGGGTAGCTACCCGGAGTTCCTCGAACTGGCCACGGGGCTGACAGACGCGCGGGCGAACCAGTGGGCGTTCGGTCACCCCAAGGGCGTCATCACCTTTGTCGGCAACATGCTGAACGTGCCGAACGTCTGGCGGGAGGAGGGCGGCAACTTCACCTCGGAGTACGAGACCGAGCAGCGCAAGGAGGCGGTCGCCCGGGTCGCGGAGATGTACCGGGCGGGGCTGTTCCACCCGGACGCGATGGGCGGCAAGCTGCAACTGCGCGACCTGTTCGGCAACGGCACGCTCGGCCTCACCTCGGACGGGTACGCGGCCTGGGACATCCTCGCCAGCACGTACAGGGTCGAGGTGGGTGGCGTCGCGGCCCCGGGTTTCAGTGGGGGCGAGGGAGTCAACCGGACCGGCACCCCGACCTTCGCGCTCACCGCGTTCAGGAAGTCCGACCCGGAACGGCTGCGCAAGCTGCTGCGCATCTGTGACTGGCTGGCCACGCCGCTCGGCACCAGCGAGTACATGTTCCGCAAGTTCGGGGTGGAAGGTCAGCACTACACCTGGCGCGACGACGTGCCGGTCCGGACCGAGTTGGGCAACACCGAGGTCAAGCTCCCGTTGGAGTACGTCGCCGAGGCCCCGCCCGTCCTCGGCCCGGCGGACAAGGCGAGGGTGGACGCCCAGCGGGCGTACCAGGAGAAGGTCGTGCCCCGGATGCTGCGCAACCCGGCCGAGGGGCTCTACTCCGACACCTCGATCGGCAAGTCCGGCGAGCTGGGCAAGATCATCGACAACGTCGAGCTCGACATCGTGTCCGGACGTAAGCCGATCGGTGCCTGGGACGAGGCGGTGGCGCAGTGGCGCCGGGCGGGCGGCGACCAGATCCGGGCCGAGTACGTGGCCGCCCGCGCGAGCCACGGGTGAATGCGCGGTCGTAGTGGTGTCAGTGTCGGGGTGAATCGGAGGAGAGAGATGACTTCCAGCGGGATGTCACGGAGAACGGGGTTGGCGGTGGACCACCCGGTCGGGCCCGATCCGGACGGCGCCACCGGCGGCGCGGGTACGACCGCCCCCGGCGACTCCGCTGGCAAGCCTCCCCCGGCTGGGCCGGCGGTGCCACCTCGGTCGCGTACGACGTCCAGATCGCTCTCCTCCTGGCGGCGGTTCAAGCGGGACCGGTTCCTGCTCCTGCTCGCGCTGCCCGGAGTCGTCCTGGTGCTGCTGTTCCAGTACGTGCCGCTGATCGGCAACGTGATCGCGTTCAAGGACTACCAGCCGTACCTGACCATCTGGGAATCGCCCTGGGTGGGGTTCGACAACTTCGACGTGATCTTCAATGGCGACCCCGCGTTCCTCAACGCGTTGACCAACACGCTGGTCATCTCGTTCCTCCAGATCGCGCTCGTCTTCCCGGTGCCGATCGTGCTGGCCCTGCTGCTGAACAGCCTGCTCAGCGAGCGGATCAAGCGGGTGGTGCAGTCGGTGCTGTACCTCCCCCACTTCATGTCCTGGGTGATCGTGGTGGCGCTGTTCCAGCACATGCTCGGCAACGCCGGCCTCTACAACACCTGGGCCAGGGCGCACGACCTGCCGCTGCTGAGCATCATCGGCGACCCGGACCTGTTCCTGGCCCTGATCACGTCCCAGGTCGTCTGGAAGGACGCGGGCTGGGGAACGATCATCTTCCTCGCCGCCATCTCCCGGGTCGACCTGGAGCTGTTCGAGGCGGTCGCGGTCGACGGCGGCGGACGACTGAGGCAGCTCTGGCATGTCACCCTGCCGGCGATCCGACCGGTGGTCATCCTGCTGTTCATCCTCAAGCTCGGTGACGTGCTCTCGGTCGGCTTCGAGCAGATCTTCCTCCAGCAGGGGCCGGTCGGCCTGGAGGCGTCGGAGGTGCTCGACACCTACGTCTACAACTACGGGATCGCCGGCGGCAACTGGGGCACATCGGCCGCGGTCGGGCTGGTCAAGGGCCTGGTCGGCGCGGCCCTGGTGCTGGGGGCGAACAAGGTCGCGCACCTGTTCGGCGAGAGGGGGCTGTACGCGAAATGGTGACCCGGACAGAAGAGCGCCCACGACCGACGAAGCTGATGCCAGGGGTCTCCCGGGCTCGCCGGCTGCGTACCATCAACGGCGCCAACCCGCCCAGCCCGGCGGTACGGGGCCTCAAGGGCGTGGTGCTCCTCGTCGCCTGCGCGCTGGTGCTCACCCCGTTCCTGGCGGTGATCGCGACCTCGCTCGCCGACCAGGCCCAGATCGCCAGGTCCGGCGGATACGTCCTCTGGCCGGAGAACCCGACCCTCGACGCCTACCGGGCCATCCTCCGTGGTGGTGTGGTGACCCGGGCGACCCTGGTGTCCATCGGGATCACCCTGGTCGGCTCCGGTCTCTCCGTGGTGGTGACCGCGCTGTTGGCGTACTCGCTGTCCCGGCCGGGGAGCTGGGGTCACCGGCCGATCCTGCTCCTGGTGCTCTTCACCATGTTCTTCAACGCCGGCATGATCCCGAACTACCTGCTGATCAAGGAACTCGGGCTGATCGACTCGTACTGGTCGCTGATCCTGCCCGGCCTCACCTCGGCGTTCCAGATCATCATTGTCCGCGCCTTCTTCATGGAGGTGCCGAAGGAGATCATCGACGCGGCCCGGATCGACGGGGCCAGCGAACTGCAGATCCTCACCCGGATCATGCTGCCGCTGTCGAAGGCGGTCATCGCCGTCATCGCACTCTTCAACGCGGTCAGCTACTGGAGCGCGTTCTTCAACGCGGTCCTCTACATCAACTCCACCGAGAAGTGGCCCCTCCAGCTCGTACTGCGCACGTACGTCATCGACAACACCGCGCTCGGGGCCGACCTCCCCGGCGAGGTCATGCCACCGCAGCAGTCGCTGCAGATGGCCATCCTGGTCGTTTCCCTCATCCCGATCTGCCTGGTCTACCCGTTCCTGCAACGGCATTTCGCCAAGGGTGTCGTGATCGGAGCGGTCAAGGGCTGATCCCCGCAAGGAGGAACAGGTGAAGAAGGACAACGGGTCCCACCCCGCCACCCACGAGCCGGCCGGTGGCACGCTCAGCCGCCGTACCCTCTCCGCCCTGGGCCTGGCCGGCATGGTCGCGGCCGGCGGGCAGCTACTCGCCCCGTCGGTCGCCCAGGCCGAGTCGAGGCGGCCGGAGGACGAGCGCCGCCCAGCGAGGCGAAACCCGCAGGGCGACCCGGTCGACACCGTCGCGCGACTGCGTCGCACCCGGGGCAGCGCCGGGCAGTGGGTGTGGCTGTCGGCCTATCACGGTGACCAGATCGGCCGGGGTGGCGGCGACCTCTACTGGGACGCGGCCAGCACCGAACGGGACAACGGTGGCACCGTCTTCGCCGTCGAGGGCGTCGCCACCGGCCGCTGGAAGCGGCCCACCACCAACCGGCTAGACCTGACCTGGTTCGGTTGGACCGGGCGCGGCACCGGCAACGATTCACCACTGGTCCAGGAGGCGGTGAACGCGCTCCCCACCGGGGGCGTCATCGAGGCCGGGCCGGGCAAGATACGGCTGGAACAGACCGTCACCGTGGACCGGGTGCCGATCACCTTCCAGGGCGCGGGCGCCAGCGACAACGTCGACTACTCCACCCAGTACGTGGTCGCCACCGGCACCGCCGACGGATTCCGGCTCAGCGGGGCCCGGGGTGGCGGAATGCGCGACCTGCAGGTCCGGGGCGAAGGGCTCACCGGAGGCTACCTCCTCGCCACCGAACGCTCCGGCACCGACGGCAACTACATGCTCTCCTTCGCCAACGTGCGTTTCCGTGACGGTCACAACGGCATGGCCCTGCGGGCCTGCAACACGGTCCGGTTCGTCAACTGCGTCTGGAACGGCTTCGTCGGCGAGCAGGTCATCCTCCTCAACGGGGTCGGGGACGGCAGTCGGGCCGACCCGGTCGAGTTCGTGGAGTGCGGGATCGCGGCCGGCACCGGCAACGACAACACCGACAACCTGGTCATCGACGGGCTCGGCGGGTCGATCAAGTTCATCTCCACCGCGCTCCTGTTCGGACGGCACGGCCTCTGGCTACGGAACACCACCGGCCAGGCCACGCCGAAGTTCCTCTACTTCGAGGGCGGCGGGTTCGAGAACGGGCACGGCGTCCCGGTGCTGCTGGACGCTGGGGCCCAGGTCCACTTCGCCAACACGTACATCTCCGCCGACAACGAGCACGACGACGTCAGGATCGGTACGGGCTTCGCCGGCAGCGCCACCTTCGTCGGTTGTGTGTTGCGCGGATGTGGCCGTAACGGGCTGGACATCGCGTCCACCCGGGTCACCGTCACCGGTTGCCTGATCGGCAACAACGGTCGAACGGCCCACCCCGCCTTCTCCAGGGCGGTCGAACGGGTCGCCGCGAACCCGTCCGGCGACGTACGGGTCACCACCGCGGTCCCGCACGGCTGGGAGACCGAGGACCGGATAACCGTCAGCGACGTCACCGGCAGCACGGAGGCGAACGGGAAACGACGGATCACGGTGGTCGGCCCGACGGAGTTCGACCTGGTGGGGGTCAGGTTCGAGCGGGCGTACACGGGTGGAGGTTCGGCGTACCGGAACGGTGCCGGGATCAACATTCGGTCGACCGCGTCCCGGGTGGTGATCACGGGCAACGTGATCGGCGCACTGGCCGACGGGATCTCCCGGCAGGACTACGGGATCGTCAACGACGCCGCGGACGTGCTGGTCACCAGCAACGACCTGGCCGGTAACACCACCGGTGCGTACCTCATCACCGGGGCGCAGTCCACCCAGACCCGGTTCGTCGGCAACAAGGGCGTCGAGCAGATCGACGGATGGTTGAGCGCCCAGCTCGTCGGGCCGCTGGCGGACGGGCTCTACGACCTCCGCGACTTCTTCTACCTGGACGGCCAGCGCATCCGGATCACCAAGGTCACACGGAAGCTCGCCTCCGGGGGTTGCAACGTCCGGCTGGACCTGGACGGAACGAGCGCGGGCGGCCCGACGTTCGCGGTCTCGACGCAACTCCAGTCGACGAACGCCAATCCGCCGTTCGCCCTCGACAGTGTCGGCGCACCAAGACGGCTCCAACTGAGGGTCAGCGGTGCTGCCGCCGCACAGGGGCTCGAGGTGCAGTTCGCGTACCAGTTGATCAGCTAAGCCGTCGGCTACCACAAGCGCGATCAGGGGTCGGGACGGGAGGCTGACGCCTCCCGTCCCCTGCCTCATGCTCTGCCGCGCGGTAGGGGCCTCTCCTCACGCCCGGGGGCCGGCGGGGACATCAGCCTCGGTCGTCGGACGGAGCAGCACGGTGACCGCCTCTCGGGTCGCGTCGCGCCACGGCGCCGGCTGCATGGTCGCCGGGTCGAGCAGCACCATGGTCCGTGAACCCTCGGCGTAGACCGTCGCGCCGTCGAGCGAGAGGATTCGGAAGCCGTACCGCACGCTGGTGCGACCGAGGTGCTCCGCCCAGAAGTGCACGGCCACCTCGCCCGGACGGTTGATCGGCCGCCGGTAGGCCAGGGTCAGTTCGCGTACGGCCAGGAAGGCGTCCGCGCTCGGCGTGCCCGAATCCATTGTGTAGCCGCGCCTGCCCCAGTAGCCGCCGAACGCCCGGTCGAAGAGGAACGCGTACCGGGCGTGGTGCACGATCCCCATCGCGTCCAGGTCGTCGAAGTAGACCGGAACGGTCTCGACGTCACCGTACTCCACCGCTTTGGTCATGGCCGTCACAGTTCTCGTTCCTCCCGGTTGAGCGTACGTGCGTTGGCAGTTGAATTACCGAGCCGGGCAGCGAACTTCGGCTGCCGGCGCTCAGCTCGTGACCCGGCCTGTGGTCAGGAATTCCCGTACAACGGTGTTGAAGAGTTCCGGGTTCTCCCAGAACATGAGGTGGCTGCCGCGCTCGGCCTCGGAGAAGACCCGCACTTGTGCGCCAGGGATCTGCGCCGCCACCCAGCGCGGGACACGGGCGTCGAAGAAACTCGACGCGCCACCGATCACCAGTGTCGGTACGGTGATTCGAGGTAGAACATCACGCCAGTCATTCCCGTAGTGGTCGAGGTGCAGCGTCACGGCGTGCTTCCTGGGGAGTAGGAGGTTCTGCTCGGTAATCCAGTCGGCGTCTTCACCGCTCAGCGTCGGAGTGTGCATCATGCCGACGATCATCTTGGCTGTGGCGTCCGGGTTGGCGCCGCGCATACCGGCAGCGATACCGAAGGCCAGCTCGGCGGTGAAGATGCCTCCCAGCTCGACTGCCTGCTCCTGCGGCACGAGGTCCGCCGACGTTACCGCCGCCTGGTCGACCAGCACCAGGCGGCCGACCCGGTCACCGCCGAAGAGGTCCAGGTAGCACCAGATGACCGTGCAGCCCAGCGAGTGACCGAGAAGGGTGACCTCCCGCAGATCCAGGGTGTGGATGAGATCCCGCAGGTCGCCGGCGAGCCGGGAGACCCGGTAACCGTGATCCGGCTTGCCGGATCTGCCGTGTCCCCGATGGTCCACCGCGATGACCCGATAGTCGCGACTCAGTTCGGTGATCTGCTTGGCGAATTGAGCAGCGGTTTGCGAGAAGCCTGGCAGTAACACCACCGGCTCCCCCTGGCCGACATCAACGTAGTGGATGCGCACACCGTCGTTCGTCAGCAAGCTGTCGGTCCGGTGATTATCCATGATTTTCCTTGTGTAGTCGGGGTGCTCGAGACTGGCCACGTACGAGACGTGGCGATCTGTCGATGAGGGTGCTTCCTGTACCCGCTGCCGCAGTGGAGGTGACCGTGGCCGCCGGCGCTGGAGCCGCTGTGACAAGGAATCGGTCAGAATGCGTGCGGTCCGAATCGGCCCCAGACCACGATGGCGGTGAGGACCGCCAACACGATGTTGACCAGAAGGTTCGGCACTTCGCCTCGGCGGCCGTGGGTGACCGCCGCCCCGATCATGAGAAAGGTGAGGCCAGTGGCGGCGACCGGTGTCAGGGTCGCGGCGACGCCGATCGCCGCCGGGAGGATCAGCCCGACAGCGCCGGCGACCTCCAAGGCCCCGATGAGCTTGATCGCACCGGGCGGGACCGGGTCGACCCATCCCTGTCCGGAGTCGGCCAACTGCGGCTTGCTGCGCAGCAGCTTCATCACGCCACTGGCGAGGAACACAACGGCCAGTACGCTGGCGAGTATCCACAGAAGGATGTTCATGGGGCGGAACCTTTCGGGTGTTGTCAGGGGCTGCGAATGAACGCAAAACTGATCGACCGCTAGCGAGCCGTGTCGTTGGTTTCCGGAACCTCTCCGGCAGTGCTTCTGTCCGGCCGGAGAACGACCTTGCCGCCGGCGTGGCCGGTGGCAAGGAGTGTGTAGGCGTCCCTGGCCTGCTGGAGGGGGAACTCTCGGGCGATCGTTACGACGAGGTCGCCAGCGGCGGCGAGACGAACCAGGTGCGGGCGGGCGGCGCTGCGGATGCGCTCGGTGTCCGGCCCCGGACCGAGCGCCCGGGCGCCGGCAGCGATGGCGGCCTGGTAGTTCGCGATCGTGACGATGCGGGCGGGGTCGCTCACGAGTGCAAGAGAGACCGTGAGCGCCTCGTCGGTCCCGACGGTGTCGACTGCTGCCGACACTCCGGCAGGGGCCAACGCGCGAATCCGGTCGGCGAGGCCGGCACCGTAGGCGACCGGGCGTACGCCCTCGGCGCGCAGCCGCTCGTGGCGACTCGACGCCGCGGTGCCGATCACGCGAGCTCCACGGATTCGGGCTAGCTGCGTCACCATGCCACCGACCGCGCCACTCGCGCCGTGCACCAGAACGATGTCGCCGACGCCGACGCCGGCCACCTCGAGGGTGTGCGCCGCAGTGGTCGCACTGCCGAGCAACGCGGCTGCCTCGGTGAAGCCGAGCATGGCCGGTTTACGTAGCAGCATCGCGGCCGGGACGGTGAGTTCGTCGGCCTGCGCCCCCGGCAGCCAGTGCCCGAGCACCTCGTCACCGACGGCCAGCGACTCGCCCTCGAACCCCGTCGGATCCGGGCCGACAGCGGTGACCACGCCAGCGACCTCGTTGCCGAGCCGCAACGGCGGTGATTCGTGGTCACCACGGATCGATCCTGCCGCGCGTTTCAGGTCAAACGGGCTGATCGCCGCCGCGCGAACCGCGACCACGACTTCACCGGGCCCGGGCCGCCGGGAAGGCACGTCGATGACGCCGATGACGTCGACTCCGCCCCAGGCGGTTGCCACGACTGCGCGCACCATGTTGCTCCGCTCGTTGAATCATCGGTTGTCGGGATCTGGGCTTGCCGGCCAGTTGGCTGTCGCTCGAGGTGACGACCCGCTGACCGTTTTCGGTTGCCCCGTGCGCCTGCTGACCGCCTACCTCCGGAGCAGAGCGCACCCGTCCGCATAGCGAGCTATTAAGTAGCCAGTAATTAGCTCGCCAGCTACACAATAGCCCGTTAGGCTAGGATCAAGGCAAGCGATCAGCGTGACGAGGAGCACAGCAGATGCCCAGAGAGGACCCAGCCGGCGCCGACACAGCGCAAGCATGTCCAACCCCGGAAGACGTGGCGGTGCTCAAGCAGTGGAACGCGATCTCCGCCGGCATCCGCACCCTCACCGATCAGCTCCTCGACGACGTCGATAGGCAGACCGGTCTGGCGCCCTCGTCCTTCCAGGTACTCTGGTTCCTGCTCAACAGCCCGGAACGACGGGCCCCAATGAGTCATCTTTCCCAGACCCTCGGATTCTCCACCGCGGGCACCACCAAGGTCGCCGACCGGCTCGTCTCCGCCGGCCTGATGGAACGCCACCCATCCGCCACCGACCGACGGGTCATCTTCGCCGTCCTCACCCCCTCGGGACGTGACGTCGCCCGCCGGGCCGCCCTGGCGCTCGCAAGCGCACTGCGTCAGCGCGTCGTCACACCGCTCGGCGAGGACAAGCTCACCCATCTCGCGGAACTGGTCAACACGCTCAACCTGACGCCCACGCCGGATCACGCCTGACTACCGCGGTTTCCCGCGGCGGAAGGCACTCACTTCATCCCCGCAGACCGGTCACATTGCCAGCCGATCGTCTCCGGGCCGCAGGAGTGCGGCCCGGTGTGGCTGACGTTCGACGACCGCGAGTGGCGCGCGGCGGTGATGAGTCCCCGTCGCCTGCAACCACTGCCGGGCGCGGTGGCCCAGTGGCTGCCCGCCCCGCTCATAACCCCGCGGCGGTGGAGGGGAGCTTCCGGGCGATCTTCCGCACCGGTCGCGGCGGCGCGGGTGTGTGCGGCATAGGTAGGCTCACCGGATGGAGCAGGATGCACGACTACTGCACGCCTCGTCGTTCGGCGCCGCGGCGGTCGCGTACGCCGAGCACCGCCCGGACTACGCGCCGGCCGCAGTGCGCTGGGCGTTGGAGGCCGCGCCCGGCCCTCGAGTGCTCGACCTCGGCGCCGGGACCGGCAAACTGACCGGCACACTGGTCGCGCTGGGCGCCGATGTCATCGCGGTCGAGCCCGACCCTGCGATGTTGGCCGAACTGCGCCATGCGCTGCCGGGTGTCGACGCCCTGCCGGGCGGCGCCGAGGCGATACCGCTGCCGGACGCGTCCGTCGACGCCGTGCTGGCCGGAAACGCGCTGCACTGGTTCGACATGGCCCTCGCCGGGCCCGAGATCGCCAGGGTGCTGGCGCCCGGGGGCATCCTCGCCGGTCTCTGGAACGTCCTGGACGACCGGGTCGACTGGGTTGCCGGACTCGATCGGGCCAGCACGAGCGCGGCCATCGGCCCGCGTGACGCGTTCAGTCGCTGGCGTGCCGCGACCGCGAGCCTGCACCTTCCCGAGGATGGCTCGGTCGCCCGTTTCGACTCGGCGGAGCAGGCCGAGTTTCCGCACGGGCAGCGCCGGACCGCCGACTCCCTGATCGCGACGATCGCTACGCGCGCGGGGGTGCTGCTGATGCCGGAGCAGGAACGCGAGGCTGCTCTCGGCGGGATTCGCGCCTACCTGGCGAGCAGGCCGGAGACCAACGACGGTGAGTTCACCCTGCCGATGCTGACCGGTGTGCTGCGGGTACGACAGCTCCGAGCCCTCGACCCGCAGTCGTTGAAAACGCCCTGGTGAGAACTGTTGAAGGCCACTAAAATAGCCCATACCATGAGAGGTCCCAGTGATCGGGACAACCCCGACACCGGAACGTTCGCGTGTGGGAAGAACGATGTCCGAGACCACCAGCGTCCTCGCCAGGGCGGCATTCGCGACCCGCGACCCCGAAGCGGCGTACCACTTCATGAACAGCCACTTCGTCAGCCAACGACAACGCCTGGGCGGTGACCGGGAACGACCGTTTCAGTTCCGGGTGGAATGCGTCCGGTCCGGACCGATCATCGCCGACACCTTTCGATACTCGTGGGTCTCGCACATCCAGACGGACCCGGTCCCCTGTCTGCGCACCATCCACGTGCGCGGCGGACTGATGGAGGTCCATGCCGGTCGGCACGAGGCCCGGCTCCAACCCGGCGACGTGTGCATCTACCCCGCCGGCAGTCCCCTGCGCGTTCACTGGCAGAACGTGACCGGGGACGTACTCCGGATGCCGTACACCGACCTGGCCCGGCTCGCGGCCGAGACCACCGGCATCGATTCCAGGGACTTCCGGCTCGACGGAATGTCGCCGATCTCACCGGCGCTCGCCCGGTACTGGCGGGACACGATCGCCTTCGTCCACCGGCAACTGACAGCGGCGGAGCCCGCGACGCTGAACCGCGTAATCCTGGCCGAGCTGAGCCGGATGCTGGCCGCCGCCGCCCTGGTCGTGTTCCCCAACACCACGATGACCCGCGCCGAGCACCACGACACCGGCCGGGTACCGCCCGCCCTGCTGCGTCGCGCCATGACGTTCATCGAGGCCCATGCCGCCGAGCCGATCACGCTGACGGAGATCGCCACGGTCGCGGGTGCGACCCCGCGCGCCTTGCAGTACGCGTTCGCCCGCCGCTACGACACCACGCCGCTGGGCTACCTGCGTCGGGTACGCCTCGAACGCGCCCACCAGGAGTTGCGGGCCGCGGAGCCCAGTGGTGCGGCCACCGTGGCCGTGATCGCCGCCCGTTGGGGGTTCGCCCACCCGGGTCGGTTCGCGGCTCTCTACCGCCGGACGTACGGTCAGCCACCGAGCCGGACACTGCACGGCTGACGCTCTTCCGTCAGCGCTGGCGCAGCGTGTGGGAAGGCGTGACGCCGTAGGCGACGCGGTAGTGGGCGGCGAACCGCCTCTGGCTGACGAAGCCCCAGCGTGCTGCGACGGTCGTCGCGGTGGTGGTCGCGGGATCGGCGTCGCGCAGGTCGTGGTGGGCGTGGTGCAGGCGGACCTGGCGCAGGTACGCGGTGGGAGTGGTGTCGAGGTGACGACGAAAGGCGAGTTGCAGAGCGCGAATGGTGACGTGGGCGGCGGCGGCGATGTCGGCGGGACTGATGTCAAGGTGGGCGTTGTCGTCGATGAACGTGACGGCACGACGCAGACTGGCGGCGTGGGCGTCGTGGCGGTCCTCGATCGTGGGATCGTGCAGCGCGTTGTTCGGGAACGCCGTAAGGGCGGCGGCGGCCAGGAGCCTGCTGGCGGTGCCGGCGACGAGGGGTTGTTCCGCTACCGGTCTGCCGATGATCTCGTCGCGTACGTAGTCGAAGCTACGGTGGTAGATCGCGGCCGCTTCCGCGTTGATCGGCCGGTAGTCGAGAAACCTGACGGGCCGTGACACGCGCGCCGGTTCGGTGTCGGCGATCTCGGCGAACAGCGACACGGGAAGTTGTGGCCCCTCCACCTCGGCGTCGCTGATTCTGCAGTGATAGGAATGGTCGGGCTGTGCGGGGATGTAGAGCGACCCCGGCCCCTGACGCTGATCGTGATCGGGGGTCTTGAGCGTGATGGTTCCGGCGATGACGTGCCCGAACTGGTAGATGCCCAGCGGCCCGCCGGTGGCCGTCATGTGCAGCTTGACGGCGAGATGGTCGAGCACGATCGTGTCGAGGACGTAGCGGGAGAGCCGGAACCGGTGAACGCTGGTGTCGATGTCCAGGGTGAGGTTGCTGTACATGCCGGCGAAGGTGTCGTGAACGACGTCCGGATCGGTGGTGTCGACCAGTAGTGTCATGCCCGACCTTTCGCTGGGCGCCCACATGCCGCATGGTGATCGGCCACCTCGGAGGAAAAGGCAGGGGCACATGCCCACGAACGAGGTTACGACCGGATTAACGAACCTCACGACCCGAAGATGTCGCCGCGTCGAGTGGGGTCCCCGTTCACCGGCGTTCGTTCTTCAGCGTTTGTTGTTCACCTCGGCTGTGTCGATCGTGAAGAACGAATCGTTGCTACACAGGCCTCAGCACGGGGAGCGGGGCGTTCGACCACGATCGCCGCTGATCACGACCGCTCCCGGAGCAGAGAGGAAGATCCATGGGTATTCGCATCAAGCGGGCGGCGGGGCTGCTCGCGGCCGCCGTGGTCGCGACGGCGGGAGTCGGCCTCGGGACGCAGGCAGCCGCCCAGGCCGCGCCGCCCGGTTACGAGTTCCTCACCTACTACTACTGGGTGGAGGACTGCACCCGGGCCGGGCACGCGGGTGTCGACGAGGGGCGCTGGCAGCGGTTCACCTGCGAGGACGGTAGCTGGTTCCCCGGGGACGACTACGAGCTCTGGGTCCTGTACTACTGACGCGACCCCGGCGACCCCGAGCGGCGGTGGCCGGCAGGCGTGCTCACGCCGGCCGGCCACCACAGGGCGGGCGGTAGCTCCTGCCGGGAAAGTAGGTGGCCCAGCGCTCCCGGCCGATCGGGCCGTCGACGCAGTCGCACACCCAGGCCGCCACCCTGGTCGCGTCGAGCTGGTCCAGGGGCGTACCGGGGATCTTCCACAGGATGGTGGTGTCGTCGTCGCTGGCGGTGGCGAGGACCCGCCCGTCCGGACGGAAGGCAATCGACACCACCGGCTCGGTGTGTGCCGTGAGCAGTGCGACCTGCCGGTAGTGGCCGGAGTCGGCCACGTCCCAGACCCGCGCGGTCTGGTCCTCCGACGCGGTGGCGACCGTACGCCCGTCGGGGCTGAACGCCACCGACCGTACGGTGCCGTCGTGGCCGGCGAGTACGCCCAGCTCACGACCGCTGGCCAGGTCCCACACCCGGGCGGTGCGGTCCTGGCTGGCGGTGGCGAGCCGGGTCCCGTCGGCGCTGAAGGCCACCCACGTCACCCGGGCCCGGTGACCGCTGACGATCCTCGGCCGGTCCGGCTGGGCGAGGTTCCACAGCGCGACGGTGTGATCGAAGCTGGCGGTGGCGAGCACCGTACCGTCCGGTCCGAATGCCGCGCCGACGACAAACCCGGTGTGCCCGGTGAGGGTCATCAGTTCACGCGGGGAACGCGGATCGGCAACATCCCACACCTTCGCCGTACGGTCGCTGCTGACGGTGACCGCCGTACGACCGTCCGGGTGGAACGTCACCGCGTTCACCTCGCCCCGGTGGCCGCGCAGGGTGGCGAGTTCGACCGGACGGCGCGGATCGGCGACGTCCCACAGCTTGGCCGTACCGTCCCAGCTCGCCGTCGCCAGGAGTTGGCCGTCGGGGTGGAAGGCGGCGGCGTTGACGGTGCCGGTGTGTCCGCTGAGCACGGTGGCGACCTCGGGCCGGCGGGGATCGGCGACGTCCCACACCCGGGCGGTACGGTCGTGGCTCGTGGTCACCGCGGCACCGCCGTCGGCGCGGAAGGTCACCGCGTTCACGTTCGCGCCGTGTCCGGACAAACGGGCGCGGTGCGGGAAGGGGATCATGGTCATCAGGCTCGCCCGCGCCTCGGCGGTCGGCGCCAGCCGGTACGCGGCCAGACTGAGCTGCGCCGCGAGGTCCGGATCCCGCCCGCGCAGCGACCCCGCCTTGCCCGCGACGATCTTCGACAGTGCGGTGTCGCTCTGCCGGGCGGCGGAACGCTCGACGCTGACCGCGTACGTCACCGTGCCGGCGGCCAGCACCAGCAGTACGGCGAGCAGCGCCACCGCCTGCCGCAGGCGCGCGCCCCGCTGGCGGGTGAGCCGACGCTCGGCCAGTTCGGCGGCGCGGCTCGCTTCGAGAAAGGTACGTTCCCGGGTGGCCAGCGCGCCCGGGTCGCGTGCCGCCCACTCCGATGCCCGCACCAGTCGCACACCCCGGTAGAGGGCGCCGTCGTCGTGGTCCAGGGCCTGCCACACCTCGGTCGCCTCGGTCAGCGCCCGATGCACCCGCAGACCCTCACGGTCCTCGGCGAGCCACCCCCGCAGCCTCGGCCACGACCGGATGAGTGCCTCGTGCGCGATCTCCACGCTGTCCCGGTCGAGGGTGACCAGGCGGGCGTGGGCGAACCGGTCGAGCACCGTACGGGTGTCGGCGTCGTCGTCGAGCTCGACCCGCTCGACCCGGCGTTTGGTGTCCCCGGTGCCCTCGCCCGGCTCGGTGAGCCGCAGCAGCAGGTTCCTCGCGGTGTCCCGTTGGCCGGCGGAGAGCCGGGCGTACACCGTCTCCGCGGTCTGGGTCAGCGCGCCCGCGATGCCACCGGCCGCCTGGAAACCGGCCAGGGTCAGGGTGTTTCCCCGGCGCCGCAGCCAGGTCTCCAGGAGCACGTGGGACAGCATCGGCAACACCCCCACCCGGCCGTTGACCTGGGCCACGAGTTCGGTGAGCAGCGCGCTCTCGACCGCGTACCCGGCTCGGACCGCCGGTTGGGTGATCGCCAGGCGTAACTCCTCGGGGTTCATCGGACCGACCGTCACCTGGCCGTCGCGCAGCACCTCGACCAGGCCCGGGAAGGCGGTGCAGTGCGGGTAGAAGTCCGCGCGTACCCCGAGCACCACCCGGCACCTGCTGTTGCCGGTGAGCGCGGCGGTGAGCAGCGCGTCGATGAACCGCCGCCGTTGCTCGCCGTCGCGGCAGAGGGTGAAGACCTCCTCGAACTGGTCGACCACGATCACCAGTTCGCCGTCGTCCGGCACGGCCGCCGCGATCAGGCGGTGCAGCGCCCGTACGTCCGGTCCCGGCGTCGCCACCGGTGATCCGCTGAGCCTGGCCAGTTGGATCGCGCATTCCTCGATCGGGTGCGCCCCCGGGGTGAACAGCAGCACCGGGTCGGGCAGCCTCGGCATCACCCCGGCCCGCAGCAGTGAGGACTTGCCGGCACCGGAGGCCCCGAAGGCCACCACGAAGCGTTGGTCTGCCAGTCGGGACAGCACCTCGTCGACCAGCCTGTCCCGGCCGAAGAACCGCTCGGCGTCGCGGGGCTGGAGCGGGGCGAGCCCGGCGTACGGTGGCTCGACGTCGCCGCCGGGCTCCGGCGCGGGCAGTTGCGCCGCCACCTCGCGCCACCGCTCCTCCCAGTCCTCCGTCGAGCCCCCGCACGCGGACACGTAAGCCAGCGTGACCGCCAGGCTCGGCAGCTTGCGGCCGGCCGCGGCCTGGGAGAGGGCCGCCTCGGAGTAGTGCGCCCGGCCGCTCAGTTCCCGATAGGTGGGCTTGCCCGCCTTCTCCCGCAGCAGCCGCAGGTCACGGGCGAATCGCAGCAGGGCGGTGTCGCCCGGATCGAGTGGACGCTCAGCTCGCGGCATTGCCGTTACCTCTCAGTCCGCTCCGACGAGCACGCGGTCGGTACTCCCCGCTTGCGGTGGGACGGTCCCGGTCTGATCGGCGGTTGCCCGTGCCGGGTTCCGACTACCGCCGATCGCCGACGCGCTTGTTCCACACGCGGAAATCGACGTTGGGCAACGTAACTACGGTACGCAGCGACATGTCGGATACTTCGCATCGAGCATCCCCGAACTCGGGTGAAACCGATGTCAACGTTCGGACAGCCGACGGTCGGAGTTCAGGCCGGGCCGGCGGCAGGACCGTTCGACGCGGGCAGCCCGATCGGGTTGGCCGGGGGCAGCACGGCCCGGCAGGCCCGCGCGATCGGGGTCAGCAACGCGACAACCCGCTCCGGGTCGACGCCGGTCCAGGCCGTCGCGGCGAGGACGTCGGTCGCGACCTCGATCCGCTCGTATTCGGCGACGCCGGTGGTGGTGGGAGTGCCGTCCTCGGCGAGCCAGCCGCGCTCGACCAACCGTCGGGTCGCGGCGTCCCACTCCTCGTCGGACCAGCCCCGGTTCGATTGCAGGGCCTCGCGGCCGAGATCTGTCGTCGCCCGCCAGACCAACGGTTCGCAGCCGCCCAGTCCGGCGGTGACGAGCGCGGCGACGTGCCCGTCCCCACGATGCTCGCGCAACGCGGTGGCGGCGTGCCAAAGCCGGGCCAGCGGCTCCACCGGCACCGGCAGCGCCGCGTTGGCGGCCCCGAGCGCCCGACCCGCCGGGGCGAGACGGTCAACCGCCTCGGTCAGCAGGTCGGCGGTCGCCTCCACCGTGGCGGCCGGGATGTCGGCGGTGAGCCGGGTCAGCGCGTCCGTGGCTCCGGCCAGGCGCGCCGCGAGCGCTTCGGCCGGAGTAGCCCGTTGCCAGACGTCGGGCAGGGCCCGGGCGACCATGGCGGGCGCGAAGGTGAAGAAGAGGGCGGTGGCCGGTGCCGCCCCCACCGGCCCGAGCGGGGCCGCCCGCCCGCCGAAATAGCCCCGCCAGTAGCCGCGTAACCCGGCCTCCTCGTACGCCCGCCGCGCCTCCGGCGCGAAGTACGTGACGGCGTGCACGGGCTCGTACAGTGTCCACAGCAGCCTTTCGGTCCTCACCCGACCAGCATCTCATCGCGAACCGCTTCCCCCGCAACACCGAGAGGATCAGTATGCGTGACCGACCCGAGCGAGCGTCCCGCCACCTCCGGCTCAGGTGCTCCCGAGCATGGCGTACCACTGGTCGAACGGGTCATCGCGTCGATCTCGGCGGCACCCGCCCGCCCGGTCCTGAACTACGCGCCATGGGCGGGCACCTGGTTGGACGGTCCGCCCACTCCGGTGCCGGACGACGTCCTGGCGACGATGGCGTTTCCCAGTGGCCGGCCGCTACCGCCGGGCCTGCGCCGGTGGCTGGCGTACGACACGAGCCTGCTCACCCGCTTCGGCTGGTTCACCCCGGACGGCAGCCACCGGCTCACGCCCCGTCCACTCGGCGTCCTGGCCGCCGCCGAGTACGGCGAGCCGTGGGCGACCCTCTACCACCCGTTCTCGACCCGGTTCACCGAATGTTTCCTGCTGCCCGGCGGCTCGGACTCCCGCCGGGTGTTCGCCGTGGCCGAGCCGGACGAGACCGGCGAGTACCCGGTGCTGGCCCTGGACATCGACGACCTGCCGTGCGTCGAACTGATGTACCCGGGCTTCGATGCCTACCTGGCCGACACCGCCGGACTTGTCACCATGCCGGGCGGCAGTTACCCGGCCTTGGCGACCGACGCCACGTACGGTCCGCGCATGCGAACCCACGCCCGTCGCACCTTCGGCGGCGGGTACGGCTGGACCTTTCCCGAGGCACCGTTCGACGACAGCGTCTTCGCCGACAGCGACAGTCGTACACCCGGCACCAGGTGACCTCGCGGTCAGGCCCGCGACGCCGGCCTCGACCAGGGCATAGACACCCTTCGCCGTCGGACTGAATTCGATCGTCAGCTCAAGCAATGCTCAAGATCCGGCTCAGCCACTCCGTCGAAGCGACAGATTCACATACACTCACCGCGCCCAGCCCGCCCACAGCCCTGCACGCCTGCTCACGACGGTGCCCGCCGTCGTACCCGGGCGCCCGTGGACGGGTTCGGCGTGGCTGTCCGAACTGGATCGGCCTGGCCCGCTCGCGGGCCGACACGGCATCAGACCACAGGCCGCAAACAGAAGGAGGGGAGCATGCACCGCAGACGACTGCGCATCGCGCTTCTCGCACTGCCCGCCCTGGTGGCGAGCGTCCTCATCGTGCCCGCGCCCACCCCGGCGGGCGCCGAGTCCACCGCCACGGCGGGCGCCGGGCGATCCCACCTGGAGGACCAGGAGTCGGTACGCCTCGTCCGCATCGAGCTGACCGGGGCCGACATGCTGGACAAGGTCGTCGCCGCCGGCTTCGACCTCGAGCACGGCCTCAAGCGAGTGCCCAGCGGCATCGAGGGCGAGGCGGTGGTGACCGCCGAGCAGATCGCCGAACTCGAGGCGATGGGCGTCCAGATCCTCGGCGACAACGAAGGCTTCGCCTGGAGCGAGGAGGCCGACGGGGGCATCCAGTCCTTCCGTACGTCCGGCGCCCAGCCGCACGGTCACGAGGAGACCGTACGGGTCGTCCGCGCCGACTGGTTCACCACGAAGGGCCAGGGTTTCCTCTACGTCGAGGCGCGTACCACCGAGGGGCAGCAGGCGGAGCCGATCGTCGGAATGCAGTTGGAGAACGACTCGGGCCGGCGGACCCCGTTCGGCTTCGCCCGGACGATGAGCCGGTTCGTCGACTCCGGGCAGTACATGTTCCACCGCAACCTGTTCAAGCTCGACCAGCGCCCGCACCAGATCCGGGTCACCAGTTCGACCGGTGGGGTCGCGGTCGGCGGCGTCTCCGACTGGCTGGAGGACGCTCCGCCGCCGCTGACGGAGAACCGGGGCTACAAGTCCGACTTCGTCGACGGCTACAAGCACCCGCAGCAGCTCTACAGCCGCGCCAAGGAGATCGCCCGGCAGTACCCGGACATCGCCGAGATCGTCTACCTGCCGAACCGGACGAACGGCTACCAGCGCAAGGCGCAGGCCACGATCGGCGGCACCGGGGAGTCCGCGGTCGTCGTCAGCTCGGCGGCCTGGGGTCACGAGGGTGGCAACGACATCACCGTCGAGTTCGTGGACCGGCCGGGGGCCGATCTCCCGTTGGGTGTGGAGGTGACGGGCAAGGCGATCCGGGTCCTGCTCGCGAAGGACGCCTCCGCCGGCCTCGCGAGTACGGCTACCGAGGTGGCGGCCGCGTTGCAGACCCGGTCCCAGGGCCTCGTCGACCGGTCGCACCCGTACCGGACCAATACCGGCACCGGGATCGTCGCGCCGACCCCCGGCCCGGTCGCGCTGACCGACTTCCTCGACCAGAAGCGGGTCGGCGCCCCGGAGGGCGAGGTGCCGCGCGGCCCGGCCACGATCCCCGTCCTGCGGATCGGCAAGTACCGCGACGGCCGGAACCCGGGCGTGCTGATCCAGGCGCAGGACCACGCCCGCGAGTGGGTGCCCGCGACGACCTCGCTGGAGTCGGCCGAGCGTCTGGTGCACAACTACCGGTCCGACAGGGAGACCAGGAAGATCGTCGAGAGCACCGACGTCTTCTTCATCCTGTCGAACAACCCCGACGGCGCGAACTACAGCTTCTACAACTTCGCCTCCCAGCGCCGGAACATGACCAACCACTGCCCGGACGAGAACGCCGATCCGGCCCGCCGTAACGCCTGGGGCGTCGACCTGAACCGCAACTACCGGGTCGGCTCGGGTCACGACGGCTACTCGGGCGCGTCGACAAGCTGTGTCAGCGACACCTACCAGGGACCGGAAGAGCTCTCCGAGCCCGAGGCGAAGAACATCATCTGGCTGGTCGAGCGGTACTCGAACATCAAGTTCATGATGTCCGTCCACTCCAACGGCGGCCAGCTCTTCTGGCAGCCCGGTGCGTACATCGCGGACGGGCGGATCACCACGCCGCGCCCGCCGCTGGGTGACGAGGCGTTCTACTGGCAGTCGGCCGCCCGAATCCTGTCGCAGGTCAAGGCGCACCGGGAGACCGTCGTCACGCCGGAGAACGTCGGCGGTTCGTCGGACGTCCTCTACTCCTCCGCCGGCAACGTACGTGAGGACCTGTACCACACGTACGGGATCTACGCCTTCGGTTGGGAGGTCGGCGGCTCGATCTACAACCCGGCCACCGGCAACTGGCAGGGCGGCTCGTTCCAGCCCGTGTGGGAGGGCGATCCGAACCTCGTCAGCGGCCACGCCGAGACGATGGAGTACGCCAACGGGATCATGGAGATGTTCCGGGTCGCGGCGGACTGGGGCAGGGACAAGAAGGACCCGACGTCCAAGCTCGTTCCCGGCGGTGGGAGGTACTCCGCGCCGGTCGACGTACGGTTCGAGACGAGCGAGCCGGCCACCATCTACTACACCACCGACGGCAGTCGGCCGACCCTCCAGTCGCCGCGCTACGAGGCGACCGAGTTCCGGGAGCCGGGCGAGGTGTTCCACGTGACCGAGACCACGACGTTCCACTGGTTCTCGGTCGACGCGGCGGGCAACATCGAGCAGAACTACGACCCGACGAAGAACGACAGGCGCGACAACTACCGCAAGGCGACGATCACGATCCGCAAGAGGTAAGCGCGCCTCTGGTCCGGGCGGGATCGCGGGTCGGTTGACCTGGTCCCGCCCGGATCAGACCGGTCCCCCTCCGGGTTGTCGCGCGTCCGAGAGGGTCCGCGTGAGTGCGTCCCGCAGACCTGCCCGGGAGGTGATGCCCAGCTTGGGGAATATGCGGTAGAGGTGCGCTCCGACGGTCCGCGCCGAGAGGAACAGTTCCTCGCCGATCTCCTTGTTGGTCATGCCGGTCGCGGCCATCTGGGCGATGAGATGCTCACGACCGGTCAGGATGTCGTTCGCTGTCGTGGGGGCTGTCCGCTGGCCGGCGGCCCGCAGCTCCTGGTGGGCTCGTTGGGCCCATCTTGTCGCACCGAGGCGTTCGAACGCCGCGTACGCCCGAGCAAGGTGTTCGCGGGCCGCGCGTGGCGACCGGGTCCGGCGGAGATGTTCGCCGAACAGGAGTTCGACGCGGGCCCGGTCGAACGGCCACCGGTGGGGCTCCGGTGTCGCGAGGGCTCGGTCGAAGAGGCCCGACGCGATGTCGTCGGCGGCGACGAGGGCCTCGGCGGCCGTCACCATCATGCCGAGTCTGCCGGAGATCGTGTCGACCCGCGCGGCCCGCGCCGCGTCGACGTGAGCCCGCGCCTCCACCTGACGGTTGGTCCGGACCGCGGCCTCGACCACGTCGAGCACGGCCCAGATCGCCACCGGGCGGTAGGCCGGAATGGTACCGGCGGGACCGATCGAGGTCGCCTCCCGGTACGCCTCCTCGTAGTCCTGGCGGCCCAGTGCGACCAGCGAGCGGGTGTAGTGGCAGAGATGACTCACCGCGTCCGCGCCCCGGGGTGCGGCCCAGTAGATCAGCTCATCGGTGATCCGCCGCGCCGTCTCGTCGTCCCCTCGTACGGCGGCGAGGGTGGCGAGCGAGTGGTCGGTCGCCCAGCCGGCGACGCGGAGTCCGTGTTGACTGGTCAGGGAGAGCGCTTCGGCCAGGTACCGTTCGCTGTCCTGCCACTGCCCCGCGAAGTAGGAGTCGGTCGCCAACAGGACCAACGCCTGCGTCATGATGCTCGTGTCGTCCACGGCGCGTCCCAGCTCCAGCGCGCGGTGCAGGGCGGCCCGACAGCCCTGGAGCCGATCCACCCAGGAGGCGGCGAGCCCGACCAGAACGATGGTGCCGGGTTCGTTGACCTGATCCAGGTTCTCGATGAGTCGGTCAAGCTGGCGGTACGCGGCGTCACCTGCGTACGCCGGATCCGAGTGGGTGTGCCGCATCAGGACGACAACGTCGAATTCCGGGTTGTTCAGGCGCGACGCGAGTGTGTCGAAAACCGGCCAGAGATTGCTCCGCCCCCCGAAGAAACAGACGTACAGCAACGTGATCAGGGCTGCCCTGACCTGGAAGACGGGATGCGACTCCTCGCTCACCACGTCCAGGGCGCCGGCGAGGATGTGGTGGGCGGTGTCGACATCACCGTCCGCGTTGAGAATGACAAATGACGTGGCCACCGACATCTCCAGCGATCCCGAATGCGCCGGATCGAGCTGGCGGACCTCGCGCAGGGCGCCACCGGCCAGCGCGATCCCGCCGCCCAGGTGAGCACCCACGTAGGCGGCGGCGGCCAAGCGCCGGGCCCGCTCCGGTTTGGCGGGGCTCAGCACCGAGGCGTTCGTGAGCACGGTGACCGCGCCGACCGTGTCGCCCCGCCTGACCATGCGGTAGCCCGCCTCTTCCAGCAGGGCCGCCGCCCGCTCGTCGGGCCCTCGACTGCTCTGTGCGAGATGCCAGGCCCGTCGGTCCGGGTCGTCACGGACGACTCCGGCCAGTCGGCGGTGGACCCGGTCCCGCTCCGCGGCGGTGGAGGCGCTGACGATCGCCGACCGGGTCAGCGGGTGGGCGAACACCACCCGGGTGCCGTGGTCGGCGATGCGGATGAGCCGAGCGCGTTCCGCGGGCGCCAGTGTCTCCAGTAGTCGTTCGCCTGAGGCGTCCTCCAGGACCTGCAGGCTCCCGGTACCTTCGAGGGCGGCGAGCAGCAACGACTGCCGCGTGGGGTCGGGCAGTTTGTCGATCCGGGACGAAAATGCCGCCTGGAGCCGCCGGTTCAGCGGGACGACGGAGAGGTCGACCGGCGGACCGTCCTGACCCGAGTCGGCGAGAGTCAGCGGCAGTTCGACGAGAGCCAGTGGATTCCCGGCCGCCGTGGCCAGTACCCCCCGTCGGACCGGCGGCGCCAGGTCGGGGTGGCGAGCCATCAGGATCTCCGTTGCCGCCCGCTCGTCAACAGGGGCCAGCACGTACTCGTCCAACCGTGCCCGTTCGAAGAAACCTTCGGCTCCCGGACGAGTCGACCCGAGGAAGCCGATGCGCGTGCCGGTGAGCCTCCGGGCCAGGAGCGTGAGCACCGCGGCGCTCGAGCGGTCCAGCCAGTGGAGGTCGTCGACGAGGACAAGAACCGGCGCTTCGCGGGCCGCGACGCGCAGCAGGTCCCGCATCGCCCCGGTGACCGCCAGCCGATCCAGGGACACCGAGGCGTTGGGATCGAACAGGGCCTCGATGGTGGCGGCACGGGCGCCGTCGAGGGCGGGGATCGAATCGACCAGCGGAGTCAGGATCTGTTGCAGGCCGGCGAAACTGAAGTCCGCTTCGAACTCGACCGCGGTCGCCACCAGGACGAGGCCGCCCTCGTTTGTCCAGAGTCGGGCCGCGTGTTGGAGCAGTGTGGTCTTCCCGAGGCCGGGTTCGCCGACGATGACCAGTGAGTGCCCGGACCCGCGGGCGTGCTCGCGGAATCCGTCGATTCTCGCGAGGGCTTCGCTCCTACCGACGATGTCCGGCGTCATGCCCCGTCACGCTTCGCTCCCCGGCCGCGACCACACCGGTGACAACCCGGCCACGGCGACATCCATCTGACGGATCGGGGGCGAACCTCGCCGCGCAACAGCCTCTCCGATCCATACCTTAGTCGCGGCACCGCCGCTTCGGATCCAGCACCAGACATTCAAACCACGCAAATCAGACTCAGGGGAGCAAAAGGCGCAAACGGGGAGGTCGGGTGGTGCGTTTCCCGCGGCGAGGACGGTACCGACCGCCCCTGGTTCCGAGCGGGTGGCCCCGACCGGCTCGGGTTTAAGTCACATGACAGATGGCGCGGGGATCGCGGTGTGCCAGCCTCGGTGTGACGAGTGGCCGCGGGCTCGGGGCCGACACGCGGTCGGACCAGATCGCCGGACCGCGACCGCATCGGAGGCGACACTGCCGACCGGATCTCCAGCAGATCGATCGCACGGGTCGGTAGCCGCGTCCGTGGCCGCGCCGCACGTACCGCGCCTGTCAACGGAGTCTGGAGAAGAAATTCGATGCTGAAGGTAGCAATCATCCTCGGTAGCACCCGTCCGAACCGGGTCGGTCCGATCGTCGCGAACTGGGTGCGGGAGATCGCCGCCCAGCGCACCGACGCCGAGTTCGAGCTGGTCGACGTCGCCGAGCTGGGTCTGCCGCTGCTGGACGCGCCGCTGCCGCCCGCCGTCGGGCAGTACGCGAACCAGCACACGAAGGACTGGGCCGCGAAGGTCGACTCCTTCGACGCGTACGTCTTCGTGACGCCGGAGTACAACCACTCCGTGCCGGCCGCGCTGAAGAACGCGATCGACTACCTGTTCGTGGAGTGGCACAACAAGGCGGCCGGGTTTGTCAGTTACGGTGCCGCCAGTGGCATCCGGGCCGTCGAGGCGCTCCGCCTGATCCTGGCCGAGCTGAAGGTCGCGACCGTACGCGCCCAGGTGACGCTCGACTCGTACCGGGACTTCGAGAACTTCTACGACTTCAAGCCGACCGAGCGGCACGTGGAGGCCCTCAACGTGGTCTTCGACGAGGTGGTCTCCTGGGGTACGGCGCTGCGGACCGTACGCCAGCCCTGATCGGGTGACGGACGTGCCCGGCTCCGAGGGGAGCCGGGCACGCGGGTGACGAAGCCGGACCGGGCGGGTACGCCCGATCAGCAGTACAGGTTGGCTCCGGCGGGCACCCCGAGGATGCCGACGAACTGCTGGTACTTGTTGACCCGGCTCTGCACCTGGGCGGGGTTGCCGCCGTTGCACTCGATCGAGCCGTTGATGCTGCGGATGGTCTCGCCGAACCCGGCGCCGTTGACCATCGCGTTGTGCGGGGTCATGGTGCCCGGGCCGTTCTGGGTCATCCAGTACCAGATGCCGGTCTTCCAGGCCACTGCGGCGTCGTTCTGGACCAGCCAGGGGTTGGTCAGCAGGGGCAGGCCGAGGGCGTTGCCGGCGGCGTTGTAGTTGAAGTTCCAGCTGAGCTGGATCGGTCCGCGTCCGTAGTAGGCGGCCTGCCCGGCCGGACAGCCGTACGGCTGACCGGAGTCGCAGTAGTGCGGGTAGTTGGCCTGGTTCTGCTCCACGATGTGGACCAGCCCGCCGGTCTCGTGGTGCACGTTGGCCAGGAAGGCGGCGGCTTCCTGCCGTTGCACCGTGGCACTGCCGGCCCTGGCGAACGCCGGGTAGGCGCTGAGGGCGGCGACGAGCCCGGAGTACGTGTAAAACGAGTTGCGTCCGGGGAACATCTGGTTGAACTGCGCCTCGCTGACCACGAAGCCGCCCGGGTTGGTGGGGGGCGGAGTGGTGGTGGGCGGCGGCTGGCCGTTGCAGCCGTACGGCTCCCAGTACCAGGTGCTGACGATCGGGTCGTAGCCCGGGTTCTCGTGCTCGGCGATGTAGTAGAGGCCGTTGGTGTACCGCACGATGGCACCGGCGGCGTACCAGGTGCCGGCGGCCCAGTTCGGGTAGTTGCAGGTCCCCCCGGGCGGCGGGTTGCTACCGCCGCCGCAGGTCCCGAGGTCCTGCCAGACGCCGGTGGTGCCGGGTGGCGCCTCGTTCTGGGTCCACCACCTCGCCTGGTAGTTGCGGCCGTTGTGGGAGGCCTGGTTGCCTCCCCAGTAGACGGCCGAGGACTGCCACGGTGCCGCACAGGCCGCGGCTGACGCCTCGTTCGACGGGACGACCGCCACCAGCGTGCTGACCACAGCCACCGCCACGAGCGCGACCAGGGCGCGCAGTTTCGACATGGCGAACTCCTTCCTGGATACCACGGGGCCGACGACGAATCGCGCATCGACAGAGGTGACTGTAACACTTTCTGTTCACAATCTTTACTATTAGCTGTCGACGCGCGCCGGGAGTCGTCGCCGTACGAGCACCAACGTCTCCGGCCCGATAATGGTCACGGCGTTCGCGCAACCGGGCGCGACGGCGGTGCCCCGTCGGCGATGGGAGTTGACCATGTCCAGCAACCACTGGAGCGCGGCAAGTCGGAGGAGTCTGCTGGCCACCGGCCTGGCCGCCACACTCGCCGCCGGTGCCCCGATTCCCGCCCAGGCGACGCCGGGACACCCGAGCGGCAAGGGCCCGCGACGCCCGAGGTGGGACCACCACCTCAGGTCCACCCCGGACAAGCTGCACTGGGGCGGCTACCCGATCGACTGGGAGCCCGGCCTGACGATGCGATCCGGCGAGACCGTACGCGTCGACACCCTCTCCCAGCAGGGCTTGACCAATCCCGCCGTCGACCCGCGTGACTACTTCGGTGCCTTCGGCGTCGAACCGGACGAGATCCTGCCCGACGGACTGGCCTTCTGGGAGACCCTGCCCGAGCGCCAGGCCACCGGCAGGCAGTACGGCGGTCACGTGCTGACCGGCCCGATCTACGTCAGGGACGCGCAGCCGGGTGACACCATCGCGATCGACATCCTCGACATCGACACCCGCGTGCCGTACGGCTTCAACAGCACCGCCCCGACCAGCGGGGTGATGGCCACGTTCTATCCCGGGTGGCGTGCCGGGGACGAGGGGCTCGACATGCCGACCGAGGTCCCGCCCGGTCTCCCGGCCGGCGTCTGGCCCGATGTCCGCACCCACCTCTACCGCACCGGCATCCACCGTGGCAAGGAGGTCGTCTTCTTCGCCGACGGCATCGTCATCCCGACCCAGAAGTTCATGGGCATCATCGCGGTCGCACCGCCGACGGGCGAGTTCGTCGGCAACACCGAGGACGCCCCACCGCCGGCCAGCGGGGTGCAGAACTCGACGCCCCCGGGCAAGTTCGGCGGCAACCTGGACGTCCGCGACCTCATCGTCGGCACGACGCTCTACCTGCCGGTCTTCCAGTCCGGCGCGCAGATCTTCATCGGTGACCCGCACAGCTGTCAGGGTGACGGCGAGGTCAGCGGCACCGCCGTCGAGCACTCGCTCTCCGGTACGTTCCGGATCAGGCTGGTCAAGGACGTGGCGACCGAACTGCCGTGGGCCGAGACCGACGACCACTGGGTGATGATGGGCATCCACTGGGATCTCGACCGCGCCACGCGGATCGCGGTCGAGAAGACCGTCGACTTCCTCGCCACCACCCACGGTCTGACCGTGCCGAAGGCGTACTCCTTCGCCTCGATCGCGGTGAACTACCACAGCGCCGAGGTCGTCGACCGTACCCAGGTCGTGACCGGTCACATCCCGAAGAGCGTCTTCGTGGGCCGCCGCTGACCCTCCCCCGGCCGGTTGGGACAGCGGCGGCCGAACGGTCGCCGCTGTCCCAACCGCTCACGGCTTGCGCGCTATGCCACCGGCCATCAGGCGTTCGGCCACGGTCAGCTCGTGGTCGATCGGGGACTCCGGCCGCCATTCGGGTAGGGAGACCAGGCCGGGCTCGACCATCTCCAGGTCCCCGAAGAAGCCCTGGAGTTCGGGCAGGGTCCGGAACCGCCCGGTGCCCAGCACGCTGAGATATGTCTCCTCGAGTGCGGCGGCCTCGGGGAAGGAGGCGCAGAAGCTGGTCATGAACAGGTGACTGCCGGAGGGCACCGCGTCCATGTACGCCTTGGCCACGCCGCGCGGGTCCTCGCTGTCGTGCAGGTGGTGCAGAATGCCGACGAGGAGCACGCCGACCGGCTGGGAGAAGTCGATGAAACGGTGGACCTCGGGGTCGTCGAGTACGGCCTGCGGGTCCCGCAGGTCGGCCGTCACCACGGTGGTGTTCTCGTTCTCCACCAGCAGAGCCCGGCCGTGGGCCAGCACGATCGGGTCGTTGTCGACGTAGACGACCCGGGCCTCCGGCGCCGAGCGCTGTGCGACCTGGTGGGTGTTCTCCCGCGTCGGCAACCCCGAGCCGAGGTCCATGAACTGCCGGATTCCGGCCTCCTCGACCAGGTAGCGGACGCCTCGGCTGAGAATCTGCCGGTTGTAGGCGGCCACCTCGGGAAGCTGCGGAACAATCTTGAGCATCTCGCCCACAACCGCGCGGTCGATCGCGAAGTTGTCCTTGCCCCCGAGAACCACATCGTAGGCGCGCGCGATGCTGGGCTTCGAGGGGTCGATACCGGCAGATGCCGGTCGGTCCGGTGCCGCCATGAATCCTACTTTCGCAACGTCTCGGTCCTGGCCTGGTCCGGTGATCCTAGAGGAAGCCGGCCACACCCGCGGGTCGCTCACCAGCCACTGTGGACATGGCCCTGGTTGTCGAGACTCAGGCCGTACAACTCGGGGTAGAACCGCTCCGGCCGCCAACGGCCGGTTCGGCGACCAGGTCGAGGGTGCCGTAGACCACGAGGCGGTCCCGGGAGAGGAATGATCCTAGAGCCGGTGTCGAGCTCCGGGGGCGTGGCCGACCTCGTCCCGCGAACGGCGATGGCTCGACGGCCAACCGCCGTCCCGCACGGGTCGTGCCGAACGCACCCCGGGGCCGGCGTTGCGTAGAGTACGGGTCGTGCCAACCACGGCCGGCGTGCCGACCGGTGACACCGCCGACGTCCGCCCCACGAACCCGGGGACCGGAGTCCGTGGTCTCGCCAGGAACTCGGCGATCGCGGCCGGCGCCGTTGTCGCCAACGGGCTGCTGAGCGCGGCGATCCTGGCACTGTGCGCGTCGTTCGGGCAGACGGACGAGATCGCGGCGTACACGGTGATGACGTCAGCGCTGGCGTTTGTCATCATCGGCGCCAGCGGCGGGTCGGCCCTGCTGTACCTCAACGGCACCGAGGAACAGCGCACCCTCGTACGGAGCCAGTGGGCCCTGGTGGTGGTACCCGCCGTACTCGTCGGCGCGCTGGTCATCGGCGAGTTCTACGCCGGCCGGGGATACAGCGCCACCGCGCTGGTGGCGGCCGGTGTGGTGGCGCTCGGCAACGGTGTCGCACAGTTGCAGATCGCCGACTTCAACCGGCGGATGCGGTTCCTGGCCACCGCCGTGCTGATGTGCGGCAGCAAGGCCGCTTCGCTGGTGATGGTCCTGGTCGGGGTCCCGCTCACGATCGCGCTCGCCACCGCCGGGCTGGCCCAGCTCGTCGTCGGCGAACTCGTCCTCGGTCGGGACGGTTCGCTGCGGCGCGCGCGGTTCCGGGAGCTGTCACTGCGGCGCGCCTTCGCCGGATACCGGTCCAGCCGGCACCTGTTCGGCTTCGCCCTCGGCGAGCTGTACGTGGCACGGTACGCCACCCTCGTGCTGTCGCTGGTCGCGACGCCCACGGTGATGGGCAGCTTCGGGGCGCTCGTCACCGCGTACCAGGCGATCGGTGGTGTCGTACAGTCGGCGTTGCAGGTGCCGATGGTGGCGCGTACCCGCAACCGGTTGGGTCTCGAATCCGCGAGGCACCCGGCGCACTTCTCGGTGGCGATGGCACTGGTCTGCGCGGTCCCGATGGCGATCGCGGTCGCCGGGCTCGCGCCCTGGCTCACCGGTACGCTGCTGTCCCTGCCGCACCGGGAGGCCGCCACCTGGCTGGCCGTGTTCATGCTGGCGCTGCCGTTCCTGGCGGTCAGCCGGGCGCTGATGTTCAACTGGATCGGCGACGGCGACTTCGCCCGCGCGACGAGGGCCATGGCCGTGCTCGCGGTGATCCTGACCATCACGGTCACGTTCGGCGTACCACGGTTCGGGCCGCTCGGCGCCGCCACCGCCACCGCCGCGGCCGAGGTGGCCGCCCTCGCGGTCATCCTGCTGCTCGCGCGCCGGTCGGCCGGCTCGGGTCCGCTCGCCGGGACGTCGCCGGCCGACGGTCAGCGGCCCCGGCCGAACGGGTGACGGTCGAACAGACGTCGGTACGCGAGACGGACGCCCCCACCGGGTCACGGGCGGTCGCCAACCGCTTCCGGTACGGCCCGCGACGGGGCGCCGGGGACGACGGACATGGTGTTCGTCATATGGCACGCGTTGTCCGATGACGCTATGTTGTCGCTGCCGTGGTGCTCGGGAAGCCGGTGGGATACCGGCGCGGCCCTCGCCACTGTGATCGGGAAGTCTCCGGCCCTCGTCGTACGAGGTCACTGGGCACCAGCCTGGGAAGGCCGGCCGGAGACGCGTTTCCCGGCAGCCAGGAGACCGGCCACGGCACACGTACCGACCCGTCCACGAGGTGCTGGAAGGTGGTCCCTGTGCGCCTGCGCGCGATGCGGCCCCGTATGTCCTGGCGTGCTGTCACGCCACTGTCCGCCGTGATGATCTTCACATTGCTGGTCGCCGGCTGCGCCGGAACCGGGGACACCCCGTCCGGGGCGGCGTCGGCCGCACCGGTCACGCTCACCAACTGCGGCCTGCCCGTGCAGGTCACCCAGCCACCGTCGCGGGTGGTCACGCTGAACCAGGCCGCGACGGAGATCATGCTGGCACTGGGTCTACAGGACCGGATGATCGGCACCGCGTACCTCGACGACACCATCCTGCCGGAGTACGCCGACGCGTACCAGAAGATCCCGGTGCTGGCCAAGGAGTACCCGTCGAAGGAAAAGCTGATCGAGGCCGCCCCGGACTTCGTCTACGCCTCGTTCGCCAGCGCGTTCAGCGACGAGGGCGTCGGTGAACGGGACACCTACACCGGTCTGCGCGTCGGCACGTACCTCTCGCCGGCCGGCTGCCCGAAGGAGACCCGCCCGTCCCCGCTCACCGTCGACCACGTGTTCGGCGAGATCCGCGACGTAGCGGCGATCTTCGGAGTGCCGGAACGGGCGACCGCGCTGATCGACGCGCAGAAGTCCCGGATCACCTCGGCCGCCTCCGGCGTCCGGGACGCGAAGGACATCTCGGTGCTCTGGTGGGACGCCGGAACCGACGCGCCGAGCGTCGGCGCCTGCTGTGGGGCACCGCAGCTCATCATGTCGGCGGTCGGGGTGACCAACAAGTTCACCGACCTCACCGGTAGCTGGGGCGACACGAGCTGGGAGAAGGTCGTCGAACGCAACCCGGACGTCATCGTCCTCGTCGACGCCGAGTGGGACCGGGCCACCGCCAAACAGGAATTCCTCGCCGGCAACGCCGCCCTGCGGGACCTACCGGCCGTCAAGGACAAACGGTTCGTCGTCATCCCGTTCTCCGAAACCAGCGCCGGGGTCCGCAACGTCCTGGGCATCGAGCACCTGGCCCAGGGACTCACCGCACTGCCGGCCCGGGTGACGCGCTGACCACCACGACCACTCCACGCCCGGCGCCGACGGCGGCGCCGGGCCGGGCGCGCGTCCTGGGCGGCACCGCACTGGTCGTCGCGTTGACCGGCATGCTCGGGCTCTCGATCGGCGCCGCGGTCACCGTCGGACCGGCCGACCTCTCCCTCGGCACCGTGTGGGCGGTGATCGGCGACCACCTGGGCGTGTTCCGTTCCGACGTGCCGCTGCTGCGGGACCACATCGTCTGGCAGATCCGCCTACCCCGGGTGCTGCTCGCCGCCACCGTCGGCGCCGGACTCGCCGCCGTCGGGGCGGTGATGCAGACCCTGACCCGCAACGCGCTCGCCGACCCGTACCTGCTCGGCGTCTCCTCCGGAGCGTCCCTCGGTGCGGTCACCGTCACCGTCACCGGACTCGGGTCGGCGGTCTGGTCCCTGACCGGCGGCGCGTTCACCGGCGCGCTCGCGGCGTTCGCCCTGGTCATCGCCGCCGCGACCAGCCGGGGCGGCCGGCTCGCACCGACCCGGATGATCCTCGCCGGTGTCGCGGTCGGCCAACTCTGCGCCGCCGTCACCTCGTTCGTCATCATCTGGGCCGCCGACCCGCACGCCACCCAGCAGATCACCTTCTGGCTGTCCGGATCGCTCGGCCGGTCCGACTGGACCTCCCTCGGCTACGCCGTCTCCGCCCTCGCGGTCGTCCTGGCCGTGCTCCTCGGACACGCCCGTACGCTGAACGCGTTCGCCTTCGGCGACGACTCGGCCGCCACCCTCGGTGTCGACGTCACCCGCACCCGCTGGCTGCTGCTGACCACGGCGGCCCTGCTCACCGGAACCCTCGTCGCGGTCAGCGGCGCGATCGGCTTCGTCGGGCTGCTCCTGCCGCACGCCGCCCGGCTGCTCACCGGCCCCGACCACCGCCGACTCCTACCGGTCGCGGTTCTCGCCGGGGCGATCTTCCTGATCTGGGTCGACACCGCCGCCCGTACGGTGTTCGAACCACGCGAACTCCCGGTCGGTGTGCTCACCGCCATGCTCGGCGTACCCGCGTTCGTGCTGCTGCTGCGCCGACGGCTGGCGGGCAACTGATGCTCCAGGTCACCGACGTCAGCCACACCGTACAGACAGCGACGATCATCGACCGGGTCTCCTGCACGGTACCGACCGGCACCCTGGTCGGCCTGCTCGGGCCGAACGGCTCGGGAAAGACGACCCTGCTGCGGATCGTCGCCGGACTCACCACCCCGGACCACGGGCACCGCCTCCTCGGCGGCGAGGACCTGGCGACCCTGCCCCGCCGGACCGTCGCCCGGCGGATGGCCCTGCTCGCCCAGCACGCCGAGACCGACCTCGACCTCACCGTTCACGACGTGGTGCTACTCGGGCGTACGCCGCACCGCCGCTCCCGGTGGTCGGAGAGCACCGCCGACCACGACGCCGTCACCGACGCCCTGGCCCGGGTCGACCTCACCGACTTCGCCCACCGAACCTGGCGCACCCTCTCCGGCGGCGAACGCCAACGCGTCCAACTCGCCCGGGCGCTGGCCCAGGAACCCGAACTGCTCCTGCTCGACGAGCCCACCAACCACCTCGACATCAACCACCAGCTCCAGCTCCTGCACCTGGTCCGACGCTCCGGCATCACCACCGTCGCCGCCCTGCACGACCTCAACCTGGCGGCGATGTTCTGCGACACCCTCGTCGTCCTGCACCACGGCCGGGTAGCCGCCACCGGACCCACCACCGACCTGCTCACCCCGGACCTGCTCCACGACGTGTTCGGCGTACGGGCCGACATCACCCCGCACCCCGGCACCGGCCGCCCCGTCATCACCTACCACCCACCCACGTCATGACCACCAGACACACCCTGCTCGTCGCTCGCTCGGTCGCCCACACCGGCGGACACGACGCCGTACACCGGCTCGCCGACGAGGTCGCGCGGGCGCTCGGCGAGCCGGTCCGGGCCTGCTTCCTCGACGGGGCGGCGCCGTCGCTGCACGACGCACTCGACGCCGCCCGGTCGGCGGGCGCGCTCGACGTCGTCCTCGTCCCCACCCACCTGCCGCCCGACCGGTACCTCGACGTCTGGCTCCGCCGCGCCTACGCCGACTGGGTCACCTCCCGCCCCGCCGACCCGCCGCCGCCACGGGTGTCGGTCGGCGCGCCGCTGGCCACCCAGCCGGCACTGGTCACCGCCGTCCTGGACGCCCTGCGCCAACCCACCGCACCCCTGTCCGGCAACCCCGGACCGTTCCGCAGCCCCGCCTGGTCCGCGATCACCCGACACCGCCGCCACGTGCTGGTCTGCCGCGGCCCACGCTGCACCGCGTACGGCGCCGGCGCGACCGCCGACACGCTCGCCGAAAGCCTGCGCGCACGCGGACTCACCGACGACGACATCCTGCTCACCCAGACCGGTTGCCTCTTCCCGTGCAACCTCGGGCCGCTCGTCGTCGTCCACCCCGACGACGTCTGGTACACCCAGGTCGACCCGCAACTGGCCACCCGGATCGTGGACCAGCACCTCGTCCACGGCCAGCCCGTCGACGACCAGCCCGTACGCCGTCGATAAAGACGAATGACCAGAGCGTCCTAGGACAATCGGTGCCGAATCGGCAGCTCGCGCTCGGCGCCGTCAACCGGTGACGATCGGCTCGCCCGGCCGCTCCGTGCGTGGGCAGGCGGGCGACTCGGGTTGACAGCAGTACCGAAAATCATGGTCGGTGGCGCGGCGCATCGCGTCCCGCACGTCGTTGGCGGCTCGGCCACCCGGGTCGGTCCCATCGACGGACTACTTATGGTTGCCGAGGGTCCACGCAGAGTCGAGACAGGGCAGGTGACGGGCTGGACACGCGGGTGATGTTCACCGCCAAGACAATTGATCATTGGTGGATGGAGGCCAGAGTGGATAGCTTCGAGAGCCCCGGACCCCGAGGTCCGGGCGACGGACGGAGGCTGGATGACCGACGGCAATGCTGAGTACCGCTACACGAACACCGCGGTGCTGTCAGTAACGGCCCTGGAGGCGCCCGTCGTCGTGACCTCCGACCAGATCGACGAGGAGTTGGGCGACACCCTCAAACGGTTGCGTCTGCGCCGCGGGATGCTCCAGCGGATCGCCGGCATCCAGGAGCGGCGTTGGTGGCACGAGGGCTTCAGCTTTGCCGACGGGGCGGCGATGGTCGGGGCGAAGGCGCTCTCGGAGGCCGGTGTCGACGCGCGTGACGTCGGCCTACTGATCAACACATCGGTTTCGCGGGCACATCTGGAACCGTCGACGGCGGTTGCCATCCACCACTCGCTGGAACTGCCTCCCTCGGCGTTGAACTTCGACATCGCCAACGCCTGCCTGGGATTCGTCAACGGAATCCAGGTCGCCGCCAACATGATCGACGCCGGTCAGATCCAGTACGCGTTGATCGTCGCGGGCGAGAGCTCCCGGGCCGCCCAACAGGCGACGATCGACCGGTTGCGCCGCCCCGACGCCACCCGGGCCGACGTCCGGGAGCAGTTCGCCACGCTCACCCTCGGTTCCGGCGCGGCGGCGATGGTGCTGGGCGCCGCGGACAGGAACACCCACGGCCACCGCCTGGTCGGTGGGGTCAGCCGGGCCGCGACCCAACACCACGAGCTCTGCGTCGGCGACAACACCCGGATGCGTACGGACGCGAAGGGCCTGCTCGACGCCGGCCTGGAACTGGGCGAGGCGACCTGGGCGCAGGTCGGACCGTGGGACTGGCAGGACATGGACCTGTACGTGATGCACCAGGTCTCCGCCGCCCACACCCGTGGTGTCGTCGACCGGCTCGGCCTCGACCCGCGCCGGGTTCCGGAGACGTTCCCGCTGCTGGGCAATGTCGGACCGGCGTCGCTGCCGCTGACCCTGGCACAGCACGCGGACTCACTCACCTCCGGCGACCGGGTGCTCTGCATGGGGGTCGGCTCCGGCCTGAACACCTGCGCGCTGGAGATCGTGTGGTGACGGCCGCCGCGCAGACTCCCCCGGCGGGACTGCCCGGACTGGACCCTGCCTGGTCCCGGTCGGTCACCGCGGTGGACAGCCAGGGCGTACGGCGTACCTGGCACGTGCTGGACAGCGCCGGGACGGCACCCGGTGACCCGAGCCGGTACGCCGGCACCCTGCTCTGTGTGCACGGCAACCCCACCTGGTCGTACCTGTGGCGGCACCTGCTGGCCCGGTTCGGCGAGCCCGGGGCGCCGCCGTGGCGGGTGGTCGCCGTCGACCACCTGGACATGGGGTTCTCCGAACGCACCGGCACCGTACGGCGGCTGGCGCAGCGGATCGACGACCTCGGTACGGTCACCGACTCGTTGGGCCTGACCGGGCCGGTGGTCACGGTCGGGCACGACTGGGGTGGGGCCATCTCGCTGGGCTGGGCGCTGCGCCACCGCGAACAGCTACGCGGGGTGGTGTTGACCAACACGGCGGTACACCAGCCGGCCGGGTCGCCGGCCCCCGCGCTGATCCGACTGGCCGGGCTGCCCGGGGTCCTGCCCGCGTCGACCGTGCGGACACCGGCGTTCCTGCGGACCACCCTCGCGCTGGCGAACCCGCGGCTGACCGACCCGGTCCGGGACGGCTACCTCGCCCCGTACCGGACGGCGGACCGACGGGCGGCGATCGGCGACTTCGTCGCGGACATCCCGCTCGGTCCGCAGCACCCGAGTTGGGCGGCGCTCGAAGGGGTCGCGCGGCACCTGGGCGAGCTGGCGGAGGTGCCGGCGCTGCTGCTGTGGGGTCCGCGCGACCCGGTCTTCGGCGCCGCGCACCTGCGCGACCTGCGCACCCGGCTGCCGCACGCGCGGTTGCACCGGTTCGAGGGGGCGGGTCACCTGCTCGCCGAGGACGCCGACGTCGCCGGCGCGGTCGCACGGTGGGTGGCCGACCTGGACCAACCGACGCCGGCACCCGTCGCGGCGCCGGAGCCGCCGGTGGCGTGGCGTCCGTTGTGGACGGGGCTCGCGGAGCGCGCCGACGATCCTTCGGTCGCGCTGGTCGAGCTGGCCGGCGGCGGCCGGCGGGTCAGTTGGTCGTTGCTGTGGCGGCGGATCCAGGAGATCGCGGCCGGGCTGACCGCCACCGGGGTACGCCGGGGCGACCGGGTGGCGCTGCTCGTACCGCCCGGTGCCGACATGACCGCGGCCGTCTACGCGTGCCTGCGTATCGGCGCGGTGATCGTGGTGGCCGACCCGGGGCTCGGACTGGCCGGCATGAACCGGGCGTTGCGTAGTGCCGCCCCGGCGCACATCATCGCCGTCGGTCGCGGACTCGCCGTCGCCCGACTGCTGCGCTGGCCCGGACGGCGGATCGGAGCCGGAGCCGGAGCCGCCGCGCTGGGCGCGCTCACCCTGGCCCGGCTCGCCCGGCTCGGCGCCGCCAACCCGGAACTGCCAATCGCGCCGGACCCGGACGACGACGCGGCGGTGCTGTTCACCTCCGGCTCCACCGGGCCGGCGAAGGGCGTGGTCTACACCCACCGTCGGCTCGCCGCGATGCGTGACGCGCTCTCCGCACTCGGCCTGGACCGGGATCCCGACGCCGCCATCGTGGCGGCGTTCGCGCCGTTCGCCCTCTTCGGGCCGGCTCTCGGGGTCACCTCGGCGATTCCCGAGATGAACGTGACCGCACCCCGGACCCTGACCGCCGCCGCCCTCGCCGACGCGGCGGGAGCGGTCGACGCCTCGGCGGTCTTCGCCTCACCGGCGGCGCTGCGCAACGTGGTCGCCACCGGCGACGCGTTGGACAGTCGGCGGCGGGAGGCGTTGGAAGGGGTCAGGCTGCTGCTCAGCGCGGGCGCGCCGGTCTCCGCCGTACTGCTCGCGCGGGCGCGGGCGCTGATGCCGAAGGCGCAGCCGCACACCCCGTACGGGATGACCGAGGTCCTGCCGGTCACCGACATCACGCTCGACGAGATCGTCGACGTCGGGCCGGGTGACGGCGTCTGCGTCGGGCGGCCGTTGCCCGGGGTGCGGGTGGCGGTCGCCGTCCTGGACCCGGACGGCACGCCCGCCGAGCAGCCCGACCTCACCCCCGGGCGGACCGGCGAGATCATGGTCCGGGCCGCGCACACCAAGGACCGGTACGACGCGCTCTGGCTCACCGAACGGGCCAGCTCCCGTACCCCGGGCTGGCACCGCACCGGCGACGTCGGTTACCTGGACCCGGACGGCCGAGTCTGGGTACAGGGCCGGCTGGAACACGTACTGGTCACCCCGGCGGGCGTCCTCACCCCGGTCGGGATCGAACAGCAGGTCGAGTCGCTGCCGCGAATCGCCCGGGCCGCCGCCGTCGGGGTCGGGCCGCGCGGCGTGGCGCGGGTCGTGGTCGTCGCCGAGACCCTGCCACCGGTACGCCGGGCCGGGCTCGCCGACCAGGAGCTGACCGACGCGGTACGCGCGGCGGTCGGGCCGCCGGTCGCGGCCGTACTGGTGGTCCCGTCGCTGCCCACGGACATCCGGCACAACTCGAAGATCGACCGTTCCCGGCTGGGGCGGTGGGCCGAACGGGTGCTTGCCGGCGGCAGGCTGAGCCGGTCGTGAGGGTCCTGGTCACCGGTGCCAGCGGCATGCTCGGCGGCGCCGTCGCCACCGCTCTGCTACAGCGCGGCGACGAGGTCCGCGTCCTACAGCGCCGGCCGAGCGGCCTTCCCGGGATCGACGGGCGGCGGGGCGACATCACCGACCCGGCGGCGGCGCGCGCGGCCGTCGACGGTGTCCAGGCGGTGGTCCACCTCGCCGCGAAGGTGTCGATGACCGGACCGTGGGCAGAGTTCCGGCAGACCAACATCGGCGGTACGGCCAACCTGCTCGACGCCGCCCGGGCGGCCGGCGTGACCCGGTTCGTACAGGTCTCCTCGCCGTCGGTCGCCCACCACGGCGTCGGGTTGGTCGGCGTCGACGCCGAGCCGGCCGACCCGGACCGGGCGCGGGGCAACTACGCCCGCAGCAAGGCCGCGGCCGAGCTGCTCGCGTTGGCCGCCGACTCGCCCGAGCTGGCCGTCGTGGCGATCCGCCCGCACCTGGTCTGGGGACCGGGCGACACCCAGTTGGTCGCGAGGATCGTCGAGCGGGCCCGGTCCGGCCGGCTGGCCCTGGTCGGCAGGGGTAACGCCCTGATCGACACGACGTACGTGAGCAACGCCGCCGACGCCATCGTCGCCGCACTGGACCGGGCACCCGAGGTTGACGTACGCGGGCAGGCCTTTGTGGTCACCAACGGTGAGCCGCGCACGGTGGCCGAGTTGGTCGGCCGGATCTGCGCCGCCGCTTCGGTGCCGGCGCCGAGGCTGCGTGTGCCGGCCGGGGTGGCGAAGGCGGGCGGCCTCGCGGTGGAACGGGTCTGGTCGGCGTTGCGACGGACCGAGGAACCGCCGATGACCCGGTTCCTGGCCGAGCAGCTTTCCACCGCGCACTGGTTCGACCAGCGCCGTACGCGTACGGCGTTGCGCTGGTCGCCGCAGGTCTCCCTGGAGGAGGGATTCGCCCGGCTGGCCGCCGCCTACCGGGTCGGTTCCGGGTAGCCGGTTTCCGGTTTCCGGGGCAGCACGCCGTCCCGGACAGGGCACCCGGTGCGAGCCGGGTGCCCCGTCCGCCGGGTCGATCAGTAGGGGGTCAGGCCCAGGCTGCTCCGCAGGCGGTCGGCGACCGCCTGGTAGCCGCGCGCGTTGGGGTGGAACGAGTCCTCCGGATCGAGCGCCTCGACCCCGTTGGACCACGGGTCGGCGCTGCACACCCGGTGCGCCCGGAACGCGTCGAGCACGTCCACGAAGAGCACCCGGGGATCACCGGTCGCCGCGACGGCGCTCGCGATCATGTCGCGAGCCTGGACGGTGGCCTGGTAGATCAACCGCAACTCGGCACTGGTGATCTGCGAGTTCGTCGCCGGGCACCGGCTGACCGACGGCTGCGGGTCCACCGGGTCGTCCGGGTTCGGGAGGAACGCCGGATAACTCAACACCACCAGGTATCCGTCGGAGCGCATCCGGGACCGGATGTCCCGGTACAGGGCCGTCAGCCGGCTCTGTGTCCCCGAGAGTTCGCCGGGGGTCACCAACGGGCCGCCGTCGGCGCAGTCGGAGAGAGCGCAGTCGCGCAGTTTCGCGGCGAACCCGAGATCGTTGCCGCCGATCGAGACCGTCGCGAACCGCGTGTACGGTTTCACGTACTCGATCTGGGCGAACTCGGTCAGCGGATTCTGCGCGCGGTAGATGTCGTCGATTCTCCCGCCGTGACAGGCTTTCAGGTTCGGCCGGTCGATCGGCAGCCCGAGGAAACCGTCCCCGGCGATGTCGAAGCCGTACGTGCTGTTGCTGCGCCGGCACGAGGCCGGATTGCCGCCACCCAGGTACGGGAAGGCGCCGGTCCCCGACGAGTACGAGTCACCGAGCGCGGTGTAGCGGTTCACCGGCGGATTCAGCCCGGTGTCGAACGAACCGGTTCCCACCACCACGTGCAGCAGGTCGGTGCCGAGGCCGTCGCAGAGCAGGTACCGCAGACCGGGCAACGGGTTGCAGGCGCCCCAGTACACGCCGTACGGGGCCAGCAGGTAGACCTCGAACACGACCTCCACCTGGCGCCCGCCGTCGTACCAGTCCCCCGGGATGGTCAGCGCGCCGGACGACTGGCCGCTGTACCACTGGTAGAACTCGAACGGGGTGCCCACGTGAAGCAGGTCGCCGTCCCAGGACCGGCTACGGTCGAAGACGCCGGCCACCCCGTACGCGTAGTCGAGGTAGAAGTTGCAGCCGAGCTGGGCGGCGTACTGGATGGTCGCCGAGTAGTTGTCCGGGTCGGCGTTCAGGCTGGTCGACCTGTTGATGCGTTCCTCGCAGTACCACTGGGTGGGTTCGTCGGCGCCGTCGACGCGCCGCAGGCTCGGCCCGGCCGCGCCGGTCCGGTCCGGCGCGAGCGCGTTCGCCCTGGTCTTCTCCGCGCCCGGCAGCGCGGTCGCGGTGGTCGGCTTCAGCGGGGTGGTGAAGGGCGCGGGCTGCGCTCCCTTGCCGGGCACCTGCACCGGACCGGGCAGCATCGGCTTCGGCGCGAAGACCTTCCCCCCGGCACCGGGGTCACCCGGCCGCGCCGGGGCGGACAGTGCCGGCGGGGCGCCCGCCAGTCCCAGCACGACCACTGCCGCGAGCGCGGCCAGCCAGGTTCGACGGAAGGATCGGTTGGGTGTCATTGGCATCACCTCTGGTCGTCTCGGTCGCGCTGCCCGCCCCTGCGGGTACGACCGGCCCAGCGTGGCAGCGGGGCGGTGGCGCGGTCTTCGTCATTCCGCGACAACCAAGAGGGCGCACCGGCCCGGCTTTCGTCATTTCGCGCAGGCTGTCAGATCCCCACCAGTGGTCGACCCCGCACGACGCCATCGACTAGCGTGGATAAATATGGGCGAACTGTTCAGGCTCTGGCGCCAGCGGGTGGCCGAGAACGCCCGCCGGGCGGTCGACGCCTACCAGGAGGAGCTGCTGGAGTACCGCAATCTCGCGGCCAGGCCACGGGTGCGCTCCGAGATGCTCGACTTCGCGGTCTTCCTGCGTCAGCGCACGGTCGACCTCGCCGCCGACAGCGCGCCGTTCTCGGCGGCGGACCTGGAGTTCATGGCCGCGATGGGCCGGCAACGCAGCGAGAAGGGGCTCACCCTGACCGCGCAGCGGCAGGTGCTGCTCCTGCACACCCGGCTGACGCTGCGCGAGGTCTACGAGGCGGCCGGTCCGAACGACATCGGCGCGACCATGCACACCCTCGCCTGGCTGGCACCCGCCGGGCTGGCCGCCCAGGGGGCGTACACCCGGGGGTGGATCGAGGGACAGGAGCGGACCCAGCCGACCGTGGCCCGGGTCCAGCTGCTCACCGCGATGCTGCTCGCCGACGACGTGGGCGCCGCCGAGCTGGCGCGCGACCTGCACATGCCGATCCCGGACCACGTCCTCGCGGCGGTCGTCCGGGTGGCCGGCGAAACCCCCGGCCCGGACCAGGCGTCGCGCAACGAGTTCGCCAACGTGGTGCTGCGGGCACAGTGGATGCCGCTGAGTTGGCAGGATCCGCACGAGGTGATCGCGCTGATCCCGAGCGCACCGGGTGGCCAGGAGGCCGCGGCCGACCGAGGGCTCGCGCTGGCCCGCGAGGTGGCCAATCTGGTCGGGCGGCCGTGCGCGGTCGGCACCGCACCCGGGCGGGTGCACGCGTACGACGACGCCGTGGCGCTGGCCCGCCAGGTCAGCCTGGCCGCACCGATGCGGGCCGTGCCGCGTCACGCGTACGCGGTCACCGACGTCTTCGCCGAGCTGGGCGCCGCCCGACTGCCGGAGGTCGAACAGTGGCTCGGGGCGGTGACGGCGCAGCTCACCAGTGGCCCGGACCTGGTCGCCACCCTCGACGCCTACTACCAGCACGACATGAACCGGCTGCGCACCGCGACCGCCCTCTGTATCCATCCGCGCACGCTCGACTTCCGGCTGGCCCGGGTACGAGAGCTGACCGGGCTGAAGCCCGGCTCCACCCGAGGCGTACGGGTGTTGAGCACCGCGGTCGCGCGCATCCTGGCCAGCCCACTTCCCTAGACCGGACGCTCAGTCGCACGGCGGTTGGTAGGGCAACCCGGGCAGGTAGGTCCGCCACCGCGCGTGGCCGATGCCGGGCTGGGCCAGCGCGCAGATCCGTTCCGCCGCCCGGCCCACGTCCACCGTCCAGAGCAACGCGGTGCGGTCCTCGCTGGCGGTGAGCACGGTGCCGCCGTCCGGGCTGAAGGCCACCGAGTAGACCCGGTCGGTGTGCCCGGTGAGGCTGGCCGAGTGACGTGGCCGTCGAGGGTCGGTGAGGTCCCACAGCCGTCCGGTGCGGTCGAAGCCACCGGTGACCAACGTACGGCCGTCCGGGCTGAACGCCGCCGACCAGACCGCTCCGGTGTGGCCGGTCAACGTGGCCAGGTGTCGCGGTGTTGTCGGGTCGCCGACGTCCGACACCCGGGCGGTACGGTCCAGACCGGCGCTCACCAGCACCTGCCCGTCGGGGCGGAACGCCACCGAGTAGACCTGGTCGGCGTGTCCGTCGACCACGCCGAGCAGCTTCGGCCGGGCCGGATCGGAGATGTCGGTGAGCCGTACCGTCGGTCCGGTCGCGACCGCCAGCGTGCGTCCGTCCCGGCTGACCGCGAGCGCCGGCACGCTGTCGGTGATGTCGGTCAGCTCACCCACCGGTTGCGGCCGGCGCGGGTCGGCCACCGACCAGAGCCGGACGGTGTGGTCGTTGCCGGCGGTGGCGAGGTACCTGCCGTCCGGGGTGAAGACCACCGAGAGCACGCTCTCGGTGTGCGCGGTGAGCGAGGGCAGCCGGACCGGTCGCTGCCGGTCCGTGACATCCCAGAGGCCGACCGTACGGTCGATGCCGGCGGTGGCCAGGGTGCGCCCGTCCGGGCTGAAGGCGACCGCCTTGACCGGACCGGTGTGCCCGGCCAGCACCGACGCGGGTCGCGGATGGTAACGGTCGGCCACGTCCCAGAGCCGCACCTCGTGCCCCTCGTCGCCGGTGGCGGCGGTCCGCCCGTCCGGACTGAAGACGGCGGTCGCCAGCGCCGCCGGGTATCCGGCCAGGACCGGCCCGGGTAGGTCGGTCAGCAGTACGCTGCGGTCCGTGCTGGCGGTCGCGAGGGTCCGTCCGTCCGGGCTGAACTCGACCCACCAGACCGTGTTGGTGTGCCCGGTCAGGACCGTGACCGGGGTGGGGCGACGGATGTCGGAGACGTCCCACAGCCGGGTGGTGTGGTCCCAGCCGGCGGTGGCCACGTACCGGCCGTCGGGGCTGAACGCGGCGGACTGCAACGGACCGACGTGTCCGGTGAGTCGGGCCAACGGCACCGGGTGGCGGCGGTCGGCGACGTCCCAGACCCGGGCCTGATGGTCCGCGTCGAAACCGGCGCTGACCAGCCGGCGCCCGTCGGGGGCGAAGGCGACCGCCTCCACCCGGTCGGTGTGGCCGGTCAGCCACGACGTGTGCGCCGGCCGACGCGGGTCGGTGACGTCCCACAGCCCGATCCGGTGATCGTCGCTGGCGGTGGCGACGGTGCGACCGTCGGGGCTGAACACCAGCATGCCGATCGCGCCGCTGTGCCCGGTGAGCTGGCCGATCGGTCGGGCCGCCACCAGGTCCGTCACGTCCCACAGACGTACCGTGTGGTCGCCGCCCGCGGTCGCGACGGTGCGCCCGTCCGGGCTGTACGCGAGCTCGTGCACGGCCTCCTGGTGTGCGGTGAACGTGGTCAGCAGCTCGGGTGAGCGAGGGTCGCTGACGTTCCACAGTCGAACCGTGCCGTCGTAGCTGGCGGTGGCCAGGGAATGTCCGTCCGGGCTGAAGTCGACGGACTCGACATTGTGGCTGTGCCCGGCGAGCAGGCCGACCTGCTCGGGCCGGTGCGGGTCGTCGACGTCGAGCAACCGGACCGTCCGGTCGGCGCCCGCCGTGGCCAGCAGCCTCCCGTCGGAGCTGAAGGTGGCGGCGCTCAACCGCGCGTCGTGCTCGGTCACCCTGGTGGCGAACCGGGCGGCGGACGCGCTGAGCAGGCTGGTCCGTGCCTCCGGCGTGGGCACCAGCTCGTACGCGGCCAGGCTGAGCTGGGCGGCCAGCCCGGGGTCGAGTTCCCGCAGCGCGGCGGTCTGGCCGGCGACCAGTTGGGAGACGGCGATGTTGCGTTGTTCGGTGGCGGCCCGTTCGGCCCGGGCGGCGTAGCCGGTGGCCGCGACCGACACGACCAGCAGCACGGTCAGCACGGCGACGAACTGACGCAGCCGGCGGGAGCGGCGACGGACGACGGCCCGCTCCCGCGCCTCGGCGCCGAGGCTGGCGGCCAGGAACTCCCGCTCGACCGGACTGAGTAGTTCCTCGTCCCGACCCGCCCGGTCCGCCGCGAGCGCGAGCCGGGTCCCCCGGTACAGGGCCTCGGCTTCCCGACCCAGCGTGGCCCACGTGCCGGCCGCCTCGGTGAGCTGCCGGTGCACCCGCAGGCCCTCCCGGTCGGCGGTGAGCCACCCACGCAGCCGAGGCCAGCCACGGATCAGCGCCTCGTGGGCGATCTCGACGCTGTCGTGGTCGAGGACGAGCAGCCGGGCGGCGGCCAGCCGTTCGAGCACCTCGCCGGTGCCCGGCCCGAGACCGTCGAGTTCCTCGCGGCGTACCCGGCGCTTCGTGTCCTCGGTGCCCTCGCCGAGCGCGGTCAGCCGCAGGAAGATCTGCCGTACGATCCGCCGCTGGTCGGCGTCGACGTCCGCGTACGCCCGCTCGGCGGTCTGCGCGATCGCCCGTTCGATGCCGCCGGCCGCCTCGTAGCCGGCCAGCGTGAGCGTGTTGCCGCGCCTGCGCCGCCAGGTTTCGAGCAGTGCGTGGGAGACCAGCGGCAGCACCGCCGGCTGTCCCGTGGCGTCGCCGATCAACCGGGACACCAGCGCGCCCTCCACCGCGCATCCGGCCTGCACCGCCGGCTGGGTGATGGCCCGGCGCAGTTCGTCGGTGCTCATCGGGCCGACGACGACCTGGCCGTGGCGCATCGCGTCCAACAGGCCGGGAAGGGTGGTGCAGTGGGTGTAGAAGTCGGCCCGGACGCCGAGCACCACCGCGACCCGGCTCTGGTCCGCGGTGGCGGCGGAGACCAGCAGGTCGACGAAGCGGCCACGTTCCCGTGGATCGGCGCAGAGGGTGAAGACCTCCTCGAACTGGTCCACCACGATCACCAGTCCGGTCTGGTCCGGTCCCCCGCCGACCGCCCGCCGGACCAGACGGTGCACGGCCCGACGATCGCCGTCGAGTTCGGCCAGCAGCCGGCCGGGGGTGTCGCCGCTGAACCGGCCGAGGTGGATCGCCAGTTCCTCCAGGGGACGCGCACCCGGACTGAACAGCAGGGTGGCGTACGTGCCCGTCCGCGCGGTCGCGTTCCCCGTCGGCGCCGCCGCCGTACCGGCCGGTCCGGTCGACGGCCCGGTGTCGTCGTCGGACATCGCGTCGTCCAGGGCACCGGACCGGATCGCGGGTAGCAGGCCGGCGCGGAGCAGCGAGGACTTGCCGGCCCCGGACGCGCCGAAGACCGTCACGAGTCGCCGCCGGGCCAGCCGGGTGAGCAGCTCGGCGACCAGTCGCTCCCGCCCGAAGAACCGTTGCGCGTCGGTCGGCTGCAACGGTGCGAGGCCAGCGTACGGCGACGCCTGGTCGTCCGCGCCGGGATTCTCGTCGTCGTCTTCGAGCCCGGCCAGTTCGGCGGCGGTCTCGTGCCACCGCTGCTCCCACGCGGTCACGTCCCCGTCACAGGCTCGTACGTAGCCGAGGGTGGCCGCCAGACTCGGCAGCTTGCGGCCACCCGCAGCCTCGGAGAGCGTGGCGGCCGAGTAGTGCGCCCGGTGGGCGAGTTCGCGGTAGGTCGGGCTGCCCGCCTTCTCCCGTAGCTGTCGCAGGTCCGCCGCGAATCGCAGCAGGATGCCGCCGTCACCGTTCAGTGGCCGTTCCCGACGAGGCATTTCGCAGCACACTCCCGTTTCGGGGCCATTATTCAGATCTTGTTGTTCAGTGTCCAGCCATCGACACCGAACAACGTCCTTCGGCTACTCCTGGTTCAGCGGCGGGCACCGGGCCCGCCCATCCGTCGATCCCACAGGAGGACGAGACGTGACAACAGCGAGAAGCAGACGCCTGGGCGCGGTCGCCGCCGCACTCATGGTGGTGGGGACGGTGCTGGTCGTTCCGACCCGGGCCGGCGCCGCGCCGGACGAGGACCGGTCCGGCGCCGCCCGCCCGGCGACCGGCGGTGCGCTGCCCGCCGGGATGACCGTCGAGACGCCGACGCAGGTGCTCGCCAACTCGATCGGCAACCTGGGACACACGACGTACCAGGCCGTCTTCGCCGGGCTGACGGTCGACGAGGCGGCTGGCCGGGTGGTCGTCCACGCCACCGACGTGGAACGGGCACAGCGGATGGTCGACCAGGGACGGGGGGCGGCGCCGGCTCTCGCCCGGGACAGCGTCGCGGTCGAGATCCGCCCGGCGAAGTACGCCCGGCCCGAGTTGGAGCGGGCGGTTCGCCAGCTCTTCGCGGAGGCGGACCGGTGGAAGACGACCGACGCCGAGATCTACTCGATTGTGCCCCGTGCCGACGGCAGCGGTCTGGAGGTACGCGGCGACGATCCCGTACGGTTGTCCGGGCTGCTGCGGGCCTCGACGGGGCTCGACGAGAGCCCGGTGGCGCTGGCCGACGTCGCGGTGGTGGCCGGTCAGCGCATCCACGCGTTGAACCGGGACAACCCGAGCCCGCCCTACCCGGGCGGCATCCCGATCCGGTGGGACTGGGAGCCCTGGGGGTGGGACTGCACCGCCGCGTTCGGGCTCTACCGTCCCGGCGGGCCGGAGTATCTGCTCACCGCCGACCACTGTCAGTACGTGCCCGGCGACTGGGTCGAGGACGCCAACGGGGACACCGTCGGAGTGGTACGCGAGGAGAACATCTTCTACGACGCCGCACTGATCGAGACGGACGCGGCGCCGTACACCTATGTGAACCAGGATCTGCTGTTCCCGGTCCGTGGCGCGGCCTGGTCCTGGAACAACGAACTGGTCTGTCACAGCGGTCGCACCACGGTGAACCGCTGTGACATCCGGGTGACCAACGAGTCGATCTATTACCGGTTGAAGGAGGACGGGAACCTCAGGCTCGGTGTCGAGGGGCGGATCTGCACCGGCTGCCTGGTCGGCGACCGCGGTGACAGCGGTGGTCCGGTGTGGAGCCTGCGCTCGGACGGCTACCTCAGTGCCCGGGGAATCATCAGCGGCGGTAGCGGCGAGTTGCCGGGCGGCGGCTTCGACACCATGATCTGGACCGAGGTCGGGTACGTACAGAACTCCATGAACGTGCTGGTGCAGAGCCTGTAGCGGGACGACCGCCCCGGTGTGACCACCACCGGGAACGATCCGGCCCAGGACAGCGGTGCCCTGGGCCGGATCTGTGGTGCGCTGTCGGTCCCGCCGATCAGACGATGTTGATGTCGCTGCACCACATGTAGGCCTGGTCCATGTGCGACGCCTTCCAGATCACGAACATGATGTGGTTCCCGGTGCGTCCGGAGGTCGACACGTTGAACGAGATGTTCTGTGCCGGCGCGTAACGCCCGGTCGTCGTGATCAGGTCGAGGTTGCCCCACCCGAGGCGCTGCGTGGCCGGGTTGAACCCCTGCTTGGTGACGTAGACCCGGAAGTAGTCAGCACCGTGGCTCGCCTGGTCGTACATCTGCACGGTGAAGTTGCGGCTGACGGTGGTCGCCTTCCACGCCCCGGTCTGGTTCAGGGTGTCGTTCCGGGAGAGGGCGTTGCTGCAGAGCTGTCCGTCCGGCGTACGGGGCTGGTACTGACCGGCCAGGCCGTCCCGCAGCGCGCTCATCCAGTTCCACATGGTGTCGGGGTTGGCCTGGAACGCCCGGTAGCACATGGGGTCCTGTTGCTGCATGGCCGGGTTCATGTGTTGGCTGCCCCAGGTCTTCCAACACTGATAGGCGCGACTTGCCGGGTTGATGATGGTGCCGTGGGCCTGGGCGGGCCCGGCCCAGGGCAGCATCCCGACCACCATGGCGAGCAGCAGGACGAGCGCTCGCAGGGGCCTGCGGACGGTTGACCGGGATCGTCCGCCGGCTTGATCGGACTCGTGTGGACGCACTGTTCTTCCTCCGTTCCTCGGTACCAAAAGATCAATTGGGAACGCTCCCAGGCCAACTATTACATCCATGAAGTTAAATATCAATGCTGATCTATCTATGCCCGGATATGGATCGAGCCGACCGGCCTCACCGGCGGGTGCGACCTGCGGGAACGGGTCGGATCACCCGCACCGGCGGTCGGGGCCTCCAGCACCGGCGGTCGCCGCCGGGCGGCCGGGAAGAGGGGTACGCCCCCGCCCGGCCGCCGGCACGTCAGAGCCCGGCGGCGGCGTCGTACCGGCGGCGCAGGTCGGCCATCTCCGAGTCGGCCAGCGCCTCCTTGAGCGCCACCTGCGCGTACCTGTCCGGGAACATCTCCCGCAGCCGGTCGACGAACATGACGTCGGCGGTCGCCTCGACCACCTGGATGCCCGGAGGCTTGGTGCTCATGTCCATGATCACCGGTCCGGCCAGCTTGACCGCCACGTCCCAGGGCCGGTCCCGCTCGGCGACCCCGCAGAGGTGGAAGCCGTAGACCGTCCGTACGTCGGCGAGCGCGGTGACCTCGGCCGGCTCGTAGCCGTAGACGCGGACCCCGCAGATCACCGCCGGCTTCTCCTGCTCGGCGGCCACCTGCTGGCCACCGTGTCCGGCGTGGTTGTGCTGCCCCGGGTCCGCCTGTTCGAGCGTGGTACGCACCCGGGCCAGAAGCTGTCCTTGCAGGTCCGCCGGCTCCGCCGCCGGCTCGGCCCGGTTGACCAGCAGCACCGCGCCGGTCGACACCGACAGCATGATCACCGCCACCCACACCAGGCGGTTGCGGTACCACCCCGCGAAACTCACTCGGGAAACCATGATTCTCTCTCACCTCGTCGCCGGTTCTGGTGCGCTGGTAGACCGCATCGGACACCCCCGGGGGGTCGGGCGTCGAGCGTGTGCGCCGTGACGGGGACACGTACCCGGGGGATGCGTACGGCGGGCGAGGATGCCTGCCCGGCACCTTGCCCGTTGTCGTGGGGATGGCCCGGCGATGCGGCAGACGAGCGGCTACCGAAGCGGCCCGCTGCCGGCACTGCGATAACTCCCGCGCTGGCCGTTCCCAGCACGGTTGCCCCCGCGCTGCGGCGATACGAGCCATTCCAACACGGCCGACTCCACCCCGGCAACATCGATGACTGTCAACGCCCATTCGGGACCGGCGAATTCGCCGGCACCGATGGGATCGGCGCCCCCGGCCGTGGCCCCGGCGCGCTCGCCGGTCGGCGCGTGCCGGCAAGCTGCCGCCGCGCCGGCGCGGCCGGGACCACCGCCGATGGGTGGGGCCGGGCGGGGCCGCTGTCGTCACCCGGCCTGCCCGAGCCTGAGCCGCGCGGCCCCTTGCTCCACCGTTCGACCGGCGGCGCCGTCAGTGGCGGGCGATCACCGCGGTCAGCGCGGCCGTCACTCGGAGTACGGCGTCGCGGGCCGCTCCGTCCCGGATGCGCAGCGCCGCCACGGCGGAGAGCCGGGCCAGGTGCACGGTCGCGGCGAGGTCGTGCCCGGCGAGTCCGGCCCGCTCGGCGTCCGCCAGCCGGTCACGCAGGTCCGCCGCGACCGGCTCGGTGACGCGTCCGGCCGTGGCGTACTCGTCGACGAGGTCGCGGATGTCGGAATACCAGGCGGGGTCGAGGGTCACCGTCCGTGGGAGGTAGCCGGCCCGTACGGCGGCCGTCGTCGCCGTCAGCGTCGGTTGGGCGTACGAACGGATCGTCGGGTAGAGCACGGCGAGTTGGGCGTCGGTCAGCGGCACCGAGCTGCCGTCGATGAAGCAGAATCCCGGGCCGGTGTTGCTGCCGCTGTTGACCCGCAACGGCACCTGGTGCTGGGCGAGGCGGATACCGCCGAGGGCGAGCCCGAGGGCGTCGCGGGCGATCGCCGAGCCGGCCATCTCGATCTTCGGCGCGGCGGGCGGCTGCTTGCCGTACGTCACCCAGGCGAGCGTGTGGTCGTAGACGGCGTTCTGGACCATGTGCTGCGGCACCCGGGACAGTGACGGCAGCGTGCAGGTCTGCGGCTCCCCCGGGTAACCACCGGGGTAGGTGCCGATGTCGCGCCCGCGCAGGGGGCCGTAGTCGGTGATGAGCTTCCAGTCACCGTGCGAGGCGCCGGCCACCTCCCAGGAGCGCAGGACCGGCGAGTCAGCCTGGGCGCGGGCGGCGGCGGAGAAGATGCCACTGGCGATGTCGCCCTCGGAGTTGATCCGGAACACCTTCGTGTCCAGGTCGGTCCGGAGCAGACCGCCGCCACCGTGCAGGACCACCGCGTCGAGGATGTTCGTCAGCGGCTGGACGCCGTTGTAGTAGTTGGCGAGCCGGCCGGCGGACTGGGAGTGGCCGGTGGCGAGGACGTGGCTGGGCCGGGGCAGCGGCCCCAACGGGTCGACCCCGGCGGGGTCCCGTACCGCCCGCACCGCCTGACTGAAGATGTCGTACGACAGGGAGTCGTCGACGATCGTGCCGCCGGCGGTGACGTCGAGGCCGCCGTACCGGCTGGGGCTCCAGGAGCGCAGGCCGGTGGCCGAGTGGACACCGGCGCGCTGTGCGGAGACGCCGACCCAGGCGTACCCCTGCCGGATCAGGTGTTCGTGCGACTGGAACCAGTCGACCTCCTGGTCCCACTGGTTGCTGACGTTGTACCACTCGGCGATCACCGCGCCGTTGAACGCCCTGGCGGAGGCGGGCCGGCGGACCACCAGTCGAGTGGCGTACGGGTGTCCGGTGCTGGTGACGACCGCGGTGGCGGTGCCGCTGGTGGCGTAGCGGGTGGCCGTACCGGAAATGAAGAACTCCTGCTCGACGTAGCCGGCGGCGGCGAGGTCGACGTCGGTGGTGAGGAACGGGTAGCCGTGCGCCGGGTCGCCGACGGGTGAGGTGGCGGCGACCGGTCCGTGGACGACGGGGTCCGCGACGGCGGCCTGGCCTCCGGCCGTGGCGTGCGCGGTCGGGGCCGGGGCGACGAGCCCAAGGACGGTGATCAACGCGGTCACGGCGGCCAGACGGCGTCGCATGGGCCCACCTCTCACGGCTGTTCCACGGCTGCGCGGCGTGAAGCTCAGGGAGCTAAACCGTAACCGCTCGATCAACCGAAAGACAGATCGTCCTGCCTCGATCTTCCGGTGGCCGTGCCGCGAACGGGGCGTCCGGACGCCGCATCCATCGCCGATCGGCGCGGCCGGCGGACGCGTCACCGGTGGGTATCGCCGGACCGGGCGGCCGATTGAAAGTCGATTGACGCGCATGGATGCTGTAAGCGCGTCAACCGATCTCGATCAGCGGAGGCCCGCATGCGTCGTTCCCCGTTCCTCGCCCTCCTGACGGTGATGCTCCTGCTCACCGCGCCGACCGCCGCCCAGGCCCGACCCGCCGCACCCGCCGCCGTCGACCCGGCTCGTGCGGCGGCGATCCTCTCCGACGTACGCACCATCGGCACGGCGTGGGGATTCGACCCACTCACCGGCCGGATGACCCTCACCGTCGACGACACGGTCGGTGCCGCCCGGGTCGCCGCACTGCGGGAAACCGCCACCCGGGCCGGCGCGGTGCTGCGTCACGAGCCGGGGCGGCTGACCACTCTGATCGCCGGTGGCCAGGGCATCATCATCGCCCAGCGGGGACGCTGCTCGCTCGGGGCCAACGTGCGCAAGGGCACGACCCACTACTTCATCTCCGCCGGACACTGCCTCGCCATCGGCGGCACCTGGTACGCCGACGGCACCCAGGCGCCCGTGCTCGGCGAACGCGTCTACCTGAACTTCCCGGGCGACGACTTCGGCCTGGTCCGGTACACCAACAGCACCGTGCCCCACCCCAGCGCCATCTACACCCACCCCGGCCTCCTCCCCTCGAACGGGATCGGCAACGCCGTGGTCGGCCAGAGCGTCTGCCGCAGCGGCGCCACCACCGGGGTCCGGTGCGGTACGGTCACCGCCCTCAACCAGACCGTGAACTACGCCCAGGGCACGGTCCACGGTCTGATCCGGACCAACATCTGCGCCGAACCGGGAGACAGCGGCGGACCCCTCTACGTCGCCTCGACCGGCGTGCTGCTCGGCATCCTCTCCGGTGGCAGCGGCAACTGCACCTCCGGCGGCACCACCTATTACCAGCCGATCGCCGAGATCCTCGCCGCGTACGGCGTGACCATTCCCTGACCGTCGGCCGTCCTGCTCCCACACGCCCGCCACCACCACCGAGGCCCGGGTGCCGGCCACTCGCGATCCCGACGAACGTAGCTGACCACCCCGGCGCCCACCACAACCAACCGGGCGCGATGAGTGACGGAGCCGACGCTTTCAGCAACCGCACAGGTTGCGTTGATAGCGTGGCAATTCGGTCGAGATCTACTGTGGACGGCAGAGATCCAGATCGAGGCGAGACCCCGGCGGCCTGGTCCGGCACGGCCACGGGGTCTCGGCCCTGTCCAACACGCCGTCGTCGAACCCGGACTCACGGCCGCAGTGACGGTGCGATCACGTCGGTCCGGTTGGTCCAGAGCCAGCCGGACCAGTCCGCCGGCACCGCGTCCAGGTCGCCCAGCCGGTCGAAGCCCTCCGACCACGGCCCGTCACCCGCGACGAGGACGACCCGCGTGTCCACCTCCCGCATCCGGTCGACAAAGAGATTCGGCCACCCCCAGAGCAGCCGGCCGTAACGCTGCGGCAGGTGCAGCTCGGTGTGCCGGCAGGCTCCGGGGACGTACCCGGTCCAGCCGGTCGCGAGGTACCGGACCAGGCAGTCCTGCATGGTCTTCTTCGAGGCGGCCCGCACCTGCGGCAGCCGCTTCGCCAGCGCCTCAACCGACCCGTCCCCGCCGTAGACGCCGATGGTGGCCAGCCGCTCGGCGGGGAGCGTACCCAGGTAGACGGCCAGCCGTTCGCCCTCGGCCGGGTCGCCGTTCTTCAGGTCCACGAGCAGTTCCCGGTCCGGGAACGCGGCGACGACCTCCTCGACGGTGGGCAGCAGGCCGACACCCCTACCGCGCAACGGGTACGTCGCCCCACCGTCGGCGGTGTAGCCGTACCCGAGGTCGAGTCGGCGCAGTTCGGCGAGCGTGTGGTCGCGTACCCGGCCGGTGCCGTCGGTCCGGCACTCGAGCGTCGAGTCGTGGAAGACGGCCAGTTGATTGTCGGCGGTGACCTGTACGTCGAACTCAAGCATGTCGGCGCCGGCAGCGAACGCCGCCCGCATCGAGGCGATGGTGTTCTCGACGTACGTGTGTTCGGGCCGGTGGATGCGGGTGGCGGTGCAGGTGTCGTTCTGGACACCGTCGAGCGGGAAGGTCTGGGCGATGCCCCGATGCGCCAGCAGCAGTGGCCGACCCCCATCGGAACCCCGCAGCGTCGAACTGTTGACCACGTAGAGCCCGGTCACCGCCAGCAGGACGACGCCCAGTACGGCCCAGAGTCGGCGCGACCGGCGCGCGCGTTTCAGGAAAGACACCCGGGCAGCCTGCCAGCGTGCACCTCGGTCCCGGAACCGGCGAAGGACACAGCCGGCCTAGTTCCTTAGGACAGGTCGCGGGCGATCAGCGCGGCCTGGGTGCGACTGGTGACCGCCAGCTTGCCGAGCACGTTGCTGACGTGGACCTTGACCGTGCGTTCGGCGAGCGACAGGTCCCGCGCGATCTCCTGGTTGGTCAGGCCACGCCCGAGCAGGGCCAGCACCTCCCGCTCGCGCGGGGTCAGGGTGCGCAGCCGCGCACCGACCTCCACCGTCGGCGGGGCCGGGGACGAGGGCCAGAGCAGGTCCGCGGCGGACGCGCTCAGCGCGGTGACCCCGGCGTGCGCACCACGTACGGCGGCGGCCAACTCGCCGCCGCTGGCGTCCTTGAGCACAAAGCCGTCGGCGCCGCCGGCCAGCGCCCGCTGGATGTCGATCGCCCGGCCAACCGTGGTCAGCATCAGCACCCGCGTGGACACCTCGGGAAGACGGGCGCGCACCTGCCCGAGGACCCGCACCCCGTCCGCGCCGGGCAGGTAGAGGTCGAGCAGGATCACGTCGGCCCCGGCGGGATCGCCGGTCAGCAGTTCCAGCAGGGCGTCACCGTCCGGTAGTGCCGCCACCACCTCGAAGTCCGGCTGCGCGCCGAGGATCAGGCTCAGCCCCTCGCGGACCAGCGCTTGGTCGTCGACGATGACAAGCCGGATCATCGGGCCATGGTATTCACACCCCGGCCGCCGGTGGTCGGTCGGCTGCGCGGCCACTGGCAGCTCGCGGTGGACGTCGCCCTGGGCGCCGCCACGGCCGCGCTGTTTGTCCTGTCCGGCACGACCGTCGCCACCCCGCTCGCCGTCGCGCAGCTACTACCGCTCGTGGGGCGGCGTCGGTTTCCGGCGGTGGTGCTGATCGTCGTCGGTTGCGCGACCGCGGCCCACACCGCCCTCGGCATGGCCCGCGCGGTCGGGTTCTTCCCCGCGACGATCGCGCTCTACACCGCCGCCACCCACGGGTCACGCGCGGTCCGGTGGGTGCTGTGTCCCACCGTCGGCCTGGTCATGGCCGCCGCGAGCGCGGTGCGACACGGTCCGGTCGAGGGCCTGCTGATGGCCGTCGTCACCGTGACGGTGGCCTGGCTCGCCGGGGTGGAGCGCGGCGAGCACCTACGCCAGCGCACCGAAGCCGCGAGCCACCGGTCGGAGGCGGCGCGGCAGCGGTCGGAGGCGGCGCGCCAGCGGGCCGAGGCCGAGCGGCAGCGCGCCCAGGCAGCCCGGCTGCGGCTGGAGCGCCGAATCGCCGAACAGGAGATTGCGGCGGCCGAGGACCGGGAGCGTCTGGCCCGCCGGGTGCACGACACGCTCGCGCACAGCGTCACGGTGATGCTGTTGCAGACCGAGGCTCTGCGCGCCACCACCTCGCTCGACCCGGCCGGGGAACGTCGCCTGGACGTGGTGCTGCACGCGGGCCGCGAGGCGCTGGCCGAGGTCCGTGCGGCGCTGGCCGACGGTGCCGAGCGGGATCCGGCGGCGCTGCTGGCGGCGCGGCTGGAGACGCTGCGCGGCGCCGGACTGCGTTTGGCCGGACGTCCACCGGACCTGGGCGAGCTTCTCCCGGCGCCGATCCGGGCGGTCGCCGACCGCCTCGTCGGCGAGGCGGCGACCAACGCGCTGCGCCACGACGGACCCGGGACGCTGCTGACGATCACGACGGCGAGCGACGACAGCCGGTTGTTCCTGCGGATCACCACCGAGCCGGGCGGGTCCGGCGGCGGGCGGTCGCCGCGCGGCACCGCCGGCTTCGGGCTGCGCAGCCTTTCCCAGGACATCACCGCGTACGGCGGGGAACTGACCTACGGTCCGGTCGCTCCGTCCGGCTGGCGGATCGAGGCGACGTTCCCGCTGTCCGACACGTCCGTGACCGACCCCTCGGCCGGGCGTCGGCACACACCGGGCCGCCAGACGTCGCCTTCGCGGGTGGACCACGGAGCTGCCGTACGGTGAGCAGCACGGACCGATCCCGTACGGCGCCAGGAATGTAGATGGCCCGCAGCATTTGGCGAAGGGGCCACCGACTCATCGTCGCGCCTGAACCTCGGCCGTTGGCTCGGACCTGACCTCCGCGCCGTCCTCGTCCGGGCGCGTCGGACGATATCCGAGCTCGCCGCGAGTGACGACCAGCAGCAGGACCGCCGTCACACCGGAACCGATGGCGAGCGCGTGGAGTGAGTCACCGAAACTGTCCAAGGTCGGAAACAGGCTGGGCCAGACCAACGAGAACACGGTGTTGACACTCGCGTGGAACAGCATGATCAATGGCAGGCTCTCGTGGGTACGGTTGAACACCCAGGTCATCACGATGCTGAGCAGGACGGCCGATCCGACGAACTCCACGGCCATCATCCAGTCGACATCCGGCCATCCAGCCCATTCGGTGAGGAACAGCGGTAGGTGCCACGCTCCCCACAGCGGTCCGAGGATGAGCGAGCCGAGGAACGGACCGTGCCGGACTTGCAGCCGGGGTTGGGCAAAGTCGCGCCAACCGGGCTCTTCGGCGACGCCGGTCGTGACGACCTGCAGGGCCAGGACCGGCAGGTAGGCCAGCAGGATGGCGGCAGTGGGTGGCCGCAGGTCAGCCCAGGCGCCGGGTAGCGGTAGCGTGGCCAGTACTGCCACGACGGGGACCGCGAGCAGCACCGACAGGTACCAACGCGGGCTGACCCGCCATCGGACCAGCCGTTTGGCCCAGCGGCGCAGCCCCGGGCGGCCGTCGGCGATCGCGGTCACCATGAACGCGGAGGTGATCGGGCCCAGGTATGCGCCGGGCAGTATCCCGAGTGTCTGGGCACTGCCGAGCAGTTCCGGAATTCTCAGCGGCAGGATCCCCAGACCGGTCGCGGACAGGATGTACGGCGCCCACGCCAGCCAGGTCAGCACGTAGGACAGCACGAAGTAGGAGACGAGCGGGCGCCTGGCAACCAGGCCCGCGATTCTTCGGCGGTGTTTGTCCACCGGGGAAGCTCATCATCGCGCCAGCCGGCACACACTACGCGTGGCCACCGGATCACGGTAGGGCTGGGCATACCCGGGCCCTGCCCAACAGCGCCGATCGGGGCGTACGGTCTCCTCTCGCCCCGACAAGTCACCGATCAGGTGGACCCCAACAGGCCGACGAGGATGCGGGACAGGGTCTCCTCGAACCGCTCCCCCGGCGCCGCCGGCATCGGTACGGCTCCCGCCAGCGCTGCCGCCAGGTGGGGATGTCCGCCCGTGGCGACCACGTGGGCGAGGTAGGCGCCCTGCCGCTGGCGGGCGCCGGTGGTGGCGCCCAGCTCGTTCAGGACGAACGCGGCGGTGATGGTGTTCATGACGGCGAACGTCTCCACCTTGCGCGCCGCGTCCGCGGAGTGTGCCGCGAGCAGCGCCAGGACGTGTTCGAGCAGGTCGACGCCGTGCGGACCGAGCGCGGGCCGGGTGAGGACCAGTTCGGGCAGCCAGGGGTGGCGGAGCATGAGCATCCGTCCCTGCCGGCCGACCTCCAGCAGGCCGGGCAGCCACGGGCCCCGGGGGGCCGGCAGGTCGTAGCCGGCTGCGGCCTCGTCGGCCATGAGATCGAGCAGGTCGTCCCGGCTGGCGACGTAGCGGTAGAGCGACGCCGCCCCGGTGCCCAACCGGGCGGCGACGCCGCGCATGGTGACCGCGCCCAGGCCCTCCTGGTCGGCCAGTGCGATCGCCGTGGTGGTCACCTCGGCCCGGGAACGCTCCGCGGGCCGGCCCACGCCCGCTCGACGCTCCCGGAGCCACACCGGAACCGCCTGTTCTCCCGCCCCCATGATCCCCCTCTGTCGTCTGGGCCCACCGTACCAATGCTGCTATCGTCATTTGCGAACACTGTTCCCGAAGGTGGATGCCGCAGAGAGGTGGGACCAACATGACCAGGACGCCACGCAGCGCGCGCAACGGCGACGTGAAGCTCGCGGTCGACGAACTCGGAGGCACCGGAGGTGAACCACTACTGCTGGTCATGGGGCTCGGTGTTTCCCGATACTGGTGGCCGGACGGCCTGGTCGACGCCCTGGTCGACGCCGGTCTCCAGGTGGCGGCCTTCGACGGCCGCGACGCGGGCGGCTCCACGCACTTCGACCACGTACCCGCCGACAACCCGCTCGCGACGCTGGTGCGAGGACGGACCGTCGCCTACACCGCCGAGGACATGGCCGACGACACCGCCGCCGTGCTCGACGCCCTCGGTTGGCAGCGCGCCCACCTCTTCGGCGTCTCCCAGGGTGGCCTGGTGGCCCAGCGCACCGCGCTGCGTCACCCGACGCGGGTACGCACACTGACCTCCTGCGCCGCCGTGCCCAGTGACCTCCGTGGCGCCGCCGTCCTGCGGTACGTACGCCTGCCCTTCCTCGCCCGCCTGGCACGCTGGCGTTTTCCCGCCGGCCGGGAGGGCGACGTGGCCGCCGGCCTGGCCCTGGCCCGGGCGGTCGCCGCCCCCGGGTACGACTTCGACGAGCGGGAGGCCCGTGCCCGGGTGGAGCGCGAACTCGACGCCGGGCTGGCCAGCGGAATCCGGGACACCCGCGCCCAGGCACGGCAGACCGGCGCCCCCTGGCACGGTCCCCGGCTGCGGGACCTACGCGTGCCCACCCTCGTGCTGCACGGCACGCAGGACCCCCTCGTACGCCCGTCCGCAGGTCGGCGTATCGCCAGATCGGTGCCCGGCGCCCGGTACGTGGAACTGCCCGGCACCGGGCACGACCTGCCGCGAGCCGTCTGGCCGACGGTGGTGCGGGAGGTACGCACTCTGGCGGATGCCGCCGCGCGCGACTGACGCGCAGAAGCCGCCACGCGGCCGACGCGTACAACCATCTGTCCGCTCACCCGCGCACCTGCTCGCCGTGTGAGAGAGCACATATCTCGACTCCGCACCGAACTACCGACCCTGCCGAGGCATCTACTCAGGGTGCGCACCCTTGGGTGCCGAACCGGACGAAAGGTGAGCGGTGTGACCGACGACGTACAGCCCCTGGAGCGACTCGCGCTAGCCGGCAAGGCCAGGCAGAGCCTCAAGAACTGGATCGCCGGTGCGCAGTTCCTGGCGCTGTTGGCCGCGATCGACGAACAGGGGTGGACGCGTTTCCTCGCCGAGCCGCGTGACCTCGACGCACTGACCGACTTCTCCGGACTACCGCCGGCCCGACTGCGGGATCTGGTGGACGCGCTGGAGGCACACGGCGTGGTCGAGCGACAGGATCGGACCGTACGGCTGAGCGCGCCGTTCGAGGCCCTTGCCGCGGACGACGCGATGATCGGTCTGAGCGACCTGTTGGCCGGTGCGACGCTGATGGCCGGGAAGATCCGCGCGGCGGCCCAGTCCCCCGGTGCGCTGCCGTTGACCGACGACGACGCGCTGGTCGTCGCCCGCGCCGTGGGCGGGCGGGTCACCCCGGTCAGCCGGACGCTCTACGAAAACCTCTTCACCGGGGGCCTGCCCGAACTGGCCGGCGCCGTCCGCGCCGGGCGGTGGCTGGACGTCGGCTGTGGGATCGCCGGGGCGACCCTGACCATGGCCACGATGGTCCCACAGCTACGGGCGGTCGCGGTCGAACTGGTACCGCTGGTCGCCGCCGAGGCGACGCGGCGAACCGAGGCGCTCGACCTGACCGACCGGGTCGAGGTCAGGTGCGTGGACGCGCGCGACGTCGACGAGAAGGACACCTTCGCCGGCGCGTTCTGGGCGCAGCCCTTCTTTCCCGAGTCGGCCCGGACGGCGACGCTCGACATGATCCTGCGCGCACTCGAGCCCGGCGGCCTGCTGTTCGTTCAGGAGATGGAACCGGAACCGCAGGAGAGCGACCGGCCCGCGTACGCGCTGCGCCGGCTCGTCTACCAGGGCTGGGGAGTGCCGTTCGGCCGTACCGCCGAACAACTGGCCGCCGAGGCGGAGTCGGCCGGATTCGCACTCGTACGAATAGCTCCCACCGACTTCGGTCGCTTCGTCATCCTTCGCCGGCCAGTGGAGTAACCGGCCCTGACACTCGCGGAACGGGGCGGCGCGTCTACCCGGTCAGCACCCACCGGTCGTCGACGGCCCGTCGAAGGTGAGGGTCAGGGTGCTGCGGTAGGCGCCTGCCCCGCCGTCCTCCCGGGGCTCGTCAACCGGTTCGGTGTCGCCCGTCCAGACCTTCACGGCCCGGTACGCGAACCCGTCCTGGACGGCCGCCTCGGACCGGAACGAGACGCGCTGCCCCGGGGCGAGGGACCGGTACCCGTCGACGGCGATCGCCGAGAAGTGCACCCAGCAACCGCCGGGCACATCGGCGCCGTCGATGACACCCCACCCCTGGTCGGCGTGGTAGACCCGAACGACCCCGGAACTCGTCATCCGCTCATTCTGCCTGCTCACGACTCGACGAGGGCAAGACCCCGCTCACCTCACTCGCGCAGACCGTTCCGGATGAGCCGGAGCCCGTTGAGGATCATCGCGAGGCTGACGAGGATATGGAGCACCGCCACGGGCAGCGGCGGCGAGGAGATGCCCGGACCGGAGAACGTACCGGTATCAACCCCGATCCGGAACACGAGACAGAATCCCCCGGCGAGGATCCACAGCGGACCCATGAAGACCCAACCCTTGTCGGGGGGAAGCACCACGAAGACGAGGACGAACGTGACCACGCCGGTCACCAACCCGATGACGATCCACACGTGCCATGGTGACGGCGGCCGGCAACCGTCGCCGACGACGCTCCCGCCCCGGACGGGACGCCCGTTGAGGCATAGCCGACGCCCCCGGGGGTAACCGCCGCGCATGGCGCGATACACCAAGCCCGAGCTCCGGGAACAGATAAAGGAAGAGATCCAGGCTTCCGACAAGGGCGGAAAGCCGGGGCAGTGGTCGGCACGCAAGTCCCAACTGCTCACCCAGGAGTACAAGCGACGCGGCGGGGGCTTCCAGGGCCCGAGGGACGAGCGCCAGAAGTCCCTCCAGCGTTGGGGCGAGGAGAACTGGCAGACCAAGGAAGGCGGGACCCGAGCCCGTAAAAACGGTGAAACTGGTCGTTACCTGCCGAAGAAGGCATGGGAGAAGCTCTCCCCCGAGGAACGACGCGCCACCGACGCCAAGAAGCGCAAGGAGTCGAAGTCCGGTCGGCAGTACGTGGCCAACACCGGACCGGCCAAGCGCGCGCGTACGAACGCCACGTCGGTCGATCGGCTCTCGGAGTTGCCGGTCGCCGAGGCGACGAAGCTCGTACCTCACCTGGACACCCGTCAGCTCGAGTCGGCGCTGCGGCGCGAGCGTGACGGCAAGGCCCGCAAGACGCTGCTCCAGCGACTGGAGTCGGAGGTCGCCCGACGCTGACCGACGGCGGCGTACGGGTAAGCACCGACCGTACGCGTCGACGGACGCGACGTCTGGCGCGCGCCGACCTGCGCTCCGCAGCCGCGACCGGGGGTGGCGGAAGGAGCCACGTCGTGCGTCCGGACGAACTCAGCCGGCCTCTGGGACGCCCTGGGTCAGCGCCGCTTGGACGATGCGGACGGCCTCGGTGGTGTCGATACCGAGGCCGGCGATGACGGCGGCGTATTCGGCGGCGGCGCGCCGGGCTCGTTCGCGTCCCTGCTCGCCGGCCGCGGACACGAACGAGCCGGCCGGACCGCGGGTCTCGATCAGCCCCGCCACCTCCAGCTCCCGGTAGGCCCGGCCGACCGTGTTGACCGCCAAGCCGAGGTCCGCGGCCAGGCGGCGGATGGTCGGCAGCCGGGTGCCCACGGCCAGCGTACGTTCATGGATCTGCGCGGCGAGCTGGGCGCGGAGCTGCTCGAACGGTGGGACGGGCGAGGCCGAGTCGATGACGATCATGCGGTTCACCGGGCGCTGGGACCGCGCTGGGCCGCCAGGGCGCTCCGCGCGTCCCCGGTCGTGATCAGGGCGAGCGCGATGACGCTCAGCACAATGAAGACGAGCCAGCCCGTGTTCAACGGATCGAGCCCGGTGTCGAACACCGACACGACCGGCAGTGACCACACCACGGTCGGTACGGCCACCTCGCGGGCGTCCTCCACGCGCATGAGGAAGTCGGCCTCCAGCGAGCCCTCGTCGTCGGCCACCACCGAGTGGTTGAGCACATGACGCAGTCGGACGGCCGTACCGACCGCGACCCCGCAGAGCCCGATGAGCAGGATGACCGCCGCGTACCTCGCGGCGCCGTCCCGCATGGCCAGGGCCGCGATCGCCAGCACCGCGGCGCCCGCGTACGTGATCACCAGCAACGCCGCCCGCGGCACACCGAGCACGGTCCGCCAACCGGGCCGGACGGAGTGGGTCGCCCGTCGCGGCAACTCCGCGCCGACCCGCTGATCGACCCGCCGCACCCCCCGGTCCAACAACCACAGGCCCAGCACCAACCCGGCCACCAGCGCCGTCAGCACCACCAGCGCCCAGCGCCGCTGCGTCCCGAACCCCTCGTCCTCGGGACGGATCGGCAAGCCGGAGACGTAGACGAGGGCACTTGCGATGAGGAACGCGGCCGGCAGGATGGCAGCGGCCAGCCGCGCACGTCGCCGGACCGCCAGGCGCGCCGCCAGCATCGGTGTCGGCGTGACGTCGGCCAGGCCGCGCGCGGCCAACCACAGACGGGCTATCTCGAGATCCGTCGGACGCACCTTCGTCGACATGGCAGCCTCCCAGCTTGTCGCAAGTCTTGTCTTACTATGCTGGGACAAGACTTGCGACAAGTCAACGGTGGTCCCGTCCCGGACGAAGGACTCGCCCGGTGGAACGCCAACCGTCCGGTGGAACGCGACCACGGACGTGCCCGGCGTCCCGTAGCCGGCCGACCCGGCCAGCGGCCGGGGCGGCGTCATGTCCAAGCACTACTCGGCGACCTGGCGCAGTCGGATCTGCCGCAGGGGATGGGGGGCGGGCTCCCGCACGGGGGCGAGCGTGGCGGCGTACGGGCTGGCGGGCGGTGTCCGTTCGGACCCGATGAGTGGACGTCGCGCGTTCGGTGGTGGCGGCGACCCGCTGCCACAGACGGAACGCGGCCTACCGTTCGCGCTCGTTGAGCTGCAGAACGTCTCTGATCTCCTCGATTCCCCGCTCGACTCGGGCCCTCGCCGCAGCAGCCATCGCATGGGGCAGGACATCGGTGAGCCAGACGAGGCGGCCGTGGTCGCCCTCTTCGAGCAGTTGGTCCTGTCCGCCTTGCACGACCCGGACGACCTGACCCGGCAAGCGGCCGTATCGCACTTGCGCTGGTTCGTCAATCCGAACGCCGTCGTCCACCTACTACCCCTGACTCACGATCCCGCCACGTGGGTCCGCTCCGCACTGGGCTACACCATCGGCTACCTGCCCGTCGATCCAGACTGACGGCAAGATCCGGCACCGGGTGACATTTCCTCGAGGGCGCCCCTACCCCGACGCCGCGTCCGACCGTCCGCCGGCCTCGCCGAAGGTCAGCCGGAAGTCGCGTAGTGCGACCGTGAACATCGGGCGGCGGTGGGCGAGGTACGCCAACGGTCCTCGCGGCTCGACCGTCCACCTCGCGGTGGCCCCTGTCAGTACCGCTCGACACCGTGCCGGGGTGAACCGGACCTCGGCATCGACGGGCTGCGCTGCCAGGAGCCGCAACGGCCACCGCCCCGGCAGCCGACGACCGGGGCGGATGAGGCACCGGGCGATCGCCCGGGATGCTGCCCGCGCCGTCGTGGTGATCGAGCGCCCCCCGGGCGGTCCGGCTGACGCCGTCATCTCCAGGTCGGCCAACTCCTTCGGGATGCCCCAGAGTTCGCGCCCGCCGGCACGGGAGACCTCACTGTCGACCCAGATGCCGGTCACGGTGACCGCCGGCCTGGCCCCGATCCGAATCAGCGTCGCGGCGAGCAGTTCGCGGTAGCGCAGCACGCCCGGGGGTTGGTACTCGGCCCAGGCGGTGCCGACGAGTCCGCGTCCGCCGATGGTCACCCGGCGTGCCACCCGCGTCAGCTCCTCGGGCAGCGGTGGAAGCTCGGCGTGCGGGACGGACCAGACCGAGACGTACATCTGGCCGCGCAGGTCCCACGGCTCCGCCGGGTAGGTCACCGTTCCCCCTGGTCTGCGGGTGCGGACGGGGACTACCCGGTGCGGTACGGCGGAAACCATCGGGCCTGCTCCAGGTATCCGGTACCTCGGCGGAACAAAACACGAACGGCGCGCCGAACACGTTACGAACAATTTTCACAGGCGCAATTCTGTCCTTGATTGCGCATTCGAAAGAGTGGCCGTTGATTGGCCGCGACATTTAGCCTTGAGGGGTAGATGGGAATTGGATCGAATGCCGACCGACATCGACATTCGGAACCATGCCGCGCCATTTACACCATCCCCCGCAGGTCGCCGCGACCTGCCGATCCGAGGAGAACCAAGAATGTCCGAATCCACGATCAACGGACTCGAAGCAACCAACCAGCCGTCCCCCGGCGCCGCCGAGTCGGCCGAAGCCGGCGTGGAACTCGTACCCGCCACCACCGCCGGCATGCCGCCCACCGCGCAGACGTTTTTCGCGGTGGTCAACTCCAATGGCACGCTCGCCCGGGGATATGGCGCGGTCTCGTCGACCCGGCTCGCAGTGGGGCAATACCAGGTCGTTTTCAATCACGACCTCAGAGGCTCCGCCTACGTCGGCACACTCGGACTCGCCGGCAGTGTGGGTGGGTCACCGAGTGGTGAGATCGCCGTGGTCGGTCGCAATGGTGTGAACAACGGGGTCTTCGTGCAGACCTTCAGTTCGGCCGGCGTCGCCGCCGACCGCGGATTCCATTTGGCGGTTCATTCCTGAGCGCCAATTCGATGGTCCCCGTGGCGTCCGGTCACGGGGACCACTGGCGTGGTCGTGAGCCCTCGCGCGGGGACGTGGCCGGGCACGCCCCCGCGCGAGGGAACGGTCAGGTGCGATATTGGATACGGACGGTGGCGGTGCTGGTCCGCCCGCCCTCGGTCAACCGGTAGGTGAAGCTGTCGCTTGGTCCATGGGCGGCAGCCGGTGTGTAACGAACAGTTCGATCGGGCAGCACCACGGCGGTGCCGTACCGGGGTGACGAGGTGACGGTGACGGTCGCGGCGGGGGTGGCGTGGTCGTTGTCCCGTACCCGGATGACAACCGGGGTGGTGCCGCGTACCTCGGCCTGGTCGTCCACCGCGCGGAAGGCGGAACTGAAGGTGCCGTCACCGCTGTTGTAGAAGATCGTCACCCGGCCGTCCCTGGCCACGGTGCGGACGTCGATCAGGCCGTCGCCGTTGGCGTAGAGCAACACGCTCGTCCAGGTCATGATCCCGTCGCCGTCCCGCTGGAGCACCTGGGTCCGGCCGGTGCCGTGCATCGCCGTCACCCCGCTCGCGCCCGTGCAGTCGTCCCCGTAGGTGATCAGCAGGTCGGTGGTGCGATCGCGGTGCATGTCGCGAACCTGGTAGCCGGTGGGTCCGAGGGTGCAGAACGAGGGACCCCGGACCAGGTTGTTGCCGCCGACCCCGTGGTAGATCTGTAGACCGTCCCCCTGGTCGGTGTACTGGTAGATGTCGTCACGGCCGTCGCCGTTGAAATCTCCCACCTCCATGAAGGACGGTTGGTCCTGACCCTGCAGTTTGCGGGCCAGTCGGAATCCGTCGAGTACGAGCAGCGTGTAGGTGATCCCGGGCGGCGGCCCGGCGAACCAGGCGGCGGCGATCTCGTCGGCTGGGTCGCCGTCGAGGTTCGCCGCGGCGCCGATGTCGGGACAGTTGGGCGGGCTGCCGACCCTCAGGTAGCTGTACGTGGTCGCTGGTGCGTAGGCGCCGCCGCCCCGACCCAACTGGACCCGTGCGCCGCAGTGGGCGGGCGGGAGCGCGACGAGTCTGGACAGGTCGTTGATGCCGTCTCCGTTGACGTCACCCACCACGGTCGCCCCCTGGGCGCCGGCGCGTGCGGGACTCGGGAGAATGGCAACAGCCAGGGCGGTGACCAGCACGGTTATCGCGAAGGTTGTGCTACGCGACATTGTCTCCTCCAAGACATACCCGTACGACCCGACGGGGGTCGCACAGTCCTACGGGAACAACAAAAGGGGCTCACGAGATCCGGCGGAGCAGCGGTCAACGTCGGTAGGGAACGAGGCGGGTCCATTCCCCGAGCAGGCGAGCGAATCCCTCGTCGTCGTCGGGGGTGAGCTCACCGATTTCCTCGTACCCGAGGCTGACGACCGAGAGACGGCGTCTGACGGTCATCGGCTGGAACGGGCTGGGCGACCAGGAGTCCTTGTAGTCACCGCGTACGGACACCTGGAAGGCTTCCGGCTCCTCCTGACCCTGCACCGGTGGCATGAGCAGTCGGGCCAGCATCGCGTTCCCGTCGAATCCGCCCCGGCCACCGTGGGCGTCGCAGGCGGCTGTCAGCTGCTCGATCCGTACGAGCTGGTCGCGCGCGGCCCAGCGCTCCGTCGGGGAGAGGTCGGGCCCCCAGATGTAGACCAGCCACGCGGCCGCGCCTTCGGGGAGCGCCCCGATCTGGCCATGCCGCAGCGATCGGGTCACCTCGCAGATCTGCCATGCCCGTGACGATGCCTGGCTCGGGTTGTAGCCGCAGGGCAACTCGTCGAGGGCGGCGGCGCGGCCGGCGGCGTCGGCGGAGAGCTCGTCCGCGATCGTCAGCCGCTGTGCCCGGGTCAGCCCGCTCATGGCGACGGGGAGCGCCTCCGCCAGGGTCGATTCGATGTCGATGAAGCTCCACTGGTCGACGTGGCGGGAACCGTCGCAGACCAGCTTGATTTTGTCGACCTCCTCCGTCGCGCCGCGCAACTGGTCGATCAGCTCGGCGATGCCGATCTCGACCGCAGCGTGGGTGTCCAACCAGGCCGCGGCGTGCCAGGCACCCTCGGAGAGTCGGGTGAGCGTACGGGCCAGGTGAAGGGCCTGCCCCTCCGCGGCGACGGTGGTCACCTCGGTGCTGCGGTCGGAGCACCGGCCGGTCCAGGTCGCCACGATGCTCGTACGGGCGCCGGAGGGCAGGATGCTGTATCTGGTCAAGGGAATCCTCCTGGGTGAGTTGTCGTTGCTGGATGTCTGGAATGGCCGGCGTCCGCGGACGGTCCCAGCCACCGTGCGTGCGCGACGGCCAGGTACGAGGGCGCCGCGTCGTACTCCGGTGGCGTCGACCACCCGCCGGCCCGGCGTCGCGGCGCCGAGCGCGGAGGTCGTCGCGGTGGCCGCTAGCCGACCGGGCACCGGTCCGAGCCGCCGCCCTTGTAGACGTAGCGGCGTACGGTGCCGGTGTTCAGGCTGACGTAGTAGAGGTTGCAGTCGGGGCCGATCGCCAGGTCGACCGGGAGACCCACCGTGCTGCCCAGCGGCTGGATGTAGCGCGGATTGGGTACCCCGTTCGATCCTGGTTTGATCGCCCAGACGCACTGACGGAGCAGGTCGGCGAAGAAGAGGCCCCCTTGTAGCGGGCCGGGTAGTTGCCCGCCGCCGCCGGGTAGAAGGCCAGCCCACTGATCACGCCCCTGGCCGTCGGGCAACCGTCGCCGCTGACGATCGGGCGGCCGTGCTGGTAGGCGTACGTGGGGGCGACGACGGCGCTGGCGCCGGCGCGGTAGAGGCTCTCGCAGAGGGTGAGGTTCGTGGCATCGTAGTTCGACTGCCGGCCGTCGCCCTCGTAGCAGGGCCAGCCGTAGTTGCGGACCGGCGCGGTCGGTCGCACCACCCGGTCGATCTCCTCCCAGGCTCGGAATCCGACGTCGGCCACCCAGACCTCGCCGGTCCGGGGACGGAAGACGAGCCGGAACGGATTGCGCAGCCCGTACGCGACGACGCGACGTGCGTTCAGGTCCGGGCTGCCCGCCTGCGGGTTGTCCGGTACGGCGCGACCGGTGTTCGGGTTGATCCTGATCAGCGTCCCGGAGAGCCTCACCGCCCCGCCCGAGCGTTGGCTCTGCGCCCGGAGCGCACCGCCCATGGCGCTGGGCGGGGTCATCGGGCCGCCCACCGGGGAGGGTGGGTCCCCGCAGGGGTTGACCGGTGAGCCGAGTTGGCCGTAGTCGACCTGGTTGCCGCTGGCGCCGTCGCCCCCGCCGACGTACAGGGCGCCGTCGGGTCCGAAGACGACGTCTCCCATCGAGTGGGTGTCGCTCTGCTGGCACCAGTCGTTGACCAGCACCTGCTCGGTACCGATCATCGCGTTGCCGGATGCTCTCAGCCGGGAGACGCGTCCACTGGTGACGCAGGTGTCGGGGGCCGGGCAGGCGTCGCGATACCTCGGCGCGGTGCCGCCGATCGGGGCATCATAGGTGTAGCTGACGTAGACCCACGGGTTGGTCGGAAACGTGGGCGCCAGGGTCATTCCCACCAGTCCGAGATCCTCGTAGTCGTACACGTTGGTCCGCAGGTCGGCGAAGATGGTGGGGGTGGTGTCCGTCATCGTGTCGAAGATTTTTATCAGGCCGCGTTTCTCGGCCACGAAGACGCGCCCGTCCGGGGCAAAGACCACCTTCGTCGGCTGCGTCAGCCCCGCGAAGGCCACCTGGTCGACGAAGGACGGCGGCAGTGCGGCCATCGCCGCGACCGGGGTGAACGCTACTGTCGCGACGAGCAACAAAACTCCGGCCAGTCCGCGAAGTCTGGGTGGGGACATGGCGTCCTCCCTCCGGTGGGGTTACCGGCGGGCAGACTGTTTGACCCGGAGTGGTCCGTTCACAGTGGCTACGAACTGAGGCGGAAGTCAGTCGGCTAGGCGACTGTGCGCTCAGTTAGAAATCTGACTGGGCGGCGACCGTTGGACCGGGCGGACGAATCACGGTAAGAATTGTGTCCACCGGCCCGCAGCCGGTATATAGCCGGGGCGGCTCGCTGCTGAACCGCCCCGGCCCGCATCAGTACGGAGCCAGACCTCGACGATGCGTCTCTCGAATCTGCTCCGGCCCCGCGACCGTTGTCCACTCCACCGCCCGCGCGCTTCGCAACTCGGCCAGTCCCTTCGCTATCTGACCAGACCCGGCTCGACCATCGAACCAGCGTGACCAGCGCAAAGTGCGACGTCGAGGGGTAACGAACCGAAATTTCCTCGCAAGCGAGGAGCGGAGGAAAGCAGGAGATGAACGTCCTTTGTATTGGATGCGCTCACTGTCCATGATTTAGCAGTCGAGGATTGATTGCCGATGAATCAGCGATGTACCCTTGCGCCAGGGAGCGAGTGTCAAACCGATCCCACCCCAGGTCTTGCCACCCGGTCGATCCTCGACATTCGGCTGCGGTAACCCATCGGAGCCGACACCGTATGGTTAGGCCGTCATGCAGGGATGTTACGGGGAGGACGACGATGACAACACCCCCGAAGGTGGGTCGACATCATCCGTCGGCCGCGGCGCTGGTCCCGCCCCTCAAAGCGGCCTCCGCCGCTATTCCGGATCCGCTCGGACGGCACACAAAAGACGTCACCGCGCACGGCTCGGCAATGCCGGCTGCCCGCACGAACGGTGGCATCGGTCGGCCCGACACTATCCGGGACGGACGGTCAACCGTCGGGTCCGAAATCTCTCGACCCCTCCCGCTGTGACACCCGAGCCATTCTAGGCACGGGTGATTGAAGCTGGTCAAGCAGCCGGCCGGCGACCAACCAAGGTAGTCGTTGGTCCCGCTCCGGTGACCCAGCCGCGCGTTGTCCGCATCCGCGTCCTGATCACCGCGAAGGCCATCGCCACAAGGGCGGCCGACCCACGGTCGATCCCGGCTTGATCAGGCAGCCCCTCTCACGGGTGCTCAGGGGTTCCGCGGAGGTACCCATGTTACGCAAGATCACCTTCAGTGTCGCGGCGGTCGCGATGCTCGCACTCATCCCTCCACCTGTGGCTCAGGCCGGCGGACGGAACGACGTCATCCTGGGCGACGTCAACGGCGACGGGATTGAGGACCGGACCGTCCTCGGCTTGGCGAACCGCAACAGGTGCACCGTCACGGTGCAACTCGGCATTCCCGGCGGCCAGTTCGAGCTGCCCACCTCCTACCCGTACCTCACCGTCAGCGAGCTTCCCGCGAACTGCCCGGACCTCGGCGTCGCGGTCAACCTCGACGTCGATCCGGCCGAGGAATTCGTGGTGGCGTGGTTCTCCGGACCCCCCGGGGACATCGAGGACACGATGCTGGTGCTGGACCGGTTCGTCGTGGTCAACCGGCTGGCGGGCCAGTTCAGCCCGTCCTTCATGGGCACCGCCGATTTCAACGGCGACGGCCGGGAGGACGTCTACGAGCAGACCGACAGCGGCGAAGGCGTGAGCACCTTCATCAACACCGGAGACAACACCCTCGTCGCCGGTCACGAGATGTGCTTCCTCGGTGCGGCGAACCTCATCGTCCGTGGCCTGCACCGCACCCCGGACGCGGCGATCGTCTCGACCTACCTCGACGACTGTGAACTCGCCAGCGGGGTGACCATCCTGAACGGTAACGGAAGCACCCAGGTGCTCCAGCAGGACGGTGGCGCCGCAGTGAGCTGGAGCACGATCGTGCTCTACGCCAACGGGGACGATCTCATCGACATCCGGACGACCGACTCCGACGGCGCGGTCACCACGTTCTACAACGGAACCAACAGGATCTTCGAATCGACGTTCCTCGCGGTTACCGACGACGTGACCATACAAGACGCGACCCGCACGATCATCCCGGTACGGGACAACGACCGCGCGGGGCCGGACGCCACGATCGCGATCCACCGTAAGCCCAGCCAAGGTACCGCCACGGTGCGATCCGACCGCACCATCCTCTACACGCCGAGCAAGCAACACGGTCCCACCGACCTGTTCACCTACCGCCTCACCGAGAACGGTAGGAGCAGCACCGGCACTGTCAACATCCAATTCGTCGATTGAGCAGCCAGAGGCACGGCGGTGCGCCCACACCGCCGGGCCTGGTCGCCGGCCAGATCCGCCCACCGGGACGCGCGGGGCGCGCTCGGGCGGCGGACGGCCCAGGCAAGGTCAAATGGATACGCACATGAGGGATCCGACGAGCGCGACAGGCGAGCCCCTGCTCATTGGTCTGGCGACGATGGCTCGCCAACTGCTGGAGCGGCCCGACCTGGAAACTACTCTCGAGGTGGTCGTTGCCATGGCGCCCACCCTCGTCACCGGCTGCGACCATTCGAGCATCACCATGTCCAGGCGGAAGCAGGCGATCACCGCTGCCGGTGACGACATCGCCACCCGCGCCGATCACTTACAGTACGACCTCAACGAGGGTCCCTGCCTGGACGCGTTCAAGCACGACGCGGTGCTCTCGAATGATCTTTCCAGCGACCACCGGTGGCCCCGGTGGGGCCCGGAGGCCGCCCAGGGCACTGGGGTGCGCAGCGTGCTCAGCCTGAGGTTGTACGCGGCTGGCAGGAGCTTCGGGTCGCTGAACCTGTACGCCACCCACCGCCAGGCATACGACGCCCAGGCGAGCATCAACGCCCTGGTCCTCGCGACCCACGCCACCGTCGCGATCGCGCACGTGCGGACGAAGACGAATCTGGAGACCAGTCTGGACACCCGGACGGTGATCGGCCAGGCCTGCGGGATCATGATGGAGCGATACCAACTGACCCCGACCATGGCCTTCGACCTGCTGGTCCGGCTCTCCCAGACGTCGAACACGAAGCTCCAGGTGATCGCCAACCAGATCGTCGGTACCAGGAAGCTCCCACGATGAGCCGTGCCGGCGGCGGCACCACCTCCGAGACTCATCCGTGCAGCGTGGTACGCGGAGACCGTCCGTAGGCACGCCGGTAGGCGACGGAGAACCTACCCGGGTGGCGGAATCCCCACCGGGCGGCGATCAGGCCGACGGTGTCGCCGCGGGTCGGATCCCCGTTCACGAGATCACCGTGGGCACGATGAAGGCGGATGTCGCGTAGGTAGGCGTTCGGGGTTGTTTCGAGATGGATCCGGAAGGCGCGCTGAACGGCGCGAACGCTCACCCGAGCGGCAGCGGCGATGTCAGCGACGGCGACGTCGCCGTCCGCGCTCGCCTCGATGAACTCGATCGCGCGCCGCAGCGCCCGAGGCCCCACATCGGTACGGTCGAACCTTCGGTTCGCCGTACGGCCCTCGACGGGGAACGTGCTGAGCAGCGCGGCGCCGAGCAGAATGGTCGCGTTGCCGACGAGCAGCGGACTGGCCGCCGCCTCGGGCCGAGCGAGCAGGTCGTACGCGACGTAGTCGGCTGTCCGGGCCCAGTACGCCGCCGCAGCCGGCGACACCGGTTCGAGGCCCGCCCAGCGGAGGGGCGGTGCGTCCTCGGAGCTTGCGGCGAGCCGATGCAGCGCGGCGACATCGATCCGGTAGACCTGCAATTCGATGACGTCCCAACGCGCGACGAACGGCTCGTCTGGCCGTGACATGAGGAAGACGTCCCCGGGAGTCGCCCGGACGACTTCGCGGCCGACCTCACGCTCGAACCGCCCGGCCAGTACCCGGCCGACAAAAATCTGCCCGAGCGGCTGGAGATCGGCCTGTACCCGCATGTTGTGGCAGAGGGTGGCGACGGTGAATTGGCCGGCATTCCGTTGTGCGACATGGAAACGGAAGCCGTCCGGCGAGCCCCGGACGCTTATGCGACTGTCCGGGTAATAGGCCAGTAGGAAGTCGTGGGCCCGCTCCGGATCACAGGTCGCGAATTCGATCTGGTCACCGAGGAAGGGCCCACCGGGCGGGAGCGACATCGGGGTCACACCTGTTGGCGACGTGGGGTCAGGAACGGAGCGTGTGACCGGGGAGACGACCGTAGACCTTGCGGTAGGCGACGGAGAAGTCCCCCAGCCTGCTGAAGCCCCACCGACGGGCGACCAGGGCAACCGTCAGCCCGGCCGAGGCGTCCGCCGCCTGCAACTCACGGTGTGCCCGCTCGAGTCGCACCTGCCGCAGATAGCCGGTCGGTGTCGTGTCGTAGTACCGACCGAAGGTGTACTGCAACGCACGCGCCCCCACACCAGCGGCAGCGGCGATCTCGGACAGGCTGATCGGTTCGTTGACGTGCGCCTGGATGAAGGCCACGGCCCGCCGCAACGCCGCCGGCGGAACCAGGCCGGGCCTCGGCACACGAACGGCGGCGAACGCGAACCCCGTTCGGCGATCATGCGTCCTGGGTTGACGAGAGGCGTGCACGTCGCGAAAAAAAATGATGCACGGCTTCCGGATCCGGGGTAATGGAGTCGGACCGGACAGCAGAAGCCGGAGCGCTGTCAGGAAGCATCGTTCGTCCTGTCACCAGCAGAGAACGACTCGGGGCCGACTGTATGACCCACGAAAGAGATTCACGGCAAAACCCGCAGCCGATTCGGACACTACCACGCGATTTCTGCCAACTGAAATACCGTACGCCGTGGCGAGTGGACCGACGCGTCGCGTACGTCCGGGTCACGCCGGGCGGGCCGCTCGGCCGCGTCGCGGCACTCCCCCGGCACCCCGGCGGTGGATCGCCACGATGCGGACAAATGCTGATAGTATTGGATACCGGCGCATCCGAAAGCGTGGACATCATGCCGCTCCCAACGCCCCCTGATTTGCCCCTCGCGGTGGAGTCCGTGTTCACCAGCGACGATCCCGAAAAGGCACACGCCTCCCTGCGCGCCCAGTGCGTGGACAACACCGTGCGACTGCGCGACAGGCCGGAGAACTTCCACTTCAGACACGGCTGCCGCTCCGCCGATCGCTTCTTCGTAGCCTCGGCCACGCATTCGATGTCCGTGGAGTGCGTCGACGAGCCCTCCGAACAGTTCCTCGTCGGTCGGGTGCTCGACGGCCGATTCGAACGGGACACCTTCGGCCAGTCGGTTGACGCCGGACCCGGGAACGTCTTCGTGATGACGCGACCCGGCGAGCCGTTCACGGTGCGTTGGGACAGCATCCGGATGCAGATCGTCCAGATCGACAACCGGGCACTGGCCGAGGCCCTCGGGCAGGATCCGGTCACGGCCCCCGTACGGCTCAATGACCTCGACCCCGTCTCCCCGGCCGCCGCCCGGCTCTGGACGGACACCGTGGACCGCGTTGCCAACGATCTCCTACCGAACCCCGAGGTCGCGGCCAGCCCACTCGCCGTCGCCAACGCGACCCGGAAAATTCCCGCACGTCACCCTGCGGCAATGACGGAGGCACCGCATGACCGTCGACAGCTCGACCTCGCCGATAGCCCGGTCCGAGTTCGTCACCTCGAACCCGGAGGCGGCGCACGAGTTCCTGCAAACCACCTACGTCGGCCATCGGGCGAGGACGAGGGGGAGCACCGAGGACTTCAGCTGCCGCACGGCGCGGGCCTCCGCCGGTGCGATGAGCATCGACCACCTGCGCCACTCGATGGGCACCTCCTGCGCGACCGACCCACCCGAGCAGCACATCTTCCTGTTTCCCCGGAGAGGCTTCACCGAGATCTCCGCCGGCGGCGAGGAGGTACGGCTGGCCCCGGGTGGCAGCGCCATCTACCCCGTCGGTAGGTCGATAGCCGTCGACTGGAACATGCTGGACATGTACGTCCTGACCCTGCCGCTGGAGGTGCTGACCCAGGCCGCCGCGACTCAGGTCGACGTCGGGGCGGGCGACTTCCACTTCGACGCGATGACGCCGATCTCCCCGGCGATGTGCAGGTACTGGTGGGCCACGGTCGGTTACGTCCACCGGCAACTCGTCGCCCCCGACTCCGCCCTGGCCAACCCGCTGCTCCAGGCAAGGGCGACGTCCCTGCTCGTCACCGCCGCGCTGAACACGTTTCCCAACGTCACCATGACGTCTGACCAGACGGCCGTACCCCACCGGGTCATGCCGGCGGCGCTGAGCCGGGCGGCCGCGTACATCGACGCGCACGCCGCCGAGCCGATCACCCTCACCGACATCGCGGACGCCGCCGGGGTCGGAGCACGCGCCCTCCAACACGCCTTCGCGCGCCAGCACGGCACGAGCCCGATGGACTACCTGCGTCGGGTACGGCTCGAACGCGCGCACCGGCAACTACAGGCCACCGATCCCACCCACGGCCACACCGTCGCCTCGATCGCCCGTAGCTGGGGGTTCGCCCACCCGGGCCGGTTCGCCACCGCCTACCGCGAAATCTACGGCCAGTCGCCGAGTCGCACCCTGCGACACTGACCCGGCGGGTCCGTCACGGCCAGACGTGACCGGGGTCGGGACCGGGCGCCTGACGCCCGGTCCCGACCCCGCTGTTGATGCTCGCGGGCGGGTCGCCGCCCGCGTCCGGAGCTACTCGGTTCCGGGCAGACCGGCCGGGACCAGGTACGAGGCCGGGCCGTCCCCGTCCAGGGTCCACCAGTGGAACCTGGTGCTCGTTCCGCTCAGCGCCACCGAGTCACGGCGCTCGACCGTGTTGGTACGGAAGACCAGCGACGCCGTCGAGGTCACGTCCGGCCGGGTCGGGGTGAAGCGCACCGACACCGTACAGGTGTGGCCCGGTGCGATCGAGCGACCCGAGCACTGGTCACGCTCGACCCGGAACACGTCCCGGTCACGGTCGGCACCGGTCATGCCGCGCGGGTCCGAGCCGGTGCCCTCGACATCGGTCGAGGAGACCCGCAACGTCTGGTCGCCGGTGTTGGTGACGGTGACGGTGCGTACCTGACCGAAGGTGCCGACCGGTTGCGTGGTGAACACCGGGGTCTCGGCGGAGAACTTCGGCCCGGCGGGTGCGGGCGGTCCGACCTGGATGGTCTTCGAGGTGGTGATTGGTTCCAGCGAGGCGTCGTCGACGTACTGCCGCATCGAGTCGTTTGTCACCGAGATGGTCACCGAGCCCCGACGCAACGCGGTCAGCGTCCGCGTCACCGGGTCGAGGATCGCGACCTTGCCGGCCCGGCGGGCATCGGCGACGGCGGCCTCGCCGCTGCCGATCGCCAGGCTCGGCGACCCGGTCCAGTGCACGGACATCGGGTACCGCAGCGGCACGACGCGCGAGCCGGTGGACACCCCCGACGGCTGTACGATGCTGCCGCTGAGCTGCGCCGTCTTGCTCACGTCGAGCGTCTCCGGCGCGTTCAGCGTGATCGACTGCGCGAACGGCCGCACGTCCGCCTCCAGCCACTGCTGGTTCGCGGGGCTGCGGCTGTCCACCGACCAGTTCACCCAGCCGGTGAAGCCACCCCGGTCCGGCGTGCCGTACGGGTCCTTGCCCGACGACGGCAGCACCACGTACGGAACGCCTTCGACCCGGTGGACGTTGGCGATCTGGGCGTGGGAGCCGAACATGGCCGCGCCCTTGCCGGTCTCGTCGCGGAAATCCGTGAGCAGCTTCTCGACGAGGGCGACCTCGTCGCGGTCACCGAGTTGGCTGGACTTCGTCTCGGCCGGATCGTCCACCGGGTGGTGGGCGGTCACCACGACGTTGCGCACCGACGGGTCGCGCTTGGCGTCGTCGAGCGCCTTCTTCATCATCGGCAACTGCTCCCAGGCCGTGCCCCGCAGCGTGCCCAGGGAACTGGCCAGCAGGATGAACCGGGTGCCCTTGTGGTCGAACGTCCGGTACGGCTGCCCGAACTCGGCCTTGAACGCCGTCAGGTCCGACTGGGTGTTGTTGAGCCCGTAGGACTCGTGGTTTCCCGGCACGTAGTAACAGGGCACCTTGCCGGTACGCGGGTCGGGCGTGCTCTGCTCGGCCGGCTCCTGGCCGACCGGGATCAGGTCACACCCGCCGTCGGTCAGCACCTGCCGGGCCAGCGCGAGATCCTGCGGCAGACCCCGGTCGGTGATGTCACCGTTGAGGATCACCAGGTCCGGCTTGGTCTGACGGATCCGCCGCAGGGCGGTCCGCGCGACCTCGGACAGACCCGGGTTGTCCGCGGTGAACTGGACGTCCGACAGCGTGGCGAAGGTCCAGGTGCCGGCGCCGCGCGGCAGCGAGCCGTCCGGCGACACCAGTCGGTCCGGCAGCAGATCCGGCTGCGCCGGGAGGTCTGCCGACGTCGGCACGTCCGCCTCGACGCGGTCGAGCACGAACGTACCCGCGCGCTGCTGGGGCACGCTGGTGTTGATCCCCTGGAAGCTCGACACCGAGATCGGGAACACGGTGTTGGCGGGGAACGTGAACGTGGCGTACTGCCAGTCGTCGCTGGCCACCAGGGCGGTGCCGTAGACGCCCGTGCCCTTGCCGTTGGCGTCGGTGTAGCCCAGGTAGGTGAGCCCGCTCGGCACCGCGATGCTCGACTTGATCCGCATCCGTACGCGCAGCGGCTGTCCCGGCAGCGTCACCCGGTTGGCCACGGAGGTCGCGGCGATGCCAACGTTGCGCATAGCGGCGAAGTCGATCTTCAGACCGTCCGCGTCCTTGGAGAACGTGGTCGCCGCGGTGCTGTTGTTACGCCACCGGGCGAGCACGTCGTCGTCGAAGTCGTACACGGTCACGTTCTGCACGCCGACCGTGATCGGCAACTGCGCCGACCTGCCGGCGACGGAGATGGTCAGGATCGTGCCGGCGGCCTTCAGCGGCGTGATCTTCAACTTGCCCGCGGCCGGCCGGACGTCGACGACGCTGTGGTCGTAGTCGAGCGTGAGGTCGGCCGGATCGACCGGAGCGGTGTAGCCCTGGTCGTCCCGGCCGCTGACGCCGACCGTGGCCGCGGCGTCGGGCGTCACGTCGGCGATGGAGAGGCGACCGGTGGAGAGCTCCACGTTGTCGAGCTTGCCGAGCACGTCGACCTTTGTCGAAGCGACCGTGCGGCCGACGGTGGCGCTGACCGAGATCGGTCCGGACGCGCGGGACGGGGCCTGCAACACGCCGGACTTCACGGTCGCGCCGACGGCACGCCAGCCGACCGACTTCGGGTCCACCGCGACGGGCGTCTCGTGGTTGTCGACACCCTGGGCGACCAGGGGACGGCGCAGGCCCGGGAAGACCTTCACGGCACCGTCGCCGGAGGCGCCGTTCGCGGCCGGCTTGACCAGCAACTGGTGGAGCTTGCCGTCACCGGGTGCGACGAACACACCGACGCCGTTCGGGTCGTTGCGCTCCTGCCCGTCGGACGGAACGTTGCGTACGGTCGCGTCGGTCACACCCAGCGCGCGGGCGACCATCGTGGTGGAGCCACCGCCGTCCAGGTTGACCGCCGTCTGCACACCCATGGCGGCGAGGTCGCGGGCCTCCTTGTCGATGCCGACGCCGCCCTTGCCGGTGCCGCCCGGACCATCCCAGGTGGCCAGTACGAGAGTGCGTCCGCCGTCCTTGAAGCCGAGCGCCGTACGCGGTGCGATCGAGGTGTCCAGGCCGGGAACGACCTTGCCGCCGGAGACGATGGTCCCACCGTTACCGAGCGCGAACTTCATCGTCTTGGCCGCGTTGTCCGAAAGCTCGTACGCCAGCGTCACCGGGTCGCCCGGCCGCAGCGCGCGCAGCGCGGTCGCGGCGGCGTCGCGACCGACGAGCACGAAGCTGTCGTCCGGAATCGCGCCCGAGCCCGCCGGCCCGGTCGGCGCGACGGAGACGACCTTGCCAGCGGTGACCAGAACCTCGGCGATCAGGCTGGCGTCCACGCCGCTGAGCCCTCGGTTGCGGCTGTAGGTTCCCCAGGCCGGGGTGAAGGCGATCAGGCCGTCGGCGGGTACGCCGGCGCCGTTGGCGGCATTGAGCGAAAGGACCTTGTGGTCCGTACCGGCGAAGTTCGCCTTCGACGCGACCGCGAGGTCGACGAGCTGGGCGATGCCGTCCCGGCTCACTCCGACGTGCTGCCGGCCGCCGATGTCCGCCGTCTTCAGCAGCTGGCCGTTCTGGATCTCGCCGCCGAGCGCGGCGTTGCTGTTGCCGATGTCGAAGAACTCGCCGTTGACGCCGGCCACGGCGCCAGCCTTGTTGGCCGCGACGCTGAGCGGGCCACCCGACGCGACCGGGCCCGAGGTCAGCAGGTCCGTGCTGACCGCCTTGTTCGACAGGTCCACGGTCAGCACCTGGCTGTCGTACCAACCGTTCTGGTCGAGCGCCTTGACGTGCTGCAGTCCGATGCCCGGACCGATCTTCTCGTTCGTGTTGACCAGCGGAATCCCGCCGGTAACGGGTGCGTCCGGCTGACCCGGGTGGGCCTGCGCGGCCGCCGGGGACGCCATCAGCGTGACCGCTGCGGCGAGCACGCCCACCAGCGGCGTGACACGCCTGACGGTTAAGACCTTCGATCTCACTGGGATCCTCGACTCACTAGACGGCGGCCGACAAGGCCCGCGCCATGCCCCGCTCGACGCGGGGATCGAGTCGACGCTAGTGATCTTGACCAAATCCCAGATGAATCACCTCTGACCAGGCAATGAATGTCCAACACGGGGCTGTACGGCGCCCGCGTGCCGGACGAATCGGGCTCGCGACGGAGCCCGTCGCCCAGTTCGAATGGCACATCGGCGCCCTCGGTGTTCAGGCGGTCGAGCAGGGCATGACCCGCCTCACTCGGGGTCGCGATCCGGGTCCAGGACCTCGCGCAGACGTACCGCGAACTCCTCGGGCTTGCCCGCGTAACCGAACTGGCCACCGAGGAAACCGCCGTGGTGGCTCGGGAACACCACCGGTTCCCGACCGAGCAGCGCCGCGAGGCCCACGGCGCTACGCGCGGTGTAGGTCCCCGTCGACTCCTCGCCGACCCCGATCACGATCCGGGTCGGTGCCGAGGTGAGCACTCCGGCGTCGGGGCGGTAGTCGGTGACCGCCCACGAGTTCTTCGACAGCAACGGATCGTCACGGCTGCCGTCGTCGCCACTCGGCATGCCGAACATCGCCGGGTCGGGCGTGGGCTGGGCGAAGTAGGCGTCGGTGAACTCGCCCTGCCAGGAGGTCATGGCGATGAACGCGGCCATGCCCGCCCCGAATCCCTTCGCCTCGTACGCCTCGTTGAAGGCGGCCCGGGCTCGATCGGCGGCCACGGCGTCGGGGAGCACGGCGTTGATCGGCGGCTCGTGCGCCACCAACGTGACGACGTCGCCGGGGTGGGTCGCGACCAGTTCGAGCGCGGTCACCGCACCCCCGCTGCTGGCGAACAGGTCGACCGGGCCCGCGTCGAGCGCCTCGATCAGGAGATGCAGGTCGGCGGCCTGTTGCCGCGGCGTGTGGTCGGACCGGCCGTCCTTGCGGACGCTGCGGCCGAGGCCACGCGGGTCGTAGGTGACGACCGTACGGTCCGTGAAGTGCTCGGCGAGCGCCTCGAAGCCCTCGGCGGTCATCGGCTGACCGATCATGAGCAGCGCGGGGCGCCCGCCGGACGGCGGTAGCGGGCCGCGGACGTCGTAGACCAGGTCGACGCCGGGTGTGGCAAGGGTGTACGTCTGCTGCGCTTCTGTCATGCCGGTGAGACTACGGCCGCTCCGAAGCGATCGAGGTCCGGTGACACGATCAGCGCGTCGGCCTTCAGTCGGCGGTGACTTCCGTCGCTGATGGCTTCGGCAGGCGGTGACTTTAGTGGGGGCGGCCTTCAGTCCGGGGCGGCCAGCTCGGCGAGACGTGAGTAGAGCCGGGCTGCCGCGCGGTGGTCGAACTCCGGACGGGTCAGCGGCACCGGCCTGCCTCGGCGTAACGCGGTCAGCGGTGCGGTCGGCGGTTGGGCCAGCAGGGTGGCCAGACGCTCGGCCGTGGCGTCGGTCGAGGCGCCGAAGACGGCGGCTGCCGCCCCGACGAGTGCGCGCGTGGGCTGGGTGAACTGACGGTGCATACCGCTGTTGACGAACAGCGGGTTGTACAGGACGTACCGGATCCGGCTGTGCGGGTCGTGCGCGGCGAAGCCGACGCCCAGCAGGTCGTTGGCCCGCGCGCCCTGCATGGTGGCGTTGAACAGGCTGTACCCACGGCTCAGTTGCAGGTCGTCCCAGTGGATGTGGCCAGCCGGTATCCCGCCGGTGCCACTGAGGTTGAGGACGATCGCCTCGGCGGCGCGGTCCAGTGCCGGGCGGAGCAGTTCGGCGAGCAGGTAACGGCTGAGCACACCGATCGCGAACGTCTGTTCCAACCCCTCGTCGGTGACGATTCTCCGGCGGTCGAAACGCCCCGCCGCCAGCACCAACACATCGATCTTGTCGGGTAGCCGGGACACCAGGGCGGCGGTCTGTCGGATCGACGTGAGATCCGCGTCGGCACTGCCCAACGCGAGGACCCGGTCACCGGCCCGCCGAAGCCTGCCGGCAAGGGCACCGCCGATTCCACGTGTCCCACCCGCGATCACCACTGTGCGCATACTTCATCGTGGATCCCGTTCGGCACGCCGCGAAAGAAGGCACCTTCATGTCACCGGTGCTCCCCCTCCCCGTGACCGAGGCCGACCGTGCGGCCTGTACGGCGACGGACGTCCTGCGGCGCGTCGGTGAGAAGTGGAGCGTGCTGCTGCTCGCCGTGTTGCACGAGCGGCCGTACGGCTTCAACGAACTCGACCGCACCGTCCAGGGGCTGAGCAGGCGGATTCTCACCCGTACGCTGCGCGCGCTGGAGAGCGACGGGTTGGTCAGCCGCCGACGGACACCGGAGCGGGTCGAGTACGCGCTCACCGACCTGGGCCGCTCGCTCCTCCCGTTGATTTTGGCCCTGGGCGAATGGGCCGTCGCACACGCGCCGGAGATCGAGCGGGCGCGAGCCTCGACCCGGGGCGGCGTGAACCAGCACGGCGGGGGCACGGGCGTGGGGATCGGCTGACTCATCCCCATCATGGACTGACCGATCGGTCAGGCATACTGGTGGACGGAGGTGATCGCGGTGACGCGCAACCACACCCGCGAGGACATCCTCGCCGAGGCGGCTCGACTCTTCGCGCGAGGAGGCTTCAAGGGCACCTCGTTGCACGACATCGCGGTGGCGGTCGGCTGCTCCAAGGCAACCCTGCTCTACCACTTCGCCAGCAAGGACGCCCTGCTCGTGGCGCTCGTCGAACCCGCCATCGAGGAGCTGCGGGCGTTGGACGACCGACTGGCCGTCCTGCACGGGGAAGACGCGCGACTGGTCGCCGTCAACGGCTTTGTCGACCTGGTGCTGCGCTACCGCCGAGAGGTCACCCTCGTCTACGACAGCCTGCAGGTCTCCGAGATTCCCCGGTTCCCCGGCATCGACGCCCTGGCCGAACGCCTGGTACGCGCCTTCGCCGGCCACTCCCCCGACCCGGTCGACGACATCGCCGCTCGGGTGGTCCTCAGCGGCATCTGCACCGTCGTCATCGAACACGCCGACTCCGGCGGCATCGACCTCCGCGACGCACTCACCACGGTGGCCGAGCGGGCGGTTTCATCCCAGGTTCGACCTCGACAAGAAAGTTGACATGGCAACCATCCTCTACCGGCTCGGCCGGGCATCGTTCCGACGCCGCCGGCTCGTCGTCGTGCTCTGGCTCGTCGTGCTCGCCGCACTGGGCGGCTCGGCCGCCGCGTTCATGGGTGAGACGTCCGACAAGATCTCCATTCCCGGCACCGAATCGCAACGCGCGCTCGACGCCCTCGCCCGCGAGTTCCCGGAGGCGTCCGGCGCCACCGGCGCGATCGTGCTCGCCGCGCCCGAGGGACGGCAGCTCTCCGACTACCGCGCCGCCGTCGACGGGCTCGTCGCCGAGGCGGCGGGACTGTCCGGTGTGGTCGGTGCGGTCAGCCCGTTCGACGCGAGGTCGGTCTCGGCCGACGGGCGGTACGGGCTGCTCCAGGTGCAGTTCGCCGAACGGGCCGACAGCGTCACCGAGGCGCAGCGCACCGCGTACGAGGAGAGTGGCGCCGCCGCGCAGGCCGCCGGGCTGCGCGTCGAGCACGGTGGCGAGGTGATGTCGACCCAACCGGAGATCGGCAGCATGGAAGCGTTGGGCGTCGTCGTCGCGCTCGTGGTCCTGCTGGTCACCTTCGGCTCGCTCGTCGCCGCCGGCATGACCATGCTGACCGCACTGATCGGTGTCGGTGCCGGCATGGCCGGCCTCTACGCCCTGAGCGGCGTCGTGTCGCTGACCAGCACCGCCCCCGTCCTCGCCCTGATGCTGGGCCTGGCGGTCGGCATCGACTACGCGTTGTTCATCAGCTCCCGCTACCGCCAGAACCTCCTCGACGGCCACGAGCCCGAGGAGGCGGTCGGGCGTGCGGTCGGCACCGCCGGTTCCGCCGTGGTCTTCGCCGGTGTCACCGTGGTCATCGCCCTCGCCGGCCTGACCGTGGTCAGAATCCCGTTCCTCACCACCATGGGGCTCGCCGCCGCCGGCACCGTCGCGGTCGCCGTCCTCGTCGCGATCACCCTCCTGCCGGCGTTGCTCGGCTTCGCCGGCCGCAGGGTGCTGCCCCGCGCGCAGCGCGGCACCAACACCGCCGTGGCGTACAGCGAGGGTTTCGGGTTCCGCTGGGCTCGCCTGGTCATCAAGCTGCGCGTACCCGTGATCCTGGTGGCGATCCTCGGCCTCGGCGCGCTCGCGCTGCCGGCGGCCAACATGCGGCTGGGCCTGCCCGACGCGAGCGCCGCGCCGGTCGGCACCCCGGCCCGCGACGCGGCCGACCTCACCGAGGAGGGCTTCGGCGCCGGCTTCAACGGCCGTCTGATCCTCGTGGTGTCGAGCGAGGACCCGGCCGCCACCGCGTCCACCGCGCAGCAGGTCACCACCGCGCTGCAAGGCACGAAGAACCTGCTCGCGGTCGCCCCGCCGAACCTCAGCCGGGACCAGAAGACCGCCCTGCTCGCGGTCATTCCCACCACCGGCCCCACCGACGCGGCCACCGAGACGCTGGTGCACGAGGTCCGGACCAAGGCCCGCGCGGTCGGCGGTGCCGACATCGCGCTCACCGGTCAGACCGCCATCGGCATCGACGTCTCCGAGAAACTCTCCGACGCCATGCCCTGGTACCTGCTGCTCGTCGTCGGCCTCTCGGTACTCCTGCTGATGCTGGTGTTCCGGTCGATCCTCGTGCCGATCAAGGCGGCACTGGGCTTCCTGCTCACCGTGGGCGCGACCTTCGGCATCACCGTCGCCGTGTTCCAGGAGGGCCACCTGGCCGGTCTGCTCGGCGTCGACACCCCCGGCCCGCTGGTCAGCTTCCTGCCGATCCTGCTCATCGGCATCCTGTTCGGGCTTGCCATGGACTACGAGGTGTTCCTGGTCTCACGGATGCGCGAGGACTACGTACACGGGGACACCCCGCGCCAGGCGACCATCAACGGCATGGGCCACGGCGCCCGGGTGGTGACCGCCGCGGCCCTCATCATGACGTCGGTCTTCGCGGGCTTCATCCTGGTCCACGACCCGGTCATCAAGAGCATGGGCTTCGCACTGGCACTCGGCGTCGCGGTCGACGCCTTCGTGGTCCGGATGACAATCGTGCCCACGGTCATCTCGCTGCTCGGCCACGCCGCCTGGTGGCTGCCGGCCTGGCTGAACAAGCTCCTACCGAACGTCGACATCGAGGGCGAGGGACTGCGCGCGCAGCTCGCCGCCGAGCCGCAGCGGGAGCGCGTCAGCGTCTGAGCCCTCCGGCACGACGGCACCCGGCGCGGCACCGGCCGGGGCACCGGGGACGGCCTTCCGCCCGAATCTCCCCGGCGCCCCGGCCGTTCGCCGTCACGTCGCCGAGCGGTTCCACCGGCGCACCGACGGGTACGGGCGGGAGCCGGAATCCGTTGCCGCGAAACAGGTTTCGGAACGGGAGAACCGAGCCGGCCGCCGGTCTACAATCCTTCCGCCGACATTGACCTTGACGGATAGGTGGAACGGGTGTCGACAACCGATCTCGTGAGTGGACAGTCGCGGTCCAGGAGCCGATTCTGGGCGACAACCGGTGCGGTCGGGGCCTGGGTCGCCACCCGGGCGGTATTCGTCCTGATCTACGCGAATGTCATCAAGGCCCCGGTCGGGAACGTCTTCGCCGACGTAGCGCTCTACCAACGCTGGGGCGACGCGCTGCTCGACTGGCGGATTCCGCTCGACGACCCGATGTGGCAGTACCCGCCGGGAGCCGCCGCGCTCTTCTGGTCCCTGCGCCGCATCTCCGGGGACTCGGCCGGCGCGTTCGAGATCACGTTCTTCACCCTCGCCCTCCTCGCCGACCTGCTGGTCCTGCTCGTCCTGCTCCGGCTCGCCCGTGGCGAGGGGCTACTGCTCGGCGCCTGGGCCTGGGCGGTCGTCGTTCCGCTGCTCAACCTGCTGACGTACGCCCGGTATGACATCTTCGCCACCGCGACCGCCGTCGTCGCGCTCGCCGCCACGGTCCGGCGTCCGATCGTCGCCGGCGCGGTGATGAGCGTCGGCGCGCTGGTGAAGGTCTGGCCGGCGCTGCTGCTGATCAGCTCCAGACCACTCGGTGGGCTCCGGCCGGTCCTCGGCGGCTTTGCCGTGACACTCGCCGTACTCGGCGGTGCCCTCACGCTCGCCTTCAGCAACGCCTGGTCCGGCTTCACCGGCAACCAGTCGGACCGCGGCCTGCAGATCGAGTCGGTCGGCGCCACCCCACTGGTCCTGACCCGCCTTCACGACCACACCATCGAGATCCGGTACGTCTACGGCGCGCTGGAGTTCGTCGACCATCCGTTCGTCCGGCCCGCGACCGTCGTGCTGCCCGTACTGACCGTGCTCGGCCTGGGCGTCCTGGCTGTCTGGTGGCTGGTCAGGGGGCGGCGAGTCGTCTGGACCAGCGCTCTCGGCTTCGACATCGCCCTGCTCACGGTCCTGATGACGGTGGTGACCAGCCGGGTCTTCTCCCCGCAGTACATGCTCTGGCTGATCGGCGTGGCAGCGGTCTGCCTCAGCCGCCGGGACACCACCCAGCGCGTCCCGAGTGCCCTGCTCATTGTCGCGACCGCCCTGACCAGCGCACTGTTCCCGTGGTACTACGCGCAGGTGTCGGCGGATCCCGACTGGCCGGGTACGGCGTTGCTGGTGGTCCGGAACGCGCTCGTCGTGACGGCACTCGGGGTCGGCCTTTACACGCTGACCCGTGGTGCGCGGACACCACCGGGTGCCGGGTCGCCGTCGTCGGGCCGGGTCACGACCGGCGGGACCGGTGGCGGCGCCCCGACCGACCCGGACGACCACGCCCCACGACCCGCGACGGTGGCGGTGGACTGAGCGCTCCGCACCGACGGGCGCTCAGTCCGACGGACGACGGTAGGCGCCGTACCACCAGATCAGGGCTATCTCGCGGGCGAACGAGGGGTCGTCGGCGGGGTCCCCGACGGTGATCTGGTCGAGGATGGCTCGCTCGCCGCCCACGACGATCACCCGGGTGGCGGTGACCGGGTCGAGGTCGCCGGGGGTACGACCCGCCTGCTGCTCGTCGCGCAGACCGGCGATCGTCCGATCGGTGAAGGGGGTGAGTCCCTGGTTCCAGAAGTCGCGCACGTTCGTGTCGTAGCTGGCGACCTCGAGGATCGCCCGCAGGACCGGAGCCTGGGCCCGGTAGGCCCGCAACACCTGCAAAAAGGCGTCCGTGAGGCGTTCGACCCCGTCCTCCGGCTGCCAGGCGGACGTGATGTGGAACGACGTGTCGAACATCGTCGCGGCAAGCCGCATGAGCAGATCGATCTTGTCGCGGAAGTGACTGTAGAAGGTCGAACGGGCGACGCCGGCCTCGGTGGAGATCTGCTGCACACCGATTTCGGTGAAGTTCGCGCCGTTGATCAGAAGACGTCGGGTCGCGGCCAGGATCTCCACCTCGGACGAGGCGGGTTGCCCGGAATTCGGGCTGCGTCGCCGGGTGATCGAAGGCATGTCGGGATCCTACTGTCGCTGCTGGGCCGCTGATTTCAGGCCGTTCTCTCCGGCCGCACCCCCACCGAGCACCACACTACACCGTGTCCGGGCAGGATGTAGCATGGATTCCGGACGCCATGTCCGGACGATTCGGCCGGACACTGCGTCCGGACAGACACGCGACATGGGTCATCCAGCACTCTGAGCTAACCAATCGTGACAAAAGGGGCGACCAGTGAAATACCGTCTTTTGGGCCGTACCGGGGTGTGGGTTTCCGAGATCTCCCTGGGCACGATGACATTCGGCGGCAAGGAACACCCGGTTTTCCGCCCCATCGGCGGACTCGGACAGGACGAGGTGGACCGGGTTGTCGGCACGGCACTCGACGCCGGGATCAACTTCATCGACACCGCCGACGTGTACGCCGACGGCGAGAGCGAGGAGTTGCTCGGCCGGGCGATCGGGAACCGTCGGCGCGACGTGGTGCTCGGTACCAAGTTGATCGCTCCGGTCGGTCCGGGACCCAACGACCAGGGGCTCTCCCGGATGCACGTGATGCGGTCGGTGGAGGACAGCCTGCGCCGACTGGGAACCGACTACATCGACCTGTACCAGATCCACAACTGGGACCACGTGACGCCGATCGAGGAGACGCTGAGCGCGCTCGACGACGCCGTACGTCAGGGCAAGGTCCGCTACATCGGCTCCTCCAACCTCGCCGCCTGGCAGATCACCCAGGCGCTGGGCGTCTCCGCCCTGCACGACCAGGCGAAGTTCGTCGCCAACCAGGTGCACTACTCGCTGGTGTCGCGCGACGCCGAGCGCGACCTGGTGCCGATGGCCCAGGACACGGGACTGAGCCTGACGGTGTGGAGCCCGCTCGCCGGCGGATTCCTCACCGGCAAGTTCGACCGCGGCGGCGTGACCACCGACCAGGGCTCCCGCCGGTCCCAGAACGGCTACGACTTCGTCCAGTTCGACGAGGAGAAGGGGTTCCGGATCGTCGACGTACTGCGGTCCGTCGCCGCGCGGCACGAGGTGAGCCCCGCCCGGGTGGCGCTCGCCTGGCTGCTCGCCCAGCCCGCCGTCACCAGCGTCATCGCCGGTGCCCGGAAGCTGGAACAGCTCACGGACAACATCGCCGCCAGCGAGCTGACCCTCACCGCACAGGATCTCGCCGAACTCGACGAGGTCAGCCGGTTGCCGGTGGCGTACCCGAACTGGATCCAGCAGGGGTTCGCCCCCACCCGGATCCCGGCCGCCAACGCCGCCTGACCCGGCGGTTCTCGGGTGCCGGATACCGAGCGGTCCGGCCCGGCACCCGAGCGGAACACCGGTGACCGGTGACCCGGCGCGGGTCAGCCCCGCTGGCGCACGGCGGTGGCGAAGAACCGGTGTGGTGGGTCGTCGTAGCCGAGCAGCCGCCAACCGGCCCGCGCGGTCGTCCCACGCAGCCGGGTTTCGGCCAGGGGCTCGTCGGGACGGAGCGGGCGACCGTGCCGGGCGGCGAGCGCGGCCCGACCGGAGGGGTGGAAGAGCACGAGTCGCCCGCCGGGCCGGGTGATCCGGGCGAGTTCCCGCAGGCCGGACTCGGGGTCGGGCAGGTGGGTGAGCAGGCCCGCGGCGAACACCGCGTCGACCGAGGCGTCGGCGAGCGGCAGGTGCCGGGCGTCGCCCAGGATCAGGTCGGCGTCGGCCCGACCGGCGTGGGCGTGGGCGGCGGTGAGCATCTGCGGCGTGAGATCCAGACCGATGACAACACCGTGGGGACCGACCGCGTCCCGGAGGGCGGGTAGCGCTCGACCCGTACCGCAGCCGATGTCGACGACAACACCGCCCTCGGCGAGACCGGCCTCGGTGACGGCGGCGGCGTAGGCGGGCAGGTCGTCGCCGAACTTCGTGTCCCAGGTCGCCGCTCGGGTGGCGAAGAAGGCCCGCGACTCGCTGAGGTACCAGCGTTCCTGTGGGGCGAGACGGTCGGCGAGGTGGCGGATCACCGGCCAGGTCGGGTCGTGCAGGTCGACGACGATGTCGCACTCCGGGCCACGGCCCCCGTTCGTCGACGGACCGACCGGCGGGGTACGGAGCCAGACGACCACGTCCCACTCGCCGGTGGGCGGACGCGCCCGCCAGCGTGGGCCGTCGGCGACGGCGACCGTGTCGACGGTCCCGTCGGCACGCCAGTTGTCCTCGTCGACAACAGGCGCGCGGTCGGTCAACCGGGCACACGGCCGTCCACCCCGGTGCAACGCGTCGGCGAGCCGGTCGGCCACGACGGCCGCGTGCGCCGTGCCCCCGTCGACCACCACGGTCACCGCGCCCGCCGGGAGGGCGTTGGTGACGTGGGCGAGGACCTCCGTCCACCGCCGGCTCTGCTCGTCGGTCAGGGTCTGCCACGCCGGTAGTGGCGACACCGGTTCACCAGCCATTACCCCATCATGCAGATACGGCCCGGATATGGGAACACCGGGCCGAGGATACGGCCCGATCAGCCCACTAACGCTTGCAGTTGCGGTGCACTAAGGTGTCCAACGCAACGCTGTTTCGGATCGGTGGCGGTCACGGTCGTCGACATTCACCACCGCCACGGTGGAGATGGCCGCCCTGACCACCGGGAATAGAGGGAGGACCAGCTTGTGAGAGCACGACGGTTCCGCACCGTACTGACCGCGCTCACCGCAGTGGTGGCGCTGGGTCTCACCGGTTGCGGCGGCGACGCCGACACCGCCAGCCCACAACCTGGCAGCGGCAGCCCCGGCGTCACCGGCACGATCACCGTCTTCGCGGCCGCGTCGCTGACCGAGTCGTTCACCACCATCGGCAAGGACTTCGAGGCCGCCAACCCCGGCGCCAAGGTCACCTTCAGCTTCGCCGGCAGCTCCGCCCTCGCCACCCAGATCAACCAGGGCGCCCCGGCCGACGTGTTCGCCTCCGCCGCCCCGGCGAACATGAAGACCGTCACCGACGCCGGCAACGGAGGCGGCACCCCCACCACCTTCGTCAAGAACCAACTCGTCATCGCCGTGCCGAAGGGCAACGCCAAGGGCGTCACCGGACTCACCGACCTCACCAAACCCGACGCCAAGGTCGCCCTCTGCGCCGAACAGGTTCCCTGCGGCGCGGCGGCGAAGAAGGCCCTCGACGCCGCCGGGGTGAAACTCACCCCGGTCACCCTGGAACAGGACGTCAAGGGCGCCCTGTCCAAGGTGAAACTCGGCGAGGTCGACGCGGCACTGGTCTACCGCACCGACGCGAAGGCCGCCACCGCCGACGTCGACGGAATCGAGTTCCCCGAGTCTGCCGGCGCGATCAACGACTACCCGATCACGGTGTTGAAGAGCGCCCCGAACAGGACCGGCGCCGAGGCGTTCATCGCGTACGTGCTCTCCGACGCCGGCAGGTCCGTGCTCACCCAGGCCGGCTTCCAGGCCCCGTAGCACGTGTCCCGCAACGACGGAACCGAGGTGGTGGAACGGTCGACCGTGGCCGTTCCACCACCTCGCCGACATCAGCGCGTGCCGGTCGCGCTGCTCGTACCCGCCGCACTCGGCCTGCTGTTCCTGGTGCTGCCCCTGATCGGGCTCCTGGTCCGTACGCCGTGGAGCACGCTGCCGCAGCGACTCGCCGAGCCCGGCGTACTCACCGCGCTGTGGCTGTCGTTGCAGACCGCCACCCTCGCCACGCTGCTCTGCCTCGCGTTCGGCGTCCCCCTGGCCTGGCTGCTCGCGAGGGTCGAGTTCCCCGGCCGCCGGGTCGTACGCGCACTCGTCACCGTGCCACTCGTACTGCCGCCGGTGGTCGGCGGCGTGGCGCTCCTGCTGGTCTTCGGCCGCCGGGGCCTGCTCGGTGGCTGGCTCGACGCCACCTTCGGCATCACCCTGCCGTTCACCACCACCGGGGTCGTGCTCGCCGAGGCGTTTGTCGCCATGCCGTTCCTGATCATCGCCGTCGAGGGTGCGCTACGCGGCGCGGACACCCGCTACGAGGAAGCCGCCGCCACCCTCGGCGCCGGACGGTGGACCACCTTCACCCACGTCACCCTCCCCCTCGTCGCCCCCGGCATCGCCGCCGGGGCGGTCCTCTGCTGGGCCCGGGCACTCGGCGAGTTCGGTGCCACCATCACCTTCGCCGGCAACTTCCCGGGCCGGACCCAGACCATGCCGCTCGCCGTCTACCTCGCCCTGGAGACCGACCTGGAGTCGGCGATCGTACTCAGCCTCATCCTGCTCACCGTCTCCGTCGCGATCCTGGCCAGCCTCCGCGACCGATGGATCACCAGCCCATGACCAGACCCGTCCCCGCCGCCCCGGTGCCCGCGACCGGCCGGGCGACGTCGACCGACCCGATGCTCGACGCCCACCTCGTCGTCGACCGGGGCACCTTCCGGCTCGACCTGCGGCTGCGGGTCGAGCCCGGCGAGGTCGTCGCCCTGCTCGGGCCGAACGGTGCCGGCAAGACCACCGCGCTGCGTACGCTCGCCGGGTTGGCCCCACTGACCGCCGGGCACATCACCCTCGGTGGCGTCGACCTCGACCGGCCCGACCACCGGACCTGGTTGCCGACCGAACGCCGCCCGATCGGTGTCGTCTTCCAGGACTACCTGCTCTTCCCGCACCTCAGTGCGTTGGACAACGTCGCGTTCGGTCCCCGGCGCCACGGTGTCGACCGGCGGACCGCCCGCGAACAGGCGGCCGGCTGGCTGGACCGGATGGGGCTGGGCGCGTACGCCCGACGCAAACCGCGTCAACTCTCCGGCGGCCAGTCCCAACGGGTCGCGCTCGCCCGCGCGCTCGCCGTCGGGCCGGCACTGCTGCTGCTCGACGAACCCCTCGCGGCGCTCGACGCCCGTACCCGGTTGGACACCCGGGCAGAGTTGCAACGCCACCTCGGCGAGCACAGCGGCGCCGCCCTGCTGGTCACCCACGACCCGCTGGACGCCCTGGTCCTCGCCGACCGGCTGGTCATCGTCGAGGAGGGCCGGGTGGTGCAGGAGGGCGACGCCGCCACCATCACCGCCCGGCCACGGACCGACTACGTGGCTCGCCTCGTCGGGCTCAACCTCTACCGGGGCCACGCGGACGGGGCGAACGTCCGCGTCGGTGACGACTTCACCATCGCCACCGCCGACCGGCACGACGGTGACGTCTTCGTCGCCTTCCCGCCCTCGGCGGTGGCCCTGCATCCCGGCCGCCCCGAGGGCAGCCCCCGCAACACCTGGTCGGCCACCATCACCGGCATCCAGCGCCACGGCGACAACCTACGGATCCAACTCGACGGTCCGATCGGGGTGGCCGCCGACGTCACCCCGATCTCCGCCGCCCAACTCCAGCTCGCACCCGGACAACCCGTCTGGGCGGCGGTCAAGGCCACCGAAACCCGCGTCTACCCCGCCAGCGCCCCATGACCGTTTACCGCGAGCCGGAGCCGACGTCCGACCGGGTGGCGCCGTTGAACACGGAGGGCGCGTAGCCGGCCGGCTTGTCGCCGATGCCGAGGCCGGGGCTGACGATCCAGGACTGGTATTCCGGGGTGAACATCGAGTACAGGGCCGGCACCTCCGGGGCGCTGGCCTCGTCGAGCCGGGCACGCAACTCCTGCGGGATCTCGAAGTCGAGCGCGGCCATGTTGCTGTCGAGTTGCTCGGCACCACTGGCCCCGATGACCACCGACGCGACCCCCGGCTGGGTGGCCACCCAGTTGACCGCCACCTGAGCCATGCTCCGACCGAGGTCGGACGCCACGCCTTCGAGCGCGTCGATCACCCTCCAGTCGTTCTCCTTGATCCGCAGACCCGAGCCGCCGGAGGTGCCGAGTCGTCCGATGCCGGAGAGGCCGTTCTCGGTCCGCCGGTACTTGCCGGTCAGCAATCCGCCACCGATCGGGCTCCACGCGGTGAGCCCCATACCCAACGACTGCGCCATCGAGGTGAACTCCGACTCGATTCCCCGGTTCACCAGCGAGTACGGCAACTGCAACGTGATCAACGGCGTCCTCGTGTGCGCCTCGGCGTACGTCTGCGCACGGGCGGCGTACCACGCCGGCACATCCGACAGCCCCGCGTACCGGATCTTGCCCGCCCGGACCAGGTCGTCGAGGGTGTGCACCACCTCCTCGACCGGGGTGATCCGATCCCAGGTGTGCAACAGGTACAGATCGAGGTAGTCCGTACCGAGCCGACGCAGCGACGCGTCCAGAGCCCGCACGATGTGCTTACGCCCGTTCCCACTGGCGTTCGGATCACTCGGATCGATGCTGTTGGTGAACTTGCTCGTCAGCACCAGCCGGTCCCGCACCCCCGCGCGGGCCACCAACCGGCCGAGGATGCTCTCGCTCTCCCCGGCGGTGTAGAAGTCGGCCGTGTCGACGAAGTTGCCGCCCGCTTCCAGATACCGGCGGAAGATCGGCTCGGCCTCCTCCTCGGTTCTGCCGTACGCCGCGTGGAACCCACCCGTACCGAAGTTCATCGTGCCCAACGCCAACCGGCTCACCCGCAACCCGGACCGGCCGAGCAGGTAGTAGTGGTTCACGGAAATCCTCCCCCTGTGTCTACCGGCCCTGAACGGACCGCCGGGTCACCACACTGGCGCCGAAAAAATGGACCCGCAAGTCCAAAGGCGGGGCGCGGACCGTGACCCGCATGACCGGCCGGAGCACGCGTACGGGGGCGGCCGAAGGAATCTCGCGGAGGTCACCGGACACAGAGCGTGCCGCAGCTCACCCGGTTCGGCGAGAGCCCGGCTGAACACCGACGGTGGGCGTACGTCGGGGAAAGGGTGAGCGACCTGTTGACCACCGCGACCCCGCTGTCGCCGGCCCTCGATCTGATCTTCACACGCTGGACGCCGCACATCGTGTGGCTGCTGGACCGCGACGGTCCCCTGCGCTTCGGGGACCTGCGCCGACGGCTGGCCCCGTTGGACCCGGCGATGCTCGCCGAGCGCCTGTGCGAGATGGAGGCGGTCGGGCTTGTCGAGCGCAACTTCCACCTGCGGTGCTCGCCCCGGGTCGAGTACGCGCTCACCGGCCTCGGCGATTCGGTCGTGCCGGTGCTACGGGCCGTGGAGACGTGGTCGGCCGCTCACCTGCGACCAGGCACCCTGACCGAGGACGTCAAAAAATGAAGTGGATCAATTACCTGTGGCGGGCGTTGGCCGCCCTGGGCGAGGCGGACGAGTTGTTCGCATACGCCGGGCAGGCCCGACCTTGGCAGGAGTGCAGTATCGACCTGTCGGACGATGCCGCCGTACGCGCGGCCTTCCGCTCGATCGTCGAACGGGAGTGGGGCATCGTCCTGCGGGACCGGTCGCCGCGCCGCTACCCGGACAACAAACCGCGCCGGACCCCACCGGACCGGCCCGTCACGCCCTGACGTACCCCCCGGGGCGCCCGGACCTGGCCCGGTAGCGGCGCTCGACCTCCCCGCGACCGTCACGGCGCCGCAGCCACCCGTGCCGCGACCACACTCAGCCACCGACGTCACTCAGCCACCGGACGTGGGGCGGCCCCCCCCCGGGCCCGCAGCCGGTGCCCCGGCGGGGGGTGGGGCCGCGCCCCCGCGGGGGGCACCCCCCCCGTGGGGGGGGGGCGGGGGGCGGCCCGGCGCCCCCGCGCACGATGCCG